>CAVOVG010000014.1:0-250602 GCA_963699795.1 uncultured Thermoleophilia bacterium
CGTTCGTGATCGAACCGCAACTGGCGCCACTCGTGTTGCAGCGCAACCACTGATACGCGTACGAGCTGGGACTGTTCGACCAGCTACCCGTCGACGCCGTCAGCGTCTGCCCCTGCTGCGCGGTACCACTGACCGTCGGCAACCCCGTGTTCACCGGCGCCAACACCGCCGCGGCCGACGTCAACAGATCGGCCATCGCATTGCGCATGAACTGCTGCAGCCGGGTATCGAGCGTGCCACCGCGGTAGTTGTCGAGCGCAAGCGAGAACGCGAGCGTTCCCGTGGAGAAGACACGAGCGCCGGACACCGCCGTGTACCGGACCGCGTCGCCGTTGCTCGGCGTCCCCTCGTAATGGAAGAATACCGTCAACGGACGGGAAGCACAGCCGGGCACGATCCTGTCCCACTCATACCCGACGACGCCGCCGACGACGCTGCCACTCGTGAACCCGGTCCCCGCAAACCACGGATCCGACAGGGCCGCCCCGACCACCGTGTGCTGCGCGGAGCATCACCGCTCGCTTCCTGGCCGCTCTCGTACTGCACACCGAGCAGCTCGCACTCCGGCCGCGGCGTCGCAAGATCACGGAACCTCACCGTCTTCCCCGCCGGATCGGGAAACGGATCAGCCGACGCCGAGCGGTACTCGACAACCGTCCGGCCAGCATCCTCGTACCGGATCTGCCAGTACCCGGTGTTCGCGCCCATGAACGCAAGGTTCACGCCGGCACCACGGGCAGCATCGAGGCTGTCGCGCATCTCCCTCGTCCAGTACTCGTCATGACCGGCGGTCATCACCAGCGTGTGACCGGACAGCGAGCCCGGGTCGTAATGCACATCCACATCGGTCGTGTACGACACGTCGTACCCCTCCCGCTCGAGCCAGCGGACGAGGTCAAAGTCGTACTCGAGGAACGTCAGCACCGGACTGTACGGTCGGTTGAACGACACCTTGACCGCGGCCACGCCACCCGTGCTCGAGTGGGTGTAAAGGCTCTTGCCCCCCCAAGGGTTGTACGCCTGCCAGGTGTTGACCGGCGCGATCACGAGCACCTTCGAATGCTGACTGGCGGGCTCACGCACAATCACCGGGATCTTGTGGCTGCTTCCCGCAAGCGAACCGCTCGTGAGCACGAGATGCGCGACGTAGTACCCACTCACCGCAGAAGCAGGAACCGTGAAACTATCCGTTACCGGCCAACCGGCATCGACGAAGCCGTTCCCATCAAGCGACGGAACCGCAAGCGATGTCCCCTGCTTGTCCCCCGAACAACTCGGCAGACAACCGATCAACCGGCCCCCCGCACCCCCGTACCAGCCGAGCCGATACACCTCCACCCGGTACCGCGCCACCGGATTCGTGCTCACGTGCAGATCGATCGCCTCCCCCGGCAACACACTCACTCGCGACGCATACCCCTCGAGCGCATGCTGATTCGCCGACGAGAGACCCTGGTAATGCGGCTGCCACGCCGTCGTGCCCGACAACGCATTCTCCGCCTTGACCGGGTTGTCCTCCGCGTCTGCCAGGGCCGGCGTCGCCTGCCAGAGCAGCACCGCGGCGCATGCGGTGACGAGCAGAAGATGCACGAGCCACCTGAACGCCGAGCGCGAAGGTGCCTGCACGCAGGCATCCGACAGACGGCCCGAGGGGCTGGCGGCTTTCGAAATGCCGGGACACCATGATCGACTGCCTCCCCCTCCGCCGTGACGCCCTTTTGTTCGGCGCCCCGGCAGTTGGGGGGACCCTAACAGGTCTCGCCTCAGTTGGCCACCGTGACACAGCACAAGTCGACTGAGCCATCCCGGGTTTGACGGAGGCTTCGCCTCCCGCCGAAACCGAGGGCGGAGACTTCGCGGGACGCCCCACGCTGCTCTCCCCTCTCTTGATGTTGCCCTATCTACAACGGACGCTGGGGGTGTTCCGCAACCTCCTCTCGGCCGTGCGGGCAGTGCTCGCGGACGCTGGAGAGGACGGCCTCGTCCGCGCCAGTCCGGCGTCTGGGGCGCGGGTGCTGCCAACGCCAAGCCCGCCGACCTTCGACCGAAGGCACTCGCCGAGCTCGAGGTGCAGGCGCTCCTTTCGAACGTTCGGGTCGAGCACGCTTTGCCCGTGCAGGTTGTTGCTGAGACGGGCGTCCTCATCTGCGAGGCGCTTGCGTGGGGGTGGGAGGACGTCGATGGGTCGCGGTTGCATCTTCGTCGCCGCCGCTGGTTGCTCGACCATCTGTTCTTTTACCAGGCGGGAATCCCGACGCTGGTGGAGGTGAGGCGGTGGCCGGGCACGGCGGGAGGTTGTTGCGCCCGGGGCTCGACGCCACCGCGAACGCGGTCGCGTGCTGGCCCGTCGAACCGACCCGCGAGTGGTTTACACGGCAACCTGTGAGGAAGGGGCCGTTGGTTCTGCGAGCGCATAGCTGACGATGAGATCGAAGCCTGCCAGAAATGATCCGTACCAATCTGGGGCGGGACGGCTGTGGCACCGGCACGCAGTGGCACGAGACGGTTGTTCTTTCTTCCTCGCGGACGGCGGGGGCGCGGCTTCGAGCCGGACGACGTGCGCACACTGCGTGACTTGCTGGATTTTGTCCCGCTTCACGAAGTCTGGCAGGGGCGTAATGTCGCGCTCCTCGTGAAGGGAGCTACCCTCGTTCGGCTCACTGAAGTCCGAGCACCTCTACCGGCACGAGACCGACGGCGGCGCCTGCCTGAGCTCCACAGGCGTGGAAGCGGCCCCTGCCGGGGGCGCTTCTCGTGGACGACACGAGGTGCTTCCTGGTGTTGCGGTGATGGTGCCTCGCAGAAGGTCTTGGGCAGCCCATTTGCGCCCTCAACCCTGCCAACTTCGTGAAGCGGGACAAGTTGCCGCCCGGGTAGCGGTCACGGCTACGGTGAGGAAGAGCCGGATCTGGCCCGGAACGACCCGATCACGTATCGGTCGACGCGGTCAACGGCTGCTCGAGCTCGAGCGGGCGCGCCCGGTGAGTGCCTCGATCGAGGCTACTTTCTTGGGAGGATCGTCTCGGTCGGGGCGCTGTCTGCGCTGGTGGAGCCGCCGCTGTTGCTGGCGGTGACCGTGGCCCGCAGCGTGAACCCGACATCGGCGGGGCGGGCCTTGTAGGTCGAGCTCGTCGCACCACTGATCGAACCGCAACTGGCGCCACTCGTGTTGCAGCGCAACCACTGATACGCGTACGAGCTGGGACTGTTCGACCAGCTACCCGTCGACGCCGTCAGCGTCTGCCCCTGCTGCGCGGTACCACTGACCGTCGGCAACCCCGTGTTCACCGGCGCCAACACCGCCGCGGCCACGACCGCCGTCTGCACGCTGTCTGCGCTGGTGGAGTCGCCGCTGTTGGTCGCCGTTACCCGCGCCCGCAGCGTGAACCCGACATCGGCGGCGGCAACCAGGTAGCTGCTGCTGGTGGCGTTCGTGATCGAACCGCAACTGGCGCCACTCGTGTTGCAGCGCAACCACTGATACGCGTACGAGCTGGGACTGTTCGACCAGCTACCCGTCGACGCCGTCAGCGTCTGCCCCTGCTGCGCGGTACCACTGACCGTCGGCAACCCCGTGTTCACCGGCGCCAACACCGCCGCGGCCACGACCGCCGTCTGCACGCTGTCTGCGCTGGTGGAGTCGCCGCTGTTGGTCGCCGTTACCCGCGCCCGCAGCGTGAACCCGACATCGGCGGCGGCAACCAGGTAGCTGCTGCTGGTGGCGTTCGTGATCGAACCGCAACTGGCGCCACTCGTGTTGCAGCGCAACCACTGATACGCGTACGAGCTGGGACTGTTCGACCAGCTACCCGTCGACGCCGTCAGCGTCTGCCCCTGCTGCGCGGTACCACTGACCGTCGGCAACCCCGTGTTCACCGGCGCCAACACCGCCGCGGCCACGACCGCCGTCTGCACGCTGTCTGCGCTGGTGGAGTCGCCGCTGTTGGTCGCCGTTACCCGCGCCCGCAGCGTGAACCCGACATCGGCGGCGGCAACCAGGTAGCTGCTGCTGGTGGCGTTCGTGATCGAACCGCAACTGGCGCCACTCGTGTTGCAGCGCAACCACTGATACGCGTACGAGCTGGGACTGTTCGACCAGCTACCCGTCGACGCCGTCAGCGTCTGCCCCTGCTGCGCGGTACCACTGACCGTCGGCAACCCCGTGTTCACCGGCGCCAACACCGCCGCGGCCACGACCGCCGTCTGCACGCTGTCTGCGCTGGTGGAGTCGCCGCTGTTGGTCGCCGTTACCCGCGCCCGCAGCGTGAACCCGACATCGGCGGCGGCAACCAGGTAGCTGCTGCTGGTGGCGTTCGTGATCGAACCGCAACTGGCGCCACTCGTGTTGCAGCGCAACCACTGATACGCGTACGAGCTGGGACTGTTCGACCAGCTACCCGTCGACGCCGTCAGCGTCTGCCCCTGCTGCGCGGTACCACTGACCGTCGGCAACCCCGTGTTCACCGGCGCCAACGCTGCTTGGACTGGGCCGACGCTGTTCGAGGTGGCGGGGGCGCTTGCGCCGGCCGTGTTCGAGGCGATGACCTGGGCCCGCACCTGCTTCCCGACCTCGCCGGCGGTCAGCGTGTAGGTGCTCGCGGTCGCAGCAGAGATCGGTGCCCATTCATCAGCGACGGCGAAGTCATCGAGACTGACAGCAGCGTTCGACGTCGAGATCGCCGTGTAGCCGGAGAGGTAGGGGCTGGTGGTGTCGGTGGAGCTCGTCATCATCGTCCACGTCCCCGAGCGCCGACGCCAGACCTCGATCGTCGTCGATGCGCCCGCCGAGCCGTTGAACACGCGGACCGCGTAGCGGTCGCCGACCAGCGGCACGTTCGCCGCCACCGTGGTCTGGTACAGGGTGGTCGTCGACGCGCCCGTCCACTTCTGCAACAGCACGAAGACGCCGGCTCTGAGCAGCAGCCCGTACCCCGACCAGCTGTTCGTCCCCGGGGCCGCGCTGCGACCTGCGTTCAGCGCATGAAACTTCAACTCGACGGAGTTCGCGCTGAACGTCCCCCCGAGGGTGAAGGCCGCGTACTGGTCGGAGAACTGCCCCGCATTCCAGTACGACGACGCCCAGCTGCCGTTCGCCAGCGACGACATCGCCGCGTTCGCGCTGATCTGCATCGCCCCCGCCTCGCCGCCCGCCGTCCAGGCGCCACCAAGACCGCCGTTCGAACGATTGAAGCCGTCGGCGATCGGCAGACCGTCATCGATCGCAATGCCGCCCTGCCACTGATACGCGTACGAGCTGGGACTGTTCGACCAGCTACCCGTCGACGCCGTCAGCGTCTGCCCCTGCTGCGCGGTACCACTGACCGTCGGCAACCCCGTGTTCACCGGCGCCAACACCGCCGCGGCCACGACCGCCGTCTGCACGCTGTCTGCGCTGGTGGAGTCGCCGCTGTTGGTCGCCGTTACCCGCGCCCGCAGCGTGAACCCGACATCGGCGGCGGCAACCAGGTAGCTGCTGCTGGTGGCGTTCGTGATCGAACCGCAACTGGCGCCACTCGTGTTGCAGCGCAACCACTGATACGCGTACGAGCTGGGACTGTTCGACCAGCTACCCGTCGACGCCGTCAGCGTCTGCCCCTGCTGCGCGGTACCACTGACCGTCGGCAACCCCGTGTTCACCGGCGCCAACACCGCCGCGGCCACGACCGCCGTCTGCACGCTGTCTGCGCTGGTGGAGTCGCCGCTGTTGGTCGCCGTTACCCGCGCCCGCAGCGTGAACCCGACATCGGCGGCGGCAACCAGGTAGCTGCTGCTGGTGGCGTTCGTGATCGAACCGCAACTGGCGCCACTCGTGTTGCAGCGCAACCACTGATACGCGTACGAGCTGGGACTGTTCGACCAGCTACCCGTCGACGCCGTCAGCGTCTGCCCCTGCTGCGCGGTACCACTGACCGTCGGCAACCCCGTGTTCACCGGCGCCTGCGGGGGATCCGCCAGCCCTAGAGCCTCTGCGACTGTTCTGACAACCGTTCCGGAGGCGGCCCGAGGTTGCAGCCAGTCGAGGAAGGCAGTCATAGTGTCGAGCGTCGTCGAGTACGTGCCGCAGTCGTCGCAAATCTGATGGAAGAGAACCACTACCCAGCCGCCGCCGTTGTTCTCCGCGCGTGTGACGAACTGCTGCATTTGCTGTAGCGTCAGTCCGGTCAGGTCAGTCGATCGCGTCGCGAACATGTCCAGCGGGGGCATCGACTCGGCGAACGGCCCGCTGGGGCCTATGCCGTCCGCCATGCGGGCCGTCGAGTACCCGCATGACGGGACGATCGCCTCGACCGACGTGTTGAAGGACCCGTACGGGTACGCGAAGCTCACTGGGTACAGACCCTGCGCGACGAAAGCCGCGCGGTCGTCGCAGATCTCCGTCCGCGCCTCAGCATCCGAAATTTCCGGCAGATCCGGATGGTGGAGCGTATGCCCGCCGATCTCGTTCCCGTCGTCCGCCAGCCCGTGTATCTGACTCCACGTCAGATATGTGCTTGAGGTGCCGAGCTCGGCGGACATCACGTAGAACGTCGCCTTCATCCCATGCGAGGCAAGCACCGAGCGCATCGCGTACTGGTCGGCCGTGCCATCGTCGAACGTCAGCGACACGATCACCGGCGAGGTAGCAGCCGACGCAGGCGCTAACACGATCCCGACCAGAACATGGCCGAGCACCAGCGCCACGATCGCAGCGATCAGCCGTCTGCCCATGACCGCTCATCCCTTCTCGCGTGCACGGGCGCGCACCAACGACGCGACGGACGCGCAGCATCCGCTTCAAGCATGCCCGACTGCTCCTCCAAGCAGCGCACCCCCCTGTTCAGTGTCTAACCACGCTACCGTATTTGCTCGATCGGCGGGGTTTGCTGATGTCACCTGCTCATGCAAAGGTCGGGGGGTTGTACGTGCCCGACATGGTGGAACATAGCGGGCACTTTCGAACCCTCAAGCCAATTTCGAACTCGCCCGGCTCGCGGAGTTCGAGGACCGGCTGCTGGCCAAGGCAGCGGCGAATCCGGTACTTCCTCGCTCCGCTCCACCAACGTGGTGTTGTTGCTGAAGGTGATCGAGTCGTCCGCAATTCCTTCGACCATCGCCTTCAGGAGGGGCGATCGCTCCACGATGGATTGGGCGGCGTAAACGAACAGCCCTGCCTGTCACAAACTCGTCGCGACACAGACGACGTGCCGCCGTTCGCCCGGCCGCACCCGATCAGACAGACCCGGTAGCAGCAAGCAGTCCCACAGCCCGACGAGGGCAGCGAGCGTCGTCTTGCCGGAGCGTCGCCCAACGCCCAGCCGTGCATCCGCGGGCCTTCCTCGACGGCGTGGAGGAGTTCGTGCTGCTTCTGCCAGAGCGGAAAGCCGAGCAGCCTCCGGTCGTCGCAGGCGTTGACCAGCCCTGACCTAGGAGTCGTCATCGTCTGCCCTCAAGTAGTCGATCAGGACACGGCTCGGATCCTTGCTTGCGATCTCCAGGTGGGCTTCCAGCCGGGCGAGCACCAACCGGGCCGAGTTCGCCAGCCCGACCTACTGCTTGAGCGCCGGCTGCGGCTCTCCGTCGGGTCTCAAGAGACCGTGCTCGGCAATGTGCCTGTCAATCAAATCGATCTTCGCCGAGAGGCGGCAGAACAGATCCAGGTACACACTGCCAATCGGGTCAAGGTCTCTTGGCGAGAGGCCCAATTGACGCAGGATGCGTCTCTGATGGCTGTGAGCTACGGGCCTAATCTGGGCTGAGTTGGGTACCTCTCGATCCACGACCGCAACGTCCTCCTGTCGAATCGGACTCTCGGAAGGAAGTATCGGCACGGGGACGCGAGATCGACCAAACTCCTTCGACCGCCGTTCCAGAACCGTTCCAGAGGCGCAGAAACGGCCCCTCCCGGGGCCGCTTCTCGTAGGCGATACGGCTTGTTTCCTGGTGATGCGGTGATGGAGCGTGCCGGGATCGAACCGGCGACCTCCGCCTTGCAAAGGCGGCGCTCTCCCAGCTGAGCTAACGCCCCGAGCGCCTACAGGGTAGCGCGGTCAGCTCCGTCTCTGCGGACGCGTCCCCTGCTCGAGCTTCCGGAGCCCGCCGGAGAACCCGAGCGTCTGTTCGCCGGGATCCTGTTGGTGCTGCTCGAGTCGGCGGAGGCGGGCCTCCATCTCCGGGAACCCGGGTGATGATGCTCGATCGATTGCGCCGTCCTCCTGTTCGTCGAGCTCGCGTTCCTTCTGGCTGACGAGTCGTTCGCGGGCGGCGACCGCCTCGCTTCGTGCCGCCAACTCGTCGCGGGTTCGAAGAAACAGCTTCTCAGCGTCCCGCAGCTCGGCCAGCCTGGCTTCGATCCGGGCGAGACGGGCCTCGTCGGGCTCGGCCGGCGAAGCGGTCGTCTCCTGCTCTGCTGCGAGCTCGCGTGCGCGAGCATCGAGCTGCGCCTCGCGTTTCACGACTGCCTGCTCACGCTCGACGAGTGCTCTCTCACGGCGAGCCACCTCCAGGGCGCTTTCGCCCGTACCCGCCTCGGCGTTCAGCCCCGTGCGAGTCACAGGTATCGATCCGGCGGCTCGCGGGTCGCTCGCGTCGACCTCGGCGAGGGCGTGGTGCAGTTCGACCTCCCGTTCGCGGATGGCGTTGATGCGCTCGGCGAGCTGGCGCTTCAGATCTTCGAGGGCGGCGTGCTGCGCGCGGAGTGCATCACGCTCTTCCTCGATCGAGGTCGGTTCTTCGCGGCGTTTGAAGGGCATTGCCCGGATTGTACGGCGGGGGCAGGCTCAGTCGTGCCACACCCCCGCCGGGAAACCTCAGGCTGCCCGCTCCAGCCGTTCTTCAGCCCGTGCCCGCTTCACGATCTGCTCGGGTTCGCCGAACCGAATGCGGGCTCGGATGGCGCGGTGCTCACCCCACAGGGAAGCGAGCTTCACGTCGAGTTCCTTGATCTGCTCGACGACTTCCGGATTGCGGCCGTCCGAGAGCCGGTGCCAGAGCTCTGCCCGGCGCTCGCTGACCTCGTCGATCTCTGCTTGGATGGTCGCGATGGTGTTCATGCTCCATCAAACGTTGGACGCAACCTCGACTATTCCGGTCGCTCACGTGACGCAACAGAAACGCAACTTCCTCGACCGAGAGAGATCGGGTGTGCGCGGTCATTCGTAGCCGAGATCGGCCAGGCGCTCCTCATCGAGCCCGAAGTGGTGGCCGAGCTCGTGCAGCACCGTGATCCTGATCTCGCATTCGAGCTCGCTGGGATCCTCGAACTCGTTCTCCAGGGGCACGCGGAAGATGGTGATCCGGTCGGGCAGCTCGCCGGCCATGTCGCCGCGCTCGGGGAGGGGGATCCCCTCGTAGAGCCCGAAGAGGTCAGGCTCCCCGGGATGCTCGTCCTCGACCACGACGACGATGTTCTCGAGAGCCTCGGCGAGGTTGGCGGGAAGCGAGTCGAGGGCCGCCCGTACGTGCTCGTCGAAGCTCACAGGCGTACCGCTAGCGGATCACGAGGGCCATGATCGCCTTCTGGGTGTGGAGTCGATTCTCGGCCTGATCCCACACGAGCGACCGCGGCCCGTAGAGCACGTCTTCGGCGATCTCCTCGCCGACGTGTGCGGGCAGACAGTGCATCGCCACTGCCTCGCGGCTCGCGACAGAGAGGAGCTCCCCGTCGAGGCTGAAGCGCTCGAGGTCGAGGAGGCGTTGTTCGCGTTCCTCCTCCTGACCCATGCTCGTCCAGACGTCGGTGTAGAGAACGTCCGCTGCGTCCGAGCCTTCGAGAGGATCGGCGGTCAGCCTGACCGAGCCGCCGCTCACGATCGCATCGGCCTGTGCCGCTGCAACGACGACGGCAGACGGCTCGTAGCCGATGGGGCATGCGGCAGTGAAATGCATGCCGAAGCGGGCCGCAAGGCGCATGAGTGAGTGGCAGACGTTGTTGCCGTCGCCGAGGTAGGTGAGGCGGACGCCCTCCAGTCCGCCGAGGCGCTCCCGAATGGTCATCGCGTCGGCGAGAGCCTGCAAGGGGTGGGCAAGATCGGTCAGCCCGTTGATCACGGGGATCGATGCGTGCTCGGCGAAGACGTCGACCTCCTCCTGGTCGAACGTGCGGATCAGCAGGGCGCTGACGTATCGCGAGAGCACGAGAGCCGTGTCGCGGTAGCTCTCGCCACGCGCCAGTTGGAGGTCGCCGGCGGGAAGGTAGAGCGCCATGCCGCCCAGCTCCGCGATGCCTACCTCGAACCCGACGCGTGTGCGGGTGGAGGGCTTGTGGAAGATCATCCCGATCGTCCGACCAGGCAGAACGCGCAGCTCCTTGCGGCGCAGTCGCTCCTGCTTCAACTCGTCTGCGAGGTCGAGTGCGAGCCGCAGTTCGTCGTGCGACCAGTCGGAAACCCGCGTGTAGCTTCTGCCTTTGAGGCTGTCAGGGATGCCTGCCATGCATGGATGCTAGCCGGGCACGCTAGATTCCCTTGCATGCCAACTTTTCACGAGCAACTCAACGAGCAGATCGCGTACGAGTTTGCGGCCTCGCAGCAGTACATCGCGATCGCGGTCCACTACGACGCGCAGACCCTGCCGCAGCTTGCGGCGCACTTCTACCGGCAGTCGATCGAAGAGCGGAACCACGCAATGATGATGGTGCAGTACCTCCTCGACTCGGATGACGACGTCATCACTCCGGCCGTTGCCTCCCCTCAGACGGCCTTCGCCGACGATGTAGCGCCGGTCACGCTCGCCCTGGATCAGGAAAGGCGCGTCACTGCGCAGATCTCCCAGCTCGCGGTGACCGCACGTGAAGAAGGAGACCTGATCGGGGAGCAGTTCATGCACTGGTTCCTGCAGGAGCAGCGTGAGGAGGTCTCGTCGATGTCGGCGCTCCTCCAGGTCGTCGAGCGCCTGCGGGACAATGTGATGCTCGTTGAGGACTACCTCGCCCGGGAGTCGGGCGGCGAAAACCCCGTCGAGGCAGGTGCGCCACCCGCCGCCGGCGGCGCGCTGTAGTACCTCCGTGATCGAGCTCAGAGTTCAGACCGAGCGGCAGAGCCAGCTCGTCGATATCACCCAGCGCGTCAGTGACGCGCTCGCCGGGCAGCGCGGTGCGGCCGCTCTCGTGTACGTGCCGCACACGACCGCCGGCGTGACGATCAACGAGCATGCCGATCCTGCCGTCGCGCGCGACTTCGAGACGGCGCTCGAGCGCATCGTGCCTTCGGACTGGCCGTGGGAGCACATCGAGGAAGGGGAGGAGAATGCCCCGACTCACATCCGCGCGGCATTCATGGGCCCGAGCGTGGTCATCCCCTTCCGCGATGACGGCACGCTCGCTCTCGGTCAGTGGCAGGGCATCTTCTTCTGTGAGTTCGACGGGCCACGCGAAAGGTCAGTGCTCGTTTCCGTCCTCGCCTGACGCCGTCAGGCCGAGTGGAGGTCACGGCGATCGAACGCCACGATGCCGACAACTGCGGCGACTGCCGCAACGGCTACGAGGAAGAGGAGATGAGACGGAGCGACCCCCTGGCGGAGCGGGTCGCCGACCGCGTAGTGGTAGAACGGCGACATCTTCTGGAGCGGCTCGAGGGCGCTCACGAGTACTGCGAGCGCGTTGACGAGATAGGCGGCGACGGCCGCGGCGGCTGAAACGCCGATCGCGAGGCCCTTTCGTCCCGTGGCGGCACCGACGAGAAACGCGACGGCGCCGAACGCAAGCGCCAATGCGCCCGCTGTCAGCGACGCGGCCAGGAGATTCCAGCCTGAGACGTCCATCCCGGAGGCCGTTACCCCGATGAGGAGCGCGAGCCAGAGTACTGCCACGAGCAACGTGATCTCGGTAACGGTCGCGAGGAACTTCGCACCCGCCACCCTACGGCGTGTCACCGGCTGCGAGAGCAGAAGCTCGAGGGTTCCTCGCTCTTCCTCACCGGCAATTGCGCCAGCCCCGTTCGCGACGGCGGCAATCACGAACAGAAGCGGAATCATGAACGAGAACAGCTCGCTCCCGAGGTAGCCCGCCCCGGAGACGTAGTCGACCGAACCGCCGAACGCGATGAAGGCCTTGAGCGCCTCGGGGTAGTTCTGGATGAGGTCGTTCAGGGCCGGGTCGTCACGAATGCTCGGATAGACCGCCGTCATCATCGCGACGACGCCCGCGAGCCCCACCGACCACCACATGAGGCTGCGTCGCAGATCCCGCAAGCTCTTGGTGAAGACGCTACTGAGCATGCTTCGTACCCCGGTAGAGAGCGAGAAAGACGTCTTCGAGATCGGCCTCATGGCTATCGAGGCCGATCACCTCGTAGCGCGCGAGCGCCTTGATGAGCGGGTCGGCGGGCCCATCGAGGGCGAATGTCGCGATGGCACCGTGCCGATCGGTCTCGCGAACGCCGGGTAGCCCGTCGAACGCGCCCGGGGGCGGCATCGACCCGAACGAGACGACGACGCGCGCGAGCGCGCGTGCGCGGAGCGATTCGACCTCTTCGACGAGCTCGAGACGGCCGTCCCGCACGATGGCCACCCGGTCGGCGACACGCTGCACCTCCGAGAGCGCGTGCGAGGAAAGAAACACGGTTCTTCCCTCTGCTGCAGCCTCGCGCAGCAGATCGTGCACCTGCTCCTGTACGAGCGGATCGAGACCCGAGGTCGGCTCGTCGAGGATGAGCAACTCGGGACTGTGGGCAAGAGCCTGGATCAGGCCTATCTTCTGGCGGTTCCCCTTCGAGAGGGAACGCACCGGGCGCTCGAGGTCCGCGGTGAGGCGCTCGGCGAGCAGGTCGACCTCGGGCCCGAGGGGGCGTCTGCGGAGGCCAAAGAAGTATCGGAGGATTTCGCGGCCGGTGAGCCGCTCGTAGAGGCGAAGATCGCCCGGGACGACCCCGAGTCGGCGGCGAAGCTCGACGCCGTCTCGACGCGGATCGAGCCCAAGAACCTGGACGCGTCCGGAGGTTGGGCGCACGAGGTCGAGTAGGAGCCTGATTGTCGTTGTCTTCCCTGCGCCGTTCGGCCCCAGGTAACCGAAGACCTCTCCTTGCGAGACGACGAACGAGAGGTCGATCACGCCTCGATCCGAGCCGTAGCGCTTGGTCAGCCGCTCGGTGGCGATAGCGTCCATCCGCCGAGTATGGACAGCGCGGCCGTCGATCGCATCCGGTCTTCCTACCCACTGGCCTACGGGCGATCCCGCGACCGCCGCTAGGCTGATCTCCTCTCATGGCCGCCCCTGTCTCGAATGGTGAGGAGCTCGAGCTCCACGTCGACTCGCTCGCCTTCGGCGGCAACGGTGTCGCACGCCATGACGGCTTCGTCATATTCGTGCGTCGTGGGTTGCCCGGTGACACCGTGCGCGCACGCGTCACCAAGGTCAAGCGCGGCTTCGCCGAAGCGACGGCGCTCGAGGTTCTCGCTCCCGGGCCCGACAGGGTCGTCGCGCCATGTCCGCATTTCGGGGCGTGTGGCGGGTGTCGCTTCCAGGACTACGCGTACGAGCGCCAGCTGGAGGCGAAGGCCGCTCAGGTTCGCGACGCGCTCGTGCGCCTGGGTGGGATCACCGAGCCTCCCATCGAGCCGATCGTGCCGGCTGCCTCGCAGTTTCACTACCGCAACAAGCTCGAGTACTCGTTCACGCAGACGCCTGACGGCCCGGCCCTCGGCTTCCACCGTGCCGGCCGCTGGGACGAGGTGCTCGCTCTCGAGGTGTGCCTCCTGACGAGCGATCTCGGTAACGCGATCCGCGATGCGGTGCAGGGATGGGCGCGCGAAGAGAAGCTCGTAGCCTATGACCAGGCCGATCAGAAGGGCTATCTCCGTCACCTCGTCTTCAGAGAGGGACGTAATACCGGGCAGGTACTCGTAGAGCTCGTCACCGCCAGGGGAAAGAAGTTCGAGGAGGGCTATCTCGTCGAAGTGCTGCGGCGTTTTCCCGAGGTGCGCTCGATCCACTGGGCCGTCAACGAGACACCTGCCGAGATAACCAACCTGCCCACCGTGCTCCTCTGGGGCGAGGATGCGATCGAAGAGGAGATCCTCGGTCTACGTTTCCGCGTCCGCCCGAATGCCTTCCTCCAGACGAATACGGAGATGGCCGAGACGCTGTACTCCCTTGCCCGCGAGTTCGCGGGGTTGACGGGCGGCGAGACGGTGTACGACCTCTACTGCGGAACAGGGACGATCGGTCTCACGCTCGCGCCTGACGCATTGACCGTTTGGGGCGTCGAGATCTCCGAGGAATCGGTCGCCTGCGCGATCGAGAACGCCGAACTGAACGGGATCACGAACGCAGCCTTCTTCGCCGGCAACGTCTCACTCGCACTCGAAGAGCTGCAGGAGCGTGCCGGTGCGCCGGACATCGTCGTTGTCGACCCGCCGCGTGCCGGTCTCGCGGGCAAGGCGCTGCGGCGGCTTGGACGCCTGCGGGCGCCTCGGATCGTGTACGTGTCGTGCAACCCGACGACGCTTGCCTCCGATCTGAAGACGTTGCGCGAGGACTTCGGGTACGAGCTCGTCCGTTGCCGACCGGTCGACATGTTCCCGCACACACCGCACATCGAGACGGTCAACCTGCTCGAGCGTGTGGTGGGCGTGCCAGACGTGGCGCCCCCTCGCGCGGGCTAACCGCGGACTTCGAGTCCACGCTCCCGCCAGGCGCGCCAGAGCAGGTCGACGTTCGGCAGCAGGAAGCCGACAGCGATCGCGGGCAGCGCGGGAAGCCCGCTGAGGTCGAAGGCGCTGGTCGAAATCAGCGTCAGCGAGAGCAGGCCGACCATCGAGATCCAGGTCAACCGAACCCTCAGGGCGAACCGGTCGGCGGTCGCGAGAAACAGTGAGAAGAAGAGGATGTCGGGAGGACCGATGTTGGCCGAGCCTTCCTCGCCCGGTAGTCGGAACGCGATCGACACGCGATCGAAGAGGCTCGGCTGCTCCGAGACGATGTAGTCGGTTGGCCCCCGCCAGACCGAGAGGACGTCAACCCACGGAATGATCAGTGCGATCAGCACGACCCAGGAGAGCGCCTCGAACACGGTCATGAACCAGAATCCGATGGCCGTGAGCGCGAGAAGCTTGGTCGCGTTGAAGAGCGCTCGCCTGACCAGCGAGATGGAGAAGGAACGACAGGGCGACGAGCGTGGCTACGAGGTGGGGGATCCACCGAGATGCTGCCGCCGGGAGAGCGAGCCACGGCACCGAGAAGGTGACGGGGAGTACGACGAGCGCGATCACGAGGACGTCCGGCCATCGCCCGAGATCGGGCAGTACGCCGGCCCCGGCATCCCAGGCGACGAGAAGGGCTGCCACGGCGGCGAGCGCGGCGGCTCGTCGCACGGTCAGTATGGAGGCAGCTCCGCCCACCACGGCCCGAGCCCTTTGAACGCATTCCAGAACGCCGTCTTGGCATCCCGGTCGTCGAGCGAATCGTCGATGTCGGGCGTCACGATCGCCTCGATCGTCGGAGTGAGGCGCTGCCTGATCCCCATCTCGCTCCCGCTCAGCGGATCGGCGAGCGGGAACTTCAGCGCATCGAGAAACCGGGTTGCCGCCTTTCCCATCACGATCAGGAGCTTCGGCTGGACGATGTGGAGCTCGCGCGTCAGCCAGGGTGCTGCCTGCGCGTCGATCTCGGTCCCGAACTTGAGGCAGTTCGTTCCGTAGATCGCCAACGGGTCGACGTCGAGGCGTTGGAGCGATTTCAGCAGCGCGTTCCCGGAGCGTCCGAAAAAAGCGACGCCCTCCGTGATCTCGGCGGGCTGTGGCGCGTGCTTGAGGAGAAAGATGTCCGCGAGCGGATGCCCGGATCCGAGCACGGGAATGTGCGTCTCGTCGGCGATCGCGAGGAGCTCTTGTTGCAGCTCGTTGATCTCGCTGATCGCCTTACGGAGATAGCGTTCGTAGATCTCGTCGGTGGGCGGGGCAGAAGGCACGGGTGACTCAATCACCTTCTGCCCTAGCGGACCTTCTCCTTGACCTGGGCCGCCCATTTCAGTGACTGCAGGTAGGCGAGAGACTTCGGTCGTCTCAGTACTTCCGCGGTGCGGAGCGAGAGGAGGAACTCCTCCGGCCCGTCGAAACGGCGCATCCGGAGGGCTCCCGTTCCCACGCCTTGCAGCACGTGCGCGTCGGACCCGGCACCGGCGAGAAGGCCGTACTTTCGTTGAAACCGCACGGCCTCGTCGTTGTATGCCTCGAACAGGAGCCGCGCGTTGTAGACCTCGAACACGTCGATATCGGCGATGTGCCGCTGAAGCGTCGCGGCGGACGGGATCGCGTGCATCCGGTCGAACGGGTGGGGAATGTAGACCACCCCGTCCTGTTCTCGGATCGCAGCGATCGTCTCCGCGAAAGTCATCCCTCGGGGGATCTCCTCCCGCAGGAAGAGGCCGATCACCTCACCCTGATTGTCGGTCTTCACCTCCTCGCCGGGAATCACGATCAGCCGCCGCTGGCGGGCGATCTCGACCACCTCGAGCGCACCGCCGAAGACGTTGTGGTCGGTGACGGCGATCGCCCCGAGACCTTCGGACTCCGCGTGATCGACGAGAGCGGCCGACTCTATCGAGCAGTCGTGTGACCAGTTCGTATGCATGTGGAGATCGACCGTAATCCAGTCGCGGTCGCCCAGAAGATCCGTCTCGGTCGGTGGGGCAGGGACGACCGGGCGCCGGCGCTCGATCGCCTGCGCATAGACCTTCTCGAGTCGGCCGGCCATGGTGTCGAAGTCCTCCGCGATCGCCTTCGCCCGGGCATTTTCGCCTTCGCGGCTTCGGAGGGTGTCGTCCTCAGCGAGCCTCGCCACTGCAGCGGACGCCAACTCGGGCTGCTCGGCAAGTCCGAGCGGCTCGGCGATTGCGCATCCACACGAACGCGCCTCGAGCAGCAGGCGGGCGCTACCGCCCGGCGCGGGAACGAAGATCGCCGCCTCGCCCAGGACGGTTCTTCTCGACTCGGGCTTCACGAGGGACCGCACTCTGGCGCGATCACGGAGCCTCGCGGGGATCGCCGGCCGGCGGGTCAGTGGCGCCGTTCGTGCGATGACGATCTCCCACTCCGGGAATGTCGGGAGGAGCCGAAGAATGGTTTTTGCGACGGCACTCTGGCCCGGTGCGAGTTCGACGACGATGACCTTCCTCTTCCCGGCCGGCGCGAACAGGGACGTGTCGACGCCGATCGAGACTTCCGTGTACTCGCTGGGGAAGCGTTCGGACGCGCGGGCAACGGCCTCCGCGGACGTGCCGAGCAACACGTCAACGCGGGCGAGCAGCTTCGCACGCTGGTTCTTGCGTGGGGGGACGGCGACTCGTTCGGTGGAGAAGAACGTTGCAGCCGTCGTCGTGTGAGCTTCGAGAAGCGCGGCCGAGGAGAGGCTCGACACCCCGGGCTCGAAGCCGTGGACGACGTCGAACGACCCGATCGCGAGCGCTGCGGCGAGGTTTGCGCGAACTCCCATGGGAAGCGCCACGCGCTCCGTCAGTGAGGTCGGCACTGCGGCTCCGATGGCGACGACGTCGCCGACGACCCCGCGCTGCAGCGCGCGGCGGCCTTCGAGGAGATCGGCCGCACGCGAGGAAGGCGCAACGATCGTGACCGTGTGGCCGCGACGCCGGAGCGCTGTCGCCGCACCGCGGACATGCTCGTTCACATCGTGTGGTTGCGACCAGGAGAACGGCGTCACGAGACAGATGCGGAGAGCCATGCGGGTCGATTCTAGCTTCGGTCGAACGCAGGTAGAGTCGGGTCATGACCGACGTCACGATCCAGGTGCGACCGAACGGCCCGCTCAAGGTCACCGGTCCGATCACGATCCTCGACGCCGAGGGTGTGGCGTTCGAGTTGCCCCAGGGGAGCTCCATCGTGCTGTGCAGGTGCGGCCACTCCAAGAACAAGCCGTTCTGCGACACGACGCACCGCGAGGCGAGCTTCGCAGCGGACGATACCGCGCCGCGCGCGTCCTAGACGCGCACGGTGGGAGTGAACCGCCACAGTTCGGTGGCCGTCCACTCCCGCCCGCCGCGGCAGGAGCTACGCCTTCGCTGAGACCTTGGCCTTCTTCTCTGCCTTGAGGCCGTACTGCTTGATGAACTTCTCGGTGTTCTCGTGCGCCTCGTCATCGACGATCTGGACGGGAGGCGACTTCATCAGGTAGCTCGACGGCGCCTCGAGGGCACCCGAGATGCCGTTGTTGAGGGCCAGCTTCGCCATCCGGACGGCGTCGATCACGATGCCGGCGGAGTTCGGCGAGTCCCACACCTCGAGCTTGAGCTCGAGGTTGAGCGGTACGTCGCCGAATGCTGTTCCCTCCATCCGGATGTACGCCCACTTGCGGTCGGTCAGCCAGGGCACGTAGTCCGACGGGCCGACGTGGACGTTGCCCTCGCCGAGGTCGTAGTCGAGCATCGAGGTGACGGCGTTCGTCTTCGAGATCTTCTTCGACTCGAGGCGCTCACGCTCGAGCATGTTGCGAAAGTCCGAGTTGCCGCCGACGTTCAGCTGCATCGTGCGATCGAGATGCACGCCGCGCTCGCGGAAGAGGCTCGTCAGCACGCGGTGCGAGATCGTGGCGCCGACCTGCGACTTGATGTCGTCACCGATGATCGGCACTCCGGCCTGCTCGAAGCGCTTCTGCCAGTACGGCTCGCGCGCGATGAACACCGGCATGCAGTTGACCATCGCGACGCCGGCCTCGAGGATCTGCTCGGCGTACCACTTCGCTGCGGCCTCGGAGCCGACGGGGAGGTAATTGACGACGACGTCGGTACCCGTCTCCTTGAGAATCGTGACGATGTCGGCAGTCTCGCCCGGCGCCTTCTCGACGACCTCGGAGAGGTACTTGCCGATGCCGTCGTGCGTCATGCCACGCGACACAGTGATGCCCGTTTTCGGGACATCGGAGAACTTGATCGTGTCGTTCGGGTGCGCCCAGATTGCATCGGCGAGGTCCACGCCGACCTTGCCCTTGACGACGTCGAAGGCGGCCGTGAACTCGATGTCCGAGATGTGGTAGCCGCCGAGGTCGACGTGCATGAGCCCCGGGACGAACGCCTCGCGATCTGCGTCCTTGTAGTACTCGACGCCCTGGAGAAGGGAGTTGGCGCAGTTGCCGACGCCGATAATGGCGACACGCACCTTGTCCTTGGAGCGGGTCTTGCCGTTTGCAGAGCCGTTGGTAGCGGCCATGGGTGTGTCCTTTCCGCGGCCGCCCCCGAATGGGACGGGCCTGCTGCGGTTCGATTGGAAGGGGACGCCGAGCTCATCAGAGAGCGCGGCGAGGATGACGTCGTTCGTGTTCGAGCCGATGCGGAACGCCTCGGCCCGGATCACGTCCTTGAGCGCTTCGGGCATGCGGAGGAGCACCACGGGGCTCGAGCCCGGCAGGGGGCTCTTGCGGTTCGTCGGGGCGTAGTCGACGCCGAAGGCAGCGGCGAGGATTCCCACCGCGACATCGTTCAGGCTTGCGCCCCTGCGGGCGGTCTCACGCACGAGCGCCTCCTTGAGGGAGGACGGTGCCCGGACGAGTACGCTCTTGCGCGGCGAAGTGCTAGCAGCCAAAGTGCTAGCAGTATAGCGCATGTGATTGCTGCGCACTGGCTTGGGCCTGGCTTCAGCCAGGCGTCGGAGCGGCCCCCGGTCGCCCTACGACGCAGCGATCTCGCGCAGCTGGCGGCGCACGAAGAGAATCCGCTGGATCACTGTGATCCAGGCCATCGCCGCGAGGATATAGATCGGCCACTGCAGCCAGCCCCACGGAGCGAGGCCGAGGCCGATCGAGATCAGGACGACGCGCTCGACGCGTGAGCCGAAGCCGACGTCGCCGCGGAGCCCCAGGGCTTCAGCTTTTGCCCGCGTGTAGGAGACGAGGAACGAGCCGATCACGGCGGCGAAGGCCGCGACGAGTGCGATGTCGTTTCCCTCACGCGCAAAGACGAGCCCGATAGCGGCGAGCATCGCGGCTTCACCGAGTCTGTCGAAGGTCGAGTCGAGGAATGCACCGAAGACCGTTCCCTTGCTCGCCGCTCGCGCGAGGGCCCCATCGAGGATGTCCGCCACCGAGCCGACGACGAAGAGGATGCCGCCGAGCCAGAAGTAGAGCTTCGGGTTTCGTTCCTCGAACCCCACGAGCACGGCTCCCGCGAGGCACAGCGAGACGCCGACCATCGTCAGCATGTCGGGCGTCAGCTTCGTCTTCGCCACGCCCTTCATGGAGCGTTGCAGGATCTGGCGTGCGGCCTGGGTGTACTCCTGCTTGACCCGGTCGAGCTCGCTGACTCGGGCGCCTTCGTCCTCGCTCTTGCTCACGAAGCTGTCGTCGGCTTCCACCGCGAGAACCACGCGCGCCGGAACAGGACGAGGCCCGTCGCGATAGCGAGGGCCACGCCGGCGAAGACGTCGAGCCAGTAGTGATTGCCCGTACCCATGACGGAGAACCAGACCCATACGGGCCAGAGCATCCAGAGTAACCGCGCGATCAGGCTTCGACAGACGCCGAACAGGACGACGCCGACGATGAAGGCGTCCATCGAGTGAAGGCTCGGCATTGCCGCATAGGGGTTTGCCGTGAGCGCGACCAGGCCGGACTCGTGGTTGAGGCTTGAATGTTGCGCCAGGGTGTCGACGAAGCCCCACTCGGGGAACAGTCGTGGCGGCGCTGTCGGGACGAGCACGTAGCAGACCAGCCCAACGAGATTCGCTCCGATCAACCAGTTGCGGAATCCGGCGAACTGCTCCTGATGCTTGAAGTAGACCCAGAGAAGCGTCAGGCCGACGACGGCGAACTGCGAAAGCCAGTATGTGTACGTCGTCGCGGCGACCAGGATCGACGACGAGTCGACGACTTCCTGTAACGCAGGCTCGAAGAGCGTTCCTGACCAGTCCTCGATCCGGATCACGTGGATCCCGTTCCAGAACGCCGCGCCGACGTCGCGATCGGCCAATCCGCGCGCCAACTGGTAGACGACGTAGAACCCGAGCCAGAATGCGAACTGGGCTAGGAGATGGAGCCAGCCGCGCGGCAACCGCCGGCTCACCGTCTGGGTGTAGCTCGTCATCACTCGTAGTCTAACCGTCCCACGTGACTACCTGGGAACGCCACCCCGCGACTGGTAGTCGACGAGCGCGCGGACGTATTGGGAGCGCTCGAAGGCGTGGGGATCGCCGCACGTTTCCTGGCTCATGCTCCCCTTCAGCTGCTCGACCGAGGTGTAGTCATGCTCCACCATCCATGCCGATAGGCCCTCGGTCAACTCCGCCAGGAGCTTCGGGCCGTTGCGCAGCAGCGCCGAGGCGAGCATCACGACGTCTGCGCCAGCGAGCAGCAGCTTGACCACGTCCTCGCCCGACTGGACGCCGCTCGTGGCCGCGAGGCTGGCTGGAACGCGGCCTCGGAGAATCGCGATCCACCGCAGCGGCAATTGCATCTCCTCGTTGCTCGAGAGGTGAAGCTCGGGCTTGACGGTCATCGTCTCGAGATCGATATCCGGCTGGAGAAAGCGGTTGAAGAGCACGAGCCCCGCCGCACCTGCATCGGCGAGGCGCGACGCGGTGTTCGCGAATGCCGAGTAGTACGGCCCGACCTTGACGGCGAGCGGAACGGTGAGCGCGCTGTGTACGCGGCTCACGAGCCGGAGCGTGCGATCTTCGACGCTCGCCGCCGACGCGTACAGGTCGGTTTCGACGGCATAGACGTTGAGCTCGATCGCATCGGCTCCGGCCTCCTGTAACAGCTCGGCGTACCGGATCCAGCCGCCCGGGGTAACGCCGTTGATCGATGCGATCACGGGAATCGAGAGGGCCTCCTTGGCGGCCGCGACGTGTTCGACGTAGGAGTCCGGGCCCGTGTTGTAGTCGTCCATCTCGGGGAAGTAGGTGAGCGCCTCGCCAAAGCTCTCGGCGCCTCGTTCGAGGACGAGATCGACCATGGTCTCGTCGTGTTCGATCTGCTCCTCGAAGAGCGACGGAAGGACGACGGCCGCCGCGCCCGCCTCCTGCAGAGCCTTCAGGGAGTCGATGTTGCCAGTCAGCGGGGATGCTGACGCGACGAGTGGGCTCTTGAGCTCGAGGCCGAGGTAGGTGCTGCGCAGGTCGGGCGTCATTCGTCCTTCTCCTTCGTCTCTTTGGCATTCGCCGAGATCTCGTCCGGCTGGTGCTCGATCTCGGCGAGCTGCTCGTATACGAGCCGTCGCTCCTCGACATCGTGTTGGGCGAGTGCCCCGAGTCGTTCGGCCTCGTCGGGTCGAGAGCGTCGGAGCATCGAGAAGCGGGCCTCGTTGGCCGTGAACGCGGTCAGGGGGAGCTTGGGCCGGCGGGAATCGAGCTGGAAGGGGTGCTCACCCGGTCCTGCATGGCGAGGGTCGTAGCGCCACAGCGGCCAGTACCCCGTGTCGACGGCAAGCTTTTGCTGCCGCATGCCCTTCTCCATGTCGATGCCGTGCGCGATGCAGTGGCTATATGCGATGACGAGCGACGGCCCCGACCATGCGTCGGCTTCGGCCAGCGCCTTCACGGTCTGCGGGTTGTCAGCACCGAGTGCGATGTGAGCGACGTAGACGTCCCCGTACGCGGTTGCGATCAGGCCGAGGTCCTTCTTGCCGCTCTTCTTGCCGCCGGCCGCGAATTTCGCGACCGCGCCGCGCGGGGTTGCCTTCGAGGCCTGGCCGCCCGTGTTCGAGTAGACCTCGGTGTCCAGCACGAGGACGTTCACGTCGCGGCCGGATGCAAGCACGTGGTCGAGACCGCCAAAGCCGATGTCGTAGGCCCAGCCGTCGCCGCCCACGATCCAGACGCTCTTGCGCACGAGCGCGCCGGCCACGGCTTCGAGCCTCCGTGCTTCCGCGAGGTCCATCGCGGCGAGGCGCTTGCGGAGCGTGTCGACGAGGAGCCTCTGCTCTGCGACACCGGCCTCGGCGTGCGGGTCTGTCCGGGCAAGAGCGGCGGCGAGGTCGGGGGCGAGCTCGGCTACGAGCGATCGAGCGTGAAGCGCCTGAGAGTCGAGGGCAAGGCGCATTCCGAGGCCGAACTCTGCGTTGTCCTCGAACAGCGAGTTCGACCAGGCCGGACCGTGCCCGTGCCTGTTTGCGGTCCAGGGCGTCGTCGGAAGGTTGCCCCCGTAGATGGACGAGCAGCCGGTCGCGTTGGCGACGATCATCCTGTCTCCGAATAGCTGGGTGAGCACTTTCAGATACGGCGTCTCGCCACAGCCCTCACAGGCCCCCGAGAACTCGAAGAGCGGTTCGAGCATCTGGGAGCCCTTGACCGTGGCCGGGTCGACGAGCGTGCGGTCGATCTCCGGGATGGAGAGGAAGAAATCGAAGCGCTCGCGCTCGACATCGACGTGGTCGAGCTTGGGCTCGAGGTTGATCGACCGGTGCCCGACGGCCTCCTTGGCATGCGCCGGGCAGGTGTCGACGCAGATGCCGCACCCGGTGCAGTCGTCGGGAGCGACTTGGATCGTCATCAACATCCCCGGCAGGTGTCGGTCGCGCCAGTCTTTCGTAGGGAAGCCCTCGGGCGCGCCGGCGAGGTCCTTCGCCGGAAACACCTTCATCCGGATCGCGGAGTGGGGGCACACGATGGCGCACTTCGCGCAGTCGATGCAGATGGAGGGGTCCCAGATCGGGATTTCGTCGGCGATGGAGCGCTTCTCGAAGCGCGCGGTCCCGACCGGGAACGTGCCATCGACCGGAAGCGCGCTCACGGGGAGCGTCTCGCCCCGGCCGGCGAGCATGGCTGCTGTCGTTCGGGCGGGGAGGTCGGAGCCGGCGGCTGAAGGAGGCACGACCGCGGAGCCCCGGGCGAAGACGGCCGGAACCTGCACTTCGCGCAGGCCGTCGAGGGCCGAGTCGACGGCAGCCATGTTCCGGTCGACGACCGCCTGGCCGCGCTTGCCGTAGGTGTGCTGGATCGCCTCCTTGATCGCGAGGATCGCCTCGTCGAGCGGCAGGACGCCCGAGAGGGCGAAGAAGCACGTCTGCAGGACAGTGTTGACCCGCCGCGCCATGCCCGCCAGCTGCGCGACCTCGGTCGCATCGACGACGAAGAACCGCAATCTCTTGTCGACGATCTTCTCCTGGACGTTCGCCGGGAGGCGCTCCCAGACCTCGTTGGCGCCAAACGGCGCGTTGAGGAGAAAGGTTGCTCCCTCGGCGGCCACGTCGAGCACGTCGATCTTCTCGAGCAGCCCGAAGTGGTGGCACGCGACGAAGTCGGCGCGGTCGATCAGGTACGAGGAGCCGATGGGGCGCGGGCCGAAGCGAAGGTGCGAGACCGTGACCGAGCCAGACTTCTTCGAGTCGTAGACGAAGTAGGCCTGGGCATGTCCGCCGGCGTGCTTGCCAATGATCGCGATCGAGTTCTTGTTCGCCCCGACAGTCCCGTCGGAGCCGAGACCGTAGAAGACGGCCCGCACGACGTCGTTCGACTCGGTGGTGAACGACGTGTCAACAGGCAGGGACAGGTGCGAGACGTCGTCAACGATCCCCACGGTGAATCGTCGCCGCGGCTCGAGCTCGGCGAGATGATCGAACACGGACTTGACCATCGCGGGCGTGAACTCCTTCGAACCGAGCCCGTAACGACCTCCCGTGACGAGCGGCATCGTGCCTTCCCGCTCCGCGAGTGCGGTGATCACGTCCTGGAAGAGCGGCTCACCCAGCGATCCCGGCTCCTTGCAGCGGTCGAGGACTGCCACGCGCTGCGTCGTGGCGGGGAGCGCCGCGATGAATGCGGCGGCTGCGAAAGGCCGATAGAGTCGAACCGACAGGACGCCGACCTTCTCTCCGGTCGCGACGAGCGCATCAACCGCTTCTGCTGCCGCGGTGCCGCCGGATCCCATCAGGACGATGACGCGTTCCGCGTCGGGCGCACCCGCGTAGTCGAAGAGCCGGTAGCGTCGCCCGGTCCGCTCGGCGAGCGCATCCATCCGCCGTTGCACGATGGCCGGCAGTGCGTCGTAGAAGGGATTGGCCGCTTCGCGCGCCTGGAAGAAGACGTCGGGGTTCTGTGCTGTCCCCCGCAGCACGGGATGATCGGGCGAGAGCGAGCGGTGGCGGTGGGCAATCACGAGCGGCTCGTCGAGCAGAGCTCGCAGGTCCGTCTCGTCGACCCGTTCGACGGTGTTCAGCTCGTGTGAGGTGCGGAAGCCGTCGAAGAAGTGGAGGAACGGGACTCGTCCCTCGAGCGTCGCTGCGTGGGCAATCACCGCCATGTCCTGCGCCTCCTGGGGCGACGCCGAGCAGAGAAGCGCGAAGCCCGTCGAGCGGGCAGTCATCACGTCGGAGTGATCTCCGAAGATCGAGAGCGCGTGGGTCGCGATGGCCCGAGCGGCGACATGGATGACGGCGGGCGTGAGTTCGCCCGCGATCTTGAACATGTTCGGGAGCATCAGGAGAAGGCCCTGAGACGACGTGAAGGTCGTAGCGAGCGCTCCGGCCTGGAGCGCTCCGTGAACGGCGCCCGCGGCGCCACCCTCGCTCTGCATTTCGATCACCTGCGGGGTCGCGCCCCAGATATTCGGGATCCCGGCGGCAGACCAGGTGTCCGACAGCTCGCCCATCGGCGAGGCGGGCGTGATCGGATAGATCGCGATCACTTCGCTCGCGCGGTACGCGATCCAGGCTGCGGCCTCGTTGCCGTCGATGGTGACAAGGTCGGGCATCGATTCAGCCTGCTCGCGCTCCGCCCCCCGTCGCATCGGGGCCTCCCCCGACGTCGCTTCGGTCTTCCCGCACCCTCAACGCGCGTCAGCCCCCGATGTAGGACATCTCCACCTTCGGGAGCTCCGCCGTGCGCGAGGAGCGTTCCTCGGAGTAACGATCGGTCCGGCGACCCCAGATCCGCCCGATCGTGGCGTGGATCGCGGCGTCGTCCGCGCCTCCGCGGACAAGTGCCCGGAGATCGTGGCCCTTCGTCGCGAACAGGCAGGTGTAGAGCCGGCCCTCGGCGGAGATGCGCGAGCGTGTGCAGTTGCCGCAGAACGGCTGGGTGACGGAGGCGATGACGCCGATCTCGCCGCTGCCGTCGCTGTAGCGCCACCTGCGGGCTACCTCTCCCCGGTAGTTCTCCTCGGCCGGCTCGAGCGGCAGCTCGGCCGAGATCAGGGAGACGATCTCCGCCGCGGGGACGACATCGTCGAGGCGCCAGCCGTTCGTTGCGCCGACGTCCATGTACTCGATGAAACGGAGAATGTGACCGCTACCGCGAAACCGTCGCGCGAGCGCGACCACCTGGTGGTCGTTGACCCCGCGCTTGACGACGGCGTTGATCTTCACCTTGAGCCCGGCTGCGGCTGCCGCGTCGATTCCATCGAGCACGCGGGCCACCGAGAATCCCACGTCGTTCATCGCGCGGAACGTGGCGTCGTCGAGCGAGTCGAGGCTGACGGTGACGCGGTCGAGACCGGCCGCGACGAGCGCTTCGGCTTTCTGCGGCAAGACGGCACCGTTCGTCGTCAGCGCGACGTCGAGGCCGCCGAGGCCCGTCAGTCGGCCGATGAGGATCTCGAGATCGCGCCGGAGGAGGGGCTCGCCGCCGGTGATCCGGATCTTCTCGACCCCGTGCGCGACGAAGGCGCGCGCGAGGCGCTCGAGTTCTTCGAACGAGAGTAGCTCCTTCCGATCCATGAACCGGTAGCCGCGCCCGAACACCTCCTTCGGCATGCAGTAGACGCAGCGGAAGTTGCAGCGGTCGGTGACCGAGATCCGCAGATCGCGGACGGGGCGGCCAAGGGTGTCGAGCGTCGTCGCGGGCGCGTCCATCTCAACCGTCAGCGTAGCCAGCCTCCGGGGTCGGAGGGCCCCGCGGCCCCGAAGGGCGGGCGGCAGTAGCCTGCGCCGATGGCCCGGCGCCGCATCTCGCCCGTCCTCCTGCTCGTCGCCGTCACGGCGATCTGGGACTACACGTTCGTCCCCGTCCAGGAGGCGATCGCGGTCTACCGCTCTTCGGCGTCGTGCTGCTCAGCGAGCGTCTTGGTTTGATGGGCTGCATCGGATGCGGGATCATGCTCGCGGGCATCCTCGCCGCAGAGCCGTCTGCTGCGTCCGCGCTCCGCCGTCTTGCGCGACGGCCAACGGAGCCCGCCTGATGGACGCCGTCGTCCTCGCTCTCTGCTCGGCGGCCCTCTTCGGCGGTATGACCGTCGCGCTTCGTCCGGCGCTTGCCCGCGGTGAAGACCCTCTCCTGGGAGCGCTCTGGACGGTGCTTCCCGCAGCCTGCGTGGCGCTCGGCGCCGCAGCGATCGCCGGAGACTGGAACGTGGCGGCCGTGTGGCCGTTCGCCCTCGCCGGGATTCTCGCACCGGGTATGTCGCAAGTCCTCTTCACGCTGGCCGTTCGGGACGCCGGCCCATCGCGTGCTTCGGCAACGGTGGGAATGGCGCCCCTGTTTGCGGTTTCATTCGCGGCGATACTGCTCGGAGAGCCTCTCGTCGCCGGGATCGTTCTCGGCGCCGTGCTGATCGTGACCGGGGGAATTCTGCTCGCGAGCGAGGGCAGGCGGCCGGATCACGTCAAGACGATCGGTCTCGTCCTCGCTCTTGCGGCTGCGTGCGTCTTTGCGACACGCGATACCTTCGTCCGCTGGCTTGCGGTCGACGCTGACGTCTCGCCCGAGCTCGCGATCAGTGCGACGCTCCTCGCGGGGGCAACGACGATACTCGTCGCGGTGATCGTGTCTCGGCGCCGGCTCACGGTCGGATCGCTGCCGGCCTTCGTCCCGGCAGGGCTGCTGTTCGGGCTCTCCTACATCTCGCTCTACGAGGCGTTCTTCCGCGGCCGGCTGAGCGTCGTCGCTCCTCTCGTCGCGACCGAATCGCTCTGGGGTGTGGGGCTCTCAGCGCTCTTCCTGCGCAGGGTGGAGGGGGTGGGCCGACGGCTCGTGCTCGGCGCGCTCTTCGTTGTCGCAGGGGGCATCGTGATCGGCCTCACGCGATAGGGGATCTCGCTCTCGGATATCTGATACGATACGGCTTAGATTTATCTTAGTCACTCACACTTAGATACAGGAAGGGAATCAGATGGCGAAGACAATCGGTATCGATCTCGGTACCACGAACAGCTGCATGGCCGTGCTCGAGGGCGGGGAGCCGACCGTGATCCCGAACGCCGAGGGCGGCCGGACGACGCCGTCCGTCGTCGCGTTCGCGAAGGACGGTCAGAGGCTCGTCGGAGCGCCCGCGCGGCGCCAGCAGGTGACGAACCCCCAGAACACGATCTCCTCGATCAAGCGCTTCATGGGGCGCAAGATGGAGGAGGTCTCGGACGAGATGACGATGGTCCCGTACCAGGTCGTCGAGGGCGAGAACGGTGACGCCCGTGTCGTCGCGGACGACAGGCAGTCGGCCCCGCCAGAGATCAGCGCGATGATCCTCCAGAAGCTGAAGACGGACGCCGAGGCATTTCTCGGAGAGCCCATCACCGACGTCGTCGTGACCGTGCCGGCGTACTTCAACAACGCCCAGCGCGAGGCGACGAAGGACGCCGGCAAGATCGCCGGCCTCAACATCGTTCGTATCATCAACGAGCCGACCGCGGCGGCACTCGCCTACGGGCTCGACAAGGAAGGCGCCGACCAGACGATCCTCGTCTTCGATCTCGGCGGCGGCACGTTCGACGTGTCCGTGCTCGAGCTCGGAGACGGCGTCTTCGAGGTCAAGTCGACGAATGGCGACAACCACCTCGGCGGCGACAACTTCGACAAGCTGATCGTCGACTGGATGACCGCCGAGTTCAAGAAGGATCAGGGCATCGACCTCGCCGCCGACAAGATGGCGCTGCAGCGGCTCTACGAGGCCGCCGAGAAGGCAAAGATCGAGCTCAGCTCAACGATGACGACGCAGATCAACCTGCCGTTCATCACCGCGACGGCTGAGGGCCCGAAGCACCTCGACCTCCAGCTGACGCGGGCGAAGCTCACCGAGCTCACGAGCGCGCTGCTCGCGCGGACGGTCGGCCCGACCCAGCAGGCTCTCGCGGACGCAGGAATCGACGCCTCGGGTATCGACCACGTCGTCCTCGTCGGAGGCATGACGCGCATGCCCGCGGTGCAGGAGAGGGTGACCGAGCTGCTCGGCAAGGAGCCCCACAAGGGCGTCAACCCCGACGAGGTGGTGGCGATCGGTGCCGCGATCCAGGGCGGCGTCCTGAAGGGCGAGGTCAAGGACGTGCTGCTTCTGGACGTCACCCCACTCTCACTCGGCATCGAGACCAAGGGCGGCGTGATGACGAAGCTGATCGAGCGCAACACGACGATCCCGACGCGCAAGTCGGAGACGTTCACGACGGCCGAGGACAACCAGCCGTCCGTCGAGATCCACGTGCTCCAGGGCGAGTCCGAGATGGCAGGCTTCAACAAGACGCTCGGCAAGTTCCAGCTCGTCGGAATCGCTCCCGCGATGCGCGGGATGCCGCAGGTCGAGGTGTCGTTCGACATAGACGCGAACGGGATCATCCACGTCGCCGCCAAGGACACGGGCACCGGCAACGAGCAACAGATCAAGATCGAGGGCGGCTCTGGCCTGTCGGAGGAGGAAGTCCAGAAGATGGTCAAGGACGCCGAGGCCCATGCCGAAGAGGCGCACGCACTGCGTGAGCTCGCCGACGCGAAGAACATGGCGGAGACCCTCGCCTACCAGACCGAGAAGTCGCTCGAGGAGCACCGGGACAAGCTCGAGGCCTCCGATGCTGCGACGCTCGAGGGTCGGATCATGGAGCTGAAGCAAGTGCTCGAGAGCGGTGACCTGGCGACGATTCGCGAGAAGACCGAAGCGCTGAACGAGGCGGCGCAGCCGCTCGCGCAGGCGCTGTACGCGGACACTCAGACGGCGTCGAAACCGCCGGCTGCGGACGGTGATGGCTCCTCGGTCGCCGACGACGAGATCGTCGAGGACGCCGACTTCGAAGTGATCGAGGACGATGAGACTGCGGCGAAGGCGTGAGTGACGAGCTCTCCATGGACGCGGTCACCGAACAGGTGCTCGGGTCTGGCGACGACGCGGGCTCGGGGGACGAGGTCGAGGCCTCGTCCCCCGAGGATGCGCTCGCGACCGCCGAGGCGCAGCGGGATGAGTATCTCGCCGACCTGCAGCGGCTCGCCGCCGACTTCGACAACTACCGCAAGCGTGCCCTCCGCGAGCAGCACGCTTTCGCGACGCGTGCGTCTGAGCGGCTCGTGACGAAGCTCCTGCCCGTGCTCGACGATCTCGAGCGGGCGCTCGCCGCTGCGGCCGAGCACGAGGAGGCGAAGGTGCTGGCGGGCGTCGAGATGACCAAGTCCGCTCTCGCCGCGGTGCTTGCCTCGGAGGGACTCGAGGAGATCGAGGCCGACGGTTCCTTCGACCCGCACGTCCACGAAGCTCTGCTCGCTCAGCCCGTGGAGGGGGTCGAGCCCGGGTCGATCGTGCAGGTGGTGCAGCGGGGGTATCGGATCGGGGACGCCGTCCTCCGCCCTGCCCGCGTGATCGTGGCGGAATAGGCATGGCGCGCAACCCGTACGAGGTGCTCGGCGTGCCGAAGACGGCGACCGAGGACGAGATCAAGAAGGCGTATCGCAAGTTGGCCCGCGAGAACCATCCCGACGCGAATCAGGGTGACGACGCCGCCGAGGAGCGATTCAAGGAGATCCAGAGCGCCTACGACACGCTGGGCGACGCCGACAAGCGCAAGCAGTTCGACTCGTTCGGCTCCGCCGGATCGCGTGGCGGCGGTCCCGGACGGGGCGGATTCGGCTACGAGAACGTCGACCTCTCCGACCTGCTCGGCCAGTTCGGCGGCATCTTCGGTCGTGGCGGCGGGCGGCGGGGACGGTCGCAGCCGGAGCGAGGAGCCGACCTCGAGTCGCGCGTGCGCCTCCCGTTCGAGGACGCTCTCGCCGGCGCGCAGGTGCGGGTTCCCGTCGAGGTCGACGCGTCGTGTCACACTTGCCATGGCACGGGCGCCGAGCCGGGCACGTCCCCGGTGACGTGCGCGAGGTGCGGCGGTTCCGGAAACGTTTCCGACTCTCACGGGCTCTTTGCGTTGTCCCAGCCGTGCCCGCAATGCCGCGGAAGCGGCGTCGTCGTCGAGAAGCCGTGCAAGACCTGCCGCGGTGCCGGCCGTGAGCGCGTGACGAAGAAGTACGCCGTCAAGATCCCCGCCGGTGCGAAGGACGGCATGAAAGTCCGACTGAAGGGCAAGGGTGAGCCCGGGGAGAACGGTGGTCCGGCCGGCGATCTGTTCGTCGTGGTCTCCGTCGTACCGTCTCCACTCTACGAACGGCGCGACGCCGACCTCGTGCTCGAAGTGCCGATCACCTACCCGGAGGCGGCGCTCGGAGCGACCGTTGAGATTCCGACCCCGGAAGGTCCCGTCAATCTCAAGATCCCGGCGGGATCCGAGAGCGGCAAGCACCTGCGCGTGAAGGGTCGTGGGGCCCCCAGGCTGAAGGGTGGGGGGAAGGGCGATCTCATTGCGCGCATCCGCGTCACCGTGCCGCAGAAGCTGACCAAGGCCGAGAAGGAAGCACTCGAGGGGTACGACAAGGTGCTGCGGGAGCGGCCGCGTGACAGGGCGTTCACCGAGTGAGCAGCCGGCCCCAGTACATGATCTCCGCCGCCGCTGAGCTTGCGGGCATGCATCCGCAGACGCTGCGCGCGTACGAGGCGAAGGGGCTCGTCACGCCCAGACGAACCCCGGGTGGAACGAGGCTGTATTCGGATCTGGACGTGCAGCGCCTGCAGCTGATTCAGCAACTGACGACGAAGCTCGGACTCAACCTGGCCGGTGTCGAGCACGTGCTGCGACTCGAGGACGAGCTCCGCCGGCTCCGAACCCGGATGGAGAAGCTCGAGGCGCAGTTGCGAACCGAGATTCACGAGACGCACCGGCTGTACCGGCGCGAGGTCGTTCTCTACCGACCGAAGCTACCCGCGACACAACGATGAGGAGAGGCCTTGTGTTGATTCAACGCAATGTCCGAAGGAGGGCACGATGGATTTCAACAAGCTGACGATCAAGTCGGGCGAAGCCGTCGCCCGGGCGCAGGAGATCGCGCGGCAGGCAGGCAACCCTGAGCTGACGCGCGACCACCTCGCCGCGGCGCTTCTCGAGCAGGAGCTGCCGAGGACGTTGTTGCAGCGGGCCGGGGCAGCTCCGGGCGCGATCCTGGCCGAGACGGAAGCGCGGCTTCGCGCGCTCCCTGCCGTCTCCGGATCGAACGCTCAGCCCCAAGCGGGCGCGTCACTTCGGAAGGCGCTCGACGACGCCTTCGATGAGGCGCGCAAGCTCGACGACGACTTCGTCTCGGTGGAGCACCTCGTGCTTGCCCTCGAGCTCGTTCCCCGGGACGCCCTCCTCGGCGCGTTGAAGGAGGTGCGGGGAGGGCAACGCGTGACGACGCAGGATCCCGAGGGAACCTACGAGGCGCTGACGAAGTTCGGTCGTGACCTCACGGCCGCCGCGGAGGCCGGCAAGCTCGACCCGGTGATCGGACGTGACGAGGAGATCCGTCGTACGATCCAGGTGCTCTCGCGGAGGACCAAGAACAACCCCGTCCTGATCGGAGAGCCCGGCGTCGGCAAGACCGCGATCGCGGAAGGGCTCGCCCAGCGTATTGTTGCGGGAGACGTTCCCGAGGGGCTCAAGGGCAAGCGTGTCTGGGCGCTCGACGTGGGCGCGCTGATCGCGGGTGCGAAGTTCCGCGGCGAGTTCGAAGAGCGGCTGAAGGCGGTGCTGGCCGAGATCACCGCCGCAGAGGGAGAGATCGTCCTCTTCATCGACGAGCTCCACACGATCGTCGGTGCGGGCGCCGCCGAAGGTGCGGTGTCGGCGGGCAACCTGCTGAAGCCGATGCTCGCACGTGGGGAGCTGCGAGCGGTTGGTGCGACGACGCTCGACGAGTATCGGAAGCACATCGAGAAAGACCCGGCGCTCGAGCGCCGCTTCCAGCCCGTGCTCGTCGGTGAGCCTTCGGTGGCCGAAACGATCGCGATTCTCCGCGGCCTGAAGGAGCGCTACGAAGCGCACCACGGCGTCCGGATTCGCGACGCGGCACTCAACGCGGCGGCGGTGCTCTCCGAGCGGTACATCACGGATCGCTTCCTCCCGGACAAGGCGATCGACCTCGTCGACGAGGCCGCGTCGAGGCTCCGGATGGAGATCGATAGCTCTCCCGTCGAGCTCGACGAGTCGGAGCGTCGTGTGACCCAGCTCGAGATCGAGCTGACCGCGATGGCAAAGGAGACCCCTCAGGCGCGTGAGCCCGTGGAGCGCGAGCTGGCGGAGGCGAAGACCCGTCGCGACGAGCTCGCGGCCCGCTGGGCCGGCGAAAAGGACATCCTCGACCGTGTCAAGGAGGTCACGAAGGAGATAGACGAGCTGCGGATGGAGGCAGAGCGAGCCGAGCGTCATGGCGATCTGCAGCGTGTCGCCGAGATCCGCTACGGCTTGCTTCCGGCACTCGAGCAGGAGCTCGCAGATCGCGGGGAGGCCGTGAGCGCCGCCGAGCCGATGGTGAAGGAGGAGGTCGACGAGGACGACGTCGCGGCGGTCGTGGCAGCGTGGACGAAGATCCCGGTCGATCGGCTGCTCGAGGGGGAGGTGCAGAAGCTCGTGCACATGGAATCTCGGCTGCACAACCGCGTCGTCGGTCAGGAAGCTGCGATCGAAGCCGTGTCGAATGCGCTTCGGCGCGCCCGTTCGGGTCTACAGGATCCGAACCGGCCGATCGGATCGTTCATCTTCCTCGGGCCGACCGGCGTCGGGAAGACGGAGCTCGCCAAGGCGCTTGCCGAGTTCATGTTCGACGACGAGCGCGCGATCGTGCGACTCGACATGTCGGAGTACATGGAGAAGCACACGGTGTCACGTCTTCTCGGCGCCCCACCCGGTTATGTCGGCTACGACGAGGGCGGCCAGCTCACCGAGGCAATCCGGCGTCGGCCCTACTGCGTGATCCTGCTCGACGAGATCGAGAAGGCGCACGCCGATGTCTTCAACGTCCTCCTGCAGCTCCTCGACGATGGACGGCTCACGGACGGCCAGGGGCGGACCGTCGACTTCAGGAACACCGTCGTGATCATGACGTCGAACATCCGCTCGGACGCGCAGCTGCTCGAGCACTTCCGGCCCGAGTTCGTCAACCGGGTCGACGAGATCGTCGTGTTTGCCCCCCTCGACCGTGAGCAGATTGCCGAGATCGTCGGCTTGCAGCTCGAACGGCTTCGCGGACGGCTGGCGGAGCGGAGGATCACGCTCGAGCTCTCGGACGAGGCAGTCGACCTGATCGCCGAGACCGGTTGGGATCCCGCCTTCGGCGCCCGCCCACTCAAGCGCGCGATCCAGAGGCTCGTCGAGAATCCGCTTGCGCTCGAGCTTCTCGAAGGTCGGTTTTCGGATGGCTCGTCAGTGCGCGCCGTCGTCGACGGGGAGGCGATCCGGTTCGACGTGGCTGAGGCCGTCGCGGTCGAGGCAGCCGGTTGATGCCGGCTGATCGGGCGCCGGCCGGAGTCCTTCTCGTTGCTGCCACGGAGCGCGAGCTCGACGGGCACGATGGTCTCGTCTGCGGCGTCGGTCCCGTCGAGGCCGCCGCCGCAACGGCCCGTGCTCTCGCGGTGCGCGACTGGACTGCCGTCCTCCACATCGGGATCGCGGGCGGTCGAGCGCTCACAACAGGCTCGCTCGTGATCGGCAGCGAGGCGATCTACTGCGACCTTGCTGCGTCGATCCACCTCGTCGATCGCGTCGCGGCGGACGAGAAGCTCGTCGCCGCTGCGCAGCGGGTCATCGCCGGAGCCCGCGTGCTCCCGATCGGGACGAGTGCCTCCGTCGGCGGAGCAAGCCGCGGCGTCTCCGTCGAGGCCATGGAGGGGTTCGGGGTGCTCAGGGCCGCGTCGTTGGCCGAGGTGCCTGCACTCGAGATCAGGGCGATCTCGAACGAGATCGGCGAGGTGGATCGCGATCGGTGGCGGATCGATGACGCCATCGCGGCTCTCTCGTCTGCGGTACCCGGGCTGATCGCGGCGATCGCCCCCGCCACTCGCTCGTGACGGTACGGTCTCGCTCCATGGCACGCGCGCGCTACCCGACGTCGAGCGGCCCGCGGCCGCCTGCCCTCTCTCCCGGGGCGCGCACGGTCGGGCAGCTCGTTGCCGAGACGCTGAACCTCTACGGGCGTCACTTCTTCGTCGCCCTGCCGCTCGGCCTCGTCGTCGCGATCGCCGACCAGGCATCGCTCGGAGTGGAGCTCTCCGGTCGGATCGCCGTGCTGCTCGTCGCCTCGCCATTCTTCAGCGCCGCGTACGCCGCCGCGTCGGCTCTCGCCGTGGAGAGCCGCCCGTCCATCCGAACATGGGTGATCGCGGTCGGCGTCGGCACCGTGATCTTTGTTCCAGCGGCGTTTCTGTTCCCCTGGTTCGCCCTTGCGGCGGTCGTCGTGCTCGCGCTGTTCGGCAATGCCGTTCCCGCTGCCGTGATGGAGGAGCTGGCGCCGTTCGCGGCCGTGAGACGTTCGCTCGAGGTCGCCCGGGCCGATCTCGTGCACGCCCTGGCCGGGCTTGCCACTCTCGTGATCATGTTCGGGATCGCGCGGCTCGCGATGGGCTTCCTGCTCCGCCAGCAGGCCGACAACACCCTCCGCGTCGCCATCTTCCTCGCAGACACCGTGCTCGGCCCCGTGCTCTTCCTCGGGGCCGCGATCCTGTTCATCGACCTCCGCGCCCGTGTCGGGACGACGCGCGAGGAGCGACTCGCCACCCGGCGTGCCGAGCACAGCGCGGCGAAGTAGGCTCTCAGCAAACCGATCCCCAGGAGGAGACAATGGCGCTGTATCTGATGCTGACGACCCTGACCGAGAAGGGCGTGCAGACCCTCAACTCGAATCCGTCGCGTGTGCGCGAGGTGAACCGGGACGTCGAGGAGCTCGGCGCCACGATCCTCCACCAGTGGGCATCCCTCGGCGCCTACGACTTCGTCAACGTTGTCGAGGCTCCCGACGATCTCACGATTGCGAAGGTCTCGGTTGCCCTTGGCGCGCGTGGAAGCTCGAAGATCGAGTCGCTGCCGCTCGTCTCCGTCGACGACCTGCTCGCGTCGCTCGAGCCGTAGCGCGCCGCGCGTCGGTCAGGCGAACGCGAATCCCGTGGAGCGCTCTCGAACCGTGAGCGGGCTCGCCGGCAATCCGGCTGCAGGGTCGAGGTTGAATTCTCCGGGGGCGACGTCGTTCGGTGTCCCGGGGTGGAACAGTGCCGCCAACAGCTGGATCTGATCGCGACCGACGCCGAGCTCGTACTGCCCGCCGCCGTATGCGCCGATCCCCTGTGCTGCGCAGTAGTCGTAGGCTCCGAAGAGCTTCGCCACCGACCCGAAGCGGGACGGCTTGATGTTGACGGTGCGCGGCGGCCAGCGGAGAGCCTCGATATCGCTCACCGAGTGAATGACGGCGTCCCACGTGACCCGCGCGTGCTCGGGCTCCAACACGGCGAGTGTCTCTGGCGTGAGTGCGGGATCCTCGAGCCAGGCGTCGGGGAGCCCGGCGATAATCCTCTGGTAGAGATCGACGTCAGGGACGGTATCGACGCTCGTTCCCCGGTACTGGCCCTTGAAGTCGATGGAGTCGACCGCGCCCGTCGCGGCCAGCTCTGCGACCAGGTCGTCCGACCAGTCGGGCGTGGCGTCGAGCTTGAAGCGGAGGCCCGGATAGAGATCCAGCCAGGCACGGAGGCGCCCCGACGTCGGCGGCTCGCCGAGCCGCATCGAGACGACGAACGTCAGAGGCTCGGGCACGCGCCCGACGGCGGCTCCGAGCGAGATACGTGCCTGGCGCAGGGCGAGGTCGAGTGCGGCGCTCTCGTACGCCCAGCGCCTGTAGTCGAGGTACGCGTGCTGCTCGGGCTCGTGGTCGAAGAGATCGAGCGTGTCGAGGTGTTTCGAGAAGGAATCGACAGTCCATTGACCGGCGAGATCGTGCAGTGCACCCTGTGACTGCACGAGATCGTGCTCCACAGCGTCGTACGTGACGTCCTCTCCGAGGCCGTCCTCGCCACCTCCCGACAGGCGGATCACCGTCGTCTTGCGCAGGAAGCTGCTCGAGACCTGCTGCTGCAGCCCTTCCAGCCGATAGCTCTCGATGGTCAGGGGCAGGTTGGCGACGGTGTCGTAGAGGCTCACAGCGGCAACTCCTCAAGGGTCGAATGGGCGGTGGCGATTGCGCCGGCGAGACCGGCATTGTCCACGATCAGGTCGCGGTTCACGCGGCGGGTTGCTCCGTCCGAGTGCTCGTGAAGGTACGCGAGCACGAACGGGGTGACGGCCTGGCCGCTGACGGCCTCGCGTACGGCAGCAGCGACGGCCTCCTCGATCAGCGGCGCGACATCGAGGCTTTCGGTGGGTGGGCGGCCGACGAGGATGGCGTTGCCGCCGAGGCGCCAATGGGCGTCAGCGATCCGAGCGATCTCTGCGACATCGTCAACCCGCGCCGACGCGAGCGGCCCGCCGGCGGCGTCGTAGAAGAGGGGCAGCGTGTCGGTGCCGAAGCCGATCACGGGGACGCCGAGCGTCTCGAGCAGCTCCATCGTCGCGGGCACGTCGAGGAGGGACTTGATCCCGGAGGAGGCGATCACAGCGGGGACCCGGGCTGCCGCCGCGCAGATCGGCCGACACGTCAGGAGGCGTCGGAAAGCCACGATGAACGCCACCCAGCCCGCCGGTTCCCATGAACCGAATTCCGACGGCAGCCGCCGCGGTCAGGGTGCCTCCCACCGTGGTTGCCCCGACGGCGCCCTGTACGGCGCACACGGCAAGATCGCGGGGCCCCAACTTGCGGGCATTCGGTCCGAACCGTTCAAGCTCGTCGTTTGTGATCCCGATCCGGATCAGGCCGTCCAGCACGCCGATCGTGGCCGGGATCGCTCCCTCCGCTCGTACCGCCCCCTCGCTCGCGAGACCGGTAGCGGCGCCGTCCGGCGCCGGGAAGCCGTGCGCGACGAGTGTGGTCTCGAGTGCGACGACGGCCCGTTCCTCCTCGAGCGCCGTCTGCACCTCTTCGCTTACGCGAATCAGGTCATGCATGTCTCGGTCGAGCCTACCGTTCGGGTCCGGGAACGGGCATCGATCCCGCGTGTTGGACACATCGCGCTCCGGCTGCGAGCGCCAGCTCGTGCCCTCCTACGAGCCAACCCGCGGCGAAGGCGTCACCGGCTCCCGTCGAATCGACGATCGCCTCGGCCGGCACGGCGGGGTGGTCGGCTCCGTCGAACGAGGCTCCGCGCTCGCCTCGCTTCACGACCCATGTGCTTCCCTCGACCGGCCCGCCGACGATGCGGTCCTCGTCCTCGTTCGCGAAGACGATGTCGGGGGCGAGCTCCTCGATGAGCACGCGAAACTGCTCGGCACCGAAGTCACGAATTGCGCTCCAGGAAGAGAGGTCGATGCTGACTCGCGCGCCCCGTCGGCGCGCCAATCCGACAGCCACTCGGGCCGCGGAACCGATGGGCTCGCGCAGCAGCGCGTACCCCGAGACGTGAAGGTGCGTGCATCCCTCGAGCCACGCTTCGTCGATCTCGTCGGGACGGAGATCGACCGCGACGCCGCGGTCCGTGCACATCGTGCGCTCACCCGAGGGGTCGACGAGTGCAACGATGACGCCGTTGCCGTCCTCTACGACGGGGCCGGCAACCTCGACTCCGAGGTCCACGAGTCGCGCGGCGGCGAGGGCACCCGCGCCGTCCCCGCCGCGCTTGCCGATGAAGCGCGAGCGGCCGCCGAGCTCGGTGACCCAGGCGGCGACGTTCGCCGCCTGTCCTCCGGGGCGGAGCACGATTCGCGACGTCGCGTCGGCGCCGGTGGCGAGCGGTTGCTCCAGCCGCACGATCACATCGAGCACGAGGTCGCCGAGGCAGCAGATCGTCATCGCCTACGATCCTCGCATGGAGACGGCCATCCTCGTATCGCTTCGTGCCGGTGAAGAGGGCGTGTGTACGTGACGCGTGACCGAGAACTCCGACGGAAGGGAATGCGTTCGCTGCTGATCGGCGGGCTCCTCGGGGCGTCGGCAGCGGCTGCCGCGCGGCGCCTGCGCCCGCGGCGTCGGAGGGGCGAGACGCCTTCGGGCCTCGGCGCCTTCGAGAGTGCCCCCTGCTATCGCGAGTCGTCCGCCAGCAAGCGCAGCGACGGCCCGTAGCCACGCGACACGCGATTGGCCTGCTCGATCGTACGCAGATTGACGCCGGCGTCGCCGATGCCGAGCGACAGCCCGACGACCATCGCTCGCGCCGCTGCGACGAAGTAGGCGCTCTCGTTGGGGATCGGCTTCCGCGTACGAATGATGAGGAAGGGTCCAAACGTGCGTGTCTCGAATGTCCCGGCCGGCCCTGGGTCCCGGTTCTCGATTTCGAGGCGCGGACTGAGGTTGTTTCGCTCGCTGGCATCGAGCACCCAGACGCCCCGGCCGAGGGGTCGCGGCTGCCGGCGGACGACCCTGAGCGCAAGCGCGGAATCGGCGCGAGGGATGATGGCATCGGGGAAGGAACCGTTGCGTTCCCACGCCCCGAGATAGAGCGGCTCGTATCCGAAGAGCAGGTCGTCGGGCCGACTCGTGGCTGCGAGGTACTGCTCGGCCTGAGCGCGCGCCGCCTGCCTCTCGCTCGGCTCCCACTCGAAGAGCGGGGGCGTGCGGTGCCACGCCCAGCCGATCTCGAGGACGACGAGGATGCCCGTGAGGACGATCGCTGCGGAGGGTGCCCGTTGCGTGCTGCGCATGATTCCGGCGCTCACCACGATCGCGAAGAACGGGAGCACGAAGATGAGATGCCGCGACTCGGGTGAGGCCGAGCCGCCGAATCGCGCCGCGAGAAAGGCGGCGACAGGGACGCCGATCACCGTGAGAACGAGAATGCGTGCTTCCGTTCGCACCGCAATCAGTCCGATCAGCCCGAGGACGAGGACGATCGCGAGAGCGGGCCACTGGCCGGTGCTGAAGTCCCCCGCCGTCTGCCAGAGATACGTGACGATCGCCCAGGGGCCGCCGAGCCGCGATCCGTGCCCGCCGACGCCGACGCCGACGTCGAACCGGTTCGCGAGTACGAGATCGGTGATCCAGAACGGGATCCCGGCAACGCCGACCGAGATGAACGCGACCGCCGCGCGGCGGAGCTGGTCGCGTCGGGCGAAGAGGACGAACGCGGCCTGCGATGCAACAACCAGAGCTCCGTACGGGTGCGCCGCGACGCCGAGGAGGCTCACCGCCCCCCAGGCTCCCCAGGCCGACCACGCACGGCGATCGAGGGCACGAAGGAGAAGCAGGAAGGAGGCGAGCGAGAGGAAGAGGAAGAGGCTGTACATCCGCGCGTACACGCCGTGGAAGAGAAACACCCAGCTCCCTGCGACGAGCGCCGTTGCGATGAGAGCGCATCGGCGATCCGCCAGACGCCTGCCGAGCAGTGCGACGAGCGGCAGGCTCGCGACGGCGAAGGTTGCGGACACGATACGCATGCCTCCGAGCCCGAATCCGAGGTGCGCGACGGCCCAGGCGAAGAGGAAGTGAAGCGGAGCCCCTCCGCGCTCGCGCGTGACGTGCTCCACGACGCCGGTAAGGCTGTCCCGCCCGACGAGCAACGCGAGTGCCTCGTCCTCGTGGGGTGGCCACGCCATCAGCTGGTGGGCGAGGAAGACTCCTGCGGCGAGCGAGATCGCTCCGACCGTGAGCCAGAAGGCGTGCGCAGATGCCAGCGATCGCACCGATGGGAGCCACGATCGAGCGCGCGGATGGCCGTCGGCGTGCTCTGTCATCCGCGTTCGATCCTCAGCGTCGCTGGTAGATTCCCCACCTGATGCCGATCTACGAGTACCGATGTCCGAACGGTCATACCTTCGAGATGTTCCAGCGGATGAGCGACGCCCCCGCGGAGACGTGTGAGGCATGTGGGGCAAGCCCGGTCGAGAAAATCCTGTTTCCCGTGGCTGTTCATTACAAGGGCTCCGGGTTCTACTCGACCGACTACGGCCGTGGGTCGCGTAAGCCCAGTGGGAAAGAGGGCGACGGTGGCTCGGGCGAGAGCGGTGGCTCGAGCGACAAGAGCGAGTCATCCGAAAAGAAGGAAACCAAGACGGACGCGGGATCGGGCGACAAGAAGCCGGCGACGAGTAGCGATTGACGGCGGTTCATAGCTTGCGGTCACCCACGACGCAACCCGGCGCGTAGGGAAGGCCTTTCACCGGCCTCAGCGGTGCCGATCGGCCGGTGAACATCGAGACCGTCGCGACGTTGTCCTCGGAGCCGAAGATGACCGACTGCCCGTCGGCGCTGCCTGGTTCGCCGCCGAGGCGGCAGTGCAGCGCGTTCCTCGTGTTGGCGCGGAAGTACGCCCACCCGAGCTGGAGTACCTCTCCGGCGGTGAGGTCGGTCGCCAGCGGCTTGACGATCGAACCGCCTCGGAACGGGAGCTTCGCGGCGGCGCCGAGTGAGGTGACCTTGTCCGCCGTCGCCTGGATGACCTGCTGTTGGCGTCGAGCTCGGTCGAGGTCGGTCTCGGAGGCGTCGAGGAGGTTCTCGCGGACTCTCGAGTAGACGAGCGCTCGCGCTCCATTCATCTGCTGCTTGCCCTTCTCGAACCTCCACCCCTTCCACTCCCCGCAACGGGTGGATGTGGCGTACGGGCAGTCGAATCGATTGGAGAGGATCGGCCGAGGAACGTCGACCTCGATCCCACCGACCGCGTCGATCAGTTCACGAAAGCGATCGAAGTCGACGAACGCGACATGGTTCACGTCGAGCCCGGTCAGGTTCTTGACGGTTCGGAGTGCGAGCGTCGGGCCTCCGTACCGAAACGCCGCATTGATCTTCTCCGCGCCGTAGCCGGGGATCTCGACCCTCAGGTCACGGGGGATCGAGAGAAACGCGAGTCGGTGCTTGCGAGGATCAGTCCGGATCAGCATCACGGAGTCGGACCGGTTTGCATCGTCACGCCCGGACTGGGCGCCACCGTCGGTGCCGAGGACGAGGATCGTCGTCGGCACGGACATGAGCAGCCCTTTCTGAGGGTCTAGTTCGGCGAGCACCGGGGCGGGAACACGATCGTTTGCCTCCGAGATTCCGCGAGCGAACGAGAGATAGCTAGCGCCCAGCCATACGACACCCAGAAGAACGAGTCCCGCAAGGCTGAGCGTGATTCGCCTCCCGAGATTCCGCCGCCCCGTCTTGCGCGGCGTGGATTTCGGATCTGACTTGCTGTCCCGGGCGCGTGGCGGACGCTGCAACGGGACCTTGCCCTTTGCCCGACCACCCTTGTACACCCGATAGGGCTTCTCTTGTTCGGGCATCCGGGCGGTTATCGTAGCCGCGCGATGTATGAAGAGCGTGTTATCGGAGTCGATCTCGGCGGAACGAAGATTCTTGCGGGTCTCGTTGCGCGCGACGGGACGATCGGGCGCACGGTCGAGATCCCGACGCCGCGCGGTGATGCGGACGTCGTGCTGAGCGCAGTCGACGCCGTTGTCGACGACCTACGCGGCGACGGAGCTGTCGCAATCGGCTACGGCGTCCCTCTCAACATCGATCGGCGAAGCGGCGTCGCGCTGCGGGCGACCAACCTCCCGATTCATGACGTCAACTTTCCTGCTCGCGCTCGTGAGCAGCATCAGCTGCCCGTGGGCGTCGAGAACGACGGGAATGCCGCCGCCCTCGCCGAATGGCGTCTCGGCGCCGGAAGGGGTGCGAGCGACGTGATCATGCTCACGCTCGGAACGGGGGTCGGCGGCGGCCTCGTCGTCGACGATCGTCTCTATCGCGGCTGGGCAGAGCTCGGGCATATCGTGGTCGTGGCGGGCGGGCCACCGTGTCAGGGAAACTGTCACGGGCGCGGCCACCTCGAGGCCGTTGCGTCCGGTCGGGCTGCCGATCGGGCCGCTCTTGATCTCTACGGCGCGGGCGCGGACGCGCACCTGCTCGTCGAGCGCGCGAGGAGCGGTGACACGCGTGCGGTCGATGCACTCGGCGAGATCGGGCGGCTCCTCGGGATCGCTATCGGGTCGCTCGCAAACATCTTCGACCCGGACGTCGTGGTTGTCGGTGGGGGATTCGGCGCCGCAGCGGGCGACCTGATTCTGGAGCCGGCTCTCGAGGCAGCGCGCGGCGAGGCGATCAAGCCTGCTGATGAAACTCTGCGGATCGCTCAGGCAGAGCTCGGCGATACAGCCGGGCTGATCGGCGCCGCCCTCGTAGGTTTCGAGGCGCTCGATGGGGTGAGGTGAGCATGCCGCTCGCGGTCTGTGCCACCCCGATCGGGAATCTGGCCGATGTGACGTTGAGGGTTCTGGAAGAGCTCGAGGCTGCCGACACGGTTCTCTGCGAGGACACGCGTCACACGCGAGTTCTCCTCGAGCGTCACGGGATCCGCGCACGGCTCGTCTCGTACCATCAGCACAACGAGGCGACCCGCGTGGCCGAACTCGTGCCGCGTCTGCTAGCGGGTGAGCGGATGGCGCTCGTCTCCGATGCGGGACTTCCGGGCGTAAACGACCCGGGCGCGCGCATCGTTGCCTCAGCGCTCGAGGCCGGAGTCCCGGTGACCGTCTTGCCGGGGCCGTCGGCCGTCGAAACCGCGCTCGTCGCGAGTGGCCTCGTAGGCGAGCAGTACCGCTTCATCGGATACCTCCCACGGGGCGAGCGAGATCGCGCGGCGCTCTGGCGCGAGCTCGGCGCGTGGCCTCACCCGACCGTGGCGTTCGAGTCGGCCAGGAGGTTGCCCGCATCGCTCTCGAGCCTTGCCACCGTCGAACCCGAGAGGTTCGTCGCCGTCTGTCGCGAGTTGACCAAGGCGTTCGAGGAGGTCGTCCGGGGCGAGGCGGCCGTCCTCGCCGAACGGTTCCGCGAGGCGCCACGCGGGGAGGTGACGCTCGTCTTCGGTCCGTCGACACGGGTGGCCGACGCCGCGGCCGCGCTCGCAGCTGTGATCGAACTCGTCGCAGCTGGAGCACCTAGAGGAGTCGCTGCCACGGTCGTCGCGCGCCTCAGCGGTGTGCCGCGAAACACGCTGTACAGATCCTCTCTGTAGGCTGATTTGACAACGATTCATCCACGCGCTACGATGTGTTCAAACGTTGTCTGAAGTGGTAACAGACACGAAGTAGCCAAGCCTCAGGAGGTGGAACGGTGCGTCGTCTCACGGTCGGCCTTACGATCCTCATCGCCCTCGTCGCGGCTCCGTCGGGTTGGAGCTGGACGTGGCCGCTCTCCGGAGAGATTCTCAGGCCCTACTCACTCGGGCCGGATCCCTACGCGGCCGGCCAACACCGAGGCGTCGATGTCGGCGGTGGCGCCGGGGAGGATGTCCGCGCCCCCGCTTCGGGAGTCGTTTCGTTCGCCGGTGTCGTGCCGGGCTCAGGGCGTACCGTGACGATTCAGCTCGACGGGTACGCCGTCTCCGTGACCCACCTCGGGGAGATCACAACGAGCAAGGGGTCGCCGGTGCAGGAGGGAGCGACAATCGGCGTAGCAGGGTCGAGTGGCGAGTCAGAGTGGCCGACTCCGTACGTTCACCTCGGAGTCCGGGTCTCGTCGGCGGCGGAAGGGTATGTCGACCCTGCGACGTTGTTGCCTTCTCGCCTCGTTGCCCCGCCCCCGGCGCCCGTCGAGCCGACCGTGATCGAGGCAGTCGTAGAGACGTCGGACACGGTTGTCGCTGTCCCCCCGACCGGGTCCGTGACGGTCGCGCCGGCAGGCACGTCGCCTGTTCTTGCAGAGTCGACTCCGGTGAGCGGCACGGTGTCGGCGATCACTGCTTCGGGGGAGATCGCGAGCGCTGGTGTCGTGCCGGTGCCGGTGCTGGTGCCGGCGCCGCAGCCGGGCGGGGTTGGTGCCGAGACGGTGTCGCCGTCGACGGCGGACGGAGTGGCACTCAAGAGCTCCGTGGGCCGGGCCCGGCCAACTCTTGCTCGCCACGCGTCGGCTCCGGGAACGTCGGCACGCCCCGCCATCGTCGTGTCCGACCGCACCGTCGGCACGGTGGCAGTTGCGCCGCCCGGCGCTGACGCGGGTGTCCGCTTCGATTCGAAGCGCAGCAAGGTCCCCGCCGCCGGTCGTGAACGGGCGGACGTGCCGACGACGTCGCGCCGCCCCGCCGTTCCGGCCGCCGAACGTCTCCGTCCGACGCCGGATCACTCGACGAAACGGCTGTCCCCGAGCCTCGCGAGTGCCCGGGCCGAGGTGCCCGACCGGCGCTTCACCCTCCTGGCGGCGGCGCTCGCGACCCTCTTGCTCGGCGGCGCCGTCACGTCCCTTCTGGCGCGCCTCCGTAGAATTGATCGCGATGGAGCCCTATTACGTCACGACGCCGATCTACTACGTCAACTCGACTCCGCACATCGGGCACGCCTACACGACGATCGCGGCGGACATCCTGGCCAGAAACCAGCGTCAGCGTGGCGCCGAGACGTTTTTCCTGACAGGCGTCGACGAGCACGCCGCGAAAGTCGCAAAGGTCGCGGCGGAGCAGGGGCTCTCGCCTCAGGAGTACGCCGATCAGATCGCAGTCGTCTGGCGTGATCTCCCGGCACGGCTCGATGCGTCCAACGACTTCTTCATCCGTACGAGTGACCCGGAGCACAAGCTGTTCGTGCAGGGATTCCTGCAGCGCCTGTTCGACAACGGGCACATCTACCAGGATGTATACGCGGGTCTCTACTGCGTCGGCTGCGAGGCATTCAAGACGGAGGCCGATCTCGCCGACGGAAAGTGCCCGGAGCACGACCGCAAGCCCGACTGGATCGAAGAGCGCAACTGGTTCTTTCGTCTCTCGTCATTTCAGGAGCAGCTCCTCGAACTCTACGATCGGGCCGATTTCGTCCTTCCGGGGTTTCGGGCCAATGAGGCCAAGAGCTTCATCGAGGGCGGCCTTCAGGACTTCTCGATCAGTCGGGCGGGACAGACCTGGGGAATCCCGATCCCATGGGATCCGGATTCGGTTGCCTACGTCTGGGCGGACGCGCTCGTCAACTACATCAGCGCACTGACGTACGCGAGGCCGGGGGACGACCTCGTCGCGACGTTCTGGCCCGAGGTGCGCCACCTCCTCGCGAAGGACATTCTGCGTTTCCACTGCGTCTACTGGCCTGCTCTCCTGCTCGGCGCGGGATACGAGCCGCCGCGACAACTGTTCGTTCACGGGTACCTCCTCCTCGACGATCGTAAGATCTCGAAGTCGCTCGGGAACGTCGTCGACCCACTCGACCTGATCGACATCTACGGTGCCGATCCTGTTCGGTTCTGGTGCGCGAGGGCCGTCTCCTTCGGGCACGACGGCGCCGCCTCGATCGTGGGAGTGCACGAGCGCTACGAACGTGAGCTGGGGAACGACCTCGGCAACCTTCTCTCGCGGACGACGGCGATGGTCGCGCGATATCGCGACGGAACGCTGCGCCCCGCTCCCTCTGCCGACGGCGTTGTGGCGCTCGCGCTCGCGCCGCTCGGGGCCGACGTCGCCGCTCGGCTCGACGAGTTCGACATCACCGGAGCACTCGAGCGGATCTGGGACGTGGTGCGCCTTCTCAATCGCGAGGTCGAGAACACGGCCCCGTGGACGCTCGCGAAGGACCCTCTCCGGGCGGACGATCTCGATCGCGTGCTCTACGACCTCGTCGATGGCCTGCGGGCGGTTGCCGTCGCGCTGGCGGCGTACGTTCCGTCGACCGCTGACGCGATCCTTGCTGCCCTCCGTCAGCCTGCGAGCGTCGACTGGGCGAACGTTGCGTACGGGTTGACCGACGAGACGCGCGGTATCGCGGCGGCGGATCCGCTGTTCCCACGGCTCGATGCACCGGTGGAGTAGTCGGCGCCGGATGATCGATACGCATGCGCATCTCGACGGATGCGATGAGCCCGCTGCGTTTCTCGTCGAGCGGGCGCGGGCAGTCGGGGTTTCTCGCATCGTCACGATCGGGACGGGCATCGCGTCGTGTCGTGTGCGATCGCTATCGCGAGTACCGAGCACGGAGTCGTCGCCGCCCTTGGCATCGATCCACACCAGGCCGACGGGCCTGATGCGGGGAGGATCCCGGAGCTCGTCGAGATGCTCGAGCACCCGGCCGCCGTCGCGGTTGGCGAGATCGGTCTCGACTACTACCACGACCGCGCTCCTCGCGATGTGCAGCGCTCGCTCTTCGAGCGCCAGCTCGAGATCGCTTCTGAGCTGGATCTCCCGGTCGTGATCCACACCCGTGACGCCACCGCCGACACGGCCGCCGCGCTGGCTCCGTTCGCGGGCACGGTCATCCTCCACTGTTTCTCCGCTCCCGATCTGCTCGAGACGGCGGTCGACCGCGGGTACTACGTCTCGTTCGCAGGAAACGTGACGTACCCGAAGGCCTCAGCTCTGAAGGACGCCGCCGTGGTCGTGCCTGCAGACCGGATCCTCGCCGAGACGGATAGCCCGTATCTCGCGCCGCAACCACTCAGAGGCAGGCGAAACGAGCCCGCGAACGTACTTCACACACTCGCCGTCCTCGCGGAGCTTCGCGGCGATCACGTGGACGCGCTCGAAGCGCAGATCGACCTCAACGCCAGCGTGGCGTTCGGCCTACCCCTGCCGTGAGCGTCCCTCAGCCAAAGAAATCGCTCGGCCAGCACTTCCTCGTCGACGACAACATCCTTGGAGTCATCGCGCGGCTTGCCGAGCTCGACAGCGAGGATGTCGTCCTCGAGATCGGCCCCGGCCTCGGCGCTCTGACGAGTGTTCTCTCGACGCGATGCGCACACGTGCACGCGGTCGAGCTGGATACTCGGCTCGAGCCGCATCTGCGGGAGATCGCTGCCACTCCGTGCGTATCCCTGCACTGGGGAGATGCTCTGCGGCTCGATCTCGCGAGCCTCGATCCCCCGCCGACGAAGCTCGTCGCCAACCTGCCCTACAACGTCGCGACGCCGGTCGTCGCCGAGAGCCTCGACCGGCTCCCCACGATCGACCTGTGGTGCGTGATGGTGCAGCGCGAGGTCGCCGACCGCTTCTTCGCCGTCCCGTCGACGAAGGCCTACGGCGCGGTCTCGGTGCTGGTCCAGCTCGCGACCGTACGAACCGGATTCCACGCGGTCTCGCGCAGCGTCTTCCGACCACCCCCGAATGTCGACTCGGCGCTCGTCTCGTTCCGACGCGTTCCGCTGCCCGACGACTTCCCCGGCATCCGTCGCGTTGTCGAAGGAGCATTCGCACACCGACGCAAGACGCTCGCCAACTCCCTTCAGCTCGCCGGCGTGACGTCCCGAGAGGCCGCCGCGGCGGCTCTCGTCGCCCTCGGGGTCGACCCCTCGGTGCGAGCCGAGGCGCTTGCACCGCGCGTCTTCGTCGACTTGAAACGGGGCATCGAGTGAGGCACCTCGAAGCTCACGCGAAGATCAACCTCGCGCTCGTCGTTGGGCCCCTCCGCGACGATGGAAAGCATGAGGTAATGACCGTGCTGCAGCGCGTCGACCTTGCGGACGTGATCGAGCTCACTGTCGGCGAGGGGTTGACCGTGTCCGGATTTCCCGGCGACACGATCGTCGCGGGCGCGCTGGTGGCCCTCGCGGCCGCGGCAAGCGTTGAACCGTACTGGAGCGTCCACATCACCAAGAACATCCCTCTCGCCGCGGGGCTTGGAGGAGGAAGCTCGGACGCGGCGGCGGCGTTGATCCTCGCGAACGCGTCGCTCGAGAGCCCGCTCGACGACGACCGCCTCTCGGACCTGGCGGCATCGATCGGAGCGGACGTGCCGTTCTTTCTGCAGCACGGCCCGCAGATCGGAACGGCCGATGGCTCGCAGCTCGAGCAGGTCGATCTCCCGCAAGACTTCACCGTTGTCCTCGTGCTGCCCGATAATGCGCACAAGACCTCCACGGCCGACGTCTATGCTGCATTCGACAGACGACGTGGGGAGGCGGGATTCGAGGAGAGGTGCGCCACGCTCACCGCGGCGCTCCGAGTCGCTGACCGACTCGAAGTCCTGGCTGCCCTCCCGGCGAACGACCTCGCTGCCTCACCGCTCGCCGATCGTCTGCGCAACGCCGGCGCGGTTCGCGCTGACGTGAGCGGCGCCGGTCCGTGTGTCTACGGCGTCTTCGCCGATGCTGCTCGGGCGCATGCGGTCAGTCGCGAGTTCGAGTCCGTCGGGCGTACATGGGTGGTCTCACCGCTCTGAGCGGTCCGGCGACGCCGCCTCCCGAGCGTTGGCGCAACTGCCATCGTGCCATGTTCCATCATGTCGTGAAGCACGGAGAAGGATCCCGCTCGCGCGATCGACGCCGGCAGCAGGTCGGCTCTTCTCCTCGACCGGCGATGACGCCATGGCGACGCACGAACGGGAGCCCGGAGCGACCCGCGACGGTGTGCAACCGGACGGCGGGGTACACTCGACTTCCCGATTCACTGGGGCGTAGCCAAGCGGTAAGGCAACGGGCTTTGGTCCCGTGATCCCAGGTTCGAATCCTGGCGCCCCAGCCAACGTGTCGACGATGTCCGATAAACGCTCAACACTCTCAGCAGTCGTCATGGCCGGAGGCCGGGGCACTCGCATGCGCTCCGCCGTGCCGAAGCACCTGCACCCGCTCCTCGGCCGCCGAATGGTCGACTGGATCATCGAGGCAGCGCTCCCGCTCGGGCCCACGCCGCTCGCGATCGTCGCATCGCCGGACTCGGCCGATCAGTTTCCGGGCTTCAGGGTCGCCGTTCAGCAGCGGTCGCTCGGAACGGGGGATGCCGTGCGGAGCGCGCGTGAGGAGCTCGTCGGCGCCCAGGAGGTGCTGATCCTCTCCGGCGACACACCTCTCCTGACCACGGGACTCCTCGAGGAACTGGTTGCCACGCACCGTTCGTCGCACGCCGGGGCGACCGTTCTCTCGTTCGTTCCCAGGGACATCCGGAGCTACGGTCGGATCGTTCGGGACGCAGGCGGCCACCTCGAGTCGATCGTGGAGGCCGTCGATGCGACATCGGCGCAGCTTGAAATCGGTGAGGCGAACTCATCGATCTATGTCTTCCGTGCAGAGCTCCTGTGGCCGGCTCTCGACAGGCTCCAGCCCGTGAACGCTCAGGGCGAGCTCTACCTCACCGATGCCGTCCGCGATCTCGTCGCCGAGGGTCACACCGTCGCGGTTCACGTCGCAGCCGATGCGCGCGAGACCGAAGGCGTCAATACCCGGGTGGAGCTGGCAGAGGCCTCAGCGGCGCTTCGCGACCGGATCAACACCGCGCACATGCTCGCCGGCGTCACGATCTCGGACCCCTCCTCGACGTGGATCGAGCCAACGGTGACGCTCGAGGCGGATACGATCGTCCATCCGTTCACCCTGTTGCGTGGCTCGACGACCGTGGCTCAGGGTGCGGAGATCGGCCCACACGCGGTCGTGGTCGACGCGCAGATCGGCCCGGCAGCGATCGTCGGGCCGTTCTGTTACCTTCGCCCCGGGACGACGCTCGCAGCGAGGGCAAAGGCGGGGACGTTTGTGGAGCTCAAGAACACGCAACTGCACGAGGGAGCGAAGGTTCCCCACCTGAGCTATTTCGGCGACGCCGAGGTCGGTGCCGGGACGAACGTCGGAGCGGGGTCGATCACTGCGAACCTCGACCATCACCCCGGTGTTCCCAAGAAACGCACCGTGATCGGCCAGAACGCGCGGGTTGCCGTCGACACGATGTTCGTCGCGCCTGTCAACCGTCGGCGACGACGTCTGGACTGCCGCAGGCACGGTCGTCTCCGAGGATGTTCCGGACAATGCACTCGTCGGGTTTCCGCCGAGACAGACGATCAAGGAGGGCCGGGGTGGAAAGCGGGACGGTTGAGCAGACGCTCCCGGGGCTGGGCGCGCCCCATTCTCCCGGGGCTGCCCCGGTAGTCGCGAGGGCGATCGGCCTCACGTCGCGAAAGCGACTGATGGTCGTCTCGGGTCGTTCGCATCCCACGCTGGCCGAGGACATCGGTGCCAAGATCGGCTGCGAGCTCGGAGAGATGACGCTGAAGACCTTCGCGAGCGGCGAGACGTATTGCCGCTACGAGGACTCGATCCGCGGAGCCGACCTGTTCGTCGTTCAGACAGCATCGATGCCGGTCGACCAGCATCTGATGGAGCTCCTGATCATGATCAACGCCGCGAAGCTTGCGTCGGCCAAGCGAATCACCGCCGTGATCCCCTGGTACTTCTACGTTCGTCAGGACAAGAAGTCGCGCCCGCGCGAGCCCATCACCGCGAAGCTGGTCGCCGATCTCCTTCAGACCGCGGGCGCCGACCGTGTGCTCACGATGGATCTCCACGCCGGTCAGGTTCAGGGCTTCTTCGAGATCCCCGTCGATCACATGACGGCGGTACCGATGTTCGCCCAGTATGTTCGTGATCTGAATCTGGGTGAGGAGGTCGCGGTCGTCTCGCCCGACACGGGCCACGCGAAAATCGCAGGCAAGTTCGCGGAGATGGTCGCCGGGGATCTGGTCATCCTCAACAAGGTGAGACCCGCTCACAACGAGGCGAAGGTCACAACCGTTATCGGCGACGTCGAGGGCAAGGTGGCCGTGATCATCGACGACATCGTCGATACCGCCGGGACGCTCGTCGCCGGTGCTTCGGCCCTCAGGGAGGCCGGTGCGACCAAAGTGTACGCCTGCGCCACGCACGGGTTGTTCAACGGCTCCGCGCTCGAGCAAATCGCGGCGAGCGAGATCCACAAGCTCGTCGTCACGGACACCGTTCCGCTTGACCCGCTTGCGCGGCCTGCCAATGTCCAGGTGCTCTCGATCGCGGGGATTCTCGCCGAGACGATCTCGAACGTTTTCGCCGACGATTCGGTCTCGGCGATCTTCGCCGGCGAGAACCAACTGTTCTAGCGCCAGCGCCCCGTCTCGAGCCGGCGCCTGGGAGTGAGCTGCGGAGCCGGGCGGGTGGAGTCCGGCGGCACCCCCTGAGAGTGCCGCCGGCTCAGATCTGTTATCGGCAGTTCTCGGCGTCCCCTGACCCCTACGTTCATGGAAGGGAGACCAGCCTCACTGGCGAATCGAGACACTGGCCGGGTCGGCTCGGCGTCCGCACCTTTCCTCCCCTGAGAGGTGCGCGGTTGCTGCCGGCCCGGTCGCTGCACGGCCGCACCGGTCATCGGGGGCCGACGTTGGGCGTCCGCTACACTTCGCCGCCGTGTCCGGGGACAGAATCACACTCGAGGTTCAGGAGCGCGGTGCCGACCAACTTGGCACGCGCAACGTCAAGCGCCTACGGCGCCAGGGGCTGATCCCGGGCGTCCTGTACGGGAAGGCGAACACGGCCTTCATCGTCGGCGAGCGTGAGTTGCGGATCGCTCTCACCGGCCCGTCCGGCCTCCACGGGATCGTCGACGTGTTGATCGAGGGAACGAAGACGCCGCACCACGCCGTGCTCAAGGAGTACCAGCAGCACCCTGTCCGCGGTACGATCACGCATGTCGACTTCCACGAAGTCCGGCTCGATCAGCCGATTCAGGCCAACGTCGCCGTGCAGCTCGTGGGGGAAGCGCCCGGTACGAAGGTCGGGGGCGTCGTGCAGCAGGTTGCGCGCGAACTGCACGTCGAGGCGCTGCCGTCCAGTATCCCGGAATACATCGAGGTCGATGTCAGCTCGCTCGAGCTCGGCGACACTCTCCGTCTGCAGGATGTGGCCACGGTCGAGGGAGTGACGTTCCTCGACGACGGCGAGGCCGTGATCGCGAACTGTTCCAGCCCGCGTGGGCTGACCGAGGCCGAAGAGGCTGCGGACGAGGAGCTCGCGGCCGAGGCAGCCGCAGAGTCTGCCGCTGAGGCAGGGGCCGAGGCGGAAGCCGAAACAGACGCGGAGTAGCGCTTGTCGCTCTTCCGTCGCGGTGAGTCGACCTCGACGCTCGACCTGCTCGTCGTCGGGCTTGGGAACCCAGGTAGGCGTCATGAGCGCGACCGACACAATGTCGGCTTCCTCGTCGTCGACGAGCTCGCACGGCGATGGAGGGCAGCGTTCAAGGGGAAGTTCAGCGGTCACATCGGCGAGGTGCGCGTTGGGCAGGCGCGGGTCGCGCTTCTGAAACCCGGCACGTTCATGAACGACTCCGGACGATCAGTTCAGCCGGCTGTCGCGTTCTACAAGACCCCGCCCGAGCACGTTCTCGTCATCCACGACGAGGTGGATCTCGACCACGGGCGCCTTCAGGTTCGGCTCGGTGGTCGGCTCGCGGGGCACAACGGGCTCCGCTCGGTTGCCGGGCGGCTCGGCACCCCCGACTTTCTTCGTCTGCGCGTAGGCGTCGGCCGGCCCGGTCGAGGTGACCCGCGCGACGTAGCCGACTACGTTCTGGCGCCGTTCGCGCCCGAGGACGATCCCGGTGCGCTCGTGAGTCGCGCGGCAGATGCCGTGGAGTCGCTCGTCGAGATCGGTCTCGATGTGACGCAGCAGCGGTTCAACGAGAGGTAGTTCGGCGAGGACGGGGATCGCATCTCTCGGTCGTGCTTGCGGCTCGCGATGTCCCGTTCGCCGTTGGTCGAACGGGCTCCACGTTGACGGAGGGGCCGGGAGGGTGACGCCACCAGCCTGACACGACCGGGCAACCTGGCACGAAACCGGGCCTGGCACAGAGAGAGCTCCGTCAGGCGCTAACGGGGGCACGGATTGCCCGCTACGGTGACGTCAGGGGCGTGAAGGCGGCCCCCTGGGGGAGGTTGGGCGGTCGGCGGAGCGCTAGGATGAGGCCCGCGGCGGCTCGTTTCCGCCTCTTTGCATGGACCAGACACCCCTTCACGCATTCATCGCGGAGCTCGCTGGCAGCGATCGCTTCCAGGCATTCACGAAGTCGTTCCCGGGGCGCGCGCGGGTGTCGGAACCGGCTCTTCCCCTCGTCCTCGCGGCTCTCCATCATGAGCTCGGACGAGGTGTCCTGATCCTCCTGCCGGAAGATGCGGATGCCCGCGACGCGGCGGATGGCGCCTCCTGGTTCATCGGGCCCGATCTCGTCGCGCTGCTCCCGAGCCGCGGCGTCTCGCACGCCTCTGGCCTCGAGCCGCCACCACATCTCGTGGGCGAGCGGGCTCGGGCTCTCGACGTTCTTGCCCGTGGCGGCCTTGTCTGCGCGTCGGCGGCGGCACTCGCCGAGGGGATGCCGCCCCCGGGGGTGCGGCCTGATCCTGTCGCCCTGGTCGTGGGCGAGGAACCGGGTCTCGAGGGCCTCTCGCAGGCCCTCGCGAGTGCCGGGTACGAGCGCGTCGACCGGGTCGACCAACGCGGCCAGTTCGCCGTCCGTGGTGGAATCGTGGACGTCTTTCCCGCGACCGGCCGGGAGCCGTTGAGAGTCGAGTTCTTCGGCGACGAGATCGAGCAGGTCCGCGCCTTCTCGCCCTTTACGCAGCGCGCGCTGCACCCGGTCACCACGGCCAGCGTCTATCCCGCAGCCGAGCGACGAACCGAGAGCGTGGAGATCGAGGCCACGTCACACGCGTGGGAAACGGAGAGTCAGGGTGGAGACGCACTCGCGGCGCCAACGGACCTTGTCCCCACGGTCGGTCGCGCACCGGACTTCGTGTGGCAGCCCGATGATGTCAGGGCCGTCTGGGAGGAGGAGGGGTTCGAGCCGATCTCGCTCGTCGGGGCGACGGAGCTCGACCCGTTCCCGCGAGGGCAGGCGTTCCAGTTCGAGGCGCAGCGGCCGGCGGTCGCGGCCCGTGGGCTCGCGGAGGCCGAGAACGAGCTAGCCGGCTTCGTCCGCTCCGACAACCGCGTCGTCGTGACGTTCCCGCACCGAGGTGAGGCCCTACGACAGGGCGGGCTGCTGAAGAAGGTCGAGACCGCGATCCTCCCGGACGGAGCCGCGCTTCCGCGCGAAGCATCGGTGCGCTTCGCGGTCTCGGCAGCTCGACGGGGCTTCGTGTGGCGCGAGCTCCGCCTCGTCCTGCTTCCCGATACGCAGGTCTTTCGCAAGCGCCCCCCGCGCGCTGACGCGCGGCTCGGGCGGGCGCTCGCGACCTTCGCCGATCTTCGTGTCGGTGACTACGTGGTGCACGAGGACCACGGCGTCGGCAAGCTCCTCGGGTTCGAGACCAAGGAGGTCGCAGGCGTCACGCGGGACTACCTGTTCCTTGCGTTCCGGGGCGACGATCGGCTTTACGTTCCGCACGAGCAACTCGGCAAGCTCTCGAGGTACATCGGCGCGGACGCGAGGTCGCCGGCGCTGTCGAAGCTGGGGGGGAAGGCGTGGCAGAACCTCAAGAGCCGCGCGCGCGAATCCGTTCGTGAGCTGGCGGGAGAGCTGCTGGCGCTCTACGCCCAGAGGCAGCGCGCGGAAGGAGCCAGCTTCGATCTCTCCAATGAGTGGCTCGAGCAGCTCGAGGCGTCGTTCCCATACCGCGAGACGGACGATCAGGCTCGCGCGATCGAAGCCGTGAAGGAGGATCTCGAATCCTCGCGGCCGATGGATAGGCTCGTCTGCGGGGATGTCGGATTCGGCAAGACGGAGGTCGCCGTCCGGGCAGCGTTTGCGGTCGCGGTCAACAGCCGACAGGTTCTCGTCCTCTGCCCGACGACGATCCTTGCCGAACAGCACTGGAACACCTTTCGCGAGCGATTCAGGGACTTCCCTCTGAACGTCGAGATGGTGTCCCGGTTTCGCAAGCCGGCCGAGACCAAGAAGGTGATCGCGGACTTCGCTGCCGGCAAGGTCGACGTGCTCGTCGGGACCCACCGCATCCTCTCGCGCGATGTCATCCCGGGCGCTCTCGGCCTTGTCATTCTCGACGAGGAGCAGCGCTTCGGCGTCGCCCAGAAGGAGTTGATCCGCTCGCTTCGCCTCGAGGTGGACGTCCTCGCGCTTTCGGCCACGCCGATCCCGAGGACACTGCACATGTCGCTCGCAGGACTCCGTGACATCTCGATCATCGCGACTCCGCCGGAGGGGCGGCGCCCGATCAGGACGAGTGTGGGGGAGTACGACGAGACCGTCATCAAGACGGCGCTCGAACGTGAGCACGCGCGCGGCGGGCAGTCGTTCTACCTGCACAATCGGGTCGAGACGATCGACGAGATGGGCGAGAAGCTCCGTCAGCTGTGCCCGGGCCTGCGCTTCCTCGTCGCCCACGGCCAGATGCGCGAGAACGAGCTGGAGGAGCGAATGCACGCGTTCCTTGCCGGGGATGCAGACGTACTCGTCTCGACGACGATCATCGAGTCGGGAATCGACATCCCCCAGGCCAACACGCTCATCGTCGAGCGGGCGGATACCCTCGGCCTCAGCCAGCTCTATCAGATCCGTGGGCGGGTCGGCCGCTCCGACGTCACAGCTCACGCGTACCTCTTCTATCCGGACGCAACGGAGCTGACGCCCGAAGCTCGGGCACGCCTCGCGACTCTCGCCGACCACACCGAGCTCGGCGCGGGGTTCCAGATCGCGATGCGTGACCTCGAGATTCGCGGCGCCGGAGATCTCCTCGGAGCCGAGCAGTCCGGACACGTCGCCGCGATGGGGTTCGAGCTCTACGTCGAGATGCTGAACGAAGCGGTTGCAGAGCTGTCCGGTCAGGCACGCACGGCGGTGCGCCCGGTTCGCGTCGATGCCCGGGTCGATGCCTACATCCCCGCGTCGTACGTCGCGTCCGAGGCGCTCAAGATCGACCTTCACCGGCGACTCGCGCTGGTCGAGCATGATGACGAGCTCCGGGAGCTCCGCGCGAGCGTCGAGGACAGGTACGGACCTCTGCCCGAGCCGGTCGAGAACCTCTTCGCGATCCAGGAGGCGAAGCTCTCGCTCGTTCGGATCGGCGCCGACTACCTCATCTTCCGCGGAGGGCGCGCCACCGTTGGGCCGCTCGCTCTCGGATCGGCCGAGCTGCGGGCGCTCCGATCGGCCGGAGACACGATCGTTTACACGCAGGCCAAGCACGAAGTTTCGCTTCGTACGGACGATCTCAAGGGGGCGCTCGGACTGGCCGATGCTATTATCGCGGCGCGCTCGGCCGCCTGAGTTGCCTCCCGGCGTGGGCAGGTACGACGGATCCGAACAGATCGCAACTGCGAATTAACGCACCCTCATCTATACCTTCAGAGTCCCCGTCACGCTGCGCCCAGAGAAAGACTGCCACCCCATGAAACCAGCTCGCGTCATCGTCTCCCTCCTCGTCGCACTCGTTGTGGCGGTCTCGGCCGCCTGCGGAGGCAGTGACCAGAGCGTGCCCGACAACGCCGTCGCGGTCGTCGACGGGACGCCGATCACGAAGGTCGAGCTCGATGCGATGCTCCTGCGTGCCAAGACGTACTACGGCGCGCAGAAGCGCGACTTCCCGAAGGCCGGCACCGCGGAGTATCAGAGCCTCCAGACCCAGGCCGTCGCCTATCTGGTGCAGCGCGCCGAGTACGACGCCGAGGCCGAGAACCTCAAGATCGTGGTCACCGACAAGGAGATCGACGATCGGATCACGCAGCTCAAGGCCCAGTACTTCGGTGGGAGCCAGGCCAAGCTCGACAAGCAGGCCAAGGATCAGGGCTACACGACAGAGTCGTTCCGCGAAGACATCCGGGCGCGGGTGCTGTCCGAGAAGATCTATGTCGCGGTGACGAAGGACGCGAAGGTCACCGACGCGCAGATCACGACGTACTACGTCGCCAACAAGGCGAAGCCGCCGATCTTCTCGCCGGAGAATCGCGATGTTCGTCACATCCTCGTCAAGACGAAGGCCGAGGCAGACAAGGTGTACGACGAGCTCAAGGGCGGCGCCGCTTTCGCGACGCTCGTGACGAAGTACTCGCTCGACGAGGCTTCGAAGGCGACCGGCGGCAAGATGACGATCAAGCGTGGCGACACGGTCGAGGAGTTCGACAAGACCGCCTTCCTGCTCCCGACCAACTCCATCTCTCGTCCGGTTCAGACGCAGTTCGGCTTCCACGTGATCCAGCCACTCTCTGACGTCCGCCCGTCCAAGACCCTGTCGCAGAAGGCTGCGACGGCTCAGATCAAGGCGCTCCTTCTCGACCAGGCCAAGAACGACGCGCTCACGAAGTGGACGAACGAGAACAAGAAGGCCCTCGACGCGAAGGTCATCTACGCGGTCGGATACGAGCCGCCCGCCGCGGTGACCGAGACGACGACGACCTCCGAGGGCGGCTAGCAGCGAACTCGACGTCGTGGTCGGGCACCGAGCGGATCCACTCGCAGAGCGGTAACGTTCGCCGCACAGGAGCCGCTTGGCCAGGAGCCGGGTTGAGAGGCGACGCGATTTCGTCGTCGGGATGACCCGGGTGCCGACCTCACCCGGCCCCCATCGGCCACCGTCTCGACGCCCTCGCCGCGCGATTCGCGGAACACCCAGTACCATGCCGCACCTGCCTCGAGATCCTGAGCCGAACAGTGGAACCGCCGCTGCGCTCGTCGAGCTCCTGGAGCTGACTCGGCGGCTCCGGCGAGACTGCCCGTGGGATCGCGAGCAGACCGTGCGAACGATCGTCCCTCACACGGTTGAGGAGGCGTACGAGGTCGCTGACGCGGCGTATGGCGGCGATCCGGAGAAGCTCCTCGACGAGCTCGGCGACCTGCTCTTCCAGACGTACTTCCTCGCTCTGCTCCTCGAAGAGCAGGACGCAGGCGATCTCGAGGCGGTCGCCCGGGGCGTCCACGCGAAGCTCGTGCGTCGTCATCCACACGTGTTCGGGGACGCGGAGGCGGATTCGGCCGGCCGCGTTCGCGAGCGCTGGGAGGCGATCAAGACCGAGCAGGAGGGCCGTGCGGGCATCTTCCATGACGTGCCCGAGGCGCTCCCGGGCTTGCTGCACGCACGTAAGGTGCAGCGGCGTGCGGCGGCCGTCGGGTTCGACTGGCCCGATCTCGAAGGCCCGCTCGCCAAGGTACGCGAGGAGGTCGCGGAGGTCGAGACGGAGCTTTCCCGGACAGGTCGGCCCGCCCCCGAGACCGAGGCGGACGATCGCGTCTTCGCCGAAATCGGAGATCTCCTCTTCACCGTCGTCAACCTCGCCCGGGTCGTCAACGTGGATCCGGAGTTGGCCCTGAGGGCGACGACAGGGCGGTTCGTTGCGCGGGTCGAGGTGGCCGAGCAGCTCGCGGCCGAAGAAGGCAGCGTCTGGGGCGAGCTCACGCTCGAAGCGCAGGAGGAGTGGTACGGACGGGCGAAGAGGAGTCTGGACGAGGGCGACGCGTCCTGAGCGCCGTTGCCCGGTGGGCCGTGTTCCGGACGCGGCTACGCTGTGCCGATGAGCGAGATCGTCCACGTCTACGGTCGCCAGGTGCTCGACTCGCGTGGCAATCCCACGGTCGAGGTCGAGATCGGCCTCGAGTCCGGCGCATTCGGCGTCGCTGCCGTCCCCTCGGGCGCGTCGACGGGTGAGCACGAGGCAGTCGAGTTACGGGACGGTGGTGACGAATGGTTGGGTAAGGGCGTCACTCGGGCTGTCGCTCACGTCAACGGTGAGATCGCCGACCGTGTGACGGGGATGGACGCGCGGGAACAGCGCGAGGTCGACGGCGCGATGATCGAGCTCGACGGAACCCCCACGAAGTCGCGCCTCGGCGCGAACGCCATTCTGGGTGTCTCGCTCGCCCTCGCCAAGGCCGCCGCCGCAGACGCCGACGTGCCCCTCTACCGCTGGCTCGGTGGCACGAATGCACACGTCCTGCCCGTCCCGTTGATGAACGTGATCAATGGAGGCGCCCATGCACAGAACTCGCTCGACTTCCAGGAGTTCATGCTCGTGCCGGCAGGCGCCGACTCGTTCAACGAAGCCCTTCGGATCGGCGTCGAGTGCTACCACTCGCTCAAGGCTCTCCTGAAGGAGCGCGGCCTCTCGACGAGCGTGGGCGACGAGGGGGGATTCGCACCCGATCTCGCCTCCGCCTATGACGCTTGCGAGGCGATCCTCGAAGCAGCCGAGCGAGCCGGACATCGCGAGAAGGTTGCGATCGCACTCGACCCGGCAACGAGCGAGCTCTACAGCAACGGCGCCTACGTTCTCGAACGGCAGGGCGGAACGCTCGACGGCAACGGGATGATCGAGCTCTGGGCCGACCTCGTCGACCGTTTTCCGATCGTGTCGATCGAGGACGGCCTTGCCGAAAACGACTGGTCGGGATGGCAGACTCTCACCGACCGCCTCGGTGGTCGCCTCCAGCTCGTCGGCGACGACCTCTTCGTGACGAACGTCGAATTCCTTCGCCGTGGTATTGCCGAGAAGGTCGGCAACGCGATTCTCGTCAAGGTCAACCAGATCGGCTCACTCACCGAGACGCTCGACGCGATCGCCCTCGCCCAGCGCAACGGCTACGCCACGGTGATCTCTCATCGGTCAGGGGAGACCGAAGACGCCACGATCGCCGACATCGCCGTCGCAACGGGGAGCGGGCAGATCAAGACCGGGGCTCCGGCACGCTCCGATCGCACGGCGAAGTACAATCAGCTGTTGCGCATCGAGGACCAGCTCGGCGCCGAAGCTGTCTATCCCGGCTGGAGCGCCTTCTCGTCGACGTTGAAGCGCTCGTGACCCGGCACGTCCGACGCACGAAGATCGTCGTCACGATCGGCCCTTCCTCCTCGTCTCCGGAGACGGTTGCCGCGCTGATCACTGCCGGCATGGACGGAGCGCGACTGAACATGTCGCACGGGACCCACGACGACCACCGCATGCGTGCGCTGCGCGTGCGGGAGGCAGAGGCGGAGTCGGGGCGCCCGGTCGCCCTGATCGCCGACTTGCAGGGCCCGAAGCTGCGCGTCGGTGACCTCGCCGAGCCGATTCTGCTCGAACGTGGGGCGTCGATCGTGATCGCGGGCGAGGATTCTGCGCGTGACGACGACATTCCGGTCAGTCCCTCGGTGCTCGGTTCGGTCCTCCGCGTTGGCAACGACGTGCTGATCGACGACGGTCACATCAGGTTGCGCGTCGATGCGGTCGAGCGCGGGAGAGCCCGGTGCACCGTGATGGTCGCGGGGGTCGTTTCTTCGCACAAGGGCGTCAATCTCCCGGGTGTGCCGCTGCCGATTCCGTCGATCACGCGCAAAGATCTGGACGACCTCGAGTTTGCGCTCGAGCTCGGAGTCGACTTCGTCGCTCTCTCATTCGTCCGATCGTCATCGGACGTTCGGGCTCTACGAACCCTCATCGCGGCGCGGGATTCCACGGCCCGCGTGATCGCGAAGATCGAGAAGGCGGAGGCGATCGCGGCCCTGGACGAGATCCTCGCCGAATCTGACGTGGTCATGGTCGCCCGAGGCGATCTCGGCGTCGAGATCGGGACAGCCGACGTGCCGCTCCTCCAGAAGAGGATCATCATCAGGGCGCTCGAGCGAGGTCGCCCGGTCATCACGGCGACGCAGATGCTCGAGTCGATGATCCACCAGACGGAGCCCACGCGTGCGGAGGCGTCAGACGTCGCGAATGCGATTCTCGACGGGACGTCTGCGATCATGCTCTCGGGCGAGACGGCAGTCGGTGACTTCCCCGTCGAGGCGGTCGAGGTGATGAACCGGATCGCGTGCGCCGTCGAGCCGAGCCTGAACTACCGCCACGAGATTCCACACGCCGCAGATGCGCCCACGATCGGGCAGGCAATGTCGAACGCCGCATGCGACATTGCCGAGGCGCTCGAGGCGAAAGCGATCCTCGTTCCGACCTTCACTGGCCGGACAGCGTCGGGCGTCGCCCGCCTGCGGCCCCGTCGGCCCATCATTGCCGTCACGCATCAGTCTCACTCGTTACGGCACATGGCACTCGAGTGGGGCGTGACCCCGCTCGAGATCGCCGAGACCGACGACGTCGAGGATCTCTGGGATCGCGCTCTCGGCGCGGCGCGGGCCAGCGGGATCATCGAGTCCGGCGACCGCGTCGTGATCACTGCGGGCACGGCCGTCAACATTCCCGGCTCGACGAACGTGATCAAGGTCGACATCGCCTAGTCGGTTTCCGTGCTGGCGATCACGGTGACCGATCGCGGTATCTCGTGTTGCGTACATCGCGCGATCCTGCAACCCGATTCAGGTCGTCAGCGACCGGCGGCGGAGGAAACCGGTGGGGTGGGCGCGAACCTGAGACCGTGGGCAGGAAACCTGTGAAGACACCGCGCCGGAAGCGACGTCGGTCGCGGCTGCTGATCCCGCTCGGGATCTTGATCGTGATGGCCTTCCTGTACTACAGGCCGATCTCGAGTTATCTCGAGACGCGCAGCGAACAGGAGACGCGCATGGCTCAGGTCGTCGCACTCCGTGCCGAGAAGCAGCGCCTCGAGCGGCGGCTTGCGCGGACGACGAGCGCGGCTTCGCTCGCCCGCGAGGCGAGGTCGATCGGCTACGTCAAGCCCGGCGAACGGCTCTTCATCGTCAAGGGCGTTGCGGCCTGGCAGCGCACGCACCGCTCCCCTGCACGGTAGGAGCCGCGCTACCGTGTCGCCGGTGGACGACAGCGACCTCATCGAGCGCCAGATCGGGCGGCGGCCCCGCGCCTTCCGCCGCGTAGCGGCCCGTTGCCCTTTTGGCATGCCGGCAGTCACGGAACAGGAGCCGTATGACGCCACGGGCGCGCCGTTTCCGACGACCTACTACCTCACCTGCCGCCACGTGATCGCGGCTGTCTCGCGCCTCGAGGCGGCCGGGGGTGTGGAACGGTGGAGTGCAGCCGTCGCTGCGAGCCCCGCCCTGACCGCCGAGCTGGAGCGGGCGACAAAGCAGCAGCGAGACATCCGTCGCTCTCTCGGCGGGACGAGGCACGGGGCCGATCACGGCGCGTCACTCGACTCCGGCATCGGGGGTTCGCGCAATCCGGCACAGCTCAAGTGCCTCCACGCTCACGTCGCGTTCGCGCTCGCCCAGCCCGACTATCTCATCGGCGAGGCAATCCTCGCGGAGGCCGTGGATCCCTGGCCGGCCGACGAGTGCTGCTTTCCGGTCGACGAGAGCCCGCGTTGATCGCACACCTCGATCTCGTCCGCGACGACTGGGAGGCAGGGCATCGCCGTCTCCAGGTGGCGTCCCGGGACGAGCGCCAGGCGGCGTTGCTCAGCGCACAGATGGACATCGTCTCGGCCGAGCTTCGACGACGAGTCGGCAGCACGTTCACGCTCGAGATGCTCGCAGCCGCGTACGCTTCGGCAGACGCTTGGGTACGACAGGCGATTGAAGAACAGGCCCCGACGCCCGGGTGGGCAAGGACGATCGCGATGGTCGAGGACGCCACATTTCACATCTACGCCCGCGGCGCCGTGGACTACGTACCGTGAGCGAGGCTCGCGCGTCTACCGGCAGATCGCGGCGTCGAAGCCCGTGGCCGCGCCGACTGCTCACGGTCGGCGTCGTTCTGCTCGTCTTCGTTCTCGGAATCGCTATCGGCAAGGCTCTGAATGACGGCCCGCCGCCTCCGGCGACGGAGACCTACGTTCGCACGCTCACGGCCATCACCGAGCAATCGGGCACGACGGGCCCCTGACGAACGCCTCTCCGCCCTACATCTCCTCGGAGGCCTGGAGGAGCCCCGCCACGATCACGGCGATCGCGGCGACGAGGCTGATCCAGATTCCGACGCCGCGCCCGGCGAAGAAGAAGTCTTCGGGGATCGAGATCGCGCGCACGAGAACGATGATCGTGGCGATCGATCCGAGAACGATCATGACGAGGCTCTGCGGCACCGTCGCAGGCGGCTCGACGCCCGCCTCCCGGAGCGCGACGACGACCACGACGGCAACCCCGAGCAAGAACACCGTCTTGCCCGCGACGCCCGTGTCCCAGCCGATGACCGAGACCTTGACGCCTTCGCCGGCGCCCGAGTACCAGCCGGTGAAGGCCGAGACCGACAGCACGATGCCGGCCAGGAAGCCGAGTCGGTCACCGATCCCGAGGAGACCTCGCTCGAGTATGGAGCCGCTGTAGCTGTCGCGATCGGGAAGGGCCATCGTGGGCATAGTATGGATCATCAGGCCGATGGAGCTGGCACCTACACTTCACGTTGTGGCGCGACCGACACACGAAGTGCCGTCAGACGACGTTCCGGTGGTGGATCACGAGGCGGTTCGTGACACTGTGCGTCTCCATCGGGCCCGTCGCCGGGCTCGGATCGAGCATCGCAAGCGGACGCGGCGTGCCGGGGTCAGATTCTGGGTGGTGTTGCTGGTTCTCCTCGTCGCCAGTGTCGCCCTCTCGATCACGATCTGGCACGAGATCCAGAAACTCTTCGGCCTCTGAGACTCGCGCGTGGACATTCGGCCGTCCTGCCGGCGCTCGTCGTCGTCCTCGTCGCGATCACGGTGACGCCTGTCCTCATCGTCAACGCGTTCCGCGTTCTCTCGAACGACTGGTTCGTGCGTCATGAGCTCGGCCGTGACGATTTTCCCGTCGACCGCTACGGCCTCGAGGATGAAGATCGACTCTCGCTCGCCCTGATCGGTCTTCGCTCGATCCAGCCTGGGAGCGAGGGGATACCTCTGCTGGAGAAGGCAACGCTTCCCGACGGATCGCCGGCCTTCGACGGTCGCGAGCTTCGCCACATGAACGACGTTCGCGGCCTGCTCGGGATGGCACTGCGAGTGCAGCTCGTCGTCGTCGCAACCCTCCTCGTGCTCGGTATTGCGCTACGGCGATCGCGACGCTGGCGTGCCGTCGTACCCCGAGGTCTCCTGATCGGAACGCTTGGGACATTTGCGATCGCATTGCTTGCCGTGCCAACGATCCTGCTCGGGTTCGATGGGTTCTTCCTCCGATTCCACGAGGTGTTCTTCAGCGGCAACACATGGCGGTTCTCGACGACCGACACCCTTCTGCGCCTCTACCCGGAGACGTTCTGGCAGGACACGGCGGAGCTTGCGGCGGGGATCGTCGTCGCACAGGCTGTCCTCGTTGCTCTGGCGTCCACCGTCTGGCTCCGCCGGTTGCGTCCACGCGGGAGGGTTGCGTCGTGATCGATCTGCGCCGCGACGGCCGGCCGTATCTCCGCATCGGTCACCGCGGCGCCGCGACGCTTTCCCCGGAGAACACGCTCGAATCGTTTCGGGCAGCCATCGCCGTGGGCGTCGACCTGATCGAGTTCGACGTGCTCGATCTCAGGAACGGACCACTGATCCTCGCGCACTCCGACCACCTCGATGAGGTGAGCCACGGGGCTGCCACAGGGCGCGTCCGCGGACTTTCGCTCGAGGCGTTGCGCGAGGTCGCTCCGACGCTTCCGACCTTCCACGAAGCCCTCGCGTTCTTCGTCGACGAAGCACCAGAGGTCGATCTCCACGTCGACCTGAAGCTGAAGACGAGGCTCGACGAGCTTGCGGCGGCGATCAAGCGATACGGGCTCGAGGAGAGGACGGTGATCAGCGGCTTCCACGTGCCGAGCCTGCAAGCGGTCGCGCGCGCCGCCCCACGGGTCAGAATCGGCATCACGTATCCGGAGGACAAGCTCTCGATCTCCCGCAAGCCGTACCTCTGGCCGATCGTCTCGCTCGGGCTTTCCTCCATGCGCGCGTCTGTGCCCTTTCGTCTGCCGCGGCTTGCACGACGCGTGGGAGCGACGGCAGTCATGCTCGAGCACCGACTCGTGACGGAGGCGTCCGTCGCGAGGTCGCATGCTGCGGGATTGCCCGTTCTCGCGTGGACCGTCGACGAACCGGAAGACCTCCGCCGGGTCGTTGCAGCGGGCGTCGATGGTGTCATCTCGAATGATCCGCGGATCTTCGTCGCTACACTTTGACCGTGAACCGCGGACTGTCGATCGCAGGTTGTTCGGCGTGCGGCGCGGCCGGGTTGGCTGTCGCGGTGCTGCTCGCTGCCGCACCGATCGCAGGTGCGGACGAAGGAACGACGTCCACGGCGATCACCGAGACGAAGACCACCTTCACGACCACTACCAAGGAGCCGAAGGTGATTGCGGCCGACGTGACGATCGGCGGCACGCTCGTGGGTGGCTTGACGGCCGCAGAGGCTCGAAAGGTCGTGACGTCACGGTTCGTTCGCCCCCTGCGCCTCGTCGGAGGGCCGGGATCGCGGATCCGCGTTACACCGAAGAAGCTCGGAGCCGTGCCGGACATCGCCGGTGCTGTGAAGCTCGCCGCAAGGGTCAAGCGACCCGGGTTCCGGGTGCCTCTCGAGGTGGAGGTGACGAGGCCGAGGGTCGACAGTTTCGTCGCGAAGCTTGCCAGGCGCTTCCAGCGTGAGCCGGTCGACGCGACGCTCCGGCTGCACAACCTGAAGCCGATCGCCACGAGAGATGTTCCCGGACGGCGGCTCAAGTCAGTCGTCACCACCCGAGCGATCGTCCTTGCTCTGAAGACGCAGCAGCGTGGCCCGCTCGAGTTACGCTTCGACAAGATCAACGCGCCGGTCAGCAGCGACGAGCTCGGCAGCGCGATCGTGATCAAGCGCGCCTCCAATGCGTTGCTCTTCTACCGGATCGGAAAGAAGCCGAAGCTGATTCGCAGCTTCAGGGTTGCGACCGGGCTCGCGCAGTATCCGACGCCGCTCGGCAGGTTCGAAGTCGTCAACAAGCTGGCCAACCCGTGGTGGTATCCGCCCACGACGTCCGAGTGGGCGAAGGATCTGGATCCGGTTCCGCCCGGCTCCGGCAATCCTCTCGGCACGCGGTGGATGGGCATCTCCTCACCGTACGTCGGGATTCATGGCACGCCGAACGCGGCGTCGATCGGCTATTCCGCATCGCACGGGTGCGTCAGGATGCTGATCCCGCAGGTCGAGTGGCTGTTCACCAGGGTCGAGGTCGGCACACCGGTGTTCATCGTCGCTGCATGACGGGACGAGCGAAGACGGTAGGGCAGATCATCGCCGTTGCCGCCGTCGTCGGCCTCCTTGCCCTGCTCGGCTGGAAGCTTGCATTCGGTGACGGGAGCGGGGTCTCGGGTGAGCTTGCGAGCGGCGGCAACCCCGTGGCGCCCGACTTCACGCTTCCGCGGATCGACTCCAAAGGTGGAGATCTCACGTTCTCGTCGCTCAAGGGTAACGCTGTGGTGGTGAACTTCTGGGCCTCGTGGTGCATCCCGTGCAAGGACGAAGCACCCGAGCTGCAGAAGACCTACGAGAGGTACAACGACCAGGGGCTCGTCGTCCTCGGGGTCGACGCGAAGGATTTCCGCGAGGACGGCAAGCGTTTCATCGAGCGGTTCGGTCTCACGTATCCCGTCGTGGACGACGGCCGGGGGTCGACGCTCGGTAAGTGGGGCGTCGGCGGCTTCCCGGAGACCTTCTTCGTCGACCGAGAGGGGCGGCTCGTCGGCGAGGTGATCGAAGGCGGAATCGACCTCGAGCGCAACCGGGATCGGTACGCCGAGGGAATCAGGCTGGCGCTCGGCAACTCGAAATGATCCGACTCGTCGTCGTATCGATCGCGGCGCTCGCTCTCGCTGCGACGGCCGGCGCGGCAGGTGGTCCGGTACAGGCTGACCTCGAGGCGGAAATCGTCTGCCCGACGTGCAAGACGACGCTCGACCAGTCGAATGCCCCGATCGCGAACCGGATGAAGACCTACATCCGTGTCCGGATCGCGGCGGGGGACAGCGCTGCAGAGATCAAGGCGCAACTCGTCGACCAGTTCGGGCCGGCCGTCCTTGCGGAGCCTCCGAAACGGGGATTCGATCTTCTCGCCTGGCTGCTCCCTCTTGGAGCCGTGGCGATCGGTGCCGTCGTCGTCGCCGCGCTGGCGTTGACCTGGAGCAGGAGGCGGGACGACGAGGACGGTGCGGCTGTCGCTGATCTCGATCCCGAGCTCGAGCTGCGGCTGGATGAGGAACTCGATCGGTTCGAGGCCTGACGGCGTTGCAACCGTCGGAGCCGATCGTCGCCCTCGTCGCCGGGTTCGTGTCTTTCCTCGCGCCCTGCGTCCTGCCGCTCGTTCCGGGTTATCTGTCAGCGATCTCGGCTGTCGAGGCGGATCGTCTCGGCGAGAAAGGGTCGGCACGACGGGTGATGCTCGCGAGCATCCCGTTCGTCCTCGGCTTCACCCTCGTGTTCGTCGCGCTCGGAATCGGAGCTCAGCTCATCGGAGCCGGGCTGTTCCAGGATCAGTTCCTGCTCGAGCGGATCGCGGGATTCGTGCTCGTCGTCTTCGGGCTCGCGTTCATGGGGCTGCTGCCCTGGCCGGAACGGCTGGTGGGAGCCGGCCTCGTGCAGGGTGCGCGAAGCCGTGGCTCCCGCGTGCTCCTCGGGGGAGCGTTCGCTGTCTGTGCAGCACCCTGCATCGGGCCTGTTCTGGCAGCGATCCTCGTTCTGGCCGGAACGTCCGACACGGTGGTGCAAGGGGCGGCTCTGCTCACGTTCTACTCGCTCGGCCTCGCGATCCCGTTCGTTCTCGCGGGCGCGATCTTCACGAAGGCGATGGGGGCGTTCCGCTGGCTGCGTGATCACTATGCGGCGATCCAGCTCGTCAGCGGTGCGATCATGGTCGCGCTCGGCCTCCTGCTCTTCTTCGGTCGCTTCTACATCCTGCGGATCTACCTCAACCGCCTGCTCGAGAAGTTCGGTCTCGATGGGTTCCTGTAGCGCCCTGTCGCCTGGCCCGGGGGCGGAGCGCGAGGGCAGACGGAACTGTCCTCCTGCCCTGCTAGCTTGACGGTATGGCGACGATCCTGCTCGCAGGGGTCGATCTCTTCTTCCGCGGCAAGCTGGAGGGGCTCCTTCCCGACCACCAGTTCGTCACGAAGGATTCGGCGGATCCACCCGACCTCGTTATCTGTGACATAGCCCGGATCGAGCCCACCGACGTCGCCGAGAACTGGCCCGACACGCCGATCCTCGGGTACACGAATCACACCGATACCGCGGGCCTTCGCGCCGGTAACGCCGCCGGCTTCGACCAGGTGATCGTCAAGTCGGCACTCGTCGAGCGCGCCTCGGATCTCGTGGCCGAACTGACGGGCGAGTAGGCGGGCGGTTCCCCGGTATGCCGACCGGTCGCCCTCGGTAGGATTGCTCCCGCGATGACGTACATCATCTCCGAGCCGTGCATCGACATCATGGACAAGTCCTGCGTCGATGTCTGCCCTGTCGACTGCATTCACGAGGCGGGTCGAATGCTCGTGATCGACCCCGAGGAATGCATCGACTGCGGCGCCTGCGAGCCCGAGTGCCCCGTCGAGGCGATCTTCCCCGAGGACGCGTTGCCCGATAAGTGGGAGCCGTTCGTGAAGATCAACTACGCGTTCCCGGACGGAGCCGCTGTGATCGACCCGCTCGTCGACGCGTACGCCACCGAGCACAACGTTCAGAACGAGCCGCTCCCGTAGGCCAAGGCGTGGCTTTGCCGCCGGGCGACGCTTTGCGTCGCCCCTACAGATGCGCCGCGGATGGCGGCAGGCGGATCGCGATCCACGTGCCGGATTCGTTCGTCTCGCTGCTGAACGTCCCGTTCAGCTCGGCTGCCCGCTCGCCGAGTCCGTCGAGAACGGCTCCACGCCGCTCCTGCGCGCCGTCGTCTGCGATCCGCAGCTCCACTCCTCCGCCGGCGGGAAGGATCGAAATGATGACCTTCTCGGGTGGCCCCCGGCGAATAGCCTGGTCAAGAGCGTCTCGAACGATCTGATACAGGCCGGACTGGGCTCCCTCGCCGAGATCGTTGCCCGCCGCGACATCGAGATCGAAGACGACTCCACGGCGTGCCGCGTGCCGGTCGGTGAGCTCGGCGAGCGCAGATGCAAGCCCGAGATCGCGGAGCGCGTCGGGCTCGATCCCGCTCACGATCTCCCTCAGGTCGACGCTTGCCTCGCGAGCCACGTCCAGAGCCCGCTCGACGATCGGTGCGCCACTCTCGACGTCTCCCGCCTCGAGCGCGTTGTGGGCCGCGTCGAGCATCTGCGCGATCGCGGCGACGAGCTGGACCGGCCCGTCGTGAATCAGCTCTGCGAGCCGGCGCCGTTCGTCGCGCTCGGCCCTTAGCCGCTCCACGAGAGCCTCGGCCGCCGGCGTCGTCCGTCAATCGATCATCGCGTCGCGCAGGGCAATCGCAACCGCCTGCGTGCGCGTGTCGGCCTCGAGCTTCGTGAGGATGTGGCGCACGTGGCTCTTCACCGTCTCCTGGGAGATGAACAGCTGTGCTGCGACGTCCGCGTTCGAGAGACCGTCGGCGAGGAGCTGCGAGGATCTCTCGCTCACGGACCGTCAGGACGTCCGTGCTGCCCCGGCTCTGCGTGAGCGCCGACATCAGAGCCGGATCGACGAACGTCTCGCCCGCAGCGACCTTCTCGATCGCCCGGAGCAGCGTCTCGTGGGGCGCTTCCTTGAGGATGTACCCGCGGGCGCCGGACTCGAGGCCGCGCTGGAGGAGTGCGCGTTCCGAGTAGGCGGTGAAGATGAGAACCTTGGAGTCGGGGACGCGCCGAACGATCTCCTCGGTCGCTTCGATCCCGTCCATCCCGGGCATCCGCAGGTCCATGACGATCACATCGGGTAGTCGGCGTTCGGCGAGTGAGACGGCCGTCTCGCCGTCAGCGGCCTCGCCCACGACGCGGATGTGCGGCGAGCGGAGCAACGCGAGGCGCAGCCCTTCGCGGACGACCTCGTGATCGTCGGCCAGGAGGACGGTGATCTCGGGAGTTTCAGCCACGTCGCGATTCTACGGGTGCGATCAGACGGGCGACGGCTAGGGCGCGGCCGACCGCACCATCCCTGCCGCGACGGTGTCATTGGTTGCCTCGTCCACGAGAATGAATGCGCCAGTCGCACGGTTCTTCGCATAGGGATCGACCATGAGGGGGCCGGAGAGGCGTAGACGTACGGTTCCGATGTCGTTCAGCCCCATTTCGCTCGCGTCTCGGTACTCGAGCGTTTCCATGTCCACGACGCCGTCGATTCCCTCGATGACGGCACGAACGGTTCGCGTCGTGTGCTTGACGCCAAACCTCGCGCCGGCCGAGAGCGGGCGCTCGCTCATCCAGCAGACCGTCGCCTCGAGCGCGCGCGCTGTGATCGGTTGATCCTCGGGGTCGACGAGCATGTCGCCACGTGGTACGTCGATCTCGTTCGCGAGTCGGATCGTCACCGACATCCCGGGGGTCGCCTCGTCGATCGGCCCGTCTGACGTGTCGACGGACGCGACCCGCGTCGTCAGACCGGAAGGCAGCACCAGGACGTCGTCGCCGGCGCGCCAGACGCCTCCCGCGACCTGGCCCGCGTAGCCGCGATAGTCGTGGTGCTCGTCCGTCATCGGCCGGATCACCCATTGCACGGGGAAGCGACGGTTCACGAGGTTGCGATCGCCTGCGAGCTCGATCTCCTCGAGGTGATGAAGAAGTGTCCCGCCCTCCCACCACGGCATCCGGTCGGACGAATCGACGACGTTGTCGCCGTGGAGCGCGGCGATCGGGATGGCGACCTCGTCCTTCGCACCGAGCATCGTCGTCAGCTCGTTGAGCTCGCGGGCGATCTCGTTGAAGCGCACCTCGTCGAAGTCGACGAGATCCATCTTGTTGACCGCGAAGACGAGATGGGGGACCGCGAGCAGTGAGGCGATGAGCGTGTGACGGCGAGTCTGCTCGATCACGCCCTTGCGGGCGTCGACGAGGACGACGGCAACGTCGGCCGTCGAGGCGCCCGTGACCATGTTGCGCGTGTACTGCACGTGCCCCGGTGCATCGGCGAGCTGGAAGCGCCGCCTCGGCGTGACGAAGCCGCGGTAGGCGACGTCGATCGTGATTCCCTGCTCGCGCTCGGCCCGCAGCCCGTCCGTGAGGAGCGCCAGGTTGACGTAGCCGTCGCCGCGCCGCTCGCTCGTTTCCTCGACCGCTTCCATCTGGTCGACGAAGACCTGCTTCGTGTCGAAGAGCAACCGGCCGATCAGCGTCGACTTCCCGTCGTCCACGGAGCCGCACGTGACGAGGCGGAGGAGGTCGGACGTTGCGGCGGTACGGATGCCCGCCGTCGCGAGATCAGAAGTATCCGACACGTTTCCTATCTTCCATCGCAGCCTCGGAGGCGCGATCGTCCGCGCGGGTCTCGCCCCGCTCCGTGACCCTCGTCGCGGCGATCTCTGCGACGACGTCGTCGAAGGACGTGGCGTGGGAGCGCACCGCGCCCGTGCAGCTCATGTCGCCGACCGTGCGAAATCGCACCCATTCCTGGAACGGAACCTCGTCCTCGCTCCGCTCGATCACGTCGGATGTGGCGTAGAGCATTCCATCGCGCTCGAACACCTCGCGCTCGTGTGCGTAGTAGATCGACGGCAGCTCGAGGCTCTCGCGCGCAACGTATTGCCAGACGTCGAGCTCCGTCCAGTTGGAGATCGGGAAGACACGAACCTGTTCTCCCTTGCGGATCTTTCCGTTGTAGAGGCTCCAGAGCTCGGGCCGCTGGGCACGAGGGTCCCACTGCCCGAAGTCGTCTCGAAACGAGAAGATCCGCTCCTTTGCCCTCGAGCGCTCCTCGTCACGGCGGGCGCCGCCGATCGCGGCGTCGAAATGGTTCTCCTCCATCGCGTCGAGCAGCGTCGTTGTCTGCAGCTGGTTCCGCGAGGCGCGTGGGCCTGTCTGCTCGACGACGCGCCCCTTGTCGATCGACTCCTGAACCGAAGCGACGACCAGACGCTCGCCGAGCTCTGCGACGCGACGATCCCGGTACTCGATCACCTCGGGGAAGTTGTGGCCCGTGTCGACGTGCATCAGCGGGAACGGGAAACGGCCGGGGCGAAACGCCTTCTCTGCGAGGCGGAGAAGGACGATCGAGTCCTTGCCGCCGGAGAAGAGCAACACAGGCCGCTCGAGCTCCGCGGCGACCTCGCGCATGATGTGGACGGCTTCGGCCTCGAGCTCATCGAGGTGCGAACGGTGGCGGCTCGTGCTCATGCTTCGACGTGGAGTCCGCACTCGGTCTTGTCGGTGCCCGTCCAGCGCCCCTCGCGGCCGGTCCCGGGCTCGGTGCAGTGTATGCAACCGATCGAGGAGTAGCCGCGCGCGTGAAGAGCGTTCACCGGCAGCTCGCGCTCCGCGATGTACTCGTTGACTGCCGACTCGGTCCAGTCGACGAGCGGGTTGGCCTGCCACAGCTCGTGGCGTTCGTCCCATGCGATCTTCTTCGCATCGGCGCGGCTCGGTGACTGTTCTCGTCGCACCCCGGTGATCCACCCTTCGAGTCCCGCGAGTGCATATCCAAGAGGTCCGACCTTACGGATCGAGCAACAGAGGGAAGGGTTCGAGGCCCACAGGGCGTCTCCGTGAATCTTCGCCTGTCGTGCAAGGGACGGGCCTTCGTACACCTCGACCTTGATCCCGTATCGCTGCTCCACCTCTCGCCAGACGTCGTAGGTCTCGGGGAAGAGCACGTGGGTATCGAGAGCGAACACGTGGGCGTCGGGCTCGATTGCGAGGAGCATGTCGAGCAGCACCGACTCTTCCTTCTGGAATGAGCAGGCGAGTGAGAGATTCGGGTGGAACCGCTCGACCATGACACCGAGTACCTCGGGTGCGGTCAGTAGCTCGGGATCGGCCTCGCCGACAAGCGTTCTGACGTCCGTCTCCATCACCGGGACACTATCAGTTGATGAGAACTGTTTATTCGTTGCATAAGCAGAACGCGCACAACGGTGCGACGGGATAGAGTCGGGGCGTGGACGAGCTTCCAGGGGGCCTGCTGCGCGTGACGATGCCGTTGCCGATGAGGCCGGGGCACGTCCACTGCTACCTCGTGCCGGTGGAAGGTGGGTACATGCTCGTCGACACGGGTCTCGGCCTCCCCGACGCCCGGGAGCAATGGGCAGCAGCTCTTGCGGGTGTTGGCGCCCCCGTCGTGACGACCTTCCTGACCCACTTCCATCCTGATCATCTCGGTGCGGCGGCCGACGTCGCCGAGGTCACGGGCGCTCGCACCGTTCAGGGGCGGCTCGACGCCGAGCAGGCCCGGATCGTGTGGGAGAACGACGCGTGGTCGGACAGGCTGGCCGACTGGTTCCACCGACATGGAGTGCCCGAAAGCGTCACCGAGGAGCTGATCGGACAGGGGGCGCGGTACCGCCCGTTCGTCCGGATCGTCGCCGATCCCGAGGTGGTCGACGACGGGGAGGTGCTGCACGGGTGGGAGCTCGTCGCCGCCCCCGGCCACGCCGATGGCCAGCTGACGTTGCTGCGTGACGGCGTCCTGATCGCCGCTGATCATCTTCTGGCGCGCATCACACCGACCGTGGGGCTCTGGCCGGAAAGCCGACCCGACCCGCTCGGCGACTACCTCGTCGCGCTCGAGCGAACGATCGAGCTCGTTCCCGAGATCGCCTACGGCGGCCACGGCGACGCGATCTCGGACCCGGTCGGCCGCGCTCGCGAGTTGATCGCACATCACGACGAGCGTCTGCGCGTGGCGGCTGCCGCGCTCGGGGCCGAGCCTCGCACGGGGTACGAGGTCTCGTATCCACTCTTCGGCAATGATCTCGGGCCTTCTGCGCGCCGATTCGCGGTCGCCGAGACCCTCTCCCACCTCGAACGGCTCGTCAACGACGGCAGGGCCGAACGGCACGATGCGGTCGACGGCGAGCACATAGGCGTAGTCTCCTATACTGCCGCGCAGTAGTGGGCGAACCTCCCTCCAGTACCGAGGCTCCGGAGAACGGGGCATGACGGTTTCTCTCGAGCTGCTCGGCGTCGCCCTGCTGATCCTGTTGAACGGCTATTTCGTCGCGGCGGAGTACTCCCTCGTCACCGTGCGCCGCACGCGGCTGCGGGAGCTCGACGACGAAGGAAGTCGCCGTGCCCGTGCGGTGATCAGGATCACGAGCGACCCGCCACGCTTCATCGCCGCGATGCAACTCGGCGTGACGCTGACGTCGCTCGCGATCGGCGCGATCGGCGAGCAGGTGCTGTCGGAGATCTTCGGCGTGTGGCTCGGCACGTTCTTTGCCGTGTTGCTCGCGTTCCTGGTCATCACCTTCATGCACGTCGTCGTCGGCGAGCTCGTTCCAAAGGGGCTCGCGCTCAGCTACTCGGAGCGCATCGCGCTCGGCGTCTCCGGCCCGGTTCGCGCCTTCTTCGTCGTCTTCAAGCCGGTCATCTGGCTCCTGCAGCGCTCGAGTGAGGTTGCTCAGCGCCTGATCGGCATCGATCCCGAGAAGACCGAAGGTGAGGCGCACTCGGAGGCCGAGCTGCGGATGCTGCTCGAGGTTTCGACCGAGCACGGCGAGATCGAGCAGGACGAGCGGGAGATGCTCTACAAGGTCTTCGACTTCGCCGACAAGGAGGCGTCGGACGTTATGGTGCCGCGGCCCGACGTCGTCGGCATCTCGATCGAGATGCCGCCCGAGGAGGCTCTGCGCGCCCTGCTCGAGTCGCCGTACACCCGCTACCCGGTCTACCAGGCGTCACTCGACGAGATCGTCGGGATCCTGCACGTTCGCGACCTCGTCTCGGCGCTGCACGACAGCGCCATCACCGAGGTCGAGCTCGCGGCGTTGCTTCGCCCCGCGTACGTCGTCCCGGAGACGAAGGACCTGGCTGCCCTGCTCGCCGAGTTTCGACGCACGAACCAGCACATGTCGGTCGTTGTCGACGAGTACGGATCAACGGTCGGCGTCGTCACACTGGAGGATCTGCTGGAGGAGATCGTCGGCGAGATCGAGGACGAGTTCGACCTCCCGGATGAATCGGTCGAACGAGTCGACGAGTCGACGATCCGCATCGACGGCACGTTCCCGATCGATGATTTCAACGAGGAGTTCGGGACGACTCTCGAGCACGAGGACTACCACACGGTGGCCGGGTTCGTCTTCGACCTGATCGGGCGCGCTGCCGCTCCGGGAGACGAGGTGTTGACCGACGGCTTGCGGATCGTCGTGCTCGAGGTCGAGGGCTCCAGGATCCAGCGCCTCGAGGTGGAGTTCCTGCCGGCTCCCGAGTCCGACGACGAGGAAGGCGAGGCCGCGTAGCCCGCGCCAGAGCGTCCTCGGCCGCCGGCGAGTCGCCTCTCCGGCACCGCGACTTCGTCCTCTTCCTCGGCGTCCTGCTCGCGTCGGGCTTCGCGATCGAGATGTCGTTCGTCGCGATCGGGTGGCAGGTGTACGCCGTGCGGAGCAACCCTCTCGATCTCGGCCTCGTCGGGCTCGCCATGTTCATCCCGCTCCCTCTCCTCGCTCTCCCGGCCGGGCATCTTGCCGACCGGTTTCCCCGGCGCACATTGCTCTCACTCGCCATTGCCCTCGAGATCGCGATCATGCTGGGGCTGCTCGCGGTCACACGTGCCGGAGCCGATTCGACCTGGCCCTTCTTTCTGCTCGCGTTCGCCACGGGGGTGGCTGCGGCCCTCGGAGCTCCGGCGTCTCGTGCGTTGGCGCCGTCGCTCGTGCCGCGCGAGATCCTCGTGCGAGCGCTGGCCCTCAGGTCTGTCGCCTTCCAGATCTCGGTGATCGTCGGCCCTGCCATCGGGGGTCTCCTGTTCGCCCTCCACTCAGAGCTGGTCTACGCGATCGCTGCCGCGCTGTCGGTCGTCGCGCTGGTTGCGACGCTGCTCCTCCGTGCGGGGCGTGATCCAGCGGGTGGCTCGTCGCCCGACCTCGCGAGCGTGCTTGGCGGCGTACGGCTCGTCCGTCGGACGCCCGTGCTCTTCGGGGCGATCTCGCTCGACCTGTTCGCAGTCCTGTTCGGTGGTGCAGTCGCACTGCTCCCCGTCTTTGCGAAGGACATTCTCGAAGTCGGGCCGGCCGGACTGGGCGTGCTCCGGGCGGCGCCGGCGGTGGGGGCGCTCTGCGCTGCGATTGTGATGACCCGGTGGCCGGTTCGGAACCGTGCGGGCCGTACGCTGCTGCTCGTCGTCGGCGCTCTACGGCGTCACGATGGTCGTGTTCGGCCTCTCTCAGACGATGTGGCTGTCGTTGCTCGCGCTCGTCGGGGGCGGTGCCGTCGACATGGTAAGCGTCGTGTTGCGTCAGACGATCCTGCCCCTGGTCACGCCCGACGATCTGCTCGGGCGGGTGAATGCCGTCGAGATGGTCTTCGTCAGCGCCTCGAACGAGCTGGGAGCGTTCGAGTCCGGTGTTGCTGCAGCTCTGCTCGGCGCCGTGCCGGCCGTCGTGATCGGTGGTGTCGTCACGATCGCGATCGCCGTCTCCTGGTCGCGGTTCTTCCCCGCTCTCGCGAGGGTCGACCGGCTCGACGACCTGCGTCCGGCCCCGTAGGGTCGCTCAGGCGAGGCAGGTCTCGGGAAGCTCGAACCAGCGCAGGTGCTCGAATGCGTCACTGACCCAGGCGTCGGGGGCCGCAGGCTCGGTTGCGTCGGCGAGGATCTGCCGGGCTTCGTTGAGATACCCGGCGAGCGCCGACTCGGGCGCGCGGTCGTGTGGCAGATCGGGGACGACGAGCTTGCCCGTTGCCGCGTCATAGGAGAGCGCGGTCAAGCGCAACGGAGGCTCGACGTGACCGGCCCGGTGACGCCACAGGCCCGTGAGCGGCTCGAACCGGTACGCGGGCAGGAGGCGCCAACCGTCCGTCGCGACGAGGTCGACCGCCGCGACGATGTACTCGAAGACTGCCTCGGAAATGAAGTAATTGAACGACACGCGCGTCCAGCCCGGCTTGATTCCCTCGCAGCCACGACTCACGATCTGGCGATACTCCTTCGATCGCTCGAGGCCGATGCCGAGAAGTCGGTGGCCGTAGGGGCCTGCGCACGAGCATCCGCCCCGGGACTGGATCCCGAACAGGTCGTTGAGCAGGGCGACGACGTAGTTGTGGTGGAGGTAGCGGCTCGTCGGACGGGTGACGACGAACGATACGATCGAGAGTCGCTCGGCGTCGAGGTTGCCGAGGATGCGGATGTTTGGATTGCCGGTCCAGCGATCGACGGCGCGGCGCCAGAAATCCTCCTCGTGCGCCTTGATCACGTCGACGCCGACCGCTTCCTTCAACTGGAAGACGAGCCCGGCGCGAATCGCCTCGACGATGGCGGGGGTGCCACCCTCCTCCCGGACGACGGGGTCGTCGAGGAAGCGATGCTCGTTCGGCGCAACGAACGCAACGGTGCCGCCACCCACGACATCGGGCACGCGATTCGTGAGCAACTCGCGTCGCACGACGAGCACGCCGGGCGTCCCGGGGCCGCCGACGAGCTTGTGCGGGCTGAGGAAGATGGCGTCCTTGTCTGCCAGCGGGTGCTCGGAGCATTGCGGGTGCATCTCGATCTCGACGTAGGGCGCCGCCGCGGCGAAGTCCCAGAACGAGAGGGCGCCGTGGCGGTGCAACAGGTCGGCGATCGCGCAGCTGTTGGAGAGGATGCCAGTCACGTTCGACGCCGCGGAGAACGAGCCGATCTTGAGCGGACGAGCAGCGTGCCGGACGAGCTCGGCTTCGAGGGCGGCCAGGTCGACGTGGCCGTCGGCGTCCTCGGGGATCACGACGACGTCGGCGATCGACTCGCGCCACGGCAGCTCGTTCGAGTGGTGCTCGAACGGGCCGACGAATACGACCGGCCGCTCGTCGGCGGGAATACGGGAGAAGAGGGAGTACCGGTCCTCGAGCTGCGAGGGGATCCGCAACCCCAGGATGCCGATCAGCTTGTCGACCGCTCCGGTCGCGCCCGAGCCGCAGAAGATGACGCACGTCTCGTCGCTGCCGCCGACGGCATCGTGGACGATGCGACGGGCGTCCTCGCGCAGGCGGCTCGTCTGGAGCCCCGTGCCCGAGGACTCCGTGTGCGTGTTGGCGTAGCGCGGGAGTACCTCATCCCGAATCACGTCCTCGATGAACGCAAGTGATCTCCCGCTCGCGGTGTAGTCGGCGTACGTCACGCGACGCGCGCCGAACGGCCCGAACATCACCTGGTCGTCGCCGATCACCGACTCCCGGATGCGCTGCAGGAGCGGGCTGTCTGTCGGGGTACTCATGGACGGAGGGTAGCTTCAGGAGGCCCGAACCAGGGCTCGCGGCTCGGGTGGTTTCGAGGGGGCGTTCTAACGGCGGGCTCGGCGCAGCAGGCCGGCCGCGCCGAGGTTGCGGATCGAGGCGTCGACGAGCTCGATCGGGTGCAGCGCCGGCAACGGGCTGCCTGCCCGCTTCAGCGCCGTCGCGACCTGGACGAGGCAGCCGGGGTTTGCGCTCGCGTACACCTGGGCGCCGGTCGCAAGCACGTGTGCCGCCTTCCGGTCGCCGAGTTGCCGGGCCGCGTCGGCCTGCGTGATGTTGTAGATCCCGGCGCTGCCGCAGCAGATGTCCTGCTCGGCCGGCTCGATCACCCTGAGGCCCGGGATCCGCCGCAGCGAGGTCGCCGACGACAGTGGCAGTCGCTGGGCGTGACGGAGGTGGCAGGAGTCCTGCATCGCTACGGTCAGATTCAGTGGGTGCCTCGGCGCGCGTGGCTCGACACCGGAGAGGAATTCGCCCAGGTCGCGAACGCGCGTTGAGAATTCGGCGGCTCGCTCGGCCCAGGCGGGATCGTCGCCGAGCACATGCCCGAGCTCCTTCAGATGCGAGCCGCAGCCCGATGTGTTGACGATCACCGTCTCGACTCCGTCGAATGTCTCGATCACCCTGCGTGCGAACGCGCGACCTTCGTCGCCTCGGCCCGCGTGCATCGAGAGCGCGCCACAGCAGCCCTGGGGAGGTGCGACGACGTCGTATCCGTCCGCTGCAAGCACCCGTGCCGTCGCCGCGTTGACGGTTCCGAACACCACGGACTGCACGCAACCTGTGAGAATGCCAACACGTCCGCGCGTCTCGCCACGCGCGGGCGTACTTCTTTCCGGTTTCTCGGTCGAGCGCCACGGCGGAGCGATCTCGGTCATCGCGCCGAGCCTCCCGGGCAACGGAAGCTTGCGGCCGAGCGGGGCGAGGCGGAGCGCCGGCCCCATCCGATTCGGATAGGGGAGGAGCTTGAAGAGCGCGCCGCGCACGAACCGGTCGCCGAACGATCGCTGCGTCGTGGTCTCGATCGTCTCGCGGGTCGCTTCGATCAGCTTTTCGTACTGCACACCCGACGGGCAAGCGGTGACGCAGGCCATGCAGCCGAGGCAGAGGTCGAAGTGCTCGACGACGGTGGCGTTGAGGGAGATCGTGCCGTCGAGGTGCGACTCCATCAGCTGGATTCGGCCGCGCGGTGAGTCCATCTCCTCGCTCCACAGGAGATACGTGGGGCAGGTGGGCAGGCAGAAGCCACAGTGGACGCAGTCGCTCGTCAGCTCGCGGAGGACGTCGGGCGCGGTGCTCATTTGCCGGCCACCGGTGCGGTTACAGGCTTCGGCCTGTCGCCCGGGCTTCGGTCCGAGCTCACGCCAGCACTGCCTGTGGGTCGAACCGCGCGCGCACGCGGTCCTGCAATGCCCTCACCGCAGCAGATGTCTCGTCGGGCACCGGGCTCGGGAGATGCGCGATCCCGGCGGCCGGTCGGACGATCGCGTGCGAGACGCCGGCGAGGAGTTGTCCCAGAGCTCCCGGGTCGAACGTCGCCCGACCGAGCGCCGCGGCCTGGCGCTCCCGCGACTCCTCCCACACGGAATCGTCCGCCTCGGCGCCGCCGACGAGCGTCTTCGTCGCGGCCACCTGGGCCTCCACGGCCGCGGTTCCACCCTCGTACGACACGGCTAGCCGACCCGGGTGGAGAACGTCGAGGGCGCTCGGGACGAGCTGGGAGGCGAGCAGCGCCGCCGCGACAGACGCAACGTCCCTGGTTTCCACGACCACCGTCGCGGCGGCGACCGGAGCGGGGTGGAGACGGAGGCTGACCCTGCCGATGAAGGCGAGCCTGCCGCGCGAGCCGCAGACGAGCTTGCCGAGGTCGTACCCGGCCACGTTCTTCACGACCTTGCCGCCGGCATTCACGATCGTTCCGTCGGCGAGGACGAGCGTGACGCCCAGAACGAGGTCACGCGGCGCACCGAAGCGGTGGCGCAGCGGGCCTGACAGGTTGTCGGCGAGGCATGCGCCGATCGTCGGGTCTCCGGGCGGATCGAGCGAGAGGCGCTGACCCGCGGGAGCGAGCGCGGCCGCGAGCTCGGACAGCCGGATCCCGGCCTCGACCGTGCACGTCAGGTCACCGGCCTCGTGTTCGAGGACACGGGTCATCCCGCCGGCCCGGAGGTCGGTGCCGATGCGCACGGCTCGTCCCTCGGCGGAGGCGGCTCGCAGGACGGCGGCCGCCTCGTCGAGGCTAGAAACGCTCGGCAAGACCGATCATCTCCAGAGGGTGCCGCCGATACGGGCCGGGAACCTCGCCGCACAGGCGTGGTGTCGGGATCACCTTGCCGGGGTTCGCGATCCCGTCGGGGTCGAATGCGCGACGCAGCCGCTCGAATGCCTCGAGGTCGCGCTCGGAGAACATCTTCGGCATCGAGCACGCCTTGTCGACGCCAACGCCGTGCTCGCCCGTGAGCGAGCCGCCTGCGTCGAGACAGGCCCCGAGGATCGCCTCGGCGAGGATCTTCGCTGCCTCCGTCTCCCCTTTCGCCGCGTCGTAGAGCACGAGTGGGTGGAGGTTGCCGTCGCCCGCGTGGAAGACGTTGCCGACCTGTAGGCCGTGTTCGCGCGAGAGCTCGCCGATCCGCCGCAACACCTCCGGCAGCTTCGTGCGGGGCACGACACCGTCCTGCACGTAGTAGTCGGGGGACATCCGGCCCATCGCGGGAAACGCACCCTTGCGGCCGAGCCAGAGGAGCGCGCGCTCGGCGTCGTCGCGCGCAACGCGTACCTCGAAGGCACCGCAACCGCGGCAGATCCGGTCGACTGCCGCGGTGTCCTCCTCCACCTGTACCGCGATTCCGTCGAGCTCGACGAGCAGGAGAGCCTCGGCGCCTTCGGGATAGCCCGGATGGTACGCCTGCTCTGCTGCGATGATCGTGAGACGGTCCATCATCTCGATGGCGGCCGGAAGGATCCCGTTCGAGACGATCGCGGAAACCGCCTCGCCTGCCTCGTCGATCGAGCCGAACGCAGCGAGCTGTGTCGTCACGGCCTCCGGCTTGCGCAGCACGCGTAGCGTGATCTCCGTCGCAATTCCGAGCGTTCCCTCGGAGCCGATGAACGCTCCGAGTAGATCGAGCCCGTCGGGGTCGAGCGCCTTCCCGCCGAGCTCCACGATCTCGCCGTCTGGAAGCACCACGGTCAGACCCGTCACGTGATTCACCGTGAAGCCGTTCTTGAGGCAGTGGGCCCCGCCCGAGTTCTCCGCGACGTTGCCTCCGATCGTGCAGACCTGCTGGCTCGAGGGATCCGGTGCGTAGAAGAAGCCGTCGGCCGCGACGGCCCTGCTGACGTCGAGATTCGTGACGCCGGGTTCGACCACGACCCTCTGCGAATGGAGGTCGACCTCGAGGATCCGCGTCATCCGAGCGAGTGAGATGACGATGCCGTCGGCGACCGGGAGCGCCCCGCCCGACAGTCCGGTGCCCGCGCCTCGGGCGACGAACGGCACGTGCTCGCGCGCGCAGATCCGGACGACTTCCTGCACCTCGACGGTCGAGCCGGCGAGGACGACGAGCTCCGGCATTGCGCGCCATCCGGTCAGTCCGTCGCAGTTGTACACCCGCAGCTGCTCCGGCTCCGAGATCACGTGGCCGTCGCCGACGACAGACTCGAACTCGGCGCGAATAGCGTGGGCCAGAGGCATCCCTCCGAGTCTACTCAGTGGCCGGATCCGGGTTGAATCAATGATCGATTATCGCGGGTTCGGCGCGCAGCATGTGACGGTCGCGATAGGATCGGCCGCATGATTCCTATCGATCGTCCCGGAAAGATCATCTGCGTCGGCCTCAACTACAAGGACCACGCCGAGGAGCAGGGAGTCGACCTCCCCAAGGCTCCTCTCTTCTTCGCGAAGTACACGACGTCGCTCATCGGCCCCGGCGATGCGATCGTGATCCCGTCGGTCGTCGAGCAATGTGACTACGAGGCCGAGCTCGGCGTCGTCATCGGGCAGACCGTCAAGAACATCTCGAAGGAGAACGCGTTCGAGGCCGTCCGCGGCTACCTCGTCGCAAACGATGTCTCGGCCCGTGATCTCCAGTTCGCAGACGGCCAGTGGACACGTGGCAAATCTCCCGACACGTTCTGCCCGGTCGGCCCGCTCGTTCCCGCGTCCGAGGTACCCGACCCACACGCACTGCGGATCCGCGCGATCGTCTCGGGCGAGACGCTCCAGGATTCGACCACGGCCAACCTGATCTTCGGGATCGACGAGATCATCAGCTACGCCTCGCGTACCTCGACCCTCGAGGCCGGCGACCTGATCCTCACCGGCACCCCGGCAGGCGTCGGCGTCTTCCGGAATCCGAAGCGTCTGCTGCAGCCCGGTGACTCGGTGACGATCCAGATCGACGGAGTCGGCGAGATCACCAATCCGGTGATCGCGGGCTAGATCGGCCGGGTTGATGGCGGTCATCTCTCGCACCGTCCTCAGGGAGCAGGTCAAGGACGTCCTACTGCAGCGGATCGCGAGCGGTGAGCTCGAGCCGGGCGAGCGCCTCGTCGAGACGCGGATCGCGCAGGAGCTCGGCACCAGCCAGGCACCCGTTCGCGAGGCCCTGCGGGACCTCGAGCTGCTCCGACTCGTCGAGTCGGAGCCGTTCCGTGGCTCGCGGGTTCGCGTGTTCGGCGAAGAGGAGATGACCGAGGTCTACCCGGTGCGGGCTTCGCTCGAGGAGCTCGCTGCGCGCCTCGCCACCGTCAATCTCGACGGCGACGTGAAGGCGCTCGAGGTCGAGCTGGCGGCGATGCAGCGAGCGGTAAAGCGGGACGATACAAAAGCGCTCGTCGAGCACGATATCGCCTTCCATAGGTTGATCGTCGAGGCCGCGGGGAACTCGGTGCTCATGCAGTGCTGGGAGTCGCTCGGCGTCGAGAGCCGGATCACGATCTCGCTGTACGGCACCTACATGGATCCTACGCTCGCTGCGGAGCGTCACATCAAGATGATCGACGCCATTCGTTCGGGGAACGTGACCGCCGCGGGGCGCGAGGGGCGCAAGCACGTCGAGGTTTCCGCCCGCCTGATGCGGAGTCATTTCGACGCTGTCAACGATGACCGTCGTGCTCGCTGTGACGTGGGTGGCGTTGGACGGCGAGAGCGATGCCGTTGACGGATTGCTCCGGCAGCTGATGCCGCTCTCACGGGCCGAGCCCGGATGCCTGCAGTACGACGCGCATCGCGAGCCGGATGACCCGCACACGTTCTTCCTCTTCGAGCGCTACGCCGACCAGGAGGCATTCGAGGCTCACTCGGCGAGCGATCACTTCCGCGAGCTCGTGCTCGAGCAGGCGCTGCCTCTTCTCGCCTCGCGCGAGCGGCACCTGCTGACGCCGCTCGACGAGTGCGGTGTCTCGTAACGCCATGCCCGTCTGCCGCGGAGGCCGGGGCGGCGCCGTTCCCTCCCGGTACAGGCTGCGCCGGTCCCCTCCATCGGCCCCTGGTGGAACGGTTGGGGACGGCCGACTAGCGTGACGAATCGTGCGACCGCGACGCTCGTCGCGCTCTTCCTCGCGGCACTGACGTTGCGCCCACAGATCGTGGGCGTTGGCCCGCTGATCCCGTCGATCCAGGACGCGTTCGGCACATCACACGCCGTCGTCGGCCTCCTCGGGACGATTCCCGTCCTCTGCATGGGGTTGTTCGCCCCGGTAGCCGCATACCTCGCTGCGAAGATCGGGACGCGACGCGCGATGACGATCGGGCTCGCCCTCATCGGTGTCTTCGGGATCCTCCGGGCGACGATGCCGTCTGCCTGGCTCGTCGTGCTGCTCACGTGGCCGGTCGGAATCGGGATGGGTCTCGGAAACGCTCTCGCGCCGATCTCCGTCAAGGAGCACTTCGAGAAGCGGCCTGCAGCGGGTACCGGCGTGTACACGACCGGAATCCAGATCGGCTCGACAAGTGCGGCCGCGCTCGCAGTTCCCCTGGCGGCGTGGTTCGGCGGGTGGCGGGGGGCGTTGATCGCGATCTCCTGCGTCGCCTTGCTCTCGCTCGTCGCCTGGGTCGTCTTGACCCGGGGAGAGGAGCCACACGCGGCCCCGGCAGCGACGGTGCCTCGGCTTCCGTGGCGGAGTCCCACGGCCTGGCTCCTCGTCGCGATCTTCGCGCTGATGGGCTCGGCGTACTACGGTCTCAACGCCTGGCTCCCGGACGCGTACGCCGAGCGTGGTTGGAGCGCGGGGGAGGCCGGGGTGCTGCTCGCGATGATGAACCTGACGGCGATCCCGGCGTCGTTCGTGATCCCCTGGCTCTCCGATCGCACGGGGCGCCGCAGTCCGTTCCTGCTCGGCCTGAGCGGGTTCTTCATCACCGGCTCGGTGATCCTCGTCGCGGCGCCGGGCGTCGCGTACCTCGGCGCACTTCTTGCCGGGATCGCGCAGGGCGGTCTCTTTGCGCTCGTGATGACCTTGCCGCTCGACTTCGAGCGCACGCCCGCGAAGGTCGGGGCGCTCGTTGCGATGATGCTCGGCCTCGGCTACACGATCGCGGCAACCTCGCCGTTCATTCTCGGGGCGATCCGCGATGTGACGGGCTCGTTCGACGCCGTGCTCTGGGTTGCCGCAGCGTTCTTGATGGTGCAGTTCTTCGCCCTGCTCGCGCTCACCCGCCGACATCCGTCGGCCATGCCGACCTGAAGGATTGCCGTCGCTTCAGTCCTCGGGCGTCGTAGGGTCAGGCGCCGGAGCGCGGTGGTTCGCGGTGTGCCCGCGCGCTCTATCGCCCGCGCCGGAAGTGCGCCACCGTCGCAGCGACGCCGTCCGCTAGCGAGGTGCGCGGGAACGGGCCGACCTCGCGGTCGAAGCCGACGGCCTGAAGCTGCGAGGGGAAGGGAAGCCGATCGCCGCTCCATGTGATCTCCGCTCCGGGAACGTTCTTCTCGATGCACGCGACGACGTCGCTCACGTCAGCGAGTGCGCCGGGCGTGTTGTAGACCCCCGCGGTCCCGTTCGTCGAGTGCGCGGCGATGACGCACGCCCGCGCCACGTCGGGAACGAAGTCGTAGACCGCGTCGCCGGAGAACCCGATGTGGAACGGCTCGCCGCGGACGGCCGCGAGCATCGCCATCGTCGGGCCGGACGTCATCCCCTGGTCGCGTCCCGGGCCATAGACGACGTAGGGTCGCAGGCCGATCGATGAAACGCCCGACTCCTCCCGGTAGACGCGGGCGATGCCCTCGTCCGCGAGCTTCGACACGCCGTACAACGTGGCGGGGTGCGTGCCGCCCGACTCCGGTGCCGGTGACGGGTCGGAGGAGTTGTAGACGGCGGCCGAGCTGGCGTACGAGACGCAGGGAACCCGGTCGAGCCGACGGGAGACGGCATCGAAGACGTTCACGGTGCCTGCGACGTTGACGTGCATGCCGATTGGGGGGTTGGCGCGGACGAACGGCACCTGGAGGGCTGCCAGATGGACGACTCTCGTGATCGAGTGCGCGTCGAGCGCGCGTTCGAGCGCCGTGAGGTCCGTGATGTCACCTTTCACCAGGGTGACGCCGGCTTCGTCGTCGCCGAGGACGAGCTTCAGACGGCCCCGATCGTCCCCCAGGTCGAAGCCGACGATCTCGTCGCCGTCATCGAGCACGCACCGGGCGACCCAGGCACCGAGGCACCCGAGCGCGCCGGTGACGAGGAAACGCTCAGCCAAGAGGCGCGTCCTGGTAGACGGTGACCGTCTCGGTGTAGAACTCCATCGCCGCGCGGCCCTGCTCGTGTGGGCCCCACGCGGAGCTCTTCAGGCCACCGAACGGCACGTGGACGTCGGCGCCCGCGGTCTGCGAGTTGATGTGGAGAATGCCCGCTTGCAGCTCGTTCGCGAAGCGCTGGGTCGCGTGCAGGTCGCGCGTGAAGATCGCGGCAGAGAGACCGAACTCGACGGCGTTCGCCCGCTCGAGCGCCTCGTCGAGGGTCGAGAAGCGGTAGAGCGACGTGACAGGTCCGAAGACCTCCTCGCAGGAGAGGAACGCATCGTCGGCCACGTTCTCGAACACGGTCGGTGCGATCAGGTAGCCGTCGTCGTCCGAACGGACCCCTCCCGTGAGGACCGTGGCACCCTCGCTCTTGCCGCGCTCGATCGCGGCCATGATCTCGTCGAACGGCCCGGACGCGACGACGGGACCGACCTCGGTTGCGGGGTCGGTTGGATCGCCGACCTTCGCAGCAGCGATGCGCGCGAGGAACGTCTCCCGGAACGCGTCGTAGACCGTGTCCTGCACCAGAATCCGACGTGTTGCCGTGCATTTCTGGCCGGCAGACCAGAATGCGCCGGCGTAGGCGGCGTCGGCGGCGCGATCCAGCTCGGCGTCTGCCATCACGATGAACGGGTTGTGGCCGCCGAGCTCGAGCTGCACACGGCAGTTGCGGGCCGTTGCCTCGTTCCGCACCGCGTGGCCCACCGCAACCGAGCCGGTGAACGAGAGCGCGCGAACGTCTCGGTTCGAGACGAGCTCGGCACCGACCTTCGAGCCCGCGCCGGTGACGACGTTGAGCACGCCTGCGGGGAGGCCCGCCTCGGCGAAGCACTCCGCGATGTGGAGGCCGGTACGAGGCGCCTCGTAGCCGAGCTTGAGCACGACGGTGTTGCCGTAGATGAGCGCGGGTGCGAGCTTCCACACGGGGATCGCGATCGGGAAGTTCCACGGCGTGATCAGTGCGACGACTCCGAGCGCTCGCCGTCGCGTGTAGAGCGTCTGGTTGGCGACCGAGGGCTCGTACACCTCACCGGCGGGGCGGTATGCCTCACCCGCCGAGTAGCGGAGAATCGCAGCGGCCCGCGCCGATTCCATGCGGGCCTCGCGCAAGGGCTTCCCCATCTCGGCGGTCATGTCCTGTGCGATCTGCTCGACGCGCGCCTCGATCGCGTCGGCAGCCTTGAAGAAGTATGCGGCTCGCGCGGGAGCCGGCAGCGCGGACCATGGAGCGAACGCGCCGCATGCTGCGTCGACTGCGGCCTTGGCATCCTCGGCGCCCGAGGCGGCGTAGACGCCGGTTGCCTCGGATGGCCTCCACGGGTTCCGTTTCTCGTACGTCTCGCCGGAGGCGCTCTCGCTCCACTCGCCCCCGACGAAGTTGCGTGCCGCCGTGGCGGACAGTATCTCGGTCACGTGATCGTCCTTTCGGGAAGGTCGGAGGCACGCACGACGGGGTTCGTCAGCGTGCCGATCTCGGGCACGTGGATCTCGACCACGTGTCCCGGAAGAAGAGTGAATTCATCGGGCGGAACGAGGCCGGTGCCGGTCAGGAGCACGCTCCCCGGCGGCACGGGGTTGTCTCGCACGAGCCAGCTGACGAGGTCGGGGAAGTTCCGTTTCATCCGCGCCGTCGTGGTCGACCCCTCGAACAAGACTGTTCCCTCCGCGTCACGGATCGACAGCTCGATCGAAAGTGGTGCGTCCCAGTCCTCCGGGACGTAGACCGCCGGTCCGATGGAGCACGCCCCTGCGAACACCTTCGCCTGCGGGAGATACAACGGATTCGCAGCCTCGATGTCGCGGGAAGAGACGTCGTTTCCGATCGTGTAGCCGACGATCGAGAGATCCTCGCCGAGGATGACCCCGATCTCGGGCTCGGGCACGTTCCACGTCGCGTCGGACCGAACCGCGATCGGCTCGTTCGGGCCAACGGTGCGGCGACACTGCGCGTCCTTGAGGAACAGCTCGGGCCGGTCGGCGTCGTAGACCAGTGCGTAGACGTCGCTACCCGATTCCTCGATCCGCGCGTTGCGGCTGCGCTCGTACGTGACGCCCGAGCACCAGACCTCCGGCGGGTCGATCGGCCGCACGAGGGCGGCCGGCGCCTCGAGCGCAAGCGAGCGCGCGTCGACCACGAGCGCCCGCAGCCCTTGTGTTGATTCAACACAAAGTCCGTCTGCGTGCTGTGAGACCACACCGTCGTGGATCACGCTGTCGCCGGTGGTGAAGCGAACGCGCCTCATCGGGGTAACCGGCTCACCATCAAGGGGCGCCGCATCAGTACACCGCCCGTCCGCCGGAGATGTCGTAGGTCGCGCCGGTCGAGAACGAGCACTCCTCGCTTGCGAGCCAGCAGATCAACGCGGCGACCTCCTCCGCCTTACCCACCCGGCCCATCGGGATCTTCTCGACCATGTAGTCGATGTGCTCCTGCGACATATCGGCCAGCATTGCGGTTTCGATCACTGCCGGGGCGACGCAGTTGACGGAGACGCCCGTACGGGCGAGATCCTTGCCGACCGCCTTCGTGAGGCCGATTACCGCCGCCTTCGAGGACGAGTACGCGGCCGCCATCGGATTGCCCTCCTTGCCGGCGATCGAGGCGACGTTGACGATCCGGCCGTAGCCACGCTCGACCATCCCCGCGGCGACGGCCCGGTTGCACCAGAAGACGCCATCGGCGTTGATCGCCATGACCCGCCTCCACTCCTCGTCGCTGACGTCCTGCGTTCGCAGCGAGTTGCCGGAGACACCGGCCGAGCAGACGAGAACGTCGATCGGGCCGAGCTCGGCGGTTGCAGTGGCGACGGCCGCGTCGACGTCGCTGGACGCGGAGACGTCTCCGGCCAGAGAGAGCGCACCCTCGACGTCAGGTGCTCTGAGGTCGAACGCTGCCACCTTCGCCCCTTCGAGCAGGAGCCTCCGCGCGGTGGCGGCCCCGATGCCACTCGCGGCGCCCGTGACGAAAGCGACGCGTCCAAAGAATCGATGATCGTTTGTCATGAGCCCCAGCCTATAAAGTTTGGACGGATGAGTTTCGATCCAACCGTCGACTATCCGCTCGGCTCGCGACGCCCCGACCTCGTCGAGACGCCCTCCGGGCTCGCTCTGGACGAGGTGACGCTCGAGACGGCGCGGGCCGGATCCCTCGTTGCCTCGGACGTGCGGGCTACGCCGGCAACGCTACGGCGGCAGGCCGAAGTTGCCCGGGCGACCGGTCGAACCCAGCTGGCCGACAACCTCGACCGCGCCGCCGAGCTCACGCGCGTCCCGGACGAGCAGCTGCTCGAGGTCTACACCGCGCTTCGGCCCGGCCGGTCGACTGCGGGGGAGCTTGCGGACTGGGCACGGCGACTCGAGGAGTGGGACGCGCCCTTGACGGCTGCATTCGTCCGCGAGGCTGCGGCTGCCTACGTGGAGAGAGGGCTCCTCGGTGACTGAGCGCTCAGCTCGTTTCGCCTCGCGCGCCGAGAAGGAGCTCCGTCGGGAGTTGCTCGTATCGCCGCTCCCCGAGCTCGGGCTCGTAGCGGCGAACGGCCCGAACGACCCCGAGCCAGAGCTCGTCGTCGAAGACGGTGTCGTACTTCGACTGGATGGTCGTGCGGCCGAGGAGTTCGACGTCATCGATCGCTTCCTCGTCGCGCACGGTCTCGATCTCGAAATCGCGGCTGAAGCGATGGCCCTGTCCGACCTCGAGGTCGCCCGGATGCTCGTCGATGTCGACGTTCCGCGATCAGAGATCGTCAGGCTCGCCCGAGGGCTGACTCCGGCCAAGCTTGCGCGTGTCGCGGGCCTCCTCGACCCGGTCGAGTTGATGTTTGCCCTCAAGAAGTTGCGCGCCCGCCGTGCTCCCGCGAACCAGGCGCACGTCACGAACCTGAAGGAGAGCCCGGCTCTCCTCGCTGCCGACGCTGCCGAGGCGGCGGCGCGCGGCTTTGCCGAGCTCGAGACCACGGTCGGCGTGGCGCGCTACGCGCCGCTCAATGCCATCTCGCTGCTCGTCGGCTCCCAGACGGGACGACCGGGCGTGATGACCCAGTGCGCCGTCGAGGAGCGCCGCAACCTCGAGCTCGCAGTCAACGGTCTCGTCACCTACGCCGAGACGCTCTCCGTCTACGGCACGGAGCAGGTCTTCGTCGACGGTGATGACACCCCGTGGTCGAAGTCGTTCCTCGGTGCTGCGTACGCGTCGCGTGGGGTCAAGGTGCGATTCACGTCGGGTACCGGCTCCGAGGCGCTGATGGGGCACGCGCAGGGCATGTCGATGCTCTACCTGGAGGCGCGGTGCATCTCGGTGGTGCGCGCCGCGGGCTCACAGGGCGTGCAGAACGGCTCGATCTCGTGTGTCGCGCTCGTGCTCTCGCTCCCGGGTGGCACGCGCGCGATCCTCGCGGAGAACGTGATCGCTGCCTGGCTCGATCTCGAGGTCGCGTCGGGCAACGATGCGATCGCCTCTCACTCCGCGATCCGGAAGACCGCCAAGCTCATGGGACAGTTCCTTCCCGGCACCGACTTCGTCACCTCGGGCTACTCGGTCATGCCCCGGCATGACAACACGTTCGGCGGCGGCAACTACGACGCGGATGACCTCGACGAGTGGATGACGATCCAGCGCGACTGGCAGGTCGACGGCGGCATCGAGCCGGTCGACGAGGCCGACGTGACGCGTGTACGCGATCGGGCGGCCCGCGCCGTACAGGCCGTGTTCGCCGAGCTCGGTCTGCCCGAGGTGACCGATGCCGAGGTACACGCCGCGACGATCGGATACGACGCGAGCGACATGCCCGACCGCGATCGCGCTGCAGACGTCGACGCCGCAGACGCGGCACTCGAGCGGCGCGTGTCCGGGCTCGACGTGGCGCTTGCTCTCGACCGGCGCGGATTCGACGATGTCGCTCGCGGCGTTATCGAGATGCAGCGTCAACGCGTATCGGCCGACTACCTCCAGACCTCTGCGGTGATCGACGAGGACGGCTACGTGCGATCGGCCGTCAACGATCCGAATTTGTACACCGGGCCGGGCACCGGGTATCGACTCGAGGGAGCACGCTGGGAGGCGCTCCAAGCGCTTCCGCACGTCGCCGACGCGGAGCGGCTCTGGTCGGGCGACAGTACCGCCGAGGCCATCGTCTCGGAGACCGGCGAGGCGCTCCGAGGGACGGATCCGCAGGAGGTCGTGGTCGCCCTCGGGCCCGCCTTCGCAGGGACGATCCGGGAGACGATCAACGGGCTCGATCACGGTGATGTGCTCGAGGCGATCGTCGACGGGGTGGCGGAGGCTGGAGCCAGGGCGCGCATCATTCGCGTTCGTCGGGTGGCAGACGTCGCCTTCATCGCGCACGACGGGGCGCGTCTCTCCGGCTCGGGCATCGCCCTCGGAATCCAGTCGAAGGGCACGGCCGTCATCCATCGTGCCGACCTTCAGCCTCTCGACAACCTCGAGCTGTTCGGCATGTCGCCGCTCTACTCCCTCGAGAGCTACCGCGCGATGGGCCGAAACGCGGCGGGCTACGCCCTCGGGAAACGCGTTGGCCCCGTCCCGACCGAGCTCGACAACTTTGCCCGGGCCAAGTTGATCGTCAGGACGACGTTGCTGCACGCCCGGGAGACGCGCGCCGTCGAGCGGGGGGCGCCTCCGGTTGAGCTCACGCGCGCAGGCGAGGCCTTGCCTCGTGGGCGAGGGTTCGCCTCGCCCCTACGGCAGCAACCCTAGGCGCGTCGCTTCGCCCCTACAGCAGCCCTTGGGCGCGCTGTCGGGCCTGAAGCGCCCGCTCGGCCTCGTCCTCCTCGCGGAACAGGCGGACGAGCAGCCAGACGATGATCGCGAAGAAGACAATTGCCTGCTCGGTCGTCATGAGGATCCCCCCGAGATTCTGATCCTGCGCTGCGCTGATCCCCCACAGCCGCTCCGGCAGGCTCTCGTAGTACCCGTAGAGCGGTGGCGCGAACGTGAGCGCGAGGCCGAGGAATGCCGAGCCGACGAACGCGGCGAAGATATAGGCGATCCGGCCGAGCGTCGGAACCGAGCGCGGCGCGTCGCTCAGCACCGGCCACCAGAAGAGCAGGCCGATGGCGACCATGAAGAGGTGCTCGACGTTGAGGAGCTCCGGCGTCCTGAGGGCGGCGTCGTAAACGCCTCCGAGGTGGACGACGTACCACCCGACGAGCCAGATCGGAAGTGCGATTGCGGGGCGTGTCGCGAACGCGAACGGTCGGCCGCCGCGGTCGGCGATCGACGATCTCATCGCGGGGGTGAGCCCGAGAATCACGAGTGGCGGCGCCCAGTCCGCGATGATCACGTTCTGGAGCAGATGGAAGAGCAGCAGGTAATCGACGGCGATCGTCTCGAGGGGCGAGTTGAGCGCCAGGACGATCATGAGAATGCCGGCGCAGAACGCGGCGATGCGCGCCCGGCCCGGCGGATCATGACGGGCCGCCCGCGCGTAGACCCAGAGGGAGATCGCGCCACCGAGGATGAACAGAGGCTCGAATGTCGGTGACCAGGGGGAGCTCACGCGGCCCCTCCGTCGCGTGCGAGGATCTCGGCGCGCCGACGATGATTCGCGCGGAGCAGGAGGACGAACGCTAGTCCCACCGTCAGGATCTGCTCGACCATCATCGCGACCCCTGCGAGCTTCTGGTCGGTCAGTGGCGAGAGGCCGAGGAGACGCACGGGTTGCTCGACGTACGACGGGAAGAGGGGCTCGTAGTCGAACACGATGACGTACGCGAGCACCTGCCCGGTCCAGAAGACGAGGGCTGTGAAGCCGAGCCGCTCGCCAAGGGTCAGTCGCTCGTGCCGGGATGGATCGACGATCTGGGTCCAGATCAGGATTCCGGCGACGATGAAGCTCAGGTGCATCAGGTCGTGCCAGAGCCGGTTGTGCAGCGCCGCCTCATAGAACCTCGGCACGTGCCACACGACGAGCGCGGCGACCCAGACCGCGTAGCTGATCCCCGGCCGGAGGAGGAAGCGCAGCGTGCGGCGAAGCCACGCGGTTCGGGCAAGCGGCACGAGGAGGTCGCGGGGTAGAAAGAACACGGTCAGCGGGCCGCGGATCGCGACGACGGTGAGCGCGATGCCAAGGTCTGCGATGAGGATGTGCTGAAGCATGTGCACGCTCTGGAGGTAGCTCTCCCCGATCGCATCGATGGGCGAGACGATCGCAACGACGGTCGCGACAACGCCCGTCACGAAGAGCGGTATCCGTGTCCACGGCGCGAGATCGGCCCGGCGGCGGTGGAGGCGAGCCCAGCCGTGGAGGAAGAAGGCGATCGCGACAAGCGCGCCGCCGATGACGACGGGCTGGAACGACCACGCCCGCCAGAGGTTCTCGCTTGCGAGGAAGGCGCCCACCATCTGGGGCAGGCTAGCGTCTGTCAGTCGGCGGCGAGGATGGCGCGGGCAGCGGCCCGGCCGGAGCGAATGGCACCTTCCATGTGCATATGGCCCACGCCTGCGATGTCGGTGCACGCCCAGTGAATCGGGCCGACCGGTCGTGCCATGTCGCGCCCGTGCCGGGACAGCCCGCCGATGCCGAAGGTGGCGGCGTACGCGCCGCGCGTCCATTCCTCCTGCGACCAGTCTCGCTCGATCACGTCAACCGTCTCGAGCGCGCGAGGGCCGAAGAACTTCGCGAGTCCCTCGACGACGAGCCGCTTGCGCTCCGCCGGGTCGAGCCGCTCGGCGGCCCGCGCTTTCTCGCCCGCCAGGAAGACGCAGAGGACACCCGGCCGACCGGCGGGTGGAGTGTTGTCGTACACCTCGCGGACGAACTCGTACGGGGCGAATCCCTCGCCGGCGAGCCCCTCGGCGCGCCAGAAGGGCTCGTCATAGACCGCGAGAACCTTGATCACGTCTCCCTGCGACATCGCCTGGTGGAGACGCATGCGCCACGCCGGAAGGGATGGCTCGAATCGGATGAAGCTCGCGACGTTCGGCGGTACGGCAACGACTGCGGCCCGCGCAGCCACCGTGTGGTCGCCGGCTTCGACCTCGACTCCGTCATCACTCCAACGGAGCGTTCGGGCCGGGGAGTCGAGCAGGACGCGCTCGCCGAGTCGCTCGGCCAGCCGCAGCGGGATGAGCTGGGTCCCGCCGACGAGGCGGTAGCGGAGGCAGAGATCGGGCTCGAACAGATTTGCGACGCTCCCGGCCCCTGCGATCGTCGCGAGCGCGCCGAGCACCGAGAAGGTATCGGCCGGCTTCGTCATGTAGCCGCCGGCCATGAACGCTCGGAACAGGTCGCGGGCGAGCGCGTCGTCGACCTCGGCGTCGAGCCACTGTTCGAACGTGGTTGCGTCGAGCTCGGCGGCCCGAGGATGCTCCCACGGGGCCCCGGGGTCGAGCTCGGCTGCCAGGGCATCGAGCTTCGCGACGGCTGACTCGTAGGCACGTGCGGACGGGCCGGGAAGCCAGTCGTCGTCGTGGAGACGGTGGAGGTTGCCGTCGGGATCGATGTAGAGATGGTCACCCTCACGGTAGGCAGCGAACACCTCGAGCCCGAGCTCTGCGAGTAGCGCGTGCATCTCGTCCTGATAGGGCGCGATCCACTGGCCGCCGAGCTCGTTCGGCTCGCCGCCGATCTCGATGTTCAGCAGCCGCCCGCCGACACGATCACGTGCCTCGACCACGACGACGTCGAGGCCCGCGGCGACGAGATCGGTCGAGGCCACGAGCCCGGAGAGACCCGCGCCGATCACGACGACATCCGACTTCCTCTGCCTCATCCGTACTCCCTCCTGACCGTCCGGTCAGGAGATTCTCTCACATCATGCCGCCGTCGGCCCGGGCGGCATTTCGCCGACGGGCCACGGCTTTCCGCCGACGCCCCAGTTCTTCGGGTTGTGCCCCTCGACGATGACCCACGTGTGGCCTCGAAGATCGGGGTGGACAGCGTCGCACAGCGCATCGGTCATTGCGGCGATGAGCTTCTCGCTCACCTCCGGCGTGACGCGGTAGTCGAACAGCTCGACTCGGATCAGTGGCATCGGGCTCCCTTTCTCGAAGAAGAACGGTGGGAGCCAGGCTTCAGTCTGACCTCCACACAGGTTCCCTCGATCCTAGAGCGTCAGCGGGCCAGGTAACCGCCGTCGACCGGGATCACCGCGCCGGTCACGTAGCGCGCATCATCCGAGAGGAGGAACGCGATCACGTCGGCGACGTCCTCGGGGGTGCCCCAGCGGCCGAGCGGAATGCGCCCGTCGATCTCTCGCCGTCGCCCTTCCTCGATCGAGTCCGTCATCTCGGTCTGGATGTAGCCGGGCGCGACTGCGTTCACTCGAACGCCCTTGCCTGCGATCTCGTTCGAGAGTGCCTTTGCGAGTTGTGCGACGCCTCCCTTCGAGGCGGCGTATGCGCTTACGTTGACGCCGCCCTGGAACGACATCATCGAACCGAGCAGGACGATCGAGCCGCCGTCGCCCTCCACCATCCGACGCGCTGCGGCCTGGGCGAGCACGAAGACCGACGTGAGGTTGAGATCGACCACGTGTCGCCAGTCGTCGAGCGTCGTCTCGAGGAGCGGCTTGCGGACGATCGTGCCGGCGTTGCAGACGAGCGCGTCGATGCGCTCGAGACGGTCGACGGCCGCCACGGCCGCCACGGGGTCACTGAGATCGACGCCGCTCGAGCGCTCGGCCGTCTCGACCACCCATCGGTCGCGCCGGAGGCGCTCTGCGATCGCTGGGCCGATGCCGCGGCTCGCGCCCGTGACGAGCACGGTCCGCTGGGCCTCGGCCATCAGCGCTCGACGTGGAGCGACCCGTTGAGGTCGCCGAGAATCAGATCGCGCTCCCGGTCGCCGATGTGATCGAGCGGCACGGGTGAGAGCGCCTCGATGAACGTGACTCCACCCTCGGAGTAGAGCTCGTGCTCGACGCCACGGTTGATGATGCAGGCGTCGCCCGGGCCGATCTCTCGTACCTCGTCGCCGATCGTCATCTGGAGAGACCCCTCGAGGACGAGCATCGCCTGCTCGGTGTGCTCGTGGCTGTGTCGCTTCACCGTCGTTCCCGGCTCGTAGGTGACGCGGCCGAGGAACACCTGGTCGCCGGCAATCGGGTGGAGCCCTACCCCGGGAAAGATGGGGAAGGGCTCCACTCCGTTGAACGAGCGAAAGGGCGAGCCGACCACTAGGCAGCCGCCCCGAACGTGATGCCGGTGCCGACCGTGTTCACCGACAGGTCGGCGTCGAAGATGACCGTCTTGCCGTCGCGCGTCGGTGCGCCACCGCCTCCGGCCTTCGCCTGGAGGGCACGCAGGACCCGCTCTGGGGTGACCGGGAGCTCCGTGACCCAGACGCCGACCGCGTCGAACACGGCGGTTGCGATCGCCGGTGGCTGGGCGTTGTTCGCCATCTCCCCGATGCCCTTGGCTCCGTAGGGACCGTCGGCGGAGGGGTTCTCGATGATCAGCGTGTCGATCTGGGGGAGATCCTCCATGCCCGGGGCGAGATACGACCCGAACTGGCCGCCGCGGTGCTCGACCGACGGGTAGTACGGGTAGCAGTTCTCGAGGATCCCGAGGCCGAGGCCCTGCACCGCGCCGCCCTCGATCTGCCCCTCGACGAGCGTGGGGTTGATCGACCTGCCGACGTCGTAGCACTGCCACAGACGCGTCACCGTGACGACACCCGTCTCCTCGTCGACCTCGACTTCCGCGGCGCACGAGGCGTAGGAGATCGCCGAGTGGGGCGGGAGGTCGACCTTGCCCGTCTCGGGCTCGACGATCGTCGCGAACGGCTTCAGCTGCGCACCGGTACCGGTGATCAGCTCGCCGTAGCCCCACGTCGCCGCGGCGGCAACATCGGGAACGCTGATCTTCTTCTGCGGCGCACCCTTGGCGATCACCTCTCCGTCGACGATCTCGAGGTCGGCCGGGTCGATCTCGAGCTCCTTGCCCGCGATCTCGAGGATCTTCTGACGGACGTTCTCCGCCGCCTTCTCGACCGCTTTACCGGCGACGAACGTCGCACGCGAAGCGAAGGTCCCGGTGCAGACCGGCGACGAATCGGTGTTCGAGTTGTCGTACGTGATCCACTCGTACGGCACGCCGATCGTCTCCGCCACGATCTGGGACTGGATCGTCTTCGAGCCGTTGCCGATGTCCGAGGTGCCGGCGAACACGTCGATGCGTCCGTCCGGCTTGACCTTGATCCACGCCTGCGACGGATCGCCGTTCTGGTTCATCCCCGTGGGGTATTCGATTGCCGCGAAGCCGCGGCCGGTTTTGACAGCCATCAATGAGCCTCCGGGTTTCCGAGTTGGCCGATGAGGTGCTCCGGGAGGAGGTCACCCGACCGCGGTGCAGGTGTCATCGCGGCGTACTCCGGCGTCAGGTCGTGACCGACGGCGTCGGCGATCGCAAGGATCGTCGGCACCGTCGACGGGTCGGAATAGGCGAACTGGTTCGGCGACGTGTCACCGATCCGGTTCGCGTTCTTGAGTCGCAACTCGAACGGATCGATGCCGAGCTCGACCGCGATGCGGCTCATGTGCGTCTCGGTCGCAAACGACACCGAGGTGACACCGAATCCGCGCATCGCCGTCGTCGGCGTGCGATTCGTGTAGACGACGTACCCGTCGAACTCGAGGTTCGGGATCGAGTACGCGCCCGTGTGATGGAAGCTGTGCTTCGTCAGCCCGTACGGCGAGAACCGCGAGTACGCACCCGCGTCGTGCAACGTGAGCATCTTGCGGCCGAGGATCCAGCCGTCCTTCGTGACGGCGTCGGCGATCTCCATGTGCCAGGGGGCACGCGTGGACGAGCAGAGGAATTCCTCCTCGCGCGTCCACCGCCACTTCACGGGCTTGCCCGACTTCTGTGCGAGCAGCGCGCACATCGTCTCGGTTGCCGTGTCGACCTTGCCGCCGAAGCCGCCGCCCACCGTGCCGCCAACGACCTTCAGCTTGTTCAGCGGCACCTGCAGGTGCGCCGCTACGACGCCCATCGAGAAGTACAGCGCCTGCGTGCAGGAGTAGATCGTGAGCCGGCCGTTCGCCTCCGGCACGACCTGGCACACCTGCGTCTCGATCGGTGCATGCTCGATCGCTGCCGGTCGGTACACGCCCTGCACGATCAGGTCGGCGTTCTCGAACGCCTCGTCGATGTTGCCCTTGCGGATCTGGCGTCGATCCATCTCGTCCTCGAAGTGGGTGTACCAGTTGCCCTCCGCATGGATCGCCGGCGCGTCTGCGTCGAATGCCTTCCGGACATCGAAGAGAGCGGGGCGCTCATCGAAGTCGGCGGTGATCGCCGCGACTGCCGCCATCGCCTCTTCTTCGCTGGGAGCAGCGACGATCGCGATCGGCTGGCCCAGGTAGCGGACCTCGCCCTTCGCGAGCAGCGGCTCATCGGCGGGGATCCCGAGGGCAGAGAGGTGGCCGTACTCGAGCAGGGGCACGTCCTCCCACGTGATCACGTGGACGCCCTTCATCGCCGCTGCCTTGCTCGTGTCGAGGTTCGTCATGACGGCGTTGTGAACCGGGGATCGGAACGCCTTCACCCAAAGCGTTCCCGGGATCCGGATGTCGTCGACGAACACGGTTCGGCCGGTCGCGTGGGCGACGCCGTCGTAGCGGGGGACGCGTGCGCCGACCGCTTTCATGCCACACCTCCTAGGTTCGTCATCGTCTTGCCGGCCGCCGTGACGGAGGGGTCGAACGAATCGCCGCGCGCGGCGGCTCCGACGGCGTCGATGATCTTCACGTACCCGGTGCAACGACAGACATGACCGCCGAGGGCCTTCTGGATCGCCTTCTCGTCGTCGTTGCCGCCGCCGTCGATATACGCCTGCGCGGCAAGCATCATGCCCGAGGTGCAGAAGCCGCATTGGGCGGCGTAGTGGTGCGTGAACGCCTGCTGGATCGGCGACATGTTCTCCGGCGAGCCGAGCCCCTCGACGGTCGTGATTGCTGCTCCGTCGACCGAGGCGGCAGGCGTGAGGCACGACCGGCGTGGCCGACCGTCGACGATGACGGTGCAGGCACCGCAGCCGCCCTGCTCGCAGCCGGCTTTCGGACTCGTGATTCCGAGCTCCTCGCGGAGCACGTCGAGCAGGCTCGTCAGCGGCCCGCTCTCGATCGGGGTCTCGACCCCGTTGATCGTGAGATTCATGCCGACTCCTCGAGTTGGTTGAGAACGCGACGAACGAGTACCGGCAAGATCTGCTCGCGATACCAGGCGGACGCGAGCGCGTCATCTGCGAATGTGACGTCACCTACCGCCGCCGCTCCGGCCGCCGCTCCGTCCGACGCGAGGGCCTCTGCCGTGCGCAACCGCGCGCCCGGCCCTGCAAGGCCTGTTGCGGCGAGTCGGATCGTCCCGTCAGCAGACCGGACACCCGTGACCGCCAGCACCGTGTACTCGTGAGCGTGCGGGTACTCGAGTACCGCGAACGCCGAGGCCGCCGGCCGTGTGAAGCTGACATCGAGGATGAGACGGCCGTGCCGGTGTGGGAGGAACTCCTCGATCGGTTCCGACCGCTCGCCGTCGGAACCGGCCGAGCGGACCGTCGCGTCGAGGGCCAGCAGCGCACCCTGCAGGTCGCCACGCGGCGCTTCCGGGCCTTGCCCGACGCAGAGGTTGCCGGCGATCGTCGCCTGGCTGCGAATCTCACCGTCGGCGACGTTGCGGGCACAGGCCGCGAGTGCAGCGACCTGATCCTCGAGGCCGAGGAGCGCGTCGATGCACGTTGTCGCTCCGAGCGTGATCGTGTCACCGTCGATCGTGATTCCGTCAAGACCTGCGTTCGAGAGTAGGAGCACACGGTCGGGGCTGAGCCGGCCGTAGCTGATCTCGGGGAGGATGACCGTTCCGCCTCCGATCACCGTGGTCGCTGTGCCGTCGCCGAAGAGCGACACCGCCTCGGCCGGCGACGACGGGATGAGTACTTCAGAAGCCATGTCGACCCTTTCTCGTTGCTCGTCCGGTCACGACTGCGGCTTGCCGGCGATCCCCCAGTGACTGGGTTGCACGCCATGGATCACGACCTGAATGTGGTCGGGCGACGCACCGCTCGATTCTGCGAGGGCGTTCGTGAGAGCCTCGATCATCTTCGGGACGGACTCCTCGGTCACGCGACGGTCGTACAGCTTGACCTCGATCATGGGCACAGTGGTTGCCTCCTTGGTGTCAGCCGACCTCGGATGGGCCGACGGCGGGAATGTCGTGACAGTGTGACATTGTCGTACCGTCCGCGCAACGGTATCGTCTCAGGTCGAGTGGCGCAGATCGAAGACACCAGGGATCGTGTGATCGAGGGAGCACGCCGGGCGATCGCGAACGGCGGGTGGCAATCCGCCACCCTGACGCGCATCGCCGAGGAGGCCGGAGTGTCGCGGATGACGTTGCACCGGCGCGGACTCGGCCGCGACGAGATCTTCGCGCTTCTCGCGCGCGACTATGAGGACGCCTTCAGGGCGGCGCTCTGGCCGTCGGTGACGGGCCGGGGCACGGGAGCGGAGCGCCTCGAGGCGATGCTTGTCGCCGTGTGCGAGGTAACAGAGGATCATCTCGCGTTCCTCGCCGCACTCGACGAGGAGGCGGACCGAAGGTTCTTTCACGAGCCCAACGACCAGGTGCGCTCACGTGAGGGGTACATCAACCCGATCGAGCGGCTGCTCGTCGATGGCATCGCAGACGGCTCGATCCGGCCGGTCGAGGTGGAGGAGACGGCGACGGTTCTCGTCAACGCCGTCGATCGCACCTACCGCCATCTTCGCCGCGCGCACGACTGGGACGAGGAGCGATCGCGTGCGGTGCTGATCGAGCTTCTCCTGCACGGCCTGTTGCCGCACTAGCGCGGGTCAGGCGAAAGGCGGGGACGCGTAGACCCCGTCTTCGAGCGTGGTTGGGTCGGGTGCCGGCGCCTGCTCCGCCTCTGCGAGACCGGCGTCGACCTCGGCGGCCGCCGACTCCCGCATCTCTTCGACGGCGCGAGTACCGAACCCGTCCAGCGCGAGGCGTGCCGCGAGACGCTCCACCGGGTCGAAGCGCTCCGCGAACTCCTCGCGCATTCCGGCGGGCATGTAGCGGGCGTCGTCGTGCGCTGCGTGGCCATGCATCCGTACAGAAAGCGCCTCGACCGCCTGAGGGCCGTTACCGTTTCGGGCTCGCTCCACGGCCGCACGGACCGCGTCCAGGACAGCCAGAGCATCGGTCCCGTCGACTCGCTCGGCCGGGATCGACCAGCCGCCGTAGATGCGCTGGGCGATGTTCGTGTTGACCATCTGGCGTGCGACGGGTGTCGAGTACGAATACCGATTCGACTGGATCACGAAGACCGCAGGCACCTGCCAGACGGCAGCCAGGTTCAGGCCCTCGTGCGTGTCTCCCACCGAGAACGCACCCTCTCCGAGAAACGTCATGGCGACGCGACGCTCCCCGCGCCGCTTGAACGCGAGTGCTGCACCGGCCACGAGCGGGACGAGGTCTCCGAGCATGGAGACGAGCGGGAAGACGCCCTGCGCCGGCGCCCCGAAGTGCATGTTGCCGTCGCGTCCGAACGTCGGGCTCGTCCCCTTGCCGAAGAAGTTGCGGAACACGTCAGCTGGTGTCGCCCCGCGTGCGAAGTGGCAGGCGAGCTCGCGGTTCAACGGAGCGACCACGTCGTCAGGCCCGAGCGCGAGCCCCGCGCCCGCCGCCACGGCCTCCTGGCCACGGCCGGTATAGACGGAGCCCGGCACCCGTCCCTGCCGGTACAGCACCATGACGCGATCCTCGAACAGGCGCTGCAGGAGCACGAGTCGGAACAACGCGACACGCTCGGCTGCGTCGACCGAGAAGATCTCTGCGCAGGGCTCGGTCGGCATCAGCGTGTCTCCGCGAGAGGTCCTGTCGGGCCGATCGCAGGTCTCGGGCACCTGCGGGGCATGCCGGCCGGATGTCCTCGGTGAACGCACGGGTGCGCCGCCTCCCCGTGTTGCACCCGAAACCCGTGTAGGGGGCAGGCGCAGCCTGTCCCGGGGCGACCGATGCCCCGTCGAGCCGCGGGCGCAAACAGGCGTAATGTGGTGTGACGCCGCACTAGTAGGCCAGCAGCTCGTCGAGGGCGGTGACCGTCGAGTCGACGGACGGCATGTAGGCATCCTCGAGCTCGGGGGCGAACGGGACGGGCGTGTTTGGCGGTGCGTGGAGCGCGGGTGGTGCGTCCAGGTGCTCGAAGGAGCGCCGCGCGATCAGGGACAGGATCACGCCGGCCGCACCGGTCGAGCGGGACGCCTCCTGGAGTACGAGAACACGTGACGTCTTCGCGATCGAGGTGAGGACCGTCTCCTCGTCGAGTGGCCAGATCGTGCGGAGGTCGATGACCTCGACGTTTCCGCCGACCCGCTCTGCGGCCTCCACGGCGATGGAGACGCCTGATCCGTAGGTCACCACGGTCGCGTCCGATCCGCCTCGCGCGATCGACGCGGGCCCTATCGCGGTGCGGTACCCCGGGGCGGGCGCGCCTGCGCGCAGCGTGCGGTAGAGCCGCTTGTGCTCGAAGTAGAGGACAGGGTCGGGGTCGTCGATCGCCGCACGCAGGAGCCCATAGGCGTCCTCGACGGTTCCGGGGCAGACGATCTTGAGGCCCGCCGTGCCGACGAACCAGCCTTCGGGGGAGCCAGCGTGAAACGGCCCACCGCGCACCCCGCCACCCGTCGGGCAGCGGATCGTGACGGGAATGCTCTGACCCGATCGCCAGTGCGTCTTCGCCGCGACCGTGACGATGGGGTCGAAGGCGCAGGTGATGAAGTCTGCGAACTGAAGCTCGACCACCGGGCGCTCGCCCATCCAGGCGGCACCGATCGCTGCCCCGACGAACCCCTCCTCGGCAATGGGTGTGTCGATCACGCGCTCCGCGCCGAACTCGTCGAGCAGTCCGGTCGTGACGCCGAAGGCGCCCCCGAAGACTCCGATGTCCTCTCCGAGGAGGAAGACGCGGTCGTCCTCACGCATCGCATCCTGCAGCGCAGCACGAATCGCCTCGAGGTACGTGATCGAGTCCGGCGGCCCTGGCGCCGCCGGGTCGCCGGGCGCTTCGAGGTGACCTGTCGTCGACACGGAACCGAGCCTATTCGATCGGGCTGCCGTGTCCTACACGGGGCGGGATCAGGGTGCGGGCGGCAAGGTGAACTCCTCCCGACCGAGACCCATCTTCCTGGTCTCCGCGACCGTCAGGTGCTCGACCGCGAGTTCGGGGCCGGGAACGGAATCGCCCACGAAGCGCGACACGACACGCCCGTGCTCGACGCGGGCCGGATAGTCGTGGATCGGCAGCAGGAAGGTGCCGCTGTTGAGAGCCCTCTTGATCGCAGCACGCTCCTGACGCTTCGACGTGCCCTGGTTCCCGGTCGACTGTGGCTCGTAGTCGAGCACCTGGTAGATCGGGTCGATGATCTGGTTCTGGATGTCGTAGACGACGTCGCCGCAGATACAGGCGGTTCCCTCGGCGGTCTCGACCAGGATGTTCATCGACCCTTCCGTGTGCCCGCCGGCCGCCTCGCAGACGATGCCGGGTGCGATCTCGTCCGGACCGGACAGCTCCAGGTCGAGCAGGCGCATCGCTCCGGGCTTGTGCAGGCGGTCGATGTGGTGCTTCACGTACTCGGCGGGATACTGCCCGCCCTGGATGCCCGAAACCGAGTACTCGAGCTCCCGCCGATTCGTGACGACCGTCTGACGCATGGAGAACTGGCTGTCCTGGCCGGCGTGGTCGATGTGGTGGTGCGTATGGAGGATCCACCGCACGTCGTTGATCTTGACACCGTGCTTCGAAAGCTGGCGGCGGATCGTCATCTCCTTCGTGACGATCCCCGTCATCCCGAGGGTCTCCATGATCTCCGGGTGACTCGCGCCGGTGTCAACGAGGATCGGCTCGCTGGCGGGGCCGAGGATGAGATAGCCCCAGGTCTTGACGCGCGTGCGGATGCCCATGTTGCGGGCGAGCACGAGGAAGCTTGACTCGAGCTCGATGTCGATCAGATCGAGCATCTTGATCTCGTATGCCATCGGAATGGCTCCTCTCTCGGATCACAGCGGATCGGATGGGAACAACCATCATGAACCCATGGTCGGCTATCCGCAGGAGGCGCGTCGGCTCGCCGACGCCGCCGTGGGCGTCGGCGGAAACCGCGATCGCCGAGGCGGCGCGCCGCTTCAAGCAGCCCTCCTTCACGTCTCGCTGACTCACATCATCGGCCCATCATCGGCGCGAATCTGGCGTCTCATCCTGGTACAGATGCTGACGGAGTTCGATGACGAGGAGGTGGCCGAGGGCTTCCCGCTGCGCGAGCGCCAGGAGCGCGAGATCGCGCTCGGGCATTCACTCGCGAACGCGGAGCACGAGCTTGCTCGCGAGGCGGCCGTTCTCGGTCGGACGCTCGAGCGTGCCGGCATCTCCTTCGACCCGCTCACGTTCATAGCCCTTCGGATCATCGAGGGCAGCCGAGACGAGCATGTCGACCCGGTCGACTGCCTCAACGTGCTCGGCGCGCTCGGGTTCCTCGAGCGCTCGGTCGAGCTCGCGGTCGATCTCCTCGACGAAGCTGCCTGAATCTCACCTGATCGGCGTTGTCGCCTCCGCGAGGCATGACGCGTCGACTACCCTCCGTGGGATGAGCGCCTTCCGCACCATCGACGAGCTCGAGGTTGCCCTCCAGGCGGCCGACTACCTGCCCGACCGTGGCCTCTCGACCGCGCTCTTCCTCTCGCTCGCTCTGGAGAAGCCGCTGCTGCTCGAGGGCGAGGCGGGCGTCGGTAAGACGGAAGCAGCGAAGTCTCTCGCGGTCGCGACCGGCTCCAGGCTGATTCGCCTTCAGTGCTACGAGGGCCTCGACGTCGCGCATGCGGTGTACGAGTGGAACTACCCCCGCCAGCTGCTGCACATCCGCGCTGCGCAGGAGGGAACGGTCTCCGAGGACGAGCTATTCGGGCCCGAGTTCCTCATCCGCCGGCCCCTCCTCGAGGCGATCGACACCGACGAGCCGGTCGTGCTCCTGATCGACGAGATCGACCGCGCCGATGAGGAGTTCGAGGCATTCCTGCTCGAGGTGCTCTCCGACTTCCAGATCACCATCCCCGAGCTCGGCACGATTCGCGCCCGACGGAAGCCTGCGGTCATCCTCACATCGAATAGGACACGCGAGCTGCACGATGCGCTCAAGCGCCGGGCACTCTTCCACTGGATCGGCCACCCGTCGATCGACCGCGAGATCGAGATCGTGAAGATCCGCATCCCCGGCGTGTCGGAGCGGCTCGCGGCGCAGGCGGCGGCGTTCGTCCGCGAACTGCGCGGGCTCGATCTGGCAAAGCCGCCGGGCGTCGCCGAGACGATCGACTGGACGATGGCGCTCAGCGCCCTCGGCAAGCAGGAGATCGATGCCGACGTCGTCGAGCAGACCCTCGGCTCGGTGCTCAAGTACCGCGAGGACATCGAGGAGGTGCGCGACGAAACGCTCGCGCGCCTCGTCGACACTGCGCGCGCGACAGCGGCACGGTAGGTGTAGAGGCCCGAGATGGCCGACGCGGTCGCTCGTCACGTCGTCACGTTCGGGCGCGTCCTGCGCGAGGTCGGGCTCGAGGTCGGGCCCGGGCGCGTCGCGGACGCCCTCCGCGGCCTCGATCGCGTCGACCTGACACGTCAGGAGGACGTGTACTTCACGCTGCGGCAGACGCTCGTCGCGCGGCAGGACGAGCTCGATCTCTTCGACCGCGCGTTCAACGCCTGGTTTCTCCGCGCGCCTGTGCTGCCGCCTGTTCGTACGACCGACCGGCCGGCCGAGCAGCAGAAGATCGGCGAGTCGCTCTCCGACGCAGGCGGCGGGGAGCAGGACGAGGAGGTGGGCGATCCGCTCGAGCTCGGGGCCTCGGGTCACGAGCTGCTCAGGAACAAGGACTTCGCAGAGATGACGCCCGACGAGTACCGGCGTGTGCGACGGCTGATCGCGGCGATCGCGGGAAGCCGGCCGCTGCGCGACTCACGGCGTCGCCGCTCGGATCCGCGTGGCGATCGCCTCGACATGCGTCGTCTGATCAGGCAGTCGTTGCGTACCGGTGGGGATCCGGTCGACCGGCCCTATCGCGCTCGGAAGGTCGTGCCGCGCAAGCTCGTCGTGCTGTGCGACGTGTCGGGCTCGATGGACGCCTACGCCCGAGCGCTCGTCCTGTTCCTGCACGCTGCCGTCGGGTCGGGACCGGGGTCGAGGCGTTCGCGTTTGGCACGCGCCTCTCGCGGCTGACGCCGGAGCTCGGCACGCGCGATCCCGAGTCGGCGCTCGAGAAGTGCACGGAGGCGGTCACGGACTGGGGGAGTGGTACTCGGATCGGTGCGTCGCTGAAGGAGTTCAACGACCTCTACGGCAAGCGCGCGCTATCGCGCGGTGCGGTCGTCGTGATCGTCTCGGACGGCTGGGAGCGCCAGGATCCCGAGCTCGTCGGACGAGAGATGGCACGGCTCGCGCGCGCTGCCTATGCGGTCGTCTGGGTCAATCCGTTGAAGGGCAACCCGGAGTATCAGCCGCTCGCCGGCGGCATGCGCGCAGCGCTGCCGTACATCGACCGGTTCCTCTCCGGCCATAATCTGAGAAGTCTGGAAGAGCTGGCGGCGGTTCTCGCCGGCATCGAGAGGAGGCACGCAGCATGAAGGAGATCCTGGACGAGGTGGAGCGCTGGCGCGAAGCCGGCGAGAAGGTCGTCGTCGCGACGGTTGTTGCGACCCGTCGCTCGGCGCCGCGGCCCGTGGGCACGAGCCTGGCGATCTCGGAGTCGGGGAAGATGTGCGGCTCGGTCTCCGGCGGCTGTGTCGAGAGCGACGTGTTCGAGAACGCGATGGACGTGATGCAGTCCGGCGAGGCGAAGATGCTCAGCTACGGGATCACGGACGAGATGGCGTGGGGCGTTGGTCTGCCTTGCGGCGGAGAGATCGACGTGTTCGTGGAGGCCGTGGAGTGAGCCTTCTCCACCGGCTCTCCGAGCTACGCGACTCCGGCGAGCGCGGCGTGCTGTTCACGGTCGTCGAGGGCGATGGCATCGGTGCCAAGGAGCTCGTGCTCGAGACGGGCGAGCGCGTCGGTGGTGGGGTCCCGGTCGAGGCCACGGGACAGTTCGACGACCTCGTTCGCCGCGGGCGCAACAAGCTGCTCTCCCTCGACGGCGACGCGAAGGTGTTCGCCGAGTGGTACGGCCCACCGCCGCGAATCTTCGTCTACGGCGCCGTCGATACCGCGGAGTCACTCTGCCGCGCGGCGAAGCTTCTCGGCTGGACGGCGATCGTGGGTGACGCGCGGGGCATGTTCCTCACGCCGGAGCGCATGCCGTCGGCTGACGTGCTGATCCAGAAGTGGCCCGAGGAGGCGATCGCCGAGCTCGAGCCGGATCACCAGACGGCGGTCGTCGTGCTGACTCACGACGACAAGTTCGACGAGCCTGCGCTCAAGGCGGCGCTTGCGAGTGAAGCGTTCTACGTCGGTGCGCTCGGCTCACGCCGCACGACCGAACGGCGCCGTGGGCGCCTGCTCGAGGCCGGCGTCCCCGAAGAGCAACTCGCGCGGATCATGGGCCCGTGTGGACTCGACATCGGCGCCGACACGCAGGAGGAGACCGCACTCGCAATCCTCGCCGAGATCCTGGCCGTGCGGGCGGGGCGGGGCGGGGGGCCGTTGCGCGAGTCGAAGAACCGGATTCACGTCGAGGTGAGCTAGCGGTCGGCGGCGGGTTAGCCCGTCGCCGGATTTCGCCTCGCGGCAAGGAGTTGCGCCGGAAGCAGGACCCACAACGGTAGCTCGCGCAACGACGCACGGATCTCCCGGGGCCCGGGCGGCGACGCGGCGACAACGCGCACTCCGCTCCCGCGGAGTAACAGCCGAAACGCTGCCTTCGCCCGCGCTGCGTGCCAGCGCGACGTGACGATGACAACCTCCCGAGCCGCAACGCGCTGGATGTCGTTCAACGCGTTCACTGCATTTCCGACCGTCGTCTGCGCGTCGGGGTCGACCACGACCTCGCGCGCCACTCCCTGCCAGGAGGCGGCCATCAGCTCCGCCTCCGAGCGCGTCCCTCGCACTCTCGCCCACCCGGAGAGCACCACGACGTCGTCGGCGGTACTCACTTCGGCCGCACGCGTGAGTCGGGCGGCGCCGACGGGATGGAGCTCGCCTCGGCCGCCGTCCGAGTACCCGAGGACGACGACGACCCGCAATCGCGGCTCGCTCACGAGCGGCGGTGGCGCAGCCAGCGGAAGAAGAGGAGGGTGCCGATCACAGTCACCACGAGCTTCAGCGCCTTCTTGCCCTGGAGCTTCGATTCGCCGCTCGCTCGCTCGCGCATCTGCACGGCGACCTCCTCCACCCGCAGGCCCTCCGACTTCAGTCGCAGCAGCGCCTCCACCTCGGGCGCTCCGCTCACGTACGGCTCTGCCATGACGCGCATGGCCTTTGCGTTCACGGCCGCCATCCCACTCGTTGGATCGTGGAAGGGGCGTCCGAGCCGAAGGTGCATCGCTTTCTGCAGCAGGCCGATGCCGAACCGGCGGCTCGGCGACGGAACGTACCGCTCCTCGTCGTAGCCTTCGCCCTCGGCGAATCGTGACCCGACTGCCACGTCACAGGTATCCGCCCGAACGAGGTCGAGCAGGCGTGCGAGTTCCTCCGCCGGATGCTGTCCGTCGGCATCGACCCGGCCGCAGAAGGCGTAGCCTCGCTCTGAGGCCTCGCGGTATCCGGCCGCGATCCCGGCGCGCAGGCCTCGATTCTCGTCGAAGGAGACGACCGTCGCACCCGCCGACCGCGCGACCTCGGCGGTCGCATCGGTCGATCCGTCGTCGATCACGAGCACGTCGGCGTCCGGAATCACCGCAGCGAGCTCGGCGAGCACGGCGGGGAGGTTTGCTTCCTCGTTCCACGCGGGGACGAAGACGACGGTGTCGAGTGCCGGGGCCATGGCAGGAGGGTACAGCGCGACGCGCGCGGCGTCGTGTTAGCGTCGAGGTGACAGCCTCCGCCATGAAAGGGGATCGAAAGTGCCGGGTATCGACGCCAATTCGAATGCGATCTACGACCTCGTCGAGGAGGGCTCGGGTGTCGAGCAGCTCGCGACGGGATTCACGTTCACGGAGGGGCCGATCTGGCACCCCACCGAGGAGGTGCTCGTACTTCTCCGACATGCCGGCGGACATTCGCCGCAAGGTGACGCTCGACGGCGACGGTCACCGAGGTCAGGAACCCATCGTTCAAGTGCAACGGACTGACCCTCGACCACGATCTCAACCTCCTCGTGTGCGAGCACGTGACGAGCTCGCTCGTGCGCGAGCGCACGGACGGTGTGCGTGAGACGCTCGCGTTCCACTGGCAGGGCAAGTACCTGAACAGCCCGAACGACGTGACCGTTCGCTCCGACGGGACGATCTACTTCACGGATCCCTGGTACGGGCGGTTCCCCGGGTTCGGTGTCGAGAGGGCGCGCGAGCTCGGCTGGCAGGGTCTCTTCCGGATCCCGCCCGGAGGTGGACAGGACGAGCTCGATCTCGCCACCCCCGAGGACGAGTTCGAGATGCCGAACGGGCTCTGCTTCTCGCCTGACGAATCGCTCCTGTACGTCAACGACACGCCGCGCGCACACATCAAGGTCTTCGACGTCAACGCCGACGGAACGCTCGCCAACGGCAGGTTGTTCTTCGAGGGGATCGGCACCGGCGTGATCGAGGAAGGCATTCCCGACGGGATGAAGGTCGACGAGCTCGGCAATGTCTGGGTTACGGGGCCGAAGGGCGTCTGGGTCATCACGCCGGACGGCGAACACCTCGGCACGATCGAGGTGCCCGAGGCCGTCGGCAACCACACCTGGGGTGGGCCCGACTGGCACACGCTCTTCATTCCCTCGTCGTCGTCGGTCTACACGATTCGAACCAAGGTCGGTCCGCGGCGAGAGCCGTACATGCGGTGATCCGCCCAACCAGCGACGGGCGAGGCTCTGCCTCGCCCCTACGGAGGTGATTTCTTGTCTGACGATCTCTCACTCGATCCCGGTCGGTGCGCCCTGCTGATCCAGGACATGCAGAACGACGTGATCATCGAGGGTGGGGCCTTCGCCGAATCAGGCGCGCCCGCGCATGCGAAGGAGCAGAACGTCGTCGCGAACGTCGTCGATCTTGCTGCGGCGTGCCGGGCGAAAGGCATCCCGGTCTTTCACGTGTGGTACATCGTCGAGCCGGGTGCTCCCGGCCTGAAGCTCAATGCGCCACTCTTCAACGGCGTCGTGGAGACGGGTGCGCTCGTCCGCGGCACGTGGGGCGCGGCGCCCGCCGACGGGCTCGAAGCACAGGAAGGCGACTACATCGTCGAGAAGATGCGGATGAGTGGCTGGCAGGGGACGCGTCTCGAGAACATGCTCGAGGGGCTCGGCCGCGACACGATCATCATCACGGGGGCGTGGACGAACATGTCGATCGAGCACACGTCGCGCACCGGCGCCGACAAGGGCTACGTGATGGTCGTGCCGGAGGACGGGTGCTCGACGATGAACGCCGATTGGCACAACGCGTCGATCAACTACGCACTGCAGAACGTCTCCACGGTGACGAACTGCGCCGCCGTGAAGGCTGCGATCGGTGCCTAGGCGATGAAGACCCGGGCCGGGCTCTTCCGGGCCGTCGGCGAGCCCCTCGAGGTCGTCGAGCTCGATCTGGCGGAGCCCGGCCCGAACGACGTCGTCGTCCGTATCGCGGCGACCGGCATCTGCGGTACCGATCTCCACCAGGTGAAGGGCGAGTGGGAGCGTCCGACGCCGATGGTGCTCGGGCACGAGGGTGCCGGGGTCGTCGAGTACGTCGGTGACGCTGTCAGCTCGGTTCGGGTCGGCGATGAAGTGGTGCTCTCGTGGGCGCCGTCCTGCGGTCACTGCTCCGACTGTGCGCGGGGCCGTCCCGCTGCCTGCGTTCCGCTTCACCGGGCAATCGGGAACGGCACGCTCGTGGACGGGACGACGGGGATGTCACTCGACGGTGAAACGGTGTATCGCGGCACGGCGACAGGAGCGTGGGCCGAGCGCGTCGTCGTCTCGTCGCAGGTCGCGTTGCCGACCGGCGGGGCCGTGCCCCTACGAGAGGCGGCGCTGCTCGGCTGCGCAGCGTTGACCGGTGTCGGCGCGGTGCTGTTCGCAGCTCGAGCCCGGGCCGGCGGCGTCGCCCTCGTCATCGGTGGCGGCGGGGTGGGGCAGTTCGTCGTCCAGGGTGCGCGGATCGCCGGCTCGGAGGCGATCGTCGTCGTCGACCCGGTGGAAGCGCGGCGCAACCAGGCGCTCCGGTTGGGCGCGACACACGCCGTCCATCCGGACGATCTCAAGGAGGCGATGGCGGCTCTCGCTCCGGACGGTGCGGACTACGGCTTCGACGCCGTCGGGTTTCCCACAACGAGCGCGACCGCTCTCCGCTTCACACGTAGCGGCGGCACGACGGTGATGGTGGGGCTCCCTCCGACCGGGCTGCGCCTCGATCTCGATCCTGGCGAGTTCCTGAGGCGTGAGAAGTTCCTGACCGGAACGATGTACGGCTCGGAGGATCCCGCCGTCGCGCTGCCGATCCTGCTCGAGCACGTTGCCGCCGGCCGACTCGAGCTGACCTCGCTGCTCGGCGACGTGTTCTCGCTCGATGCGATCGACGATGCGGTGCAGGCGAGCCTCGAGCTTCCCGCGGGCCGCGTGCTCGTCGAGCCCTGACTCGTCTCTACGGAAGGCTCGACGAGAGCGCCGCGACAGCCTCTTCCTGCAGCCAGCTCAGATAGCCGTAGAGGGCAAGCGCCGGGGCTGCAGGGTCGTCGGGATCGAGCTCCTCCGCGTAGGTTGCCTCGCTGACGTCCAGCTGCGTACCGAGGTACAGCCGTAGGCTCTCGAGGGCGCCGAGCCAGCCTTCGAGCTGCTCCTCGTCGAGATGATCGGCGCCGGCAGTCTCCTCGACGATGTGCAGCGCGGCGAGCTTGCCCTCGAGAAGCTCCTCGCGCATCAGACGCCGGAACTCGTCGTCGGCCTCGGTGTCGTCGGGGTACGCGGGAGGGAACAGCCGCCGCAGGCCCGGGTCGTCGGTCTGCATCACGTCGCGCAGCTGCGCGGGCAGCGAGCGGAGGAGCTCGCGTTCCTCGGGCGTCAGCCGCAGGCGATACCCGCCCTGCCGGTCGCGCTGGATACGAAGGACCGGCATCAGTCCTGTCTGAGCGTCGCCCACAGGCCGTGCGCGTGCAGTCGCGCGACGTCGAACTCCGCCTTCTCCTTCTCACCCGAGGAGACGACCGCCTTGCCGTCGTTGTGCACCTGCAGCATCATCCGCGTCGCCTCCGCCTCCGAGTAGCCGAACAGCTTGCGCAGAACCAGCGTGACGTAGCTCATCAGGTTGATCGGGTCATTCCAGACGATCACGACCCAGGGTCGCTCATGGTCGAAGTCCTCGCCGGGATCGGGCCGGCCCACCTCGATGGGAGCCTCGATCGCAGTGCTCATCGGTTCACTCCTGATCCTTCAGGGCATCCTCGCTGCTGTCGCCGTGCCCGTAGGCGCGCAACCGGGCGATCAGCTCCGCGCTGATGCGCGCGTCGTCTTCCCCGCCTACGTCCTCTGGATCGGGAGTCGCCGGGGTTGGAGTTCGTCGCGGGGTCGCGCGCGCGACGCGCTTTGCTTCGGCTTCGTCGCGACGGGCCTGCTCGGCTGCAGCCTTCTCTTCCTCGCGGCGGCGTTGCTCGTCGGCTTTGCGCTGGACTTCGTCTTCCCGGGCTTTCGTCTCGGCTGCGCGCTTTGCCTCGGCCTCGTCGCGACGGGCCTGCTCGGCTGCAGCTTTCTCTTCCTCGCGGCGGCGTTTCTCCTCGGCCTTACGGATTCGCCGCTCCTCTCTGGCCTGGCTCCGGCTGACGCGCGCCGAGCCGGCTTCGCTGCTCGCCGCAGGGTCGACTGGGGCGAGTCGCGCCGTTTCGGCAGAGGCGGCCTCGGCGGCGGCCCGCTCCTCGTCCTGGCGGCGCGCATCGTCGGCCTGCCGTTTCTGTTCCTCTTCGCGTTCTCGGGCCTCGGCGGCGGCTCGCGGCCTCGGCGGCGGCTCGCTCCTCGTCCTGGCGGCGCTCCTCTTCGACCTGGCGGCGTGCTTCTAGGGCCCGGCGTTCCTGTTCCTCTTCGCGTGCCCGGGCCTCGGCGGCGCGCACGGCCTCGGCGTCGACCGCCTCGCGGCGGGCCTGCTCGGCCGCTTGCTCCTTCGCCGCCGCCCGAGCTGCCGCCTCGCGTTCGCTCGCCGCGAGCGCCGCAGAAGCAGCCGCTGCACGCCTCGCGTCCTCCTCGGCGTCGGCCAGGGCATCGACCGGATCCGCGAGGTCGGGCTCCTCCACGGTAGGAATGCTCGTTGGAGGGGCTGCGATTCCCGCTGCTCTCAGCTCCTCCTCCCGCAGAACGACCCGTCGGATCTTCCCGCTCGAGGTCTTTGGCAGCTCCGCGACGAACTCGATCTCACGGGGATACTTGTAGGGCGCCGTCACGGCCTTGACGTGATCCTGGAGCTCGACGACAAGCTCGGCGGAGGGATCGAAACCTTCGCGCAGCACGACGAACGCCTTCACGAGCGACCCACGATCGGCGTCGGGCTTCCCCACCACGGCGCTCTCGAGGACGGAGGGATGTTCGAGGAGCGCGCTCTCGACCTCGAACGGGCCGATGCGGTATGCGGCGCTGAGGATCACGTCGTCGGCACGACCCGTGAACCACAGATACCCGTCCTCGTCTCGGGTGCCGCGATCGCCGGTCAGATACCACTCGCCACGGAATGCGGCGTCTGTCTCCTCGGGAGCGTCCCAGTAGCGGAGGAACAGCGAGGGTGGGCGTCCTCGCAGGGCAATCTCGCCTTCGAGCCCCGCGGCCTGTTCCTTGCCTGCGTCGTCGATCACCGCGATGTCGTAGCCGGGCGCAGGGAGACCCATCGATCCGGGTTTCACCTCGACGTCCGGGACGTTCGCGACGAGGAGCGTGTTCTCCGTCTGCCCGTAACCGTCGTAGATCGTGAGGCCGAACGCGACCTGGAACGCCTCGATCACCTCGGGGTTGAGCGGCTCGCCCGCGGACACCGCGTGGCGCACGCTGCCGAGGTAGTAGCGCTCGAGCTCGGGCTGCTTGGCCATCAGCCGGTACTCGGTCGGAGCCTGACAAAGGATCGTTACGCCGAGTCGTTGGATCAAGGTGAAGCGCTCCTCGGCGTCGAAGCCTCCCTCGTGGAGCGCGATCTCCGCACCGCATGACCACGGGCCGAGAAGGACGTTCCAGATCGACTTCGCCCACCCCGTACCGGCGGTGCACCACACGAGATCCCCCGGGCGCGCGGTCAACCAATGTTCGGCCTGGAGCCGCGCGGTCCACGTGTATCCATGGCTGTGGACGACCCCCTTCGGATTCTTCGTGGTTCCGGACGTGTAGAGGATGAACGCGATGTCCTCGGCCGCCGTGTCGTGTGTGGCCTCGGTGACCGAGTGTGTTCTCAGCTCGCTCGCGAGGTCGTCGACAACGACAACGTCGACCGTGACGGCCATCTCCTCGAGCACCTGCGCCCGCGCGCTGTCCGTGACCACGAGTTTCGCTCCCGAGTGCGAGACGCGGAAGTCGATGTCGCCGGCGCGAAGCATCTCCGAGCAGGGAACGGTGACGAGCCCCGCTTTCAGGGCGCCGAGCATGAGCGAGTGCCAGACGGGAGTCTTGCCCACGAAGACGAGGACTCGATCGCCGGCCCCGAGACCGCGAGAGCGGAAGTACGACGCCCAACGGCTTGCGTCGTTCGCGACCTCACTGAACGTGCGACGGTCGATGATCCCCTCGTGGTCGACGAAGGTCATTGCGGGGCGGAAGGCCTCCTCGGAGGCAGCTCTTTCGACGACGTCCCGCGTGAAGTTGAACCGCGTCGGAACGGGGAACGAACCGTCGGACTCAGGCGCCTCGACTACTCGTTTTCGGAGACGGAACCTTCCCATCGCTCTCGGTAGTCCTCTCTCACCGGACAAAAGATGTCGACAACGGTCGCACCATCGGGGCCGCAGTACGCCGAGTGCTCGACGTTGCCCGGCAGGACGTACCCTTCCATTGGGCCGAGCTCGCGCGCGACGCCGTCCACGACGAGTGCTTGCATCCCTCGCAGGACGATACCGAGCTGCTCGTGCGAATGGCTGTGGGCCGGGACGGTGGCGCCGGGCCCGAACTCGATGAGATTGACCATCGCCTTGTCCCCGAACAGCGGACGACCCTCGACGCCCTCCACGAGCGTGAAGGCGGCGATGTCGTCGAATCGGATGAATTGTGGATCCATGCCATCAGTATCGCATCGTCTCCGGTTCCGGAGAAAGTGCAACCTCTCCGTAGCTATCGTCCCTCGTATGGCGAGCCTTGCAGCCGACATCCTTCGAGACCAGGCCTACGTCGACGGCGCCTGGGTCGATGCCGATTCCGGTGCCACGTTCGCCGTTGTCGACCCCGCAACCGGGGTCACGATCGCCGAGGTTCCGCGCATGGGTGCAGCCGAGACGCGAAGGGCGATCGAGGCGGCACACCGGGCGCTTCCGGCCTGGAAGCACCGGACGGCGAAGGACAGGGCGCGGATCCTTCGACGCCTCGCAGACCTGATGGTGGAGCGCAGCGACGATCTCGCTGCGCTCCTCGTGCGCGAACAGGGCAAGCCGCTCTTCGAGGCGAGGGCCGAGATCGGCTACGCGGCTTCCTTCTACGAGTGGTTCGCCGAAGAGGCGAAGCGGCTCGACGGGAGAGTGATCCCGCAATCGCTCCCGGACCGGCGAATCGTCGTTCTCCGGGAGGCGATCGGCGTCACCGCCGGCATAACCCCGTGGAACTTCCCGGCGGCGATGCCGACCCGGAAGTCTGCTCCGGCGCTCGCGGTCGGTTGCACGATGGTTCTGAAGCCGGCCGAGCAGACCCCGCTCTCGGCACTCGCCATCGCCGCGCTCGCGGAGGAGGCGGGCGTCCCCGCAGGTGTGTTCTCGGTCGTCACGGGTGACGCTGCAGATGCACCCTCTATCGGCGGCGAGATGACGTCGAACCCGATCGTCCGCAAGCTGGGTTTCACGGGCTCGACCGAGGTGGGGAAGCTCCTGATGGCGCAGTGCGCGGGCCAGGTGAAGAAGGTCTCCCTCGAGCTCGGCGGCAACGCGCCGTTCATCGTCTTCGACGATGCCGATCTCGCCGAGGCGGTGGCGGGCGCGATGATGTGCAAGTTCCGGAACTCCGGCCAGACGTGCATCTCGGCCAACAGGTTCCTCGTCCAGGACGGGATCTACGACGAGTTCGTCGCCGCGTTCACCGATGCCGTCGCCGCGCTCAAGGTCGCGGACGGCTTCACCGATGGCGTCCAGGTCGGGCCGCTGATCGACGAACCGGCTGTCGCAAAGGTCGAACGTCACGTCTCCGACGCGCTCGCCCGGGGAGCCGAGCTCCGTTTCGGCGGTAGCCGGCTCGAGGGACAGTTCTTCGAGCCCTCGGTGCTCACGGGCGTGACGATGGACATGGCAATGAGCTGCGAGGAGACGTTTGGCCCGGTCGCAGGCATCAACCGGTTCGCGACCGATGCCGAGGCGGTCGCGATCGCGAACGACACCCCCTACGGGCTCTCGGCGTACTTCTACACGCGTGACCTCGAGCGCACCTGGCGCGTTGCGGAGGGCCTCGAGTACGGGATCGTCGGGATCAACACGGGCTTCATCTCGTCGGAGGTGGCGCCGTTCGGCGGTGTCAAGGAGTCTGGTATCGGACGCGAGGGATCGAGCTACGGCGTCGACGACTGGGTCGAGCTCAAGTACCTCGCGATGGGCGGCATCGGGGAGGCGATCTAGAACGTGATCATCATCGAACAGCGCGACTACCACGTGCACACCGGCCGGCTGCCGGAGCTCGTGCGGCTCTATGCGGACGAGGGGATCGCGATCCAGAAGGAGGTGCTCGGTGGCTTCGTGGGAGCCTTCACGACCGATATCGGGGCACTCTCGACCTACACCAGCATGTGGCGCTACGACAGCTTCGCGGAGCGCGAGCAGCGGCGTGCAGCGCTGATGGCGCGCGACGACTGGAAGGCGTTCATGGGCAAGATCCAGCCGCTGATCCATACGCAGCAGAACCGGATCCTGACGCCCACCTCGTTCTCGGCACTCCAGTAAAGGAGACGTGCAAATGGGGCAGCTCGACGGAAAGGTTGCGCTCGTCACCGGTGCTTCGCAGGGGATCGGGAGCGCCATCGCCCATGGGCTCGCTGCCGAGGGCGCGCGGATCGTGATCGCCGATCTCCGGGGAGCCGAGGCTGCAGCCGAAGCGTTCCCTGACGGCGTCGGCCTATCGGCCGACGTTGCCGACGAGACGGCCGTCCAGGGGCTCGTGGACGACGCGGTCGCGCAGTGTGGGCCTATCGACATCCTCGTGAACAACGCGGGGCTCTACGCCTCACTCGCGATGCGGCCCTTCACGGAGATCCCGCTCGCCGAGTGGCGCCAGGTGATGGACGTCAACGTCGCCTCGATGTTCCTGATGTGCCGCGCCGTCGTGCCGGTGATGCAGCGAAACGGCGGCGGTCGAATCGTCAACATCTCGTCGGGCACGCCGTTCCGTGGCGTTCCCTTTCTGCTCCATTACGTCACGAGCAAGGGCGCGATCGTCGCGTTCACGCGGGCGCTCGCGAAGGAGATCGGCAAGGACGACGTGCTCGTCAACTGCGTCGCGCCCGGTTTCACGATGTCGGCCGGCGTCGAGGCGCATCCGGAAGTCGTCGCGAAACTCCGTGACGTCTCGGTGTCGGCGCGGACGATCCAGCGCGACCAGATGCCGGAGGACGTCGTCGGAGCGGTCGTCTACTTCGCTGGCCCGGGGTCGGCCTTCGTGACGGGACAGACCATCGTCATCGACGGCGGCCAGACGTTTCACTAGGCGCTCGGGTCGCGATGGAAGAGCAGATCGCGTCCCTCACGCCGAGTGAAACGTCATCTTCTGCGCGCTTCGCGCGATCCTGAAGGGGCCCGCCCGCGGGCCGTGCGGTCCGGGGGCGTCGTGTACGACGGCCGGCGCCAGGCTTCAGCCTGTCGCCGGACCGGGTGCCGGGCGGTGATTGCGTGTGCGAGACGCGTTGGTCGGCAGCCAGGGTTTCGCAGCGCGATAGAGTCGGTCTGACGATGCGACTCTCCCTCTACGAGTTCGAGACCGGGGCCGAGACGATCGGCGGGGACCGGGTGGTCTACGACGTTGCGAACGACAGCGCGTACTTCGGTGCAGCCGATGTCGAGGGGCACGCGCTCGTCTGGCAGCTCGATGAGACGCCCGAACAGGCCGAGGGCGCGCGCCTCTCGCGGCGAGTTCAGCTGGACCCGTACGCCGACTGGGTGATGCGCTGTGACCGCATCGACTTCCCGCCCGGCGGGATCGCGTACACGCACACGCATCCGGGCCCCGGGATCCGGTACCTCCTGCACGGGGAGCTCGACATCACAACCGAAGGGAAGATGAGCTCGTACGGAAAGGGTGGCGCGTGGTTCGAATCAGGGCCCGATCCCGTTCTCGCAACCGCCTCGGAGCATCAGCCGACCGCCTTCGTCCGCGTGCTGATCCTTCCCGCGGAATGGGCCGGAAAGCGCACGATCCGATACGTCGATCCCGCGGATGACGACCGTCCGAAGCTCCAGAAGCCCACGGTGTTCCTCGAGCACCCCATCGACCTGAGGTGAGGACGGGCGGGCAGCTCCTCGTAGACCAGCTCGTCGTCCACGGCGTCGAGGTGGCCTTTGGTGTGCCGGGGAGAGCTACCTGGCAGTGCTCGACGCGCTGCACGACGCTCCGATCAGGTTCGTCTCGTGTCGCCACGAGGTCGGAGCCGCCAACATGGCCGACGCATATGGGAAGCTCACGGGTCGGCCGGGTATCTGCACGGTCACCCGCGGGCCGGGCGCGACGCACGCCGCCGGTGGCGTCCACACCGCCTACCAGGACTCGACCCCGATGATCCTCCTGATCGGTCAGGTCGGTCGCGAGATGATGGAGCGAGAGGCATTCCAGGAGATCGACTACCGGCAGATGTTCGGGCCGATGGCCAAGTGGGTGACCCAGATCGACAGCGTCGATCGCATCCCCGAGCTCGTCTCACGCGCGTTCCACGTTGCGACAGCAGGGAGGCCCGGTCCGGTGGTGCTCGCGCTCCCGGAGGACATGCTCGTCGACACGTCGAGCTCGGCCGATGCCGCTCCGTACTCGATCAGCCGCATCAACCCGTCCGCCGCCGACGTCGACGCCGCCCGGACGCTCATCGACGGTGCCGAGCGGCCGCTCGCGATCGTCGGCGGGGCTCCGTGGAGTGCGGAGGCGAATGAACGGCTGACCGCATGGTGCGTCGCGAGCGGACTTCCCGTCGCGTCGGGATGGCGCTGTCAGGATTACGTCGACAACACCTGCGACATCTACGTGGGTCATCTCGGCCTCGGTCCCGACCCACGCCTCGCGCAGCGGGTGCGTGACGCGGATGTGCTTCTCGTGATCGGAGACCGTCTCAGTGAGATCACGACATCCGGGTACACCCTCCTCGGGGTTCCGAGCCCCGACCAGAAGCTCATCCATGTCACCGCCGACCCGAACGAGCTCGGCCGGGTCTACGCACCGACGCTCGGAGTCGTCGCCTCACCGGAGACCTTCGCCCGATCGCTCGCCGCGCAGCCCCCGCTCGACCCGAGCCGGTGGCGGGGCGAGACGCGGCAGGCGCGGGCCGACTATCATGCGAACCTCGCGCATGCGCCTGCCCCGGGCTATCTCGACATGGGCGACGTGATGGCGACGCTTCGTGATCGTCTTCCGCCCGATGCGATCCTCACGAACGGTGCCGGCAACTTCACCGTCTGGGCGCACCGCTTCTACGAGTTCCGTCGGTACCGCACACAGCTCGCGCCGACGAGCGGCGCGATGGGGTACGGCGTTCCGGCGGCCGTTGCGGCGAAGATCCTGCACCCGGAGCGGACGGTCGTCTGCATCGCCGGAGACGGCGACTTCCTGATGACGGGGCAGGAGCTCGCCACGGCCGTGCAGGAGGGCGCTGCAGTCGTCATCCTCGTCGTCAATAACGGCATGTACGGCACGATTCGGATGCACCAGGAGCGCCACTACCCGGGGCGGGTCTCGGGAACCGATCTCGCCAACCCCGACTTCGCGGCACTGGCGCGGGCCTTCGGTGCCCATGGAGCCGTCGTCGAGAGGACGGAGGAGTTCGGTGCCGCGCTCGACTCGGCGCTCGCCAGTGGCCTGCCGGCCGTAATCGAGCTTCGCGTCGATCAGGAGGCGCTGACGCCGAGGCAATCACTCACCGAGATTCGCGAGGCTGCGCAGGCTCGGCTCTCATCCTCGTAGGATCAACTCGACATCCCCGAAACCGAAGGAGCTTCAGATGGCAAAGTCGTATGCAAGCACCGTGATCGGAGCCTCACCCGACGAGGTGTGGGCGCACATCCGCGACTTCAACGGTCTCGCCACGTGGCATAGCGGTCTCGTCACACAGAGCGAGATCGAGGGCGGCAAGGCCGGAGACCAGGTTGGCGCGATCCGCAGCTTCACCCTGGGCGACGGCACCCATATCCGCGAGGCCCTGCTAGAGCACTCCGACCTCGACCGCTCGTACACCTACGACTTCCAGAAGACGCCGTTCGATGTCGACAACTACTGCGCGACGCTGCGGGTCACGCCGATCACCGACGGCGGCGGCAGCTTCGTCGAATGGTGGACGACCTTCGACTGCGACCGTGACCAGCAGGCGCACTGGACCGACTTCTTCGCGTCGCAGGTCTTCCAGGGCGGCTTCGACTCGCTCAAGGCTCACTTCGCCTGATATGGCAGGGCGGCGAGAGCTCCGAGTTGCGGGTCAGGCCGAGCCGATCTCGCACTTCACGGACGCCGTCGAGGCGGGCGGCTTCCTGTTCGTCTCCGGCATCGTCCCCGTCGACGAGCGGCGGGAGCTCGTCGGTGGGGACGACGTCGTCGCGCAGGCGCGCTGTGTCTTCGAGAACATGCGCGCCGTCCTTGACGCGGGGGGTTGCACGTTCGCGGACGTGGTCAAGGTGACGGTCTACCTCACCGACGTCGGAGATCGTCCGCTCGTCAACCCGGTGAGGCAAGAGGTCTTCGGGGAGACGCGGCCGGCCTCGACTCTCGTCGAGATCTCCGCGCTCGTGATTCCGGGCGCGAAGATCGAGGTCGAGTGCGTGGCGCTGATTCCGACGTGACGGTGGGACAGGCCGGGGCCCGGACGACAGGCTGAAGCCTGTCGCCGACCCCTACAACGCGGCGATCACCTGGCTTGCCGAGCCGCTGCACCGGTGCGGCCGACGGCCCGCTCGCCGGTCGGACGCTTCTCGTCAAGGATCTCATCGACACGGCAGGTATCCGCACGACGTACGGATCGCGGATCTACGCGGACCACATCCCAGAGCGCCACGCGACCGTTGTCCAACGCGCCCTCGACGCCGGCGCCGTCGTTGTCGGCAAGGGCAACCTGCCGGAGTTCGCGTGGAGCGTGCTCGGGGCGAACCCGTGGTACGGGACCGTGCACAACCCGCTTCACCCCGGGAAGACGACCGGGGGATCTTCGGCCGGGAATGCCGCCGCGATCGCGGCCGGCCTCGTAGATCTCGGTCTCGGCACAGATACAGGCTGCTCGATCAGGCTCCCCTCTGCCGCGTGCGGCACTGTCGGCCTCAAGCCTCGTTGGGGCCACCTTCCGATGGACGGGGTCTTCCCTCTCTGTCCGTCACTCGACACCGTCGGGCCGATGGGGCGGACCGTGGCGGACGTGGCGCTCCTCTGGTCGGTTCTCGCCGAGGTGCCCGCGCCCGGATCCCCGCCTCGACGGTCTGACGGTCGGGCTGCTCCGACGTGCGCCCGACCTCGGTGACGGTCGCGAGACGGAGGAGAGCGACGCTGCCGAGCAGTGGGCGGCCGACCTCGAACGTCTGGGCGCCCGTGTGGTCGAATCGAGCATACCGCCGGCGCTCGCGGACATCTGGCCGCTCTTCCTGCACGAGGCGGCGCGGAGCCATCAGGAGACATTCCCGTCGCGCGCGGACGAGTACGCCGACACGATCCGGCCGAAGCTCGAGGCGGCACAGCACGTGACTGCCGACGCTGTCGCGGCAGCCCGGGATGCGCTCTCGGCATGGCGCACCTACGAGCCGGACGTCGACCTCTACGTGTGCCCGTGCTTTGCCGTCGAACTTCCCGCCGAGGATGCCGACGAGCTCGAGGTGCGCCTGCCACTCTCGTCGTTCCTTCGCTGGGTCAACCTGATCGGCTGGGCCGGTCTCGCCGTCGGGAACATGCAGCTCATTGCCCCGGGCGATTCGACGGTTCTCGCCGCCGGTCTCGCGTGGGAGCGACGGTAGAATCCTCTCGCGCTTGTTGCCACGGGTTGGGTACGCCCGAGCGCTATGTCCCGTCGAATTCCGGCCTCCGCTTCTCGACGAACGCCTCCACGCCCTCGTGGAAGTCATGCGTCTGCTGCATGAGTCCGTAGGCCAGCCCCTCGAGCTCGAGGCCAACGTGCAGTGGGCCGTCGTAGACGGTGTTGAGCACGCGCTTGGACATCGCGAGTGACAGCGGTGCGTGGCGTGACAGCTCGGCGATCAATGACGCAACCGTTGCGTCCAGCCGATCTGGCGACACGACTTCCGTCACGAGCCCGATCGCGAGCGCCTCATCGGCCTTCACGCGGCGGCCGCGCATGATGATGTCCTTCGCACGTCCGACGCCAACGAGGCGGGCGAGTCGTTGGGTGCCTCCCGAGCCGGGAATCATCCCGATCGTCGCTTCCGGGAGCGCCATCTGCATGTCGTCGGCCGCGATCCGGAAGTCGCACGCCAGGGCAAGCTCGAGGCCGACCCCGAAGACGTACCCCTGGAGCTTCGCGATCACCGGCTTCGAGCAGCGTTCCGGCGCTGCGACGTTCTTTGCGAGCTGCGAGACGACCCACGGTGACTTGGTCAGGAAGCCGGCGATGTCGCCGCCCGCGGTGAACTGACCACCCGCTCCGGTGAGGACGACGAACCGCATGGAGTCGTCCCGGTCTATTTCGGCGAAGACAGCGGCGAGTTGGTCTCGCGCAAGCATCGAGACCCGGTTGAACTTGCCGGGCACGTCGAGCGTGATCGTCGTGACGCCGTCGTCGGCGTCGCTCTCCGTGCGGAAACCGTCGTATTCAGTCACGCTTCTCCTTCGTCAGCTCGCTTCGTAGGATCCTGCGGAGGATCTTCCCTGATGGGCTCTTCGGCAGCGTCGACACGCGTCGGTACTCGCGCGGACGCTTGAAGCGCGCGAGCGACGATGCAAGGCAGTGTGCGTCGAGCACCTCGGGTGTAGCGTCGCCGACGACGACGGCGACGACCCGGTGCCCGAGCCGGTCGTCAGGTGCTCCGACGACCGCCACCTCCTGCACGCCCGGGTGACTGGCGAGGACGTCTTCGACCTCGAGCGGATGGATGTTCTCCCCTCCGGAGATGATCATGTCGTCGAGCCGGCCGTCGATCCAGAGATCGCCGTCGTCATCGAGACGGCCGATGTCGCCCGTGTGGTACCAGCCGTCACGAATCGCCCTGGCGTCTGCGTCGGGACGGTTCCAGTAGCCGCTGAAGGCTTCGTCGCCGGAGAGATGCACGCAGATCTCTCCGTCCGGCTCGAGCTTCAGCCGCGCGTTCACGGCGGGCCGCCCGGCGCAGCCTGGCTTTGCCACCTGGTCGCGACCGATCGAGAAGGTGTAGATCTCGGTCGAGCCGTAGTGGTTGACGAACACCTCGGGGGCGAACACGTCGACACACCGGGCCACGACCGTCGAGGTCATCGCGGCACCCGCGTACCCGAGCGCCCGAACGCTCGAGAGGTCGTGTTCGCCGATGCGCTCGTGCGTGACGAGGTCGTAGAAGAGCGTGGGGGCGAGGTACAGCGATGTGATGCGCTGTTGCTCGACCAGCCCGAGCGCGTTGCCGGGGTCCCAACGCGCTTGCGGGACGTAACAACCACCGACGACGTGCATCGCGAGAAGGCTGTGGACGCCCATCGTGTGGTAGAGCGGCATTACTCCGAGGGTGCGGTCACCGTGCTCGTAGCCGTGCTGGAGCGCCTGGCTGAACCCGCCGGCCCGATCGGCCGCGTGGCTCCGTGGCACCCCTTTCGGTCGCCCCGTTGTCCCCGACGTGTAGAGAAGGAGCGAGACCTCGCCCGCGTCGCGATCGAGTGCGCCCGAGTGCTCTGGACCGTCGGGCAGTGGATCGTCGTCGGCAATGACGCGCTCCGCGCCGGCGTCGGTGATGCAGTATTCGAGCTCCTCGTCGGAGAGTCGCCAGGAGAGCGGCACGAACACGGCGCCGGCCCACTGGGTCGCCCAGTAGAGGAGTGCCGTCTCGAGTCGGTTGTCCAGAACGACTGCCACCCGCTCTCCGGGTTCCACATCGAGCCCACCTGCGATTCGGGCGACGCGCGGCAGAAGCTCGGCGTAGGAAATCCCGGGGAAGGCCTCGAGCTCGGGATGCCGTTCACAGGCCGCGAGGAGTGACTGGGCGAGGTTCATCGATCGGGCTCATGCGTGGTCGACGCGTCACGAGCTTCTTCGATCGCGGCGACGATCGGGGCATAGCCGGTACAGCGGCAGAGGTGTCCCGAGAGCATGTCGACGATCTCCTCGTGGGAGGGGCTCCCGCGGGAGAGCAGGTCGTCCGCGGCGATCAGGATGCCTGGCGTACAGAAGCCGCACTGCAGGGCGTGGTGGCGCTTGAAGGCGGCCTGAAGGGGCGAGAGCAACGCGTCTCCGGCGAGCGACTCGACCGTCTCGACGACCGAGCCGTCTGCCTGAACGGCGAGGAGACAGCACCCGCGAACCGAGACGCCGTCGAGACGCACCGTGCAGGCCCCGCAAACGCCGTGCTCGCAGCCGACGTGCGTGCCGGTCAGGCCGAGGGTGTGACGGAGGAAATCGGTGAGAAGGAGCCGAGGCTCGACCTGCTCGACGAAATCCCTCCCGTTGACGGTGACCCTGATCTCGGTCACGCCGCTCGCTCCCACGCGTGGAGGAGCGCCCGCTCGACGAGCGCGCCGGTGACGTGCCGGAGATAGGCCGGCGTTGCGTGGATCGAGCCGGCCGGATCGACGGCAGCTGCAGCGAGCGCGCCCGCCTCCTTCGCCGACGTCGCAGTCACGAACGTGCCCTCGACCGCCTGCTCGACCTCGGACAACGCCGTCGGGTGATCCGCTACGGATCCGGCTCGGATCCGAACGTCACGTGCGACTCCCTCGACCTGACGGAGCACGACCGCGACCATCGAGAGCGCAAAGTCGCCCGCGCGGAGAGCGAACTCCTCGAAGGCGGCTCCCTCGTTCTCGGCGGGATGCGGCCAGATCGTCTCGACCACCAGCTCACCCGGCGCAAGCGTCGTGAGGAAATGCGTAACGAAGAACGCGTCTGGCGTCACCTCCCGACGTCCCTCTGGCCCTTCGACAACGATCGTTCCGTCGAGAGCCGCGAGGCAGAGTGGTATCTCGGCTGACCCGTCGGCGTGGGCCACGCTTCCGCCCACGGTGCCGCGATTGCGGGTGACGAAATGACCGACGAAAGGAAGCGCTTCGCGGAGCAGAGGGTGTGCACGGAGGTCGTGCTCGAGCGTTGCCTGGCGCACGGTCGCGCCGACGCGGAGAACCCCGTTCGACTCGATCGTGTCGAGCCCGGAGCGGTTCAGGTCGACGAGCAGCGTCGGCCGCACGAGGCGCATGTTGAGGGCGGGCACGAGGCTCTGGCCGCCGGCGATCGGCTTCGCGTCCTCGTCGCGAGCGAGCGCAGCGACGGCCTCCTCGACCGAGCGGGCGGCGACGTACTCGAACGCGACCGGCTTCACCCCGCGCCTCCCTCGTTGAGAAGCTCCCAGACCCGCGGAGGCGTCAGAGGCAGCTCTACATCGTCGCGCCCGATCGCGTCCGCGACCGCGTTCGCCACGCACACGGGAGCGCTCATCGTGTTCCCTTCGCCAATCCCCTTCGCACCGAGTGCCGTAACGGCCGACGGAGACGAGAGGTGGCCGATCGTCAGCCCCGGCACGTCGGGAGCAGTGGGCGTGAGGTAGTCGACGAGCGACGACGTCATCAGGTTGCCCCACTCGTCGTAGACGTGCCGCTCATAGAGCGCGGCTGCGATGCCGTGGGCGAAGCCCCCGACGACCTGCCCGTCGGCGAGGAGGGGGTTGAGCAGGCGTCCGGCGTCGTGCACCGTGACGTAGTCGAGAACGCGCACCTCGCCTGTCTCGCGCTCGATCTCGACGGCGCAGATATCGACGATGAAGCCGTGGGACGCCGAGGAGGCGACGCGATCCTCGTCGTCGGGAGGATCGAGCGTCGGCGGCGCCCAGAACGCGACGGCCGAAAGGCCGGGCTCCTCGTCGTCCGGCAGCCCTTCCGGATTCCAGTGCGCCATCCCGGCCACGCGGCGGAGTGAGAGGCCGTCGTCACCCGCATGCGCGCGGATCGCGTCGATCTTCGCCCGGAGCTTCAACGCGGCAGCCTGAACGGCGCCGACGGCGACGCCGGAGAAACGCGAGGAGTAGGCGCCGGAGGCGACGGTCCACGGCACGCTCGCGGTGTCCATCTCCGCCATCACCGTCACCTCGTCCGGGGTGCATCCAAGGACGTCCGCGACGACCTGGGCGCAGACGGTCCGGTGACCCTGTCCCTGCGGTGTGGACGCAAGTCGGACGGTGATGCCGCCGAGTGGATCGATCGAGATCGACGCGCCCTCGGCGTTCCCCGACTTCGGCAGGGTGAGGGCACGCTCGTCGGCCGTCTGGGCGAGGGTGATGTACCCCATGTTCGAGATCGAGGGCTCGACGATGCATGCGAGCCCGATTCCCGCCAGGTGTCCCTCCGCGCGAGCCGCCACTATGCGCGCGCGAAGCTCGTCGTAGTCCGCCAGCTCGAGCGCGCGGTCGAGACACGCTGCGTAGTCGCCGGAGTCGTACAGGGCGCCCGACGGGGTGCGATATGGCATCGCTTCCTCGGGGATCAGATTGCGGCGTGCCAGCTCGGCCGGATCGAGCCCGAGCCGGCGGGCGGCGATCGCCATCGTCCGTTCGAGGCCGAAGTAGAGCTGCGGTCCCCCGAAGCCTCGGTTCAGGCCCGACGGCTGCGTGTTCGTGAGCACGACGCGATTGCGTACGCCGACGTTCGGCACGGTGTACGCGCCGGAGAGCGAGCCGTGCATGCGGTACAGCGTTGCGGGCTCCGGGGCGCGGACGTAGGCACCGACGTCCTCGATCGCGTCGTAGCGGAGGGCGATCAGGCGACCGCTTGCGGTGAACCCTGCCTCGATCTCGGTCGTGCGTCCGGTTGCGGCAGCGCTCGAGGCGAGATGCTCGAGGCGATCCTCGATCCACGTCACGGGCACACCGAGGTGCCGGGAGGCGAGACCGATCAGGACGATGTATGCGAACACGGACGATTTGACCCCGAATGAGCCGCCGGAGTCGGGCGGTGTCAGGAGACGGAGCCGGTCGCCTTTCAGCCCGAGCGCCGCTGCTGCGACTCCGTGCAGGGTGAAGGGCCCCTGGAAGTTCGCCCAGGTCGTCAGCCGCCCGGCGGTCTGATCCCAGTCGGCGACGACGGCGTAGCACTCGACGGGCGTGCACGTGAAACGCGGCACGTGGAACCTTTGGCGCAGCACGAGGTCTGCCCCCGCCATCGCCGTATCGACATCGCCGTACGCGAACGTCCGGTCGTGAACCGCGTCTGCAGCCGCCGCGACCGGATCGACCACGGCGTCGAGCGGGTCGTAGTCGACGTCGACGAGCTCGGCCGCGTCCTCGGCGAGATAGCGGTTGCGGGCGACGACAACGGCGATCGGCTCACCGACATAGCGCACCGTGTCGATGGCAGCTGCGTACTGGGGCACCCCGCTGTCGATCCCGGCGGGGAAGGGCCGCGACAGGGCCAGGACGTCGGCGCCCGTGAGGACGCCGATCACCCCCGGAGCCTCGAGCGCCGCGCTCACGTCGACCTCGATCCGCGCGTGTGCGAGCTGCGAGCGCACGACCGCTGCGTGCCAGGTGTGAGGCACGGGGGAGAGGTCGTCGAGAAACCGGCCCTCGCCGCGCAGCAGCGCGTCGTCCTCGACACGCTCGACCGACCTCCCGACCCAGGAGTCGGCGACAGGCTTCAGCCCGTCGCTCGGCGTGACGCGCTCAGCGGCCACGCGCGTAAGCTCCGAGTCCGAACGGCAGGCTGAAGCCTGCCGCGGCGCGCGTCCATGCGTCAGCCTGTTGCACCGGCTCGGAACCTACCACCGTCAGCGCGGGCGCCGCTCCGCTGCGAGCGCCATCTGGTCGTCGCTCGGCCCTCCGTGCTCGAGCGCCCGAAACGCCTCCAGCACCGCGCGCGGGTCACGGGCGTGGCGGAGCGCCGCCATCGTCAGCGGCTCTCGCACCGCTCCGCCGCAGTGGGCGCACGGCCAGTAGATCCGCGACATCAGCTGCGCGGCCCGTCCGTCGGGGTACATCCTGAGGATCTCGAGGATCGTCGTCGAGCCGCGGATCTCCCGGCTCACGGCGTCGCTGTCTGCAACGCCCTGCGCCGGGAGGAACCCGGGGATCGCGGTTCGGGACACGTCAGGCTGCGACGTCCTACACCGCCGCGTGAGCGAGGATGCTCGGCTCCGAGCTCGCCATCCGCACGGCGTTCTTCGGCAGCTGATACCGGGCGTAGGGCAGGATCGCCACCTTCGCGTCTGCGCCATGACGCTCCATCGCGGCTGCGAACGCCTCGTCCAGCGAGGTCGTCGCGTCGAGCCCGATATCGGCGGCCATCTCCAGGTTCTCCTCGAGGGTGACGACCGTCAGGTGCTTGCGCGTCATCACCTCGTAGATCGGAACCCAGATGCAGCCTGCCCACATCTGGATCTCGCGCTTGTGGATGTCGTGCAGCACCTTCTGGTAGTTCTCGGCCGTCGCAGGCATGTACGGCTTCATCAGGTCCATCAGGGCGAAGCCGGGGAAGTCGCCGATCGCGGTCGAGACGCCGGGAGAGGGGCTCGTGTAGATGATCGTGCCGCCGTCCTTGAGCACGAGGTCCGCGGACATGCAGCCCCAGCCCGTATGGAAGAAGAGATGGTCGGTCGGCGCGAAGACGCCGCAGATGACGATGTCGGCCTGCCCCTTCTCCTCGACCCAGCTGTCGTAGGCGTAGATCGCGTTGAAGCGGCGGATCGCCTCGCGGTGCGCCTCGGGGTGGGAGCCGAAGATGCAGTCGATCACGCGACCGTGCGTGTCGAGGATCACGTTCATCGTGCAGTCGAGGCCGCACATCGTCGCGACCTCGTCGATGTCGGACCGCATCGGGCCCGCGTACGCGCCGTAGTGGGTCTGCGGCGAGGTGACGAACGCGCAGTGATTCGACTCGATCGTTGCGTCGGAGACGACGCCCGGCAGGATCAGCTTGCCGCCGCCGCCCGCGCCCCAGTGGTTCGCCTGCGCCTGGCCGATCGTGATCTTCAGGTCGCTGGACGCCACCTCGGTGTGCAGCCAGACGGGCGTGCCGCCTGACGAGACGCCGACGAAGGTGTAGGCGTCCTCGTTCTGGGGGTCGTTCTGGTGGAACGGCCAGCCGTTCGCCTCCATTCGCGCGAGGTTGGCCGGCCCGATCTTCTGCTGCATGTCCGCCTCGGACATCGGGAAGACCTTGCCGTTCGCGCAGACGACGCGGACATCGCTAACTCCGGCCGCCTCGATGGCGTCGAATACAGCAGGCAGCAACTTCGACGAAGGGGTCGGCCGGAATTGATTGTCTATGACCACCGCGACACTCGCCTTGCCGACCAGGAGGTCGGCAAACGTCGGCCCGTCGACGGGCTCCTCCAACGCCGCCCGCGCCGCCGCCGTCGTGTCCTTGACAGGTGCCGGTTCGTCCGGCCTGATGTCCGCCACGAGGTTCGTCGTCGGAATATCGAGCTCGAGCGTGTCGCGATGCTTCTTCGACTCGTCGTCGGTGGCGCCGATCGCGAGGGGGTCCATCGACTCGAACGGAATCACGGTGCGGGTCGTCGTGCTCATGGCGTGCTGCTCCTTCCGTCGTCGTCCAGTTCTCGACTTCAGGCTAGGGTGCGCGGCGCCTTTGGTCAAGAGAATCGATAATCGCTGATTGTGTTTGAATCACATCGCCCGGCGCGGTAGGGTCACGGACGAATGAGCGAGCGCCTCCACAACATCGATGCCCGTTCTCTGGCGCCCCGGCTCGTCGTCGGGCTTGTCGTCGGCTTCGTGCTGCTCTACGTTGTTGTCCTCACGAACCCTGTAGACGAATTCGGTCGGGGTGGCTGGCGCTCGACCAACACCGGCTCCGCGATCGACAACCCCGGGGCCTTCGTCTACACCTTGCTCGACGCGATCACCTTCGCCGGGCTCCTTTTCATCGTCGCGAGCGGCTTCTCGCTCATCTTCGGCCTCATGCGCACGGTCAACATGGCGCACGGCTCTCTCTATCTCCTCGGCGCCTACATCGCGTACGAGATCCAGCAGAGGATGACGGGAAGGGGCTTCTCCGTTCAGCCGGCTGACGTCAACACGTGGGAATGGGTCGTCCCTCTCCTCGTCGCGATGGGGTTCATCGCGCTCGTCGGGGTCCTGATCCAGCAGTTGTTCCTGCGCTGGAACCAGGGCCAGGACCTCCGGCAGGCGCTGATCACGATCGCGATCTCGGTGATCGTCGCCGATCAGGTGATCGCTCATTTCCCGCGTAGCGTCCCCGAGGGCTCGAAGCCGTTCGGAGGGAACGCGGTGAGCCTCGGCTGGCCTGGCTGGACGAACCGCCTCGTCGACCTGCACGTCTGGGACACCCGGTACTCGCTGGCACGGCTGGTGATGCTCGCGCTCGGTGTGGCGGTCGGCATCGTTCTTTGGCTCTGGCTCTACAAGACGAGGACGGGGATGGTGATCCGCGCCGGGGTCGACGACCCTCAGATGACCTCCGCGATCGGTATCAACATCCAGGTCTTCTTCGCGATCGCGTTCGCCGTCGGTGCAGCTCTTGTCGCTCTCGGCGCGACGGTCGGCACCTCGCAGGGCAACATCTCTCAGGGTCAGGACGGGGTCTGGCTGCTGTATTCCCTCGTCGTCGTCATTATCGGCGGCATGGGCTCGCTGCTCGGCGCCGTCGCCGGGTCGCTGCTCTTCGGCCTCGTCACCGCGTTTTCCGTCACCTACCTGCCGGTTTCAGGGTCCGATTGCTGCACGCAGTACTCGCCGGTGCTCACGTTCGTGCTGATGGCGGTGGTTCTCGCGTTCAGGCCGCAGGGGCTCTTCGGGAGAGCCGGATGACCCATGCCTCCACGAAGGCTCTCGTCGAGCGGACCATCGGCGTCAGCGTGCTCGTCCTTGCCTTAGTGGCCCCTATCCTCGTCTCCGACTTCTGGCTCGACACGGTTCTCACCCAGACGTTCATCCTCGGTATCGGGGCCGCGAGCCTCGTGTTTCTCTCGGCGTACGGCGGGATGATCTCTCTGGCGCAGGCGGGTCTGATGGGCATCGCCGGATATGCGCTCGGGAACATGGTGACGCAGAGGGTGCCGGGCGGTGAGACCAAGGGGCTCTTGCTCGGTTGGAATCCGTCGCTCGCCGTCGTTCTCGCCATCCTGCTGACGGTAGGTCTCGGGTTCCTCTTTGGCGCTGTCGCCTCGCGGAGCTTCGGAATCTACTTCCTGATGCTCACCCTCACGTACTCGGTGATCGCGTACCTGTTCGTCAGCCAGGTGACGCAGGTTGGCGGCTTCTCACCGATCGCCGGCGTCGACGAATACACGCCGGGATTCATCGGAGACGTCGTCAACGACCGGCAACGGCTGTACTACGTTGCGCTTGGCGTTGCCATCGTCATCTACGGGCTGATCCGTTACCTCGTGCGGACGCCTTTCGGGATTTCGCTGCAGGGGATCCGCGACGAGCCTTTGCGCATGGCGTCGCTCGGCTACAACGTCGCGCTGCACCGGACACTCGCCTTCGGCATCGGCGCGTTCGTCGCGGCGATCAGTGGTGTCCTCTTTGCCTGGTGGTCGGGTCAGCTCTCGCCGTCGAACATCGGCCTGCAGGCGACGATCGAGCTGCTCGTGATCGCGGTGATCGGAGGGCTCGGCCGGATCGAAGGCGCCTGGCTCGGCGCGTTTGCGTACATCGTGATCAACAACGAGGTGACGAACAGGATTCCGTCCGACGGACTGCCGGTGATCGGCGGCACCTTCAACACGGTCATCGGCGTCGTCTTCCTTGCGATCGTGATCGCATCGCCCGACGGCCTCGTTGGGATCTGGGACAGAATCTGGGATCTCGCGCGTTCGCGGGAACCCAAGCAGCCCGCGGCCGAGGCGAGCGCGGCAGGATGAGGAGGAGGCGGGAAAGGAGGTCGGAGTCGGCTCGATGAAGGTCTGCAACGAAGTTCGAAGGGATATGTCTTCCGTACATCCAACGAAGGAGGAACTGCAATGAAACGACGTCAGGGGTGGACAATCCGCCTCCTCGTCTCGGTCGGGGTGATCGCGGTCGGAATCGCCGCGATCGCGTCCGTATCGATGGCGTCCTCAGCGGCGACAGGCACGGTGCGCGTTGCTGTCATGAGCGACTGCAAGGGAGCCTTCGGGTTCGCGCAGGAGCTTGGAATCGGCGGCGCCCAGACCGCGTTCGCACAGTTCGCCAAGGGCAAGGTCAAGAACAAGAAGAAGCCGTCGGCAGGCATGACAGGCATCACGGCCGGTGGCAAGAACGTCAACATCGTCGGCTACGGCTGCGGCGACGACACGCCGGCGACGGCTCTCAAGGAGACGCGCCGCCTGATGCAGCAGCTCAAGGCCGACGTCCTTGTCGGGCCGCTCTCGGGTGACGAGGCAGTGGCAATCGCGAACTGGGCGAAGCTGCGGCCCGCCAAGACCGTGATCATCGGCACGGCCGGATCGCAGGATCCGACGCTGCAGATCGCGCCGAAGAACGTGTTCCGCTACCACGGTGACGGCGCCCAGTGGAACGCCGGCATCGGCGAGATCGTCTACAAGAAGCTCGGCTGGCGCACTGCCGCGATCATCATGGACGACTACTCGTTCGGGTGGACGTCGGGAGCGGGCATCATCGCCGACTTCTGCGCCATCGGCGGCAAGATCACGAAGCGCGTGTTCCCGCCGCTGAACACGACCGACTACTCGTCGTACGTCCGCCAGCTGCCCCCGCCGGGTCAGGTGGACGGATACTTCTGGGTCGTCGGCGGTACCGGCACAGGCCCGGCGCTGAAGGCGTTCGAGCAGGCCTACGGCCCGATCGACGCGAAGAAGCACTCCGGCAACCTGTTCCTCTGGTTCCTGACCGGGAAGGACGACGTCGCCCCGCGGATGATCGGTGCGTACGTCGGCGGCTTCGGGACGGCGCCCGGCTTGAAGGGCGTCACGGCCCTGAACCAGTACCGGGCCTTCGTCGCCAAGACGTACCCGGGGTTGCCCGCCGACGACGGGTTCTTCTACAACTACTACCAGGGCACGCGGGCGCTCGTCGAGGGCCTGAACAAGTCCAAGGGCGCAGTCGGAGCAAAGCTGCAGGCCGCGCTGCCGCGGTCGATCTTTGCCCCGATGGAGCTCTCCGACAACGGCAAGGTCAAGCTCGACACGAACCGCCAGGCAATCCAGGATCAGTGGCCCGTCCAGATCATCAAGGGCCCTGACGGCGGTCCGGCCGTCACGTTGACGGGCTACGTCCCCAACGTCGACCAGTCGTTCGGTGGCCTGTTCACGAAGAACAGCCCCGCGCCCGGCCGCACGCAGCCTCCGTGCGTGAAGAAGAAGCTGCCGTGGCAGGGCAAGATCCGAGAGGTCAAGGACGGCCGCGTCACGAATACGGTCATCAAGTAACGCGTGACCGACGCAGCATCATCCGCCGCTCACGCCGGCCCGATCCTCCGCTTGCGGGGGGTCGGCCGGCGCTTCGGCGGCCTGCTCGCCGTGAGCGACGTCGATCTCGACGTCGCTCAGGGTGAGCGTCGTGCGGTGCTCGGCCCGAACGGCGCCGGCAAGACGACGCTGTTCAACGTCATCTGCGGCGACATGCCCCCCTCGGGCGGCACGATCGAGCTCTTCGGCGACAACGTCACGGGGCGACCCGCGCGGACGCGGGCGAAGCTCGGCCTCGCCCGCACGTACCAGCAGTCACGCCAGTTCCTCGGTCTCACGGTCGAGGACAGCATTTACCTCTCGATCGTCGGGGTCGAAGGCGGGCGACTGCGACCCATCCGCCGGCCCGGCCACGACCGCGTGCTGCGGGAGCGCGCGAGAGAAGCCGCGGGGCGCGTCGCGATCGGCGACAAGCTCGGAGAGCGCGTCGGCGACCTCTCGCACGGCGAGCATCGCCAGGTGGCGATTGCAATGGCGCTCGCTGCGAATCCTCGAGTGCTCATGCTGGACGAGCCTGCTTCGGGACTGTCCCGCGGTGAGCGCGTGCTCCTCACCGAGCTCCTCCTCGCACTCGACCGGTCGATCACCCTTATCGTCATCGAGCACGACATGGATATCGCGCTCACCGTCGCGGACAGCGTCACGATGATGCACGACGGCCGTGTGATCGTCGAGGGGACACCCGACGAGATTCGCGGCAACGAGACCGTCCACGACCTCTATCTCGGACGCGGGCACGGCAATGAGTGAGCAGCAGCACCCGTCCGCTGTGCCTCCTCCCGTCGCGGAGGCACAGGCGTTGCTGGAGGTCGAGGGCCTGAGCGCCTTCTACGGGAAGGCGCGGGCACTCGAGGATGTGAGCTTCCGGATGGCGCACGAGTCCGTCTCGATCGTGGGGCGCAACGGGATGGGCAAGACGACTCTGTGCAACGCGATCATGGGCATCTCGCCTCCCGCTGCGACGGGATCGATCCGCTTCGCAGGCGCGGAGCTCGTCGGCGGCCACTCGTATCGGATTGCCAGGCAGGGGATCGGCTACGTCCCCCAGGGGCGGCGTCTCTTCCCGTCGCTGACGGTCGACGAGCACCTGAGAATCGCTTCTCGCGGTGCGTCGACCGACGGTGGGAGTGCGTGGACGCGGGAGCGCGTCTACGACCTCTTCCCCCGGCTCGCCGAACGGAAGCGAAACGGCGGCGCGCAGCTGTCGGGCGGCGAGCAGCAAATGGTCGCTATCGGCCGTGCGCTCGTCACGAACCCGCGCCTGCTCATCATGGACGAGCCGTCCGAGGGGCTGGCCCCTGCGATCATCGAGACGATGGTCGAGACGTTCCAGCGACTCGAGCGCGAGGGCCTCGCGATCCTCCTGATCGAGCAGAACCTCGGCGTTGCAACCGCACTCGCAACGCGCCAGCTGATCATGGTCGCCGGGAGCATCGCGACCGAGACCACCGCTGATGTGCTCTCCGGCGATCCCGAGCTCCAGCGGCGCTACCTCGGCGTGGAGCCGCTGGCCAAGTAGGCTGTCCCCAGCTTGACTCCCTGCGAACCGTCGTGATCATCAGACCCTCCCTCGCCGCCGGCGCGATCGGCTTTCTGCTGCTCCTCGCCGGGTGCGGCGGCTCCGGCTCGCCCGGAGACGCGATCGCCTTCGTCAGCTCGCAGGACGGCGACTACGCGATCTACGGGATGAACGCGGACGGAACGAACCAGGGGCGCCTGACCGACGAGCGGGGCGACGTCTCGACCGTGGAGGGGGTTCAGTTCCAGACAGACCCGGCGTGGTCGCCGGACGGCACGAGGATCGCCTTCGCGAGCGCCCGCGAGAAATCGTTCGACATCTACGTCATGAACGCCGACGGCACGGGCACGAAGCGACTGACATCGCTGAAGGCGAACGACCAGGGCCCGACCTGGTCGCCGGACGGGAGTCGCATCGCGTTCACTCGCTCGACCAACGTTGCCCACCTCTATGCGATGAACGCCGACGGTACGGACGTTCGTCGCCTGACGAACGACGACCTGGCGGACGAGGGCGAGCCGTCGTGGTCACCCGACGGGAGCTGGATCGCGTACACCCATCGCGCGTCGGGGAGTGACTTCCGCGAGATCTGGATCGTCCGCCCCGATGGCTCGGGTCGGCACAGCGTGACGAAGTTCGACGCCAAGAGCTACGCGCCGTCCTGGTCTCCCGACTCGAAGCGCCTGGCCTTCTCTGCCGACCGCGACGGTTTGCGCTACGACATCTACACCATCGGTGTCGACGGCAACGACGTGCGACGGCCCGTCCGCTCCCCGGAGGACGCGTTCGAGCCCGCGTGGTCGCCCGACGGCAGCGAGATAGCCTATTCCCGTGACGGTGCGATCGTCGTCGCGACGCTCTCCGGCGTCGAGCGACGGCTCACCGACCCTGAAGACAACGACTCGAGCCCGGCGTGGAAGCCCGCGCCGGAAGCAGACTAGGAGGGAAGCTGATGCCCACCGTCGTACTCGTCGGAACGCTCGACACGAAAGGCCAGGAGTACGCCTACCTCGCCGACCGGATTCGTGAGCAAGGCGTCGACGTTGTGCTCGTCGACGCAGGCATCATCGGGGCGCCGCTCACGACCCCTGATGTGACGCGGGAGGAGGTTGCCGCCGCTGCCGACGCGGACGTCGAGGCGCTCGCCGCCGCGGGCGACCGGGGAGCGGCCGTCGAGACGATGGCCCGCGGCGCGGCCGAGGTCGTCAAGCGCCTGCACGCCGAGGGCAAGCTCGACGCGGTCGGAGGCCTTGGCGGCTCGGGCGGATCGGCGCTCGCCACCTATGCGATGCGGCAGTTGCCGATCGGCGTGCCGAAGCTGATGGTCTCCACCGTCGCCTCGGGCGACACGAGCCCGTACGTCGGCTCGGTGGACGTGACGATGATGTATTCCGTCGTCGATATCGCGGGCGTCAACAGCATTTCCGCGAAGATCATGACGAACGCTGCCGCCGCGCTTGCCGGCATGGCGAAGGCCACGGTGCCACCGCTCGGCGAGGAGAAGCCGCTGATCACGGCATCGATGTTCGGCGTCACGACTGCTGCGGTGACGACGGCGCGCGAGCGGCTCGAGGAGCTCGGCTACGAGGTGCTCGTCTTTCACCAGACCGGTGCCGGTGGCGGCTCGATGGAGGCGTTGATCGATGCGGGCTTCATCGCGGGCTCGCTCGACGTGACGACGACCGAGTTCTGTGACCTCGTCGCGGGCGGTGCGCTCGTGGCAGTGCCGGAGCGGCTCGAATCGGCGGGGAAGCTCGGAATCCCTCAGGTCGTCTCTCTCGGCGCGCTCGACATGGTCAACTTCGGACCGATGGACACGGTGCCCGAGAAATACCGCGACCGGAACCTCTACGTCCACAACCCCACGATCACGCTGATGCGCACGACGCCGGACGAGTGCCGGGAGATCGGGCAGATCATCGCCGAGAAGTTGAACGGCGCGATCGGCCCGACGGTGCTGTTCGTGCCCCTGCGCGGCGTCTCGGCGATCGCGACCGAGGGTCAGGTCTTCTACGACCCTGAGGCCGACGCGGCCCTCATCGACACGATCCGCGGGCTGATCGACACGGCGAAGGTCGAGGTGCACGAGATCGAAACGGACGTGAACGATCCCGCCTTCGCGCTGGCGATGGCGAACCGATTGCACGAGCTCATCGAGGAGGCGTCATGACGAGAACGGAGGCACTCGCGAAGCTCCGCGCCCAGATTGCCGCCGGCAGCCCGATCATCGGGGCCGGCGCCGGAACGGGCCTCTCGGCGAAGTGCGCCGAAGAGGGCGGCAGTGACCTGATCATCATCTACAACTCGGGCCGCTATCGGATGGGTGGTCGCGGCTCTCTCGCGGGACTGATGCCCTACGGCGACGCGAACGAGATCGTCGTCGACATGGCCCGCGAGGTGCTCCCGATCGTCAAGAGCACCCCGGTGCTCGCGGGGGTGTGCGGTACCGACCCGTTCCGATTGATGCCGGTCTTCATCGCCGAGCTGAAGCGGATTGGGTTCAGCGGGATCCAGAACTTCCCCACCGTCGGGCTGATCGACGGCACCTTCCGGGTCAATCTCGAGGAGACGGGCATGGGGTACGGGCTCGAGGTCGACGCGATTCGCATCGCCCACGAGCTGGACATGCTGACCTCGCCGTACGTTTTCAGCGACGACGACGCGACGGCGATGGCAGAGGCGGGAGCGGACGTGCTCGTCCCGCACATGGGCCTGACGACAGGCGGGTCGATCGGAGCGGACACTGCAAAGACGCTCGACGACTGCGTGCCGCTGATCCAGGGGATGCACGACGCAGCCAAGCGCGTGAATCCCGACGTGATCGTGCTGTGCCACGGCGGGCCGATTGCGGAGCCCGACGACGCGGCCTACATCCTGGCGCGCACCGAGGGCATCGTCGGGTTCTTCGGGGCCTCGTCGATGGAGCGGTTGCCGACGGAGATGGCGATGACGGAGAACATGAAGCGGTTCAAGTCGATACCCGTGTAACCAGGCGCCGTAGGGGATGGGCGCGTGCCATCCCGCGGGGGGCGCCTGCCCATCGTCCGCGGCGATACGCTAGGAGGAGACATGGTAGGAGCATTCAAACCGGGCGCATCACTTGCGCGTGACAGTCACGACTGGGGCGTGTTCGCTCAGATCAGCGGGCCGCGCGACGGCCTTTCGGGGATCGTCGCGATCGAGGCGACATTCCTTCCCGGCAAGTGCCACGATTTTCACTTCCACGCTGGTCAGGAAGAAGTCATCTACGTGATCGAGGGCACGATCGAGCAGTGGCTCGGCGACGAGAAGCGGATCCTCTCGGTCGGTGACTCGGTCGTGATTCCGCAGTCAAAGGTTCATGCGACGTTCAACGACGGCGCAGAGGCGGCGAAGATCATCGCGATTCTGTCCCCCGCGGTCGGTGACGAGGGCTACGGGGTCGAGGATGTCTCCGGCGACGAGCCCTGGGCGTCGTTGCGCTGATGCTCGCAATTCAGGTTCATGAGGGTGGAGAGCTGCGCTACGAGACGGTGGTCGATCCGAAGCCTGCGCCCGGCGAGGTCATCGTCGAGTTACGGACGGCGGCCCTGAATCGTCGGGACTTGCTCGTTGTCGGCGGCACCTACCCGTTCCCGTTGCCTCTGGTCCCCGGCTCCGACGGCGCGGGTGTGCGCCGCGACACGGGCGAGGAGGTCGTGATCTACCCGGCGTTCGACTGGGGCTCGCGGGAGGAGGCCAAGGGGCCTGACTTCCAGATTCTCGGCGGCCCCGCCAACGGTACGTTCGCCGAGCTCGTTGCCGTGCCCGAGGTGAACCTGTTCCCGAAGCCGCGAGCGGTTCTCGTGGGAAGAGGCAGCAGCCTTTCCCCTCGCCGGGCTGACGGCATACCGAGCGCTCTTCTCGCGCGGTGGGCTCCGCACCGGAGAGACAGTGCTCGTGCTCGGCGCCGGCAGCGGCGTCTCCACGTTCGCCGTGCAGCTCGCCGCGCACGCCGGCGCACGCGTGCTCGTGACGTCGTCCTCTGATGAGAAGATCGAGCGGTCGCGTGTTCTCGGCGCAGAAGGCGGCGTCAACTACGCATCCGAGGACTGGGTGGCGGCGGTGAAGGAGCTCGGTGGAGCAGATCTCGTCGTGGACTCGATCGGTTCGACCTGGCCGCAATCACTCGAATGCCTTCGCCCCGGCGGGCGCCTGGTCGTGTTCGGCGCGACGGGTGGCACCGAGGCGACGCTTCCGGTGCGCCCTTTCTACTTCGACCAGTTCTCGCTGCTCGGCACGATGATGGGGAGTCCCACCGATTTCGCTGGCCTCCTCATGGCCCTCGAGTCCGGCTCGTGGCTGCCGGTGATCGACTCCGTGCTACCGCTCGAGCAGGCGGCGGCTGCGGTCGACACGATGGCGAGCGGCAACCACTTCGGCAAGCTGGTGCTCTCATGCTGCTGAGCACCACGGAGTGGGGGGATCCGGTGGGCAAGCCGATCATCTGCCTGCACGGCGTCACGGGCCACGGCCGACGGTTCCGCCGGCTCGCAGAGGAGCGACTTGCGAAGTACCGCGTCATCGGCGTGGACTACCGGGGCCACGGCCGCTCCGGCTGGGAGCCGCCCTGGGGTGTCGAACAGCACGTTGCCGACCTCCTCGAGACCGCGGACGACCTCGGCGTATCCGAGGCTGCGTGGATCGGTCACAGCTTCGGCGGCAAGCTCGTGGCCGAGGTTGCGGCACGCCAGCCCGATCGAGTGGTCTGCGCTGTCCTGCTCGACCCGGCCATGCAACTCGACGTAGCGATCTCCGGTGAGCGGGCCGACCTGTCCCGAGCGGACGTCTCGTTCGCAAGCGCGGACGAGGCGATCGAGGCCCGGCTGGCCGATGGCTCGGTGTTCACGACCCCGCGCGAGACGCTCGAGGAGGAGGCACGGGAGCATCTCGTCGAGGGTCCGGACGGCCGATTCCGCTGGCAGTATGCGCCCGCGGCGGTGATCGTCGCCTGGAGCGAGATGGCGTCGACGACGCCGCCGTGGCCGCGGTGCCCGACGCTCGTCGTCTGTGGCGAACGCTCGTGGATACCCGTTGCCGTGCCGCGCAGCGGCCACGTCACGAGGGTCGACGTGCCGGGCGGCCACAGCGTCCTCTGGGACGACTTCGACGCTACGGCCGACGCGATCGTCCAGTTCCTGAGCTGACGCTCGAGCGTATGCGCGCTGGCGCAGACGTCCGTTATCTCCGTGGGCCGGGTTTCGAGCCGACAGCCCCTTGATTCGGTCGATCGGCTCAGCGCGTGACCCAGCCTTCCAGACGTGCCACCCTGCCGCCGGCAGGCTTGACGACGCCCACGTAGCGGCCGCCGCCCCTGAGGCCGGAGTACGCCCCCGTGCCCCCCGCGATCCTCCAGGTTCCCAGTAGGGCACGCGACCCGTTGACGGGGATGTCGTACACATCGAATCGCACCGAGAGTCGCAATGTCCCGCGTCGGCCGTTCAGTTCTTCGCGAGCCGCTGACTCGTGGACGGCCATCCCGTTGCGCACGGAGCTGTTGCCGTCGCGGACGAGGGAGGTCACCTTTCCCTTGTCGGTCGCGACGAACTGTCCGGGGCTGTGCGGGTCATCCGTGGTCGAGAGCGGCCAGACGAAGAACGTTCCGGGTTTGTCGAGACCCGCCTGGGCGAGGTTCGCGCCGAAGTCCTCGTCGATCGCGATCCGCTGCCTGTGCACCGCGACCTGGCCTGAGCCCACGGTCGCTGCCGATCCCGCGAGCGCCATCGCGATCGCGACGCCTGCTAATACGAGCCTCATGACCTACCTCCTTGGCAGCGGCGCGAACGCGCCCGGCGTCGATAATGCGCCGAGCGGAAAGGATGACCAATCAGCGCACCGATAGCAATGGGAATCGCTTGGAAACCGGCCATGACGAGAGCTACCGGCAAGTTGATTTCCAGCACGTCCTATCCTCTCGGCGTTTCGGCTGGTGAGCACCGTACCCGCGGCTCGGGTGACATTCCCGATCACTGGCGCAGGCGATCGTCTGTCGGGAGCCTTGGGCATGAAGGGCGATCTGGGGGCTTCGCTCAGTTACCCACCGCCGAGTCGGGTGCGAACTCGCGGATCTCTTGAGCACAGCGGCAGGCCGCAGCGATCCTCGCGGCCCACTCCAAGGCTGCCTCCCGGGTGGTCACGTCGACGACCGTGAACCCGCCGTTGAACTCCTTGGTCTGTGGGTACGTGCCAGCGGTGGTCGTACCGTCACCGGCCACCATGACGGGATCCACGTTCTCGGCCAACCCGCCGGCGAACACCAACACGCCTGCGTCCATGGCCTCCTGGACGACCGCACGAGCAGTCTCTCCCACGGCGGGCAACTCCTCAGCGGGGATGTGGTCCATCGCGCCGCTGGGGAACGAAATCAGGTATCGCGTCATCTCATTGCTCCTTTCTCGGCGGCCTGCTCCGGCCGCGTCGTGAGCCTCGCCCGTACGCGGTAGATACTGACAAACCACCGAAGACTCATCGCTGCTCCGGCCGATCCGGGTTCACCTCGTCAGGCGTCATTCCCGAACGCTGGCGCAGGAGCCGTTGGTGTCGCTTGACCGGTTGGGTTCGGTGGTAGTCTCACGCGTCTTGCTGGAGGCTACGACTGTCGGATCGCGCACGCCGCCTGCGGTGTGGCCGAGCCTCGCCATGGTCGTCGCCGGCTCGTTGATGATCGTCTTGTGGCCCGTCTTCACGACGTTGCACGGCCCCACCTCCTTCAATGAGGATGGTCATCTGCTGGGGATGGGACTCGTTGTTCTGGGGCGCGATGATGGAGGGTCGGCAGGCCTGTTGATCGCGCTTGGCTCGCTGGGTCGTACCGACTGCTGACCGATGGGGCGACCGTACGGTCGTGTCGGGTCGCGCTCTGCATGATCGACTGCGTCCTTCCGGCTCTGGTGAACCGGCGATATCGCGGTGATCCGCCGTGTTAGTGCGACTGTCGGCACGGCCTGATCCTGACGGCCGTGGGCAACCGATCTTCAATTGGGAAGGAGCAGTCGACTGCTCCTGTCGGGGCGGGAATTGTGCAGCTCCTCGCCTTCTCGTGGGCCCTGGCTTTACCGCTCGATGTCCACGCATCGGATCGACGGGTATCGCATCGACGGCGCCGTGGCGACCGTGCTCTACGGCGTAGGCCTGGATCGCGTTCGCGTCAGCCTCATGGCCCGCCGCCGAGGGGGAGCGACCATGCCGGCCTTAGCCGCCACCTCCGGTTCCTAGCCCAACAGAGAGCAGACGAGAGCCAAGCACGCTCGGGCGTCATTCCCTAACGCTGGCGCACGCCAACGGCCGTGCCCTTCGTGCTTCTCTCGTTGGTCCCGCAAAAAGCGGCGGTCTTCCCCACCGACCGCTTTATTTGCAAAAGTAGCTTTGCATTGTAGTGACCCCCTCATCATCTCACGGGGAGGAGCGTCACGGCGGTTCTCGACGAAGTTCTGAACGCGAACGCGCAGTACGCGCAGTTGTTCGGCGACAAGGGCGAGCTTGCGTTGCCGCCTGCGCGTCGCTTCGCGATCCTGACGTGCATGGACGCAAGGCTCGACCCTGCCAAGTACGCCGGTCTCAGCGAAGGCGATGCCCACGTCATACGCAACGCCGGCGGTCGCGCCAGCGACGACGCGATCCGCTCACTCGTCATCTCGTACAAGCTCCTCGGCACCGCCGAGTGGTTCGTCATTCATCACTCCGACTGCGGAATGGAGTTCTTCACGAACGAATTGATGGGCGACCTGCTCGAGTCGAGCCTCGAAACGGCCGCCCTTGGAGCAGAAGGTTTCCACGACATTGGCACCGGCCCCGGATCGTCCGCCGGCAAAGACATCGACTGGCTCACGATCACAGACCGCGAACAGAGCGTCGTCGACGACGTGCGCCGTATCCGCGACCACCCCCTCGTACCCAACAGCATCCCGATCTACGGATACGTCTACGACGTCCGAACAGGCCGCCTCAACGAAGTAGCCGAAGCAACAATCGCAGGACAGGGCGCATAGAACACTGCAAGGCTCGTGTGCAGCCCGTGCATGCTCACGCTAGCCGTGTCGTCGCCTGCGCGGCTCAAGCAACATTCCCGAACGCTGGCGCAGCCGAGCCTACTCTCCGACGAACGATCCGTTGGGGGCGCGAATTAAGTCGACCCCCGAAGGCGAGAAGGCTCGCCAGCCGCCGTCGTCAATCGAGACGACCACCCGAAGATCGTTACCCGGCCCGCTATCCCAGAACGCCTGAAGCTCGAGCTGGTACGAGCTTCCGGTCGCTCCTTGCCTCTCAAACGTCTCCTGCGTGTCGAGCAGTCGGTCGACCAGTTCCGCGTAACTCATCTCCCGCAGGCTCTGAAGCTCTGCCTCGGCAATCGACAGCGCCTCCGTTTTGTCCATGCCCATGATTCTACGGGTCGTCCTTCAGGCGTCATTCCCGAACACTCGCCCAGGCGCGTGGCCTCGCTCTTAGGCGACGCGAGTTGTCAGGGAATGATGTTCTGGTTGAGCCGAAAGATGTTGCCCGGGTCGTATTTGCGTTTGAGCTCAGCGAGGCGATCGTGTCTGGGACCATATGCAGCTCGGACTCTGCTCGCGTCATCGTTGGAGGTAATTGACGTAGGCGCCGTCAGTCATGTGGGGCCGAAGCGATTCTGTAAGTCTCCCGCGCCCACCTTATCCCGGCCTCGGTGTCGGCTGGGTCGCTCCACTGCGAGATAATGATGCAGTTCTCGGTCCCCGCTGGCGGTGGGGAAGGCGGTTGCGGACGCATCGACGCGCACCGCTTCTCCATGGAAGTGTTCTATGACCAGGAAGCACAGCGGGGTCGGCGCGTTCTGATAGGCGTCGACCAGCTTCGTGGCCACCTCGTCGTTCAGTTCGCTGAAGAAGGCGGATTTCCAGTAGTTGAAAGAGCCTCTCGAAGGCATCGTCGAGGAGCGTGTTGACCACGGGGTAAGGCATCCGCTCGATCAGATCCATCGCTGGAGGCCCGAACTCCCGAACCGGCTTTACCTCGACCTCGGCTTGCTGCTCGTCCTCTCCGGCATGGCAGACGGCTACGCCGCACAGCTTCGTCTCCGAGCCATCCGGCGCGCTCCGCAAGGCGAGGAAGGCACTGAGATCGTCGGAGAGCGACTGCGTGAACTCACGGTAGAAGGCGAAGACCTCCGCTGTGGCTGCGAGCGGATGGACGGCAGCGCCGCCGAGCACTGTCCGCAAGGGGTAAGCCCGGTAACAGAACTCGGTCACAACACCGAAGTTCCCACCGCCGCCGCGAATCGCCCAGAAGAGATCCGGCTCGCTCTCGTCACTGGCCTGCACCACCTCACCCGAGGCGAGAACGACCTCGGCGGAGAGCAAATTGTCGATCGCCAGCCCGTGCTTGCCAAGCAACCAACCGATCCCCCCACCCAAGGTCAGCCCGGCAATGCCGGTCGTCGAGACCAGCCCGCCCGTGGTAGCGAGGCCATGCGCGTGCGCGGCGTGATTCAGCTCCTCCCAAGTCACCCCGCCCCCGGCAGTAATCGTGCGTCTCTCCGGATCAACCTCGATCTGCCTCAGCAATGACAGATCGATCATCAGGCCGCCGTCCGTTACCGCCTTGCCAGCGACGTTATGACCACCACCCCGAACCGAAATCTCCAACCCAGCATCCCGCCCCAACCGCACCGCCGCCACCACGTCCACGGCCCCCGAGCAGCGAACAATCAAGGCCGGATGCTTGTCCACCAAACCGTTATGAACTCGGCGAACCTCGTCGTAGCTCGCATCGCCCGGAGCCACCACCGCACCAGCGAACCTCGCCCGCAGCTCCTCTACCTCCGGCATCGCGCCCACACCCATGCACCCTCCTTCCCTGAAAGGACTTCAACCCTCAGCCCGAGCCGTTACCGCGATTATCGCTCACAGCCGACCAGCCCACAAGCACGCCTACCTCAGGGATCATTCCGGAAAGCTGGCCCAGCCGATCCTTGTCCCGTTGGCTCAGCATCCCCGAACACTGGCGCATGCCAGGTTTGTTAGCCGAACGCGTCCGCGGGCCCGCAGGCTATCTCGACGCGCATGCCATCAGGGTCGAAGACGAACATCTCGTAGTAGCCGTCGAGGTCTCTGTCTTCTTCAGGCGGGAAGTGGATCTTTGCGTCGATGTCAAGGCAGCGCCGATAGGCCGCATCCACCTCGTCGCGTGTGTCGACGTAGAAGGCCACATGCTCGATCCCAACATCGTGGTAGCGGTGCTCGCCAGCGTCGGCAGGCCGGAAGCCGATCAACTGCCCGCCAAACTGGAGGTACACGATCTCCTCGGTGCCGCGGTAGCTCTGGTATCGGCCCTCCTCGCGCATCCCGACCGGACCGAGAATTGCCATATAGAACGCAACGGATCGATCGACATTGCCGACAGCGAAATCGACGTGATGGATACCGCGGGCGGGCACGAACTCTCCTCTCCTATCTGAGGCCGTGAACCATCACGCTGATTCGGCTCTCATGCAACATTCCTGAACGCGGGCGCAGGTTCAGGAGTTGCTCGGGTGGCCGCGCTTCGGTCACCGCGGGAGCGCGTTCGAACCGGTTGCGGTGACGAGGCGCTGTGGCTCCCAGTTGTGGACGTGGACGAAGCCCTCGAAGCGCCCTTCTGACGGAGGGCAAGCAGGCGTCGTGCCTTCTGCTCCGAGTTCGACAGGCGTGGCACGCGCCGGAGCTCGAACGGCGCTCCGGCCGGCCGTGATGCATTCCTTGATGAACAGCGAGAGATCCAAGAGCTCCGTGTCGGTGTCGCCGAAGTCGACGTGTCCCCGGCCGCTTCCGTGCCCACGTTCACGGACTTGGCTGACTACCTCGACGACGAGGACGTGTGGGCATGCGCGCCGGCAACGTGCCTCAGTCGACGCACCCGGTTGCTCCATGCGAGCAGCATTGCGCCGAAGAGCACGACCCCCGGTTCCGAGCGCCGCTCCGAGCCGGTGGAGCACGCCCCGGTCGAACGAGTAGAATTGCTCCCCGATCATCGCCGGTGACCAACGGGGGCAGTTCGCTTGCGGAGGAGCGTCGGGTGAGCAAGACACATGACTATGAAAAACATGCTGGCGAATATGCCGAGCTCGGGATGGAAGGAACACAATACCTGGCATTTCGCGACATTTCCATGCTGATCCGGGAGTACGCAGGGCCCATCACATCCGCGCTTGATTATGGCTGCGGCGCTGGGCGTTCAACACGATTCTTGAAGCGCCTAGGGTTCAATGTAATTGGCGTAGACGTTAGCGGTGAGATGCTAGAACAGGCTCGATCCCAAGATAGGTTGGGCGAGTATCACCATATTCCCAGCGGACGCCTGCCCTTCGAGGATTCTGCGTTCGATCTAGTCTTTTCAAGCTTTGTGTTTCTGGAAGTGTCGCGAATCGAAGAGATCGAGGGCATTCTCAAGGAAATGAAGCGAGTGCTTCGGAACAATGGCACCATCATATTCGTGACCGATTCGATGGAAGCTACCAAAGGAACTTGGGTATCGTCGTCATACTCGTTTCCAGAGAACGACAGGCAACTCCGTAGCGGTGACACGGTAAAACTGCTGATTCAGGGCATTGACGTAGTACTGTATGACTACTACTGGACTGAGGATGATTACACACGAGCCGCCGAACGCGCTGGGCTCATGCTCGCCAAGCTTCACAAACCGCTCGGTTCTAGCGATGACTCAATAGAGTGGCGGGATGAAACTAAGATGTCACCTATTGCAGTATACGTGCTCAGGAATAGATAACTAGGCGGCTATCGACGCGATCCCGTGGCCGACGCCGGACTTGCCCTGGGTAGTTGTCGGTCTCGTCTTTGCGTTGCTCGCAGGCCTTCGACTGTTCGTTTCGATCTACGACCGACGCAGACGACGGAACAAGTTCGGGTGACATTCCCGAGCTGTGAGTGTGTGGGGAACCCTGTCTGGGGTTGTTGCCAGGGTGGCATCGGTGCTCTCTGCTTGTGACTCGATTTCCTAATGGCTCGCGGTGGCGGTGTCTTTCTAGTGATGTGTCCGGGTGGAGTGGCCGGTGCCGGTCTGGCGCCCGCTTGCTGGCCTGATCAGAAGCCTGTCCACCCCGAAAATGGGTGTGACCCGTCATAGTCGTGCCGCCCGCGGTTCTCATCCCCAGACCGGCTACCGGAGTGTCCCCCAACGTTGGGCTGGAGGTCGATCGGGATGGTTGCAGATCAGCTGGACTTTGTGGTCGGTGTTGATCCGCACCGTGACGAGCATGCGCTTGGTGTCGTCGAGGTGCGAACGGGTGTGGTGGTGTTCGAGACGTCGGTGGCCGCCGATAGTGGCGGCTACGCGGCCGCGCTCGCTGTCGCGGAGCGGCATGCGTCTGGTCGCCGTGCGTTCGCGGTCGAGGGCACGGGCTCCTACGGCGCCGGCCTAACCCGCTTCCTCGCAGGCCGCGGTGAGCGGGTGCTCGAGGTTGGCCTGCTGCCCAAGCAGCGGCACGGGAGCGGGAAGACGGACGCGCTCGACGCGATTCGGGCCGCTCGCGCGGTGCTCGCGCAGGAGCGACCCGCGACGCCCCGCACAAGCGGCGAAAGGCCGCAGATGAGTCGCGGGAACGGATCGTCCGCTTCCCCCATACGCCATCTTGGTTCAAGGTTCGGGTCGCGCCCGCCAAAGGAGGAGTGATCTGTTTCATCATGCACTGGCCGGACGGGTCGGGGTCTGACGGTTGCCCGCACGATGCAGTTACACGACGCGGCAGCATCCCGCGGCTGATGCAGTGGCACGGAGCTCGGCTTCTCTTCGGCGCAGTGCCGCCGGGAACCACACGCGCCGTCGTCCACTTCCAAGACGGATCAGCGCAGACCCTGATGCCTCGCGCACGCCTCATCGCCGTCACGATCCCGAAAGCGAATTGCGCGCCTGAGCAGCGACCCGTCAACGTCGAACTGCGAACCACCGACCACCAAACCACGCTGATCAAGGTCGGGGCAGTATCAGTCTCCAGTTGAACCGAAGCCGATCCATCCCTGGCCGCGGGTGACATTCGCGAACGCTGGCGCAGGCGAGGCTCCCTCGACAGATGACGTCGCAGATGCGAAACTCGCTCGATCCCGCGAGGTTTTCGTGAGCGGGTCCGGGAAGGAGAGCACATGCACGCGACCGTACGGAACTATGCGTCCGACGGAGGTCTGGTCGATGCACTGGTCGCAAAGAAGGACGAGGTTCGCGACCTGCTAGCCGGCATCGAGGGTTTCCGGGCTTACTACGTCCTGCGTACAGCCGACGGTGGCGCCGTGTCGATCAGCGTCTATGACGACGCCTCCGGGACGGATGCCTCCAACGCCGCCGCTGCGGCGTGGGTCCGGGACAACCTTCCAGGCCTTGCGGCTGCTCCGCCACAGACGGCAGCGGGAGAGGTCGCGCTCTCGTTCTGAGGGATCATCTTGGTCGGGAGACCGTCCGATCGCGGTCTCCCGACTCCTCCGTCATGTGACATTCCCGAACGCTGGCGCATGGTGATGTTGTCTCGTTCGTGCCTGCGCACTGGGATCGGTGCGCGGTGGCGGGTCGATTGTCGACGACAGGAGGCGCGTATGGGGCAGGATGAGGCTCGTATTCGCGAGTTCGCGGGGAGCTATACCGACGCGTGGTGCAGCCACGACCCCGCGAGAGTCGCGGATCACTTCGTGAAGGGCGGAACGATCGCGATCAACGGCGCGGATCCGACCGAGGTCACCGAGGTCGCACGTTCGTTTATCGAGGCGTTCCCGGACATCGAGTTGTTCATGAATGACGTCGTCTTCAATGGCGAGTCGGTCGAGGATCACCGGACGTTCACCGGCACGAATACGGGGCCCGGCGGCACTGGGAAGGCCGTGCGGATCACCGGCTTCGAGGAGTGGACGTTCGGGGACGATGACCTTGTCGTCGAGTCGCAGGGGAACTACGACCGGGACGAGTACGACCGCCAGTTGGAGCACGGCGCGCCCGAGATGTAGCTGGCTTCGTCCCTCGGTCAGACGGCTCAGGCGACATTCCCGAACGGTGGCGCGGCGACGTCACCGGCTCAAGCAACATCCCTAACGCGGCCCACGCGATGTGGTCGTCACTCGTGCCGGCAGCGATCGTGAAGACGTGGAGTCCTCCGGTCACGGTGCGCGAATGCGGCTTGATAGCGTTGCGCGCGTGCTTACGCGGCTCTGGGTCACGGACTTCGATGTCGAGCGACGCGATGAGTTGGAGAGCTTCGCAATCGAAGTCTCGGCACCAATGTTTCGGACGCTCAGTGGCTGCCTCGGCTACATCTACGCTGTAGAAGGGTCGACGTGGATCACGCAGACATTCTGGGCGTCGGAGAACGACATTGTCGTCGCGGAGTCGTCTGCTCTCTATAGGGATGTCGTCGCACGGATTCTTGCGGCAGGATTTCTGATCGGGAACCAGACGACGATGGTGCTCCAAGTCGCCGAATATGCACCACCAGTCTCCGGACAGTAGGTTTCGAGCAGGGAACATCTGGAAACACTGGCGCAGGCAACGGTGGTGGCATCACGCCGGTTGCCGGGTAACGGCCGGTGATGCCGCGGCGACTGCCTCGTGCGACGACGTAGACATTCAGGTCGGGTCCTCCGTCGCTTGTGGTGTCGAGCATCCGGAGTGATCGCGTCCCGAGTAGACGCGAATCGCCTCTTGATGGCAGGGGCCGTCTGTCTCGTCCTCGTGGAGCAGCGGGTGCGGTAACGTGACCGTTGTGGCCGTGGTCCGCGCGGTCAGCTCCTGTCGTCTCCCGGAGGTTGCGTGGCGAACGAGCCGATTCGATATGCGCGTAGCGGGGACGTGAGTATCGCGTACCAGGTGACGGGCGACGGCCCGTTCGATCTCGTGCTCGTGCCCGGCTTCTTCTCGCATCTCGATATCGACTGGGAACACCCGGCTCATGCGTCATTCCTCGATCGGCTCGGCTCGTTCGCCAGGCTTATCCGTTTCGACAAGCGCGGCACCGGACTCTCTGACCGTAGTGTCGGTCTGCCCGATCTCGAGCAGCGGATGGACGACGTGCGCGCGGTCATGGACGCGGTCTCGAGCGAGCGAGCGGCGCTGTTCGGTTACTCCGAAGGTGGTCCGATGTCAGTCCTGTTCGCCGCGACGTATCCGGAGAGGACGCGCGCCCTCGTCCTTTACGGAACGTACGCGAAGCGGTTGCGGACGGACGGCTACCCCTGGGCGCCGACATGGGACGAGCGGGTCGCGTTGGCGAGGGACCTCGAAGAGACATGGGGGGAGAACGTCGATCTCTCGACGATGATCCCGAACGCGGATGCCGCAATGGCGGCGTGGTTTCAGCGACGAGGGCGGGCGTCCCTCAGTCCCGCCGCGGCGCGTGATCTCATCCTGATGAACTCAAGAGTCGACCTCGATGACGCGCTTCCCGCCGTTCAATGTCCGACGCTCGTCCTCCATCGCCTCGGCGATCGCGACGCACACATAGAGGAGGGCCGCTACCTCGCCGAGCACATCTCCGAAGCCCGCTTCATCGAGCTTTCGGGCAACGACCACGTACCATGGGTCGACCAGGACCAGTTCCTCGACTCGGTCGAGGAGTTCCTCAGTGGCTCGCGTCCGGTCGCGCGCAGTCACCGCGTGCTCGGGACGATTCTGTTCACGGACATCGTCGCCTCCACGGCTCGTCTTCGAGAACTCGGCGACCCCGCGTGGGCCGCGCTACTGGAACGACACAACGACGTGGTGCGGCGAGAGATCGCTGCATTCGCGGGTGGGGCGTTCGGCACGACGGGCGACGGCTTCCTCGCGCTGTTCGACGGCCCCGGCCGGGCGATTCGGTGCGCGATGGCCTTGCGCGACTCACTCGACACGCTCGGACTCGAGGTCCGCATCGGAATCCACACCGGCGAGGTCGAACGCACCGACGAACTGAGAGGGATCGCCGTTCATCTCGCGGCTCGAGTGCTGGCTGAGGCAGAGCCGGGCGAGATACTCGTCACGCAGACGACGCGGGATCTCGTCGAGGGCTCCGGCCTTCTCTTTGAGAACAGAGGCACTCGGGAGCTCAAAGGCATCGAGGGCGCACGCACCCTCTACGCCGCCATCTGAGAGCCCACTTCGCGTCGTGATCGTGACGAGGTCGCGCAACTATGCGCCGACCCCACGTAGGCACCGAGCGGCGACATTTGGGCGAGGGTGATGTCGCAACCCAAGATCTGATCCGTTCTTTGGCTCCGGCAGCGTTATGAGGTGAGCCTGCACGACCACCGCGCGCTCACAAACCGAGTCCGAACGACATGGCCGGAATCCGCTCAAGCAACATTCCCGAACGCTGGCGCACGCCAACGAATCGTCTGATTCGCCGCTTGCAGACCGATGGGATATGTTGTCGACGAAGAGCCATCCGACGCAGAGGAGAAAGCATGCCGACCATCATTGGCTACCACAACGTGAAGGACCAGGCGCACTGGCTCGCCTCACCGAAGCGCGAGGAGTTCTTCGGCCCTCTCGGGATCACCAACATCCGGACGTTCGTCGACCCGCAGGACGCCACGCGCGTCGGCCTGTTGATGGACGTACCCGACATGGAGACTTTGCAGGCTGCGATGGAGACCGAAGGGGCTGCCGAGGCGATGGCACACGACGGCGTGCTCCCGGAGACCCTCGTGATCCTCGTCGAAGCCTGACCAACGTCCGCGGGGCTCTTCGCTTCGGGTGACATTCCCGAACACTGGCCCAGGCGATGCAGTCCGCGCTCGTAGACTCCTCCGGTGAGAGTTGAACCGAAGGTTGTCTGCTTCGACGCTGACCAGACGCTGATCGATTTCCGGTTGGCAATGCTGGATGCGCTTCGGAATGCTCTCCAGCGGATTCAGGCTCTCGGGTACAGGGCCGAGACACTCACCCTTCAACGGCTGATCGATGACCGAGGCGCGGCGGCAGCAGCGATGGGCCCTCGGGCCTCGATGGAGGAGATCCGGCTAGAGGGTTTCCGGCGCGCGCTCGCGCCATTGGGGGCTACCGCCGAGGTGATCCAGATGGTGACCGAGGACTTCCTCGCCGAACGGTTCCGACTCGCTCGCCCGTATGACGACGTGGTACCTGGCCTAGACGCGCTCAAAGACAGCTACGCGCTTGGTCTTGCGACAAACGGAAACAGCTACCCGGATCGCGCCGGACTGGCGCACTTCTTCGAGTTCACCGTCTACGCCCATGTCTGCGGCTTCCGAAAGCCGAATCCCGCGTTCTTCGCAGCGGTTTGCCGAGCGGCCAAGCGCGAGCCCGCAGAGATCGTCTACGTCGGCGATTCCCCGGTCGACGATATCGTCGGGGCAAGAGGCGCTGGCTTCAAGGCGGTCTGGATCAACAGAGACGGCGTCCCGAACGCGCCGACCCCGGCACCAGACGCCGAGATCACTTCCCTGCTGGAACTACAGGAGCTGCTCGACTCGTTCGGGTGACATTCCCGAGCACTGGCGCAGATGGGGCTCGTGTCGTCGGGGCTCTTGTGAGGCCGCGGTAGGGTGAGGAGACTGTGTTCAAGCGGGTCGGAATGGGCGGTCTATCTGTGGCGGGTGTTGCTGCCGTCGGAGGCGCGGCGGCCGCGTACGGCCTTGTTGGTAGACCGTGGCAGCTCCGTTGGGGCGCGACCGGCGAGGAGTCCAAGGAGCCCCTCCCCGGCGATCACCTGATCGCGATCGCCGACCTCACCGCGACCCGCGCGATCACCATACGCGCCTCGGCCGACCGGGTATGGCCCTGGATCGCCCAACTGGGACAAGGGCGGGCCGGTTTCTACAGCTACGACCTTCTGGAGAACCTGATCGGCTGCGACATCCACAGTGCCGATCGCATCGTGCCCGAATGGCAGAACGTCGCGCTTGGCGACGAGGTCAGGCTTGCACCGGAAGTTGGTCTCACTGTGGCCTTACTGGAGCAGGGGCGATCACTCGTTCTCCGCGGTGACATTTCGATGGCGAACACTGCGCCCCCATACGAGTTCACATGGGCCTTCACGCTCCGAGATGGGCCGGCCGACACGACCCGGCTGCTCGTGCGTGAACGCTATGGATACTCTCGCCCGTGGGCCTGGCTCATCGTCGAGCCCGCTGAGGCCGTCAGCTTCCTGATGAGCCAGAAGATGCTTCGCGGGATCAGGGACCGGGCGGAACGTGTCCCCGCCCTCTAGCAAGAGCAAGCCCTCAGGCGTCATTCGCGCCCGCTCGTGCAGGCGAGTCGATTCGGCCCGGATCGGCGCCTGACTTCGCCCGGTAGTCGTCACGGTGCTTACTCGAGCCAAGCCGAGAGTTCGCTCTGGCTAGGGCGACGCGGGGGCCGTCTGCGCAGCCGTGGGTGCCGGGCGATAGTGAGCGATCGCTGCTGCGGCCAGCCACGCCACCAGGATGAGGACGCCCCCGCCGGACTCGAACAGGGACCACCCGATCAGCGTCGCCGCGGGAACGGCTGCAAGGAGTCGGAACCGACCGCGGCCGAAGACCGCCATAGCGACGGTGAAGGCGATAAGACCGATCCCCGTCAGACCGGCGCCGGCACCGTAGAGCAATCCCGCAAAGCCGATTTGCAGGGCATCTTCGAGGAGGTTGCCGAGACCAGCCAGGGCAGCGCCCACGGCCGGGATGAGCGACATACCGAACACCGCCCGCCCGCCGATCATCTGCGCCAACAACGGTAGGGCCAACGCTGTGGCGAACAGCGCTGCACTGAACGAGAACACTGCGAACCAGTCCGATGCGGCCACCGGATCCTCGTACTGGGGGTCAGCGAACGACTGCAACGAGCGCACACACCAGACGACACCCACGAACGTGAACAGCGCCGCCCGCGTCATGCAGGGAGTATGGCAGAGGCGAGGGCTGCCCTCGCACCCCAGGAGACATTCCTGCCCACTCGCACAGTCCACGGCCCGGGCGACATCCCGAACGCTGGCGCACGCGAGGATGGCTTCCATTCGCCGACGGCGGCAACGGGCGAGGCGTCAGACCGATCAGTCCGCCGAGTTCGGCTCCCAGACCATGTACACGTCTGCTCGCTCGACGTGCGAGTTTGGGCGGAGCGTCGGCTGATGACGAAAGCCCACGCTTTCGTAGAGCCGTATTGCGGGTGCCAGTCTCGTGTTGGTTTCGAGAAACAACTCTCGGTCGCCCATTTCACTGAAGGCGTCTAGTGCGCCTTCAATGAGCTTGCGACCGACGCCGGCACCGCGTAGTTCCGGTTCGACCGCCATCTTGGTCAACTCGACCTCGCCGCCGCCGTGGCGCATCAGCGCGACCGTTCCGAGCGCTTGGTCTGTTTCATCGACAGCGAACAGGATCCGGCCGCCACCCGCGAGGATGTGGGTCTCCGGATCGCCCAGCACGTCGCGGTCCGCGGGTTCGACCGTGAACCAGCGCTCCAACCACTCGATGTTGAGGCGTGCGAAGTCATCGCGCCAGCGTGGCTCGAAGTCGACCACACGCACGGCGACTACATCCCCGGCGGACGTTTGCCCAACATCACTTCCCGCGCGCTCGGTCATGCGCGGAGATACTAGACCCGCAAACGGCTCCGGTCGCCACTAGCACCTGTTGTCGGGTGACATTCCCGAACGCTGGCGCAGGCGGTGCTCGTCGAACTCGTCGGCAGGTTCGAGCCAATTGCCGAACGCTGGCACAGGCGACGCGTCATCCGCAGGTGGCTACCGTTGCGTGTCACCGTGACAGAAGATCCACTGAGATCCGCGAGTTCCGCCAGGGCGACCTCGAGACCGTGGTCGAGTTCTCCCTCCGAGCGTGGGCTCCCGTGTTCGCCTCAGTGCGGTGTGTCCTGGGTGACGACATCTTTCTCCGCCTCCACCCAGACTGGAAGGCGGACCAGGAAGCCGTAGTCAGATCGAGCTGTACCGCTGATGAACGTGACGTCTTCGTGGCAGTCGCCGATGGACGCCCAATCGGTTTCGTGGCCATCGCTCTCAACGCATTCCATGAGCGGATGGACATCATCGACATCATTGGCGTCGATCTCGACTATCAGCGTCGCGGCATCAGCTCACGACTCACGGAGTTCGCGACCGAGCACATGCGAAGCAAGGGGATGGACATCGCCGTGGTCGAGACCGGCGGCGACCCCGGCCACGCTCCAGCGCGAGCGGCGTACGGAACCGCAGGTTTCACGCTCCTACCCATCGCACGCTACTTCCGGCTGCTGGACTGATCAGCGGCGTCAGGGGACCCGAACCGGCGTAGCCGGGGGTCATCTGGCGTTCGTTGATCGTGGTCGCTATCGTCGACCGGTGAGTCGGCTCGAGATTCGTGCGTTTGCAGAGGGTCACCTCGACTGGGCGGGATCGCTGCTGGCGGCCAGGCACCGGGAACACCGCGCCGCCGAGCCGCTGCTCTCGGAGCGCTTCGAGGATCCCGACGAGGCTCGCGGGGAGGTGGCGTCGCTGTGGGCGGAGGAGCACGCGTCGGGCGCGGTCGCGCTCCGCGAGGGGCAGGTGGTCGGGTTCCTCCTCGGCACGCGAAGGAGCGATCAGACGTGGGGAGCGAACGTCTGGGTCGAGGCGGCCGGCTACGCAGTGGACGAGCCCGAGTTCGTCCGCGATCTCTACGCGTTCTCGTCGCAGCGGTGGGTCGATGAAGGCCGCACACGCCACTACGCCCTGGTACCCGGACTTGACGACCACATCGGAGCGTGGTTCCGACTGAGCTTCGGCGTCCAGCACGCACACGGGATCAAGGAGGTGGACGTGCGGATGTGGCCGCCGGGCACACGGCGCGCAGAGCACCGTGACGTTGAGGCGCTGATCGAGCTTGTACCGCTGGTCGACGATCACCAGGCGCTCGCTCCCGTCTTCAGCGGCATCGACGCCGACGAGGACGCGGACGAGTTGCGCGCGATGCTCGCCTCCGACATCGCAGACGACGAGCTTGGCGAGCTCGTGTACGAAAGGCACGGGCGCGTTGTCGCGATCTTCGAGGTCGTTCCCGTGGCGAAGGGCTCGATGCACCGCGGTCTCGCACAACCCGACGGCGCCGCGTTGCTTGGCTTTGCGGCGAGCCTGCCGGACGTCCGCGGCTCGGGCGGCGGCGTCGCCCTGACGGAAGCGGCGTTCGCGTGGGCGCACGAGCGGGGGTACGGGACGATGGTCACGGACTGGCGAGAGACGAATCTCCTTTCTTCGCGCTTCTGGCCGGCCCGCGGGTTCCGCCGCTCGTTCCTGCGGCTCTACCGCTCGATTCCCTGACGCAGCTGCCCGTGCGCTCGGGGGCCTAGACGGCGCCGCGGCTTGCCCACGCACGGGAGGTGAGCACGAAGGGCGCGTCGGGCAGCAGGGTGCGGCAGTGTTCCTCCAGCTGCGCGAGCTGCCGGGCGTCGAGCCCGGCGACGAAGGAGCCCGCCGGGCCGGCGCCTTCCGCGTACGGGATCCACCATTCCTCGAAGCTCGCGTGCTCAACGGCCACCGAGAGCGCTGACGATTCGACCTCACGTAGCCCGACAGCCTCGAACAGCTGCTCGAGGCTCCCCTCCTTCGTGCCGGTGAGCCGCGATTCGTCCTCGACGTCGGGGTCGAGCCTGCGTGCCGCCTCCCAGAACGTGCTCAAAGGGCCTTGGCCCCCCGCGTGATCCCAGACGCAGGCGGCAACAACGCCACCCGGTCGCGTGACGCGCTTCATCTCGGTGAGCCCTACCACCGGGTCTGTCATGAAGTGGACGACGAGCTGCGCGAGAGTCGCGTCGAACGCGCTGTCGGGGAACGGCAATCGCTCAGCGGACGCGCGCTCCACCTCGACCAGGGGATGGCGCTCGCGAGCCGCAGCGACAAAAGGTTCGGAAGGATCGACCGCCGACACCAAAGCCGGACCCACCCGGGCCACCAGTTCGGCTGTCAGCGTTCCCGGCCCGCAGCCGACATCGAGCACTCGTTGGCCGACGCCAACCCCCGCCAGGTCAGCCAACTGCGGTGACAACAGCGACGAATATCGGCCCATGAAGCGGTCATAGGCATCCGCGGGAATCTCGAAACTCACGGCGCCACCCTACCCTCGTGACGTCACACGCAGGCGAGGCGTCGCGTGCCCGAGCCCGCCTATCGGGCCGTGCGCAGCGCGTCAACCGTCGCCGTCTCGACGAGGCCGGAGACCGCTCGCGCCAGATCGGTGTTGGAGGTGACGAAGATGTCCGCCTGCAGCTGCGTCAGCGCGACGAATTCGGCGTCGTAGGTTGTCTCCCACCCCAGCTGATCGGCGACCTTCCACGCCGTCCGCTGGAGCGCCCTGTCGCCGAGGAATCGAACCTTCAGCGAGTTGATCCGCATTACCCGCTCGATCCCCTCGGCGGCGGAGATCTCACCCCGTCGGGCCGCCTCGAAGAGCGCCGCCAGCGCCTGGGAGCGGACGAGTGTCGGTGCGACGAGGCTGTGCTCGGCGGCCACGTCGATCCCACCGGCAGCAATCCGCAGCAGCGTCTCGCAGTCCACCACGAATCGGGTCACACCGCAAACGCTACATGCTCACCTCATGCCCTCGGGGACATTCCTGAACGCTCGCGCCGGGCAGCGCCTCTGACCCATTCGGATCCTCGCGATGAGGCCCTGGTACCCGGGGCCTCATCGCGGGTCGAGCCTGGAGGGCACCGAGCCTATCTTCCCGATGATCCGCTCGCCCTTGTCGTCGTGGGTGTCGTCTGGGCCGACACCGACATCTGGTCTCTCCCGTTGGGCCTCTAGTACCTCGGCTTGGTCGCCACAAGCGTGACCCTCGTTCGCAGTCGGCCGGCGTACCTCCTCGAGCGCGGCATTGGTGCGGGCGCCGGACGCTCATGTGGCGTGCGCGGCCGCCACCTCACGAGGTGGCGGGTTCGACTATTTGGCCGATTGCGCGTTCAAGGCTGCAGCGGCGCGTATGAGGTTCTTGAAGGCATCCTCATCTATCTGGTCGCCCTCATGAACATCGATAGCGCGCCTGGTGTTGCCTTCAAGGCTCGAGTTGAACAGTCCTGACGGGTCGTCGAGCGCAGCGCCCTTGGCGAACGTCATCTTCACGGCGCTCTTGTAGGCCTCACCGGTGCAGATCATTCCATCGTGATACCAAACCGGGACGCCTCTCCACTTCCACTCCTCGACCACCTCGGGGTCAGCCTGTTTGATGAGAGCGCGGATCTGGGAGAGCATCTCGCCCCTCCAGTCGTCCAGTTCCTCGATCCTGGCGTCGATCAGGCGGGAAGGGGATTCGCCCTTGCTCGTTTCGCTCTCCTCCATCTTGCTTGCACCTCATCCGGTTGTTCTTCGATCGTGCGAAGGTACCTATCAGCACCCGACCTCGGGCTCCCGAGAACGTCCGGGTACACAGGCAATGCGTCGGAATCGAGCGGCCACCGAAGGTGCACCGTCTGGGACTCGCCCGGCCAATCGGCGTACGCCTCGTCCGGTTCGTCGGTCTCCTTCACGGCGGACGCGCGGTACTTCGCTGCGAACTCGCTGACCGGGGTTGCGCAACGTCTCGACCTGGGGTTGAGGGAGTGCTTCATAGCCGTCGCCCGAGCCCCGACTAGACTCGGCGTGTGGGTTTTCGCGTCGTTCACCCCGACACATTTCAGTGGATCACTCGACCGCACGACCCCGACGAGGCGGCGCGGCATGTCGCCGAGCTGAGTGACCTCGCCGGCGTGCGGCACACGCGTGCGAACGTTTGGCGCTTCGAGCCGGGTGCAAAGGGGCGCAGGCATCGACATGCGTTGCAGGAGGAGACGTTCGTCGTCCTCACCGGCACGTTGTCGATGTACCTCGGTGACCCTCCCGAACGACATGACGTGGCGAGCGGCGGGCTGATCCATGTCCAACCAGGCACACCGCTCCAGACGGTCAACCACTGCGACGAGGACCTGCTCGTCTACGCCTACGGCTACCCGCCGGAGAGCGAGCACGCCGAGACACTCGACTCGGCCGTGTAACGAGTGTCAGGTCCTGCATTCACGCATCGGCCCGAGGTGTCGCAACGCAAGATCTGACACCCGTCCCCGAGCTCAGTGGCGCGGGACGATCAGGATCTTGCCCGATCGTCCGCCGCTTGTCGCGTCCGCCACCGCGTTCTTGATCTCGCTGACGTCGTAGGTGGCGTGGATGGGCGCGTACAGCTTTCCCGTGGCGATGAGCCTGCCGATCTCGGCAGCGACCGCACGGCGTCGTGGAGCAGGGGCCTGTCGAAACCAGCGGGCGAGCCAGAACCCCCGCATGGTCAGGTCGCGGAAGATGAAGCCATCCGGCTGGAGCGTGCACGGCTCACCGCTCATTCGACCGTAGTTGACGAGCGTCGCACCGTCGCACAGGCAGTTCGCCAGGCGGCCGGTCGCGGCCCCGCCTACCGCATCGATGCCGAGGCGGATCTTCGCCCCGTCGGTTGCCTCGATAACTCGTTTCGCCAGGTCATCACCGTCGACGAGGACGACGTCCCCGCCCGCCTCGACGACGACCGCGACCGCATCCTCCCGTCGCACGACGTTTACGGTCCTGTGGCCCCGGTGTCTGGACAGCTGCGCCAGGTAGAGGCCCACGGCCGAGTTGGCCGCGTTCTGAACTACCCATTCGCCTGGCTCGAGCTCGACGAATTCGCTCAGGAGCAGTGCCGCCGTCGGCGGGTTGATCGTCATCATGGCGAGCTGTAGCGGGTCAGCCTCACTCGGCAGCGCCACGAGATGCGTTGCCTCGGCGACGACGTGCGTCGACCAGCTGCCACACCCGACCGGCAGCAAGACCAGCCGGCCGACCGCGGGGCCCTGGGCGTTCGCGCCGAGCTCGGAGACGCGCCCGACTCCCTCCCGACCCCCGATCGCCGGCAGCGGCGGTAGCTGCCCGTATTCGCCCGTGAGGGTCAGCACGTCCGAGGGGTTGATGGGAGCCGCGATCACTTCGACGAGCGCCTGGCCGGCCTCGAGCGGCGGCAATTCGAACTCGACCGCGTGAATCACGTCCTGCGGGACAGGGCCGCGTCTTTCGTACTGAGCTCTGAGCATCGGCAGACCCATCACAACTGGCCGCTAACCGGCCGGCGCGAACTCGGGCACGATCACCGCCTGTCCCCGCGATGTGATGCTGAGCCGCATCTCCTTCACCGGCTGGTAGTCGGGGTCGTCGAGGAAGCCCCAGGCTGCCTCGGCGTCGGGAAACCGAAGCACGATGGTGCTGTTCGGGGGCTCGCCCTCTGCCGTCTCGGCCTCGAAGCCGGACGCCACCACCTCCCCGCCGTGCTTCTCGAGGAACGGCCTCACCCCGGGCACGTACTCGTTGCGGTACCGGTCGATGTCATCGACCTGCTGCATCAGAACGAAATACACCGCCATCTCGACTCCTCGCTCGTCGCCCGGGACGAGCCGCCCCAGAGGCATCATCGGCCCAAGGCTACCGCCCGGGGAACTTCCCCGAGCACTGGCGCAGGCGGCGACGCCCCGTCCTCGCTATACGCGCTGGAGATGGGTGTCTTTGAACCCGGTGGGATACTTCAAGCCGTACCCGATCGCACGATCGAGGCCGATGTGCGCGAGCCAGATCAGGCCGACCTGAATAGCGACTTCGGAGCCGGCGATCACTCCGATCGCGGCGATGACGACGGGAAGCGCATACGTGTGGGCGGCGTCGTACGCAGCCGCTCCGACGCTCGGACCAGCCGCGTATCCGACCATCGAAAGGTCGGGAGCCAGTATGAGCACCACGAGGAGCCACCACGGATAGCCCTCGTGAAAGAAGAGAGCAATCGCTGCAGCCGCGACGGCGACGCCCTCGGTACGGAGAAGAACGCGTGGGAGGTGGCCGGCCAAGTGGCCACAGTACCAACTCGCTCGGGCGCGTCCCCGGACGCGCGCGCAGGCAGGGTCAAGTGTCCACTCGGGCCCCGCTAGGAGCTGAGCCGGCTGACCTGAGCGATCAGCGAGTCGCATTCGATGACGTGCGCGCGCGCGTCCATGTCATCGAAGAGCGCTCGTGCCTCGCGGAGGCTGCTGTCCGCGGAGGGGTCGACGAGGGTGGCGAGGCAGCGGCCCTGGCCGAGGAGTGCGTAGGCGTGCTCGAGCAGCGCGCCGAATTCGTTCCAGCCGGCCGCTGCGCCCTCGTATCTCTTCGCTGCTTGCGGAGGTCGCCGTGCGCCTCGACGATCAGCGCCTGGGCGGAGGCGTAGGCGTGGTCGTGGAGGGGTAGCCCTCATCGCCGACGCCGTCGGCCAGTCGCTCTGCCAGGGCGATGTCACGGGCGGCGAGCGCGCATCGTGTGAGTTGAGGGAGGCGGCCGGCGTATTCCTCGTTGACAGGCCCGTCGGGGCGATCCACGGCCTCGGCCAGAAGGGTGAGCGCCCCCGGCCGGTCGCCCTCGTCGAGGGCGGCGGAGGCGGCAGGGGAACAGGCAACGACGATGCCCAGCCAGTGATCGAGTTCGCGCGCCACCGCGAGCGCGTGTGTGGCGGCCGACGTGGCGGCGCGTACATCGCCGAGCTCGCGGTGTGCGCGGGCGGTAGCGGCGTACAGCTCGACTGCCGCCTGCAGGTTCATCACACCCGTCTCTGCGAGTGGTGAGAGCAGGGCATTCCGTGCGATGACCTCCCGGAATTGCCCGACATCGACCAGGCGCTCGAGGGCAGTCGCGCGGGAACTCGCGCCAATCTCGGCGAGCCCGCGCTGCTCGGTGAAGCGCTCGACATCCTCGAAGGCGGTAAGCGCGGCAGTAGGACCTTCGAAGATCCAGACGTTGATCGCCATGTTGTGGTGGGCGACGGCGGCGTCACGGCCGAGGCCGCGCTCCACGAGCAGCTGCCTCGCGGTCTCCATCTCGTCGAGCGCGCGCCGGTCACCGGTGTTCGCGAGCGCCGCACCGTGGAATCCCAGGGCGCGCGCAGGCGTCGGCAGCCCGAGTTCATCGGCGAGCTCGAGCGCGCGGCGTGCCGAAGCGATGCAAGCGCCGTACTCCCCTCGAACGAGTTGTAAGCCCGCGAGCTGCGCGTACGCGGCGACGAGCTCTGCCCCCGCGGGAACGCTCTCGAGCAGCTTGATCGCCTCGTGTATCAACACGTCTTCAGTCCATGTGGGTGTGGCGAGCGCGAGGAGCGTCAACGCCTCCCCCGTACGCACGACGTCGCCCCGAGCGCGATAGATGGCGGCTGCTCGCTCGCAGGCGTCTACAGCGTCCACGGCGCGCCCCGCCTCGACTGCAGCCGTGGCGAAGCGAAGCAGGACATGCGGGTATCCGTCGTCGTTCTCTGAGGACAGCTCGACGGCCCGCTCGAGGAGCTCCACAGCGCGCACCGTGTCGAGGCCGAGGGCCCGCTCGCCGGCGAGGAGCGCGTAGCGGCGTGCACGCGGAGCAACCGTGGCGGCCAACTCCGGGTTTCCGGTCGCCTCGGCGAGGGAGATCGCCTCGGTTGTGTGGTAGGCGAGCACGTCGGCCATGTCCTCGATCCGCTCTCCCGCCTTCGCCTCGATCCACTCGACCACGGCAACGTGCTTCAGCGCACGGCTCGCGCGAGGTATCTGCGAGTAGGCGACGTCACGGACGAGCGCATGCCAGAAGCCGAGCTCCTGCTCGCCCTCCATCGAGGACTGGCGCGACGGACGCACGAGCTCCTTGCGGGTCAGCTCGTGCAGGGTCTCGATCGACGCTGTCGCCGTCGCGGTCGCCGATCGCCGCCACGGCCCCCGCCCAGAACACCTTCCCGATCACCGAGGCGTCCTGCAGCAACGTCTTCGACTCGGCCGGGAGGGTGTCGAGCCGCGCCGCGATCAACGCCTTCAGCGACTCCGGGAACGGAACGTCGGCACCGGTCCTGAGCCCGCCTCGCTCGTCCAGGAGGTCGCGGTCGCGCAGCATGCGGACGAACTCCTCTGCATAGAGCGGGTTGCCGCCCGCCCGCTCGACGAGCGCCTGCTGGGTCTCGGCAGGCAACACCGCACGCTCGAGCAGACCCGAGACGAGCACCGCCGTCTCGACGTCCGTCAGCGGAGCGAGGCTGATCGTCGTCGCGTTACGAAGGCCCGAGCCCCAGGCAGCGCGACGCTCGAACAGCTCGGGACGCGCCGTGCAGACGAGCAGCAACGGAACGCCTTGCGCCCAATCCGTGAAATGCTCCAGGAAGTCGAGGAGCGACCCATCGGCCCAGTGCAGGTCCTCGAAGACCAGTACGGCCGGGTCCGGCTCGGCGATCGACTCGAGGAAGCGCCGCCACGCGGTGAACGACTCCTCTCGACTCGCGGGCGCACCGCTCTCGATGCCGAGCAGCGGCAGCAGGCGGGCCGTCAACCAGGAAGCCTCCTCGACGGCAGGGACCGCCTGCTCGAGCTTCCGAACGGCCTCCTCGGGCGGGTCCGAATCGTAGATGCCTGCCTGCGCCTTGACGATCTCCCCGAGCGCCCAGAACGCGATCCCCTCTCCATAGGGGAGGCAGCGACCCTGTCGCCAGCGCACAAGCACCGGCAGCGCATCCACATGGGCGCCGAGCTCCGCTACGAGGCGGCTCTTCCCGACCCCGGGCTCGCCGACCACGCTCACGAGCTGCACCGAGCGTTCGGCCACAACCCGGTCGAACACGGTACGCACCTGCAGTACCTCGAGCTCGCGGCCGACGAGGGGTGTCGTCATGGAGCGGATCACGTCGCTGCCGAACCGTGCGGTCGGTCGAAGCGCCCGCCACAGCGGTAGCGGCTCGGACTTCCCCTTCGCGCTGATCGGCTCCAGCTCCTCCCACTCGAACACGCGCTCCGTCGCCCGAAACGTCCCCTCGCCCACCGCCACCCCGTCAACCGGCGCCTGCGCCTGGATCCTCGCTGCGGTATTCACGACATCGCCGGTGACCATCCCCTCACCGAGCTCCGGTCGCGCGCCCAGGGAGACCACCGCCTCACCCGTGTTCACGCCGACCCGAACAGACAACTCCAACAAATCGTCGGCGGCGTTCAACCCCTCCAGCACCTCCAACACCGCCAACCCCGCTCGCACCGATCTCTCCGCGTCGTCCTCGTGCGCAAAAGGCGCACCGAACACCGCCATCACCGCGTCCCCGATGAACTTCTCCACCGTCCCACCGAACGCCTCGATCCGCTCCCGCACTGCAGCGTGGTACGGGGCCACCCGTGCCGCGACCTCCTCCGGATCCGCCGACTCCGACGCCGCCGTGAACCCCACCAGGTCACAGAACAGCACCGAAACGACCTTCCGCTCCTGCACCACCGACCCAACCGCAGCGGCATCGAGCGACGCCCCGCAAAACGGGCAGAACGGAAACTCGCCCGGAACCTCCCTACCGCACGACCCACACACCGTCATAGCCCGAGTCTAGGGATCGCCACCCCGAGAGGTCACGCGCAAGGCGCCGCCGCGCCTCACGAACATCCAAGGCTTCTTGACGTGGACGCCGCTCATGGTAGATTAACCAATAGGTTAACTATAAGAGCCCGACGCTGGAAGGGGCGTGGATGTGCCGAGCGAGTTGCAGGAAGACCTCGACCTCGTCTTCGACGCGCTTGCGAACCGACATCGTCGGGAGATCGTCCACCTCGTGGCGCTCCAGCCGTACTCGATCAGCCAGCTCGCCGAGCGGCGGGGCCTCTCGCTCCCGGCCATCCACAAGCACATCGTGGTTCTCGAGCGAGCCGGGCTGCTCGGACGTCGGAAGATCGGCCGAACCAACTTCGTGGCTCTCCGACGTGCGTCGTTGCGCGGTCTGCAGAACTGGCTCGGCCAGTACCACGCCTACTGGGGCACCGACGACGAGACGCTCGAGAACTATGAATCGTTCCTGACCACCGAACCGAACAAGGAGGAGTAACGGTGAAGAAGTTCGTGTACCTGTACCAGGGGTGGGGAGAGCCGACTCCCGAGGTGATGAAGGCCTGGGGAGATTGGTTCGCATCGATCAGTGACAGCATCGTCGACAGCGGCAACCCGTTTGGATCCAGCCGCGAGGTGACAAGCAACGGCTCGAGAGAGCTCACCGCCGAGATGGCACCGGCTGTTGGCTACTCGATCGTCAATGCCGAGAGCATGGACGCAGCCGAGGCCCTCCTCGACGGTTGTCCGATCATCGACAGCGTCCGCGTGTACGAGGCCGTCACGATGTGAGTGGCGTCGCCCTGGGCTCAGTGGCCTCTCACCGCTGAACGGGTTCCGCTCGGCCCGGTTCGCCAGGGGCGACGTCGCGGGCTCGAGCGGTGCATCCGCCTCGTCTTCCGGCGGGAGCTCCGCGTGCTGTGGGGCATCGCCGCCGATCTGCCCCAGGGAGCCTTGTAGGCGACCATCAGGTGGTATTCGGACTGCAGCTTCGCGTCCCGAGGGCCCCACGCGGACGTAGTACTCTCCGTCGCCGAAGGCGTACAGGCCGAGCCGCAGTTGCTGCAGAACCCGAAGCCCGAAAACCCCTCCTCGGTGAATGCCCGATGAGCTCCTGGCCCTCGGTGACCTCGAAGTTCGTCGCCTCGACCTCGATCTCGGCGATGCCGGCGCTGCCACTCCACTTGACACCGCGTGCAGTGACAGACTCCCATTACCTCGGGCGCGCGCACGTCGAACCTGCTCATCGGGACAACCTTTGAGTGCTCGCGGTGGTTGGCAGCGCCACGGGCTACAGGAGACCGTCGTGCGGGCGGGTCGGGCCGCTATGCCTGCGTGCACGCCTCGTGTGACTTGACGATGCGCACGGCCGACGCGGGGTGCTTCCTGAGCTGCTCTGGCGGCCGGATCGGACGCGGGACGAAGTTGCCGCCACAGTTGGGACAGCGTCCACCGAGGCGGCTCTCGACGCAGTCGACGCAGAAGGTGCACTCGTAGGTGCAGATGCGAGCGAGTCCGCTGTCCGCCGGCAGGTCGCAGTCGCAGCACTCGCAGTTCGGCCGCAGCTCGAGCATCGACGCAATCTATCGCCTCTCCGGTTCCAGGATGCGTTGCGATGTTCGATCACGTCACGATCCGCGTTACCGATCGAGCCGTGTCGAAGACCAGGAGCGCGGTCGCACGTCCTCACATCTCCCGCCGCAGGTGTAGGCGTGTGGACACACCGAGCACTTCGGCACCTACGCCTCTTCTTCCACCACTTCGAACACCCACTGGTCCCAGTCGGCGACCGGCTCATAGCCGATCCTTGCGTAGATCGCGTTCGACGTCGGGTTCGCGAGGTCGGTGAAGAGGAAGCAGAACGCGAGCCCTGCGGCGAGCCGCTCGGCCGTGAGATCCGCGACGAGGGACGTTGCATAGCCGCGCCCACGGTGCTCGGGCGGGGTGTAGACGGGGCCGACGCGCGTCCCGGTTGGCGTCGGGTTCCCGTAGGCAGCAAGTGAGACCGGGCCATCGTCGTCCCAGAGGAGCCACGCGCCGTCGGGATCCGCCTCCCTGCGCCGATACGAGGCTTCGGCCTCCTCCCTGTGCAGCGTTTCTCCGAGCGCCTCGTCGGCAAACCCGTTCAGCCAGTCGAGCACCGTCGGAATGTCGTCCGGGCCTGCCTCTCGCATTCTGCCCGACGCGCGGGGGAGCTCGAGCACGGCCGACGCAGCGTGAACGCGCTGCCTGATCCCGATTCTCGCGTCGACGCCCGTCCGCGCCGCCCACGTGCTCGCGAACTGCGCGACAACGTCCTGCGGGCCGACCGCGCCGACGAGCCCCGGGTGCATGTCGAGGACAGCCTCCGCGACGAGATCGACCGCCTCGGGCGAATCGAAGCGACTGAGCACCACGCCGTGGGGCGGCGTGCGCACGAGGCAGCCGACGACCTCGTCCGCATCCTCCGCGACGACGAAGGTGGGGTCATAGCCGTAGAGCCGTGGCTCGTCGAGCAGTCGACCGAGCAGGCCGAGCGGCAGGTTGTGCTCGGGCTCGTGCGCGGTGAGGAACGGGCCGGCTCGAGCGAGAAATGCCTCGGCAGTGGCGATCCGGCGTGGAAGCGGCATCGCCGTCGAGTCCGAGCGGCGTGCCTGCTAGCCGAGCTCGTCGGCGACCAGCTGGTCGTACGCCGGCAGCGTCAGGAACTCGACGTAGTCGGGACGTGTCGCGATGCTCTCGAAGATGACGCGCGCTTCGGCGTAACCCTCGCCGAGCGATTCCATCTCCTCGTCCGTGATGCGGAGAACGTCGGCGGCGGTGAAGCGCCCATGGTGAAGCCACTGCCAGATCTGTGAGCGGCTGATCTCTGCGGTTGCAGCGTCCTCCATGAGGTTGTTGATCGCGACCGCACCCGAGCCGTGCAGCCAGGCGGCGAGGTACTGAATCCCCACCGAGACGTTGTTGCGCAGGCCGTCCTCTGTCGCCTCGCCGGGTGTGGCGGCGACGTTCAGGAGATCGGAGGCGCCGACCGTGACGTCGTCGCGCCGGCGATCGATCTGGTTCGGCCGATCGCCGAGTACGGCGTCGAACGCCTCGTAGGCGGTCGGGACGAGATCGGGGTGAGCGACCCACGTGCCGTCGAACCCCTGCGAGGCCTCGCGCTCCTTGTCCTCGCGCACCTTCGCGAGCGCAACGGCGTTGACCTCGGCGTCCCGACGCGACGGAATGAACGCCGCCATGCCGCCCATCGCGAATGCGCCGCGGCGGTGGCAGGTCTTGACGAGCAGCTCGCAGTAGGAGCGCATGAACGGGACCGCCATCGTGACGTCGCCACGGTCCGGCAACACCATCTCCGGCCGGTCGCCGAGCTTCTTGATCACGCTGAAGATGTAGTCCCACCGTCCCGCATTGAGCCCGGCCGAGTGGTCGCGCAGCTCGTAGAGGATCTCGTCCATCTCGAAGGCGGCGAGGATCGTCTCGATCAGAACGGTCGCCTTGATCGTCCCGTGGGGAACACCGAGGCGCTCCTGCGACCACGTGAAGACGTCGTTCCAGAGCCGCGCCTCGAGGTGCGACTCGAGCTTCGGCAGGTAGAGGTAGCGGCCGTTCCGCCCGTGGTTGCGGAAGAAGTAGAGGCCGAAGTCGAAGAGTGAGCCGGACATCGGCGTGCCGTCGACCTCGAAGTGACGCTCTTCCAGGTGCCAGCCGCGCGGCCGCACGAAGAGAACGGCGGGATCGGCCCCGAGCGCATACTGCTTTGCGCCGGTATCCAGTGAGATCGTCCGTTCGAGCGCGTCCGTGAGGTTGCGCTGCCCGTCGATGCAGTTGAACCACGTCGGCGAGTTCGAGTCCTCGAAGTCGGCCATGAAGACCCGGGCGCCGGAGTTGAGCGCGTTGATCACCATCTTGCGGTCGACCGGGCCCGTGATCTCGACGCGCCGGTCGGCGATCTCGGCCGGCGTGGCAGCGACCTGCCAATCGCCGGCTCTCACCTCGGCCGTCTCGGGCAGGAAGTCCGGCAACTCACCGGCGCGAAGGCGCTCGAGCCGCTCGGCCCGTCCTGCGAGGAGGTCGATGCGGCGGGCGCCGAACTCGTGCTGCAGATCGGTGAGGAAGGCCCTGGCTTCGCCGGTGAGAACGTCCGAGGTTTCGATCACCGGCGGATCATCGCAGTTCGGCCTCGAGCACCGCATCGAGAGCCGTGGCGACGAGGTCGGCGTGTTGCTCGGAGAACACGAGCGGCGGGCGGATCTTGATCACGTTGACGCGCGGGCCGGTCGCACCCACGAGCACCCCACGACGGCGAAGGTCGTTCGCGACCACCTTCCCGATGTCGGGGCGTCCTGTCGAGTCGCAATCCAGTTCGACTCCGACAAAGAGCCCCGGTCCCCGGACCTGCTTGATCGCCGGGTGGGAGGCAGCGACGTCCGCGAGTCGGGCGCGCAGGTACGAGCCCACGCGCTCGGCCTGCTCGGCGAGCTGCTCTCGTTCGATCACGTCGAGCACCGCCGTGCCGACAGCCGCGGCCACCGGCGATCCGGCGAACGTCGAGAAGAAGTGCCAGCGCTCCGCGAACTGCGCGGCAATCGCGGGCGTTGTGACGACCGCTCCCATCGGATGCCCGTTCCCCATGGGCTTGCCGAGGGTGACGATGTCGGGAATGACACCGTCCTGCGCAAAGCCCCAGAAGGCCACGCCGATCCGGCCGAACCCTGCCTGCACCTCGTCGGCGAGGCAGAGCGCACCCACGGCGCGCGCGCGCTCGTACGCTGCGCGGAGATAGCCGGGAGGAACGGCGAAGATGCCGTCGCTCGCGAACACGTCGTCGCAGACGAGCAACGCCGGGTCGTGGCCGCGACCGCGCAGGCGTGCGAACGCGTCGTCGACCTCGCCCGCCACCCGCGCTGCGGCGTCGGGCGCGCCGAGCGTGCTCGCGCCGCCGATCCTCGCCACCCACGACTCGAGCGCGTCCGGGCCAAGCTCCTCGGGTGACAGCGCCGCGGTTGCGACGGTCGTTCCGTGGTAGGCGTGCTCGGTGATCACGACGCCGCGATTCCCCGTCACGGCGCGGGCGATCTGGATCGCGACGTCGTTTGCCTCGCTACCCGAGTTGACGAACATCACGACCGAGAGCTCGTCGGGCAGCAATGCCGTGAGCCGATCCGCATAGACCGCGACGTCATCGACGAGGTAGCGAGTGTTCGTCGTGAGACGTCTTGCCTGACTGGCAAGCGCGGCCGTCACGCGGGGGTGCGCGTGGCCCACCTGGGGGACGTTGTTGTATGCGTCGAGCAGCCGGTTGCCCTCGACATCGGTCAGCCAGACGCCGTTCCCCGACTCGAGGCGCACCGGGTCGTCGTAGCTGAGACCGAGTGCCGGCCCGAGCCGGGCTCTGCGGAGCGCGAGGCTCGCGTCGAGCGAGGACGTCGCGCGCGCGCGCACCCCACACGCTTCGGCCAGTTCCGAAGCGAGGATCGCGGGGCCGCGGTCTTCGATTCGGGCGAGCGTGGTGAAGCAGTCCTCCTGGTCGGCCAGGATGTACGCGATGTTGTCCGGGTGGAGCTCCGCGCGCCACGCCGAGATGAGAACGGACTGCGCCATCCGGGCCGCTGCGAGCTCGGGAATCAGTGCCAATTCCGCCGCCGCGAGCTGCCGGACGGCGTGATACGCCGTCACGACTTCGACGAGGGGGTCGAGGGGGTCGTCGACGCCGAACGCCTGGTAGGCGGCGGCGATGGCAGGGTCGATCACCGTGCGCGCGTGGATGAGATCGCCGAAGTCGACGACTCCTGCGACGCGGTCGGGATCGTCGCGATCGACGAGCAGGTTTCCGGGGTTGACGTCGCCGTGGATCGTCGAGGACGGGACGAGCTCGAGCGCCGGCGCGACCAGGGCATCGAACCGGTCGAGCCAGCGCTCGACGAGCGCGCGCCGATCCGGGTCGCCGATGTGATCGAGCTTCGGGCGCAGTTCCGGGAGTCGGGTGACGTCCCACAGGATCGTGCGCTGCGCACGAGGATGCGTGAACCCGGAGAGCGCGCGGTCGAGGCGCGCGACAACGTCGCCGACGGCACGGCGGACGGTGGGGGAGGCGTGTCCCGGCGGGAACGCCGTCCCTTCGATCAGGCTGACGAGTTGGACTGCATGCGAAACGCCGCCGATCTCGGTCGCGCCGGTGGGACGGCGGTCGATCGTTCGCCGCGGGTGCGGGATCGGGAGCGTCGGATCGGCCCGGAGTGCGTGCTCCATCGCGAGCACCTGCATCTCGACGACGTCCTTCGGATCCGCGGGGTTGCCGACCTTGAGGACGAACGACCCTTCAGCTCCGTCGATCCGGAAGTTTCGATCCCGCTCGCTGTCGAGCGGGATCGCCTCGCCGTCAACGTCGAACACGGTTCGAGCGACGTCGACGGCGAGCGCTGCCGAAACCTCAGGAGGGCGCGCTTCGAGGACGTTGTCGCTCACGGCGCATCACGATAACGGTTGAGGTCTCGTCGGAAGCCGTAGGGGAGACGGCGCAGCCTCTCCCGGGACGGGTCACGACGACCACGGGCCCCAGGGGCAAACAGGCGTGACGGTGTGAGCCACCGCCCTAGTCGAGCTCGTGGTCGCGTTCGCAGTGGTCGGGGCAGTTGCACTCCACGGTCTCGGAGCGGGTCAGGAGAACGCGCGGCTCGGGCGGGCGGGCCTGATTCGCATCGTGGCTCCGCTCGAGGATCGGTGTCGTCTGGACGGGCGTCATGCTGCGCTCCTCTCGATCTCGTGGGTGTCGGTCTCGAACTGCTCTTCCTCCGTCGAGCCGGTGAGTGCCAGCGTCGAGGCGGTCCCGCCGGAGATCGTCTGCAGCACCCGGTCGAAGTAGCCGGCGCCGACCTCGCGCTGGTGGCGGCTCGCCGTGTAGCCCTCGTCCTCGAGCTCGAACTCGCGCTCCTGCAGCCGCACGTAGGCGGGCATCGCATCGTTGCTGTAGCCGCGCGCGAGCTCGAACATGGAGAGGTTGACGGCGTGGAAGCCGGCGAGGGTGATGAACTGGAAGCGGTAGCCGAGCTTTGCCAGATCGCTCTGGAACGTGGCGATCTGCCTGTCGCTCAGGTGCTTGCGCCAGTTGAACGACGGTGAGCAGTTGTATGCGAGCAGCTGACCCGGGAACTTCTCGTGGATCGCGGCAGCGAACCGTTCGGCTTCGGCCATGTCGGGCGTCGAGGTTTCGCACCAGATCAGATCGGAGTAAGGGGCATACGCGAGGCCGCGCGCGATCGCTGCGTCGATGCCGTCCCGCACCCGGAAGAAGCCTTCGGGGGTGCGCTCGCCGGTGCAGAACTCGCGGTCGATCTCGTCGATGTCGCTCGTCAGGAGCGCCGCCGACAGTGCGTCGGTGCGGGCGACGACGAGCGTCGGCACGTCGGCGACGTCGGCTGCCAGTCGGGCCGAGATCAGCGTGCGCACGTGCTGCGCCGTCGGCACGAGCACCTTGCCTCCGAGATGGCCGCACTTCTTCTCCGAGGAGAGCTGATCCTCGAAGTGCACCGCCGCGGCGCCCGCCTCGATGAACGACTTCATCATCTCGTAGGCGTTCAGCGGCCCGCCGAAGCCGGCCTCGGCATCGGCGACGATCGGCGCGAGCCAGTGGGTCGAGTCGTCCTCCTCCGCGTGAGCGATCTGATCGGCGCGGAGCAGAGCGCTGTTGATCCGCTTCACGAGAGCCGGCGCACTGTTCGCGGGATACAGGCTCTGGTCGGGGTAGGTGTTCCCGGAGAGGTTTGCGTCCGCCGCGACCTGCCAGCCCGAAAGATAGATCGCCTTCAGGCCGGCCTTCACCATCTGCACCGCCTGGCCACCGGTCATCGCGCCGAGCGCCGGAACCCACTCGTCCTCGGCGAGCAGCTTCCGGAGGCGCTCTGCCCCGAGACGGGCGAGCGTGTGCTCGATCGTGACGGAGCCGCGGAGGCGTTCGACGTCCTCGTGGCTGTAGGGGCGCTCGATCGTGTCGGTCGGGCTCATGCGGGCTCCTTTGGGATCCAGAAACAGTGTTCTCGGATCCTATATGAAGGCGAATAGCGGCACAAGGGCCGCACAAGCAGTCTTTTCGGATCCCAAACATATCCACTATGGGTGCAAGCCGAACGGTGTTCCGTACACTGCGAGAGCGATGAGCACTCTCTCCACGAAGGCCGACGACATCGCCCGCGTCCTCGAGGACGAGATCGTGGGTGGGGCGATCGAGCCCGGAACAGTGATGCGTCAGGAGCAGCTCTCCGAGCGGTTCGAGGTGTCGCGCACGCCGGTCAGGGAGGCGCTCCGGCGTCTCGCGGCGCTCGGGCTCGTCACGTTCGAGCCCAATCGAGGCGTCCGGGTCCGTTCGATCTCCGCGGGGGATCTGCGTGAGGCCCATCTCGTCCGGGCCGAGCTCGAGGCGCTCGCGACCGAGGTCGCGACGCCACGGATGACGGCCGTTGAACTTGCGGCACTCGATGCCGCCGAGCAGCGCTTCTCCGCGCTGACGCTCGAGCTGCGCGGCCAGGCACGGCGTGGTGAGGTGCGCGACTCGTCGCTCTTCGTCGAGTGGATGCAGGCGAACTACGCCTTTCACGACGTGATCTACGCTGCCGCGGCGATGCCGCTCGTCGAGCGTCTCGCGAAGAGCGCCCGTAGGACCTTCATCGGCGACCGCGTCTGGAGCGCCCGCGCCGAGCTCGACGAGCTGTACGCGAAGAACGATCTACAGCACAAGGCGATCCGCGAGGCGATCTCGGCCGGGAGCGCGGCAGGCGCGCGCCTGCTCGCCCGGGAACACGTGCTCTCGTCGGGCCGGCTGATCGAGGTCGTGATCGAGTCGCTCGGCGGCGCAGGCCGCGACCCGAGCTGGGCCCCGTAGGGGCGCGGCGCATGCCTCGCCCGCGATGTGCCGCCCGACTAGCCGAGCGCGACGTCGGCGAGCGTCTTCATGTCGGGCACCGTCAGATCGGGGTTCGCCGATGCTTCGGGGGTGGCACCGAATCCCGGCCGGTCGTGGCGGCGGTCGACCCAGACAGTGGTGAGGCCGAGCTGCTTGGCGGGCACGTGGTCGTGGAAGAGGGACTGGGCGGCGTGGAGGATCCGCTCGCGGGGCAACTCGATCGTCTCGAGCGCCAGTTCGAACGGGCGGCTGGCTCGGCTTGTAGGCCCGTGCGTCCTCCGCGGCGACGATCCAGTCGAAGGTGACACCGAGGCGGCGGTTGGAGCGCGCGAAGAGATCGCGGTCGCAGTTCGTGATCACACCCAGCCGGAACCGCTCGTGCAGTCGGCGTAGCGCCGGCGCGGTGTCGTGGAAGGCCGGCCAGTCGCCCATCGCCTCGGCAAACCACCGGGCGTCGTCAGCGGTTACGTCGAACCCGAGCTCCGCACCGAGCCCGCGGAGCGACTCGGCGAGCACCTCGCGGTAGGTCAGGTAGTCGCCCGCCTCCAGCACGGCCTCGTGGCGCGCGTAGCGCTCGAGCAGCTCGTCCTCGCCCACGTCGACCTCGCGCGGCGCGAGCACGGGCTGGAGTGCGTTCAGAATGCCCTGTTCCCAGTCGATCAGCGTGCCATAGCAATCGAAGGTGATCGCTTCGAAACGGCTGAAGTCGACCTCGCCCATCAGGCCCAGAACTCGTCGAAGGCAGCGGGGTCGCTCGGCAGGGCCAACACCTCTCGCACGAGTCCGTCCTCGATCCGGAACAGGAGCACCTGGTCGAGCTCGAGCCGGAGCCCCTTGCGCTCGCCGCTCGCCCGATAGAGCGCGGCAGCCCGTCCGTCAGAGGCGAGAACGTCGATCAGTGACGAAGCGTAGGTTCCGTCGGTCTCCTTCGGAAGGCGCCCCAGGAAACCGAAGATCTCTTCACGGCCCCGGAACGTCCCGGCCATCGTTCCGGCGCCTGGCACCGTCCAGGTCGCGTCGGCTGCGAACACGTCGCGAAGTGCGAATCCGCGGTTCTCCGCGAACGCCGCAAAGATTCTCCGCACGAGCGCCTCGTTCTCAGCGCGGGGCACGGCTCGCCTCCCAACGGTCGATCAGCCCTTCGATGTGCCTCCGCTGCGCATCGCCGAAGTCGTAGAGCCCGAGCAGTCGCCGCGCCTCGGCTGGGTCGTCGTGCGCGACCGCAGCCTCCAGGCGCTCGCGCTCCGGCGTGGGCTGGCGCAGCTGCCTGCGCAGCCAGCGGAGGAGGCTCACCGTCTCCTGGTCGACCGGTTGCGCCATCCGGACTAGGCTACCGGGGTGGACACGCTGCTCGCGATCGCCAGCCGTCGCGACGAGCGCCGTACGCTCCCCGAGCCGCTGTCGGCCGAGCTCGCGCTCCGGCTGCTCGATGCCGGACGGCTGTCGGGATCGTCGCGGAACTCGCAGCCCTGGACATTCGTCGTGCCGACCGGGCGGCCGCGGCTCGAGGAGCTCGCGGGCGCGGTGTTCGTCCCGGAGAACGTGCTCGGCGCCGGTCTCGTCGTGGCGATCCTCGTGAACGGCAAGGGCCCGGTCCTCTTCGACGCCGGGCGCGCCGCCCAGAGCATGCTGCTGGCCGCCTGGGCGGAGGGGATCGCCTCCTGCCCGAACGGGATCAGGGACATCGACCTCGCCCGTCACGCGCTCCTTGCGACGGACGACGAGACGCCGGTGATCGTGCTCTCGTTCGGGATCCCAGAGCGACCGCGCGACGCGGGTCTGCACACGGCGGCGGAGTGGAGCGCGCGGGCGAATCGGAGGCCGATCGAGGAGATCGTGCGCTGGCTGCCGTGACGAGGATGAGGGGCGGCCTCGACCTAGGGGGTACGAAGATCCAGGCCGTCGTGACGGACGGGGAGTCCACCGTACTCGGGAGTGCCCGGCGGGACACGCCGCGGGAGGGTGGCCCGGAAGCGGTCGCCGCCGAGCTCGCCGAGACGCTGCTGACCGCCCTCGAGGAGGCGGGTGTCGAGCCCCTTGGGCTCGCCGCGATCGGTGTCGGAGCTCCGGGCTCGATCGACGTGGAGACGGGCACGGTTCTCCAGGTTCCGAACATCGACGGCTGGGATGCACCATTCGCTCTCGGGCCGTGGCTCGCCGAAGAGCTGGGGCGGCCCGTCGCGATCGGCAACGACGTGAACGTCGCCGTCGAGGCCGAGCGTCGCTTCGGTGCCGGCAGGGATTTCAGGTCCTTCCTCGGGGTCTTCTGGGGCACGGGCGTGGGCGGCGGGATCGTGATGGACGGCCGGCATCTCGTGGGACGTGGCTCGGCCGGCGAGATCGGGCACGTCTGCTCCAAGCCCGGAGGCCGCCGTTGCAATTGTGGGCTCGAGGGGTGCGTCGAGGCGTACGCTGGCCGCGGAGCGCTCGAGGAGCGGGCGCGCGAGCTCGCGAAGAACCGCCCCACGATCCTGTTCGAGCTGATGGAGAAGCGCGGCCGTGGGAGGCTGACGAGCGGGGTCTGGTTGCGTGCCCTGCAGGCCGGCGACGAGGTTGCAGAGACGCTGATCCAGCGCGCCGTCGTGGCGCTCGGGGTGGGGATCGGATCGGCCGTGACCCTGCTCGACGTCGAGGCGGTCGTGATCGGGGGCGGCCTCGGAGAGCGGCTCGGGCCGGAGTGGCTCGGCCAGATCGAAGCCGCGGCGAACGAGCACACCTTCTTCCGTGAGCCCCCCCTGTACCGCATCGCCGAACTCGGCGACCTCGGAGGTGCGGTCGGCGCGAGCCTGCTCGGACTCGAGTCCCCGGCATGAGGACCGCGATCGTCACGGGTGCCGGCCGCGGAATCGGCGCCGCGGTGGCACGACGCCTGTACGCCGACGGCTGGGCTCTCGTCCTCGGCGACCTCGACGGCGATGCGGTGGCGCTCCTCGCCGCGGAGCTCGGACGCGATTCGCACCCCGTCCTGCTCGACGTCCGGGACGCGGCCTCCTGGGACCGCGCCGTCGACCTGGCACGATCGGCCGGGGATCTTGCCGCGCTCGTCAACTGCGCAGCCCGGACCGACGTGCGCGAGCTCTTCGAGATCGACCCTGCCGAGTGGGACGACGTGCTCTCGACGAATCTACGCGGCCCGTTTCTGGGAATCCGCGCGGTCGGGCCGGTGCTTCGCGACCGCGGCGACGGGCGCATCGTCAACATCTCGTCGGACTCTGCGTTTCGGGGGCGTGGAGTCACGGGCGCGCACTACGCGACCTCGAAGGCGGGTCTCCTCGCCCTCACCCGGCGCGCTGCCGCTGCGCTGGCGGGCGCCGGCGTGACCGTGAATGCCGTCGCGCCCGGCACGATCGACGGGGAGACGGTCCGGGAGCTCGCCGGGGACCGCCTCGACGAGCTCGCGGCCGAGATCCCGGCCGGCCGTCTCGGCCGTCCGGAGGAGATCGCTGCGCTCGTGGCGTGGCTCCTCTCGTCCGAAGCGGCCTACGTTAACGGAGCGACGCTACTGGCCGACGGCGGCGCCGCGCTGTAGAGGTGCGCTTCCCCTCGCGCATCGGGCCCGCTCGGGACACATTCCCACCTTTCGTGCCGGCTGTAGCCTGACACCGGCCGGCCCGCAGCTAACCGGGCGGCAACGAGCGGCGCAGGAACCCGAGCAGGTTGTCGCTGCTCACCGCATCGACATCGGCCTGGCTCCAGCCGCGGACGCTCATCGCGCGGGCGAGCGCCGGGTAGTCCTCGGGGCCCTTGAGGCCCTCGATTCCGGCTCCGGGCTCGAGGCCCTCTGGCATGAGGCCGTCCGCCGGCTTCGGAAACGGGGGTAGCACCTCCACCAGCCGGGTCGTGAAGTCGCCGCCGAAGCAGACGCGGTCGACGCCGACGACGTCGATCGCGTGCTCGAGGTGGTCGACGACCCGGTCGAGCGTCCGCTGCTCGTGATCGATCGCCAGGGGATGGAGCATCAGCCCGAAGATCCCGCCGGCGTCGGCGAGCCTCCGGAGCTGGTCGTCGGTGAGGTTGCGAGGGTGGTCGTTGACCGCCCGGCAGGCAGCGTGTGAGCAGATGACGGGGGCGCCGGCGGCTCGGTCGATGATCTCGTCGAACGCCGACACCGATGTGTGTGCGAGGTCGAGGATCACGCCGAGCTCGACGAGCCTGTCGACGAGGGCGCGCCCGAGGCGGGAGAGCCCACCGTCTTCGGCTGCTCCGTCGGAGTACGGGTTCCGGCGGTTCCACGTCAGCCCTGCCATCCGGACGCCGAGCTCCCAGAACGTCTCGGCGGGCCAGATCTCGTAGCCGAACTGCTCGACGCCTTCGAGGGACAGCATCAGCCCGATCCGCTCGCCGCGTTCGACGGCGTCGAGGTCGGCGGCCGTCCGAATCTGCATGACGCGATCGCTGTTCTCCCGGACGGCCCGGAGGAGACACGTCACCTGCCCGAGCGCCTCGCGAAGCGTCCCCTCGGGCTGCCGCTCGAGCTCCACGAAGACCGGGCAGACCTGGAGCCCGACGCCGCCGGCTTCGAGCAGCGGCAGCCAGGTGCGGGCGAATGTCTCTTTCTCGCTGAAGCGGAGCTCGCGGTGGCCGAGCTCGAGGAGGAGGTCGAGGTGGGCGTCGGCGATCACACCCGCAGTCTACGAGGCTGCGTGGCGTGCCCCACGCAGCGGATCGGGGGAGCGGCGCTTCGTCGAGATCGGCGGGATCCTCTCCGAATCCAGATCTTGACATTCTCGGCCACGAGCTTTAGTTTGTACGACGTCCATACAAAACCCGCCGCTGGGTTGAACACGTCACTGTTGACATTCCCCCGTTCTGGAACGCGCGCATGAGCTTCGAGCGCGCCGGCAACGCACCCTTGCGTTCGGATCAGACGACGGTGAGACGGGCCAACCTCGGGGTCGTGCTCCAACAGATTGCGGCCGGCGAGCCGCGCTCTCGCGCCCGGGTGGCCACCGACACAGGATTGACGCGTGGAACCGTCTCGAGTCTCGTGGGAGAGTTGATCGAGCTCGAGCTCCTGCGGGAGACGGGCGACGATCAGCGATCCGGGCGGGCCGGCCGGCCGGGTCAGGCGCTCGAGGTCGGCGATCGCATCGTCGCTGTCGGGCTCGAGGTAAATGTGGACTATCTGGCCGTCTGCGTCGAAGACCTGAGGGGCACAGTCCGCTACGAGAAGCGGGTGCACGTCGACAACCGGCAATCGAAGCCGGGGCCTGTGCTGACTCGGCTGGCGCGCATGGCAAAGGGCGCACTGTCGCTGATCGAGGGCGAGGGGCTCGTGCTGGCGGGCGTGGCGACCGCGCTACCCGGCCTCGTCGAGGCGGAGTCTGGCACGTTGCTTCGAGCGCCAAACCTCGGCTGGTCCGGAATCCCTGTTGCGGGCGACCTGAAGGAGAGGCTCGGTGGGCTCACCGTTCACGTCGACAACGAGGCCAATCTCGCGGCACTTCTCGAGCACTGGCAAGGCGCGGCGCGAGACGCGGACAACTTCCTCTGCGTCTTCGGCGGCTTCGGCGTCGGCGGGGGGATCTTCATCGGCGGCGACCTCTTCCGAGGGGCGCACGGCTTCGGGGCCGAGCTCGGCCACATCACTCTTGACCCCGATGGGCCGGCGTGCAGGTGTGGAGCGCTCGGCTGCCTGGAGACGTTCGTCGGTCAGGAGGCTATCGCGCGCAATGCCGGAATCGTCGTCGACGGCGACGGTCACACGCGCGACGTGACGCGGGAGCTCGTCCGGCGAGCGAGAAGGGGTGACCCGGCTGTCCTGCGAAGCCTCGCCGCGGCCGGACGTCATCTCGGCATCGGTCTCTCCTCGGCCGTGAACCTGTTCGACGTCGGTGTCGTCGTGCTCGGAGGTAGCTTCGGCCCTCTCGCCCCCTGGCTCGTCGACGATGTGCGGCAGGTACTCGGAGAGCGCGTCCTCTCGGCCGCGCTGGCGGAGTGCGAGGTGCGCGCGTCCGAGTTCGGAGAAGGCGCCGCGGTGCGGGGTGCTGCTGCGCTGACGCTGATGTCCGTCCTGGCCGAGCCGTGGCGGGTCGCAGAGAGGACAGGGGTCTTGTCAGAAGGGGTTTCCTAACCATGAGAGTTCGGCGACGTCAGAGGGTCTGCTGTCCGTCATGCCATGTGGGCAGGGCGGCGGCGGTCGGCGCCAGAACGGATGACGAAGGAGGTGTCGACCGCGATCGAGCAGTGCGTGCATCATCATCAAGGCGGAGGCATTGAACGGGATCATGACGGTCTGTATTGTTGCCCCGCCACAACGTGAGTGGCTACCACCAGAAGGAGAACTATCGTGAAGAGGTTTCTTATCGTGTCCGTTGTCGCACTCGTCGCAGTAAGCGTGGCAGTGACGGCAGCGTTCGCCAAGGGTTCGGCCAACAAGGACGTCTGCGTCCTGCTGCCGGACTCCAAGTCGTCGGTCCGCTGGGAGACCCAGGACCGCCCCTCGCTCGTCAAGGCGTTCAACAAAGCCAAGGTCTCGTACGTCATGACCAACGCTGACAACGACGCACAGAAGCAGAAGACGCAGGCCGACCAGTGCCTCTCGAACGGTGCCAAGGTCGTCATTCTCGCGCCGCTCGACTCGGGCTCGGGTCTCGCGATCGAGAGAGCCGCCGCCGCCAAGGGTGCGAAGGTGATCGAGTACGACCGCCAGGTCAACGGCAGCAAGGGCATCGTGTACGTCTCGTTCGACGGGGCGAAGGTCGGTGTGCTTCAGGGCCTCGGTGTCGTCAGCGGCCTGAAGAAGAACGGCAAGTACGGCAAGAAGCCCGTCGTCGCCGAGCTCAACGGTGGTCAGACGGACCCGAACGCGTTCCTCTTCAAGAGCGGGTACGACTCGGTCCTGAAGCCGCTCTACAAGAAGGGCACCTTCGTCAAGGGCCCGGATCAGTTCACGCCGGGCTGGGACAATCAGAAGGCCGGCTTGATCTTCGAGCAGATGCTGACGAAGACGAGCGGTAAGATCGACGCGGTTGCCGCAGCGAACGACGGTCTCGCAAATGCCGTTGTCGTTGCTCTCAAGGCTCGTGGCCTCAAGCCGATCCCGCTCTCCGGCCAGGATGCGACGGGCCAGGGCGTCCAGAACATCATCTCCGGTTGGCAGACGATGACGGTCTGGAAGGACACGAGGCTCCTCGCCTCGAAGGCCGCCGCCTTCGCGATCGCCCTGATGAAGGGTCAGACCCCGAAGACGAACACCGTCGTCAAGAACGGCTCGGCCAAGCAGAAGGCGTACATCTATCCGCCCGTCGCCATCACCAAGGCGAACTTCCGGCAGCTGTTCAACGGCTACCTGAAGAAGAGCGAAGTGTGCGTCGGCGTGTACAAGAAGTACTGCGTCAAGCCTATGTAGTCAGCACGTCCTATTCGGGAGCCGCCTGCAGCGCAGGCGGCTCCCGCGTATTCTCTCGCGCACGGCATTTTGACCATGACCATGACCACGGCCACCGAACCCACGACGCAACCGCTCCTCGAGCTCCGCGGAGTCTCGAAGAACTTCGGCTCGGTCCAGGCGCTGACCGATGTCGACTTCGAGGTGTGCGCGGGCGAGGTCATGGCGCTCGTCGGTGACAACGGGGCGGGCAAGTCGACGCTGATCAAGTGTGTCGCGGGCATCCACGTCGCCGACGGAGGTCAGATCTTCTTCGACGGGAAGCCGGTCACGATCTCGGGGCCGAAGGATTCCGCCCGACTCGGGATCGAGGTCGTCTACCAGGATCTCGCGCTCTGCGACAACCTCGACGTCGTTCAGAACATGTACCTCGGACGCGAGGCGCACGACGTTTTCCAGCGGCTCAAGGAGCCGGAGATGGAGCGTCGCACCGCCGAGACGATGAAGGGCCTCTCCGTGACGACGATCCGCTCGATCCGGCAGCCGGTCGCGACACTCTCCGGCGGTCAGCGGCAGTCGGTCGCGGTCGCGCGCGCGGTCATGTGGAACTCGCGCCTCGTCATCCTCGACGAGCCGACCGCCGCCCTCGGCGTCGCCCAGACCGAGCAGGTGCTGGAGCTCGTGGCACGACTGGCCGAGCAGGGGCTTGCCGTCGTCCTGATCTCGCACAACCTCCACGACATCTTTGCCGTTGCCGACCGGATCACGGTTCTGCGCCTCGGCCGGAACATCACGATCTACAACCGTCGGGAAACGACCCAGCAGGAGGTCGTCGGAGCGATCACGGCCGGGGTGCCGACCAGGGTCTCCGGCATCGAGATGACGGATCGTGAGGATCCCGCATCATGAGTAGTGCTGTCGAAGCTCCTCAGTCGCAGCCCGCCGACAGCGGTTTGATGCAGCGCATCCGGGCGAACATAAGCGCCGGAAACCTCGGCAGCTGGCCCGTGATCATCGGGCTCTTCATCATCGTCGCCTTCTTCTCGATCAAGGCCGACAACTTCTTCACGCCGGGCAACTTCACGAACATCATGACCCAGATGGCCGGCGTCACGATGCTTGCCTACGGCGTCGTCTTCGTCCTCCTGATCGGTGAGATCGATCTCTCGATCAGCTACGTGAGCGGCATCGCAGGGGTCGTGGTCGCACAGCTCACCCTGGCCGGCTCCGGCCATCAGATTCCCGGCCTGCTCGCCATTGCCGCCGCGATCGGGGTCTGCGCCCTGATCGGCGCGTTCCAGGGCTCGATCGTGGCGTTGATCGGGGTTCCGGCCTTCGTCGTCACCCTCGCCGGCTTCCAGATCTGGCAGGGCGTGATCCAGAAGTCGATCCCGCAAGGCGTCCTCATCATCCAGGACACCACCGTCAACAACGTCGCCAACTACTTCTTCTCGAAGCAGGCCGGCTGGCTGATGGCGGTCGGTGTGTCCGCCTTCTACGTCATCAGCGCAGTGGCGGGAATCGTCTCGCGCCGGCGACACGGTCTGCCTGTCGGCAACATCTTCCTCATCCTCCTGAAAGCGCTCGGGATCGTCGTGGCGTCCTTCGTCGTCGTTTCGATCTGTAACCGGGATCGCGGCGTTCCGTTCGTCCTCCTTCTCATCATCGTGATGCTGCTCTTCTGGACGTTCATCGCGAAGCGGACGACGTTCGGCCGCCACGTCTATGCGGTTGGTGGCAACGCGGAGGCGGCGCGTCGCTCGGGCATCAACGTCCCACGGGTAAGGATCATCGTCTTCATGATCTCGAGTGGCATGGCCGGGCTCGGCGGCATCGTGCTCGCCGCCCGGCTCAGCAGTGTCGATCTCAACGCCGGCGGCGGCACGCTGCTGATCGACGCGATCGCGGCCGCGGTGATCGGCGGCACGAGCCTCTTCGGTGGTCGTGGCGAGGTCAAGAACGCCCTCTTCGGTTCGCTCGTGATCGCCACGATCGCGAACGGCCTCAACACGCTGAACCTGACTCAGGGCACGATTTACATCGTCACCGGGTCGATCCTGCTACTCGCGGTCACGCTCGACACCGTCCTTCGGCGCCGCCAGACGAGAGCCGGGCGCTAGAGGTCGTTCCCGCCCCCGGCCCCGCTTTCTCTCCTCAGCGGTACGTGTCGGCCTGCCGCTGTCCGCTCGCGCTCGAGCGGACGATCGCATCGCGCACCTCTGCAGCGCGGTAGCCGTCCTCGAGCGTCGCGCCGTAGGGCGCAACGTCCGTGTCGCTCTTGAGGGCGCCGAGAAGGTGGTGGATCTCGCGCACGAACGTCTCGCTCCAGCCGATGATGCCCCCGGCGGCGACCACCTCGCATTTGAATCAGCCGTTTCGGAGATACTACGAGCCACCCCCCTGACCGCGAGGAGAACACGCAGATGAAGACGTCCCTTGGAATCTGGGCGCTCGGCCCGATGATCACGCGTTTCGTGCCGATGGGGTATCAGCCCGAGCACACGAACGAGTCGACGGCGTACAAGGTGCGCCGGGCGGTCGAAGGACTCGGTGACCTGATGGACGATTACGAGTTCCACTATCCGGGTGAGCTGAATCCCGAAAACCTCGACGAGGTCCGCGAGGCGCTCGACGGGCACGGGATCGCTGCCGTCTGCACGGGGCTGCACACGGACCCCCGCTTCGGGCGCGGCGGGCTCACGTCACCGGACGCGGCCACGCGGGCCGAGGCTCGCCGGCTGACCCGCGAGACGGCCGAGCTCGCCGGCTCGCTGGGCACGAACATGATCTGCTGGCCGGGGATCGAGGGCTACAACTATCCGTTCCAGACCTCGTACGCGCAGGCATGGGAATGGTTCATCGAGGGAATGGCCGAGGCTGCGGAAACCTGCGCGAAACATGGCGTGAAGCTGTTCCTCGAGCACAAGAACTCGGAGCCGGCGATGAAGATCTTCATGCGCAACATCGGCATGACGCTGCATGTCATCCATTCGCTGCGCGCCCGGGGGATCACCAACGTCCAGGTCAACATGGACTGGCAGCACCTGCTCATGAACGGCGAGTCACTCGGTGAGTACGCCGCGCTGCTCGCCGCCGAGGGGTTGCTCGGCCACCAGCACGCGAACTCCGGCTGGGGCACGTTCGATGACGACAACATGGTCGGGGCGACGGCATTCATGGAGACGCTCGAGCTCGCACTCGAGCTTCGACGGGCGAACTACGGCGCAAACGGCGAGCGGCTCGGCTTCGACCTCTACCCCTACACCGAAGACGCGGTCGCCGCCGTGAAGCGGTCGGTGCTGCAGTGGAACTTCATCGACTCCGTGGCAGAGAGGATCGATGACGTGGCCTTGCGCGAAGCGCAGAGCACGAAGGACGCAGTTCGCGCCTACGAGATCGTGTACGCCGCGCTTGGTGCGTAACACCACCGAGGAGCTTGCTGAGCTGACCGGTCGCCTCGTCGCGATCGACTCGACGAACCCCGACCTCGTGCCGGACGGTGTCGGGGAGGTCGAGATCGCGGCTTTCGTGGCGGCCTGGCTTCGAGAGGCGGGGCTGGACGTCGAGATCTACGACGCGGCGCCGGGCCGTCCGAACGTCGTCGCCGTCGCCCGCGGAACCGGTGGCGGCCGTTCGTTGCTCCTGAATGCGCACATGGACACGGTCGGCGTCGCCGGAATGGAAACCCCGTTCGAGCCGGTCGTCCGCGACGGTCGCCTGCACGGACGGGGCTCGGGTGACATGAAGGGCTCGCTGGCGGCATGCATGCTCGTGGCGGCGACGGCGGCTCGCGAGGAGTTCCGTGGCGATGTGATCGTCGCAGCGGTCGCCGACGAGGAGGTGGGAAGCCTCGGCACCGAGGCGCTCGTCCGCCGAACGACCGCGGACGCGGCGATCGTGACCGAGCCCACCGAGGAGGTCGTCGCGGTCGCCCACAAGGGGTTTGTCGCCTTCGAGATCGAGACGGTCGGGCGAGCTGCCCACGGCTCACGTCCCGATCTCGGAATCGACGCGATCGCGGCGATGGGCCCGATTCTCTCCGGGATCGCCGTGCTCGATGCCCGGCTGCGGAGTGGAGTGGGACATGCTCTGCTCGGCACGGGCTCCATCCACGCATCCGTGATCGACGGCGGGCAGGAGTACTCGAGCTATCCGGCGGGCTGCCTTCTGAAAGGGGAGCGGCGCACGATTCCCGGCGAGACGGTCGAGCTGGTGCGCGCAGAGCTAGTGGAGCTCGCGGCCGGCAGCGGGGCGGCCGTCACCCTGCCCTTCCATCGCGGCTCGTTCGAGATAGCGCCTGACGAGTCCGTCGTCGCTGCCCTCAGCCGGCACCTCGGTAACGATGCGGTCGGCGGAGTTGCCTTCTGGGCGGACTCGGCGCTGCTCGCCCAGGCAGGCATCCCCACGGTCGTCTTCGGACCGGTTGTCGGAGAGATCCACGGTCTGGACGAGTGGGTCGACTTGGCCTCCCTCGAACGCTGCCACGACGCATATCTCGCGGTCGCCCGGGAGGTGTGCAGCTGATGCCGCTACACGTCAGCCAGAGCCTCGGCGAGACGCTCCCGCGCGTCGACGGTCACCGGCGTCCCGTGCGAGACGAGGACGCGGGTCAGCGGCAGGTCGAGCACCGACCTCAACGCGGCGCGCAGTCGCCCATGGCCGATTCCGGTCGGCAGCCACGACTCCGGGCAAAGACGGAGACCGCCGGTGTCGTTGCCGAGGAGAACGTCGCCGGGAACGAGAGCTCCGTGAGCGGGAATCCAGTACGCGACCTCGGTAGAGCGGCCGGTCTCGAGCGCCTCGATGCCACCCGGCAGCACGTCGCCCGGCCGAAACACGGCCGGTACGACCCCCGTCCGCCGCTCGTTCGCCGCGCGGGCGCGGCTCGTCGCATGCAGGCGTCCGTCGTAGCGGCGGACGATCTCGCCCGCGCTCCTCGCATGCCAGAAGACCGTGATGTAGACGTGCACGGGCAGTCCCACGCGACGGACGTCGCGGTCGAGCGCCTCCCAGAACCTCGTCGCCTCCGCTGTCTCGGACGGCACGAGCGGATCGACGAGGACGATCGCGTCCGGCGCCTCGTAGTAGACGCAGCCGACCTCGTCACGCCACTCCTCGTAGAACACCGTCCAGCGCCAGAGTCCCTCGTCGAAGCGGGTCACCTTCATGGCCGTTGACGCTACCAGCGTGATGGTCGGGCTCGACATCGGCACGACCGGGGTCAAGGCGATCGCGGTGGCGCCCGACGGCGGCATCGTCGGGCGTGCCGAGCGCGGATACCCGCTCTCGACCCCGAAGCCTGGCTGGTCGGAGCAGGATCCCAACGACTGGTGGGCTGCGACGAGGGCGGCTATCGCCGACCTCGGCTCGCTCGAGATCGTTGGGATCGGCCTGTCGGGCCAGATGCACGGCCTCGTCGCGCTCGATTTCGACGGGCAGGTCGTCCGGCCCGCGATCCTCTGGAACGACCAGCGAACGGGCGCCGAGTGCGCGGAGATCGAGGAGCGCATCGGGCTCGACCGGCTGATCGCCCTTACGGGGAATCGGGCGCTGACCGGGTTCACCGCGCCGAAGCTCCTCTGGCTCCGTCGCCATGAGCCCGAGGCGTACGGCCGGATCGCTCGGATCATGCTGCCGAAGGACTACGTCCGGCTCCGGCTTACGGGAGAGTGGGCGACCGACGTCGCTGATGCGTCCGGCACGCTCTTGCTCGACGTCGCTCGGCGCTCGTGGTCGACCGAGGTGCTCGACGCGCTCGACATCGATCATGCTCTCCTGCCGCTGCTTCTCGAGTCGCCCGAGGTCTCCGGCCTCACGGTCGCGTTTGACGCTGTGCCGGACGGAATTCCTGTTGCAGCGGGCGCGGGTGACTGCGCTGCGGCGGCGCTCGGGGTCGGCATCGACCGTCCGGGGCCGCTCTCGATCGTGATGGGAACTTCCGGCGTCGTCTTCGCGGCGCTGCCGGCGTTTTCGAGCGATCCACAGGCTCGCGTCCATGCGTTCTGTCACGCGGTGCCCGGCCAGTGGCATGCGATGGGCGTGATGCTCTCGGCAGCGGGATCGTTGCAGTGGCTCCGCGACCGCCTGGCTCCGGAGGTGTCGTTCGCCGACCTCGTTGCGGAGGCGGAGGCGTGGGATCCCGCCGTCGACGGGCTCCTCTTCGCGCCGTACCTTGCAGGAGAGCGCACGCCGCACGCTGATCCATCCGCCAGGGCCGCCTTCACCGGTCTCGAGCTTCGCCACGACCGCGGCGCGCTCGTGCGAGCGGTGCTCGAGGGCGTAGCCTTCGGCTTACGCGACTCGCTCGAGCTCGTCCGAGCGCTCGGTGGCCCGTGCGATCGTGCGCGCGCCTCGGGAGGTGGCGCGCGAGGGCTGTGGCTTCGCATCGTCGCTTCGGCCCTTGGAATGCCCATCGAGCTGACCGCGGTCGAGGAAGGATCGGCTTTCGGAGCCGCGCTCCTCGGCGGCGTCGCGGGGGGCGTGTTCGCGGACGTGCCGGAGGCGGTCGGTAGCTGCGTCCATGTCCGAGCGACCGTCGAGCCCGATCCCGCGTGGCAGGCGGCCTACGAAGAAACGTATCCGCGCTTCCGGGCGCTCTACCCGGCACTCGACACGGTGAAGGAGCAACAACGATGACAAGACCAGTGAAGTGGGGGCTCGTCTCGACTGCGGACATCAACGGGAAGCTGCTCGCGGGTGCCGCGGCGTCTGACGAGGTGGAGGTCGTCGCAGTCGGCAGCCGCACGACTGCGCGCGCCGAGGAGTATGCCCGGGAGTGGGGCATCGAGCGAGCGTACGGGACCTACGACGATCTCCTCGCCGACCCGGACGTCGAGGCGGTGTACATTCCGCTGCCGAACACGATGCACAGCGAGTGGTCGATCCGCGCCCTCGAGGCCGGAAAGCACGTTCTCTGTGAGAAGCCGTTCAGCCGGCACATCGCCGACGTCGAGCGGGCGTTCGACGCTGCTGATGCCACCGGGCTTCATCTCTCGGAGGCCTTCATGTACCGGCATCACCCGCAGACCGCCAGGCTCACCGAGTTGGTCGCGTCGGGAGCGATCGGCGATCTCCGCGTCATCCGCACCGCGTTCAGCTACTCGCTGTACGACGCCGAGAACATCCGCCTGCGCACCGACGTCGAAGGCGGCTCCCTGATGGACGTCGGATGCTACTGCGTCAGCGGTGCGCGCCTCCTCGGGGGCGAGCCGGAGTCCGTCGTCGGTGCCGCGCACATCGGGTCGAGCGGCACGGACTGGGTCTTCAGTGGGCTGATGCGATTCCCCGGGGACGTCACGGCATTGTTCGATTGCGGAACGTCGCTTCCGAATCGCGACGAGCTCGAGGCGATCGGGACAGAGGGCTCGATCTTCCTCGACGACCCGTGGCACTGCCAGAATCCGGTCATCGAGCTGAGGCGCGACGGCGTCGTCGAGCGGATCGAGGTCGAGCCGTTGAATCCGTACATGCTCGAGCTGGAGGACATGAACGCTGCCATCCGAGGCGAGCGGCTGCCGTTGCTCGGTCGGGCCGATGCGTTCGGACAGGTCCGTGCGATCGACGCGTTGTTCCGGTCCGCAGCCGACGGAGTGGTCGTCGTTCCTTCATGATGCAGAACCGGACGCGCGTTTCCCGCGTAGACCGGTCAACGACCCCACGAGGAGGACGACGTGAGACGATGGATTCCGAAAGCTGCAGTGCTCGCGGTGGGAGTGGCTTTCGCTGCCGGTTGTGGCGGAGGCGACTCGGACACTGCAACACCCGACACCACCGTGACGGAGACGAGCGGAGACGGCGACTCGAGCACCGTGACGGGATTGACCCTGACGGCATCGGTCGGGCCGGGCTTCGAGATCTCGATGGTAGACAAGGCGGTGGCCGCCGGGACGTACACGTTGGTCGTCGACGACATGGCCTCGGATCACAACTTCCACTTCACCGGCCCCGGTGGGGTGGACGTGATGACAGAGGTCTCCGAGGAAGGCACGAAGACGTTCGAGGTCGCGCTCGAGCCGGGCACGTACACGTTCGTGTGCGACCCGCACGCGAGCTCGATGAACGGCACGCTCACGGTCACCTGATCGTGCTCGACGGACGCTGACGACGTGGTCTCGCTGCGGGAACCCTCCTGGAGCGAGACCTCGGTCGTCACGCCGTGGGGCTACGTGTGCTCGAGCGGGATCGGCTCGATGTGGCCGTCAACGATGCGCCAGGCGGCGAGCTCGTCGGTGCGCAGCGTGTAGATCAGGTACGGCTGGCCGGCCCAGAGGCCGATGTTCTGCACGTCGGTTCGTGACGGGCGTGGCGGCGAGGAGATGTGGGAGTGGAACACCGCCTGTGCGACGTCGCGGTCGTTCAGGTCGGCCCAGGTGATCGGGTCGATCTCGAGCTCGAAGTGGTACGGCGACGGCGACGCGTTCCGCCCCGGGATGTACTCGACCGCGGTTTCGTCGTCGAAGAGGACGAGGCCGCAGGCTTCGTTCGGCAGCTCTGCCGTCGCGTGGGCGACGAGCGCGGCCCGCACGTCGGCGGGAACTACCACCAGATCGTGCGTTCCATGGACTCCTCGAGGTCTCCATCGGAGGCCTCCCAGAAGTCCGCGGACAGATACTTCCAGCCGGCGTCGGCGAGGATCGTCACGATCACGCCCTCGTCCATCTCCTCGGCGATCTTGCGTGCGACGTGGATCGCCGCACCGCAGGAAACGCCGGCGAAGATCCCCTCGAGGTCGAGGAGGGCCCGCACGGCGCGCACCGACTCAGCGTTCGAGACCAGCATCTTCCGGTCGAGCTTGGAGACGTCGAGGATCGGCGGGACGTAGCCGTCATCGAGCGAGCGCAGGCCCATCACAGAGTCGCCCGGCAGAGGCTCGGCGGCTGCGATCACGATCTCGGGGAACGACTCTCGCAACCGCTCGCCGACACCCATCAGCGTTCCTCCGGTGCCGAGCCCCGCGACGAGCACGTCGACGTGCTCGAGCGCTTCCGCGATCTCCGCGCCCGTGCCGTCGTAGTGCGCACGTGGGTTGGCCGGATTCGCGTACTGGAACGGCATGAAGTACTTCGGGTCACGCTCTGCGAGCTCGAGGGCAAGCCGGACTGCGCCGTTCGAGCCCTGGTCACCGGGCGACAGGACGATCTCCGCGCCGTAGAGCCGCAACAGCCGCTTGCGCTCGTCGGTCGCATTCTCGGGCATCACGCAGGTGAGGGGATAGCCCTTCAACTTCGCGATCATCGCGAGCGAGTGACCGGTGTTGCCCGAAGTCGGCTCGAGCAGGTGTCGGCCCGGCTTCAACTCCCCCGATTCCTCCGCGGCCTCGATCATCGACTTCGCGACGCGGTCCTTGATCGAGCCGGTCGGGTTCTGGCCCTCGAGCTTCGCGTAGATCCGTACAGCGGGCTTCGGCGAGATCCTCGAGAGCTCGACGAGCGGCGTGTTGCCGACGAGGTCGAGCAGCGACGAGACGACGGGGCGCGAGCGTGGCGGCGTCGAGCCGCCGGCCATCGCCGGCAGCAGGATCACGGTCTGGCCCCCGGTGACCTCCGTGTCGAGACCGTCGAGAGTGCGCACGTCCTCTCCGCCCAGGTAGACGTTCACGAACGTCGCGATCTCGTCCCCGTCGAAGATCTGTGAGCCGAGCGCTGGGTACCGGTCGACGAGGTCGTCGAGCACCGCGCGAACCGTGGCGCCCTCCGCCTCGACCTGACGCTCGCCTCCGACCTCGGCCCGCAGCGTGGGGGGGATCCGGACGGCGGTCAAGCGTGCACCGGGCCTTGACAGAACTCGACGTAGTCGACGTACTCGGTGATCGTGGGCGAATCGCCACACACCGGACAGCCCGGGTCTTTCTTCACGGTCACCTCGTCGAACGTCGTGTAGAGGGCGTCGAACAGGAGGAGCCGGCCGGTCAGGCCTTCCCCCGCCCCCAGGATGAGCTTCAGTGCCTCGCTCGCCTGGAGTGAGCCGACGATCCCGGGCAGGACGCCGAGCACTCCGCCCTCGGCGCAGCTCGGCGCAAGGTCGGGCGGCGGCGGCGTCGGATAGAGGCAGCGGTAGCAGGGACCCGCGTGCGGCTCGAACACGGTCACCTGGCCCTCGAAGCGATAGATCGAGCCGTGCACGACCGGAATGTTGTGCCACACCGAGGCGTCGTTCACGAGGTAGCGCGTGGGGAAGTTGTCTGCACCGTCCACGATCACGTCCCACCCGTCCGCGAGGATGCGCTCGACGTTCTCGGAGGTCAGGCGCTCCTGGTAGGGAACCACCGTGACGTCGGGGTTGAGGGCCTCGATCGCCTTCTTTGCCGAGAGCACCTTCGGCTCACCGAGCGTGCTCGTCGAGTGCACGATCTGGCGTTGCAGGTTCGAGTCGTCGACGACGTCGGCATCGATGATGCCAAGCGTGCCGACGCCCGCGGCGGCGAGGTAGAGCGACGACGGCGAGCCGAGGCCACCGGCACCGATGAGGAGGACACGGGCATCGAGCAGCTTCTGCTGTCCGACCTCGCCCACCTCGGGAATCAGGATGTGGCGCGAGTAGCGGTTGCGCTGCTCGGACGTCAGAGCGCGCGGCGTCTGGAACGCATAGCCATTGTGCTTCCACTCGGAGAAACCACCGGCCATCGAGGAGACGTCCGTGTACCCGAGCTCGATGAGCGACTTGGCCGCAAAGGCGGAGCGCGCTCCGACGGCGCAGTACGTGATGACCTCGCGCGACTTGTCAGGGGCGACCGCCTCGATGCGCGCCTCGAGGTTTCCCCGTGCGACATGGACGGCGTCCGGGAGGTGCCCCTCGTCCCACTCGTTCTGCTCGCGGACGTCGAGGAGAAGCGGCCGGTCGCCGGTTGCCAGGCGCTCGTGGAGATCGGGTGCGCTGACCTCGTCGATCTCGCTCTTCACCTGGTTGAGTAGCTCGCGGTAGCTCGCCATTACTTTCCAGAGTATAGCGGGTCGGCCTTTCCGCAGAACACCATCGCGATCGCTCGAGGCCGGCGCGCGTGCGCGCGCCGGCCGGCGACCCGAGGTGAGTCACCCTCCGGCGGCTACCGTTCAGTCGTGAGCGCCCGCACACGGACAATCCTCGTTGTCACTGCTCTGGCCCTCATCGTCGGTAGCGCCGTCGCGGGAATCACCGCCGCGTCGAGCAGCGAGCCGGCCGGCGTCGCCGCGCCTGCCCCCAAGGTGCAACCGGGAGCCCCGCCCCTCTCGCTCGATCTCGGAGTACGCGTCGACGAGGAAGCCGTCGGCCTTCGGGAAGGGCTTCGCCTCTACGAGGACGGCAAGCGAGTCGAGGCGGGAGAGCGATTCGCGCGTCGAGATTCGCTGGAAGCGCGGATCGGAGCGGCCTTCAGCAGCTGGCCCGACGGCACGGTCGCGCGTCTGACGCAGCTTTCTGGCCTTCACCCGAAGAGCGCCGCGATCCAACTCAACCTGGGGATCGCTCGCTACTGGGCCGGTGAGGCGGGAGCGAAGGAGGCGTGGCAGTCGGCGGTTGAGCTCGAGCCTGACACCGCCTATGCGGTAACGGCCGGCAACCTCCTTCATCCGGAGTTCGCGCGTAACCTGCCCCTTTTCGTCCCCGTCGCGAACGTCTCGTCCGCCATCAGCCGGCTCGATCCGCCGGGCCAGTTCGCCGCGCTCGAGCGGCGCGCGCGGAACGGCTCCGTCTCCGATCGCCTGTTCTACGGCGTTGCGCTCCAACGGCTCGGACGACAGGAGTCGGCCCAGCGCGTCTTCGCCGAAGCAGCCAGACTGCATCCGTCCGATCCCGAGGCGCGCGTCGCAGCTGCGGTCGGCCTCTTCGACAAGGCGCGCCCCGTGCGCGCGTTCTCGCGGCTCGGCCCGCTGTCGAGGACGTTTCCGAGGGCAGCAACGGTTCGCTTCCACCTCGGTCTCCTTCTCCTCTGGTCGGGGCAGGTGAAGGAGGCTCGTCGGCAGCTGGAGCTCGTTCGCACCGTGGAGCCGGGATCCCGACTGGTGGGGGTCGCGAAGCAGTACCTCGATCAGTTGACCGCCGCAAAGATCTGATCGTTCGGGCGAAATCGTTGACGCAGGGATGTCCGACGGCTACCGTCAGAGCGGTTCCAACAATAGGGGGGCGGTTCTTGAGCGCAGCTGATTCGAGTAGCACGGCGCAGACCCCCGTCGTTGCGGGAGTCCTCGACCTGCTCGAGGTGCGAACCCTGTTCGAGGCCGGTAAGGGCGCGGGCAAGCTCGACGCAGATGAAATAGCCATCGCGCTCGACGAGCTCGATCTCGATGCGGCCCAGCTCGACGAGTTCTACACAGCGCTCGACGAAGCACAGGTCGACGTCGTCGACGCCGAGCAGAGCGAGGCGGAGGCGGAGAAGGAGTGGGCCGCCGAGGCCGAGATCTCGACCGACACGTTACAGCTCTTCCTCAAGGACATCGGCAAGGTGCCGCTGCTCACCGCCGCTCAGGAGGTCGAGTTGGCCAAGCGCATCGAGCTGGGCGAGCACGCCGCGAAGCAGGCGATGGTCGAGGCAAACCTTCGGCTCGTCGTCTCGATCGCAAAGCGCTATCGCAACCAGGGTCTTCCCTTCCTCGACCTGATCCAGGAAGGGACGATCGGTCTCGTACGCGCAGCGGAGAAGTTCGACTACAGGAAGGGCTTCAAGTTCTCGACGTACGCCACCTGGTGGATCCGGCAGGCCGTCGCCCGCGCGATCGCCGACAAGGGACGAACGATCCGGATGCCCGTTCATGTCGTCGAGAAGCTCAACAAGATCCATCGCAGCGAGAGGAAGCTCCGGTCCGAGCTGGCGCGCGACCCGACGATCGCTGAGATCGCGCTCGACCTCGACTTCTCGGTCGACGAGGTCGAGCAGATCAAGCGGTCGGCGCAGACGCCGGTGTCGCTCGAGAAGCCCGTCGGAGACGACGACGAATCCGAGTTCGGCCACTTCCTCACGGACGTCACCGCGCAGCTGCCCGACGAGGCGGCCGAGGTGACGCTGCGCCGGGAAGCGCTTCGGTCGATTCTTGGCGCGCTCGCGCCCCGCGAGCGCGCCGTTCTCGAGCTGCGATACGGGCTCAACGGCCAGCAACCGCAAACGCTCGACGAGGTCGGAAGGGCGTTCAACGTCACCCGTGAGCGGATCCGCCAGATCGAGCACCAGAGCCTGAAGAAGCTTCGCGCTCTCGCCGAGGCCGGCAACGTTCGGGATGTCGCGTAGCGACGCGCTCCGCTTCCGCGCTGCGCGCGGATCCTGAAGCCGGGAAGCTACGGTTCCCTGCGATTCCTCCCTCCCAGATAGAGAGCGTGCGGCACGGGCTTCAGCCTGGGGCCCGGGCGTGGGATCTCCGCCCGCTCACTGGTTGGTGGCGCGCGTCGCCGAAGTACACTTCCTCCGCCGTGCAGATGCCGCCGCTGGACCAGCTCCTCGCCGAGCTCGCCGAACTGATCTCGATTCCGTCGATCAGCGCGGACCCGGCTCGCCAGGACGACGTTGCCTTGGCTGCGGAATGGGTGGCAGATCGGGTGCGCCGGGCGGGCGGAAGCGCCGAAGTCATTCCCTGGGGCGCGCGGCCTCTCGTGGTCGGCGAGATTCGCGCCTCGCAGAACGCAGACTCGGCCCCGACGATCCTCTGCTACGGGCACTTCGACGTCCAGCCTCCCGACCCGCTCGACCAGTGGGAGTCAGAGCCGTTCGATCTCGTCGAGCGTGACGGGTGGCTCTACGCCCGGGGCATTGCAGACGACAAGGGGCAGCTCTACATGCTGTTGAAGGCCGCCGAACTGCTCGCGGCCGCCGGCGAGCTCCCCGTCAACCTGCGCTTCGCCTGCGACGGCGAGGAAGAGATCGGCGGGCACTCGATCGTCGACTGGATTGCAGGCGACGAGCGCGGAGCGGACGCGGCGATCGTGTTCGACAGCGGCATGGTCGAGCGCGACGTCCCGGGGTTCAACATCGCCGTTCGCGGCCTCTGCTACTTCCACGTCGCGGTACGCACCGGGGGCCGCGATCTTCACTCCGGCATGTACGGCGGCGCGTCGCTCAACGCCGTCCATGCCCTGATGCAAACGCTGGCTGCCGTGCTCCCGCGCAACGGCCGCCTGCCGGAGGCGTTGCGGGTGGGAATCGTGTCACCCTCCGACGCCGAGCGTGCCGGGTGGGAGACGCTCCCCGCCGGCCCGGACGAGATCGCAGCCGCCGGATCGAGGCCGGCAGATTCGGCCGCGGGAGATGAGTTCTACCTCCGGACATGGGGCGAGCCCGCGGTCGACGTGAACGGGATCCAGGGTGGCTCGCCCGTGCTCGTGAAGACGGTGATCGCGGTCGAGGCCGAGGCGAACGTGTCGATCAGGCTCGTCGGGAACCAGGACCCGACCGTGATCACGTCTGCTTTCGAAGCGCTTCTCCGGGAGGCGGCCCCTGAAGGTGCCGAGGTGGAGATCACCCTGAAGTCGTCCGCTCCTCCCGGACTCGTTCCCTTCGACGCACCGGCCGTGATCCACGGGCTGGATGCCTTCGAGGAGGTGCTCGGCGTCCGCCCGCTGCTCGTCCGTTCCGGGGGGTCGATCCCGCTCGTGTCGGCGCTCGCCGCGCGGGGCGTCGCAACCGTTCTCACCGGGTTCTCCCTCAACGAATCGAACATCCACTCGCCGAACGAGCGCATCCCGACCGCGTATCTCCCCCTCGGAATCGAGGCGGCCGCCGCCATGTACCGACACCTCGCCGATCTTGGGTAGCGCTCCCTTCTCATCGCCGCTCGCAGCTGAGCTCTCCGACGACGTCCTGGAACGCTTCCTCCGCTACGTTCGGATCGACACACAGGCGCAGGAAGACTCCGACACGTACCCGAGCACGGCAAGGCAGCTCGACCTGTCCCGGCTCCTCGTTACCGAGCTGGAGGAGATCGGGCTTGCCGATGTCGAGCTGACCGAGCACGGCTACGTCTTCGCGACGTTGCCCGGGAGCGTCGGTGCTCCGGTGATCGGCCTCATCGCCCACGTCGATACGACGCCGGAGACGCCCGGCGCGGGTGTCGTCCCGATCGTCCACGAGGACTACCGGGGTGAGGTGATCACGCTACCCGGAGACCCCACTCAGGTCATCGACCCGGCCGAGGAGACTCCGCTCGCAGAGCGCGTCGGTCATGACATCGTCACGAGTGATGGAACCACCCTGCTCGGTGCGGACGACAAGGCGGGTGTCGCGGAAATCATGGCCGCGGTGGCCTTCCTCGCCGGCGCGCCGGAACGACACGCCACGGCGCGTATCGCCTTCACGGTCGACGAGGAGGTTGGGCGGGGAACCGATCACTTCGATCTCGAGGCGTTCGGCGCCGAGGCTGCGTACACGCTCGACGGCTCCGGGATCGGCGAGCTCGAGATCGAGACGTTCTCGGCGTTCCAGGTCCGCGTCGGGTTCCGAGGTCGGGGCGCCCATCCGGGCTCCGCGAAGGGAAAGCTCGTGAACGCGGTCAAGCTCGCAGCGGACTTCGTCGCCTCACTTCCGGCGGAGTCGCTGTCACCGGAGACGACCGAGGACAGAGAGGGCTTCATCCATCCGTCGCGGATCGGCGGCGGAGTGGAGGAGGCCACGGTCGTCCTGATCGTTCGAGACCACGACGACGCGCTGCTCGAGGAGCACATCGAGCTCGTGCGGCGACTGGCCGAAGCGTCCCGGGTTCGCGAGCCCCGAGCGCGCGTGACCGTCGAGGTGCAGGAGACCTACCGCAACATGCGGATGGAGATCGACAAGCACCCTCGGGTCGTCGCGGCGGCCGAGGAGGCGATCCGCCGCGCAGGTGTCGAGCCGGTGCGCTCTCTGATCCGGGGTGGCACGGATGGCTCTCGCCTCTCGGCGATGGGGCTCCCGACACCGAACATCTTCACGGGCGGCCAGAACTACCACTCGACTCGCGAGTGGACAAGCGTGCAGGACATGGCAGCTGCAGCAGCGACCGTGGTCGAGCTCGTCAGGGTCTGGGGAGAGTCGGAAGCCCGGACGACTGGCTGAAGCCGGTCGCCGACCGTTGCCCCTTCAGGATCGCGCGTAGCGCGCAGTGACGGTGCGTGGGCCGCTCTCACGCATCGTGGACGCCGCAGCCGAGCCAGTCGTGGCCGAAGTGGCGCATCTCGGCGATCAGCGGCAACAGCGCGCGGCCCTTCTCGGTCAGCTCGTACTCGACGCGAGGTGGAGACTCGGCGAAGCTTTGGCGGAGAACGATTCCCTCCGCTTCGAGCCAGCGCAGCCGCTCGGCGAGCGTCCGCGGGCTGATCCCGGCACACGAGTGCTCGATCTGCGTGAAGCGCCGCGCTCCCTCCGAGAGCTCGTGCACGATCAGCACGGTCCACTTCGCGCCGATGATCTCCGCAGTCGCCGCCACCGAGCACGTGCCGGACTGGTGAACCTGGAGCATCGTTCGCGTAGCCACTGCATCAAGCATACCGGCTGAATCCGTCAGTTCCAGGGCGGCGGGTTGAACGTCCAACGGCCACCCACCATTGTCGCCACGACCTCGATCGAGTCCAGCTCGTCCAAGGGGCAGACGAAGGGGTCGCGGGAAAGGACGACGAGATCCGCGAGGAAGCCCGGAAGGAGCTTGCCACGCCGACGCTCGTCTCCCGCGAGCCAGGCGGGCGTGACCGTCGACGCGATCAGCGCCTGCTCGACGGTCAGCGCCTCCTCGGTCCGCCAGCCCTGTCGTTCGTCGATCGTGCGGAGAACGCCGGCGCGGATTCCTGCGAGCGGATCGAGGTCCTCGACGGGGGCGTCCGAACCGTTGACGACGACGGCTCCGGAGTCCCAGAGGCTCCGGAACGCGTACGCACCCTCGACGCGATCGCCCCAGTATCGCTCTGCGAGATCGCGGTCCGAGGGTGCATGAGAGAGCTGGATCGAGCAGGCGATTCGGAGCTCCGCGAAGCGGGGGATGTCGGCGGCGTCGAGACACTGTGCATGCTCGATCCGGTGGCGGAGCCGGCGGGGCCCCCACGCATGACGCGTCGCCTCGAAGGCGTCGAGCGCGTTGCGGTTTGCCCGATCGCCGATCGCGTGGACGGCAACGGGCCAGCCGGCCTCGGCGCCACGCAGGATGATCTCCTCGAGCTCTTCGCGACTCGTGATCTCCACACCGGAGCCATCGAGCATGAGCGCCGTCTGCGAGCCGAGCGTTCCGTCCATGAACGTCTTCAGGTAGCCGAGACGGAGAAAGTCGTCGCCGATCCTCGCGGGCAGCGGAAGCGCGGCTACCTCGGAAAGTCGGTCTGCCGGGATCGACTGCCAGACTCGAAGCGAGAGGCCTTCACGCTCGTGAATCTGCTCGAAGATCGAAGCTGCGCCGAGCCACCCGTCCTTGTCATGGATCGCGCCGACGCCCCGGGCGTTCGCCACGCGAATCCCCTCGCGGGTTGCCTCGACCCACTCGTCTTCCGTGATCTCGACAAAGCGCTCACGAAAGCGCCATGCCGACTCCTCGCGCAGGATCCCGCTCGGCTCACCCGCCGCGTCCCGTTCGACGACACCGCCGTGCGTCTCGAGATCGCCGTTTGCGACCGCGAGCCCGGCCGTGTTGAGCCAGAGCGAGTGGTAGTCCTTCGACCAGAGTGCCGTTGGCGTCGCTCCCGTCACGGTGTCGAGCGCTGCTGCCGTCGGCGCGTCCGGCCAGGCGGCGTCGCGCCAACCGGTTCCCCGGATCCAGCCGCCGCGTCGCGGATGTGCTTCGACGAGCACGAGCGCCGCCGCCACGGACGTCGCGCGCTCAAGCCGCACGTCGTGGCGGGCAAGGGCCCAGGTCGGGAAGTGCACGTGCGAGTCGGTGAACGCCGGGAGGACGCAACGGCCGCCGAGATCGACGCGGTCCGGCGTGGGGAGCATCCACTCGTGCGTCCCGACTCCCCCGGCCAGGATCGGCCCGGCGACGGCGAGGGCTCCCGCCCTCGGGAGAGACGGATCGAGCGTGCGAATCACGCCGTTGTCGAGGATCACGCAGACAGCCTACTTCGGTGGGAATCGGCCCACGCGTCGAGCCGCCGAGTAGTGCTCAGCGCGTGGGGACGATCGCGTAGACCTTGCGTGCGGTCTCGCGCACGTGCCAGGTTCCGGACCAACCGTCCGGCGTGATCAGGACGACACCGGGTGCGATGACCGTCGTTGACCCGTCATCCCCGACGATCGTGCCGCCGCCGGAGATGAAGTGCATCAGCTCCGAGATGCCGTCCTTCGCGGTCCTGAACGATCCTGGTGTGATCTCCCAGACTCCGACCTGCAGACGATCCTCGGTGTGGATCTCGTGCACCGACTCGATCGGGTTTCCCTCGAGCGTGTTCGGCTTCGGGCCAACGATTTCGAGGGAGACGCCGAGGGGGTCGGCGACGGTGACACCGGCGATCGTGACGCTCATCACGCGAGCCTAGCGAAGCGACGCCGTCTCGACGACCTCGAACGCCGATCCCGGAACGCGGCCGAGGCTATGCAGATCGTCGTTCGACCAGCGTGGGTCGGGAGCACCCGAGACGTACCAGTCCGACCCGTTGTCGGCCACGATCATCCCGTACTCCTTCAACGCCTCGAGGACGATCCGTGCCTGCCGGGGGAAGCCCGAGATGGCGAAGTCGCGCTTGAGTCGCAGTCGCGTCCCCATCGCCGGCAACGCCGGATCGGTGAGTGAGCTCGCGAAATGCCGGGCGGGCCAGACGTACGCCCGTCGCGTTCGCGAGACCGTGAATCGCAGAGCGTGGTCGATGCGTCCCCGCGCCACCTCGTCGTAGCGGGCGAGCCCGGGCAGGATCGGAAGCCCGGCTGCATCGGCCGACGTCCAACCGGCGGGCCGGAGTCGGTTCGAGCGCAGGTTCCAGATTGCCCCCGAGCCCGCAGACCAGCGACCGCCGGAGCGACGCAGGCCGAACAGCTCGTAGAGACGACACGCGTCGCGGTCGACGATCAGGGCGTGTCGGTCGCCGTTCGAGGCGGCACCGCCCTCGATCCGCACGCCCGGCGGGATCGGGTAGGGGCCGCGGTCGGATTCGTCGTGGTACTCGAACGACACGTTGCTCTTGCGCTGCTTCCTTCCCACCACCGTGATCGGAATCCCGATCGGGCCGCCTTCCCAGAGACCCGAGCCGAAGTCGGCGTGCATCGTCTTCGTCGCCCCGATCGCCGCCACCGTCGCACCCGAACCCGCTGCTACGGGAAGGGTGTCGACGCGGCGGTTCCACGCGTTGTCGGCGGGGAAGAGAGGACATCCGCGTGCAGGAGGGAGCGGCGACCCCCACGCAGCGCTCGCCGCGATCGTTGCAACAACGGCCCCGACCCCGGCAATGACCCTCACGCTCAAGGTCTCGGCATCGCGAGCGAGGTTCTCATCCCTCGATCGGTGTCGTGGCGGGGTAGCGATCGCGTATCCCGTCCACGAACGCTGCGAGCCGGCCGGCGATCGCGGCGTCGTGGATCTCGAGCACGTTTTCCGCGTTCCGTTCACCGGAGCGCGAGAAGTTGAACGACCCGACGAACGAGACGTCGTCGGCGACGACGACCTTCGCGTGCATGAAGTCGTGGACCGACCGGGGCGCCCACCGCGTGGAGGGCTTGCCCGAGAACGGGGCTCCGGTGAGAATCGCGCGGAGGAGCGGGATCTTCCAGGCGCTGACGCCGTTCGTCGCCCACTGGTGGAAGACCTCGTCGACCTGGGTCTCGTCGACAACGCCTGCGACGTCGCAGCGGTGCTCGTTGACGACCTCCACGAGAGTGCCGAGAATCGGGCCCGCGGTGAGCACGGGAGACGCGATCCGGATCCGGCGCCTCGCGCGTCCGATGAACTTCGCCACCCGATGCGAGAGTGCGTCGCCGTACTCCGGGGTGAACCACGCCCGCACTTCCGTTCCTCCGGCGAGGGTCACGGGACGTGGCTCGACACGGCCTGTGTGCTCGACCTTGCCCGTGGTCCAGAGCTCGTCCAGGTTGAGAGAGAAGGCACGGCCAAGCTCCGGAGAACCAAGTACGCGCACGATCACGTTCTCCTGTCGAGTCCACGAGTCGTCCGTCCAGTTCGTGGACCCGGACCACACGTCCGAGCCGTCGCGGACGACGAACTTGTGATGCATCAGATCCGGCACACCCGCGATCCCGCGGGTCGGGACCGGCAGGGCCTCGATCGCATCGGGCGTCATCTCCGGCGGCGGCGGCACGGGAATCGGGCCCTGGTGGTCGACGTTGTAGACGAACCTGATCGTGATGCCGCGTTGCTGTGCTGAGAGGAGCGTCGCCAGAACGAGCGCGCCGGAGTCGGTTTCGAACCGGACGTCGTAGAGCGCCAGATCGAGCCTCTCTCTGGCCTCTCCGATGAAGGCCGCGATCTCGCGGGCGATCTCGGCTGCGGTCTGGCCGCCGTCCGTCAGCGTCCGGATCTCGATCGACATCGGTCAGCCGGCGTTCTTCGCCCGGTACGCCGCTTTCCGGGCGCGCTTTGCGTCCTGGTAGGCGGCGAGCGCCTCCGGCGAATCGACATCGCCGAGGCTCTCGTGGTTGGGCGCGAACGCCTCCCATCCGGTGGGGCGAACGCCAAGCCGCTTCGCCAGAACGCCAATCATCGTTCTTGCCTTCATCTCCCCGATCCCCGGCAGTTCGAGGAGCCGACGCTCGAGGTCGGCGCCGTCTCGGGCACCCTCCCAGACTGCCGTGGGATCGCCACCGTATTCGCTGACGAGGAAGGCGCAATGCTCCTGGACGCGGCGAGCCATGTTGGCGGGGAATCGATGCAACGCCGGCTTCTCGCGAAAGATCTCCTCGAGCGCGTCGGGATCCATGTCCGCGATCGTCGCCGCGTCGAGCCTGCCGTCGAGCCGCTTCGACAGCTCGAGGGGCGACGAGAACGCCTTCTGGACCGTCACCTGCTGGTCGAGGACGAAGCCGATCAGGAGCCCGAGTGGACTCGCCCCCAGAAAGGCGTCGGCGGCCGAGTCGCCGGTGAAGTGGATCGGTTCGGTCGTCGCGATGCTCCGATCCTATCCCGAGTGGCCTCGCACGATGGCGACGGGATACCCTGGTCCGATGGATTCTCTCGCCGCCTTCACGCCCACGACGAGGGCCTGGTTCGAGCGCGTGTTTGCCGGCCCTACACCCGCGCAGCAGGCTGCCTGGCCGGTGATCGCTACCGGAGCGAACGTTCTCGTCCAGGCGCCGACGGGCTCGGGGAAGACGCTGGCCGCCTTCCTCACCGGGATCGACCGCCTCACAGCGAAGCCGGGCGAAGGCCTGCGCCTGCTCTATATCTCGCCGCTCAAGGCACTCAACTACGACGTCGAGCGCAATCTGCGCGCTCCGCTCGCCGGTCTCGGCTCGACCCTGACCGTCGGTGTTCGCACAGGTGACACCGATCAACGGGAACGCCGGCAGATGACGCGCACCCCGCCGGACATCCTGATCACCACTCCCGAGTCGCTGTTTCTCCTACTCACCTCCCAGGCGCGCGAGATGCTGCGTGCAATCGAGACGGTGATCGTCGACGAGGTTCACGCGGTGGCCGGCACGAAGCGCGGCGCCCATCTTGCCCTCTCGCTCGAACGCCTCGAGCAGGTCACGGCGCAGCCGTTCCAGCGCATCGGTCTCTCCGCGACGCAGCGGCCGCTCGAGGAGATCGGACGCTTCGTCGGCGGTGGACGGCCGATCGAGCTCGTCGACGCGGGCACGCGAAAGGAACTCGACCTCGAGGTCGTCGTCGCGCTCGAGGACATGCGCGAGCCGGGCTCGAACTCGGCCCTCAGCCAGCACGTCGTCGAGGACGATGTCGCGATGGGGGCCGGCTACGAGGCGACCGCACGATCGATCTGGCCGTCGATCTATCCCGCCCTCCTCGACCTCGTGCAGCAGCACCGCTCGACGATCGTGTTCGTCAACAACCGACGGCTCGCCGAGCGGCTCGCGGTGAGGCTGAACGAGCTCGCCGACGCGAGCATCGCGCGGGCTCATCACGGATCGCTCGCGCGCGAGCAGCGTGTCGAGATCGAGGAGCTGCTGAAAGCGGGACGGATCCCCTGTCTCGTCGCGACGTCGTCGCTCGAGCTCGGGATCGACATGGGTGCCGTTGATCTCGTGATCCAGGTGGAGAGCCCGAAGTCGGTGGCTCGTGGCCTGCAGCGCGTCGGGCGCGCAGGACATGACCTCGGAGCGGTTTCGAAGGGGAGGATCTTCCCGAAGTTCCGCGGGGATCTGCTCGAGTGCGCCGTCGTCGCAAAGGCGATGCGCGAAGGTCTGATCGAGGAGACACACATCCCGCGCAATCCCCTCGACGTGCTTGCGCAGCAGATCGTTGCGATCTGCGCTGACGACGAGATCTCCGTCGACGATCTGTATCGGCTCGTCCGAGGGGCGTACCCGTTCGCGGACCTCGCCCGGGCCCAGCTCGAGAACGTGCTCGACATGCTCGCCGGTCGCTATCCGTCCGACGAGTTCGCGGAGCTACGGCCGAGGATCGTGTGGGATCGGACGGCCGGTGTCGTGAAAGGTCGGCAGGGTGCGCGGAGGCTCGCGGTGACGAACGCAGGCACGATCCCCGATCGAGGCCTTTTCGGCGTTTTCCAGATCGACGGTGGCGGACGCGTTGGCGAGCTCGACGAGGAGATGGTCTACGAGGCGCGCCAGGGGCAGACCTTCATGCTCGGTGCCTCGACGTGGCGGATCGAGGAGATCACCCGCGACCGCGTGCTCGTCTCTCCGGCCCCCGGGGCACCCGGGGCCGTTCCGTTCTGGAAGGGAGAGGGCGTGGGGAGGCCGTTCGAGCTCGGCGCGAAGATCGGCCGTGCCTCACGCGAGCTCGTGGCCCTGAGCGATGCGAAGGCCCTCGCGAGCCTCGGCACCGACTATCACCTCGACCCGCTCGCCGCCCGGAACCTCCTCACCTACCTCCGCGACCAGGCCGCTGCGAACGGAGGCGTTGTCCCATCCGATCGGACGATCGTCGTCGAGCGCTTCCGCGACGAGATCGGCGACTGGCGCCTGTGCATCCTGACGCCCTTCGGCGCACGCGTCCACGCTCCGTGGGCGATGGCGCTCGGGGCGCGGCTCCGCGACTCGGTCGGGCTCGAGGTGCAGTCGATCTGGTCGGACGACGGGATTGCGTTTCATCTCCCGGATGCCGACCTGCCTCCGCCGATCGCAGATCTCCTCCTCTCGCCCGAGGAGATCGAGGACCTCGTCGTTCAGGAGGTGGGGCAAACCGCCTTGTTCGGTGCCCGCTTCCGCGAGAACGCGGCCCGGGCGCTGCTGATTCCCCGTCGGCGCCCCGGGCAGCGCACGCCACTTTGGCAGCAGCGGCTCAAGGCTCAGAGCCTGTTGCAGGTGGCCCGCAACTACGGCTCGTTCCCGATCGTGCTCGAGACATACCGGGAGTGCCTGCAGGACGTCTTCGACCTGCCCGCGCTGAAGGGCATTCTGCACGGCCTCCAGACGCGGGAGCTCGATCTCGTCGAGATCGAGTCGGCTTCTGCGTCGCCTTTCGCCTCATCACTGCTCTTCTCGTATGTCGCGACCTACATGTACGAGGACGACACCCCGGCCGCCGAGCGTCGCGCGCAGGCGCTCTCTCTCGACCGCGACCTCCTACGGGAGCTGCTCGGCCAGGAGGAGCTCCGCGATCTGCTCGATCCCGCGGCGCTCGCCGAGGTCGAGACGCAGCTCGCGGGAGATCCCCGCTCTCCGGACGCGCTCCACGACCTGCTCAGGCGCCGCGGTGATCTCCGCGACGACGAGGTCGACGCGGCGCACGCGGCTGTTCTCGAGGCAGAGCGCCGCGCCCTGTGGGTACGCGTCGCAGGGGAGGAGCGGCTGATCGCGATCGAGGATGCTGGGCTCTTCCGCGACGCCCTGGGAGTGATGCCGCCGGGCGGCCTGCCGGAGGCGTTCCTGTACGCCGTGCCAGACGCGCTCGGCGTGCTGCTCGGCCGCTTTGCGAGGTCGCGAGGCCCGTTCACGACGGCCGAGCCGGTCGCCCGCTACGGGCTCGAGCACGAGCTCGTAGAGAGCGGTCTCGCCGCGCTCGAGCGGGCTGATCGGCTCGTTCGCGGCGAGCTCCGTCCCGGCGGCACCGAGCGCGAGTGGTGCGATCCCGACGTGCTCCGGCGGCTACGTCGAGCATCGCTCGCTGCGTTGCGCCGGGAGGTCGAGCCGGCAGAGCAGGCGGCGCTCGGGCGCTTTCTTCCCGCCTGGCACGGGATCGACCGGCGGGCGACGCTGCGCGAGGCGCTCGTCCCGCTGCAGGGTCTGCCGCTGCCTGTCTCGCTGTGGGAGAGCGAGGTGCTTCGCCGCCGCGTCCCTGACTACCACCCGGCATCACTCGACGCGCTCTGCGCCACCGGCGAGGTCGTCTGGGTGGGAGCGGGGCTCGATCGCGTCGCCCTGTATTTCCGATCCGATGCCTCGCTCCTCGGTGCTCCCGCAGGTGCGCCGCCGCCCGAGGGCGACGCGGCGGAGGCCTTGCGGGGAGCACTCGAGCGGTCGGCCGAGTTCTGGCCCGATCTCCTCGAGGCGCGGGCCGCGAGGCAGAGGCAGCGTTGCCCGCCCTGTGGGAGCTCGTCTGGGCGGGAGAGGTGACGAACGATGCATGGACGCCGCTCCGGGCAGCGCGACGGTACGGGACGCCGGTCGCGGATCGCCGCCCGCGCCGGTTCGCCCGCACCCGCGCTGCCGGGACGACGTCCACGCAAGGGCGCTGGTCGCTCGTTTCGCGGCTCTTCCCGACCACCGTCGACCGCCGCGCGCTGGCCGAACTGCTACTCGAGCGGCAGGGGATCATCGTGCGCGACGGCGTGCGCGCGGAAGGCCATGCCGGAGGATACGGAGCCGTCTACGGAGAGCTGCGCGCGCTCGAGACAATCGGTGCGTGCCGACGCGGGTACTTCGTCGAGGGACTCGGCGGAGCTCAGTTTGCACTCCCCGGCGCCGTCGAGCGGCTACGGGAGCTCCGTTCCGGAGCAGGTGAGGAGGCGCTCGTGCTGGCTGCGGCCGATCCCGCCCAGCCGTACGGTGCAGCCCTACCGTGGCCCCGCCGGGCAGGGGCACGAGCCGCCCGGGTCGCCGGCGCGCACGTCGTCCTTCTCGGCGGGGCTGCTGCCCTCTTCGTGGAGCGCGGCGGTCGGACGCTCGTGCCGCTTCGTGAGCCCGACGAGGAGTGGTTGCGGCCCGCTCTTGGAGCTCTTGCGGACTGGGTGCGTGAGGGCCACGCGAAGCGACTTGCGGTCGAGCGGTTCGACGGCCGTCCGGTCGCGGAGACCGAGGCGATGTCGCTGCTCGTCGAGGCGGGGTTTCTCGCAGGTCCCCGGCGCGCGGTGCTCAGGCCCTAGACCCGATCCGAACCTAGATCGAGACCAGAAGTCCGAGGACGACGCCGAACAGGAGATGGCGGAATGTCGCCTGCGCGAACGCCCTACCGGATCGGGACATCGGTGGGAGCTCCGAGGCGCCGCGCGCCGGATGGAACCGGTCGGTGAGGAGGGTGAGCGGGTAGGTGACGACGTGCTCGACCATCGCGAACCCGATCGCAAACCAGAAGGCGTTCGTTCCGAGCCATTCGAACAGCGCCCAGAAGACGAGGCCGGCGATGGCTCCGTTGACGAGGTGAATCGTCCAGCCGATGGCGCGCCAGTGAGGCCCGCGGGTCGCGAACTTCCCCAGGATCGCGATGTCCGAGTAGGGAAACCGGAAGACCCGTTGGTCGATGGGCTCGAAGAGCCCCCAGACGCCCGCGGCCACGGCGCCCGCGAGTCCGGCCTGCAGCCAGGGACTCACTTCTTCTGGAGTCGGCGAAGCCGCGTAACGGCCGCATCGAGCGTGCCGTTGACGTACGTCGCACCGAGCTGTTTCGCGATAGCCGCCGTCATGGCGGCCCCACCGACGACGATCGTCAACCCGGTAGCAGGCTTCCTCGAGCCGAGCTCCTCGCGCAGCGCCTCGACTGCCTCGGGGCGTGCGGCGCTGAAACAGAGGATTTCGGCGCCGATCGCGTCTCCAAAGGCAATCGCCTCGTCGACCGGAGTGTCGGCACCGAGGTACTCGACGCGCCAACCATCTGCCCGGAGCATGACCGCAAGCATCAGCAGTCCGATGTCGTGGAACTCGCCGGGCCCACACGCAAGGAGGGCAACGCCGTGGATATCGCCGCGACCGCCCGAGACCAACTTGTCGAGGTGGGCGCGCACCTTGCTGCTGATCGCATGCTCCTGCGCGATCGAGAGCTCACCTCGCTGCCAGGCCTCGCCGGTCCAGCACAGGGCAGGCGTGACGACGTCGATGAGTGCCTGCTCGAGAGGGAGCACGGCGAACGCCTGGTCCAGCACGGCCGAAAGCGTCACGAGGTCGATGTCCCCGATCGCAGCGACGAGCGCATCGAGCAACTCGGTCGGATCCTCCGAAGCCACCGAAACGGATCCGTCGAGCATCCGTGCGGCTTCGCCGATCCGCCATCCATCGCTGATCCGATCGCGCAGCCACTCGACCCGCTGCACATCCGTCTCGTCGTACCGGCGCTGGCCACCGGCAGTCCGCACGGGTCGGAGGACGCCGTAGCGCAGCTCCCACTTGCGGAGCGTGTCCGGGGCGACGCCGGTCCTGCGCGATATCGCGGCGATGTTGAGAAGAAGCTCGGTCACTGGACGTTTCCTAGACAAATCATAGATGAAACCTCGAGCCTGGTCGTCTGGCGCCCGAGGGAGACTCTCCCCACCGCCCACGCGCCGCGTTTGCGGGGGCGCGTGGGCGATGCCTGGAGCGCTGATCCATCCGCATCCGGCCGCATGGTCTATCGCCGAGTGGGGAAGCGGTGTCCGACGCTGCGGGGCGGTTGTTACAGCCAGCCGTCAGGGCGACGATGCGAGGACGGCGTCCTCGTGTGCGGGATGCCAGCCGGCTCCGTCGCCGGGAGCGCGTGACAGGAGATCGCCGATCGACCTCGTAGACCGTGGCATGGCGCCTCGGGCACCACACCTGTACGCGTCCCTCCGGAGCTTCGTGCTCGGGGCCTTCGCATACCTCCTGCGCGAGCTCGACGACGGTGCGGAGCTTCCGGTCTCCTTCGTCGAGCATGATCACGGAGCAGGGCCTGCCCTCTACGAGTACCGTCCGCTCGTTCGGGCGTTCGTCGAGGAACGGACTTCCCGGCTGCGCGAGCGTGACGACGCTCTCTTTGCTCTCGAGGAGCTCCAGCGCGAGCCTGCAGCAGCGATCTTCGCGCGTGCCCACGTCGGCAGGAAGCCGTCCGAGGACGAGGCACTCTTTCGTACGATTCTCGTGGGGCTCCTCGTTTCCACGGCCGAGGCCTGTGGTGGCTTCGATTGGGACGATGAGGCGTTCGACCGCGCCTACTCGGAGCTCGAGCGCTCGCTCTACGGCGAGCGACGAACCTACGCTGCGATCACTCCGCTCGTTGGGATCTCGGTTGCCACGCAGCTCGAGCTCGCCCCAGGCTTGAGGATGCGTGCGGTCGCCGACGGCGAGCTTGCGCGGCATTGGCCCGAGGCGTCGTCGTTGACCCCGAAGGATTTCGGACGCGAGACGGATCGCTACTGCGTGCTCGAGCTCCGGGCCGCGCTCGGCGCGGACGAGGATCCGCCCGACGCGCCGGCCGAGATCGCCGACGCTGTCAGCGCGATTCGGCTCGCGACGGCGGCTCCGTTGTCGGCGGGGCCCGTGCTCTTCGAGACGCTTGACGGCCGTCCGTTCGGGATCCGCCCCGTTCTTCCGATCGCCGCGACCCAGCCTCCAGGGGAGGCGACACGCCTCGACTCGTTCCGCGGCGCACTCGCGGGCGAGCTGCTTCTCCGGCTTAGTCTGGCTGACGCGGATTCCGCGCTCGCCGAGGCGCTCGATCGCTGGGAGCTGTCGCTCTTTCAGCACGAGCCGTTCCGTTCGGAACAGATCCGCGCGACGCTGTCGGCGGCTCTCGGCGACACGTGGCCGCTTCGCGCGGCTGTCCTGCTCGAGCCGGATCCTACGGAGTGCGCGGCGCTGCACGCGGAGCTGATCGTGCTCGGAAATGGCGATCTTTGCACTCCCGCCGTTGCGGACGCCGCGCGGTGCGTGCTTGTCGCGACGCTTCAGCACGGCGATCGCCCGGCGCTTCTACGCGAGCTCGACGAGACGCTGCTCGGCGTGCGCGACCGGCGTCCGCTCCGCCTCACTGTCTGAGCGCCGGCTCCAACCGCTCGAGGCGAGGAGCAGGTTGGCTCAGAGCCTTGCTCTCCTGAGGGCCGAGTGGAGAAGCTCGTGACCGGCCGACCACACGCGCGAGTCACCAGCACACAACTGACACAAAGGCGGGACAGACACGTCGCAGGTTCCTCTCTACCCTGCGATGCATGGACGAAGCACGCAAGGTCATCGAACGGCTGGAGCGCATCGAGGCGCTCGACCGAGCCACCGCAAGTCCCGCGCAATTGCTCGAGGAGGTCCGCGGGTTGCTCCTGGAGGCCGAGGCCTGGGTCCGCGTCGAAGGGGGTGATGCGGCCGATGATGCGGTGATTCGCCTCCGGGAGGCGCTCGCCCGGGACGCGGTGACCGCCTGACGCCGCTCGGCCGAGCCGGCCGCCGGTCGTGGCTCATGGCCTAACATGGACCCCGTGATCACGGACTGGCACGAGATCGAGGGCCGGCGCAAAGCCCAGGGCCACATCGCGGCCACGTGGCAGGACCTGACGGGTGCCAACTCAGCCACCGTCGGCGTCCAGCGAATCTCCGTCGAGCCGGGAAGGTGGGCAACACCACTGCACCTCGAGGGCTCGGAGGAGGAGATCTTCTACGTGCTCTCCGGCGCCGGAGTCTCGGTGCAGTGGGATGGCGAGAAGGAAGAGGCATTTGCCGTTGGCCCGGGCGACTGCCTGGCTCACCTCGCGTGTGAGTATGCGCACACGATCGGAGCGGGTGACGACGGCCTCGTCGTGCTCGCGTTCGGTCAGCGGAGCTACCCGGCGAACACGCTGCTGCCGCGTGCCGGCGTGTCGTGGCTAGGGCCGACGTGGGTGCTCCAGGGCGCGCCTGAGGATCACCCCTGGAGGCGGGAAGCTGCCGTCGGTCCTCCCACCTGGGAGGCGCTGGCCGAGCGTCCGCCGCGCATCGTGAACGTCGACGCCGTTCCGTCCAGGCAACGGGGATCGGGAACGGGGACCGTGGCAAGCCATGTGCGAGGGCTCGGGGACGCGGCCGGGTCGGAGCGCGTCGGCCTCTCCCATTTCGTCGTGCAGCCCGGGATGCTGATGAATCCTCCGCACGTGCACTCGGCAGAGGAGGAGATCTTCGTCATTATCGAAGGCAGCGGGACGGTGCTCGTGTACCCGAGCCTGCGCGATGGAGGCGATGTCGAGGAGTTTCCCGTGCATGCTGGTTGCAGCGTGGCGCGGCCCGCGGGGTCGCAGCGCGCGCATGCGATCCGCGCCGGCGCGGATGGAATGACGTTGCTCGCATTCGGGACGTCCGATCCGAACGACATCGTCTTCTACCCACGATCGGGGAAGATCAGCTTTCGGGGCGTTGGCGTGATCGGCAGGCTCGAGCAGGTCGATTACTGGAATGGTGAGGATTGATTGAAGGAGAGCGGGGGACCGTGGTGAACGAGGCGCAATGGGATTCGTCCGTCTCCTCCCGCGCTCCTCTTCTCGCGCCCGGAATCCGGTTGTCGAGGAAGAGTTCGATGTCGCAATGAGCGACCTCGATTCCGTGCCCGCCATCGAGCCCGACGCCCTGGCGGAGGAGCTTGCTTCGCTCGGACCGACGCCGAGTGTCGAGCCACCGCTCCTCGAGATGCCCGCCGAGCCTACGGTTGCCCCCGCCGCCGTCCTCGTCCCGCAGGCGCCCATGCCCGGGGCGACCGGCACACGGGTGATCGCCCTCGCGAACCAGAAGGGCGGTGTCGCGAAGACGACGACAACCCTGAACCTCGGGGTTGCGTTCCAGGAGATGGGGCATCGCGTTCTTCTCATCGACCTCGACCCGCAGGGGAACCTGACCATGAGCCAGGGACTCAACCCGGACACGATCGAGACCTCGATGTTCGACGTCCTCGTTCGCAAGATCCCGATTTCGGATGTGATCGAGAAGCGCGAGGTGGATGTTGCGGTCGCCTCGATCGACCTCGCCGGCGCGGAGCTTGCGTTAGCTGCGCTGATCGGGCGCGAGCGCTCGCTGGAGAAGGCGCTGCTCGAGGTGCGCGACCGGTACGACTTCATCCTGATCGACACGCCACCGTCGCTCGGCCTGCTGACGATCAACGCCTTCGTCGCGGCCACCGGCGTGATCGTTCCGGTGCAGTGTGAATACCTTGCTCTGCGCGGTCTCGTCCAGCTGGAGAACACGCTCGCGATGGTGCGCGAGAACCTCAACCCGCGTGTCGGCGTCGAGGGGATCGTGCCGACGATGTATGACGGCCGTACGCTCCATGCGCGTGAGGCCGTGGAGATCCTCGAGGAGAACTTTGGCGACCTCGTCTACAGGACGCGCATCAGGAAGACCGTGCGCTATGCCGAGGCTCCGGTGAAGGGCAGTTCCATTCTGGCCTACGACCCGACCGGCTCGGCAGCCGAGGCGTATCGTGAGCTTGCGAAGGAGGTGCTGCATGGCGCGGAAGCGCGCGAGCATGCGTGAGGGCCCGCTCGCCGAGCTGTTCCGCGCGACGGAGGCTGCACAACGCCAGGAGGGTGACGATGCTCCGGCCGACGAGCCGCCTGCCGTCGCGGAGGACGAGCAGCCGACGCTGATCCAGCAGCCTCCCTCGAGCGAGCCGTCCCCCGAGGTGACGGCGAAGAGCCGCCGCGACCAGGCTGCCCTCGAAGAGACGGTCGAGCACGTCCACGACTTCGCGTCCGGGTCTGATTCCGTGGAGGAGCCCGGAACAGAGGCTTCCGAGGCCCGCGTGGCGCCGGTCGAGAAGGCTCCGGCTCCCGTTCCTCTCGTGACGAACGCCCCCACCGTCACCGCGCGGGTCGCGAAGCCCGATCCGCCCTACGAGCCACCCGCGAGCAGATTCCTCGGTTCGATGCCCGAGGGTGCGCCGAGACTGAACGTCGGCGGCGAGGCCGCGTCGTACCTTGCCGTGATCCGGGTTGTCGGGGTCGGCGGCGGTGGGCTCAATGCAGTCAATCGGATGATGGACGCCGGGATCGCACAGGTCGACTTCGTCGCCGTGAACACCGACATGCAGCAGCTCAACCTCTCGGACGCTCCGGTCAAGATCCACATCGGCGAGGAGTTGACGCAGGGCCTCGGCTCTGGCGCCGATCCCGAGACGGGACGCAAGGCGGCGGAGGAGGCCTACGACCAGGTGCGGTCGGCCCTGCGCGGCTCGGACATGGTGTTCGTCACGGCGGGCGAGGGTGGCGGAACAGGTACGGGCGCCGCTCCGGTTGTGGCGAAGATCGCCCGTGATCTCGGGGCGCTGACCGTAGGGATCGTGACGACCCCGTTCAGATTCGAGGGCACCAAGCGACGCCAGTCCGCCGACTCCGGCGTGGAAGTACTGCGCGCCGCGTGCGACACGGTGATCGTGATCCCGAACGACCGACTGCTCGAAGTGCTCGACCGGACGACCTCGATGGTCGATGCCTTCAAGGTTGCCGACGATGTGCTCCGCCAAGGTGTTCAGGGCATCTGCGACCTGATCACGATGCCCGGGCTGATCAATCTCGACTTCGCCGACGTTCGCACGGTCATGTCGGACGCAGGGTCGGCGTTGATGGGGATCGGATACTCGGAGAGCGCGAACCGCGCCCGCGAGGCTGCGGAGCGTGCTCTCAAATCACCGCTGATCGACACGGAAATCGTAGGTGCCAAGGGCATCTTGCTCTCGATCGCGGGCGGCGAGGATCTCACGCTGCTCGAGGTGAACGAGGCTGCCGAGGTCGTGCGCAGCGCCGCGACGGATGACACGAACATCATCTTCGGCGCAACCGTCGACGAGCGCCTCAACGGGCAGGTGTGGGTAACCGTGATCGCAACCGGTCTCGGCGGGGGGCATCGTCGCTCATTTACGCCCTCGTTCGCGGCGACTGCGACACCATCGCGTGGTAGCTCGAGCGACGAGTCGGAGTTGCCGAGCTTCCTGCAGTAGGACGCGCCCGGGTCTCGGGGCCTAGACGGCGGGAAGAAGCACGGTTGCGCCGAACGCGATGGCGGCGACTGCGGTCGCGGTGCCGGCGACGGCGACGCGGACGTACGGTCGCACCCACGGGCCCGCGAGGGCGAGCGCGCCGGCCGCTCCAATGACCATTCCCGTAAGCAGCTCGACCCCGCCGAAGGCGATTCCGGCGGACAGCGCCGTCTGCGAGTCGACGCCCTGGGCTCCGAGGGCGAGCGCAACGGCCGCGCTTGCGAGGCCGACGTTCCCAGGGGTCAGCGGCAGGATCGCAGCCAGCTCGACGGCCGGGACGATGACGAAGGCAGCCTTCAGAGGGTTGTCGATCCCGAAAGCGAGGCCGACCGCGGCGGCCGCGGCGACCTTCGCAGCCGCGCCCGCAAGTGCCCAGCCTGCGACGATCGCGAGGTCGCGCGGAGAGGACGCGAGCGCGCGGAACGCAGCGAGAACCTGGTCGAGGCGTCTTGGAAGCGAGAATCGTCGTGACCCGTAGGCGAGGAGGAGCGAGCCGATCACGATCGCACCGATTACGAGGAGCGGCCAGCGGGGGAGCACCCCGCCCATGCTGCCGATCGCGATCAACACTCCGAGCCACACCGTGCGGGTTGCTCCGACGGCCGCTGCCGCCCCTCCGACGGTCCAGCAGCCACCGTTCGTGACGCGGCCGAAGAGTGCAACGCGAACAGCAGATCCGACGTGAGCCGGTGCGACGGCGTTGAGACCGCATCCGACGGCGTAGCGCGCGGACGCATCGACGAGAGGCAGCGGCGAGCCGCTCGAGCGGAGCGCTGCTCGCCAGGCCAGGGCGCCGCAGAGGCTTGCTCCGACGAAGGCGAGTGCCGCAACCCATAGGCTCCCCGGGTCGGCGGCGTCGAGACCGGCGAGGGCCTCGGTGACACGGTCGCCGAGGAGCGACGGGCTGAGGCAGAGCACGGCAAGCAGCGCGAGGGAGAACCCCGCCATGGCCAGATGCTTCGACTTCAGGTGATCACGTATCAAGGTTGCACAGCAAGCGTCGGCATTCTGACGGCGGACCTTGAGCGAATTCGCGCGTGAGTCGCCGCGCGGTCGCGGCGGCTCGGCGAGTGAAGGCGAGGGGTCACACCAGCTGAGACGCGGCCTGCGGCCTGCCGTGCGGTGCCGGCGGGGAATCCGTACATCTCGCACACACGTTGCTTTCAATTCGGCGAGACGGCCGTCGTGGGCCGACAGGCACTACCCTCTCGGGATGCGCGGCGCCGTTGCAGCTGGGAACCGTCATACCGCCGAGGCGGCCGCATGGGCCCTCGCGCACGGAGGCAACGCCGTCGACGCCGTCGTCGCAGCCGCTCTGGCGGGGTTCGTCGCCGAGGGGCCGTTGACCGGCCCTGCCGGCGGCGGGTTTTTGCTGCTTCGCGACGCGGGCCGGGAGCCGACGGTCCTCGACTGTTTCTTCGCCGTGCCCTCCCGCAAGAGCGTTGCCATGGACGAGGTGCTCATCGACTTCGGTGACGCATCGACCCAGGTCTTCCACGTTGGCCCCTCGTCCGTCGCCGTGCCCGGTCTCGTTGCAGGGTTGTGGGAGGCGCATGCAGCGCACGGGAGAATCCCGTGGGCCGAGTTGTTCTCTCCGGCACTCGAACTTGCTCTGGCAGGCGTCGAGATGACCGAGCCACAGCGATTTCTTCTCGAGATCCTCGTGCCGATCCTGGAGCGCACCGACGAGGGTCGCAGGATCTACGGCTCGCGCGTCCGCGCCGAGACCGCAACGATGGCCTCGGGCCTCGAGCGTTTGCGGGACGTCGGCCCGGCAGCGGTGGAGGAGTTCCTGCCGGAGCTCGCATCCGATATCGGGGCGTATCGGGTCATCGAACGGAGGCCGACGGAGGCGGTCTTCTGTGGAATGCGTGTCGCGACCTGTCCGTCGCCGTCGCTCGGTGGGGGAGTCGTGGCGCGAGGGCTCGCGGCACTCGACGGGTGGACGGACGACGACGGCCCCGCACTCCCGGTGGCTCTTGTCGACGCGCTCCGGAGCGGATACGGAGGCTCTGCCGGAGCCGGCTTGACCGGAACCACGCATGTCTCGGTGATCGACGGCCAGGGGAGCGCCGCCGCACTCTCGTCCACGCTCGGCTCTGGCTCGGGCGAGTTCTCGCAGGGGTTTCAGCTGAACAACATGCTGGGTGAGCTCGACGTGGTCGGCACGACCGAGCGCCTCCCCGGCGATCGTCTGCCGAGCATGATGGCGCCCACGCTGGTGCTCGCCGACGGCGAACCCCGACTCGTGGTCGGGAGCGCCGGGTCGGTCAGGCTCTCCGGGGCGATTCTGCAGACAATCCACCACGTCGTCGCCGGCCGACTGCCCGTCGATCGCGCGATCGATCATCCGCGGTTGCACGTCGAGGACGATGTCGTCCAGATCGAGGGGGGTTGGCCGAACGAAACAGCGGAAGTACTCCAGGAGGCGAACCAGAGGGTCAACTCCTGGGCGGGCCGCAACCTGTACTTCGGTGGGGTGTCGGCGGTCGAGAGGCTCTCGGATGGGCGACTCGGAGCTGCGGGCGATCCACGACGAGGCGGTCACGGGATCGTGGTTCCGTGACCGTGATTCGGCCGGCCGAGCCGGGCGATTCGCAGGCGCTCGTCGAGCTCGCGAGCCAGATCGGCAGCGAGGAGGGCTCGTGGCTTCTGACGACCGAGGAATGGCGGAGTGTCGCAGAGGAACGGCGCTACCTGCGGGCGGTTCGGCACCATCCGGACGCGGCCGTCTTCGTCGCGGAGGAGGAGGGGGGCCGGGTGATCGCGCGGCTCTCGCTCTCTCGGGACATCCATCCGGCGAGTCGGCACGTCGGCGACCTCGGGTTGATGGTTGCGTCGAGCCACCGCCGGCGTGGCGTGGGCAGGGCGTTGCTCGCGCAGGCTGTCGCCTGGGCCGAGGGGTCCGGCGTTCGGAAGCTCGAGCTCCATGTCTTTCCGTGGAACGAACCGGCGATCGCGTTGTACGAGTCCTTCGGCTTCGAGCGCGAAGGCGTGCGGAGGGGGCAGTACCTGCGTGACGGAATACCTGTCGACGCGATCCTGATGGCGCTCTGGCTCGGCGACGGTGTGTAGCTCGGACGGGGTACGCATCGATCTGTTGTCTCTCATGGAGACAGGATGGCAGTCGAACCGTCACATCACTGTGTCGACTTCGAGCCAGGTTCGTGTCACGCCGGTCCCGTCCCGCCGAGGAGCCGCTCGGCGGGACGGGCGTGCAGCCGGCATGACGCCCGTCGCAGCACCCGGACCCCCCCGGGGCGATCTGGTCTAGTGCCCGAGTGACCGGGGAACGACGAACTTCTCGATCAGGCCGCAGCCCGGTGCAACGGCCTGCCAGTCGTCGATCGAGAGTCGAAAGCCGGCAAGTGCCCCCGTCGGGAATGCATCCGGGCCGGGGGGCGCAAGAACGGTTGCGAGCGCGTGCAGGGTCGGGTTGTGGCCGATGACGAGGACTCCCGTCACGTCGTCCGGTACGGCGGTCAGCCGCACCAGGATGTCGTCGACGGACGCGTGGTAGAGGCCGCTTTCGACCACCTCGTCGGGATCCCCGAGACCGTGACTCACGAGCTCGAGCGTCGACTGTGCGCGAACCGCGGTCGAGCAGAGCACGAGCTCCGGCCGCACGTCGTTCGCCTCTACCCAGCGGGCGATGCGCTTTGCGGCCTTCCGTCCGCGTGGCGCAAGTGGCCTGTCGTGATCGGCGAGACCGGGGTAGTCCCAGCTCGACTTCGCGTGCCGGAGGAGCCAGAGGCGCTTCACCAGCCGTGCCTCCAGCCGCGAACGAGCTCGTTCTGCTCCGGCGTCTCGGGAGAGGGACGGTCGCCGGCGATCCCGGCGCGCAGCTCGGCTATTCGGGCGATCGGATCGCCCTCATCGAGGTCGTGGCGCACGAGCCAGCAGCCGACCACCGTCCCGGTGCGACCGACCCCACCCCAGCAGTGCACGTACGCCGTGCCTCCGTCGGCCCGCGCCTCGTCGATGTCGTCGAGGATCCTCATCACGTGGCCGGCGGTGGGGGTTCCCATGTCGGGGATCGGATGCGCGAGCCTGCGGGCCGTGGCGAGCCATTGTCGGTAGTCGGGCAGTGGATCCGAGGGGTGGGTGAGATCGACGAACAGCGTTACTCCGTCGCGCTCGAGTGCAGCGACCGCTTCCGGCGTGCCCGGGTAGCCGCCTGCGCGGAGACCATCGCCGACGACGTACCCCGCAGGAACCGACATCGCCTCTAGTCCTCCTCGCCAGCGCGCCGGATCGCGGCCCACGCAGCCGTCGCGGAGAAGCCGCGCCGAGCGAGGAATGCAAGGGCGCGACGACGATCGGCGTCTTCGGCGACCGACCGGCCGCCCAGCGCTTCGCGGGCGAGCGCCGCCTCGTCCTGCTCTCCGTACGCGTCGTCGAGAGCGGCTTCCGCGCCGGATCCCCGGAGCCCGCGCTCGCGCAGCTTCTGCTCGGCTCGCCGCCTCCCGTACCCTCGGCTTCGCATCCCCCGCGCGAGCTGATCTGCGAGGGCCGCGTCGTCGAGGTAGCCGTACCCCGCAACCCGCTCGATCGCCTCCTGCGCGATCTCTGCCGGGACGTCCCTCGCGGCGAGCTTCTTCTCGATCTCGGCCGTCGATTGCGCCTTCACAGACAGCGATCGAACGATGAACAGCCGTGCGCGCACACGGGCGAGCGCGGTCTCGACCTCGGTCCGGCGTGAATCGTCGATTTCGTCACCGGTGGAGACGCCGAGCTCGCCGAGCGCCTCCGGTTCGACCCGGAGCCACGCCTTCCCGTCGAGTCGCAGCGCGATCGACCGGCGCCCCGTCGTCGCCGTCGCGTCGTCGTCGGCTGCGTCGTGCTCGATCGTGAGCTGCGCCATGTGTTCGAGGCTACTGTGTCCGGGGCTGATCGTCCGCTTGTTCCTTCCTGTCGTCGCAGTCCTGCTCGGTGGCTGCAGCGGGAGGGACGACGGGGATACTGCGTCGTTCATCGCGAGCGAGACGACGGCGATCCCGCTCGAGGGAGCGTCAACCGAGCCCGTCGTCGCGGCGGCCACGATCACCGAGATCGCGCTCCTGACCGACGTCCACGCTGCGCGGCAGGAGGGGTACGACCACGTGGTCTTCGAGTTCTCGAACGGCGTGCCCGGGGTACGAGGTGGGATATGTCGAACGGCCTGTCGTCGCCGACGGTTCCGCCGACGAGGTCGACGGTGAGTCCGTGCTCCGCATCCACATCCCAGTCGGGAGGCGCCGCGGAGAATCTCTGCGCAATTTGCGGCTTTCCTGTCCGAAGCACTCTTGTCACGGTCGCCCGGTACCCCTATGTTTCCTCTTGCACCGAGCACGGGGCACCGGAGGTTGAAGGCCTCCCGGGCGACTGAAGCGCAAGCGACGGTTGGTCGGGTAGCTGGACGAAGGAGCTACCGACTCGGTGCATTTTCTTTGGTCCCGGAGAGCAGGATGACGGGGATCGGTCGCGTCGTCCTGCGGGCATACGTGGCGTAGCCGGGGTGGGTCGCGGTGATCGTCGGCCACAACTGCGCGCGCTCCTCCGGGGTCGCCGTGCGAGCAGTCACCGCCCACGAGCACACGCCGATCGTGACCGTTGCGCGCGGCTCGCTCTCCAGATTCAGAGACCATGAAGGTGGGCGATCCTCGCCACCGTTCGAGGCGACGATCACGAGATCGTCGCCCGATTCGAAGTAGGTCAGCGGTGTCGTCCGTGCTCGTCCCGACCGCCTACCGGTCGTCGTGAGCATGAGTACCGGCATGCCGGCCACGTGACCGATCAGGCGTCCGCGGCTCGCGCGGTAGATCGCGCGATGGCTGCGACCCATGACCCTGATCGCGGCGGCCCGGAGTCTCACAGGTCCGCTAGTCCGGCACGGTCACGGCGACCGCACGCTGCCGCGCGGGCCGCGCCTCGAGTCGGTCGACGTACGGAGCGACTCCAACGGGTAGCTCTGTGAGCTTGCCGCTCCTTGCGAAACCGAGCACCGAGCCGACAACGATGTCGGCAACCGAGAACGACTTGCCGACGAGGTAGTCGTTGTCGCCGAGAGCCGCCTCGACCACGTTTGCGGTCGCGGCAAATCGCTCGGCTGCTCGCTCGACGATGCCGGCGTCCGGTTCCCTCGAATCGCTCCAGACCTGACGTGCGATGTCCATCAGAGCGCTCTCACTGTCGGTCATCCCGAAGAAACACCACTGGTACTGAAGTGCGCGCTCGTGCGAGCCGAGCGGTGCGATCAAGCCCGCATCGAGGTGCTGGTCGGCGATGTGGAGAATCAGGGCAGCCGACTCGAAAACGGGGCCTTCGTCCTCCTCGAGGACCGGTGCACGGCCGAGCGGGTGCAGTGCGCGGTATTCGGGCGTTTGCTTCACGTCGCTTGAGATGACGGTGAGTTCGAACGGGATGCCGAGCTCCTCGAGGAGCCAGAGCACGCGTGTCGAGCGGGAACGGGGCTGGTGATGAAGTCTCATCGGCCGATCCTAGCCGGGGGAACGCCGAGGCACTCGACTCCTTCTGTGCAGGCTCCGTGGCTCGATCCGGCCAGCAACGGTCGCCGGATGCGGACTCTCGACTGCATCATGCCTCGGCCCTGACCCGTCGGTGCCGGCTGCGGGCCACCGAAGAGGACACGCAGGGCGACGGGTGCGGTGGAGCACCAGGGCGAAATTGACCGACCGGCCGATGGCCCACCGGCAGGCGGGAGGGCAGTGAGCGGATCGGATCTCGAGCCGCTTGCGCGGACCGCTCGTGCGGTTGCCGCCGAGTGGGGCCTTCGACTCGGGCCGCCGTTTGGCCTCGCGCGCTACTCCTACGTTGCTCCGGCCGGGGCGGATGCGGTGCTGAAGGTCGCACCGGCCGAGGACGACGAGGCCGACACGGAGGCCGCAGCGCTCGAGCTCTGGGACGGCGACGGTGCTGTGCGAGTGCTGCGACACGATCGTGCGCGGCGGGCGCTGCTGCTCGAGCGAGCCCGGCCCGGTTCTGACATCTCGACGCTTCCCGAGCACGAGGCGAACGCGATTGCGGTCGCCGTGGGTCTGCGACTCTGGCGGCCGACGGAGAAGTCGTTTCGCTGGATTGGCGATCATGTGCACGCTGGCTCGACGAGGAGCGGATACAGAGGTGGGCCGTGATTCGCGGCGCGTATCTCGGCGCGGATGGGCACCGGGCTCGGCTGCTCGAGAAGCTCGTCTGAACCGGGCTTCGCGTTGATGCTGTCCGAGCGGTGGTTGAATGGGCGTCGTGGGCCCCGGTCGAACATCGCTGCGGCGCGTGCGCCTCGGGGCGCCGACCGCGCTCCTTGCCGAGCTCGACGTGTTCTACCGGAGTGTGCTCGGGCTTCGTCACGTTGAGGCGACCGCCGACGAAGTCGCCGTCAGGGTGGGGGAGACGACCCTCGCGTTCACGGTCGCTCCCGGGCGGCCGTTCTACCACGTCGCCCTGCTCGTTCCGGGCGATCGCTTCGAGGCGGCACTCGCCTGGGCGCGCGAGCGGGTCGAGCTCCTGCCGGATCCTTCGAGCGGCGACGTCGTGTTCGACTTCACGAACTGGGATGCCAGGGCGATCTACTTCCACGACCCGGCGGGCTCCATCGTGGAGCTGATCTCGCACCGGGGTGTCGGGGAGACCGGTGAGTCGGCGGCGTTCAGCGGCGGGGAGTTGCTCGGCCTGTCGGAGGTCGGCCTTGTCGGCGATCCATCGTCGCTCGCTGCGGCGCTCTTCCGCGAGCTCGCGCTCGAGATGTGGGACGGCGCCGCCGACGCGGAGGGCCGCCTGGCGTTCGTCGGTGAGAAGGCGCGGACGTTGATCCTCTGTCGTGGGGGCCGGCCGTGGCTACCGACAGGGCGTCCCGCCGAGGCGCATCCCCTCGAGGTGGTGTTGACCGGAGACCCGCCGGGGAATGTGCCTCTTCCGGCCGGTGGATCGGTTCGGCGAGGCTACTAGACGCCGTTCGACTACTCCGATCGGCGGAGAAACCGGAACAGATGCGCGAAGTTGAGCGACCACCCGATGCCGTCGGAGCGGCGGACGATGAGGCGATGCTCTTCCGGGCGCCAGAGGTTGCGCGTGTACGACGTGTTCCAGTCACTCATGGTGAGAGCGTAACTGCCGGCCAGGCGATTGTCCTGCTCGCTAACCGATCCGGCGGAGGGTCGTCTCATTCGACTCCACGGGCCGACGTTGCCGCAGACGCGGCGCGTGGGGGTGGGGCGGTACCGCCGACCTCCCGCACGAGGATCCACCTCGCCGCGCATTGTCCATTCCGGGCTACTCCCTGGCCGTGTCGTGCTCTCTGGCCGTGCGCCCGAAGCCTTCCAGCTCGAGGGTCGCCTGCACGCTCTCCCGCGCCTTGTGGATCCGCCACTTGACGGTGGCGAGCGTGATCTCGAGCGAGTCGGCGATCTCGACGTAGGGGAGGCCGACGATGTCGCGGAGGAGCAGTGCCGTGCGGAGATCGACATTCAGGAGCGCAACGGCAGCCCACAGTGCCTGGATCGGCTCTGCCTGCTCGAATCGCGGCTCCACGAGCATCGGCATGGTGACATCTTCGATGTTGAGCGGGGTGGGTCGGCGTTCGATCGCTCGCAACTCGTCGATCACGGCGTTCTTCGCGATCTGGAACAGCCATGTCGTGAACGCAGAGTCCCCCGAGAAGCCGGGTAGGCCTCGAAAGACCTTGAGGAAGACGTCCTGGGTCAGATCCTCGGCGAGCCGTCGGTCGTCGACGAGCCGATAGACGTACGTGAACACGAGACGCTCGTAGGCATGGACGATCACGGCGAACGCACGCTGGTCTCCACGCTGGGCCCGGCGCAGAACTGCTGCGTCGGGTTGCGTCAGACGTCGATCCGGTGTGCTTCGGAGTATCCATGTCAGTCGCCGACCGCCATCTCGTACGTTCGCTGCGGCGGGAGCCGTCTCCTTGTCATCGGTCTACCGTGATGCGCGCTCGATCGTACGTCAAGGGGGAGAACACGGTCACTCACCGTAAGGGTGCCGTCCGATCCGGAGGACATCCTCGTGAGATGCCCGTGCAACTCGTCCTCGATCTCTTCGCGCCGCCTCCGGTCGGACGCATCCGATGACCGCCCGGTACCGCCTCGTCGCGCAGCTCTGCGCCGGTTCCGACAGGGTACGCCGTGTTCGACTGCGAGACCACGGGCACCGATACGTCGAGAGACGAGATCGTCTCGCTCGCTCTGTTGCAACTCGACCCGGAAGGGACCGAGACGGGGAGATACACACGACTCGTCAGCCGACCGGGGCGATTCCGGCCGAGGCAACAGCCGTGCACGGGATCGCGACCGAGGATGTCGCAGACGCTCCGTCGTTCGCCGACATCGCCGGCGAGCTCAGGGCGCTCCTCGGTGACGCGGTCTTCGTTGCCCACAACGTCGGGTTCGACCTACCCGTGCTCCAGCACTCCTTCGCCCGAGCCGGGATCGACTACCAACCGCCCTTGACCGCGTGCACGCTCGAGGCGTTCCGGCTGCTCGAACCGCTCGCCGACAACCATCGCCTGCAGTCGATCTGCGAGCGCCGAGACATCACCCTCGAGGGCGCCCACGAGGCGCTGAGCGACGTTCTCGCTACCGCCGCAGCTCCTCCGCGTCGTGCTCGCAGAGGACATTGCACCGGAGACAGTCGAGCTCGACACGTCGGCCTACATGCGGCTTCGTTCCCGCGGTGACACGCGCCCCGCGTCCGAGCCGCAGATCCGCCGGCTCTTCGGGATGGCCCGCTCGGCCGGGCTGCGCTTACCGGACGGGAGTGTCGACCGCGACAGGGTCGTCGCGTTCGTCGAGCGGGTGGTGGGTACGGCCGATCTCGACACGCTCACCCGAGCCCAGGTGCAGGACATCTACGATGCGCTCGAAGAGCTGGTCGAGCAGCGGGCCGCAGCCCCGCGCGCGGCCTCTGCCTAGCGGTATTCTTGGCCCATGAGCCTGACGGAAACCGATGTCGACGTTGGAACACGCTTCCTTCACGCGCTCGCGTGCCGCGCCTACGAGACGCTCGGAGAATGCTTCGCGGCCGACGGAACGCTGCGGGGAGTCGTTCCACCCGGGCTGCGAGAGGCTGACGGCCGCGACGCGATCGTCGAGCGTTTCCGGATCTGGACAGAGGACATCGAGGAATACGAGCTCGCGGAGAGCGAGGCGGCGCCGTTCGCGGACATGCTTCGGCTCCGGTGGGTCGTGCGGGGCATCGACCCCGCAATCGGGCCGAACGCCTACGAGCAGACGGCGTACGCCGAGATCGCGAACGGCGAGATCGGGCACATGCGCCTCGCCTGCTCCGGTCACCGACCCCTCTGACGCAGCCGCAGTCCTACGACGAGTAGTCGAACGGACTCGCGAAGGCGCAGTTGCCGCTCAGCTCCCAAGCGAAGGGGTCGTCCGCGACGACGAGCGTGTCCGCGAGGAGCTCGGTGCCGGGGCTGTCGTAGCCCGGGATCCCGCACGCGACGATCTCGTCGGTTTCGAACGGTCGGCTCGCGAGGAGGGTGATCGCGCGGCCAACCCGGAGCTCGTGCCCGGCCGGGCCGTCCGTGATCTCGATCGGGCTCGCTCGCACCTCGATCAGCTCGCTCGGCTTCGACACCCACGGCAGCCGCAGGACGGCATCGCCGCCCAGCTGGCCGGTCAGGATCGCTGCTAGCGCCTGCCGCTGTGGTTCGTTGCCCCGTTCGTCCACGTGGACAACGAAGCTCCACGGCGAGCCGGGCTCGTCGTCGTCATACCGGATCACGAAAGCCGCAGCGAGGCCGCTCAGATCGGTTTCGCCGGCGTGACCCTCCTCGACGAGCCACGAGAGTACGCCGAAGCAGATGCCGTACGTCGAGCGGCCGCCCTTGACTCCTCCCACCATGCGGCACGGGCAGATCGCTTCACAGTTGCACGACTCGAAGTACGAGCCCCGGACCCTCCACGGAGTCGAAGTGCTCATGACAACGGGCCGTCGGGGAGGAAGAGCATCCCGTCCATCATCATCCCCGAGCCGGGTTCGGTCAAGCCCGGAACGGTATCGGGGGCCGCGGCAACCCAGATCCCGAGCGCGACGAGGGCGACGGCGAGCATTCGCGCCACCCGCTCGCCGACCGGAAGCACCTTCTCGGCGAAGACGATTGCGGTGACGACGACCATCCACGTGATGCTCATCACTCCGACGGCGAACAGCACCACCATCAGGGTCCAGCAGCATCCGACGCACCAGCCGCCGTGCACAATTCCCATCCGGATCGCGCCACTCGGCCCCTCGTGCCAGTGATGCATGAGGAAGCCAAGAGGCGTACGGCAGTGTCGGAGGCAGACACGCTTGACCGGGGTCAGTTGATAGATGCCCGCGAGGGCAATCGCTCCTCCCGCGACTGCAGGGCCGGCTCGATCCCATGCGAGGATCGACGGGTCGAGCCCGCGCGCGAGTCGGAAGAGTGCGTAGGCGACGAGGCCGTACGCCGTCCACGCAATCAGGTACCCCGCCACGAACAACGCGGTTCTGAGTCCCGGCCGGCGCGCCGATCCCGACGCGGCCTTCGCGAAGAGCAGAACCATCGGGGTAGCTGACGGCAGCATCATCGCGGCCATCATCGTGACCCAGATACCGAGGTACCAGCCGGCCGCGCCGAGATCGGTCCCGGGGCCGGCATCCATCCCGCGCATGCGCGCCACGACGAGCACCCAGGCGGCCAGCGTCCCGCCGACGAGCGCCGCGGCGACGCGGGGGCGCAGGGCCTGCTCGATGATCGTGGTGTCTTCGGATTGCATGGGCACGTGGCTCGGGCCTATGGGAGTATGGTCACCCTGATGGATGGGGAGCCGAAGTGATCTGCGCGTCCTGCCAGGCGGAGAACGAGGACGGCCGCAAGTTCTGCGGAGAATGCGGCTCGAACCTGGCCATGCTCTGCCCTTCGTGCGGAAGCCCGAATGCGTCCGATGTGAAGTTCTGCGGCGAGTGCGGCACGAGGCTCGGCGAGGTGCCGGTACCGCCGCTCCGGCGGCGGCCGCTCAGGAGCCGGCAGCCGCCGAGCGCCGTCTCGTCTCGGTGCTCTTCGTCGACCTCGTCGGCTTCACCGCTGCCTCCGAAGGACGTGACTCGGAGGACACGCGCGAGCTCCTCAGCCGCTACTTCGACGTCGCACGCACGGTGATCGAGCGCTACGGCGGCACGGTCGAAAAGTTCATCGGCGACGCCGTGATGGCCGTCTGGGGCGCGCCGATCGCGCAGGAAGACGATGCCGAGCGGGCCGTCAGGTCCGCGCTCGACCTCATCGCGGCGATCCCCGAGCTCGACCCGCTGCTTCGCGCCCGCGCCGGGATCCTCACTGGCGAGGCTGCGGTCACGCTCGGGGCGACGAACCAGGGGATGGTCGCGGGTGATCTCGTCAACACGGCTTCCCGGATCCAGTCGGCAGCGGAGCCCGGCACCGTGCTCACAGGCGACGCCACCAAGCGCGCGACCGAGGCGACGATCGCGTACGAGGACGTCGGTGAGCACGAGATGAAGGGCAAGACCGAGCCCGTGCAGCTGTGGCGTGCGATGCGCGTCGTTGCGGGCAGGGGCGGCATGATGCGCTCGGCAGGGCTCGAAGCTCCGTTTGTCGGCCGCAACCGCGAGCTGCAGCTCGTCAAGGATCTCTTCCACGCCTCCGACGAGGAGAAGCGCGCCCAGCTCGTGCTCGTCTCCGGAATCGCGGGCATCGGCAAGTCGCGCCTCGCCTGGGAGTTCGAGAAGTACATCGACGGCCTCGCTGCCGACGCGTTCTGGCACCGCGGCCGCTGCCTCTCCTACGGCGAGGGCGTCGCCTACTGGGCCCTCGCCGAGATGGTGCGGGGCGCTGCGGGATCGCGAGGACGAGGATGCCGCCTCGGCCGGCGCAAAGCTGACGGAGACGCTCGAGGAGCATCTGCACCGACGTGGACGAGCGAAACTGGGTGCGGCCACGTGTTGCCCACCTCCTCGGGCTCGAGGACGGGATCCCGGGCGACGAGGAGAACCTCTTCTCGGCCTGGCGCATTCTCTTCGAGCGGCTGGCCGAGACGTATCCGACAGTGCTGCTCTTCGAGGACGTGCAGTGGGCCGACGCGGGCCTGCTCGACTTCATCGAGTACCTGCTCGACTGGTCGCGCAACCAGCCGCTCTACGTCTTCGCTCTCGCTCGGCCCGAGTTCGCCGAGAAGCGCTCGACGTGGGCCGGCAAGCGCGGCTATACGCAGCTCTACCTCGAGCCGCTGCCGACATCGGCGATGAACGAGCTCCTCACCGGCCTCGTCCCCGGCTTGCCGGAGGATCTGCGCGATCGCGTCCTCGAGCGGGCCGAGGGCGTGCCGCTCTACGCCGTCGAGACCGTCCGCATGCTGCTCGACAGGGGCCTGCTGGCGCGCGACGGCGCAGTCTACCGGCCGACGGGACCGATCGAGCAGCTCGAGATGCCCGAGACCCTGCAGGCACTCGTTGCCGCGCGTCTCGACGGGCTGACACCCGAGGAGCGCCACCTCGTCCAGGACGGTGCAGTGCTCGGCAAGACGTTCACCAAGCAGGGCTTGACCGCGCTCACCGGCCTGGACGCCGAGGGGTTGGAGCCGATCCTCGCCTCGCTCCTGCGCAAGGAGGTGCTCTCGGTGCAGGCGGATCCACTCTCGCCAGAGCGGGGCCAGTACGCCTTCCTGCAGGACATCGTCAAGCGCGTCGCCTACGAGACGATCTCGCGCAAGGAGCGCAGAGCCAAGCACCTCGCAACCGCCGACTACCTCCTCTCGCTGCCCGGGAGCGACGAGGACGAGATCGTCGAGGTCGTCGCCCAGCACCTGATCGACGCGCTCGAGTCGGCCCCGGATGCGCCCGACGCCGTGGAGATCCGCGACAGGGCGCGCGAGATGCTCGTGCGCGCAGGTGAGCGCGCCGCCTCGCTCGCGGCCACCGCAGAGGCACAGAGCGCGTACGGGCGCGCCGCCGATCTCACCGACGATCCGCGCATCAAAGCGGGGTTGTTCGAACGTGCCGGCGCGGTGGCGCGGACAGGCGCGCGGAGCGAGGACGCCAAGGTCTGCTTCGAGCGGGCGATCGAGCTGTATGAGCTTTCGGGCGAGACACACGCTACGGCCCGGGTCGCGGCGCGCCTCGCCGAGGTGATGTGGGATTTCGGTCGTTTGGAGGACGGCCTCGAGCGCATGAATCTGTCGTTCGAACTGCTGTCGCAGGACGAGCCCGACGCCGATCTCGCCTCGCTGGCAGCGCAGCTCGGTAGGTTCCTCTTTTTCGGGGGCCAGGCCGCGCTCGCGGCGCAGCGGAACGAGGCCGCGCTCGCGATGGCCGAGGACCTCGTGCTGCCAGAGGTGCTCGCAAACGCACTGACGACGAAGGGCATCATGTTGTTTGGGTCAGGGCGGCGGAACGAGGCTGTCGCCCTGATTCGATTCGCACTCCAGACTGCGACCGAGAATGACAAGACCTCGACCGGTCTGCGCGCGTCGTACAACCTTGCCGACATGCTCTCACAGCTCGACCACGCCGCCGAGGCTGCCGAGGTCGTCCGCGACGGGGCGGCCCAGAGCCGTCGTGTCGGGATCCGCTACTGGGAGCTTTCATTTCTCGGTCAGCTCTATCCGTTCCTTTCAGCGGGTGAATGGGACGAGGCGCTTGCGATGTTCGCCGAGCTCCCGATCGACGAGTGGGAGCAGACGCGGGTGGCATTCGGGGTCGGCCCGTTCATTCGGGCCACCATCGGAGCACATCGTGGCACGATCGAGGAAACGAAGAGCATCCTCGATCGGTTCAAGGTCATGGAAGCATCGAGCGACGTTCAGGAGCGGTCGTCCTACCAATGTGCCCGAGCACGATTCTCGTTCGCTCAGGGTGATATCCGCGAGGCGCTCGAACTCGCAGAGCACGCGTTCGCTGCCCACGCGGAGCTTGGCTTCGGTGCGGAGCAGGTGAAGGAAGCATTGGTCGTCGCCGGCGAAGCTGCATACGCGCTCGGGGACAACACCAAGCTGGAAGAGCTCGTGGCCACCGTGACGGCTCTCCCGCCGGGCCGAACGACTCGCTTTCTCCGGGCGCAGACATCGCGCTTCCAGGCCCTTCTTGCGGGCAGTGACGACATGGTGGCCGCGGAGCGAGCGTTCGGCGCGGCCGCCGCGCTCTTCCGCGAGATCGGAATGCCGTTCTACCTCGCGGTCGTGCGGCTCGAGCACGCCGAGCTACTCGTGGCGTCGGATCGCGCAGACGAGTGCGGGCCGTTGCTTATCGAGGCCCGCGAGACCTTCGAGCGGCTGCGTGCCACCCCCTGGCTCGAGCGACTCGACGCACTCGTCGTCGGCGCGACGACGCCCGCTTGACACACGACCTCTGTCGTACACTCGCCCTCCGTTCGTGGCCCTTTGCAGGGATTGACCCACTCGTCTGCGTTTCTGCTGCTACCGTGCACAGCAGTTAGAGCGATTACAGGTTTGCGCGTGTGCGCCTTCCCTATGCGTTCGTGAGTTTTTGTGGGAGGTGTATTTACATGGCAGAAGGAACCGTTAAGTGGTTCAACGATGCAAAGGGTTTCGGTTTTATCGAGCCCGCCGAGGGATCCAAGGATCTCTTCGTGCATCACAGCAACATCGCCGGTGACGGCTTCAAGTCGCTTCCGGAAGGAGCGAAGGTCACATTCGAGGCCCGCGAGGGCGCGAAGGGCCCGGAGGCAACGAACGTCGTCGTCGTCTCGTAGTCCGGTCGCAGGATGCCCGTGGCCGCTTCGGCGGCCGCGGGCGCCGCGCCCGCCTCACTCGGAGAAAGGAGCCGCGCCATCGCTGTCAAGGAAGAAAAGATCGAGATGGAGGGCGAGATCATCGAAGCCCTCCGCAACCGGATGTTCCGGCTCAAGCTCGACAACGGTCACGAGATGATCGGGTACACCGCCGGTCGCATGAAGCGGTATCGGATCCGAATGCTCCCCGGCGATCGCGTGCGGGTCGAGCTCTCCCCGTACGATCTCGACCGCGGTCGCATCGTCTACCGGCTCCGCTAGCAGCGGAGGGGCCGAGTTGGCAGACCGGGCCGCAGACCTCCAGGCCGAGCTCGCAGGGCTGCTCTCGCAGCACGAGCCGACGCTCCGTGACGACGAGCGTGCCGATCTGTTGCAGATCGAGCAGCGGTGCAGCTGGCGACCGGGAAGCCGTCCCACTCGCCCCGAGCCGATGGTTGTCGCGTTTCTCAACCTCTTCGATCGAGCCGAGCAGGAAGAGCTCACCGACCGGACGTTGGCCGCCGGCACCGTCGATGACTTGCGACGCACGTTTCGCGAGCAGCTCAGCCGCGAGACCCCTCTGTCGTAGGTGGTTGAGCGGCCCGGCGCTCGTCGTCTGACTCTTCGGCGGCCGCGGCTCGCTCTCGCTCCGCCTGCGCGATTATCCCGCGGATAGCGAGCGCCTTCGCAGCCGAGTCCGCGATCGGCGGCTGCTCGAACGGCGGTAGCTCGAACGGGCACTCCCGCGGGTCCGCCACGATCTCCTCGTGCGGTTCCTCACCCGCCACGTCTTCCCCCATGGGTACAGCATGTTCGGTTTCGCCACATTGTCCAGAGGGTGGATTGCAGCTCATGCCGGAGGCTGCCGGGGGTCCCGGTAGCGTTGTCGCGGAAATGAGCCGTTACCTCCGCCGCAGCACTCCCGACGAGAGCGCGCACGCGTCGAACCTCGAGCTCTTCTACGACCTCGTCTTCGTGCTCGCGGTGACCCAGGTCGCGCACCTCCTGTTGGACGACCTCGCATGGAGTGGTGCGGGCCGTGCGCTCCTCATTCTGCTCGTCGTCTGGTGGGCGTGGACCTACACGACCTGGGTCACGAACATCCTCGACCCGGACGCGACCGTCGTTCGGTTGCTCATTCTCGCGATCATGTTCGCCGGTCTCGTGATGGCCGCTGCCATCCCCGAGGCGTTCGGGAGCCGCGGGCTGCTGTTCGCGAGCGCGTACGTCGCGATCCAGGTGGGGAGACACGCGTTCCTCACCTTCGTCGTGACGGGGCGGGGGTCGCCGGATCGTCGTCCTGCAGCCCACATCCTCACCTGGCTCATCGCATCGGGCATCTTCTGGATCGCAGGAGGGGTCGCAACCGGAAACACGCGGATCGCGCTGTGGCTGATCGCCGTCACGCTCGACTACATCGCACCGCTCCTCTTCTATCGCATCCCGGGCCGCCCGCAGCTCGCGGCTTCGGCATGGGAGGTCGGGACCTCTCACTTTGCGGAGCGGTTTCAGCTCTTCATCATCATCGCGCTCGGCGAGTCGATCGTCATCACGGGTTTGACGACCGCGGAGCTACCGCTCGACACCGCACGCCTCGTGGGGTTCGGCCTCGCATTTCTCATGACCGCGGCGTTCTGGTGGCTGTACTTCGACTATGTGGCCGCGATCGCGGAGCGCCGGCTCTCGCTCTCGCCGGACCGCACGAAGCTGGCGCGAGACGGATACACCTACCTGCACGTCGTCATCGTGGCCGGCATCATCGTCTCGGCCGTGGGTGACGAGATCGTGATCGCGCATCCGCTCGACCGCCTTTCCACGCCCGAGCTCGTCGCCCTCGTTGCCGGTCCTGCGATCTACCTCCTCGGCCACACGCTGTTCCGGCTGCGAATGGCCGGCTCGGTCGGTTGGAGGCGCCTCGCGGGCGCGGTCGGGTGCGTGCTCGTCGGCTTCGTCGGGCTGACGGCCTCGGCGCTCGTCGTGTCATGTCTGCTCGTCGCCGTTCTCGTCGTGGTGATCGGCTCGGAGACCGTCGCAAGCTCGCGTGCAAGGCGGCGCGGGGAACCGACGCCCCTCGAGCGACTCGAGGCGAGCGCTTGATCTGGGTCGGCGGTGGGACCGGTACCGCTATCTCACGCGCCGGCTGACAGAGCGGCCCGCGCTGTGCTCTTCATCGCGATGAAGATGCTCCGGCGCTGAGCTGCTAGGGAACCCAGCGCTCGGCGAGCGGCGTCACCTGTAGCTCGTGCGTCGCCCCGCGCGCTCCCTGGTCGGCGAGGAACAGAACCGCGGCGGCGAGCTCGCGCGGGTCGGCGAAGTCGGCCTTCGCTTCTGCAGGGGCGTCGGCGATCGGCTGGATGCCGGCGTCGACGATCAGCAGGGCGACATGGATCCCCTGCTCACGAAGCTCGAGCGCAGCGGCCTGGGTGATCGCTCTCACGCCGAACGCACCGGCGGCCCAGAGGCCACGCCCCGGTGCAGCGCGCCGCGACGATCCTCCTGTCACCTGGATGATCGTCGCGGGACGACCCTGAGCGACGAGAAACGCGCCGGAGGCCGAGAGGAACGAGAACGCAGATCGCGCGGGTGCGTCGGCCCACGAGTCATACGCGTCGGGCGCCGCCTCCGCGATGGGGCCGCCGCCGAATGGGCCGGTGCGGGTGCCGCCGTAGGCCGACGCGGCGTTGACGACGAGATCGACGCCACCGTGTGCTGCGGCCGCTTCGGCGAGCGCCGTCCGCACGCTCTCCTGGTCGGTTACGTCGGCGCGCAGTGCGAGCGCCCCCGCCTCGGAGACGCCGGCCAACGTCGACTCGGAGCGAGCGACGCCTGCCACGTACCACCTCTCGGCGCGGAGCAGCTCGATCACGGCCCTGCCGAGATTGCGGGCGCCGAACACGACGGCGCTGCGGCGGCGATCCTCGCTGAGTTGCATCTCGCCTCTCAGCTTAGCGTCGTCGTGGAAGGAGCTCGGCCACGGCCCTCTCGAGCAGCGCTGTCGTCGCTGGCCGGTCGTCCGAGGGTGAGAGCACGATCGGCTTGCCGACGCAGACCGTGACAGGCCCCGGCCGCGGCCGCCGGCAGCCCTTGGGAAGGATCGCGTGGGTTCCATCGATCGCCAGCGGGACGACCGGGACGCGAAGGTCGGTCGCCAGGAGGCCGATCCCGCTCTTGAACGCCTGCAGCTCACCGGTGAGCGAGCGCGTTCCCTCGGGATAGACGAGGACGCCCCAGCCGTCGTCTGCGAGATCGCCGCAGTGCTCGAGGCTTGCACGCACGGCTCCCTCTCTGGAGAACGGGAAACCGTTGACCAGGAGCCCCATGGCGACCCCGGTGACGCGGGATCCGAAGAAGTAGTCGGCAGCGGCCGCGACGGCAACCCGCCGCCGGATCCGTCGCGGCAGCGCGCGGAGGACAGAGGGCGTGTCCAGGTGGCTAGCGTGATTCGCGATCAGGACGAAGGGAGCCGAAAGGCCCTCCAGGTGCTCGGAGCCCTCGACGCGGAACGGATGGCACAGAAGCGCGTGGGCCGGGAGCAGAAGGGCAGCCTGCAGGCCCGCGCGTGCGATCTGCGCCGGACTCCGTAGCGGCCAACGCGGAAAGCGGATCACCGGCGGCGCGGCCTCGCCGCACTCGACGACGGAGAGGAGCTCGGCGACCGTGCCGGCCGCCGCCAGGGCGTCGTCGTCCACGGACACTCCCAGCTCGCTCTCCAGCTCCACGGCGAGCTCGATGCGGGCGAGTGAATCGAGACCGAGATCGAGCGTCAGGTCGCTCTCGAGGCCGACCGCGCTGACGTCGGTGCCCTCCGAGACGTGCGAGAAGACGACCAAGGCCGACGATCCGATCCTCGTCGGCGCTCGGCGGAAGTTCCGTGGTCGTCGGCCCTCGGTCCTCGCCGCACAGCGCGGTGAGGACCTCGTGACGCTTCACCTTGAGAATGCTCGTGCGCGGGAATGGGCCCTGCTCCCAGAGAGTGAAGCCGCTGACGCGCTGATGCGGCGCCAGCCGGGCGTTGGTGTTGCGGACCGCCTCCGCCACGGTTGTTCCGTCCCCGGGGGCGGCAGGGATCACGGCTGCGTGCACGGTGGCGCTGCCCGCGTCGTCCTCGAGGCCGACGACGACGCACTCCTCGACGGCGTTCTCGCTTGCGAGCTCGAGCTCCACATCCTCTGGAAAGACCTTCATCCCGTTCGCAAGCACGATCACGTCCTTCAGACGTCCCCGCAGCTGGAGAAAGCCCTCGCCGTCGATCTCTCCGATGTCCCCGGTTCGGAACCAGCCGTCGCTCGTGAACGCGGCGCGGGTCGCGTGCTCGTCGTGCCAGTAGCCCTGCGTGACGTTCGCTCCCCTGACGAGTATCTCGCGGTCGCCCGAGAGGCGCACCTGAACTCCGGTGAGAGGTCTCCCGACCGAACCGGGCCTCCGCGCGTCAGGGGTGTTCGTGGCGATCGCCGGCGCGCACTCGGTCGCGCCGTAGCCCTCGAGCACCGCGACGCCCATCCTCTCCCAAGCCGCGGAGACGGTGGGGGAGAGGGCGGCCCCGCCGCAGAAGAACAGCGCGAGCCGCCCGCCGAGCTTTCGGTGTACGTCACGGAAGAGAAGACGTCGTCCCCTGGCCGGCAGCCACGGGGCCAGACGGTGCGCGGCCTGCCAGCGTTCCCGCCTCCCCCGTTTCTGCACCTCGCGCTCGATGCCGTCGAGGAGAAGGGTCAACACCTGCGGCACGACTACCATCGCGGCCACGCGGTGGCGCTGCAGCGCCCGCAGGATCACGGGTGACTGCCGGCTCGTGAGGTAGTGAATCGTTCCCCCGTACGAGAGGGGCAGGAAGAGCCCGGCCGTCTGCTCGAACATGTGCGACAGCGGCAGGATCGAGAGAACCTGAGGCGGCTCGACCCCGAGGACGTCCGCGGCTGCGACGACGTCCGCGACGATGTTCGCGTGCGTGAGCACGACACCCTTGGGGCTTCCCGTCGTGCCGGAGGTGAACACGATCTCCGCGACGGCGTCCTTCACCGGGGGTTCGCCGGCGAACGTGCGGTCTTCGTCGAGCGGGAGGTCGTCGAGACGCACCGTCCGACCGGGCCATGGGGCCGGGAGCGGGAACCCCGTGATCAGCGCCGCGGCTTCCGTACGCTCGAGCACCCGCTCGATGAAGGCGGTGCTCGAGTACGGGTCGAGCGGGACGAAGACGAGCCGCGCGAGCAGGGCGCCGAAGAGGGTGGCGACGAGCGCAGGGCAGTTCGGTCCCCACACGACGACCCGGTCGCCGGGCCGCAGGCCAACGTCCTCGGTGAGGTGGCATGCAACCGCGTTGACCGATCGCCACAGCCTTTCGTAGCTCCACGTTTCCTCGCGCAGGCCGGCGCGCATCGTCACAGCCGCCCGACTCGGGTTTGTGGTCTCGGCTTCGAGGAGCAGGTCGATCAGCGTTTCCGTCGCGTCACGCTCCCCCGCCCACCCGGCTTTCGAGACGGCCCGGGACGAGATGCACCGTCCCGTCGGTCGAGACGGTCACGGCGCCACGCACGAGCATCTTCAGCCCGTCGACGTTGACCATGAACGGCACGGTGCCAACGGGCTCGACGGTGAGCGTGTGCACGTCGCGCACGATCGCCCCGTATCGATCCGGGTCGTCGAGAACCGCGGCCGTCTTGCACGCCATGGCCTGCCTGACGGTCTCGGCGACGCCTCGGTAGGGGAGGGCGATGACCCTGAACGTGCCGCTTGCCAGATCGAGCCTGCGGCCGAGCGGGAAGCCCGGTCCGAGGTCGCCGTTCATCACGATCACGGACACCCAGGTCTGCCGCGGTAGCTCGTCCCCGTCGAGCGTCAGCGAGAGGGCCGGTACGCGACCGAGGAGCCGCCTGCCTTGCCAGGAGCTGGACGAGAGAGCGAGGCCCGCGTAGAACGGCCCGAGGTCGCCGAAGAGCGTCCCGAGTACCCCCTTGTAGAACTTGATCGCCGCAGACTCGGTGAACCGGGGGATGTCGCCGAACACGCCGAAGCCGCCGAACCCGACGAGGTGGCGTGTCTGCGACGAGCCGTCGGGCGCCGTGCCCTCGACGACGAGGATGTCGGCCTCGATGGTGGCGCCGCCCGCGATCCCGCCGACGATCGCGCGCACCGCGCCTGCCAGATCGTCGGGGACGCCGAGCACCTTGCCGATCAGGTCGGCCGATCCCTTGCGGAGGAAGGCGATCCGGAGGTCATCCGGGATGCGCCCATCGACGTGCGCTCCCTCGAGCACGGCGTTGAATGTCCCGGCGCCTCCGGCCGAGACGATCGTGCGGCCGCCGTGGGTGACGATGTCGTGGGAGATCGCCTGCGCCTCTCCATGCGAATGCGCCTTGTGGACGCGAACGGGCCGCGGGGTCCGGGCGCGGAACTCGGGCCCGATCCGCCCCACCTTCGCCTGATCCTCGATCGAGCCGGACATCGTCGTCGCGATGACGTCGATGCCGTCAGGGGAGGTGACGTCGGGCGGCTTGCCCGCGCGGGCGCGTCGAACGAGGTCGACGGTCGCGGATACGACCCGCGCCACAGTCTCCCCGTGGGAGAGCTCGTCGACGCTCAGCCTTACGACCGGGATCCCGCGCCGCTCCTCGAGAAGCCTGCAGACCCGCTCGTAAGCCAGGGCAAGCTCGCCGAGAAAGGCCTCGGTCTCATGCGCCTGCAGTGGCTTCCCGCGCGCCCGGATGCGCTCCAGGGCCACGGCCGGGTCGATCTCGAGGAGGACGACCAGGTCGGGATACGTGAAGCATCCGAGTCGCAGCCGATTGAGGAGCAGGAGTTGCGGCGCCCGTCGAAGGAGAGAGCCTGCCTCCCGGATCGGGATCGTCTCCTCGCCCGTCAGACGGCGGAGCAGGCGGTCGAGCCGCTCGTCGTCTCCCGCGAGCTCGGTGCGGTAGAAGCGCGCAGCGGCCCACGCCGCGGAATTGACTGTCGAGTCGCCGTCGCTCAGAATCACGTCGGGTACGTCGTGCTGCACGACCCACTCGCGCAGGCGCGTCCGGCCCGTCAGGTCGAGGAACTTGACGTTCTTGTACAGCCCCTGCCACCGTAGTCCCTTCGCAAGCCGGCCCGCGGTGTGCGTCAGGTGCGACCGGGGGATGTCGAGGCGCTTGCGGAGGGGCTCGTCCGGCCCACCGCTCAGCGTCCGGTCGCCGATCCCTACGACGCGGAAGCGGCCGGCCAGGCCCCTGAGAGCATCTTCGAAGGTCGAGCTCTTGCCGCAGCCGTCGATGCCGACGATCGAGACGACGAGCGGCGAGACGGTTGACCGCAACTCGCCCGCCGAGCCCGGCAACACCGTCGGCGGAGGATGTTCGAGCGTCCGTGCACTCGTGCTCATCGTTGACCTCCGATCGTCCGGTGCCCCGGCGAACAGGGCAACAAGAGGCCGCTCTCGTGACCAATGCGAGCATGGCACGGCCGGGCACTCCGGGCATCGTGGGAGTTCCTGACCGGGCTCCGTAGAAGGCCGCAGGCGCTCTTCTACGTGACGACGGCGAAGGCCCCGCTGCCGACGACGCAGAAGCGGTCGCCCGACGCGCCCGCCGAGCGAGGAGCTCGATCGCGAGCTCGGCGCGGCGCGCGCGGGATCAGATCTCGAGGGCCTCGACGGCCCGTTTGAACTGGTCTTCGCGCACGTAGACGATGTACCCGAAGGAACCACGGCCGTCGCTCACGCCAGATGACGCGTAGACGTCCACACCGCTCTTGAAAAGGCGCTCGTGGATGCCGGCCAGCCGGCCCAGCTCGTCGTCGCCCTGCACGAGCAGCGCGAAGTGCGGGCCCTCGACGTCGATCTGTGCCAGGCGCGCCTCGGCCGCGAACTGCGTCGGATCCTCGGGGAAGAGCGCGAACTGCGCGCGATCTCCGCCGCTCGGCACCACGGTGAAGGCGAGCAGGTTGACCCCCCGTCCCGCAAAGGCGGAGAGCACCTGGTGGGCGGCACCCACTTCGTCGCGCGTGTTCACATAGAAGTACTCGATGGGGCGAACGGAGAAGGCCACTGTGCGCATATCCTTGCAGGCGTCGTCCTCCTTGTCATCCGTGGTGTCCTGCCGGCAGCTGCGGCATACCCGCAGATCTCGACGCTCGGGCTACGGAACCGCCTTCCTGGCCAGAGGTCTCGAATAGAGTCTTGCTCCGTGATGCCTGTCGCTCCTCCGTTCTCGGCTGACTCCCCGCGGCACCGAGCGGGGGAGAGCGAGGGGGAGGCATGCTGAGGAAGGCGATTCTCGCTGCGGCCGAGAGCGCTCGGCTCCAGCGGGGCGTGCGACGGCACGGCATGCGTCTCGGTGCAGCCCGCTTCGTCGCCGGCGAGTCGCTCGACCAGGCTGTCGTCGTTCTCCGTGGCCTCAACAACAAGGGGCTTCTCGCCAACACGACGCTTCTCGGCGAGGGCGTCAGCGATGAGGCGGAGACACGGTCGGTCGTCGGGAGCTACAAGGAGATCCTCGACCGGATCGCAGCGGAGAAGCTCCGCGTCAATGTCGCGCTCAAGCTGACCCACCTCGGGCTCGGCTTCGACGAGGAGCTTGCGCAGGCGAACATCGGTGAGCTCGTCGGTTACGCGGCACGCCTGGGGAACCTCGTGCGCCTCGACATGGAGGAGTCGGCGTTCGTCGACGCGACGCTCCGGGTCTATCGGCGCCTTCGCGAGGCGGGCCACGAGAACGTGGGCACCGTGCTCCAGTCGTACCTCTACCGCACGCCCGGCGATCTCGAGGCGCTGCTCGACCTCTCTCCGAACCTCCGGTTCGTCAAGGGCGCGTACCTCGAACCTCCCGCTGTTGCGTATCCCGAGAAGAGCGATGTCGACGAGGCGTACGCGACGCTCGTCGAGCGTTCGCTTTCGGCCGGCGGCTTCACCGCCATCGCGACCCATGACACGGCGCTGATCTCCCGGGCGATCGCCTATGCGCGGGCCAACGGCATCGGCCGCGACCGGTTCCAGTTCCAGATGCTCTACGGGGTGCGAGGCAAGCTCCAGCTCGACCTCGTCGCGAAGGGCTACGACGTCCTGGTCGCTACACCGTACGGCCCGGACTGGTACCGCTATCTCATGCGCCGGCTGGCCGAGAGGCCGGCGAACGTCCTCTTCATCGCGAAGAACATGATCCGCCGGTAGTCGCCTCGCGGGCACCTCCTCACCGTCCGGTCGATGTAACTGTGTAAGCATCCTGACAACCGATCCCCTTCCGTAAGGAGCTGAGATGGCCCGTCCCGTCACCCTCTTCACCGGCCAGTGGGCCGATCGACCGCTCGTCGACCTCGCCGCCGACCTCGAGGCCTGGGGCTTCGACGGTGTCGAGCTCGCTTGCTGGGGCGACCACTTCGAGGTCGACAGGGCGATCGCCGACCCGGGCTATGCGAAGGCACGTCGTGGGCTTCTCGAGGGGAATGGGCTCGGCTGCTGGGCGCTCGGAGCCCATCTCGTCGGACAGGCGGTCGCCGATCCGATCGACGCACGGCACCAGGGGATTCTGCCGCCGGAAGTCTGGGGTGACGGCGACCCGGAGGGAGTCCGACGACGCGCGGCCGAGCGGATGAAGGACACTGCCCGTGCGGCGGCAGCGCTCGGCGTTACCGTCGTCAACGGCTTCACGGGATCGCCCGTCTGGCACATGCTCTACTCGTTTCCGCCGAACGACTTCAGTGCGATCGAGCGTGGATACGACGAGTTCGCGGAGCGCTGGGGCCCGATCATCGACGTCTTCGACGCCGAGGGTGTGCGCTTTGCGCTCGAGGTGCACCCGACGGAGATCGCCTACGATTTCGTCACGACCCGCAGGGCCCTCGACGCGATCGGCAACCGGCCCGGGTTCGGGATCAATCTTGACCCGAGCCACTTCGCCCATCAGTTCCTCGACGCGGCTGCGTTCGCGATCGAGTTCGCGGATCGCATCTACCACGTCCACGTGAAGGACTCTCGCCGCTTCCTCGACGGGCGCAGCTCCATCCTCGGCGGGCACCTCAACTTCGGCGAGCCGCAGCGCGGCTGGGACTTCGTCTCGCCCGGCCACGGCGATGTCGACTTCGAGGTGTTCTTCCGTGCGCTGAACCGGATCGGCTACTCCGGCCCTCTCTCGATCGAGTGGGAGGACTCGGGAATGGACCGGGAGTGGGGGGCGAGAGACGCGCTCGCCTTCGTCCGACGCACCGACTTCGCGCCGTCGGCGGTCGCGTTCGACGCTGCGATGCAGCGCGAGGGATAGTCGCTCAGGCCAAGGAGGCCGGGCCCGATCGTCCTGCGGCGCGGGTCAGCTCTGCCAGCCGTTCCGCCTGGGCTGTCTCGAGCGGTTTCTCGAGCCGCCACGTCCAGTTCTGCCCACCGATGGTCCCGGGCCTGTTCATGCGTGCCTCGTTGCCGAGCCCGAGCAGATCCTGAGCAGGAATGATGACGAGGTCGTTCTCGGCGGCGAGGATGTTTGCGAGCAGCGCCCGGTGCTCGTCCTCGCTCGAAGTCGCCCCGGCCGCGAGTCGTGGTTGGTTTACCCGGCCCCAACGCTGCCACCAGCCGGCGAGCGTTTCCGAGTCGTGCGTGGAGGTGTAGAGGACAGAGTCCGCACGCCAGTCGATGTCTGCCACTCGTGCGACGACGTTCATTCCCGGCACGTCGATCGCCTCGCGCAATGCGACGACATCGGGCGTGATGAACCCGAGATCTTCGACGATCAGCGGCAGCTCTCCGAACCGCGCTCTCACCGCGTCGAAGAATGCCATTCCGGGGCCGGTGCCCCAGGAGCCCTTCGCCGGATCGGGCTCGGCGAGCGCGAGCTGCCAGAACTGCACGAGCCCCCGGAAGTGATCGATGCGCAGCAGGTCGCACAGCTCGAGCTCCCGCTCGAGTCGCTCGATCCACCAGGCGAACCCCTCGGCGGCGTGAGCCGGCCAGTCGAAGACCGGCATTCCCCAGCTCTGCCCCTCCGGGTGGTTGAGCGACGGCGCCGCCCCGGCGATGACCGAGCGGTCGAACAGCTGCGGGTGTGTCCCCACGTCGCAGGAGTCGCCCGCGACGTAGAGGGGAATGTCGCCGATCAGACGCACGCCGCGCGCGTTCGCGTAGCGCCTCAGGGCGAGCCATTCCCGCTGGAAGCGGGTCTGCGCGGCCCTCTCCTCGGGGCCGGTGAAGGCGACCCACTCGTCCAGCCAACGGCCCGTGGGCGCACCGTCGGTGCCAGACCCGTCGTCGTACAACGGCGAGCCCGGCGGCGCCAGCAGACCCTGGTGGCCCGCAAACGCCGATTGCGAGGCGTAGGGCGAGCCCAGGACATCCGGCGGGTGGAGGGGCAGCAGCTGCCACCAGGACTGGCCGGCGGCTACGAGCCAGTCGACGAACCGATATGCGTCCTCTTCGAGCCTGCCCGATGGCAATGACGTGATGTGCAGCAGGACGCCGCTCGTGCGGGCAAGCGCGGCCACCGATCTAGCGACCGAGGGCCCGAGCGATCGCCGCAACGTGCTCAGGGGTCGACCCGCAGCACCCGCCGACGATCCGCGCACCCTGGTCGACGTACCGGGCGGCGTGCTCGGCCAGCATCTCGGGCCCGGCCTCGTACACGACCTCTGAACCGACGATCTTGGGGACGCCGGCATTCGGCTTCACCCAGACCGGAACGTCTCCAGCAGCGGCGAGGATCTCCGTCACGACGAGGTCCGCGTCGGCGAGAGACCGCCCGCAGTTCGTCCCTACCCCTGCAACGCCGAACGGGAGGACGGCGGCGACCGCGTCGGTCGGGCTCAGGCCCATCATCGTGCGGGTGCCCATGTCGAAGCTGAACGAGACGACGAGCGGCAGGTCGGTGACGCTCTGCACCCCCTCGACGGCCCACACGGCCTCCTCGACGGCGAAGATCGTCTCGATCACGAGGAGATCGACGCCCCCGTCGACGAGCGCCCGCGCCTGCTCGGCGTAGGCCGCGACCGCGTCGTCACGATTCAGAAGCCCGTACGGTTCGATCAGCTGGCCGGTCGGCCCGAGCGAACCGGCGACGAGCCGATCGACGCCGGCGCCTTCGCGGGCCAGCTCGGCCGCGCGGAGGTTGACGTCCCGTGCCCGCCCGGCGAGCGGTCCGTCGGTCAACCGGAGTGGCGTCGCTCCGAAGGTGCACGTGAGAACCATGTCAGCGCCGGCGTCGACGAACGATCGGTGGAGCTCGATCACCCGTTCGGGAGCCTGAAAGAGCCACTCCTCGGGTGCGAGGCCGGGCTCCATGCCCATCGTCTGGTAGTTCGTCCCGGTGGCACCGTCTGCGATCAATGCTCGCCTCTCGGCGAGCAGCCCGCTGAACGATCGTGATTCCGTGGTGCTCATCTCCGTTTCCTCCCCGCTCGACATCACCCCGGGTGTGGCACCTTGCGCGGCGGCAGGTTGCCGAGGCATCACTGGGCCGGGGCCCTCAGCCTCTCTTGATGCGGAGCGATGGTGGCACCGCGTCCGAGGACATCAGGTTACCGACCGTGCGGCCGTTGCGGCGGGCTTCGGCTCCTAGACGGAGTAGATGCAGATGAGTTGTGAAGGGGCGCCGTCGATCTCGCGCACGTCCGCGACCGTCCACTGGTCGCCGTCGACCTCGATCAGGGCACCCGCTTCGATGCCCGCTGCCAGACTGAGTGAATAGCGTCGCGGGCTCCCTGCCAGAAGGACGATGTCGTAGGTCGTCGGAGGTTCGGCGACGCGGTCTGCGACGGCCATCCGCTCACCCCGTCTCTCGGTAGTCGGCACCTGCGGCGGGGTTGAAGTCCGACGCCGAGCGCTCGCCGCGTTCGGGCGTCGCGATCCAGTCGTCGCGCACGATCCGATGGATCTCGACGACGATGCCGTCGTCGAGCTCGAAGAGCCGGAGGCGGAGAAACCCCGCCTTCGCGAGGACGCGGGCCGAGGCAACGTTCTCGACGCGGCAGCGACCGATCAACTCGGGAACATGGCACCGGTGGAACGCCTCGTCCCTCGTGGCGATAGCGGCCTCGGTGGCAATGCCCTCGCCCCAGCGTGACGGCTCGATGAAGTAGCCGAGCTCGATGTCGTCGTCGCGTGACCCCTTGTTCGGGCCGACCGCTGAGAGCTCGACGAAGCCGAGCCACTGATCGGTCTCGGCCTCGATGATGGCGCGCTTCCCGAATCCGAAGAGCTGCCATTCCTCGAGCGATCGCTCGTGTTGATCGATCGCCCGCTCGAGATCGAGGGGTTCCGGGCGGATGTAGCGCGTTACGTCGGGATCTCGCATGAAACGAGCGAAGCGTTCGAAGTGCGAGTCATCCCACCGCTCGAGCCGCAGACGCTCTGTCTCGATGACGCTCCGAACGTCGGAATCGGTCTGGCGGGTGGCCATGGGTATCCCATCGGCGTTTCCGACGTCGAGCTTTACCGTCTAACCGGGGGACTCAGGAGATCGCGGCGTTACTGATCAGCGCGTCGATCGGAACGACCTCGAGCGCGCGCTCGTGGGTGGCGCCGAGGACGACCGGAGCGACGACTCCGGCACGATGGGCCTCGAGCCATCGTGACGCGCATACGCACCAGCGGTCATCCGCTGCGAGCCCGGGAAACCCCCACTCGGGGCGTGGGGTGGAGAGATCGTTCCCCGTCTCCCGGCTGAAGACGAGGAACTCGTCGGTCATCACGGCGCAGACCGTGTGGCTCCCCAGGTCGTCAGGGCCGGTCGAACAGCACCCGTCCCTGAAGAACCCGGTCAGGGGGTCGTTGGAGCAGGGCAGCAGCGTGCCGCCGACGACGTTGCGATCCGGATCCTTCTGCATGGGCATACTCTGCCCGTTCGCTCACTCCTCTGCGGCGTCGAGACCCGCGATAGGCTGGCGCCGTGGACGCAGATCCCATCGAGATCCGGGTGCTCGGCTGCCTGATCGAGAAGCAGCGGACAACACCCGATACCTACCCACTCACGCTCAACTCGCTGCGGCTTGCCTGCAATCAGGCGACGAACCGTGAGCCCGTCGTCGAGTACGACGAGGAGGCGATCCGCGGAGCCCTCCAGAGACTCTGGCGGAAGGAGTGGGCGCGCCTCGCCTCGGGCCAGGGCAGCCGCTCCGTCAAGTACCGGCAGCTCGTCCAGGAGACGCTTGCGCTGGCGGACGACGAGATCTCGATCCTCTGTGTGCTCATGCTCCGCGGCCCGCAGACGCCCGGAGAACTGAAGCAGCGCACCGAGAGGCTCCACCCGTTTGCCTCTCTGGCGGAGGTGGAGGAGACCCTCGAACGCCTCGGGGAGCGTCGGCTCGCGGTAGCCCTCGGCCGGCGGCCGGGCCAGAAAGAGGAGCGATACGCTCAGCTCCTAGCCGGCGAGATCGACCAGGCTGCGGAAAGTGAGATTCCGCGGCCGGTGCCGGCCCTCGATCCGCTGGAAGAACGCGTCGCGGCACTCGAGGCAGAGGTCGCCGCGCTCCGGACGGAGCTCACCGAGCTCGGTCTCTGAGTCAGTCGAGGAAGCTCGGCCGTACCGGGCCAGAGTGATGCAACGAGCCTTCCAGGCGACCCCGGGCGGAAGCAGCCGCCGATCCCGGCGCGACCATTTGTCAGCCAGGGGGCCGCTACCCCAGTGTCAGGAGCTTCTCCCGCTGGGTCGTCCAGCGGTCGCGCTCCTCAGCGAGGCGCTCTCCGTCGATCGATCGGGAGTTGCCGTCCTGCCCGGCCGCGCCGCGCCGCGGCGACCGGTACCCGACTGCCACCCCGTCCGGGAAGGTTCACGCTTTCCGCCGCGTCGGGCCGTAGCAGAGGATTCGAGGACGAAGCGCGACCCGATGACAAAAGACCTCACGCGGTGCGTCGTCACATCCCGACAGTAGAGTGGCACTCCCGATGTCCGCTCCGTTCGTCCACCTCCACGTGCATTCCGAGTTCTCGATTCTCGATGGGGCGTGCAGGATCCCGGCGCTCGTCGACAAGGCGGCCCGACTCGAGATGCCGGCCGTCTCGCTCACCGACCACGGCTCGCTCGCGGGTGCGATCGACCTCTACAAGGCCGCGCACAAGCAGGGTGTGAAGCCGATCATCGGCTGCGAGGTGTACGTCGCCGACGACCGGCACACGCAGACGAAGGGCACCGCGCACCTGACGCTGCTCGCCGAGACGACTGCCGGCTACTCGAACCTGATCAAGCTCTGCTCCCTCGGCTACCTCGAGGGCTACTACTACCGCCCGCGGGTCGACTGGGAGCTCCTCTCGCGGCACGCGCCCGGCCTGATCGCGCTCTCCGGTTGCCTCTCGGGCCGCGTCTCGAAGGCGATCTCAGAAGCGCGGATGGGCGACGCCGAGATGGAGCTCGACCGGCTGGAGCAGATCTTCGGCCGCGACAACACGTACGTCGAGCTCCAGAACGGGCACCTCGACATCCAGCAGCCGGTCTTGCCAGGCGCTGCCCGGGCTCGCCGCCAAGCGTGGCCTGCCGCTCGTCGCGACGGGAGACGTCCACTACCTCGACCCGACCGACGCCTATCCGCACGAGGCGCTGCTCTGCATCCAGTCCGGCGACTCGCTGAAGAACCCGAACCACTGGAAGTTCGGGACGAACGAGTTCTACTTCAAGACACCGGAGGAGATGGCGCTCGACTTCCCCGGACACGAGGACGCGATGCGCCGCACGCTCGAGATCGCCGATCGCTGCAACGTCGAGATCGAGCTCGACCGGATCCTGCTGCCGAAGTTCCCGACGCCTGCCGGCCGCGACTCGTTCGACTACCTCGTCGAGCTGTGCGAAGCGGGGCTCGCGAAGCGCTACGACAGGGTGACGCCCGAGCTGACCGAGCGCCTCCAGTTCGAGCTGAAGACCGTGCACGAGATGGGCTTCGCGGACTACTTCCTGATCGTCGCGGACTTCATCAACTTCGCGAAGCGCGACGGCGTCTCGGTCGGCCCCGGTCGCGGCAGCGCCGCCGGCTCGCTCGCCGCGTACTGCCTCGGCATCACCGACGTCGACCCGATGCGCTACGGCCTGCTGTTCGAGCGGTTCCTCAACCCGGCCCGCAAGGACATGCCCGACATGGACATCGACTTCGCGGTCGAGGGTCGGGAGCGCGTGATCAACTACGTGGCCGAGAAGTACGGTCGCGATCGCGTCGCGCAGATCATCACGTTCTCGACGATGGCGGCGCGCGCAGCGGTGCGCGATGCCGGCCGCGTGCTCGAGATCCCGTACGGCACCGTCGATCGGATCGCGAAGATGATCCCGGAAGGCCCCGGCCAGACGCTCGCGGAGGCGCTGAAGCCCGGGGGCGAGCTCGCGAACGCGGTCAAGGACGATCCGGTCGCGAAGGAGATCGTCGACCTCGCACAACCACTCGAGGGCCTGACCCGGGCCGACTCGATCCACGCCGCGGCCGTCGTGATCGGTGCCCAGCCACTGATCGAGGTCGTCCCGCTCCAGCAGAAGGGCGCCGACCAGGAGATCGTGACGCAGGTCTCGATGAAGAACGTCGAGGCGCTCGGCCTGCTGAAGATGGACTTCCTCGGCCTGCGCAATCTCGACGTGATCGACAAGGCCGTGGATCTGATCGGCGCTGATCTCGACATCGGCACGATCGCCCTCGACGACCGTAAGGTCTACGAGATGCTGTCGCGCGCCGACTCGTCGGGCGTCTTCCAGTTCGAGTCCTCGGGAATGCGCGACGCGCTCCGACAGGTGAAGCCGACCGAGTTCGAGGACCTGATCGCGCTCGTCGCCCTCTACCGACCCGGCCCGATGCAGTACATCCCGAGCTACGCGGCGCGCAAGAACGGGCGCGAGCCGATCACGTATCTCGACGAGCGGCTGAAGGCGATCACGAGCGACTCGCAGGGGATCTGCATCTACCAGGAGCAGTTCATGCAGATCGCGAAGCAGATGGCCGGGTTCACCCCGGCCGAGGCGGAGACGCTGCGCCGCGCGATCGGCAAGAAGATCCACGAGCTGATGGCATCGCTGAAGGGGAAATTCCTCGATGGCTGTGCAGCCAACAACGTCACCCCGTCGGTCGCGAACCAGCTCTGGAAGGACATGGAGTCCTCGCAGGACTACTCCTTCAACAAGGCCCACTCGGTCTGTTACGCGCTCATCGCCTACCGTACCGCCTGGCTGAAGGCGAACCATCCGTGCGAGTACATGGCGGCGCTGATCTCGTCCGTGATGAACACGAAGGACCGCGTACCGATCTACGTCAACGCGTGCGACGAGATGGGCATCGACGTGCTCCCACCCGACGTCAACGAGTCGGCCACCGACTTCGCGGTGGTCGGGGGCAAGATTCGCTTCGGTCTCAACGCGGTCAAGAACGTGGGTGACAACGCCGCGCGCGCGATCATCGCGGCGCGCAACGACGGCGGCCCGTTCGCAACGATCTGGGAGTTCACGGAGCGCGTCGACCCGCAGGTCGTGAACAAGCGGGCGCTCGAATCCCTCGTCAAGTGCGGCGCCCTCGACTCCACCGGCGCGTCCCGGATGGGCATGCTCGGCGTGCTCGAGCAGGCGCTCGCCTACGGGCAGAAGCTCGCGGCCGATCGACTCGCAGGGCAGGGGTCGATCTTCGACCTCGGCTTCGGCGGTGCCGAGCCCGAGGCGGAGGTGGCACGCAAGCACCACCCGCCGATCGCGGCAAGCGAGTTCGAGAAGGCGGAGCTGCTGCGGCTCGAGAAGGAGACGCTCGGGCTCTACGTCTCCGAGCATCCGCTGAGCGCGGTACGCGACCAGCTGCGCCGCAAGACCGACGCGACGCTCGGCGAGCTCGAGCGCCGGCGCGACGGCGAGGCGGTCACGGTCGGCGGGATCGTGTCGGCGGTCAAGCACCTGACGACGAAGAAGGGCGAGCCGATGGTGTTCCTGCAGCTCGAGGACCCTACCGGCTCGGCCGAGGTCGTCGTCTTCTCGGCCACCTACTCGACGGTGCGCGAGTTGTGCGTCGCCGACCGGATTCTGATCGTGAAGGGACGTGTCGACCACAAGCAGCAGGGCGAGACGAAGCTGATCGCGCTCGAGCTGACTTCGTTCGAGGCCGTTGCCGAGCGCCGCGACGTGCGCTTCAGGCTCGACGCGCGCCAGGCGGAGGCTGGGGTGATCGCAGAGCTCGCGCGGCTCGTCAAGGAGTACCCGGGCGAGTCACCGGTGTACGTCGCGCTCGAGACGTCGATGGGGGCCCGAACGCTCGCCCTCGGCCCCGGCTACCGGGTGCAGCCGGACTCGGACTTCATCGCCGAGGCGAAGGCGCTGCTCGGGGAAGCCTCGATCACATAGGCGGGTGCTACCGCCCGGAAGTCGCGGTGGTGCCTCGGAAGGCTCGCCCAGCGAGCGCTAGGCCAGCCCTGGTCAGGAGCGAGGGGCGCTCATCCGTCTGGTTCGCTCGGGCTTGCTTGCGCTCGCGGATCAGCAGGCTCTCGAGCTCGGACTGCTGCTGTCGTGTCTCGAACTGAACGACGTGCGGGTACATGACATCTCCTGTTCCGTCGGGGGTGCCGCGATGACATCGACGGTAGGGCGCCCTGGCGGGCAGCGAAACCGGCCAGTTGGCCGGGATTAGTGCGTCCGCTGTGACGGGCAACCGGCCGTGTCGGTGTCAAGACTGCTCGGAGCCGTGCTCAGCGGCGAGTCGCGCGGGGAGCTCGGAGCGTGAGCGGATGCCCAGCTTGCGGTAGATCTTCGACAGGTTCCACTGCACCGTCTTGGGGCTGATGAAGAGTGCGTCAGCCGTTTCCCGGTACGAGAGCCCGGAGGCGATCAGGTCTGCGATCCGCCGCTCCGTCGGCGTCAGATCCAGGGTTGCCGCAGCCCGCCCGCCGATACGTTCGAGCTCGGCTCGTGCCCGGGCCGACCACAATGTCGCGCCGAGGCGGTCGAAGACCATCAGAGCTCCCCCGAGCGCGTCGCGGGCGGCGCGCTTCTTCCTGTCACGGCGGTGCACAGTGCCGAGGACGAGGAGCGTTCGGGCGCGCTCGAACGGCTCGTCGAGCCGCTCGTGAAGCACGAGAGCATGCTCGAGCTCCTGGTAGGACGCGCCGAGGTCGCCGCGGGCAGCGTTGAGAAGCGCGCGGCCGCGGCAGGCCATGACGAGCACCCAGGGGCGGTCGAGCGTTGCCCCGAGCCGGTCGAGCTCGGCGAGCATGGCTTCGACTTCGTTCAACTGGCCGAGAATGATCTTCGCCTCGATTGCGTCGCCTTGAAAGCGGAACAGCGCCGGATCGCGGAGCCCGGTCTCCTCGACGGCGGCTGCGAGGAGGCCGAGTGCCCGATCCGCTTCACGTGCGTTTCCGAGCGAGAGCTCGAGGAAGCCGAGAATTGCGAGCAGCTCGAAACCGGCAGGTCGGCTGCCGAACTCGTCCGCCAGCTTCAGCCCCTCGTCAATCTTTGCTCGCGCGTGCTCGGCGAGGCCGAGGTGGGCATCGACGAGGGCTTCGACCACGAGCGAGAAGGAAATGTGCATTTCAAGCCCGCTCTGGAGGCTTCTCTCGCGCGACTCACGAGCGTGGGCCCGCGCCTGTTCCCAGTCGCCGGTCAGGAGCTCGATGCGTGCGAAATGGAAGAGGATGAACGGCAGCGCGTGCTCGTCGCCCTCGTCGAGCGCAGCTCGGTAGAGCGCCTCGAAGTGGGTGCGGGAAGCGCTTAGCAGGCCCGACCATTCCAGAAGCATCGCGTGGATCCAGTCGGGCCGGTCGAAAATCTGCGACCACTCCGGCGAGTGGCCTAACGCGACGGCGCGTTCGATCGTCGCCAACGGGATCCCCTCGCCCGTCAGCGCCTCGAGAAAGGCGTAATGGGAGAGCGCTCCGGCCAGGAGCGCCGGCTCACCGAGTGACTCCGCAAGCTCGAGGGCGCTGCGGGCGTGGATCTCGGCTGCGGCTATGCCCTGTGTCGCGTGAACACACCAGGCCAACCCTCCCTCGATCTCGATGCGAAGTGCGATGTCATCGCCATGTTCGGCCAGCGCGGCACGGAAGATCTCCTCCGCGGCATGGAACCCCTCGGCGTGAGCGCACACCCAGCCGAGCCTCGTCAGAGCCCGCGCTCGCTCCCGACCAGGTGGCGCTTCGGCGATCACTTCCTCCAGGAGCTCTCGGGCACGGTCGATCTCGCCGGCGTCGAAGCGTCGCTCTGCCGCCTCCACAGCTCGTCGGCGGGCCTCACTCCCTGCGACCGTGGGTGTGAGGACGCGGGCCTGCTCCCACAGGTCCGCGGCCGACCCGGGCGCCCCTCGTGCCCGGGCCCGTGTGGCGGCTTCGTCGAGCGCGGCTGCGACGGAGAGGTCAGGGCCTTCCGCCGCCAGCATCAGATGACGCCCGCGTTCTTCGGGATCATCGAGGATCTCGGCTAGGCGAGCGTGCAAGTTGCGTCGCCGCTCCGCCGGGATCTCGGCGTATGCGACCGAGGCGAGCAGCGGATGCGAGAACAGCAGGCGACCATCGTCCAGTTCGAGGATTCCCGCCTTGGCCGCTGTCTCGACGGCAGCCACCGAGTCGCCTCGGACTGCATCGACGAGCGCCACCGTCGGTCGCGACAGCGCTGCGACGATCTCCGCCGCCTCACGCGCCGGTGGCGGTAGGCGCTCCAACCGCTCCCGCAACAGATCGTGCAGGCTTGCTGGGATCGGGATCTCGTCGTCCGTCTCCAGCAGGCTGCCTCGTTCAATCATCGCTCTCGCGATCTCGAGGGCGAAGAAGGGGTTTCCGCCGGAGCGCGCATGCAGGCGCTCGAGCACCTGACCGGATGGATGCGCTTCCAGGCGGGCCGCGAGAAGCAGGTCGAGCACCGCCGGCTCGAGTGATCCGATCGGGACTCGCGCGAAGCGGCCCTCGGGCAGTGCCCGTGCAAGATCGAGCGGGACGTCCACGACCGTCGCCTCTGTCCGCCTCGCCATGAACACCCCGATTCGCTCTGTACTCACGCGGCGGGCGACGAACGCGAGCACGCTCTCGGAGGCGGGATCGAGCCACTGGACATCGTCGATGCCGACGAGCAAAGGCCGCTCACGAGACAGCACCACAAGCACACCGAGTGTGGCGAGAGCGACCGCGCGCTGCAAAGGCTGTTGCCCCTCGGGCTCCCTCAGGAGCAGCGCTACCTCGAGAGCACGGCGCTGTGGCTCGGGAAGCTCGCCAAGCGCGTCACCGAGATCGCGTCCCAACAAATCGCCGAGCGCGGAATATGCCAGCTCGACCTCCGCCTCGATCGGCCGGCAGGACAGCACACAGTACAACCGATCCGCAGCCGCGGCCAGGCACGCCTTCCACAACGACGTCTTCCCGATTCCGGCTTCACCCTCGAGAAGCAGTGCGACCGGGCCGTCCTCGATCGCGCCCAGGAACCGGTCCAAGGTCCGTAGCTCATCGTCCCGGCCAATGATCGACTGCCGTTCCTCGAACACTGCGAGGCTCCTCGACGGTTCTCGATCGCAGACGAGGCGATCCGGTTACTGACTGGCGAAGCGTAG
>CAVOVG010000015.1:0-23864 GCA_963699795.1 uncultured Thermoleophilia bacterium
ATCCGGTGCTTCAGCTCTGCGATCTCGGCGGGCAGCTCGGGGACGATCACGGGCGAACCTCCAGGCGTGTTTGACCGTACGGTCAGGAATGTCGTCGGGGAGCGTACCGGATCGGGATTTATCGCGTGCCGAGGATCTCGGCGGCCACCCGCTGCCCGCTGGCGAGGGCGCCGTCCATCAACGCGGCGTTGCCGTCGCACGTGTGCTCGCCGCACGCGTGGAATGGGCCGACGGGTGCAAACGCGGATGAGCCCGGCGCCTCGCACGAGTACGGCGGCCGCGACCCAGGGATCGTCGTCCCAGACCACGAGCACGGCGTCGTCGAGCACGAGAGCGAGGTCGGGCCGAAGCCGCGTGAGCGATGCGAGCCACGTCTCCGGTCCCTCCGACACACCCAGCCGCTCGAGCGCCGGCGCGGATCCGGCGAAAGCGCTGACGACGGCCTGTACCCCTTCCGCGCCCGTCGCCGTCCAGGCCCAGTACCGCTCGGGCACGGACAGGACGGCGCTCGTCCTCGTTCCCCCGCGAGCGGTACGAACAACTTCGCGGCATTGCCGTAGCCGACCGCGTCGTAGGCGGCGCGGAGCTGCCCGGGCAGCGGCGGGTCGAAGGCGATGCGATCGACGACCGAGGCAGGCACGGCGAGCACGACGCGATCGACCGTGATCTCCGCGGCCGCAGCCGAGACGACCGCACCATCCTCCGTCCACGCGATGCGCTCGACGGGGCTCCCGAGGTGCAGGGCAGACCCGAGGCCGGCCGCGAGGGCATGTGCCACACGCTGGTTGCCACCGGCAACGCTCGGGCAGATGTCGTCCGAGTGCGCGGCCAGCCCGGCGAGCGCGCTCGCGGCAACCCGGTCGGCCGTCGCCGCGGCCGAGACCTCGAGCCGCGCCCGGATCGCCTCGCTCGCACCGGGGTCGAGCGGCAGGCCGTCGAGAAGTGCCGCGGCAGAGGTCCCGGCCGCAACGTCGGCGAGCGCCTCGCCGATCAGCTCGAGCGCCGTGTGCATCGCGCCGGCAGCGAGGCCGCGGCCGCCCCGCGGCTCCCGGTCACCGTAGAGCATCCCCTTGTCCCAGAGGCCGAGGCCGAACCGCTCGACGATAGCGAGCATCGAGTCGTTTCCCGGGAGGATGAACTCGGCGCCCATCTCGACGACGGCGCCGTTTCCGAGTTCCCGCGACCAGACCCTGCCGCCGACCCGATCGCGCGCCTCGAGCACGACGACCTCGATGCCAGAGGCAATCAACGCGTCCGCCGCCGCCAGCCCGGCGAAGCCGGCGCCGACTACTGCGACCCGCAACTCGCCCGTCAACGCGCGGGGGGTTCGAACGCCTTGCGCTCCGCCTCACGGAGCGGCCGAGGGCGACCGGTCTCCGGGTCGCGTGCCACGAGCACCGCTTCGCTCTCGGCAGCGAGCTCGCCGTCGAGCGTGCGAATCTGCTCACGCGTGGTGATGCTCGAGTTCCCGATCCGCTCGACGGCGCACGTGACGACGACGGTGTCGTCGTCCTGGGTCAACTCCCGGCGGAAGTCGATCGCGACGCGCGCGAGAACGTAGTCCCAGGGATCGCCGACGTCCTCGAGCGCCGCCTCGACGAGCTCGTCGCGGCACTCCTCGAGGTACGTCGAGTAGACGGCGTTGTTGACGTGGCGGTAGGCGTCGACGTCGCGCCAGCGGATCTCGATCTGCTTCTCGTGAGGCATGAGTGTGAACGTGATCCTAACGGCCGCGTTTGACCTCGCGGTCAAACTCTGCTTGGGTTTTTACGTTCCAGGAATGAAATAGCGTTCGACTACTGACGGGAGATCCCGGATGACGACGTTCCATCCTCGCGAGCCTCGCGGCATCCACCGGCGCGAGTTCCTCACAAGGAGCGCGCTCGGCGCGCTCGGATTGACGATCGCTCCTAGCCTGCTCGCCGCCTGTGGCGGTTCCAGCTCGAGCAGCTCCGCCGCACTCGAGCTGGCACGGCCCGACAACCCGGTCACGCTGCCGCTCTTCGACGACAACCCGATGATCGCGTCGGGGCTCGCGCCGGAGCAGGGCACCCTGAAGATCTACAACTGGGTCGACTACGTCTGGAAGAAGAAGCTGAACGAGTTCGGCAAGAAGTACGGCGTCAAGGTCGAGCTGACGACGTTCGCGACGATGGACGAGGCGATCGCGAAGCTCGCGAGCGGCGCCACCGACTTCGACGTCTTCTACCCGACACCCGACCGTCTCTCGCGTCTTGCCGCCGGCAAGGTGCTGCAGCCGCTCAACAAGGACTACATCCCGAACCTCGCCAACATGTGGGATGCATTCCAGGACCCGTTCTACGACGTCGGGGCGCAGTACACGGTCCCGTACACCGTGTACACGACAGGTATCGGCTACCGGACGGACAAGATCAAGGGGACGCCCGACGACCTCGACAATCCGTACGACTTCTTCTGGGACACGTCCGCCAAGGGGAAGGTGTGGCTGCTCGACGACTCGCGTGAGGCGATCTCGGCGATGCTGCTCAAGGACGGGATCACCGATCTGAACACCGAGGATCCGGATCAGATCAAGGCGGCCCAGGCGCACCTGCTCGACCTGACGAAGAAGGTGAACGTCAAGGTCTCGACGTCGGACTACGAGAACCTCCCGGAGGGCAAGGCCTGGATCCACCAGGCGTGGTCCGGCAGCATGGTCTCCGCGCCGTACTACCTGCCCAAGGGCGTGAGCGCGGATGTGCTCGGGTACTGGTATCCGCAGGACGGTCAAGGCCCGATCGGGGTCGACCAAATGGCTGTTCTGAAGAGCGCGAAGAACCCCGTCCTCGCCCACCTGTTCCTCGATTTCATGCTCGACGAGAAGAACTCCTACGACAACTTCGTCCAGTTCGTCGGCTACCAGCCGCCGCTCAAGGCGATCAATCCGGACAGCCTCGTCTCCGACGAGGTCGTTCCGGCAAACCTCGCTTCGGCGGTCGTCCGCGAGTCAGACTTCGACAACGGGTACCAGGAGCTCGAGCTGAGCCCGGACGGTCAGGTGCTGTGGCAGAACGCGTGGGCAAAGTTCCAGGCCGGCGGCTAGTCCCGGAACGGCGAGATGAAGTATCCGCGCTGGTTCTGGCCGGGAGCGGCCCTTCCCGGCGTTGCCTGGCTCGTTGCCTTCTTCCTGATCCCTTTCTACGCGATCCTCGCGGTCGCGATGGGGTCCGTCGACCCGATCTTCCAGACCGCGAAGCCGGCGTGGAATCCGCTCGACTGGAACACGCAGGCATTCTCGTTCGTGTTCGAGGGGTTGTTCACGAGCGGCGGCTCGTTCCAGACGGTCTTCATCCGCACGACCGTGTACGTGTTCGTCGCCGTCGCCGCCTCGCTCCTGATCGCGTACCCCGTCTCCTACACGATCGCCCGCTTCGGCGGTCGGTTCAAGGGGCTCCTGCTCGCAGGGATCGTGGCGCCCTTCTTCATCAGCTACCTGATGCGTATGCTCGCCTGGATCAACCTGCTGGAGGACAACGGCTGGGTGAACGATGTCCTCCTCCGGCTCCACCTCGTCAACGCGCCGGTCAACTGGCTCGACGGCCGCGCCTCCTCGGTGATCTTCGGTCTCGTCTACGGGTACGTGCCGTTCATGATCCTGCCGCTCTACGCGTTCCTCGACCGGATCGACCAGCGGTTGATCGAGGCTTCCCGCGACCTCGGGGCCAGCCCGGCGCAGGCGTTTCGGATGGTGACCCTGCCGCTGTCGCTGCCTGCCATGCTGGCCGGCGTCGTGATCATCGCGCTGCCGATGTTCGGCGACTACTACACCCCCGACCTGCTCTCCGGCTCCCCGAACACCTCGATGATCGGGAACCAGATCAACCTCTACATCCGGGGCGGCCAACAGATCCCGGTCGGCGCCGCGCTCGTCTGCGTGCTGATGGTGATGCTTGCGATTCTCATGACCTACTACCTCGTCGTCACTGCGCGTTCGATGCGGAAGTACGGGGACGCATGAGCCGCGCGCTCGTCTGGCTTCGCAACCCGTGGGGGAAGCCGCGCTTCCTTTGGTTCGTGACGATCGGATACCTGGTCTGGTCGATCGTCCCGATCCTGATCGCAATCCGCTTCTCGTTCAACAGCGGGCGCTCGCGCTCTACCGCACAGGGTTGGTCGACGCGGTGGTACTGGGGCGACAAGGATCTCTCGGTCGCGCACGACCCCGATCTCTACAACGCGTTGCAGCAGAGCCTCAAGCTCGCTGCGCTGGCGATCCTGATCTCGGTGCCGATCGGCGTGGCGCTCTCGCTCGGCCTCACGCGCTGGCGCGGCAGAGGGGCGGGCTCCGCACGGTTCGTGACGCTGTTCCCTCTCGTCACGCCCGAGATCGTGATGGGTGTTGCGCTCTTCCTCGTGTTCACGAGCCTGTTCTCCTCGATCAGCCTCGGCACGACCGCCCAGGTGATCGGGCATGTCACCTTCTCCATCACGTTCGTCGTGATCATCGTCCGCGGGCGACTGCTCTCGATCGGGAAGGACTTCGAGGAGGCCGCCATGGATCTCGGTGCCTCCTCGGTCAACGCTCTCCGAATGGTTCTGCTCCCGCTTCTCGTTCCCGCGATCATCGCGAGCGCGATCGTCGTCTTCGCCATCTCGATGGACGACTTCGTGATCAGCGCCTATCTGTCGTCGAGCGCGGGCACCGAGACCGTGCCCGTCAAGATCTACTCGAACGCCCGCGGTGCGCCGACTCCCGCCCTCAACGCGCTGGCCAGCGTGACGCTCTTTGCCACAGTGATCTTCGGCGTCGCCATGTTCGCGGTCTGGTCCGTGTTCAGGCGCCGACAGGGCGTTCAGGGGTCGAGCATGGACGAGCTCGCACGCCTGGACGCGTAGCGCGCAGGCCCGTGGCGCCGAGGCTCAGGCCGGCGTTGCGGCGGGTGCTTCGCGCAAGACACGCAAGGCATCGGTCGGGAGGTGAACGGCGACCGCGTCGCCCCGTGCGTACTCCAGGTCGCGCCCGGTGTTCGTGATCAGCGACTGAATGGGCTGGCCGCCGTCGAGGGTGACGTTCACCTGCATCGTCGGGCCGACGTAGACGATCTCCGTCACGGTGCCGCGGACGCGGTTCGCGGTCGCACCACCGGGAAGCTCGACGTCGATGCGCTCGGGCCTGATCGTCACCATGACCTCGCCCGCCGCGCCGGCCGCTCCCCTCTCGACGACGAGCGGGTTCCCGTCGAGGCTGATCCCGCCCCGGCCGTCGCACTGGGCCTGCATCAGGTTCGAGACGCCGAGGAAGTCGGCGACGAACGATGTCGCAGGGTTCTCGTAGACGTCCTTCGGCGATCCGAGTTGCTCGATCCGGCCCGCGGCCATGACGGCGAGCCGGTCGGACATCGTGAGCGCCTCCTCCTGGTCGTGCGTGACGTAGACGAAGGTGATCCCGACCTCGCGCTGCAGGTTCTTCAGCTCGATCTGAAGCCCACGGCGGAGCTTCGCATCGAGCGCGCCGAGCGGTTCGTCGAGCAGGAGCAGCGCAGGGTTGAGGATCAGCGCGCGCGCAAGTGCGACGCGCTGCTGCTGTCCGCCGGAGAGCTGGTGCGGCTTTCGCCTCTCATAGCCCGTGAGCTCGACGAGCTCGAGCATCTCGCCGACCCTCTTCTGCTTTTCCTGTTTGCCGAGGTCCGTGAACCGCAGCCCGAAGGCAACGTTCTCGCCCACGGAGAGGTGCGGGAAGAGCGCGTAGCTCTGGAAGACCGTATTCACGCGGCGCTTGTGTGGCGGCGTCTCCGTGACGTCCTCCTCCCCGATCCGGATCCGCCCCGTGTCGGGTCGCTCGAAGCCGGCGATGAGCCGGAGCGCGGTCGTCTTGCCGCCGCCCGAGGGCCCGAGCAGCGAGAAGAACTCGCCCTGCTCGACGTCGAGGCTGACGCCGTCGACCGCCCGGACCTCGTCGAAGGCCTTGGCGACCTCGTCCAACACGACGCCGCACGCCTGCGTCATGCGGCAAGCTCGCGAACGATCGCGCTCTTCAGCAACTCGGTCACAGCGTCACGGTCTATCAGATCGAGGTAGAGGAGTGAGTCGAGACCGTCCGCGACGGCCGAGAGACGCCAGCCGGCCGACGTCGCGTCGACCGCGGCGGGAATCGATCCGTCGGCTCGCCCCTCCTCGATCAGCGCCACGAGGCTCCCGATCGACTCGCGGTACGACTCCTCGACGAGCGGGCGCAGCTCGTCGTTCGAGCGGAGGCTGCTCCACACCTCGTTCCACAGCACCTTCTGCTCGCTGAAGGGTAGAGCGGGCTCCACGCCGGCGAGGACGATCCGCTCGACCTTCTCGCGCCCGGTCGTCGCACCGACGAGCTCGGCCGCGACGGCGGCGTGCCACCGCTTCACCGAGAAGGCGAACGCCTGGTGCAGAAGCTCCTGCCGCGTCGAGAAGTAGTAGTGGACGAGCGCCTTCGACACGCCGGCCTCCTCGGCGACACCGGCCATTCGCAGCCCATGAGACCCCTCGCGCACGATCACGCGGCAGGCCGCCTCGAGAATGCTCGTGGTGCGGTCGGTCGGCGTCTGGATGGTCGTGAGAGTCATTTCGCGTTCATCTTGACCTATTCTAGCGGTGTCGGTATCCTGACTGACCGGACAGTCAAACACCATGACGATCACCGCCGACCACACGACCTCACGGATTCCCCCGCTCGAGCACCCGCTCGAGGACGGATGGACCCTGCCTGCCTCGTGGTACTCCGACACGACCGTGGCCGACAGGGAGCGCGAGCGGATCTTCGCGCGCTCCTGGCAGTATGCGGGCCCGGCCGAGCACGTCGCCGACCCGGGCTCGTACGCCGCCACGCAGGTGGGCCACGTGCCGATCGTCGTCACGAGGAGCCGCGACGGCGCGCTGCGCGCGTTCGTCAACGTCTGTCGTCACCGGGCCTACATGATCGCTCGTGGGCACGGATGCCGCACGACTCTTCAGTGCCCCTACCACGCGTGGACGTACGAGCTCGATGGATCGCTCAAGAAGGTGCCGCGCTCGGAGCGCGAGGAGGACTTCGACCCGGGCAACTTCTCGCTCCTGCCGGCTTCGGTCGACACATGGGGGCCCTGGCTCTTCGTCAACCCGGATCCGGACGCCGCGCCGCTCGCCGAGACGCTCGGCAGGCTGCCGGCGATCGTGGCGGGCGGCGGTCTCGACATCGAGAACCTCCGCTACCACTCGGGCGGGGAGTGGCCGATCGAGGCGAACTGGAAGGTCGCGCTCGAGAACTACCTCGAGTGCTACCACTGCCCGACCGCGCATCCGGGCTTCAGCAAGGTGATCAACGTCGATCCCGACGCGTACGCGCTCACGATCTCACCGACCTTCTCGAGCCAGATCGGCCCCGTGCGGGCGGCCGCATTGGACGGTACGAACCGGGCGCCGTACGTTCCGGCCGGTGAGCTGAAGAACTCGCAGTACCACTTCCTCTGGCCGGCGACGACGATCAACATCGCACCCGGGCCCCAGAACATCTCCGTCGAGCGCTGGGTCCCGGACGGCACCGGTCGCACCATCGAGGTGACCGACTACTGGTTCGGCAAGGACGTTCCCGAGGAGATCATTGCCGAGGTGATGGAGTTCGACCGACAGGTCGGTCAGGAGGACACGGATCTCGTCGTCACGGTGCAGGCGGGCCTCGACTCGGGCACCGTTCCGCAGGGCCGGCTGATGCGCGAGAGCGAGCAGCTGATCGCGGACTTCCAGCGCCGCGTGTACGACGCGGTCGCCTGAGGATGCAGCGATGGAAGAGCGTATCGCAGCATCCTCAGGCGAATGCTTGCTGCCGCGCTTCGCGCGGATCCTGAAGCCGGGAACCTACGGTTCCCCGTGACCCCTCCCTCCAGAGGGGGAATCGCAAAGAGGGCGCCCCTTGCGTCCATCTGAACGAGACGGTGCCTGGGCCGTTGTCCGTCCCGACCTGCCTGTCGCCACGGTCGGCGAACGCATACGCTTGCGAGCATGCGCAACTCGCGGGTCTTCGCAATCGTGCTGGCCGGAGGCGAGGGCAAGCGACTCGCGCCGCTGACGGCCGACCGGGCGAAGCCGGCGGTTCCCTTCGGCGGCAACTATCGGCTGATCGACTTCGCGCTCTCGAACCTCGTCAACGCGGGGCAGCTCCGGATCGCGGTCCTGACGCAGTACAAGAGCCACAGCCTCGACCGGCACATCACGACGACCTGGCGCCTCTCGCCGCTCCTCGGCAACTACGTCACCCCGGTGCCCGCCCAGATGCGTCGCGGCCCACGCTGGTTCGCCGGCTCGGCCGACGCGATCTACCAGAACCTGAACCTGCTCTACGACGAGCGACCGGCCTATATCTGCGTGTTCGGAGCCGACCACATCTACCGTATGGATCCACGCCAGATGATCGAGCAGCACATCGCTCTAGGGGCGGGCATCACGGTCGCGGGCATCCGGGTCCCGATCGAGAGCGCCGGCGACTTCGGAGTGATCGAAACCGATGAGGACTCTCGCACGATCCGCGCCTTTCGTGAGAAACCGAGAGACCCGGTCGGGATGGCCGAGTCGCCCGGCGAGGTGCTCGCGTCGATGGGGAACTACGTCTTCTCGGCGGACGTCCTGATCGACGCGGTCACGCGCGACGCCGAAGACGAGACCTCGGCCCACGATCTCGGCGGCAACATCATCCCCGAGCTCGTCGCGCGGGGCGAGGCGTGCGTGTGGGACTTCGCGAACAGCAGGATCGTGGGCGCGAGCGATCGCGACCTCGCCTACTGGCGGGACGTCGGGACGCTCGACGCCTACTACGACGCACACATGGACCTGATCTCCGTCGATCCGATGTTCAACCTCTACAACGAGGATTGGCCGATCCTGACGTGGCCGGAGCAGCTGCCGCCGGCCAAGTTCGTGTTCGAGGAGGGCGGCCGCGTCGGCGTCGCGATGAACTCGATGGTCTGCGCGGGCGTCGTCGTCTCGGGGGGTACGGTGCGCCGCTCGATCCTTTCGCCCGGCGTGCACGTCCACTCGCACGCTCTGGTGGAGGGCTCCGTGCTGATGCACGGCGTCGATGTCGGTCGCGGCGCGATCGTCAGGAACGCGATCGTCGACAAGAACGCGCGCATCGCTCCGGGTGCCCGGATCGGCGTCGACCGGGACGAGGATGCGGCGCGGTTCGCGATGTCGCGAAACGGCGTCGCAGTCGTCAAGAAGGGCACCATCGTCGAGGCATGAGGGTCGCGCTGCTCACGCGCGAGTACCCGCCGGAGGTGTACGGGGGTGCGGGCGTCCACGTCGAGTACCTGGCGCGCGAGCTCTCGCGGGCCGCCGACGTCACGGTGCACTGCTTCGGCGCGGCGAGGCTCCGGGCCGCGGATGGCCCGCCTGTCGTCGCTCACGCCCCGTGGCAGGTGCTCGTGAGCGCGGAGCCGAATTCCGTTGCCTTGCAGGCCTTCTCCGTCGACCTGACCATGGCGGCCGGAGTGGCCGGAGCCGAGCTCGTCCACAGCCACACCTGGTATGTCGAGCTCGGCGGGCACCTTGCGAAGCTCCTCCACGGGATCCCCCACGTGGCGACGGTGCACAGCCTCGAGCCGATGCGCCCCTGGAAACGTGAGCAGCTCGGCGGTGGGTACGCCCTCTCGTGCTTCGCAGAGCAGACCGCGCTCGAGTCGGCGGACGCGATCGTCGCCGTCTCGGCCGCCCATCTCGAGGAGATCCTCGCCTGCTACCCCGCGATCGACCCGGCCCGAACGAGCGTCGTCTACAACGGCATCGACGCGGTCGAGTACCGTCCCGATCTCGGCACGGACGTGCTCGAGCGTCACGGCATCGACCCGTCCCGGCCGATCGTGGTCTTCGTAGGGCGCATCACGCGCCAGAAGGGTCTGTCGTACCTCCTGGACGCGGCCGACGCGATCGATCCGGCGGCGCAGCTCGTTCTCTGCGCCGGGGCGCCCGACACGCCCGAGATCGCTGCAGAGATCGAGGAGAAGATGGCTGCGGTGCGCGCGTCGCGTGGCGACGTGATCTGGATCGAGGCGATGCTGCCGAAGCACGACGTGATCCAGCTCCTGAGCCACGCCACGGTCTTCGCGTGCCCGTCGGTGTACGAGCCGATGGGAATCGTCAATCTCGAGGCGATGGCCTGCGAGACGGCCGTTGTCGCGACCGCCGTCGGTGGTATCCCCGAGGTGGTGGAGGACGGTGTCACCGGGCTGCTCGTGCCCTACGAGGCGGTTCCCGACGGGACGGGAACGCCGGTCGATTCGGCCGGGATGGCGCGGGATCTCGCAGGTCGCATCAACGAGGTGCTCGGCGACCCGACACGTGCTGCTTCGATGGGACGCGCCGGTCGGGCGCGCGCGGTCGAGCGCTTCGGCTGGGACGTCGCGGCAGCCGAGACGCTCGCGCTCTACGAGCGGCTCCTGGCGCAGCAGTGAGGGGAGAGACTTCAGTCTCTCCCTTGGGTCAAGCCGCGATAGGCTCCGAGCCATGAGAATTCGTGCTGCAGTCCTCGAGGAGTTCGGCAGTCCGCTCGTCGTGCAGGAGGTCGATCTCGCAGAGCCGAAGGCGGGTGAGGTGCTCGTACGGCTTGCAGCCTGCGGCGTCTGCCACACCGATCTCTACACGGCCTCCGGCGCCGACCCGACGGGCTACGCGCCGTGTGTGCTCGGTCACGAGGGAGCAGGCGTCGTCGAGCGTGTGGGCGAGGGCGTCACCCTCGTTGCTCCTGGCGATCACGTGATCACGTTGTTCGCCCCCGAGTGCGGGAAGTGCGTCCACTGCCTCAGTGACCGCACGAACCGCTGCGTGGCGATCCGCGACCAGCAGGGCCTCGGCTATCTCCCCGACGGAACCGCCCGTCTCTCGCGCGGCGGCGAGTCGCTTCGGCACTTCATGGGCACGTCGACGTTCGCCGAGTACACGGTGATGCCCGAGATCGCGCTCGCGAAGGTGAGCCCGGAGGCGCCGCTCGACGGCTGCGCGCCCTTCGCGTGCGGCCTCTCGACCGGAATCGGCGCGGCGCTCTACACGGCGAAGGTCGAGCCCGGCTCCACGTGCGTCGTCTTCGGCGCCGGCCTCGTCGGCCTCGGTGCGGTCATCGGCTGCCGCCTTGCGGGCGCGGAGCGGATCGTCGCGATCGACCTCTCGGACGAGCGGCTCGCGCAGGCCCGGCACCACGGCGCGACCGAGACGCGCGTCGCGGCGGACGACACCGTCGACTGGATCAGGTCCGAGACGGGTGGCTACGGGGCGGACTTCACGTTCGAGGCGACCGGTCTCGTCTCCGTGATGCGCCAGGCGGTCGAGTCGGCACGCGAGGCATGGGGCCTCGCGACGATGTGCGGCGTGGCGGGCAAGGGCGAGGTGCTCGAGGTCGTGCCCCGATTCCTGATCACCGGCCGCCGGGTCACGGGCTCGTCGTTCGGTGGCGTCAAGGGCCGAACGCAGGTGCCGCTCCTCGTCGACCGCTGGCTCGCCGGCGAGATCGACGTCGACTCACTTCTCTCGCACCGGATCACGCTCGACGACGTCAACCACGGCTTCGAGCTGATGCACCACCAGGACGGGATCCGGAGCGTGATCACGTTCGCCTGACGTCGAATGGGGCGGGCACGCGGTCGTGTTGAACGTGTCGAGGGCAGCCCCGATATGGAGCGACGCTACAGCGCGAGCCCCGTGGCGCGCATCGCGCGGCGGTAGGCGACTGCGACGGCGTCGAAGGTGAGATGGAGCTCGTCGGCGAGGTCGAACGGCACGCGCTCGGGCCGTTGCGACTCGACGACGCGCCGGTCCTGCTCGAAGATGACGTCCTCGAAGGCCTGCAGGACGGTGTCCGGCTGCTCGAGGTTGTAGTTGCGGCCGATCACGAGGAAGCCGGTCGTGCGCTCGGGCCCCTCGGGCCGGCAGGCGAAGAAGTACACCATCCCCGCCTGTCCGCCCCAGCCGAGGCGGAGGACGATCGTGTACGGCAGGTGCAGCTCGTAGCGGCTTCGTCGTTCGGGGGCATCGACCACCTCGTTGCCGAAGACGGGGAAGTCGTCGTTCGCAACGGCCTCGGGCCTGACGATGTCGTAGCGGAGAATGTGCCCGTCGACCTCGACCTCGTGACCCGGGACGACCGGGCGCTCCGGGTCGCCGAGGAGCCCGGGGTGGACGAACGGGAAGTGGCCGAAGTCGGTGAAGTTCTCGACCTGGCGCGATGCATCGCAGGCCCACGTGTACGGCCCGCAGAAGACCGTGGCCCAGGCATCGTCCTCGAGCTCCGGGACGTCGGGCAGCGACCAGCGGGGCTCTTCGAGGGCGACCCAGACGAATCCGTAGCGCTCCGTACAGTGGAAGGCGGTCGCCCGTGCCTTCGTGGGCACCCGTGTCGGATCGGCGAGCTGTGGGATGCGGGTGCACGCGCCGTCGGAGCGGTAGCGCCAGCCGTGGTACGGGCAGACGATCTCGTCCCCTTCGACCGTTCCGAGCGAGAGAGCCGTGCCGCGATGGATGCAGAGATCGAGGAAGGCGTGGGCCGTGCCCGAGCGGTCACGCCAGAGGACGAGTGCCTCGCCGAGCAGGTCGACGGCGATCGTCGTGCCGGGCGCGATCTCCCGTGACTCGGCGACCGGATGCCAGCAGGCGCGGAGGGCGGGAGCGTGACCGGCAATCGACGGGGTCGTCATCGACTGCAGCCTAGAGGCTTGTCGGTCAGGCGAGCGGCCGGCCGGCGCGTGGCAGTCCGGGTCGCTTCCTCCGACAGGCGCTCCCGGCGACCACCATGTCGTTGGCGCCCCTCCCGGGGGCGCGGGCGACCGTTCAGCCGACCGCGAGCAGGAAGAACGAGGAGAGCAGGACGACGAGGTTGCGCAGTGGCCTGACGATGCGTGTCTGCATGACGCGGCCGACCGTAGCACCTCGACCTTACGCCCGGGGGAGAGAGTTCGGTCTCTCCCCCGGGCTCGGTAGTTGGTGCCTCACGTCGTTCAGTTCGTCGAGCACGACGGGTGCAGCAGGGGCACGGCACCCTCCCATCCGCCGCGAAGCACCTCGACGAGGGACGGCGGTGTCAGAACGGTGACGCGGCCCTCGCCACGGGCGACAGCTGCCCCGTAGCCACCGGGCGTCCAGCGCAGCAGCCGTTCCCCGAGCACGAGGTGCGGCTCTGCGTCGTGCAGGACGAACGCGCCGTCCGGCAAGGCGAACAGGTCGGCTCCGTGGCTCCGCTGGCCCCGTGTCCCGGTGTCGACCCGCTCGCCGTGCAACCGTCCGTCGATCGCGCCGACCCCGGGGCCGTCGGCAGGATGAAGGTCGTGCCAGCGTGCGACGAACTGGCGGTAGTCCTCGCGGCGGCAGAGGGCGCAGGGCCGGTGGCCGGCCGCGAACGCCGTTGCGTCGTCCAGGAAGAACAACTCCGTGAACCGCCCCGGCTGTAGCAGCCGCTCCCGTCGCCATCCGCGAAACTCGAGCCGGCACGAGATCCAGCGTTTCGTCCCGAATCGGCGCCTGATGACTCCATCTCCGTCGTGCAGGCAGCCCCGGTTGCCATAGACGAGCCCTCGAGCGGGGTCGGCCACGAGCTCGCCGAGCGGCGTCACTCTGTTCTGCAGCGGCATCCGGGCGAGACTAACCCCACCGCGACGATCGGCGGGCACTTCTCGGTATTTTCCCGGAGACCGATGAGTCGTGCGGCCTCGGCCGGTCGTAGTCATGCAACGAGAAGCGAACAAGGAGATCGAACAGCCGATGAGCGAATCCGAGCAGGGCCCGACCACGCCAGAGCCGTCCACGGAGGACAGGCTTTCCGCCCACGAGCGTTCTGCGGGCGGCGCGCTCGCCCGCTGGATGCGCGCGTGCGCCAACAACCCGTGGCGCGTCGTCTTCGCCTGGCTCGGGATCATCGCCACGCTGATCGTGCTCGTCGCGACCGTTGGTGGGTCGCTCGAGGACGAGTTCACGATTCCGGGCTCCGATACCCAGAAGGCGACCGACCTGCTCGAGGCGGAGTTCGCGTCGGAGCAGGGCGGCGTTCTCAACGTCGTGTTCGCCGCACCGCAAGGCGAGCGGCTCGACACGCCCGAGCGTGAGGCTGCGATCGACTCGGCGATCACTCGCCTGAAGTCGGACGAGTTCAAGCCGTCAGAGGGGACCGCGGGCCTGACGAGCGTCGGCGACCCATTCGACGATTCGACCTTCTCGGACGACGGCCGGATCGCCTACACCGAGGCGCAGTTCGACCAGACGATCGAGGACAAGGACAGGGAGGCCGTGCTCGCGGTGCAGGACGCCGTGCGCGAGACGGTCGAGCCTGCGGGAGTGACCGTCGAGTTCAACGGTGACGCCGAGTTCCCGCCCGTCGAGCAGGGTGCCTCCGAGGCACTCGGCCTCCTCGCGGCGATCATCGTGCTCCTGATCGTCTTCCGCACGTTCGTCGCGATGCTGATCCCCATCGCGCTCGCCATCGTTGCGCTGCTGACGGCGTTCCTCCTGCTGTTCATCCTCGCGGGCATGACGAAGATCAACACGATCACGCCGATTCTCGTGTCGATGATCGGGCTCGGTGTCGGGATCGACTATTCGCTGTTCATCGTGACGCGCTTCAGACAGCTACTCCACGACGGACGGTCGAAGCAGGAGGCGGCTGCCGAGGCCGGAGCGTCGGCCGGACGCGCCGTGATCTTCGCCGGTCTCACCGTGGCGATCTCCGTCGCGGGCCTCGCGTTCATCGGGCTCGACTTCGTGACCAAGCTCGGGATCGGCAGCTCGCTCGGCGTGCTGACCACCGTGTTGATCGCGAACTCGCTCCTCATTGCGATTCTCTCGCTGCTCGGCCACAAGGTCGATCGACTGAAGGTTCCGTTCCTCCGTCCGGTCGACGACTCCGAGGAGGCGCGTGACAAGACGCTCGTCGCCCGCTGGGGCCGGTTCGTGACGCGCAACGCGAAGGTCGTGTTCCCCGTGCTCCTCGTGATCGGTTTCGTCCTCGCCGGGACGTCGGGCCTGATCCGCCTCGGGGCATCGGATCAGGGCACCCAGCCGCTCGAGCAGACGAGCCGGCGCGCCTACGATCTGCTCGCAGAAGGCTTCGGCCCGGGCTTCAACGGCCCGATCCCGATCGTGGTCGACGTCAACTCGGACGAGGGCGCCCCGCAGCGGATCGCCGACGGCGTCAAGCGCCTCGACGGTGTCGCCTCTGTCGGTGATCCGCAGCTCAACGACGAGGGCACGGTGGCAATCGTGTTCGTGACGCCGGGCTCCTCGCCGCAGGACGAGGCCACTGACAATCTCGTCAGCCATCTCCGCTCCGACGTCGTCCCGCAGGCGACCGCCGGAGGCGACGCCGTGGCCTACGTCTCGGGGCAGACGGCCGCGTTCAAGGACATCGCCGACCAGATCATCTCCCGGATGCCGATCTTCCTCCTCTTCATCATCGGCGTCACGTTCATCGTGCTCGCGATGGCGTTCCGATCGATCGTCGTCTCCGCGACTGCAGCGGTGACGACGCTCCTCTCGGCGTTCATCGGCTTCGGTGTGCTCGGTCTCGTCGTCCAGCAGGGTCACCTGCTCGGGCTGACCGGCCTCGACAAGACCGGGCCGATCGAGACGTTCGTGCCACCGATCGCGTTCGCGATCCTGTTCGGGCTCTCGATGGACTACATGGTCTTCATCATGAGCCGGATCAGGGAGGAGCACGTCCACGGCCTCGACACGCGGGCGGCCGTCGAGCACGGAATCTCGGCGATCGGTCGCGTCGTCGTCGCGGCAGCGTTGATCATGGGAACGGTGTTCGCGGCGTTCATCCTCAGCGCGGATCGCATTCCGAAGGAGTTCGGCCTCCTGCTCGCAGTCGCGATCCTCACCGACGCGCTCGTCGTGCGGATGACCCTCGTTCCGGCGTTCCTCACCCTGATGGGCGAGAAGTCGTGGTACATCCCACGCTGGCTCGACCGGCTGCTGCCGAACATCACGATCGAGCCGCCCCACGAGGACGAGCCGCGCGCAGCGGCGCCGGTTCCGGCAACGGAGCCGACCGGCGGCGGCTGAGCCCGCTGACGGACGCTCCGCGCCGGCCCAGCCGGTTCACAGCCCGGGCACAGCTGCCCGGGCTGTAATGCGTCCCGTGCAACCACATCGCACGCACCCGGGCACGCTCCGGTCCCGCAGGGCCACGATCCTGCTCGTGTCTCTTGCGACGCTCATCGCCACGCTCGCCGCGGCCGGCCTGGCGCTCGCCGCGTCGATCGGCGGCACGGCAACCTCCGCGTCTGCGGTCGACACGCAGGCCGGGCTCAGGAAGGCGAAGTGGGGATCGAACGTCAAGATCACGTACGGGAAGGCCAAGATCCGGTATCGCTCGAACGGGATCCCGAACCATGCGCGCCAGGCGCAGTACGCCCTGCCGAACGCGGGCGTCCAGGTGCCGAGTGCTGCGACGGCGACCGCGGGCGCAGATCCGACCACGCCGCAGTCGTACGACTTCGCGATCCCCACGAACCCGAAGAAGGCCTCGAGCACGACCGCGACGAGCCTCGGCACGATCGGCGTCATGATCTCCGGCGCATCGCTCTTCAACCCCTACGAAGGCGATGGATCGACCGTTGCAACCGCGTCGAACTTCACGGTCGAGAACGCGCAGGGCAAGGACGTCGCCTTCCTCGACAGCTGCAGCGGCCATCCGACGCCGATGGGCGCCTACCACTACCACGCGCTCCCGAAGTGCGTCACGGCGAGGGTCGACAAGAAGAACGGCCCGTCCCACATCATCGGGCTTGCCTTCGACGGCTTCCCGATCTACGGCGACCGCGATATCAAGGGCAAGACGGTGACGAAGGCAAAGCTCGACAAGTGCAACGGGATCACGAGCGCGACGCCCGAGTTCCCCAAGGGCATCTATCACTACGTCCTCCTCGACACGAAGGACTCACGCTCGTCGATCCGTTGCTTCAGGGGCAAGGTCGACGCGTCGCTCCTGCGGTCGAATGCCTGGCCCGGGGGGCCCGGGCTGCCCGGCGTCGGTCAGGGCTGAGCCCGCCCGGCTCGGCCTGGTCGCACGGGCGGGCGAGGCATTCTGCCCCGCCCGCCCTGCACCGCGTGCCTACTACGCGTCGCGCTCGATGACGATGCGGGCTACCGCACCGTCCCAGCCGTACTCGTCCGGGCCGAGGTCGCCCACGCCGCCGATGATCCCGTCGTGGTGCCGGATGAGGGCACCCTCGGGGTCGCGGGCGAACGGGTGGCCGCAGCACGGGCCGGGGATGAACAGGAGCTCCTGGTTGTTCATCTCACTGCCTGCGTCATAGGCCATCGTCTCGACCGTCGATCCGTGGCCCTTGAGGTGGAACGAGTCGAGTCCGGTGAAGCCGTCGTTCGTGTTCACGAGCATGGTCAGGATTGAGAGCCGATCTGACTTGCCGGAGGTCTCCACCATGTACGAGGTCGTCGCCCCGGGCCCGATCGGGCCGCCCTCGGTTGCCACCGACTCGACGCCCTCGAGCGCCGGGAGAGCCGACATCAGCGGAGCGTTGTTCGCGTCCTCCGCAACGGCGGCCACGCCGTGGCTCGCGATCTCACCGACGCTCCAGACGTGTGCCTTCTTCGAGTGGACGACGAGAAGCGGCGGCGAGAGCGGCTGCCCGCTGGTCAGGTTCGTGATCGTGACCCGCCAGGTCTCGTTGCCGCCCTTGCCCTTGGCGTTCGCTGACGCCACTCCGATCGCGAGTGCGGTCGCTGCCAGGGCGAGAAGCCCGAGGACTGTGAACTTGCGCATATGTGCCTCCTGGTGGTCGTTGACGTTGTCCCTCGACGCTACGACCCGGGTCTTGTGGCGAGCTTTCGCCGCGCTTACGGATTGGTGAACGGCGTGCGTCCGCTGCCGATCGGGCGCCCGGCCGGCTCCAGGAAGGCGGTGATCGAGCGGCGTAGCCCTGCCGCGTCGAGCCCGTGCGCTGCGTCGTGCTCGGCCGGCGTGCCGTCGTGGCGATGCTCGGTGTTCGGGACTCCGAGCCCGAGGAGGCGGTGGGGGACGTCCGAGAGGGCATTCGAAACAGGGGCGGTGGACGTGCCCGCCAGCGTCGGCTCGACGAGAACGATCGCCTCGCCGGCGAACGTCGCGCGGAGCGTCCCCCCTCGAGCGGGCGCACCGTCGACGAATACCTCGACCAGATCGCGGCGGCGTTTTCCTCGCGACGACCTCGAAGGCTGCATCGGCTGTGGGTGCCTGTCGCTCCGTAGCTGCGCGCTCTTCAATCCCGGAGACATCGCCGCCGCGGGTGGCTCGGGCCCGCGCTACGTGTTCGGGGTCTCCGGCCACCGGCTGAGCATCGCGTCTCCTCGCCAGCTGCGACAATCCCGCGGATGCCCGCCACCCTGCGCCGCTTCCTCTTCGCCTCGCTGACCGTGCTGGCCCTCGTGGCCGTGCCGGTCGCTACAGCCGACACCACGGACGAGCAGGCGCTCGCCGACAGGTTCGCCCCGGTCGTCCGCCTCGTCGACCAGCCCGAGGAATGCGGCCCGGGCGAGCCCTACATTCCCACCGACGTCGACGTGCTCTTCGACGAGCCGACCGTTGCGTTGCGCGGGCCGTGGCGACCGACGGACCTCGTCGAGATCGCACCGTCGGCGAGCGACCTCGTCAATCGCTACGAGTATCACCTCGACTTCCCCGGCGATCCGCTCGACGCCGGCTGCGACTACGAGCTCTGGTCACGACGTCTCACCGAGGGCACCTCGCCGACCGTGTACTCCCACGTGGCGACGGATCCCGGCTACCCCGGGAAGCTCGCCCTCCAGTACTGGTTCTTCTACCCGTTCAACGACTTCAACAACACGCACGAGGGTGACTGGGAGATGACGCAGCTCGTCTTCGATGCCGACGACGCCCGTGATGCGCTCGGCAAGGTTCCGACCGAAGTCGGCTACAGCTCACACGAGGGCGCCGAGCGCGCCGCCTGGGGCGACGAGAAGCTCGAGATCGTGGCGGGCACGCATCCCGTCGTGTACCCCGCTGCCGGCTCGCACGCGAACAAGTTCACGGAGGCGCTGTACCTCGGCAGCTCGGCCGAGGCCGGTGTCGGCTGCGACCGTACCCTCGGTCCGCATCGCGAGCTGAGGCCCGTCGTGAAGGCGATCCCGCAGGACGTGCGCGCCGCGGCGGAGGCGTTTCCGTGGATCGGCTTCGAGGGACGCTGGGGAGAGTTGCAGAAGGCGTTCTTCAACGGGCCGACCGGGCCGAATCTGAAGGACCAGTGGATCCATCCGATCGAGTGGTCACGGGACTGGCGGGACAAGGGGTACGCCGTGCCGGCCGGAGGGGTCTTCGGCACCGGGGCGACAGATCTCTTCTGTGCCGGAGTCTCCGCGGGGTCGAAGGGCCTCGTCCTGCTGCTCCGCAGTCCCACGGTGACGCTGCTCGCGATGGCCGCACTGATCGCCCTCGTCGTTCTCCTCGTCGTCCGCGCGACCTGGCTGCCGGACGCCCCGATCCGGATCGCGCGGCGACGGAGCTGGGGCCAGATCCTGTCCGCGTCCGCGCGTATGTACGCGACGCGCAAGAGGCTGTTCCTGGGGCTCGGGGCCCTGCTGATCCCGATCACGATCGTCATCACGCTGCTGCAGTGGGTCGTGTTCCAGGTCGTCGGTCTGCTGGGCGTCGTCACCGGGCAGGGAGCAGGAGCGTCCGCGGTCATCGCGCTCGCCGTCGGCATGGCGTTGGCCCTTCTCGGGCTCGGGCTCGTGCAGGCGGCGACGGCCTGTGCCCTCGTCGAGATCGACGAGGGCAGGCCGATCGGGCCGGTGGATGCGTACCGGATCGCGCTTCGCCGGCTCCGGCCCCTTCTCGGCGCGATTGCGCTCTTCGTCGTCGCGTGGGTCGGGCTCACCTTCACGGCCTTTCTGATCCCGGTCGCCGTCTGGCTCGCCGTCCGCTGGTGCCTGCTCGCACCCGTCGTCGAGCTCGAGGACAGCAAGCGGGTCGGCGTGCTGCGGCGCAGCGGTCATCTCGTCCGTGGTCGCTGGCTCCGGACGGCGTCGCTCGTCGGGATCAGCTCGATCGTGGCGCTCGCGGCGGGCCCGCTGCTCGGCGTCGCCCTGATCTTCACGACCGAGATGCCGCTCGCGTTCCTCAACGTCGTCGCGGGTCTCGTCTACGCGCTCGCACTTCCGTATGTCGCGCTCGTGACGGCGTACGTGTATTTCGACGCGCGGGCCAGGGGTGAGCTCGAGCCGGTCGAGCGCGGCGGCGAGTTGCCGGCAGAGATCGAGCTCGTGCGGTGACGCGCCACCCGGGGCTCCCTCGGCGTCGTTCGCGGATTCGCCTTGCGGATCGGCGCCCGAGCCGTCACGATGAGGAGCCTTATCGCTGTCCAGGATGATCGGGTCGATGTCTTCCGCCGGCTCCACGCTGCCGGATGCTTCGTCATGCCGAACCCGTGGGACGTCGGCAGCGCCCTCGCTCTGGAGCAACTTGGCTTCGAGGCCCTCGCGACGACGAGCGCCGGCTGTGCCTGGACTCTGGGTCGCGCCGACACTCAACTCCGCGTCGACCAGGCGTTGGATCATCTTCGTGCGGTCGCCGACGCAGTGACGCTGCCCGTGAACGCCGACTTCGAGGGCGGCTTCGCGGATCATCCGGAGGGCGTCGCAGCGAATGTGACGCTTGCTGCTGCAACCGGGATCGCCGGGCTCTCGATCGAGGACTCCACGGGTGACGCGGCCGCGCCGCTGTACGAATTGGATCTAGCCGTCGATCGCATCCGGGCCGCTCGACAGGCGATCGACGAGAGCGGAACGGGCATCGTCCTCACCGGGCGGTCCGAGGGCTTCGTGGTCGGGCGTCCGGACATCGACGAGACGATCCGGAGGCTTCGAGCGTACGCGGAAGCGGGCGCCGACTGCCTCTACGCACCGCGGATCGAGACCCCCGAGCAGGTCGTTGCGGTCGTTGCCGCGGTGGCCCCGAAGCCGGTGAACCTCCTCGTCAATGCGCCGTTCATCACGGTCACCGAGGCTGCTGCGCTCGGAGTGCGCCGGATCAGCGTCGGGGGAACGCTCGCCCGCACTGCCTGGGCGGGGTTCCTCGAGGCCGCGCGCGAGATCGCCGCTGAGGGGACGTTCTCGCGGTTCGAGGGGTTGCCGGATGTCGATGCGCTGTTCGGTGCTCGCTGACGCGCAGGGCGACAGGAAGACTCCGAAGAGGGCGCGCGCCCTCCATCTGAGGCGCCTGCACCGACTCCGGAGTTCGCCGCATCGCGACCCGGGTTCTCCCCGATGCGAGCGCGGTCGTCATGGGCGATCCTGGAATCGGAGGTGACCGTCATGCAAGTCGCAACGCAGAGGCCGCCGATCGCCCTCGAGGGCGAGTTGGCACCTCACCTGAGCCGCTGGCTGTGGCTCGTCAAGTGGATCCTCGCGATCCCGCACTTCGTCGTGCTTCTCTTCCTCTGGTTCGCGTTCGCCGTACTCACCGTGATCGCGTTCTTCGCGGTGCTGTTCACCGGACGCTACCCGCGGGGGATCTTCGGTTTCAACGTCGGCGTTCTACGCTGGTCGTGGCGTGTCAGCTTCTACACCTTCGGTGCCCTCGGCACCGACGAGTATCCGCCATTCACGCTCGAGGATGTGCCCGATTACCCGGCGCGGCTCGAGATCGTCTATCCGCAGGACCTCCGTCGCGGCCTGCCGCTCCTGGGTTGGTGGTTGCTCGGCATCCCGCAGTTCTGCATCGCCGGCATCCTCGCCGGGGCCGGATGGAGTGTCGGGTTCATCGGCGTCCTCGTCCTGGTCGCCGGCGTCCTGATGCTCTTCAAGGATCGATACCCGCAGGACATCTTCGACCTCGTGCTCGGCCTCGACCGCTGGGTGCTGCGCGTCGCCGCCTACGCGGCGTTCATGACCCGCGACTACCCGCCGTTCCGGCTCGATGCCGGCCCCCACGAGCCACGGGTCGACATTCGATCGGCATAGCGCGAGGCTGTCGGCGCGTGCGCGATCAGATCGGGCAACGCCCGACCGGCCCCCTGGCACGGGGGTCGCCGCCGATTGCGTCGGTTGCTGCACCGGTGATCGCGAGGTAGGTCAGGCCGAGCTCGGCCACTGCCGCGCCGAGGGCCGAGGCTCCTCCTTGCACGTCAGGTCGCCGCATGCCTCTACCGCGTAGGTGGCTCCTGCCGCCAGCGGTTCCACGGCCACATGCCGTCGATCTCCACCTCGAGCGAGAAGCTGAGCACGATCCGGATCACGACGATCGCTCCCAGCACCGCCACGCTCTCGAGAGTCTGGTCGACGATGATCGTCCGGACGATGTCGGCCACGATCAGCACCTCGAGGCCGAGAAGGATCGAGCGGCCGAGGTTCCGGCGCAACTCCGCGTACGAGCCCGGCCGGCGTTCCGGCTTCGCGGCGCGTGCGAGAAAGACGAGGAAGGCTCCGAGGCCGCCCGCGATCATGATCGTCGCCCCGACCGACTCCACGACGCGGACGACATCGGAAACCGTGTTCTCGAATTCCATCCCGGAGCCACGCTATCGCGAATCGTCGACGGCGGAACGGAGTGCCGGCCTCGTCGGGCTGCGAGCAGCGCGAGCTCGGTTCTCCGAGCGACGGACGCATCCCGCACCGGAAGGTCGTTCGCGTGAAGCGGGAGCGACGGGACTCGAGTCTGCGACCTCCGGAGTGACAGAACATCTCGAGGCCTTCCACGCATTACCACCTGTGCGATAAATAACGGCTGATTTGCAGCGTATTTGTTTCTTAGGAATGCTGAGTTACCCGAATCAGAAGCCGTGGCCACGAGTGGCGGCGCGCCGTTGACCGCGTATACTGGCGCCGCTCGAGTGATGACGGGTATCTGTCAGTGGAGGAGGCCGCGATGACGATGTTCGTCCTTGTTCACGGCGGGTTCGGCAGCCCTGCCGAGCTGGCGCCGGTGATCCCGGAGCTGGAGGCGCTCGGCCACCGCGCGATCGCCGTCGACCTGCCGTGCACGGACCCTGCGGCCATGCTCGAGGACTACGCCAGCGCGGTGGTCGAGGCGATGGTCGGGATCGAGGGGCCGGTCGTGGTCGTCGGCCACTCTGCGGGCGGTGCGACGATTTCTCTGTTGCCCGGCGAGGTCCGCGTTGACCGCCTCGTCTACGTGACGGCGTTCGTTCCCGAGCCGGGGCGCTCCATCGCGGACCTCGGCGGGGCTGATGTTGTCGAGACGATCCTGGCCATCTCGCGCGACGACGGCAACGGCTGCCGGTCGCTCGACGTGGAGCTGTTGGCCTCGCTCGTGCCGCCGGAGGAGCGGGTGGCCTATCTCGCCTTCCTCGAGGCAACGCAACGCCCCCAGGGCTGGGCGGCGATCGAGCAGCACTGGCCCGGCCGGTCGCTCCCCGACGTGCCGTGCACCTACGTCCTCTGCACCGAGGACAACATCCTTCCGCCGGCGACACAGCGCGAGATGGCGGCGCGCCTGGGAGTGGAGCCTGTTGAGATCGGCTCCGACCATGCCGTCTTCACGCTCCGACCGCGCGAACTCGCTGCGCTGCTCGTGGAGTAGGCCGATCGACGCTTCGGAGCGATGCGGCAGAAAGAAAGTGAGAAGCGGGAGCGACGGGACTCGAACCCGCGACCTCCGGCGTGACAGGCCGGCGTTCTAACCAACTGAACTACGCCCCCGTGGGCCGACGGATCATAGCGACCGAATGAACCCGGCTCCGGGAGAGGCAATCGGCGTCGATAGGCTCTCGTCGTGTCACTCATCGCCACCCGGGGGCTGACGAAGCGGTACGGCTCGGTTGTCGCCCTCGAGGATCTCGATCTCGACGTCGAGCCGGGAGTGATCGGGCTCGTCGGTGCGAACGGCGCCGGCAAGAGCACGCTGATCAAGATCCTGCTCGGTCTGGTCGAGCCGAGCTCGGGCT
>CAVOVG010000016.1:0-322475 GCA_963699795.1 uncultured Thermoleophilia bacterium
CAAGGATGCGATCAAGCCGAACATCGTCCAGACGCTCGAGGGGCAGATCTGCTTCATGCACGCAGGCCCGTTCGCGAACATCGCGCACGGCAACAATTCGGTCATCGCCGACCGCATCGCGCTCAAGCTGGGCGAGTTCGTGATCACCGAGTCGGGTTTCGCGGCCGACCTCGGGATGGAGAAGTTCATGGACATCGTCTGCCGTGTCGGTGGCCTCAGGCCGCACGTCGTCGTGATCGTCGCGACCGTTCGCGCGCTCCGTCACCACGGCGGCGGCGACTGGCGTGAGAAGGCCGAGATGAGCCAGATGACGGCCGAAGTCGAGACTGGCATGGCCAACCTCGCCAAGCACATCGAGAATGTTCGCGCTTTCGGAATCCAGCCGGTCGTGGCGATCAACACGCGCCCGGACGACGAGCCCGAGCTGCTCGAACTGATCAAGGCCCGCTCGCTCGAGGCGGGCGCTTTTGGCGCCGCGATCCACAACGGCTTCGGTCAGGGCGGCGAGGGCACGATCGAGCTCGCCGAGGTCGTGGCGGCCGCCGCTGAGGCCGAGTCGGACTTCCAGATGCTCTACACCGACGACGAGCCGATCGCGACGAAGATCGAGAGGATTGCGAAGACCGTCTACGGCGCCGACGGCATCGATCTCGCGCCCGCCGCAAAGGATGCGATCGCCCGCTACGAGAAGCAGGGGCTCGCGCACCTTCCGATCTGCATGGCAAAGACGCACCTCTCGCTGTCGCACGATCCCCTGGCGCGTAACCGCCCAACCGGGTTCACCGTCCCGATCCGCGACATCCGCGTCTACTCGGGAGCGGGCATGCTCGTGCCGCTGTGCGGAGACATGCTCCAGATGCCGGGCTTCGGCGCGAAGCCGGCGGCCTTCGCGATCGACATCGACGAGAACGGCGAGACGGTGGGGTTGTTCTAGAAGGCAGCCCGCAAAACGGCGGTTAGTGCCTCGGGGTTACCTCTGGAGAGGGCTCCAGCCGCTCCCCAGAGCTTGCGCATCGGGGAGGCTCCGGTCTCTCCTGGGTTATGGTGTCCCGATGAGCGATCTCGATGGTCAGCAGCTGACGGCCGAACAGCGCGATGCGCTCGAAGCCGAGCTTGCAGATATGGAAGGCCCCCAGCGCAAGGCCGCCGTGGACGCGATTGCGACGGCGCGGGCCTTCGGCGACCTCTCGGAGAACTTCGAGTATCACGCCGCGAAGAACGAGCAGGGCCTGCTCGAGGCGCGCATCACGCGACTGCAGCGCAAGCTCCAACACGCCGTCATCGTCGAGCACACATCGACGGATTCGGTTGGCGTCGGCTCGATCGTCGAGGTCGCGGACGAGCAGGGCGAGAAGATGGAGATCGAGATCTCGAGCGTGGGCGGTGTCTCCCCCGATTCGCCGCTCGGTAGCGCACTGATGGGGGCGGCCGTCGGCGATGGTGTCGATGTGCCCGCGCCGCGCGGCTCTTGGCGTGCCACGGTCATCTCGATCCGCGCCGCCTGACGCCAGCCCCGGCGCCTGAACGAAGACGGCCGTTCGTTCAGCCGTCAAGTGGTGCGAACAGGTCGACGGCGTTGCCGTCCGGATCGAGCACGCGTGCGTAGCGCTGACCCCAGAACGCGTCCCACGGATCGGTCTTCGACGCGAAACCGGCGGCAACGATCGCGGCGTGCGTCTCGTCGACGCCCGATGCCGAGCCGCAGTGGAAGGCGAGTCCGAGGGCGTGGCCGGTCGGCTGCTCCCAGCTCGGGTCGAGCTGCTTCATGAGCGAGACCGAGTCCCACATCAGCCGGATCCCCGAGGGGAGTGTCGTCTCGAGGTGGTCACCGCCCGCGGACGGCGCGCCGACCGGAACGCCCACGAGCGCGTAGAAGCGGCACGAGGCGGCCATGTCGGCGGTGACGATTCCGATCGCGTCGAGACGTGGCACCATGGCGACGAGGGTACAAGACACGGACGAGCCTCGAGCCTTCTCAGCGTTCGACGTGATGTTGCCGACACTGATGGGATGAGAGCGCGCATCGCGACCTGGTCGGCTGCCGCCGGCGGCATCATCGTGCTCGCCTGGTCGAGCGGCGGCTACTTCCCGCCGGAGTGGGGGCTCGTGACGCTCGGGTTCCTGCTCGCGTCACTCGGTGTCGTCCTACTCGCCGACCGGATCGAAATCGGCGTGTCCGGGGTGGTCGTACTCGCGGCGCTCGCTGGCTTTGGCCTCTGGCAACTCGCCTCGATTGCCTGGTCGGCGAGCCCGGGTGTGCCGGTCACCGAGGCCGAGCGGACGCTGCTCTACCTGACGGCTGCCGCAGCGCTGCTTCTCTGCCTGCGTCCGGCGACCGTGCCCGCGCTGCTCGAAGGCGTCGTGGCCGGAGCCACGGTCGTAGCTGTGTATGCTCTCGGCACGCGCCTTGCCCCTGGATCGCTCGGTGGCGCGTACGACCCCTCCTCCGGTTATCAGCTTGCGAAGCCGATCGGATACTGGAACGCGCTCGGCCTCCTCGCAGTCTTCGGGATCGTCCTCGCTGCAGGGATTGCGCTGCGGCGCGATGGGGTGCGGGCATCGCTCGCGGCAGCTGCGGCAGTGCCGCTTGTCGCGTGCCAGTACTTCACCTTCAGTCGGGGATCGCTCGTCGCGCTGTTCGCCGCGCTCGTCGTGCTCGTCTTGCTTGCTCAGGATCGTCTCCGCGCCATTGTCCTGCTCGGGCTCTTTCTCGTTCTCCCGTTCCTGGGCGTCTTTCTGGCCTCGCGCTCGCACGCTCTGACGGCCGCGGGCGCCACCCTGCAGACCGCACAGCGGGAGGGATACCGACTTGCGTGGCAGCTGGCGCTCCTCGCGGTCATCGCCGCCGTGGCTCAGGTCGCCGCGCGCCGCGTTGCGACACACGTTGCGGTTGGAGCAACCGCGCGGGGGCGCATCATGCTCGGCATGACCGGGCTCGTGCTGTTCCTCGGGCTCGTAGGTCTCGCCCGGTCCGGGGGGCCGAGGGCTGTCGTCGATCGTGCCCGCGCCGCGTTTGTCGCGGAGCCTCCTGCAACCGCGGAGGGACTCGACCGTCGGCTGCTCTCCGCGTCCGGCAACGGACGCTCGGCGTACTGGCGCGTCGCGGCTCGGATGGTCGAACGCGGGCCGCTGCTCGGCGGCGGCGCCGGCTCGTTCACGCGCGCTTGGGCTGCGGAGCGTCCGGTGGCGAACGAGGCCCGGGATGCTCACAACCTCTATCTCGAGTCGCTTGCCGAGCTGGGGCCGGTCGGGCTCGCGCTCCTCCTCCTGGTACTCGCCGTGCCGTTCGTCATTCTTCGCCGCGTGTGGCGCGATCCAAGCGCTCCGGCCGCCGCCGGCGTCCTCGTGGCGTTCATCCTCCATGCAGCCATCGACTGGGACTGGGAGATACCCCTCGTCACGCTCATCCCGCTTGGCTGCCTCGCAGCGCTCCTCGTGCTCGACCCTCGGCGGCGCGTGCTCGAACTGAGCGGCGCTCGACGGGTGGGTGCGGCGGCCGTCTGTTCCGCTCTTGTTGCGATCGCGCTCGTCGTGCACGTCGGCAACCGCGCTGCCGCCGACGCGCTCGATGCGCTTGCCGCCGACGATCCTGACCGGGCTGCCGCCAGCGCAGAGCGTGCGCGTGGGTGGATGCCGTGGTCGAGCGAGGGAGATCAACTGCTCGGGGAGGCGCTGTCCGTGGGAGGCGACGAGGCGGCGGCCCGCGTGGTGTTGCGCCGCGCGGCCCGCCGGGATCCGGGGGAATGGAGTATCTGGTACGACCTCGCCGGCGTTGCGACCGGTACCGAACGAGTGAGAGCTCTCACTCGTGCGAGGGAATTGAACCCTCTGAGTGTTGAGTTACCTGCGCCTGCAGCCGAGACCGAAACAGAGTCCTCATAGATCCGCAGCAGGATTCGAGCAAGCACTGGAGTTATGGGGTAAGACATCGAAACGGTAGGAGGACGTTGATGGAGAGATCGATGGGGAGCCGGAGCCAACGCGGTGCGGCTCTTGTCGTCGTCGTCGTTGCGTCTCTCGTCGCGTTTGCGTCGCTCGGCGGTATCGGGTTCGCGCAAAGCGCTGTCGGGCTCGCGCAGTACCAGTACGGCAAGAAGATGACGATCTGTCACAAGGGCAAGCGCAACATCCGGATCTCGGTTCGCGCCTGGCCCGCACACAAGCGCCACGGCGACGTCGCGGCCGTGTGCCAGAAGGTCGAGAAGCACGCGAAGAAGGCGCATCTGAAGAAGGCGCACGCGGAGAAGGCGCACGCAGAGAAGGCGCACGCGGAGAAGGCGCAGTCCAAGACGATCGGCGCCAAGGTCGAGCACGAGAAGTCCGATACGCCGACTGGCAAGCAGAACGGTCAGGCCGGGAAGTCGGAGAGGAGCAAGAAGCCCGAACAGGACAGGACAGGCAACAAGGGCCGCGGTAACGACAGGTAGTCCGATTCGATCCGAACGGAATGATGATGGGACGCTCCGCCGGGCCGAGCGCCCATCATCGTTTCGGTCGCCGCTTGATCGCCGCCCGCTTGATCCGCTCTGCCCAGATCCGGTGCGGCCGGTGTCTCACCCGGCCCTGCCGAGCGGCGATCGCAGTCAGCGGAACGGAGCGCACGCAATGCGCTCGCAGAAAGGAACGGATGCGAGGACGGGTAGCGAAGCAAGACTCGCATCTCGCCGGGACGGGATAGGGTCTGCGAGATGAGGTCGGCGATCGTTACAGGCGCAGGAACCGGGATCGGCGCCGCCTGTGCGCGCAGGCTCGCCGCGGACGGCTACGGCGTCGTCCTGTCCGGGCGCCGTCCGGAGCCACTCGACCTACTTGCGGCGGAGCTCCACGACGCAGCCATCGTCCAGGGCGACGTGGGCGACCCGGAGCACGGCGTCGCCCTCGCCGACGCGGCGCGCCGAGCCTTCGGAGGTATCGATGCCGTCGTCCTCAACGCAGGCGTCGGCGACTCGGCGGCCGCGGGAGACGAGATCGCCCGAGAGCTGGGAGCGGACGATCAGGATCAACCTCGACCGGCGCCTTTCTCGTCGCGCGGGCGGCTCTGCCGCTGCTCGAGGAGCGGCGCGGCTCGATCGTCGGAGATCGCGTCCGTGAACGCCATGCGCGCCGGCCCCGGCTGGGCGTCGTACTGCTCCTCGAAGGCAGGGCTCGTGATGCTGTGCAAGACGATCGCCGCCGATTACGGCCCACGCGGGGTGCGTGCGAACGCTGTCTGCCCCGGCTGGGTGCGGACGCCGATGGGTGACGCCGACATGGACGGCCTGGCCGATGCTTCGCGGAACAGATCGCGAAGGGCGCGTACTCACTCGCCCATGCGAACGTGCCGCTTCGACGACCCGCAGAGCCGAACGAGGTCGCGGCGGTCGTCGCCTTCCTGCTCTCGCGCCGAGGCCTCCTATGTCAACGGCGTGGAGCTCCCGGTCGACGGCGGCGCGACGGTCGTCGACGTCTCCGGTACGGCCTGGACGATCACCCCGTCGATCCCCTGACGCGCAGCGCCGCCCTCGGCGCGTCCGGTGCCTCACCGTGGCGGAAGTACGCATCCGTCTCGATGCCTGCTCGGACGAGAGTCTCGAGGTCACCGGCGATCTGCTCCAGCTCCCCGTCGCTGTGGACGAGCTCCCGGAAGCGAAGATACGCCCATCCCGCAGAGCCGCCGCGGTCGTCGACCCGCACCATCCCGGCCGCGGCAAGGCGCTCCTCGGTGCCGTCCCAGCTCGGGTCGCGCAGGTCGAGCGCGTAGCGGATCCCCGGGTCGACCGATCCGAGCAGGAGCTCCAGGAAGCCGTCGTCCCTGGGGCGTTCGACGACCACCCGCACGCAGCCGAGGCGGTCGCCGAGGCAGCGCACCCGCTCCTCGAAAGTCGCGAGGCGACGCTCGATCCCGTTCGGTGCCTTGACGGCGAACCGGAAGCCGTCCGGCACCTGCGCCGCCCACGAGCGGAATTGCTCCTCGGAGGGCAGGCGGTACTTCGTCGCGTTCAGCTCGACGGTGTCGAGGTGCTGCGCGTAGTACGAGAGGAATGCGCCGCGGTCGAGCCCTGCCGGATAGAAGCCCGGTTGCCAGGACGGATACCCCCACCCGGACGTGCCGACGTGGAGGCGGCCCATCGTTTCAGCGGCGCTCGTAGGTGACGAACGCAAGCTCGGTGCCGTCTGCCGCCACGACCACCTCGCGCCCGACCTCGTCGAAAGCGTCACGGTCCCGACGCGCGGGGAACAGCACGGCACCCTCCACGTCGAGCGCGATCTCGGTCAGCACGAGCCCGTCGGCGACCGGCAGAGCCGCAGCGAAGATCTCGGCACCGCCGATCACGAACACCTCCTCCGCGCCTTCCACCAGTCGCAGCGCGTCGTCGAGAGAGGCCGCTCGCTCGGCACCCTCGGCGCTCCACCCCGGATTCCGCGTGACGACGATGTTGCGTCGTCCCGGGAGCGGCCGGAACCGCTCCGGGAGCGAGTCCCACGTCCGCCGTCCCATCACGACCGGGTGGCCCATCGTCAGGTCGCGAAAGTACGCGAGGTCCTCCGGGATGTGCCAGGGAATCGTCGTGCCGTTCCCGATCACTCCGCCCCGGGAGATCGCGGCGACGAGGGTGACCTTCACACTGCGACCGGTGCGCGGATCGCCGGGTGGTGCTCGTAGTCGAGCACCTCGAAGTTCTCGAAGGCGTACTCGAAGATCGAATCGGGGCGGCGTCCGAGCCGGAGCTTCGGGAACGGATACGGATCGCGGTCGAGCTGCGTTTCGACCTGCTCGCGGTGGTTGTCGTAGATGTGGCAGTCGCCGCCCGTCCAGATCAGGTCTCCGACCTCGAGGTCGGATTGCTGCGCCAACATGTGCGTCAGGAGCGCGTAGCTCGCGATGTTGAACGGGACGCCGAGGAAGACGTCGGCGCTCCGCTGGTACAGCTGGCAGCTGAGCCGTCCGCGAGATCCCGGCGTGTCCGACGCACCGACGTGGAACTGGAACAGCGCGTGACACGGTTGCAGGGCCATCCTCGGCAGGTCGGCCACGTTCCACGCGCTGACGATGATCCGCCGGGAGTCCGGGTCGTCGCGCAGGAGGCGAACGGCCTCCGCGATCTGGTCGACGTGGCCACCGTCCGGGGTCGGCCAGCTGCGCCACTGGACGCCGTAGACGGGGCCGAGGTCGCCGTCCTCCGCCGCCCACTCGTCCCAGATCGTGACCCCGTGCTCCTGCAGCCAGCGCACGTTCGAGTCGCCGCGCAGGAACCACAGGAGCTCGTAGGCGATCGACGGGAAGTGCACCTTCTTTGTGGTGATCAGCGGGAACCCCTCGGAGAGGTCGAACCGCATCTGGTGGCCGAAGATGCTCACGCGTGCCCGTTCCCGTGCGGTCGTGCTTCGGCTTGCCGGTCGCGAGGACGAGGCGTGCGAAGTCCTCGTACTGTGTTCGGATGGCGCGATCAGGGCTCGACGCGGTCACCTCCCGACGATAGCGCGCAGCCCGGAGGATGTCGTCAGGCCGACTCGGTGAGGAGCGGCTGCGTCGTCCCGGTCTTCACGACCACCCACCCGTCGAACGTCTTCAACGGATACGGCGCGTTCAGCGGCACCTCGGTCGTTCCGCCGGCGACGACGAACGAACCGCACGACTCGGCGAGCTTGCCGTCCTTCGTCAGCCACAGCGTGTACGTGCTCCCCTTCGGCAACACCGGCAGCCCGGAGACGCTTACCGTCATCGGCCGGTTGCCCGCTGCGTCCTGGGCCAACAGGTCGATCGTCGCCTCGGCATTGTTCGCGCCCTTCATCGTGATCGTCTGCACCGGTGCCCCTGGGGCGTCGCGCCCTCCGACCACGTAGCCGATGCCGAACAGCACCGTCGCGGCGATCGCGACGGCGCCGATCGCGGTGAAACGACGCCGGGCGAACGGGACGACCTTGCCGTCGGGTGGCGCGGGGGCCTCCGCGAGCTCGGGCGGCAGCTCCGACTGCGGGCCAGCGGCAATCAGGAGCTCGTGCGCCTCGAGCAGGCGCCCGCGGGCCGGATCGTCCGCAGCGACGAGATCGTCGAAGCGTGGAGGCGTCGCGCTCACAGCTCTCCCTCGAGTGCGTCGGCGAGCCGGGCGAGCCCGCTGCGCGTGCGCGTCTTCACCGTGCCCAGTGGCACCCGGAGGAATCCGGCGATCTCGCTCTGCGAGAGACCCGAGAAGTAGGCGAGGTCGATCACCGATCGCTCGCTCTCCGGCAGCGTCTCGAGCGCCCGGTGGACGCGCCAGGCATTCCACGACGCCTCGGCCTCCTCGTCGGGCGTGAGGTCCGTGGAGACGACCTCGGGCGGGTCGGCCATCGTCGGCGCCGGCTTGCGCCGTTGCGCGTCGACGATCGCATTGCGCGCGATCGTGTAGAGCCAGGCGCCACCCGGGCCGCGCCTGCGGTCATAGCTCGATGCTGAGCGCCAGACCGCGGCGAACACGTCCTGCACGGAATCCTCTGCGCGGCCGCGATCGCCAAGCCGCCGCAGCGCGAAGCCGAGAACGGATCGCGCGTAGCGGTGATACAGCTCCTCGAAGGCCGCACGCTCACCCGCAGCAACTTGCTCGATGAGCGTTCCATCAGTGACCTCGGCGGCGCTCACGAGGGCGATCGTCGCTGTTTGGTCGCGAGCATGCAAGCGCGAGAGGAGAACGGCATCCACTCCACGGACCTACGCGATGCAGACGACCGTGGATTGGAGCACCGTGATGGAGGAGGGGCCGTGTGGGTGCCAGGCCGAAGCCTGGCACCCACACCAGTTCTTACTGTGCGGCTTCGAACCGCGCGCCGACCGCATCCCAGTCGACCACGTTCCAGATCGCCTCGAGGTACTCGGGGCGACGATTCTGGTACTTGAGGTAGTACGCGTGCTCCCACACGTCGATCCCGAGGAGCGGAGTCTTCCCCTCGGAGACCGGGGAGTCCTGGTTCGGGGTCGACATCACGGCGAGGCCGGTGCCGTCCCAGACGAGCCACGACCAACCCGAGCCGAAGCGCTTGATGCCGGCATCGATCATCTGGGCCTTCAGCACGTCGAACGCGCCGAACGCGGCCTGCACGGCCTCGCCGAGCGCTCCGGTCGGCTCGCCGCCGCCGTTCGGGGAGAGCGATGTCCAGAACAGGGCATGGTTGGCATGGCCGCCGCCGTTGTTCCGCACGGCCGCCTGCTTGTCCGCGGGAAGAATCTCGAGATTCGAGATCACCGCGTCGATCGGGCGATCCATCCACTCGGTTCCGTCGAGCGCGGCGTTGAGGTTCGTCACGTACGCGGCGTGATGCTTCCCGTGGTGGATCTCCATGGTCTTCGCATCGATGTGCGGCTCGAGTGCATCGAGCGCGTAGGGCAGTTCGGGCAGTTGATACGCCATTCCTTCTCCTTCGTTCGATTTCCCGTTCAAGGATATGCTGCGTGACGTCTTTCGCCGAGCCGGAGGTTCTATCGATGCCCACCTACACCGACATCAAGCCGCGCGAACTGAAGCCGGCCCTTCTCGAGCTCGACGGCATCTCTCGTGCCTCGGTCGAGGCCCACTACCGGTTGTATCAGGGTTACGTCGGCAAGCGGAACGAGATCCTCGCAAAGCTCGAGTCCACCGACCGGTCTGCCGCGAACCAGATCTACTCCGAGCTCCGTGCGCTGAAGGTCGATCTCAGCTTCGCGGTCGGCGGGATCAAGAACCACGAGATCTACTTCGCGCACCTCGGTGGAGAGGGGGGCGATCCGACGGGAGCGATCAAGGAGCTCATCGAGAGGGACTTTGGCTCGATCGGCGCCTGGCGCGACGACCTGAAGGCGACGGGGATCGCAGGGAGAGGCTGGGCCTGGACGGCCTACGACTGGGACGAGCACCGCCTCTTCAATTACCTCGGCGATGCGCAGAACACGTTCCCGATCTGGAATGCCACTCCCCTGATCGCGCTCGACGTCTACGAGCACGCCTACTTCCTCGACTTCCAGACCGACCGCGGCGCGTATATCGAAGCGTTCTTCGCAAACCTCGACTGGAGCGTCGTCAACGGCTGGATCGCCTCCTACGGCATCCCCACCGACTAACCTCCGGGCGTGCTTCAGGACGCCCTGATCATCGCCGGCGGCTATCTCGTCGGCTCGATCCCCTTCGGCGTCGTCGTCGTGCGACTCCTGCGCGGCGAGGATATCCGCAAGCAGGGGAGCGGCAATATCGGCGCCTCGAACGTGTGGCGCTCCTATGGCCGTTGGCTCGGCGTGCCTGTCGCTCTGCTCGATGTGCTCAAGGGATTCGTCCCGGCGTACGTCGGGCTCAGGGTCGGCGGCGAATGGGTCGGCGTGCTCGCCGGCTCGGCCGCGATGGTCGGGCACGCGCGGCCGATCTGGCTCGGGTTCACGAAGGGCGGCAAGATGGTCGCGACGGGTGGTGGGGTCGCACTCGCGCTCGCGCCGCTCGCGGCAGGAATCTGCCTGATCGTCTGGATCGCGACCTTCGTCCTGTCCCGTTATGCCTCCCTGGCCTCGCTCGTCACCGCGATCGCGCTTCCGATCGTGTGCGTCGTGGTCGGCGAGCCCTGGCCCACTGTGGCTTTCGCCGCCGCGGCGGCGCTGGCCGTGATCTTCCTCCATCGGCAGAACGTCGGCCGGCTCTTGCGCGGCACCGAGTCGCGATTCTCGCGCCCCGCCGACCCTACCGCTACGCGGTAAGCCAGTCGGCGAGCGTCGTCTGACGCTCCACGTCCGCGCCTCGCATCTCGCTTCGCAGTTCAGCGACCGTGCCCCAGCGCTCGGCGAGGACGTCGTGCGCGTGGATCGTTTCGAGGTTCACCTGGCGGGAGAACACGAAGTCCTCGTCCGCGAGACCGGGCACCTCGTCGAGCAAGCTCTTGAGGGCGACCCTCACCGAGTCCTCGACGAAGCGGGGTTGGAGATGGGCGTGCTCGACGACGAAGAGCTCGTCCGGCCGCTTCAGCAACTCGAAAACCGGTGCGCTCATCGAGCGCTCGACGAGGTCGACGAGCGTTTCGGCGTCGATCTCGCTGGTGGTGCCGACGAGCAGCGTCCCCCTGCCACGCTGGTTGTGCGTCGCGATCGGCACGAGCTGCAGGATCTGCTCGATCGCGTCGACCTCGAAGCCGGCTTCGGCGAGGCGCTCCGCCGCCCGGCCTGCGACGAGCCCCTGCGCGCACGGGCAGGCGTTGATCCCGGTCGCCTCGACGCCGACGACGCGCTTCGCGCTCGCCGCCGTCGCTGCGGCGATCCCGATCAGGGAGACCATCTCCTGCGTCGGCAGGCCGGTGACCGGCGTCACGCGTCGCATCGGCCAGCGAGCCGTGATCCGCACCTCGGCGCGAACGGCGTTCTGACGCTCGACGATGTGTCGCGCGATCACCTCCGCGATCTCCTCGACGATCCGTGCTTCGCCGAGGACGGCATCGCCGATCGCCTCGTCGAAGACCTCGGGGAACCGCGACATGTGAACGCCCTTCTGACCACGCGCGAGGTCGACCGTGCACTCGATGTCGGCGGCCATCACCGTCTCCGCACCACCGCGGCGGATCCGGATCGCTTTCTGCACGCCGGTCACGCCGGCGCGAGACAGCGCGAGCTCTACGGGCGGCGCCGACGCCTGCATGTCGGAGACGAGATGCGGCCGGTCGGGCATCCCGGCAACCTAGCACCGACGATTCTCCTGACGGGCCTGTCGGTCACGGGCTTGCTCCTGACCGTACGGTCAGGGAGAATGACCTGAGTGAGCGCATTCGAGGATCAAGCCGCCGAAGCGGGTGAGCGGCGTGGACGTCGCGATCGCGGCACGCGTGCGAACGCTGCGGCGGCGGCAGCCGGTCCAGCCGCTGTCTGGCCGGGCCACGCGAGCGGAACGTATCGACCGCTCTCGGTGCCGGACATCGAGCGCATTCACGCCACCGCTCTCGACGTGCTCGAGAAGATCGGGATCGGCGAGCCGATCCCGGAGATTCTCCGCTACGCGCTTCCGGCCGGCTGCACGCTCGACGATGAAGGGCGGCTGCGCTTTCCCCGAGGGCTCGTCGAGGAGATGATGGGCGTGGCCTCGCGTGGCTACGTCAGGCACGCGGTCGACCCGGCGAACGACGTCGAGATCTCCGGCGAGCGCGTCTACTTCTGCACTTCGGGTGAGGCCGTCACGGTCCTCGACTACCCGACCCAGACGTTCCGCCCGACCCGACTCGTCGACCTCTACGATGCGGCCCGGCTCGTCGATCGCCTCCCCAACATCCACTGCTACGGGCAGCCGTTCATTGCCTCCGAGCTGAGCGAGGAGGTCTACATCCACGACATCAACGTCGCCTACGTCGCGATGGCCGGTCAGAACAAGCCGTTTTCGTTCAGCTGCGCCACGGTCGGCCATCTCGACGATCTGGTCGCGATGTTCGATCTCGTTGCAGGCGGGGAGGGGGAGTTCCTGAAACGGCCCTTTTGCAGCATCGGCGGCTGCCCGATCGTCTCGCCGCTCAGGTTCGGGAAGGACAATGCCGAGGTTCTCGTCCGCACGGTCGAACTCGGGCTCGCCGCCGACATCGCGATCGCGCCGCAGGCCGGGGCAACGGCTCCCGCCGCGCTCGCAGGAGCGCTCGTCCAGTCCTACGCGGAGACGCTTGCCTGCCTCGCCGTCGTCAACATGATCCGACCCGGCAACCCTTTCGATTTCGGGATGTGGCCTTTCGTCTCCGATCTGCGCACGGGAGCGTTCTCGGGCGGGGGAGGCGAGGAGGCACTGCTGATGGCGGCAAGCGCGCAGATCGCGAACCACTTCGGGTTCGTCTCGTCGGTCGCAACCGGGATGACCGACGCGAAGACGATGGACGCGCAGGCCGGCTACGAGAAGGGCATCACGATCACGGCGGCCGCGCTCGCCGGTGGCAACCTCGTGTCGGCCTACCCCGGAATCGTCGGCAGCCTGATGGGACAGTCGTTCGAGGGGTTGCTCATCGACAACGACCTGCTCGGCAATGCGCAGAGGCTCCTCCGAGGGATCGAAGTGAATGACGAGACGCTCTCGTACGAGGTGATCGAGGACACGGTCTCGGGCGTCGGCCACTACCTCGGTTCCGAGCAGACCGTCAAGCTGATGCGAAGCGAATTCCAGTATCCCGACATCGCCGACCGGACGAGCCAGGGCGCCTGGGAGGAGGAGGGAAGCCGGAGCATCTACGATCGCGCCCACGAGCGCGTGCGGGAGATTCTCGCGACACACTACCCCGAGCACATCGACCCCGCGATCGACGCGAAGATCCGCCAGCGGTTCCCGATCCGGCTCGACACGGCCGACATGCGGCCGGGCAACGGTCGCTGGTAGCACTCAACTCCGCCGGTGCATCGGCCGGCAGCGTTCAGGCGGACTTCAGGTGCGTGGTTCCACACTGAGGACGTGCATGCGATCCTCGCACTGGCTGTCGGCGCGACGCACACTCTCGCGGGTGCCTCCCTCCGTGCGCTCGCGATCGGGATTGCTCTGCATCTCGGCAAGGTGGTCGCCGAAGGCCGCTCGTGGCACGGCATCGTGAGCCATGCACACCCGGGGAATCGACTTCGATTCCGGACGACCCTCGGCGCCTTTGCCAGTGCAATTGGTGCAAATGCCATTCTCCCCGCCCGGGTGGGAGAAGCTCTGCGCCTCGGCATCGTGCGTCGGCGTCTGCCGGGTTCGACCGTGGCGACGATCGCGGGGACGATAGTGCTCGAGACGGCAATCGAAATCGCATTCGGGATCGTGGTGATCGTGGTCGTGTTGCTCTCGGGCCGGTCGGTCGGGCATATCGGCGCGCCGGCAACGTTTGTCCATTCCCACCCACTCGTACTCGCCGCAGCGGGCGTCGGTGGGCTCGCTGTTGTGATCGTGGGGCTCGTCTCGCGGCGCCGCATGGCTCGGGCAGCTACGGCGATCGGACGTGGGATGTCCGTCATGCGTTCGCCCCGCTCGTTGCTGCGTGGTGTGATGGTCTGGAAGCTCCTCGCCTGGACACTCCGATTCGCCGCCGTGTACTTCTTCCTTGTCGCATTTCACGTCGGGGGCGGCGTGTGGGTCGTTCTCCTCGTCGTCGCGGCGCAGAACCTGGCAGGTTTGCTCCCGCTTGCGCCGGGCAGCGCCGGAACGCAGCAGGCGGCGCTCGCGCTTGCTCTTGCGGGGACGGTCGCCACCAGCGCTATCGTCGGATTCGGGGTCGGGATGCAGGGAGCAACGACGCTTGCGGACGTTGCCGTCGGCGTCGTCGCTCTGGCGCTCGTTTCGTCCTGGTCTGATGTCCGCGCCGCGCTCCGGCCATCTCGGCGTCAGCCCGCTGCTGCCTGATTCGCACTCTGAATCGCCCGAGATTCACGAGTGCCCGTTCAGGCTTTCTTCAGCCAATTGAAGTGATGGTCTCGCCATTGCGAGAAAGACGCTTGACGACGAGATGCCTTCCGACGCTCTTGCCTGACCTCGGCAGCGCCGAGGAATCGAGGCCCGCGCGCCGATGGCCGCTTCGCGTGGAGGAATGCGGCTCAACGATACTGAGGTGACAGTGATGGAACATTCCGTTGTCGTGCTCGAGGACGACCTCGAGCTTCGCTCACTCCTCACCCGTGGTCTTCGCGAGGAAGGCTTCCGCGTGACGACGGCCGGGAACGCCGCCGAGGCTTTCCAGGTGCTCAGGGGACAGAGCCCGGATGCGTTGATCGTCGACATCGGCCTGCCGGACGCCGACGGGCGTGATGTCGTGCAGGCGCTCCGCGCGCAGGGAGAGACGGCGCCGGTCATCTTCCTGACCGCCCGCGACGCGCTGCCCGACAGGCTCTCGGGCTTCGCGGCCGGCGGCGACGACTACCTGACGAAGCCCTTTGCGTTCGCGGAGTTGGTTGCTCGGCTGCACGCGCTGATGAAGCGTGCTGGCAATGACCTCGGCGCCCAGGTCGGGGAGCTCCGGCTCGATCCCGGCACGCACGCCGCGTCCTGCGGCGGGGAGAGCGCCGATCTCACCCCGACCGAGTTCCGCATCCTCGCCCGTCTCGCCTCACGGCCGGGCGATGCTGTCCGCCGCCGGCAGCTCGTCGAGGCTGCCTGGCCGCACGGCGCGATCGTCCATGACAACACACTCGACGTCTACATCGCCCGCTTGCGACGAAAGCTCGAGCCACTTCCAGGGGCGCCGGAAATCGCGACGGTTCACGGTGTCGGCTACTCACTGCGATGAAGCGTCCACTCCGGATCGGCGTTCGTACCCGCCTCCTGTTCGCCGCGGTCGGAGCGGTTGCGCTCGCCCTCGTCATCGGCGTGGCGGCTTTCAACATCTTCCTCGGGCAGCGTCTCTCGGCGAGCGCCACGTCGCTCGCCCGGGCGCAGGCAGCGGCCGAGATCTCGTCACTCGAGGTCGTGGACGGCCGCCTTGTGTCTCCCGGGGGTCTCGATGAGGGAACGGCGGTCGGAAGCCCGGTCTGGGTGTTCGCAGCGACGAAAATGCTCGAGAAGCCGCGCGTTCCGCCGGCTCTCACGGCGGTCGCCTCGTCGCTCGCGGCCGGTCCGGAGCGGACGGCTCGCTACGAGGAGTCGGTTCGCCTCTATGCACTTCCGGTGATCAGTGACGGAAAGCGGCTTGGCACCGTGGTCGCCGGTGTTCCTCTCGCACCCTACGACGAGACAGCGACGATCGCATTCGTCGGTTCGATCGGCCTGGCGGTGGCGCTCCTGATCGCCGTCGCCGTGCTGAGTCACTGGCTTCTCGGCAAGGCGCTGCTCCCCGTGTCGCGCATGACCAACGACGCCGCCGACTGGAGCGATCATGATCTCAGCCGGCGCTTCGACCAGGGTGAGCCGTACGATGAGCTCACCCGACTCGCATCGACGCTCGACGCTCTGCTCGAGCGTCTCTCGGCGAGCCTGCGTCACGAGCAGAGGTTCACAGCAGAGCTCTCTCACGAGCTCCGCACGCCCCTCGCCAAGATTGCGGCCGAGAGCGAGCTTGCACTCCGGCGCGACCGGTCGGGCGACGATTACCGTGGGAGTCTCGGAGCGGTTCATCGCAATGCCGAGCAGATGACGCGTATCGTCGAGGCGCTCGTCTCCGCAGCACGACAGGAGGCGGGCTTGAACCGAACGACGAGCGATGCCCGGGACGGCGTGAGGGCTGCCGTAGATGCCGTGCGGGACGACGCCCATGCGGCTGGGATCGAGATTCAGCTGTCCGTGCCCCCGCATCCCGTGGTTGTTGCGATCGAGGCTGACCTGCTGGAGCGGATCGTTCATCCCCTCCTCGACAACGCCGTTCGATACGGCCGATCGCACGTCGCGGTCGACCTCGGAGTCAACGGGACGACCGTCTTCGCGGATATCGAAGACGACGGCGCGGGTCTCGAGGAGGGGGAAATCGAGGCGATCTTCGATCCGGGAGTGCGTGGCACTGCTGCGACCATCGATCCTCGCGGCGCCGGCCTCGGGTTGGCTCTCGCGCGCCGCCTCGTGCGCACCGCCGGCGGCGAGATCGTCGCCCGGGCAGACGATGCCGGGGGCCGCTTCAGCGTCCGGCTGCCGGTCGCATGATCACGGACTGGCTACTGAGCCTGCCGCCGCTTCTCGTCTACGCCGCTCTTTTCGCCGTCGTCGCCGCCGAGTCGTCCGGCCTCCCCGTTCCCGGCGAGACGAGCCTGATCGCCGTAGCGATCCTGGCGTCGCAGCACCAGGGCCTCTCGATCGAGCTTGTCATCGCGGCGGCAGCACTTGGCGCAATCATCGGTGACAACGTCGGCTATGTGCTCGGGCGGCACGCGGGCCGACGGCTCCTGACCCGTGAGGGTCGCTGGATGGAGCGACGCCGCCGGTTCCTCGTCCGCGGCGAGGCGTTCTTCGAGCGCCACGGATCGAGGGCCGTGTTCCTTGCACGGTGGGTGCCCGGCCTGCGGGTTGTGGGGTCGTGGCTTGCCGGTGCCCACCACATGCCCTGGCGCACGTTCATGCTGTGGAACGCACTCGGCGGCATCGCCTGGGCGACGTCGATCGGCCTCGCAGCCTATCTCCTGGGGCATGTCGCAGCCACGATCTTCCGCACTTTTGGACTCGTCGGACTCGCCCTCGTGATTCTCTCCGGGGCAGCCCTGTTTCTCTGGCATCGCAGGAAGCGGCGCCACGGCCAGGACGTCTCTGCTGCCGATCCCGCCGACTGACGCCTCGTCTCGGGCTTCCGTTCAGACGTCCGTCAGGGTGTGAGCCCTACGTTCGCGGACAGGGTGAGGCTCGCCATCGTCAGCGACTACTACTACCCGCAGCTCGGGGGCGTGACGGAGTATGTCCACGGCCAGGCATCGGATCCCGTGCGGCGGGGGTACGAGGTCACGGTCAGCGGCAGCGCTGCCGGGGATTCTCGACGCACTCGACCACCAATCGGCCGCGTTCGCAACGTCTGTGGGTAGGACAGCTTAGTCGGGGACGGCCACGGTGACGAGCGGGTAGCCGAGCGCGGCGAGACGCTGAGGGAGGTCGACGTGGAGCCAGTGAGACAGTTGGCTCGTCGGCGTCTCGAGGATGATCTCGGAGTAGTCGCCCGAGGCAAGCTCGGCCACGATGTCGTCGTAGGCGTTCGGGCTCGAAGCGACACGGCTGCCGATTGGCTCCCCGGCTACCTCCTCGAGAGCCGTCAGCGCCTCGGCAAGCACCGCCTCTCCTTCGTGGAGATCATTGCTAACCCGGTCGAAGGAGACGTGATGGGGGTTCGGAACGAGCAAGAAGAAAGTCGCTGGACCGGCCGTGACGCGCTCGTGCACAGCCGTCACGAGCGCCGTGTTCGCTCGCACCTTGTTCGTCACGAGGAGGACAAGAGACCCTGTCGTGGACACGCGAGCCCTCGTTTCACCGGGGTCGCGCTCGATGCGGTCGACCTTCGTGATCGTGAGATAGATGACGACGGCGAGGATGGTGAGCAGGAAGATGACGCTCGTCACCGTCGTGCCGAGCCCGAGCCCACCGTCGGCGCGCGGCTGGGAGAGGTAGTCGCCGATCGAGGCGCCGAGCGGCCGTGTGAGGATGTACGCGATCCAGAATGCGAGGATCGCGTTCAGGCCGAGCTTCAGATTGGCGAAGTAGACGACACCGATCAGTGCAGCGAAGAGGAGTGCGGACTTCCAGTATCCGACGGCGAGCCTCTCGGCGGTGAGGTCGCCGGCCGCGGTGCCGAGCGCGAACGTGAACAGGACGGTGAGCCAGTAGAACGCCTCGCGTTTCGTCGTCACGATCGTGTGGATCGAGAGCGTCCTCTCACTCGCGTACCAGGCCGCGAACACGGCGGCGAGCGTGATGCTGAACACGGCCGTCGTGGTCACGAGCGAGACGCCGAAGTTGTCCGTCAGGTTGTCGGTGATCAGGGTGCCGACGACGCTGATCAGGACGACGGCGAGCCAGTAGATTCCGGGCACGTAGCGTCGGTAGCGGAACTGGAAGAAGAGTGCCACGAGCAGGAGCGCGCCAACGAGGAACGTCGTGTTCGTGAGGCCGAGCCCCAAGTTGTCGTTCAGAAAGTCGGCGGCGGTCTCCCCGACCGTCGTGCAGAGGATCTTGATGATCCAGAAGTAGAGCGTGACCTCGGGGACCTTGTTGAGCATCGCTCGCGCGACGTTCCTGTGGTTGCCGGCGCGGGCGGACTCCAGGGAGTCGGCATAGGGTGAAGTAGTCATGGCGCCACGATCGTGATCGAAGCCTGAACGAGGCCTGAACGCCGATTGTCGGAGAACCTGAACAGAACCTGAGCGCGCGCGATTTTCGTCCCTCCTGAAGGGAGCGCGGCCGTACGATGCGGCCGGCATGGATTACCGGCTCTACCACGCGACCAATCAGTTCGTCGCTACGCACGAGTGGATCGGGCGCTTGATGGGTGCCCTCGAGACCTGGGCAGTGCCCGTCTTCGCCCTCGCCACGTTCAGTCTCTGGCTATTCGCCCGCCCCGGTGGGCCTCGCAAGTGGAAGCTCGCCTGCCTGTCTGCGCTCGTCTCTGCAGCGACCGCGATGTTGCTCTCGCAGGCGATCGGAAAGCTCTGGTCCCGTGAGCGGCCGTTCGTGGCCCATCCCGACTCCCACGTCTGGGGCAGCCGTTCCCTCGATCCGTCGTTCCCGTCCGACCATGCCAGCGCGGCATTCGGGATCGCTTTCGCAGTCTTTCTGTTCGACCGCCTCGTCGGCTCGTTCTTTCTCGCTGCGGCAGCTGCGATCGCGATCGGCCGCGTCTTCGTCGGGGCGCACTATCCGTTGGACGTCCTCGGCGGCACCCTCGTCGGGCTCGGCGCGGCGCTGCTCGTCGTGCGGACGGCGATGCCGCTCATCGAGGCCGTGGTACGCGTGGTCGAGCGCGTCACCGATCCCGTCGTGGCGATGCTCGGTCGCGTTCTCGGCAGAGCCCTCGCGCCTCTGCACGGGCTCGTGCGAGCGGCTCGCCACTAGCTCAGCTCGCGGAAGCCTCACCGCCGTGGGCGAAGATGTTCCAGACGACCCGCGGCGTCCGCCGCCAGCCGACGGAGCGCATGAGCGCGACGGTCTCCTTCCCGGCGAGCCACACGCCCAGGAGGCCCACGAGGATCTCACACGTCCAGATGACGGCCGTCAATGTGTGCGCGGCGGAGCTCGAGGGAGTCGAGGCCGGGAACGCCATGATCAACTGCACGATGAGAGGGGCCGGTATCCAGGAAAGGAGTATCAGGATGATCCCCAGTCGTAACTTGCGATTGTGTCGGTGGTGTCCTGCACAACTCCCGACTTCGACCCGAGATCGAGTCGGGACAGAGCCGCTCACTTCGGCGTCCGTCCCGTTCCGTCGCGATCGCGCGAGGAAAGGGAGCTGTGCGCGACGAGGACGCAGACACCTGCCAGGGGCAGCTCCACGAAGACAGCCGCGGCGACGGCGAGCCACAGGTCGAGCTGATCGGAGGACGTGACGACGTCGAACCAGGCGTCGCAGAGGAGCATCGCAGCTGCACCACCTGCGATCACCGCGAGCCATGCGGATCGGCGTACCGCGGCGGCGACCGTGGCGAGCAGGGCGACCGCGATGCCCGCGTCGAACCCCGCCCAGGCGACGTCCCAGTGTCGTGCGACGTGATGAGCGGGGAGATTGGCCGTCAACGCAACCGACCACGGCACGAGCACGAGCGCGGCGGCGCCGAGAAGGGCGATCGCCCACATCGGTACGTCGTCGAGGCGCTGCGAAAGTCGTTGTCGCACGGTCGAGCCGGATCTTTGCAGCAAGGAGCTACGACGAAGCGGCGGAGTCGTCCCTGGTGGCCCGGAGTCGGCGATGTGCGGCAAAGCGGCTCTCAGGCCGTTGCCTGGACGACAGCCGTGCGACCGAGTCGCGACAGCGCCGCGACGACACGGACATCGGGAAGAAGCCCCTCGACGCGCATCGCTGCGATGCCGATCCGTGGGAGACCCAGGGCGTGCTCGTAGAGGAGATAGCGTGGCTCCCAGCGCGGCCCGAACTTGGCGTTGAACCTGTAGAGGCTCTCGATCTGGAAGTATGGATTTCCCAGCCTGATCAGGCGCGCAAGCACGTGGTCGCGGAGTCCGACAGGGTTGCTGAGCACCCGTGCGAATGCGGCGAAGTTGAGAGAGAGCTCCTCGACTCCGCGGTCGCGCAGCAGCTCGATCGAGCGAACGACTGCGTACTCCATGAGACCGTTCGGCGCGCTGCGGTCGCGTCGCATCAAGGAGAGCGACATCGCCGGTCGATCGAACGTCGGCACGAAATGCAGTAGACCGCGCAACGTGCCTCGGGCGTCGCGCGTCAGGACGACGATCGTCTCTGCTTGATGTTCACCCGCGAGGGAGTCCATCGCCATCGAGAAGCCTCGCTCCGGCGCGTCGCCCCGCCAATCGGCGAGGGCGGTCTCGAGCTCCGCTTTCACTCCCACATCGAGGTCTCCGATCGAGTGGATCGTCGTGGTGAACCCGGCATTTCCGAGTCGGTGCATCGACTGGCGCACCTTTCGGATGCCGCGACCCTCCAGGGAGAACGCACGTGTATCGACGATCGCCTCGTCGCCGAGGTAGAACGGCCACAGGCCCGCGTCGCGGTAGAGCGGAAGCAGGTCTCGTCCGACGCCCACAGCCCCGATCGTGAGGCCCGTTTGCTCTGCGAACGAGCAGACCTGGCGCAGCAGCGCGGGGAATGCGTCGGGCGGGCCGACCGGATCGCCGGAGATGAGTAGTACGCCGTTTGTCACCCGATACGCGAGAAATGCATCGCGACTCTCGGCGATGAAGAGGCTCGCGTCGCGGCGGAGCTTGAAGAAGGCAAGCGTGTCCGTTCCGTGGGCGCGCACGAGCCCGAGGGCCGTCGCCCTGTCATGAGCCCCTGCCGGGCCGTGCACCGTGCGGCGGGGCCGAAGGAGAAGCGACGCGGCGGCGACGAGCGCGACGAATCCCATCAGTCCGAGTTCGAGGCGGAGCCAGCCGAACTCGTCCCGGAGCGGAACCGTGCCGGTGCTCGAAGTCAGCAGCGCCGCTGCCTCGCGGACGATCGCGGGATCGGCCGTGCCTTCGGGCGTCGCCACGACGACCGACACGATCGCGGTCGTTGCGAGGACGAGCGCGGTCACGAGTACGACGCGGAGTCGCGCCCTGAGGACGGAACGGCGCCGGCGCGACGCAGAATGCACCACGCCCCCACCACAAGAGCGCCGCGAGGCCGAACGTCACGGTCGCCTCCTCGATGTCCAGGCCCTTGAGGAGATCCGCCGCACCGAGGGCGATCAGGAGCAGGATCGCGACCTGGAGTGCGCGTCGTCGGCGTCGTGCGAGCGACGAGGCGACGACAGCGAGAGCCGCCGCGGCCGGCAGTGCGAGTACGTGGAACACGGGCAACGCCGACAGGGGCTCGACCTGGACGAGAACACGCGTGCGCGACGGCACGTTGGCCGTCAGCGCCGACACGACGTTGACGATCGCGACCGAGAGCGCGAGCAGTGCCGCAAGCGATGGGAGGCTCTCGCTCCTGCGTACGTGGCGGAGCGGAGTCGCCCGCCGGTGGATGCCGAGCCGCCAGCTCGCCGTGTCCCTCTTCGACGGGAAGATGTCGCGCCAGTCCTTGACAACGAGCCAGAGCCCGAGCGCTGTGGCGATGAGGGGCATCTCGGAGTGGTGTCCGAGCCCGAGGAGATGCGCCGCGAGGACGAGGCAGAGGATGACTGCCCCGAGGACGTATTCGTGGATACGGCGCCGAAGGACGAAGACCCTTGGGCCTTGCACGTGACGTTGGAGCGCGATCAAGCGCATCGGGCGTGGCCCAGTGGAAAGCGCGTCGATCTCGATCTCGCCCGTCGTCACTCGTTTGGTCCCTCCGGCTAGGTCTGCGTCATCGTGCGCGAACCTGGCTGACGATCTCCTGAACGGTTCTTTCGTTCAGGAGATCGTCAGGGCTTGCGCCGTACGGTCACGGCCGAGATGAGAATCGCCATCGTCAGCGACTACTACTATCCACAGCTCGGCGGGGTCACCGAGCACGTCCATGGCCAGGCAACCGAGCTTGCCCGCAGGGGACACGAGGTCACGGTCGTTACGCCGACGCTCCTCAAGGCACCCCGGACCGTCGACGGCGACGTGCTCCCTCCAGAACCGTTCGAGGTCGTACGGATCGGCCGCGCGATCCCTGTGTACGCGAACCACGCGGAGGCGCTCGTCAGCTGGTCCCCGCAACTCGGCGCCGCGCTCGACCGCTTGTTCGCCGCACGTCGCTTCGACGTCGTCCATGTCCACAACCCGATCGGTCCGTGGCTTGCGATCGCCGCTGTGCGCCGCTCGCTCGCCCCCGTGACGGTCGGAACGCTCCACAGCGTCGTTTCGCCCGGCTATCCCCTTCTGCGCGCATTCGGCGGTCCCCTCACGCGGCATCTGCGACAGCTCGACGCGTGCATCACCGTGTCCGACACCGTGATCGACTCGCTCTCCCCCTACCTTCCGGGACAGCAGTTCGCCACCATTCCGAACGGGATCGACGCGAACTTCTTCACGCCGGCGGCTGAGCCGATGCCCGAGCTGGCGGGGCGTCCGACGATGCTCTTCGTCGGGCGGTTCGACCCGAGGAACGGCGTCGGCCATGCGATCCGAGCCTTTGAGATCGTCAAGCGCTCGCACTCGGATCTCCAGCTCGTCGTCGTCGGGGACGGCCCGTTGCGGCCCTTCGTCGAGAGGCTCGTTCCCGAGGCGCTGCGCGAAGACGTCCACTTCGTCGGGCGCGTGAACCGCCTCCGTCCGCGCTACCTGGCGAGCGCCGACGTCCTGTGCTCACCGTGCTCACTCGCATCGTTCGGGATGGTCGTGCTCGAGGGAATGAGCGCCGGCGTACCTGTCGTGGCGACGCGGTTGCCGGGATTCGCAGGCGTCATGCGCGACGGAATCGACGGCCTCATGGTCGACGATCCCGAGGACGACGTCGGCTTTGCCACCGCCCTCGACCGTGTCCTCCACAATCCGGCGTGGGGGAGGCAGATGGGCGCGGCTGGACGGCGGCGGGCAGTGGCGCGCTTCGCATGGCCAGTTGTCGTCGATCGGCTCGAGGCGCTCTATGAGCGTCTCGGCAGGCAGCCCGAGCTCCATGCGCGCGTGCGAGAGGCGGCTTGACCGTGGACAAAGGCGCGACCATCCCGGTCGGCATCGGCATGAGCGTCGAGCTCGGCGCGGCCGGCATCGTGCTCGACCGCCGGCGCGTAGGACGACCGCTCGGGACGGCGGGCGCACTCGGTGTCGCCGCGGCTTACCTCGTCGGCACCTTCCACCGGAACGCTCCGTTGTTCGGTCGCGTCGCACGCCCGAGGCTCCCCGTCGAGGACCGCCGGTTCTCGCTCACCTTCGACGACGGGCCCGATCCGCGTCACACCCCCGAGATCAGCGCGCTGCTCGCGTCGCGCGACCATCGGGCCACATTCTTCGTACTTGGTCGAGCGGCTCGCGAGCATCCAGAGCTGATCCGCATGCTGGCGTCGGACGGCCACGAGGTCGCATGCCACGGTGACGATCACCGGCTGCTCGCGTTCGCGCCGCCGAGCGTCATCGTGCAGCAGCTCGATGCCTGGGAGGAGGCTGTCGAAGCAGCGCTCGGAAGAACCGGCTCGACGCTGCTGCGAACGCCGCATGGCTTTCGGAGCCCGTGGCTCACGCGTGTCGCTCGGAACAAGGGCTATGTCGTGTGCGGGTGGGATGGTTCAGTCTTCGATACCGCGGAACCTGGAACCGATCGCGATCGTGAACCGCGTCGTGCCGCTGCTTCGCCCCGGTGCCGTCGTCCTCCTCCACGACGGAGACGGCTCGGGTTGCGGGGCATCCCGCGCGCAGACGTTGGCGGCGATCGAGCCGATTCTCACCGCCGCCGATGTCCTCGGCCTGCGCTCGACGACGCTCGGGTCACTGCTCGGCCCGCCGGAGGTTGCGCCGCTCGGGGCCTTCGCCCTGTGAACGCCGATCCTGCGATCGGCGAGGAACGCGAACATCCGCTCCGCGGTACCTACCGCAGCAGCCGCGACAGGCGCCGATCCTTCAGCTCCTTGCCTCCCGTCTGACACGTCGGACAGTAGGTGATCGTGTGCTCCTCGAATGCGACCCGTCGCAGCGTGTCGTGCCCGAGCGGGCAGGGCTCGCCGAACTGCCCGTGGATCCGGTACACGTTCGTGTCACCCTTGCCGGCTTCGCGCAGTTCGAGCGCTCGCCCGAGGTCGTCGGCGATTGCCGTTGCCAGCCGCTGAACCTCCTCGTCCGAGAGATCGGTCGTGAGCTTGAACGGCGATAGCCGGGCGAGCCAGAGGATCTCGTTTGCGTGCGCCCGGCCGATGCCCGCGAGCGCTCGCTGGTCGCGCAGCAGCGGATGCAGTTGCCGCCGCTCGCGCGCGAGGATCTCCGAGAGGCGGTCCGGCCCGAGGCCGAGCGCGTCCGGGCCGAGGTGCGCAAGCTCGGCCTCCAGTCCCTCCGGCGTGAAGAGCCAGACGCCGGCGCGCTTCTTCTTGCCGGCCTCGGTGAGCACGAGCTCGCCACCGTCGACGAATGTGAGTCGGAACATCGGCGCCTTCGGTGTCTTCGCCCCGGGTGCGTGGTAGCGCAGCCGTCCGGCGCTCATCAGGTGGACGCGGAGCACGAGCTCACCATCCGCGGTCGGGAAGAGGAGATTCTTCCCGCGCCGCCTCGCCCCTATGAAGCTCCGTCCCTCGAGCGCCGAGAGAGGTGGGTCGAACGTCTTCACGGTAGCGATGTGCGCTGGTCCTGCGCGCTCGACTGGCGCCCGCGAGACGAGCGGTGCGAGCTCGCGCACCCACGCCTCCACCTCCGGTAGCTCAGGCATCGATCACCAGGACGTAGTCTCCCTGCAATGGCCGATCCGATCCAGGTCGAGGTGACCCGCGGGGGCATCGTCGAGGCTGTCCACATCGTGCACGCCGTCGCGATTCGCGATGGTCTGATCGTTGCCGAGGCCGGCGACCCGACGTGTCCTGTCTTCCTCCGCTCTGCCGCCAAGCCGCTCCAGGTGTTGCCTCTCGTGCGCGCTCGCCCCGATCTCGACGACCGAGAGATCGCGGTCGCGTGCTCCTCCCACCTGGCCCGTCCCGAACAGCTTGAGATCGTCCGCGGGCTTCTCGCGAAGGCACATGCGGCCGAGACCGATCTCGAAACGGGACCTGAACCGACCCCGATCGAGCACACCTGCTCGGGGAAGCATGCGGGCTTCCTCCTCCTCTGTCATGAACGTGGCTACCCGGCGGGTGGGTATCGCTTGACCTCCCATCCGTTGCAGGTGGAGTTGCTCGCGACGGTTGCGGTTGCGGCGGAGGTCGATCCTGCCTCGATCGGCGTTGCGATCGACGGCTGCGGGGTGCCGACGTTTGGACTTCCCCTCGACAGGTGTGCCCACGCGTTCGCGCGCCTGCCGCATCTCGAGGGTGGACGACGTGTCGTCTCGGCGATCCGCGCCTACCCCGAAATGCTCCGCGGGCCGATCGCCGCGGACGCGATGTTCGTCCGGGAGGTCGACGGCTGGTTTGCCAAGGGCGGTGCCGAGGGGCTCTTTTGTGCCGGATCTCTGGACGGTCTCGGCGTCGCGCTGAAGGTCGCGGACGGCGCCTACCGCGCAATTCGCCCTGCACTTGCCCACTTTCTCGGGCAGCTCGGCGTCACGACGGGCGATCTCGGTTTCGTCACGCTGGAAAACAGTCGCGGAGAGACGGTCGGCGAGCTGAGGACACGCCCCGAAAGTCACGCCCCAAATGGTGCAACTCACGTATAGGATTCGCCGCCTGCAAGAGGGAAACCGGCCGGAGGGGGTCGGGGGAAGCGGAACAAGGGATAGGGCTCGTCTTCGTCAACCACGAGAAGAAGGGGTTCATGCTCTCGGTCGAAATCGCTCTGCCAGACGTCGAGGAACTGCACAAGCTCGTAGAGCAAGGGCAGGAGAAGGGGTTTCTCACCTACGACGAGATCGTCAACGCGCTCGAGGACGTCGAGTTGACGAAGGAGCAACTGGAGGAGTTCACCACGTACGCGATCGACCATTCGATCGAGCTCGTCGAGGGTGAGCAGCACAAGCGGCTCCCACACGAGCCCGTTCCGGTGGAGGAAGAGAAGGTCGCACCGAAGCTCGACCTCAGCGTCGAGCCGTCGCTCGACTCGCTCAGGCTCTACCTGCGCGAGATCGGGAAGGTGCCGTTGCTCACCGCACATCAGGAGGTATCGCTCGCGAAGCGGATCGAGCGGGGGGACATGGCGGCGAAGCAGCACATGATCGAGGCGAACCTGAGGCTTGTCGTCTCGATCGCCAAGGGGTATCTCGGCCGTGGTCTCTCGTTTCTGGATCTGATCCAGGAGGGGTCGCTCGGGCTGATTCGCGCAGTGGAGAAGTTCGACCACCGCAAGGGGTACAAGTTCTCCACGTACGCGACCTGGTGGATCCGGCAGGCGGTCACCCGTGCGATTGCGGACAAGGCTCGCACGATCCGGATCCCGGTACACATGGTCGAGAAGCTCAACAAGGTCGTGCACATCGAGCGACAGCTCGTGCAGCGACTGGGCCGGGAGCCGAAGCCCGAGGAGATCGCCGAGGAGCTCGAGATCCCGACCGAGGAGGTGCGGGAGATTCTCCGCATGGCACAGCTGCCGATCTCTCTGGAGAAGCCGATCGGCGAGGAGGAGGACTCCTCGCTCGGCGACTTCGTCCCGGACGACGCCGCAGAATCGCCCTTCGACACGACGTCGGTGTCGCTGCGCAGGTCGGATATCGACCTGGCCCTCTCGTCGCTCCCCGAGCGTGAGCGCAAGGTGATCGAGCTTCGCTTTGGTCTCAGTGGCACCCAGCCGTGCACGCTCGAGGAGGTGGGTCAGGCGTTCGGGGTCACGCGCGAACGAATCCGCCAGATCGAGAACAACACGCTGAAGAAGCTCGAAGGTTTGCCTGAGGCTCAGGCACTCCGCAACTGCATGTAGAGGAGGAGCGGCACGGCTGCTCGACCCGGGGAGGCTTTGGTCTCCTCCGGGTCGAGCGACCGGAGCCTTCACTCTGCGGCGCCTACCTCGCGCGAGTGATCCAAGCCAAGCCCGCTTCCGTATCAGGGTTAGAAGTTAGACAAAAGAACGACAAACCCTCGCGAACGGAAGGAAGACACCGATGCGCAAGATTCTCGCAGTACTCGCACTCTCGGCCGTCATGGTCGCGGCCGTCATTGCTCCTACCGCCGGTGCAAGCCAGCAGGCCAACGAGGACATTGTCGCTACAGCGGTCGGCGCAGGGCAGTTCAAGACGCTCGCCTCGCTGCTGACCTCGGCGGGCCTCGTGAAGACACTGCAGGGCAAGGGCCCGTACACGGTCTTTGCTCCCACTGACGCGGCGTTCGCGAAGGTCCCGAAGGCAACGCTCGCCAAGCTGGGCCAGGACAAGATGCTGCTCAAGAAGGTCCTGCTCTACCACGTCGTCAAGGGCAACGTTCCCGCCTCGACGGTCGTGAAGCTGGACGGCAAGTCGGCCAAGACCGTCAACGGCGCGCCCGTGAGCATCTCGATCAAGGGCGGCAAGGTCTATCTCAACGGCTCGACCAAGGTCACGAAGACCGACATCATGGCCTCCAACGGCACCATCCACGTGATCAACAAGGTGCTCCTGCCGCCGGAGAACATCGTTGCTACAGCGGTCGGCGCAGGGCAGTTCAAGACGCTCGCCTCGCTGCTGACCTCGGCGGGCCTCGTGAAGACACTGCAGGGCAAGGGCCCGTACACGGTCTTCGCTCCCACTGACGCGGCGTTCGCGAAGGTCCCGAAGGCAACGCTCGCCAAGCTGGGCCAGGACAAGATGCTGCTCAAGAAGGTCCTGCTCTACCACGTCGTCAAGGGCAACGTTCCCGCCTCGACGGTCGTGAAGCTGGACGGCAAGTCGGCCAAGACCGTCAACGGCGCGCCCGTGAGCATCTCGATCAAGGGCGGCAAGGTCTATCTCAACGGCTCGACCAAGGTCACGAAGACCGACATCATGGCCTCCAACGGCACCATCCACGTGATCAACAAGGTGCTCCTGCCGCCCGCCAATTAGTCGGAAACGCTCGACGGGTGAATGGCGCGTGGGCCGCGGGAGACCGCGGCCCACGTCGTTGATCGTCGGTTCAGCTCGCCAGGAAGCCGCGTTCGCGCAAGGTACCGAGGCCGAACTCGCGAAGGTCGCTCGTGAGCGACGCGACGTCCGCGTCCATCGGCCCGTAGGTGACCGCCTCGAGCCAGACGGTCTTGTCGGAGATTTCGCCGACGAGAACGCGAGCCGCCGATCCGTTCGTGCCCGGCAGGGCGGTGGTCGTAACAAGCAGCGCCTCCCGTGCCTCGGCGATCGGTGTTCCGATCGAGACGGGGAACTTCGCCGCAATGAGCCTCCGTGGATCCTTGATCGAGCGGTTGACGACCTTGCTCGTCGTCAGCTGTGTGTTCGGGATGAAGACGCGTCGGGCGTCGTCGGTGACGAGGGTCGTGTAGATCAGGGCGATCTCCTCGACGATTCCGGTCTCGCCGTCGACCGTGATGCGATCGCCGAGACGGAGAGGCTGCGAGAACGACACGAGGAGGCCCGACCCGAGGTTCGACAGTGGTGTGCTGAAGGCGAGGCCGGCAAAGAGCGCGATCACGGCACTCGAGGCGAGGAGCGCCTTTGCGATCTCCGACGTGATGTCGTAGAGGGAGAGCACAGCCCACATGGCCACCACTGCGACGAGGGCCACGATCACACGGCGCGCGAAGTTGAAGGTGGTGCGGTGTCGCGCAACGGCGTCCGGGTCACGGTGTTTCAGGCGACTCTCGTAGAGGTTGTACGCCAGATCGAGCCCGAACCGCACGGCGATGACGATGATGATCCCGATCGCGCCCGTGATGAGCGCCTCGGTGGCTCGATGTGAGAGATCCATCGCTCGCGTGATTCGGCGGCGAGGCGGCAGAGCCTTCCCGGACTACGCCTCCAGGATCGGCTCCTTCTCCAGTTCGAACGCCGCATGCAGCTCGCGGACGGCGTTCGGGATCTCCGAGCGGGCGATCATGCAGGAGATCTTGATCGGCGAGGTCGAGATCATCTGCAGGTTGATCCCGTTCTCGGCGAGCGTCCGGAACATCTTCGCCGCTACGCCCGGATGCGAGCGCATGCCGGCGCCGATCAGCGAGACCTTGCCGAGATCGTGGTTCTCCTCGATCGTGAACGCGCCGAGATCTCCCCGCGTGCTCTCGAGGGCGCGCTGGGTCGCTGGAACGTCTTCCGCCGGAACGGAGAACGACATCTCGGCGTTGCCGTGGACGACGTTCTGGATGATCGTGTCGACGTTGACGTTGGCGGAGCCGACGACGTCGAAGATCAGTGCCGCGACGCCCGGCCGGTCGGGTATGTCGGAGAGGGTGAAGACCACATCGTTCTCGCTGTGGGTCACGGCCGACACGATTGGCTGCTCCATCGAAACTCCTTCCTGAACCCAGGTGCCCTCCTCGTCCGAGAACGTGGAGCGGGCATGAATACGAACGCGGTGATTGCGAGCGAGCTCGACCGACCGCAGCATCAGCACCTTCGCGCCCGAGGCAGACATTTCGAGCATCTCCTCGTACGAGATCGTCGGGAGCTTGCGGGCGTTCGGGACGATGCGAGGGTCGGCCGTGAACACGCCCGGCACGTCCGAGTAGATCTCGCAAGCTGCACCGAGTGCGGCCGCGAGCGCCACCGCGGTTGCGTCCGTGCCTCCGCGGCCGAGCGTGGTGATCTCCATCGTGTCGCGCGAGAAGCCCTGGAAGCCGGCGACGAGCACGATCTTGCCCTGGTCGAGCGCGTCTCGGACACGATCGCCCCTGATCTCGCGGATCTTGGCCTTCATATGGGCGCCGTCCGTCAGAATGCCCGCCTGCGATCCCGTCAGCGAGATCGCCTCCTGCCCGAGGTCGTGGATGGCCATCGCGACGAGAGCGCAGGCGATCCGCTCGCCGGTCGAAAGCAGCATGTCGAACTCACGTGCATTCGGGGTGGGAGAGACCTGGTGGGCGAGGTCGATCAGTCCGTCGGTCGTCTTCCCCATTGCCGACACGGTTCCGACAACGCGCAGACCGCGCTGCTTTGCTTCGACGAGCCGCCGCGCAACGTGCTGGATCTTGGTCGGATCGGCGACCGACGAGCCGCCGAACTTCATGACGACGGTGTCGAAGTCCACGGCCGGAGACTACCGTTCCCAGGTCGCCTGGCTTCAGCCAGTCGCCGGGAGGGTTGTCAGAAGCCGATGGTCGCGGCCTGCACCATGTCTGGCTTCCGGTGGTCGGCGTACGATCGGCCCGTGGCCTCACCCTCTGCGACACCCGGCCCGGACAACCTCGTTCACTGCAGTGCCGCGCGTGGCCTCGGTTTCGAGCGCGAGAAAGTGCGCACGATGCTCGATGCGGGAGAGTTCTTCTGGCTCGATCTTCAACGAACCGCAGCCCGGCGACCTGGAGATCCTGCGGGAGGAGTTCGGCTTCCATCCGTTGTCGCTCGAGGATTCGTGGAGGTTCGGGCAACGGCCGAAGCTCGACGAGTACGACGGTTACGTCTTCCTGGTCGCCTACGGGTCGTCGAGTGCGGTCGACAGCGACGGCCTCGTCGAGGTGCATTTCTTCTACTCCGATCGATATCTCGTGACGCTGCATCGGGACGAGGCTCCCTCAATCGAGCTCTTGCGGAGCCGGTACGTGAAGCGCGATGCTCCCATCGACGATCCCGCACGGCTGCTCCACGCCGTGATCGACGGGCTCGTCGACAGCTTCTTCCCTCGGCTCGAGACGATCGACGACCGGATCGACACCCTCGAGGACGAGATCTTTCGCGCTGCGGGCGACGCGGAGTTGCAGGAGATCTTCGCGATGAAGCGGCTCTCGTGACCATGCGCAAGGTGATCGCACCCCAGCGCGACCTCTTCGCCTCGATCGTCGGTGGGGTCGAGTCCTTCCCGGGCATGAGCGACGACGACCAGCGCTATTTCCGTGATGTCTACGACCACCTGATCCGGATCAGCGAGATGATCGACACGTACCGCGACCTCCTCACCGGAGCGATGGACGTCTACCTCTCGACGGTCTCGAATCGACTCAACGTTGTGATGAAACAGCTCGCGATCATCGCCACGGTGTTCATGCCCCTGACCTTCCTGACCGGCTTCTTCGGTCAGAATCTGGGATGGCTCGTCGTGCACAGCGGCGGCCTCGGCCACTTTCTCGTGTTCGGGATCGGGCTGGAGCTGATGACGCTCGCGATCGTGCTCGGATACTTCTTCCGGCGGGGCTGGCTCATGCGGTGAGACCGGGTCGCCGGTAGCGCTTCGCGTACGGCGGCACCGTCACGCCGGGCTTGAGACCCGGCGCAGGCACCGGAGCGAGCGCACGCACGATCAAGGGGATATGCCCCGCCCAGACGTCGAGCTCCGCATCGGGCGTATCGTCGTCGTCCGGCCCGCCGGTGCGAACCTTCGCTGAGGTCTCGTCGAGTGGCAGGGAGAGCACGCCCGTTGCCTTCAGCTCCTTCCGGGTCGGGGGCCGTGAGTCTGCCCAACGGCCGGGAAGCAGCTTCTCCGTGAACGCTTCGAGCACGGCATTCTTCTCGTCCGGATCGGTCACGGTCGTCGCCGTGCCGAGCACGACGACCGACCGGTAGTTGATCGAGTGCTCGAAGACGGAGCGGGCGAGGACGATCCCGTCGAGGAGTGTCACCGTGACGCAGGCAGGAATCCCCTCGCTGACCGCTCGCACGGTGCGACTCGCCGCCGATCCGTGGACATAGAGCCGGTCGCCGATCCGCGCGTGGAGGGTGGGGATGACGAACGGCTGCCCATCGCGCTCGAATCCGAGGTGGCAGACGAGCGCGGCGTCGAGGATCGCGTCGATCGTCGTGCGGTCGTACGCCGCGAGATCGTGAACCCGCTTGACGCGCGTGCGAGCCGACGGTGCTCCGGAGCGGTGAGTCATCGGAGCGAGCGTATCTCGTGGTGAGCAGACCAGGAGTGCCGATCCGGCAGGTGGGATACTTCCTGGGTGACCGAGCGCCTCGCATGCGACGTCCTCGTCGTCGGCGGTGGCAGTGGTGGTTGCGTCGTCGCGGGACGACTCGCGGCGGAGAGTGAGGCGCAGGTGCTTCTCGTCGAAGCCGGGCCTGACTACGGGCGGCGAGCGTCCGGGCTGTGGCCGTCCGATCTGCTCGACGGCGGTGCCCTCGTCACCTCACACGACTGGGGCTACGAGAGCGGGCCGATCGCCGGGCGCGAGCCGATCCCGTTCCCACGTGCTCGTGTGATCGGCGGCTGCTCGTCGCACAACGGGTGCGTCGTCGCCGTCGGCTGCCCCGAGGACTACGACGGCTGGGCGGCGCTCACGGGCGACGACCGCTGGAGCTCTGCTGCCGTGAGGCCCGCGCTCGCCCGCGCGCTCGAGAGGATGGCCGTGCGTACGTACACCGAGGCCGAGGTCGGCCCGTTTCACCGGGCGTGCCTCGAGGCGGCTGCCGCGCTCGGTCTGCCGCGCGCCGACGACCTCGACGATCTCGACGGCGGCGTCGGCTTCGGCATCGAGCCGGTCAACATCGAGGCGGGGGTGAGGGTCAATAGCGCGTTCGCCTACGTCGACCCGGCCCGTGGTCGCGAGAACCTCACGATCCTCGACCACGCGCTTTGCGACCGCCTTGTGATGACGGGGCGGGGTGTGGAGGTGGTCGTGCGACGCGAGGGGGAGGAGGTCTGCATCGAGGCAGCGAAGGTCGTGCTCGCAGCGGGTGCCTACGGTTCGCCTGCGATCCTGCAACGGTCGGGTGTGGGTGACCCCGCCGGCCTTCGCGCGGCCGGGATCACAGCAGTTGTCGATCTCCCCGGCGTGGGGCGCAACCTCCACGACCATCCGCTTGCCGAGGTCGAGTTCGCCGGCTCGGAACGGCTGCGAGTCCTTCTCGAGGAGTCGTCTGCCGTGCGCTTCACGCCGGAGGAGCAGACGCTCGGAAAGCTCCGTTCGAGTCGGGCGAGCGGCCCGTTCGACCTCCATGTCTTCCCGGTCGCCGGGGATCCCAACAGCCTGCTTGCGGGTCGTGTCGTGCTCGCCGTCTCCGCGATGGAGCCCCTATCTCGTGGCTCACTCCGGGTCGTCGACTCCGATCCTGAGGCGGCGCCCGGAATCGACCATGGCTACCTCTCTGACGCGGACGGAGCCGATCTTGCTGTGTTGGCAGAGGGCATCGAGCGCGCGCGAGAGCTGGCCGCGACCGGGCCGCTACGAGAGCTCATCGGCCCCGAGATCACGCCGAGCCTCGACCGCCCGATCGCGGAGTACCACGCCCACTACTACCATCCGGTTGGGACGTGCGCGATGGGCGCGGAGAGCGATCCGCTGGCCGTCTGCGACGGAGCCGGGCGTGTGCGCGGGCTCGACGGCGTTCTCGTCGCCGACTGTTCGCTCATGCCGGTCGTGCCACGTGCGAACACGAACGTTCCCGCGGTGCTAGTGGGAGAGCAGATCGCCGAGCTCCTCCTCGGCTGACAACCTCCGGCTGTCTCCGATCCTGCAGCGTCCTGCCGGCGCCGATATCGTGATCGCATGATTGGTCTCTACGTGCTCATCGCGATCGTCCTGGTCCTGCTCGTTGCTCTCGTCGTGCTCTACAACCGGATGGTTCGGTTGCGCAACGAGGTCGATACCGGCTGGGCGAACATCGACGTGCAGCTGAAGCGCCGGAACGACCTGATCCCGAACATCGTCGAGGCGGTCAAGGGGTATGCAGCCCACGAGCGCGGCACCTTCGAGGCCGTCACCGAGGCGCGCGCGGCGATGGCCGGCGCACAGGGACCGGCTGCGGCTGCCGAGGCGGACAACCTCCTCACGGCCGCGCTCGGCAAGCTGTTCGCGGTCGCCGAGGCGTACCCGGATCTGAAGGCGAGCGAGAACTTCCTCCAGTTGCAGCACGAACTCGCGGCGACCGAGGACAAGATCGCCGCAGCGCGGCGCTACTACAACGCCACCGTGCTGCGCTTCAACAACTCGATCCAGACCTTCCCGGCGGTGCTACTCGCGGGCGCCTTCGGCTTCGTCAAGCGTGAGTTCTTCGCTGCCGAAGCCGCGGATCGCGCGCTTCCGGAGGTCAGCTTCCAGCCGTGACCCTGCAGCAGCAGATCAGGGCCAATCGCTTTCGCACCGTCCTCGTACTCGCTGCCTTCGGCCTTCTGGTCATCGCGCTCGGCGGAGCCGCCTATGCGCTCGGTGGGGCGGGTCTCGGGGGCATCGTCCTCGTCGTCGGAGCCGTGTACGGCGTCTTTGCTTACATCTCGAGCGGCTCGATGGTTGCGAAGCTAACGGGCGCCCACCCCGTCACGCGGGAGGAGTGGCCCGAGGTCTACCACCTCATCGACACCGTCTCGATCGCAGCCGGGATGGAAGCAGCACCGCCCCTCTATGTTGTCAAGGATCCTGCGCCGAACGCGTTTGCTGCGGGTCGCGTTCCTGCGAAGAGCTACGTTGTCGTCACGAGCGGGCTGCTCGAGTCGATGAGCAAGCGCGAGCTCGAAGGGGTGCTCGCGCATGAGGTCTCGCACATCCGCAACCGCGACGTCCGTCTGATGACCCTCGCGGCGGTGCTCGTCGGAGTCGTCGCTCTCGTCAGTGACCTGCTTGCCCGGATGCTCTACTTCGGCGGTGGCCGTCGCAAGGGTGGAGGCAGCGGTCAGGGCTGGATCTTCCTCGTCCTCGCGATCGTGACGATCCTGCTCGCCCCGCTCGCCGCCGTGATGGTGCAGATGGCGCTCTCGCGCCGGCGCGAGTACCTCGCCGACGCCTCCGCAGCCGAGATCACGAACGATCCGGAGGGCCTTGCCCTCGCGCTGCGGCGCCTCGAGCTCGACCACCGGGAGATCCAGCACGTCACCTCGGCGACGGCCCACCTCTACATCGAGACCCCACTGCGCAACGCAACGGGACCGGCGAAGTTCGTCGCAGGGCTCTTCAACACGCACCCGCCGCTCGCCGCCAGGATTGGCGTGCTCGAGGAGGCAGGCGGCTTCCGTCTCCCGGACAGCCTTCCCGAGGTAGCCGACATCGAGATGCCGACCGTCTAACGCGCGTTCGGTAGGCTCGGCCCGGTCAAGGCGACGGGAGGCGAGATGCAGGTACGCAAGGTCATCATCCAGCGCGAGGAGACCCGGAGCGAGATCGGCCGAGATCTCGTCGCGCCCACCCTGAAGGTCGTCGCAGCAGCCGTGATCGAGAATCCGCTGGCGGGAGGGTTCAGCGAGGATCTCTCCGCGCTAGAGGCTCTCGGCGCAGAGGTTGCGGCGCTCCTCGTCGAGGAGGCGGTTCGCGCCCTCGGTGACCGGGCGGGAGCGGTGAGCGCATACGGCAAGGCCGCGATCGTCGGCCTCGACGGCGAGCTCGAGCATGCCGCGGCGCTCATCCATCCACGGTTCGGGGCGCCGGTGCGCGCCGCGATCGGCGGTGGAACCGCGATCATCCCGTCGACGAAGAAGGTCGACGCCGCAGGCGCAGTGATCACGATGCCGCTGACGAACAAGGACGACATCTGGAGCTTCGACGAGATGGATACCGCGGAGCTCTCGGTGCCGGGCGCGCCACGCGCCGACGAGATCCTCGTCTGCCTCGCGCTCGGCGTCGGCGGCCGGCCGCACGCGCGCACGAAGAAGCCGGTGTAGCGGTGAAGGCGATCATCCTCCTCACCCGGCGCGACGGCGACACACCCGAGGGCTTCCGCCGCTGGTGGCTCGAGGAGCACGCCCCGCTCGCCCGTCAGCTACCGGGCCTGCGGAAGCTCGCCTTCAACCTCGTCGAGGGTGAGGCGGACTTCGACGGCGTCTCGGAGCTGTGGTTCGACTCGATGGAGGACTTCGAGGCTGCCTACGCGAGCGAGGTCGGCCAACGGGTAGCCGCCGACTCGCTCGCGCACGTCGGCGGCCGCGTGCGTCTCGTCGTCAGCGAGCACGCCCAACTCGGCTGAGCCGAGCCCGTCGACCGGCCCGGGCTACGCGAACCGGGAGAATCCGCCCCACGGGCCGAGGTAGGTCGGCCCGAACCCGGCGAGAAGCTCGCGGGCGGCGGGGCTGGGGTTCCCGTAGACCATGAAGCGCGTCGGGTCGGTGCTCTCGAGGAAGCGCCCCGCCCACTTCTCCAGGAAGCCGTTGACGTGAGCGATCATCGCGTCGGAGTCCGCGTACTTCTCGAAGATGTGAACGATGCCGCCGTCGTCCGAGATGTACCACTCGTAGGCGAGGCTCTGCGGCTCCTGGCTCGTGCCGTCCACCATCTCACCCATCAGTTCCTTGAACGTGTCGAGCTGGCCGTCCTTGACCGCAAGCTCGATGACCCACGAAACATGATTCTCCATCGATCTCCTCCTGTTCTCGGTTGAGTCGACCCTATCGGCTCGGGTAAGCCCCTCCGTCTCTGCCTCCTGTCTTTATGGACTCTTTACAATTGGGATGGCCTCGAAGGCACGGGTGCGCCGTCAGGACGGCCTGGGATCATCGGCAGATGTACGCCATCGCGACCTTCCTCGTCGTCGCCGTTGTCACCCTCATTTTCGTCCGGGTCGCGACGGGTGCCCTGATCGCCACGGGAACCCCGCCCGAGGTGGCGGCATTCCAGGCCCGTTCGGCCTTCAGCGGCGCCGGCTTCACGACGTCCGAGACCGAGAACGTCGTCAACCACCCCGTGCGGCGCCGCATCATCTCGATGACGATGTTCGTCGGCAACGTGGGAACCCCAACGCTCGTCGTTGCCGTGCTCGTCGGGTTTCTCGGGCCGGGGCCGGGCGGCACAACGCAGCGGACGGCCGTCCTGTTCTCCTTCGTCGTTCTCGCGGCCCTCGTTCTCGGCAATCGACCGATGACTCGTACCCTGGTCCGGATTGGCGAGCGATACGCACAACGCCGACTGCTCCCGTCACTTGGTCGCGACGCCGAGGAGCTGCTGGCCGTGGGTGACGAGTACGTCGTGGTCGAGGCGAACGTGGAGCAGCCTCCCGACGCCGCGCCACGCAGCCTGAGCGGTCTCGAGCAGGCTCTACCGGGTGTCAGGGTCCTCGGCGTCTGGCGTACGCGAGGAACGTCGGCCGAATACGTCGGTGAGTCACCGATCGACGTGACCCTGCACACCGACGACCGGCTCGTGCTCTACGGCTCCCGCGAGCGGCTGAGAGACCTCGGCCTTATCGGCTGAGCCCGGCCCGAAGCGCCGCTCGCCCGGTCCGCCCTTCAGCAATCGCCGTCTTACGCGTTCGATCGCCGGTCGGCGTCGGCCGCCAGCCGGGCGGCGAGGCCGCGGAGGAGCACGAGTGCGAACGACGGCTCCGATTCGATCAGTGCCTCGAAGCCTGCCCGGGAGAGCGCGAGACAGCGAACTTGCGTCCTGGCCCGGACGCGGCCGACGCGTCCCCCGTCGGGAAGGAGTAGCGCAAGCTCCCCCACGAAATCGGGTGCCGTGATCTCGATGTCGCCTCCGCGGAGCTCGACGCTCACGCTCCCGTCGAGCAGGACGAACATGCCCGAGCCGACGTCGCCTGGCAGGGTGAGGATCTGGCCCGGTTCCGCGGTCACCTCGGTCGCCTCTGCGCTCACGCGCGCGAGACCATCGTCGGAGAGGCCAGCGAACAGCGGGATCTCACGCAGGACAGGATCGGGCATCGATCTCTTCATATCACGGAACCCGGGCTGAACGCCGGCAGTCGTCCCATTGCAAACGTCTCGCGCTTCCACCGGTGGCAGGGGTTCGAACGATGTCCGGGGGGACGACCCTTCTTGCTCGCCCTCTCCAGACCAGGCGGCCGAGCTCTCGAATGCGCCCGTCCCGACGTACTAGTATCGGGTGCATGGCAGGACTTACCGAGGAGTTGAAGCACGTACCGCTGTTCAGCGATCTCAATCAGCGTCAGCTGAAGAAGCTCGCGCGTGGTTTCAAGGAGCGTCAGTTCGCCCCGGGCAACACGGTCGTGAGGGAAGGGCAGATGGACGGAGTCGGCTTCTTCGTCATCGTGGAGGGAACGGCATCGGTAAGCGTCGAGGGCAGGACGCTCGCAAGCTTCGGCCCGGGCGACTACTTCGGAGAACTGGCGATGATCAGCGAGCAGGTTCGCACCGCGACCGTGACTGCCGACACACCCCTTCGGTGCCTCGTGATGGCTTTCTGGGACTTCCGGAAGTTCGCCAAGGACAACCCCGACGTATCCTGGAAGCTTCTGCAGCATCTCGCCGACGTGATCGCCGCGCTCTACCGGGATGCGTCCCCGCTGGCGGTGTCGGGCGCGCTGACGCCCGAGCAGGCGCTCTAGCGTCGTCGTCGCTCAGATGCTTTCCCGGCTCAGCGGATCTCCGAGCGAGCCGTGCCCTCGCGGGTCGAATCGGCTCGAGCCCTGGCCAACGACCAGAGGCGACGACCTTGCAGATTGACGGGACGCCCGGCGACGACGAGAGCGCGGCGATCGCAGAGGGGGCCCACTCGAGCGTTTCGCGACCGATCGCCAGTGTTCGCCACGACGTCGTCGCGGGTTGCCGGCTGTCTTTCCCGACCCGACCTGATCAGGGCGTGGCCCGGAGGGCTGCGTTGGCGACGGACGCGAATCCCTTTCGGTGCCCGAGTGCGTTCGGGTGGGCCGGCACGGCTGCCATGGCCCCGTAGATCCACGCGCCCTTCTGTCCGCATACCTCGTGGCCGGCGAATGCGTTGGCGGTCGGCACGAACTCGATCGTCGCCCGTGACCCGGCGACGGCTCGGACGGCCGCTTCGATCGTGTCGTTCAGGTGCGCTCCGAGGTCTCGCAGCATCGTCTGCTCTCCCGCGAACAGGCCGAGCTGTGGACACGCCTGCTCCGCCTCGGTGGCGGGGAAGACCTGCGGGTAGCCGAGCACGAGGATCCGCGCCCGCGGCGCCTTCGCGACTATCGCTCGATAGACCTTCTCCAGCTTCGGCTGTGTCTTGTCGATGATCGCCTTTCGTTCCCGCTCGAAGGCCCGCGTGTTGCAGTTGCCCACCGCACAGAAGAGGAGAGAGTCGACGAAGCCGACGTCGTTGCCTCCGATCGTGATCGTGACCAGGCTGGCACCGGCCAGGCTCGCGCTGTCGAGCTGAGTGCGCCGGTCTTGCGTCCGACCGATTCCGCTCTGCGGCACGCCGCCGAGGCGCTTCGGCAGGACGTTCTTCGTCGTCGCGCCCGAGCACGCCCAGGACGCCCACGAGACACCCCCGGCCGAGCGGACGTTCTTCTCCGAACCGTACTTGTTGACCCCGCTCTGATTCGCCGGCTTCCCGCCGGAGGCGATCGCGTACACCGTCTTCGCGTCGCCGGGCCGCTTTACCGAGGCCGGGTAAGCGCGGGACGATCGGTGGCAGGCGTTCGCGATCACCCCCTGACGGCCGGTGCTTGCGGCGAAGCCGTCACGGAGGTACGGAGCGACCCCGTCGCCTGCCGAGAACGAGTCGCCTAGCGCGACGTACTTGAACGGCACGGCACGCGAATGCGACGCGGCCCCGAGCGCCGACGTCGCCGAGATCGGGACGGCGAGGAGCACGGGAACGAGCCAGGCCCACCGTTTCATCGCCGCATGGTGCCACAGGCGGCAACTGGCGCTTCGTGATCGACAACCCCCGGAACAGGCTGAACCGCCGATACCGGTCAACGACCCGGTGAACACACCGGACGAGCAACAGGCTTCGAGGCCCGCCACAACAGCGGGGCTCAGCCCATTTGCCCGCATGCCGGCAGCGAGAGTTCGGAGGCCGGGAAGAAGGAAGGCCCACCCGAGCGGGCCTTCCCCCTGGTTTGTACTCCGCCAGGTTCCGCGCCGCTCGCCCCGGCGAGAACCCCGACGACGACTGTACGGTGGCGGGCTCCCGGGTGGCGCATGTTCTCTCACTCGCGTCCAAGAGTTCCGAGCATCCTGGGGAAACTCCCAGCTAGCGCTTCGCGGCGTTCTTCGACTTCAAGCTAGAGCAGGTCGAAAGAATCGACGAGGCAGTGCACTGCTTCGTGAAGAACACGACGTCGCGGGGTCTCGCCGCCTGACCGCGTTCACGGGCAGCGAGTCGACGTTGTCCTATGGGTCAAGGGGTCGGTTCGTGGGTCTCGTAGAGCCGGGCGGATGGTTGGTGGCTGCCCATGGCGCGTTCAGCAGCGGATAATCATTCCGCAGCCGCGCACGCAGGACCTGCAGGTGGCCTAATCGAGAGCGACCCCGTCAGTGTGAAGGAGGTGCTCTTGGAACCGGCGACCCGCTCCTTACCATGCACGACAGGAGAGACACCTCCGACACGCTCTTCGTGGTATGTATCCGCTGAAACCCGCACCGCCGAGCGGATTTCCGCGCTTACGGTGGGCGATCGACGTCGGCAGAGTTCAAGATGCCGATGCGTACTCGCGACAGCACGTTTCGTCTCTGCCCGGGACGACGGTCGGTGTGCCCATCGGGACACGAAGCGCTGCTGTTGGTCGCCGGGGAAAGGAGCCCTCGATCGCACTTCTAACCGACGGTTCGGAAGCGCTCCCGGCCGACTCGCCGGACGCCTTTCGCGTCTTCCAGGATTGGCACGCACTCGATACCGCAGCGGCGCTCGACCGCCTGGGCGGCAGCGATGCCGGGCTGAGCGCCGAGGCTGCGCGGCTCGCGCTCGAGCGGTTCGGCCCCAACGAGATTCCACGGGCGAAGTCGGAGGGCGTGGTCGTGCTGTTCCTGCGGCAGCTGATGCAGCCGTTGATCTACGTGCTGCTCGCGGCCGCCGCGGTGACGGCCGCGCTGTCCCACTGGATCGATGCGGCAGTGATCTTCGGGGTGGTGCTTGCGAACGCGGTGGTCGGGGTTGTGCAGGAGTATCGAGCGGGGAGGGCGATCGAGGCGCTGCTGGATCTCGTGGCGCAGGAGTCAACGGTCGTCCGTGACGGCGTCGTGCGCCGGGTCGACGCGGCCGAGCTGGTGCCGGGTGATGTGGTCGTGCTGGATGCGGGCGACAGGGTGCCGGCCGACTGTCGACTACTCGAGGCGCGCGGGCTGTTCGTCGACGAGGCGCTTCTGACGGGCGAGTCGGTGCCGGTGGAGAAGCTCGAGGCCGGTGCTCTGCCGGCGGAGACACCGCTACCCGAGCGACGCAACATGACCTACGCGGGGACACTTGTCACAAGCGGTCAGGGCCGGGCGGCCGTCGCCGAGACAGCCGGAGCGACCGAGCTGGGGCGTATTTCCGAGCTCGTCGGTGCGGCCGAGCAGCTCGCGACACCGCTCACTCGCAAGATCGCGGCGTTCAGTCGCACGCTCACCTTCGCGATCCTCGTTCTCGCCGGCCTCACGTTCGTGATGGCGTGGCTGCGCGGCTACCCACTGCTGGATGGGTTCCTGGCGGCGGTGGCGCTTGCGGTCTCGGCGATCCCGGAGGGGCTGCCGGCGATCATGACGATCGCGCTCGCGACCGGGGTGCGTCGGATGGCGACCCGGAACGCTGTCGTGCGGCGGCTGCCGGCGGTGGAGACGCTCGGCTCGACGACGGTGATCTGCTCGGACAAGACGGGGACGCTCACCCGAAGCGAGATGGTCGCAGTCGAAGCGTTCGCCGGGTGCCGTGTCGAGATCACCGGTACCGGCTACGGGCCGAACGGGACGTTCCTCGACGACGGCAGGGCTCTCACCACGCCGCCGTGGGAGGTGAGGGCGCTACTCGAGGCAGCCCTTCTCTGCAGCGATGCCGGCGTCGTGTTTGCGGACGATGTCTGGCGGGTCGAGGGCGATCCGACTGAAGGCGCGCTTGTCGCAGCGGCCGCAAAGGCCGGGATCGAGCGGCAGCCGGCGGAGCAGCAGCGTCCCCGGGTCGATTCGCTTCCGTTCGAGTCGGAGCGCCGGTTCATGGCCACCCTGCATGCCGAGGACGCTGGCCCACGGGTCGTGATCAAAGGAGCGCCCGAGGAGGTGATCGCACGCTCCAGTGGCATCGCATGGCCAGGTGAATGGTCACCTCAAGCGTTGCTCGCCCAGGCCGACCAGATGGCCGGCCGCGGGCAGCGAGTGCTGGCCGCGGCCACGAAGCTCGAGGACGGCGCGCTGCACCTGCTCGAGCATGTCGACCTCGAGGGCGGCTTCACGCTGCTCGGGCTCGTGGGGCTGTTCGATCCGCCACGCGAGGAGGCAGTGCGCGCCGTCGCAGCCTGCCACAGCGCGGGCATCCGGGTCGCCATGATGACGGGCGACCACCCGCGCACCGCCGCCGAGATCGCGCGGGCGGTCGGGATCACCGAAGCCGAGGGCAGCGTGCTCACGGGGGCAGACCTCGACCGACTCACAGACGACGAGTTCGCCGCGCAGGCAGCCCAGACTTCGGTGTTCGCGCGTGTCGCACCCGAGCACAAGCTACGACTCGTCAAGGCGCTGCAGCAGCAGGGAGAGGTGGTCGCGATGACGGGCGACGGTGTCAACGATGCACCGGCGCTGAAGCAGGCCGACATCGGGATCGCGATGGGGATCAGCGGCACCGACGTGAGCAAGGAAGCCGCCGACATGGTGCTTCGCGACGACAACTTCGCCACGATCGAGGCCGCCGTCGAGGAAGGGCGACGCGTCTACGACAACCTGCTGAAGAGCATCATCTTCATCCTCCCGACGAGCGCCGGTGAATCGCTGCTCGTCCTACTCGCGATCACGTTCGGACTGACGCTGCCGATCCTGCCCGTGCAGATCCTCTGGATCAACCTCGTCACCACCGTCGCTCTCGCCCTGCCGCTCGCGCTCGAAGTGCTGGAGCCGGACACCATGCGCCGGCCGCCGCGCCGGATGGACGAGCCCGTGCTCGGACGGTTGGCGATCCAGCGGATCGTGCTCGTCGCCCTGTTCATGTTCGCCGCCGGTATCGCCGTCTTCGAATGGGAACAGGCACGCGGCGCGACGATCGAGGAGGCACGCACCACGGTGATCGCCACGATCGTGCTGATCGAAGCCTTCTACCTCCTCAACTGCCGCTCGCTCAAGCGCTCGATGCTCGCGGTCGGACTGTTCACAAACCTCGCCGTCTACTGGGGCATCCTGCTCGTGATCGCGCTGCAACTCGCATTCACCTACCTCCCCCTTCTGAACACCCTGTTCGAAACTGCGCCGATCGGCGCGATCCAATGGCTCGCCGCGACGTTGATCGCAGCACTCGTGCTCCCACTGATCGCAATCGAGAAGCGGCTCAACCGCACCGGTGGGGTATTCGTGCCCGGCGCGCCGCTGGACAAGCCATGACACTCGCGCTCGACCTGCTCCTCTTTGCCGGTGGTCTCACGGTCGCGGTGGCCGCCAGCGGCAGAGCGGTCGGAGAGGCGCGCGCACTTGCGACCGCGCTCGGAGCTCCACCGTTTCTCGTCGGCGTCGCCCTCGTCGCAGTGGGAACCGACCTGCCGGAGATCGCGAACTCGATCACCTCGCAACTCCAGGGGCAGGGCGACATCAACGTCGGTGACTCGATCGGCTCCGTCCTCACCCAGTACACCCTCGTTCTCGCCGCGATCCCCCTCCTCGCAGGCTCGTTTCGCGTCAACCGTCGCGAAGCCATCATCGTCGGATCGCTGACGGTACCGGGGCTCCTGCTTTCGGCGGCGCTCGTCGCCGACGACTGGCTTGGGCACTTCGACGGGCTCATCCTCGTCGCTACCTGGCTGGTACTGCTCGCTCTCGCGATCCGCATCCTGCCCAGGCAGGTCGACGAAGACCCGCCTCACACTGAACGTAGGCATCTTGTCCGCATCGGCGTGATCGTCATCGCGCTCCTCCTCGTCGGTGTCGGTGCCTCCCTCGCGGTGCGCTCTCTCGTCAGGCTCGCCGAGCTCGCGGGGGTATCCGAGTTCCTGATCGCCTATTTCGGCGCGGCGCTCGCAACGTCGGCACCGGAGCTGATCGTCGTCATCACCGCTGCATCGCGCGGCGCCTACGGCCTGGCGCTCGGCGACGCGCTCGGCGCCTCGTTCGTCGACTCCACCCTGTCGATCGGCGCCGGCCCACTGATCGCGGGCGCGCCGGTGACCGCCCACATAGTGACTCCCGGGATCGCGTACGCCCTGTTTGCCACCGTCGCGGCCACGATCCTGCTCGCCGCCCGCGGTCGCCACGATCGCCGCAGCGGCATCGTGCTGCTGGCGCTCTACGCCCTCGCTTACGTCATCGTGATCCGAAGAACGTAGGCCGACGTGACGCGATCGTGATGCCTGCCCAAGTACCGGAAAGGTAAAACGACCTTGTCTATGACTTATCAGCGGATCGTGTGTTGGGTGGATGGATCGCCAGGGGCGGTGGAGGTGGCGCAGCAAGCGGTTCGGATCGCCGATCCCGCCTCTTCGATGCTGCTCGTAACGGCGATCGAGTATGCCCTGGACGCACTTTGGGATGCGCCGCACGGCGAACGGCTCGCCACGGCCACCAGATTACAGCGGGAAGCGGAGGAGCTCGTCGAGGGAGTTCGCCGCACGGTCGAGACGAAGGGAACGATCGAGACGCGCGTCATCGAAGGAAGCGCCAAGGACGTCATCCTCGCGCAGGTTGCGGCCGACCCGGAATGCCTGCTCGCGCTCGTGCCGCCTGATCAGGGTCGTCTGAAAGGGATCGTTGCCGGGAGTGTCGCAACCGACCTCTTGCACACGGTGTCCTGCTCCGTCCTCCTGGCGCGCGAGCCGGCCGACCGGCATTCCCGCGGCTCGTCGTCGTCGGGCTCGACGGCTCCGTCGAATCGGAGGCTGCGTTCGAGGTCGCCCTGGAACTCCGCGAGCGTTACGGTACGGAGATCCGACCGACCATCGCAGGAGGCGGCAAGGGGCTCGATATCGAAGCCATAGAGCGAGTCGTGGGCGACATCCCGTTCACGGTGGACGGCGCCGGCCCTGTCGCCGCGCTTCGCTCGGCGTCCGACGATGCCGATCTCGTCATCGTCGGCAGCCGCGGGCTCCACGGCGCTCGCGCGCTGGGAAGCGTCAGCGAGAGAGTCGCCCACCAAGCCGCCTGCTCCGTGCTGGTCGTACGCGGTGTGGCCGCCGAGTGCGAGTGAGGCCGCCGCGCGACGGAAGGAATCGGGGATCGAAGTGAGTCGGTAGCCGTGGTGGCACCCTGACCTAGATAGTCGGGTTCTGCCCGGAGTGCTGGCAGCGGGAGTTCGGTAGTTCCGAGCGGGTGCGCCTAACCCAAGGAACCATGCCGGATCGAGCGAAGCTCTTTGCCGGACTCGGCCGACGGCCCCCTCCTTACCATGCAGTCGCCGGAGTTCCCATGTGTGCCCACCTCTTCCGATAACGGCTTCTGAAAGCCACATTCGCCTGACCTGACCTCTCCTTCACTGCCCGTGTTGTCTCACCTCGCCGTTCCACGTTCGTTCCACGCGGTCTACCGGTGGCCCCTCTGGTCGCTGAGTTGCATCCGGTGTTGGGCCATGAGAGGATCATCACGCTCTTGACTTCTAGGGGACGGAGACAACATGAATCGATTTCGTGCGCCACGGCGCTGGATCTGGGCGCTCGCGGCGACTCTCGCAGTCGTAGCCACGACGACGGTCGCGGCTTGGGCCGGGACATCAGGCTCGGGATTTTGGACTGCCCAACCGGCGATGCTGAGCGCCACTCAGTCCAACGTCAAGGTGCAGCCACTGCTGACCGTGGGCGACATGCTCGGCGCATACAGGTTCGAGGCCATCCCGGACGGGATCGCTATTGACCCGCGTGGGAAGAACACATTCGATATCTACGTCAACCACGAGACCTCGAAGGTGCCGTTCCCGTTCACCGCTCCTCTAGCGCCACCCGCGCTGACCGACTTCGACAACGCCCAGATGAGCAAGCTGACCCTGCAGCGCGGGGCCGGCAAGCTACTCAGCGGCGAAATCGTGATCGACAGCACCAACGGCTTCCAGCGTTTTTGCTCCAACTTCTTCGCCGGGGCTGCCGAGGGATTCTCCAACCCGCTGGTCTTCACCAACGAGGAGACCCCCGATCTGGTCAACCGGGCCGAGGCCTCCTGGCCACCGGTGGCCGGGGCCACGCAGGCCGGGGTGACGGTCGCCTACGATCCGGACTCGGGAGCCACCACCGAGATTCCCGGGATGGGGTTCTTCAACCACGAGAACACCGTCGTTGTACCCGGCTTCGATGACGTGGTCACCCTCTCCGGCGACGACACGTTCAGCCGCGGCAATTCGCAGCTCTACATGTACAAGGCTGCCAGCCGATCTGCGTTGCTGGCTGATGATGGGACTCTCTACGCGTTCGTGAAGGACGCGGGCTCGAACCAGGTCGAGGCTCTGGGTCTCGACCCTGACTCGTTCACCGGGCACTTCATACCGGTTCCCAAGGGCATTGCCGACGGTAGTGCCAATCCGGGCTTCGAGCAGGACGCTCTGGAGGCGTGGTCGGATGCCAACAACGTGTTCGAGTTCTTGCGCATCGAAGATCTCGCGCGTGACCGAAAGAACCCGAATGTCATCTACTTCGCGGACACCGAGGGTGGCGGAGGGTTCCTCTATGGGCGCGTCTACAAGATGGTGCTCGACCCCGCAGATCCGACCGGGACGGCCACCGTGTCCGTCGTCGTCAATGGTGACACGGTGGGCGCGACCAACCCGCTGGCCGCGATCCACAGTCCGGACAACCTCGAGACCACCGCGACGAGCCTGATGATCCAGGAGGATCCTTCGCCGTCGGCCTTCAAGTACACGCCCGGCGATCCGAACGGCACGACGGCTCGGATCTGGCAGTACGTGTTTGCCACCGGCGAACTGCGCGTCGTCGCGAAGGTGGATCAGTCCCAGGATCCGTCCGCTGTGTGGGGTGACTGGGAGTCAACAGGCATAGTCGACGCCTCGGCGTACTTCGGGAGAGGCGCGTTCCTGGTCAACGTCCAGGCGCACTCCCTCCGCGTCGGCCCGGACAACCCGATCCCCAACCCGCTGCCGACTCCGGGTGCCCCCGACACCATCTTCCAGAAGCGAGAGAGCGGACAACTCATCCTGCTGAAGGTGCCGGGAGCGTAGACCTCGCGGCAAGACCCACAACCGAGTGTGCGCGAAGGGGGCCGGGTGATTCCGGCCCCCTTCGCGTTGCCCACTTCGCCGCCCAAACCCCACCCCTGAACTACCGGGCCGGGAGCGAGGTGGATCGCTGCTGACTCCACAATCCTCGTTAGCGAGACCTGCCACTTGCGTCCTTCGGCGCTGTCGGTGCGCTCAGGCTTCGGGCTTGAGATCCCCTGGACGCATCGTCATGACCGTTCCATATCCGTTCCATAGACGGGCGAGAGGCCCCTCGCGGAGCCTCGCCGGTTCGCGGAGATAGCTTTTTCCTGGTGTTGCGGTGAAGCCCTCTGCCGGACTCGAACCGGCGACCCCCTCCTTACCATGGAGGTGCTCTACCAACTGAGCTAAGAGGGCGAGGCCCGGAGTCTAGCCGCTTCGCGATGCAGAGCCCTGGGGTGAGATGGGCGTGTCAAGCCTCCGTGTCAAGTTTGCCGATCAGACGGAGCGGCTTCAGCCGGCGGTAGAGGAAGAGACGGGAACCGAATCGTTGGTCGATCATGTGAAGGACTTGACTGGTCGTCTTCGTAGACCACCTGTCTCGGCGTCCACTCCGTCCCACATCCGCCCTCGAACTCGGCCTGTTGATCAGGGCGATGTCGTCGACGACGCGTTCAACCGCGATCGGCGGCAAGCATCGAGGGGGGTGCGTCTCTCGACGACACTTCCACCGTCGGCGGACGCACCCTCAGTTCTCGATCGTGACCAGCGTGCCGATCGGGGTGTAGGGCCACACCTTTGCCGCCGAGGCGAGCGGCAGCTCGACGCAGCCGAGGCTCTGCGGGGTGCCGAAGCTGGCACGCGGGAAGGCATGGAGCGCTTCGCCGTGGTTGAAGTAGCTGATCCAGCGGATCCCGGGGTCGTGGTATCGGGTGCCGTCCGGGTTCGTGCCGCTCATAGTGCCCACCGGGATGTGCTCGAAGACCGGGAAGGTACCGAGCTGGGTCGGCGCGGCGGGGACGCCGGTGTTGCCCGGCGAGGTGAGGATCACCTTGCCGTCGTGCCAGAGCGTGAGCAGCTGGGGCACGTTCCGGTGCACGTAGACGTAGCTGTAGCCCGCCGTGCGTCGCTTGCCGCTGACAGCGTCGACAAGGAGGGCGTGCCACACCTGCGGGCCGACGAAGGCGTCTACGTCGAGGCCGTGCTCGTCCTGGAACATCATTACGGCACCGCGGACGATCTCGTTCCACCTGCCGGTGCGCCAAATCCTGCGCAGTTCCTTCGGGGTGTCAGCGTATGGCCAGCGGAAGTGCCCGGCGGGAGGATCGACGGCCGCAGCGAGCTGCGCCTGCGCCGTCCTCGCCACATGCTCGCCCGCGGGCGTCCACTCGACCGGCAGGTAGCCGGACTCGGCGAGCAGCTGCTGCAGCCGCAGGATCGTGCCCCGGCTCACGCCCCAGGCGAGGGTGCGCGTGCGCCGCTCTCCCACCGCGGCCGTGACCTCGACGCTCCGCGGCAGGGCCACCTTCACGTGGCCGTCGAGCGGCCAGCCGACCCCGCTTGGCACGAACGACAGCGTATGGCTGTCGGGCCGCTGCCAGGTGCCGGGGACCGTGGGCGACACGGTCGGTAGCGCCGTGCCTATCGCCTGCTCGGTCGGGCGCGAGAACGTCACCGTGATCGGGCTGCCGGGAACGAGCTCGGCCCCCGGCGCGGGGGCGACGAGCGCCTGGACGTGCTTCCGCGCGGGGAACCAGTGCACGTGCGAAGGCGGCGGGAGTCGCTCCCAGGTTCGTGCCACAGCGCGCACGGACACCCCGCCCGCCTCCGGTAGGCCGACCCCTGCCGTACCGAGGCGTAGCGTCTTCTGCCCCTTGGGAAAGTGGAGGGTCGCGTTCGTCCCCGGACCCGGAGAACGACGAGCCGCACCGGCGTCGTGAACGACACGGAGACCGGTTCGCCCTTGCGCACCTCGAGCCAGCGGCCGCGTAGCTTCGCCTCGGGCGTGCGTACGGCGAACGTCCGGGTGGCCGTGCTTCCCACGAGCCAGCCGGCCCAGCCGGGGCGCTTCACCGTCAGCTCGACGGTCAGCTGCTCGCCGGCCGCGACGTGCGTCGTCGGGCGGATCGTGCCGTGCACGATGCGGACGGGGACGATCGTGCCCGCCGCGGTGCGGACGACGGCGTGGGACGCGCGCCCGGCGTACCACGGCTGGATCGCGCTCGCGAGTGCGTCGCCGTCGTTCTGGAGGCGGGCGTCGGGCCAGGCCAGCAACGCCGCCGCCACGGCGGCGGCGAGCGCGAGCACGACAACGCCTACCGCCCACACGAGCGGGCGGCGCCGTGAGCGCCTGCGCGGCCGGCGACTGGAAGGTTCGATTGCCATCACCCCTTGATTAGCAGTTGTCGCGGAAAGCACTGCCGCCGGCGCCTATCGAACCCGGGGCGGTGATGCTCGACGCCGAGTGTGTCCAGGCGCCCACTTCGCTCAGGCGGGTGCCCTTCCTGACCACGGCGCCAGAGGGCCTGTAACGCTCTCGATCGTAAGGAGGGGATCGCCCGTTCGAGTCCGGCAGAGGACTTCGCTTTTCATGCCGGTTCTCGGGCTTCCGTCGGTCGGGCGGAACCAGCCCGTAAACAAGCGTATGATGTAACGAGGGTTATTCTATAATCGAAGATCGGCGTAACGGTTGTTTCAATGGATAGGCGACCGGAATGGGCTCGAGTGCGACCTGGGGGCTGCTTTCCGCGACGGGTCTCGCGTCCTTCGTCGAGTTCGTCGAGGCGCTGACCATCGTGCTTGCCATGGGGATGACGCGGAATTGGCGCTCCGCCCTCTGGGGGACAGCCGTTGCCGTGATGGCACTCATCGTCTTCACGGCCGTTGCCGGCTATGCCCTCGTGAACTGGCTGCCGCGCTCCGCGCTCCAGCTCGTCGTCGGCACCTTGCTGCTGATCTTCGGCCTGCAGTGGTTGCGCAAGGCGATTCTCCGCTCGTCGGGCCTGAAGGCGATGCACGACGAGGAGGAGGAGTTCCGCGAACAGGCCGAGGCGGCGCGCCTGGCCGGATCGGAGACCCGCCTGGGCCTCGACTGGTTCTCGTTCGTCGTCTCGTTCAAGGGCGTCTTCCTCGAGGGCGTGGAGGTCGTCTTCATCGTGATCACGTTCGGCCTCAACGCCGACAATGTTCCCCTCGCCGCGCTCGGCGCCGCCGTCGCCGGTGCGATCGTCCTGATCGCGGGCTCCGTCGCCCACCGGCCTCTCTCGCGTGTCCCGGAGAACACCCTCAAGTACGGGGTCGGCCTCCTCCTCGCGGCGTTTGGCACTTTCTGGGCCGTCGAGGGGCTCGGGGTGTTCCGGAACGGCAACGGTGACAGCCTCGAGTGGCCGTTGCAGGACTGGGCGATCATCTGCCTGCTGGTCGCCTGGTTCCTGCTTTCCCGCCTCCTCGTGCGGCTCGCGCCGGTGCTCGCGGGGTTCCGCCCTCGTTCCGTCGAAGATGCTCTTCCGACCGTGATCGAGGAAGTGCCGTGAAGTTCGTCAGGGGCTTCGGACAGTTCTGGTACGACTTCATCATCGGCGACGACTGGAAGATCGCCGCCGCGGTCGTGATCGCGCTGAGCATCGGAGCCGTCGCCGTCTCCCACGCCGCCCACAACGCCGTGTGGCTCGGGCCGTTCGTGGGGCTGGCGGTCATGCTCGCGTTCTCGATCAGCCTCTACATGGACATCCGGCGGTGACCGACATCCCGAACGCCTCGGGGTTCATCGTGCTCGTCTACCGGATGCCGGCGAAGCCGACGGCCGGGCGGGTGGCGGTCTGGCGGCTGCTGAAGAAGGCCGGAGCCGTCTATCTGCAGGACTCCGTGTGCGTCTTCCCCGACATCCCGGCAATCCGGGAGGAGCTGACCTCGATCCTGGAGCGGATCGACGAGAAACAGGGGAACTACCACCTGCTGCCGTTGCAGAAGCTGTCCGAGGCCGAGGCGGGGAAGATCGTCGCGCTCTTCCGAGAGCAGTCGTCCAAGCACTACGTCGAGATCATCGAGGACTGCGAGGTGAACTTCGTCAAGGAGATCGAGTTCGAGCACTTCCGCGAGAACTACACCTACGAGGAGGCCGAGGAGATCCGGATCGAGTTCGAGAAGCTCGGCATCTGGTTCGAGCGGGTTCAGGGGCGTGACTGGTTCGACGCGCCGCACCGGAGAGAGGCAGCGCGATGGTTGAAGCGGTGCGAGCGCCTGCTCGAGAGCTTCGAGGCAAAGGTCTTCGAGCGGCAGGGCGAGGGTGAAGGCTCGCGCTCGCGGCGCTCGGCGTGATCGGCGTCTTCGTCGGCGGTCTCGTCGCGGCCGCATAGGTCGATCGCGGGCGTGCCCCAGGCCGCCCGGACGGAGTGGTGCCGGCGAGGGTGGGAGGCGCGGCTACACTTCCCAACCGCGCAGGGGTTCCCGAGTGGCCAAAGGGGGCGGGCTGTAAACCCGCTGGCTCAGCCTTCAGAGGTTCGAATCCTCTCCCCTGCATGAGGAGACCGTGGTGCCCGGATTCGGCCCCGCGCCTGTGCCTCGAATGTTCGCGGGCCGCCTCGAGCTATGCATACTCGACGCATGCAGCGCTTTGACGTTCTCGTGGTCGGCGCCGGTCCTGCCGGGTCGGCGACTGCTATCCACCTTGCCCGCGGCGGTGCGTCCGTCCTCCTCGCCGATCGCGCTCGCTTTCCGCGTGACAAGCCCTGCGGTGGTGGCGTCACCGGCCGCGCCCTCCGGCAGGTGCCGTGCGACATCACGCCCGTCGTCGAGCGCGTCGTCGACACCTTCGAGCTCCGCCTGCACCACGGGCGCAGCTTCCGCCGCAGGAGCGCGGAACCGCTGATCGTGATGACGCAGCGGCGTCGGCTCGACGCGTATCTCGCCGGGCAGGCCGTGGCGGCCGGCGCCGAGTTCCGGGACGGCACGCGCGTCGAGCACGTCGAGATCCACGAGGATCGCGTGCTCGCCACCGTCGGAGGAGAGCCGGTGGCGGCGGGGATGCTCGTCGGGGCCGACGGCGCGAACGGAATCGTCGCGAAGGCGGCGGGGCTCGAAGCGGGGATCGAACGCGGCGTCGCGCTCGAGGGTAACGTCCGCTGGTCGCTGCTCGACGAGGAGAAGTTCGCGTCGACGGCCGTGGTCGAGATCGGGGCCCCCGCCGGTGGCTACGGTTGGCTCTTCCCGAAGGGCGACCATGCAAATCTCGGAGTGGGAGGGTGGGCCACGGAAGGGCCGCAGCTTCGCGAGCACCTTGCGCGGCTTGCTCGTGCGTATGCGGTCGACCCGGATGCGATCACCGGCCTGCGCGGTCATCGTCTTCCGATGCGCCGCGTCGGCAGCTCGAGCCCGGCGCTCGGGCGTGTCGTGCTCGTGGGCGATGCTGCCGGCCTCGTCGATCCGCTCTCGGGAGACGGGATGTACGAGGCGTTCGTCTCTGCCCGACTCGCCGCCGAAGCGATCCTGGCCGATGACCCCGGGAACTATCCTGCTGCCCTCAGCGGCGCTCTCGACCACCATGCCGCAGCGTCGTGGAAGGCCAAGCGGGCGCTCGACCGCCACCCGGCGGTGTGCTTCTGGGCGGCGCGCTCGCCCGGCGTGTTCGCGGTTGTCGGCGGTCTCCTGCGGGGCGATGTCGGTCACCCCGACGAAGCGACAGGTCTGGCCCGTCCGCCCCTGCGGCTGATCGCGCGCGTCGCCCGCCGCGCGTAGGCGGCCTCCGCGGCGCACATCGGCGCGATGTCGGCGCGCCGCGACGCCCCGTGCCCGGCACCCGGGAGCTGGAACCGAGCGATGCAGGGTAAAGGAAATGCCCTCCGTTGCCGATGTTCTCGACGTGATCGACCTCATCGACTTCCTTACGCGCGCTGTCAACGCCGGTGCGAGCGACGTTCACTTCAAGCTCGGCCAACCGCCGATCCTGAGGCTCGACGGAGACCTCCAGCAGATGGACGGTGTCCCCGCGTTGACGGAGACGGATCTGGAGCACGTCCTCGACGAGGTGACGCAGATCTCGCCGAAGAGGCGCGACCTCTTCGAGGATTCGGGCGATCTCGACATCGCGTTCTCCCACCCCGCGCTGCCTCGCTTCCGCGTCAACGGCTTCCGTCAACGTGGCGCGACGTCGTTTGCGTTCCGCATCATCCCGAACGAGATCCCGAGTATCGCGAAGCTCGGCCTCCCGCCGGGCGTCAGCCGGCTCGCCGAAGAACGGCGCGGCCTCGTGCTCGTGACCGGCGCGACCGGCTCGGGCAAGACGACGTCACTTGCCTCGATGCTCGACCACATCAACAGGACGCGACGGCAGCACATCGTCACGATCGAGGATCCGATCGAGATCCTTCACCCCGACCGCAGTTGCATCGTCAACCAGCGCGAGGTCGGTCTCGACACGGCGAGCTTCGATCAGGCGCTTCGACGCGTCCTCCGGCAGGATCCCGACGTGATCCTGATCGGCGAGCTCCGCGACGCCGAGACTGCCCACACGGCGCTTCAGGCAGCGGAATCCGGCCACCTCGTCTTCTCGACGCTTCACACGATCGATGCCGCCGAGTCGATCGGCCGAATGATCGAATTCTTCCCGCCTGCCAAGCAGCAGCAGATCCGCTCGATCCTCGCCGGTACCTTGCGCGGCGTCGTCAGCCAGCGACTGCTGCCGCGCGCGGCAGGCGGCCGCGTGCCCTCGGTCGAGGTGATGGTGACGAATGCGCGAATTCAGGATCTGATCCGCGAGGACAGACCCGACGAGATCACCGACGCCATCGCGGCTGGTGAGTTCTTCGAGATGCAGACCTTCGCCCAGTCACTGATCGCACTCGTGCTCTCGGGTGAGGTCGAGCGCGACGTCGCGGCGAACTCGGCCACCAACCGCCACGACTTCCTGGTCGCGCTCGAGCAGGCCGAAAAGGAGCGGGCCGCGATCGCCCGGGAAAGCGCCGGTTCGACCTCGACGGCCGACGATTCGGCCGCTCCGCTCGAGCCACCCCGCACCATCGGCGCGGCAGAGCCCCAGCCGGGATTGCAGCCGCTCGGTGTCGCGCTCCGCTAGCGAGTCCGTCCCCCGAAAGGGGGTTTCCGCCGGGTTCGCGACTCCCGATGGTGTGACCATGTGTTGTCGCTCTGTGGCGCGGCTTGGCAATCGCCTGCGTATGCAGGCGCGAGACGAGCGCGGTTTCACGCTGAGTGAGATGGTCGTGACGATGGCGATCATGGGAATCGTGATCGCCGCTATCGCGACCCTGTTCACGTCCGGTACGAGCGCCTCCGTCGACCTCAATCTTCGCTTCGCGTCGCAGTCGGAGGCGCGCCTCGCGCTCGACACGTTCAGGCGCGAGGTGCACAACGCGTGCGATGCGACCGTCTCCGGCGGCACCTCGGTGACGCTGAAGACGCTGACGTCGAGCTATGCCTGCGCGACGAACAGCGCGACGTGGTGCACGTCGGGGTCCGGGAGTCGCTACGGGCTCTACCGGCAAGCCGGGGCGAGCTGCAGCTCATCTGGGTCTCGCAAGGCGGACTACCTCACTGGAGCCTCGGTGTTCTCCGTGACCGCACCGGCTGCCGGAACGTATGTGCTGAAGAAGGTGGCAGTCGACATGACCGTGAATCAGAAGCCTTCGATCTCCCGTCTCGGGTATCGGATCCAGGATGCGATCGCGCTTCGTAACGGGGCAAGAAGCTGATGCTCGGCAGGCTTCGACCTCATCTGGCCGGTCGCCTACGCGACGAGCGTGGGATGGCACTCGTGATGGCCATCGGCGTGATGGCGACGATCGCGATCATGGGCGGCTCGCTCGTCCTCTACTCGACCTCGAATGAGCGAACCGCGAACCGCTCGCGCGCCGATCAGCGCGCCTACAGCCTTGCGCAGACCGGCATCGACAGCGCGGTCGCCCAGCTCGCGTATGGGTCGAGCTCCGCGATCGTCAGCTCCACGTTCTTCAACTCCCTGACGAAGACGGCGAGCTTTGGGACCGGCGAGTCCGTGACCTGGACACCGACGCTCATCACGACGACGGTCGGCTCGCTGACGAGGTACACATGGAGGATCAGCTCGGTCGGCACGACCCCGAACCCGTCGGGTACCGGGTCGCTCTCTCGTACCGTGGCCGCGGACGTTCGGCTGAAGCCGACCACCACCCAGACGATCGACGCTAGCGCATGGCGACACGTCTACTCGTGGAAGACCGGCGATCCCGACGGGTGCGACATGGAGCTTCCGAACAACCCGAGCGTGCAGTCGTCGTTCTATGTCGCCGGCAACTTCTGCCTCGACAACAACAGCTCCGTGCTGGGACCGACGGCCGGGAACCCGGAGGTCAACGTCAACGTGCGTGGCAACATCATCCTGAAGAAGAACGGCAATGACGTCGGAACCGCCGCTCGCCCGCTCACTTCCCTCAACGTCGGCGGTGCCTCGGGCTGCAAGTTCAGGGCGCAGGCCTACCACAACCCCTGCACCTCGACCGATCACACGATTCCCAACTCGACGGTCGGCTCGGCGATCGCCCAGCCGGTCGCAAACTTCGTCGACTGGTACACGGTGGCGAGCCCCGGGCCGGCCAACCCGTGTGAGGTGTCGAGCGGCACGCCGCCGATCTTCGACTCCGACGGGATCAACGGCAACGGCGCCTTGACCAACGTCGTCCATCTCGACACGATGGCGAGCTTCACTTGCCGAACGGGGCTGGGCGAGCTGTCTTGGAACCTGGCGACGAACACCCTGACGGTGAACGGCACGATCTTCATCGACGGCAGCCTCTATCTCGAGAGCGGATCGATCCTGCAGTACGATGGACTCGCCGCGCTGTACCTCAGCGGAACCTTCTACATGCACCAGACGCAGCTCTGTGGAGCGGTGTCGGGCGGGACCTGCGACAACACGAACTGGAACGCAGCCCAGGACGTCCTCCTGATCGCGGCCAAGGGCCCGCAGGACTTCTCGCAGTGCACTCAGTGCAGCGCCCTGCTCGAGCAGAGCGCTCAGTTCCAGGGGGCGCTCTACGGCGAGTACAACATGGGTTTCCAGAACAACTCCGAGGTGCAGGGCCCGATGGTCGCGAAGGAGGAACTGATCCAGAACAGCTTCACGTTCAACTACATCCCGACGATCGTCAACGTCCCGTTCGGGACGCCGGGTAACTCGATCACGACATACTCCGTGATCTCGCCGACGAACTACAGCGGCTGACGCTCGTTTCAGGGCGATCCCGCTGGTGCCGATAGAAGCATCATGAGCATCGCGTTCGCAGCGGTCGCCCTCGCCCCGGGGCTCGCCATCGGCAGCTTCCTCAACGTGATCGCGTCCCGGGTACCGCTTCGCCGTTCGGTCAGCGCCGGCCGCTCCGAGTGCATGAGCTGCTCACACGAGATCGCCGCGTACGACAACATCCCGCTCGTCTCATGGGCGCTACTCCGTGGCCGGTGTCGGCATTGCGCCGCGTCGATTCCGCTGCGGTACCCGGTCGTCGAGCTTGTGACCGCAGTCCTCGTTGCGCTCTCGGTGCTCCGCTTCGGCCTCACCGCGGAAGCCCTCGTGGCCTCGTTCTTCTGTGTCGTCCTCGTCGCGATCTCGGCGATCGACATCGAGCACCGGATCGTTCCGAACCGGATCGTCATCCCTTCTGCGGCGATCGTGCTCGTCGCCCAGACGCTCATTCAGCCGAGCCCCGAGTGGCTGCTCGCGGCTCTCGGTGCGTCAGGGTTCCTCTTCCTGGCTGCGCTCGCCTACCCAAAGGGGATGGGGATGGGAGACGTCAAGCTTGCGCTATTGCTCGGTGCGATGCTCGGTCGGTCGGTCGCCGTGGGCCTGATGATCGGATTCCTGGCAGCGCTCGTGCCCGCGGCCGTTCTCGCCGTGCGGCACGGCTCGAAGGCGCGCAAGATCGCGATTCCCTTCGCCCCGTTTCTTGCCTTCGGCGCGATCGTGGCGCTGTTCGCAGGCGACGTGATTCTCGACTGGTACCTCGGCATCTTCGGCTGAGAACGGGCCGCCCGTTCGGGCTGACGCGGCTCAACTGCGGGCTTCGTTCTGCCGATACCTCGTTTGAGGGAACTTCTGCATGAACTTCGAGCCCGCCGGCCCACTGCGCACGTCCACCAATCTCGGCGATCGCGCCGGGACAGGTCCGCGCGACGTCGAGACCGCAGGAGCTGCCGGATTCGACACGATCGCCGACCTCGTGGCCGAGCTCGTAGCGGCGACGGAGATACTGCCGCGCGATCGGCTTTCCGCGGCACGAGGTCGTGCCGGGACAGGCTCTCTGGCCGAGGCGATTCGCGACGAGGGGTACGCGGTTGATGAAGGGATCGCCCGTTCTCTCGCCCGGCGCTACAACCTCCCCTTCGTCGATCTCCAGGAAGAACGGGTCTCGCCCGACGCGGCCGAGCTCATTTCGATCCGCACGCTACAGCGGGTCGTCGCCATCCCGGTATCGCGCGTCGACCAGCGGCTTCGGGTCGCGGTTGCAGACCCGGGGAACATTCACGGGATCGACGAGCTTCGTCTGGCCACCAGGTATCAGGTCGATGTGGTCGTCGGGAGCCGCGAGGAGATTCTCGCCGAGCTCGAGCGGCGCGCTCGCCAGAGCGAGGTCATGGAGACCCAGTCCGCTCTCGACGACTTCGACGTCGTCGAGGAGGACGAGGACGACCTCGAGGTCGACGACGGCGTCTCCGACGCCCCGCTCGTTCGACTCGTCAACTCGATCATCATGCAGGCCGCCACCGACGGCGCGAGCGACATCCACTTCGAGCCGCAGGACGACGCCTTGCTCGTGCGCGTGCGCGTCGACGGCGTCCTGAACGAGGTGCAGCGCATTCCGAAGCGAATGGCGAACGGCGTGACAACGCGCCTGAAGGTGCTCGCGAAGCTCGATATCGCCGAGCGACGCAAGCCGCAGGACGGACGGATCTCGCTCAACGCGCGGGCGGTCGGCCGCCTGCTCGACATTCGTGTCGCGGTCCTCCCAACCGTCGAGGGCGAGCAGGTCGTCATGCGACTCATCGACAAGTCGCGCAAGACGCCCACGCTCGAGTCCCTGGGTCTCTCGGAGGCGATGCGCGAGAAGCTCTCGCAGATCATCCGACGTCCGACGGGAGCCCTTCTCGTCACCGGTCCGACAGGCTCCGGTAAGTCGACGACGCTCTACGCCGGCCTCGCCGAGATCAACCGCCCCGAGATCAACATCATCACCGTCGAGGATCCGGTCGAGTATCGGTTGCAGGGGATCAACCAGGTGCAGATCAACGTCAAGGCGGACATGACGTTCGCGGCGGCGCTTCGCTCCATCCTGCGCTCCGATCCCGACGTGATCATGGTCGGCGAGATCAGGGACGGGGAGACGGCCAAGATGGCGATCGAGTCCGCGCTGACCGGCCACTTCGTCCTCTCGACACTGCATACGAACGACGCGGCCGGGGCTCTGACCCGGCTCAACGAGATGGGAGTCGAGCCGTTTCTCGTCGGATCTGCAGTGTCGGCGGTGCTCGCCCAGAGGTTGGCGCGGAAGCTGTGCTCGAACTGCTGCGAGATGTACACCCCGACGCCGGACGAGCTGATGTCGGCCCGGATCTCGCCGGATATGGCGGCTGCCCGCGAGGGCATGGTGCTCTACCGCAAGGTGGGCTGCCCGCGCTGCAACAGGACGGGCTACAAGGGCCGGATCGGCGTCTTTCAGCTGCTGGTCATGAACGACGAGCTCGAGATGCTGGCGTCACAGACCGCCCACAGGGACGAGATCGAGCGTTCGGCGGCCGCCGCCGGCATGCGGTCTCTCTGGGATGACGGGATCGCGAAGGCCTCGGCGGGTCTGACCTCGCTCGAAGAGCTGGCGCGCGTCGTCTCGAGCTTCTGACGCGAAGCGGGCTGTTCAAGGGCGGGCGACGCATTCGCGTCGCCCCTACGGGTGGCGTGTTGTTCAGGGAGGGCGATGCGTTCACGTCGCCCTTGCGGGGTGGGTTTGGTCTGGGTGGTGTGTCCCGTTTGACCCCTCTTCATGACGTTCGGTTTGTTCCCGTAGGGGCGACGCGCACGCGTCGCCCTTCTTCCCGGCGTACAGGCTCCTTGGCGCTGTCCCGCTGGGTCCCCTTCGTGCCGTGCCGCTTGTTCTCGTAGGGGCGACGCGCACGCGTCGCCCGTTCTGCCGCTACGTGACGGTGCAGTTCAGGTACTCGAAGACCACGAGCGCCTCGTCGGCGAAGCGGCGGGCGTGCTCCGTCGATCCGAACGCGAACGGCCGGGTGAAGCCCGGTGCGTCATGTGCGGCGGTGATCGGAAAGACCGAGGTCTCGACGGTTGTCCCTGCCTTCGACGTCTGACCGTGCAGCGTCGCGACGACGCGGCCGTCACGGCGGATCTCGTAGTCGAAGAGAGAACGGGTGGAGCCGGACGGGGCCGGCTCCACCGCTGGGTTCGTCAGAGGGGGCGGTGCTCACCGAATCCGTGCGCCGGCGTTGTAGGCCGCCTGCGTCACGACCGCGGCGTCGACCGGGCCCGGAATCTGGGACACGATCCTGCCCGGTCGCCGCACGACGAGCATCGTCGGAGACGAGACGGGACCGACGAACGACGCGATCGCGGTGGCGTTCTTGTCGTTCCCGACGTTCACGGCGGTGAATCCTGCTCCGGCGGCGCGGGCACCCTCGCGAGCCTGGGCGACTGCGGCGCGGTCACCGACGGCCTGTGACACGTAGACCGAAACGACGACGACCTTCGAGTAGCGGAGCCTCGACGCGATCTGCGTCGGGAGACCGGGGAGGAGAGCGACGACCGGCTTCTTCGCAACCTTTGGCGTCGTAGAGGGCTTCACCGCCGTCCTCGGTGGCGTCGTGACGGACGAAACGCCGCTGTCCGAACTGCCCATGACGCCCAGGCGGACGATCATCAGGAGCGCGAAGGCGACGACGAGCGCGACGAGGGCGATGAGCCCGGTGCGCGGGATTCGGTTGGTTGTAGCGGCGATTGTGTTCACGGATCTCCTATCGGCAGAAGCGGGTCAGACCTTTATCCCGGGTGGCAGGGAAAACGAGAGAGGGGGCGCGGATTGCTCCGCGCCCCCTCGGGTCGAGCTGATGAAGCTGTAGTCGCCTACGGGCAGGCCGTCAGCAGCGATCGCGTGCAGCCGGACCGGCCTTCGAATACGTGAAGCCGCCCTGCGTGTCCTGGATGCAGTAGGTCGGTCGCAGTAACAGTCCCGACCGTGACCTGGACGCCAGCGTCGATTCCGCGCAGCCCGCCGGTAGCGGGAGCAGCACCTGAAGTGAGCGCCATGCTCGTGTATCGCGCCGTTGTCAGCGTAATACGCCTCGACGGCGGGAACTGCCGAACGGACGTTGGCCTGCGCCGCCGCCTTGTTGGCACGATCCTTGAAGCCGAGATACGACGGCACCGCGATCGCGAGCAGAGATGCCGATGATCACGAGCACGATGAGGAGCTCGATGAGCGTGAAGCCCGACTCCTCCTTGGCAAGCCCGCTTCTGCAGCCTGGCGAAATGAACGAGGACATGCACAGTCTCCTTACTTGGGGGTTAACCGACAGGACAGCTATCGGCCTCCCGTCCCGCGTGGCTTGATTACCCGAATGGGTGATCTCCGGGTGACCCGTTCACCCAGGGCAGGTGAACGGGCGGTGGTCGTCCAGGCAAGGGCCAGGCAGCTGACAAAGACCCGGGAGCTTCGGTAGCCGGGCTACGGGCAGGCACCTGCCGCGATGGCCGCAGCCGGACCGGCCTTGCTCCAGGTGCTGCCGTTCACGGTGGCATCGATGCAGTACGACACCGTCGAGACCGTCCCTATCCCGTCGAGCTCGATGCCCGTGTCGATCGCCTGCAGAGCAGCCGTGCTCATGCCGACGTAGGTGCCGTTATCGGTGTAATACGCCTCGACGGCGGGCATGGCCGAGCGAACGTTTGCCTTCGCAGCCGAGGCGTTCGCCTTGTCCTTGAAGCCGAGGTACGACGGGACTGCGATCGCGAGCAGGATGCCGATGATCACGAGCACGGTGAGGAGCTCGATGAGCGTGAAACCGGACTCCTGCCGTACCAGCCGGCGCCTCATCCCCTTTGTGATGGTCGTCATTCGCTCTCTCCTCGGGTGCGGGTCGCAACGACTCCTACGCCTATCTCCGACGTCTATCGCCATCGCGGGCGCGGGTGTCGACCCCCCGATGAGGGAATGTTGAGGGATCGACTCCCCCAGGGCGGGTGATGCGCCGTGCGAGCCTTCCTCGCGCGCTCGCGCGCGCGAGAGCAACGGTCGGCTTTCGCATGCCGGGACGGGTCGTTCCCATCTGCCTCTCAAGCTCCGCGCAGACCGTGCCGATAGGAGCACCCGTGGAGCTTTCCGAGCACACCCCTGGCGCCCCGCTTTCGATCGACGTGCTCCTCGAGCGCGCCGTCGGGCTCGGCGCGTCCGACCTGCATCTCACGTCCGGCTCCCTCCCGGCCGTCCGTCGGCACGGGCACATCGAGCTCCTGAACGAGTTCCCGGAGCTCGACCCGGATCTGATCCGCCAGCTCGTCTACCGGATCACGACGACGGAGCAGCAGAAGCATCTCGAGATCAGCCGGCAGCTCGACTTCGCGCACGGGGTCCGCGGTCTTGCCCGATTCCGCGTGAACGCGTACTACCAGCGCGAGAGCCTTGCAGCGGCGTTCCGCACCATCCCCACCGATATCCGCTCGCTCGAGGAGCTCGGCCTCCCGTCCAGCCTGCACGAGCTGACCGCCAAGCCTCGCGGCCTCGTGCTCGTGACGGGCCCGACCGGCTCGGGTAAGTCGACGACGCTCGCCTCGATCATCGACGAGATCAACCGCACGCGCACCGATCACATCATCACGATCGAGGACCCGATCGAGTTCCTGCACAATCACAAGCGCTGCATCGTCAACCAGCGTGAGATCGGTCAGGACGCAACCGGGTTCGCCGACGCGCTCCGTGGAGCGCTCCGTCAGGACCCCGACGTGATCCTCCTCGGCGAGATGCGCGACCTCGAGACGATCTCGACGGCTCTCACTGCCGCAGAGACGGGCCACCTCGTCTTCGGCACGCTGCACACCCAGAGCGCGCCGAGCACGATCGACCGGATCATCGACGTCTTCCCCGCAGAGCAGCAGGCGCAGGTGCGGATGCAGCTCGCAAACACCTTGCAGGGCATCGTCACCCAGACGCTGCTTCCGACGCTCGACGGCAGGGGTCGCGCTGCCGCACTCGAGATCCTCTTCCTCGACGACGCGATCAGGAACCTGATCCGCCAGGGCAAGATCGAGCAGGTCTACTCGTACATGCAGACCGGCACGAAACGCGGCATGCAGACCATGGAGCAGTCGCTTACCGAGCTCATCCAGAACAACATCATCTCCGTCCCCGAAGCGGTCGGCCGCTCGAGCCGTCCGGAAGCCCTCCTGTCGGCGCTCGAACGCGCAGGCATCCAGATCCCTGCCCTGTCCAACGACGGCGCACCAGCCGCCACGCCCGGTCTCGGCGCGGCGCTGCGGGTGGCCGGGAGCTAGCAGCCAATGACCCTGTGGAACCCCTTGAACATGTTTGGCACCGTCCAGCGCCGCGACCCGGATAATGACGTCTCTGCCTCGTTCGACCCCTCGCGCACCGGCGACCCGATCGGCCGGGACTACGGTCGGCCGGCGATCGGCTTCGGCGAGACAGGCATCGGCGCGCCCACGGGGACAGGTGAGTCTCGACGCCGCCCGATCGGCTTTGCGCCCTCCGACGAGGATGCCGAGCCGCGCTACTTCACCGAGCTCTCCTTCAAGCGACATCACGACGCACCACGGGCGAGCGTCACAGCCGACCCGAACGACGAGAGCACCCAGGAGTCGTGGCAGACACCCGAGCCCGACGAGGTCGCCGACGTTCTCGTGACCAACGAGTCGCCCGACGGAACCGAGGAGCCGGCCAAGGAGAAGGTGCCGTTCTACAAGCGCGAGATCGGCTTTCGGCGGAAGAGCGCGCCATCCGATGGTGCAGCTGCATCGCTGGAGGGAGCTTCACCCGAGCTTGCAGACGATGCGGTGGAGTCGGACGAGGACATCGAGCTCTTCGAGAGGCTCAGCCCCTACGCCGTCGCCGCGGTCTCTGCCTCCGAGGAGGCAGAGGTCGAGGCAGTCGTTGACGAAGCGGACGCGGAAGCGCACGCTGAGCTTCCGACGGAGCACGAGGACGAGAGCGAACTCGCAATCGGCGCACAGCACGACGTCGCCTCCGGCGAGACCGAGGCCGAGCTCGCGCAACCGAATGCGGCCGAAGACGGTGTTGCGAAGGTGCCGTTCTACAAGCGTGAGATCAGCTTCCGGCGGAAGAACACGACTCCCGGGGAGGGCTCCGATCCCGTCGCCGTCAGTGAGCCGGAAGATGCAGACGAGTTTGCAGCAACTCCCGAGGCGCACGATGATGTCGAGGAAGGCGCGGTCGAGCACGATGCGGCCGTTCTCGCCGAGGTCATCATGGCCACCGCGGACGCGTCCGACGCTGACCCGGTCGACGCCGAGGCGACTGCCGAAGCCGTAGCCGACCCCTTCTCCGAGCGGTCGATCGAGGAAGACCTGTTCGAGGAGCCGTTCGCGGAGCCGGCCGTCGCCGCGATCGAGACGGGCGCTGACGGCGATTCGACCGACGACCTTCCAGAGGTCGAGGTCGCGGCTGTTCAGGATGTCGGAGTCGAGGCGGTCGACGACATCGAACGCGCCGACGAGGAGCTTCCCGTCGAGGATGCAGCTCTCGACCCGGTTGCCGAAAGCGATGACGTCCCAGGCGCTGACGAGCCGTCGGAGGCCGACGATCTGTTTATCGAGGACACTCCACCCTCCAAGCGACGTCGCTCGTCGCGCAAGGAAAGGCGCACGGCGAAGACACCCAAGCGCAAGCCGTCCCGGGGCGGAGGTGCCAAGGGTCGCCGCGTCGTCGGTCTCAAGATCGGTGCGTCCCAGATCTCCGCGGCAGTCGTCGTCGAGACAGAAGGCGGTCACGAGCTCGTCGACCTGGCGCGACGCCCACTCGCCGCCGGCATCGTTGTCGACGGCGAGGTCAAGGACATCGACGCGTTGGCGAATGCGCTGAAGGCGTTCTTCGACGAGGAGAAGATCCCCAAGAAGGACGTTCGCATCGGGCTCGCGAGCAATCGCATCGGCGTTCGAACATTCGACATCGTCGGAATCGACGACGAGACACGCTTCGACAACGCGGTCAGGTTCAAGGCCCACGAGGTGTTGCCGGTCGCCGCACACGAATCGGTGCTCGACTATCGCGTTCTGGAGGAGCGGCCCAACGAGGCGGGCGAGCCCACCCGGAGAGTGCTGCTCGTCGTCGCGCCCCGGGATCAGGTGGAGCCGTACGCCGAGGTCGCAAACCGCGCCGGGATCAAGCTGGCCGGGATCGACCTGGAGGCCCTCGGCCTCCTGCGGGCATTCGCCGACCCGAAGCCGAACGCGGTGCGCGCGGTCGACGACACGGCGACCGTTGTCGTCTCGATCGGACATGAGGCGTCGACGCTCCTTGTCGCCGGTGGCGGAGTTTGCGAGTTCACGCGGGTCTTCGATTGGGGCGGCGGAACCCTTGTCGAAGCAATCGCGACCACTCTGGAAGTCCAACCGGCCGAGGCCTCGACGATCCTCAAGCATCTTTCGCTCTCGGGTCCCGGGCGACAGTTCGACGCACTCGACGAGATCGCACGGGCCAAGGCGCTCGATGCCGTACGGCTGCGTCTGACGCCGTTCGCTCGGGAGCTCGTTGCCTCGCTCCAGTTCTACCAGACCCAGGAGGAGTCTCTCGGGATCGGCGGCATCGTGATCACAGGCGGTACCTCGCACCTCGAGGGTCTCGGGGAGGCACTCAACGAGATGATCGGCGTCAACGTCTCGGTCGGCGATCCCCTCGCCCGCGTGATCAGCACGGCAGAGCTCGACCCGGCGATCGAAGCGATCATCGGATCGATGGCGGTCCCGATCGGGCTCGCGATCGAAGATATCGCGATGCGGGGCGTCGACCTTCTTCCGAAGGACGCGGTCAAGACCAAGAGCCGGCGCGCGAGCATCATTGCGATCGGTGCTCCCGTTGCAGTTGCCGTGCCCCTTGTCGCCCTCGGCTTTCTCTATCTCGGTGCGCACGGGAAGGTGTCCGACAACCAGGCCGAGCTCGACGCTGTCAAGGCCGAGATCGCTGCCTTGCCGACCCCGACCGGCCCGGATATCGATGCCTCTGTCGTCGGCGACGAGGCGGTTCGGGCGACGGCCGTCGCGAGCGTGCTCGGCGGACGGCTCGCGTGGGACGAGGTCTTCCGCGACATGGCTCGTGTCCTGCCGTCGAACGTCTGGCTCACGAGTCTCTCGGCAAGCCTTCCGCAGGGAGGAAATCTGGCCGACGGGCTGACGGCGCCGGTCGCCGTCACCGTGCCCGGTCAGGCGGCGGCTGCGCCGACAGCGGTTGTGCTCGAGGGGTACACGTACACGCAGCCTGATGTCGCTCGCCTTCTCGCTCGTCTCGCGACTCTTCCGTCGCTCAGGAGGGTGACGTTGAACACGAGCCAGCGGGAGACGGTCGGGAAGAAGGAAGTCGTCCGTTTCGTCATCGTTGCCGACCTGAGCCAGACCGGAGGTGCGTCGTGAGTGCCCTGCTTCAGTCCCCGAAGGGACGCGTCGGCGCGGTCGTGGCAGTTGGCCTCTTGCTCGTCGCTGCAATGTGGTTCCTGCTCGTCTCGCCTCAGCAGTCCAAAGCGACAGGGCTCGATGAGCAGGTCAGCGCGTCGAGGGCCGAGCTGTCGCAGCGGCGTCTCGCGCTCTCCCGGCCATCCGCAAGTGTGAAGGTCAGGCCGAGCGACCTGTATCGCTTGACGAAAGCGCTGCCGAACGACACCGGCATGCCGGGGATCGTTCTCGATGTCAACCGACTGGCTGGACGGAACGAGTTGGACTTCCGCTCGATCGCTCCTGCCGGGCCGATCCCCGGCACCGGTTACCTGCAGCAGCCCCTCACCGTGGTCGTACAGGGACGCTTCGGGGATATCTCGCGCTTCCTCGGCGATCTGCGCTCGCTCGTCTCGGTGCGGAAGAGCCGTCTCGCTGCGCACGGGCGTCTCTACTCGGTGACGCAGGTCGACATGAGTGAGCCCGACAACGAGAAGAAGTTCCCGATCGTGCAGGCCAAGGTGACGTTGAGCGCCTATTCCTTCAGCGCGCCGGTTCCGGCCCCGGCACCCGATCCGTCCACCACGACCGACGACTCGTCCTCGGGTGGGACGGTCGCAGCAGGAGAGACCCCCTGATGGCAAAGAAACGGGAAGACGTAGCCGCCGCCAAGGCGAAGAAGCAGAAGATCATTCTCGTGGTCGGGGGTGTGCTGTTACTCGCCGTCGGAGCGATCCAGGGCCCGAAGCTTCTCAAGGGCAGCTCTCCCGCCACCGAGGCGGCCCCGGTCGCCGAGACGGGCTCCGTGCCGGCTCCTGTGTCCAGCAGCGTCTCACCGCCCGCAGCCGGCTCTGCGACGCTCGTGGCGGTTTCCGGTCCTCGTGCGACTGCAGTCCTCGCCGGCGTCACGATTCAGGGGTCGGGACGTCCTATCGCAGACACCGGACAGCTGCTCAGGTTCAACCTCTTCGAGGCCAAGGATCCGTTCGTCCCCCAGACGTCCGATGAGCTGTCCGGCACAACGGAGACGACGTCCGAGCCCACGCTTTCGGACACTCAGCCGGGCGGAAACGGGAGCAGCAACACCTCAGGCTCGGCCACCTCAGGCTCGGCCACCTCAGGCTCGGGTGGATCGACGGCACCTGCTGCCGCTCCCGCGGCTCCACCGGCCCCGGTGACCAACGCCACGATCGTCATGAACGGCAAGCCGTACTACGTCGGCGTCAAGAAGTCGTTCCCGCAGTCCGACCCGCTCTTCGTCCTCGTCTCCCTCAAGCCCAAGCTCGCCAGGATCGGCGTCGCCGGAGGAACGTTCGAAGCCGCGAAGACGGTCCCGCTCGCCAAGGGGAAGAAGGTGACGCTCGTCAACGACGCGACGGGAGCCCGTTACGTGCTGAAGCTCGTGTACACGGGCGCCGCGCCGGAGCAGACGGAGAGCTTCACCCAGGCCGAGAAGTGAGCGCCATGAGACGGATCGCGAAGGACGAACGAGGGCAGGGAATCATCGAGCTCGTCATCGCGATCGCGATCATCAATGTTGCGATCCTGGCGATGTTTGCGATGTTCCAGGCCGGCGCGCTGTCGGTGCTTCGGGCCAGTCGGACCTCGAACGGAGCGGTCGTCGCGGAGAAGCAGGCCGAGCTGTACCGCGCCCTGCTCTACAGGGACATCCAGCTGAACGACGGTCTCGTCACCACTGCGGCTTCGGACTCGCTCCATATCTCGGCAAGCGAATGGGGAAGCTCGACGTCCCAGGTGAAGTCGAGCACGTGCACCAGCACACTCCCCGAGTGCATGCCGATCCAGACCTCGGTAACCGGTGCGGACGGTCGCGCCTACAGGGTCGATACCTTCGTCCAGGCTGTGACGCCGTCGAGTGGGCGCGCAGGGAAGCAGGTCACCGTCGTCGTGAGGCTTGCCTCCGACACGTCGCGCATCCTTGCGAAGCTGACCTCGAACTACGACCTTGCCACCGGTTGCACGAGCGACACCTCGGCGGCGGCGGCAGCACGATGCAGCTGAGCTCGCTGACCCGGGGCCTCAAGTGCTCATCCTTCGGTGCCGATAGGAGACCGTAGATGCCGTCGTTTGCCTACAGCGCCATCAACGCCCAGGGGGCCGAGCTCGCCGGCGAGATTCAGGCGACGGACCTCTCTGCTGCCCGCGATTCGCTTCGCGGCAGCGGCCTCCTCGCTCAGTGGGTCGAGGAGCTGAAGGCGCCCACAGCGAAGGGCAAGGGGCGGTTCGAAAAGGGTGTCAAGCCGAAGTCGCTGCAGGTGTTCTCGCGTCAGTTCGCGACCATGATCGAGGCCGGGCTGTCGGTCGTCACGGCTCTCGTGATCCTCGAGCAGCAGACCGACGACGATGCGCTCCGTATCGTCATCGACGATATCCGTGAGCAGGTCGAGACGGGCGCGCTCCTTTCAGAGGCAATGGCGAAGCACCCGGAGACGTTCTCGCGGCTCTACATCGCGATGGTCGAGGCAGGCGAGGCCGCGGGCGTGCTCGATACGGTCCTCGACCGGGTTGCGATCCAGATCGAGAAGGAGCAACAGATCAAGCGGCGCGTCAAGGGCGCCATGATCTACCCGACCGTCGTGCTCGTGTTCGCGACGCTCGTGATGACGGGGATGCTCATGTTCCTCGTTCCGATCTTCGTCAAGATCTTCGACCAGCTCGGCGGCGACCTCCCGACGCTGACGCAGTACGTCCTGTACGCGTCGAACGCCCTGCGCCATGGGTGGTTCCCCGGGATCCCGATCCCCGGAGTCGTCTTCATCTCGGCTGCTGTCGGCGGCGGCGTCTACTTCTTCCGCCGCTGGATCAGGACTGATGCCGGGCGCGCGAAGTGGGATGCGATCAAGCTCCGAATGCCGCTACAGATTGGAACGGTCGTCCTCAAGGTCTCGATGGCGCGCTGGTCGCGAACCCTCTCCACCCTGATCGCCTCGGGCGTCGACATCATGCGGGCTCTGGAGATCACGGCGCAGACTGCCGGTAACTGGGTCGTCGAGAACGAGACCGAGAACCTGCGGGTCCGCGTGCAGGACGGGGCCTCCATCTCACAGCCGCTGATCGACAGCGAGGTGTTCCCTCCGATGGTCTCGCAGATGGTGAAGATCGGTGAGGAGACCGGAGAGCTCGAGAAGATGCTCTCCAAGGTTGCGGACTTCTACGAGGACGAGGTCGATGCCTCGATCCAGGCGCTCACATCGATCGTCGAGCCCCTGATGATGGTCGGCGTCGGAATGATGGTCGGCGTGATCATCATCAGCATGTACCTGCCGATGTTCAAGATGCTCAGCCTCGTGAAATAAGAGGAGAGGACAGCGCGGCGAAGCCGCTTCACACTCGTAGAGGCGATGCGCACCCGCGCGTAGCGCGGGTAAGCGTCGCCTGTCGGGTAAGCGTCGCGCGCAGCCAGCTAGCGGCCGCGAGTAGAATCTGGCCATGTCCGCGGTCACGATCTACCACAACCCGAACTGAAACAGCAGTCGCAATGCCGTGAGCATTGCGGAGGAGCTCGGCATCGACGCCGACGTCGTTCTGTATCTGAAGACGCCCCCTGACGCGGAGACGCTCCGCGCGATCATCGCGAAGCTCGAGGATCCGGCCGCCGATCTCGTCCGCCGCGACTCCCTCTGGAAGAAGCTCGGTCTCGGCGATGACGACGCGAGGAGCGACGATCAGATCGTCGACCTCCTCGTGCGACACAAGCAGCTGCTTCAACGCCCCGTCGTCGTGACGGCCGACAGGGCGATCGTCGGTCGCCCGAAGGAGCGAGTGCGGCAGCTGCTCTCGTGACGTCGGCTACTTCGCGAGCGAGGCAGCGAATGCGTGCGCCCACATCGCATAGCCGACATCATTCGGATGAAAGTGATCCGAGGCCAGCTTGCCGCGCCACGGTGGCCGGATCGCTCCGCCGGTCTCCGCGACCCGGAGGTCGTGTCGGGTCGACCACTGACGAATCAGCTCGTTGAACGGCTGCACGATCTTCGGTCGGCCGGGGATCGTGCCGAGCACGGTTCGCGTCGGTAGCGCTGCGGTGAGTCTCTCGAGCCCTACCTCCAATCCGTCGCGCCGACCCGGCCTGATGTCGTTTGCGCCGACTGCGACCGTGATCAGGGCCGGGGTGAGCGCGAGACGGTCGGCCAACGGGAGCTGCTCGTCGACCACGTCGCGCACCCGCCCGCCGCTCTGAGAAAGGTTGATCACTCGCCACTCCTGCCCCTCGGCCGCCAGCAGTTGTCGCAGCTGGCCGACCCACCCTCGGTCGAAGGCGGAGGCACCGATGCCCTGCGCTGACGAGTCGCCCAGAACGAGCCAGAGCGGCTCGAGCTGTCCGAGCGCGGTCACGTTCGCGCGGTGCCACGCCTCGGCGTACGGTTGGACCTGCGCCCGCACTGCACGAACACCGGGAATCAGCGACAGAAATCGACCCCTCACCGACGTGGGGCGAGGACGCGGCGAGCGGAGCGGCTCGGCGGTCAGGTCACTCGACGACGAGAACGCTGGAGCCAAGCTCTCGCTCGACCTCGACGGCGACATCGGTTCCGAGGAACCGGCTGAGGAAGCCATGATGATGCGAGGCGAGAACGACGAGACGTGCCTTGCGATCACGTGCGGTGGCGGCGATCTTGTCGGCGGCGTTGCCGACGGCCCAGACGTAGTCGGCCTCGAGGCCGGCCGCCTCGACCCGGGCTCGTGCGCGAGCAAGGATCGGCTCGAGCTCCGCGGGCTCGACGAGCGGGATCATCTCTGCGCTCTCGTTGATGTTGCCGAAGTTCTGGGGGCCTTCCGGATCGAGCAGCATCTCGAAGACCGAGAGCACGAGGAGGGTGTCGCCGGACGACTGTGCTTCGGAGATCGCACGATCAAGGGCCCGATCAGCTCCTTCGGAGCCGTCGAAGCCGATCAAAATCGTTCCGCTCATGGAGACAGCATCGCAGTTCTGGTCTGGCCGCGGCGGCAGCTCCGCCGCGGCCAGACTCGAAACCGGTGGCTCTAGGCGAGAGCCTTCGCCTTGATCGCGTCGAACTCGGCCTGCGTGATGCTGCCGTTGTCGAGCAGCGTCTTCGCCTGGGCGATCTGATCGGCGGGCGACGTGCCTGCGACGGACTTGATGTAGTCGGCCTGCTGCGCCTGCATCGCCTGCATCTGCTTCTCGCTGCGCTCCGCCATGCCATTGTGCTCGGCGATGAGGTAGATGAGCACACCGAGGTACGGGGCGACGATCACAAAGATGATCCAGATCGCCTTCATCCCACCACCGATGTCGCGGCGGCGGAAGATGTCCGCGAAGATCGTGATCAGAAGCCAGATCCAGATGATGAACGCGAAGAACAGGATCATCAACCAGAGGGCACTGAAGAACGGATAGCTGCTTGCTGCTAGCACTGATTACTCCTTACTCGAGGAACGCGCGACGTCCATTCATGCAGCGTCAACGCGTGGTACTTGTTACGCCCACAAGAATGACATATCCATCCCTGCGACGCGCCGACAAGGCTGCGCATGTCTGAGCGTCTTTCACAGTTCGTCCCGATCCTGCGGTGGCTCCCCGGCTATCAGCGCTCGTTCCTGGGGCGAGATCTCCTTGCCGGCCTCGCGGTCTGGGCCGTCCTCGTCCCGCAGGCCGTCGCGTACGCGGCGCTGGCAGGCGCACCGCCGGAGGCGGGTCTCGCGACCGCGCTCGCGGCTGGTGTGTTGTACGCGATCTTCGGCACCTGTCGTGAGCTCGACGTCGGCCCGAGCTCCACGGTCGCGATCACCGCCGCGGCGGTTCTCGTGCCGGTTGCAGCCGCATTCCCGGGCGTTTCCTACGCCGCGCTGCTGGCGACTCTCGCGATCCTCACAGGCGTGGTGCTGATCGTTGCCGGCGCGTTCCGTCTTGGCTTCGTTTCCGAGTTCCTCGCGCGCCCCGTGCTCGTCGGCTTCATCAGCGGAATTGGCGTCGTGATCATCGTCGGGCAGATTCCCAAGCTCGTCGGTATTCCCGTCGAGAGCGGCAACGTGCCCGAGCTGCTCTGGCGCGAGCTCGAGACGCTCAGGGACATCAGCTGGCCGACGTTCCTCGTCGGTGCCACGTCGCTCGTCGCGCTCGTCCTGCTGCGGTGGGTGACGCTGACCGTCCCCTGGGCGCTCATCGTCACTGCGATCTCGATCGTGTGCAGTCGCGTCTTCGACTTTCCCTCGCACGGCATCGCGGTGATCGCCGACGTCCCTGCGGGCCTCCCGAATGTCGCCATGCCGGGTGTCGGGATCGGCGAGATCGGCGCGTTGAGCGGTGGGGCGCTGGCTCTTGCGCTCGTTGCCCTGGCCGAGTCGATCGGAGCGGCCCGTTCGCTCGCGACGAAGGGCGGTTACGAGATCGATGCGAATCAGGAGCTCATCGCGCTCGGTGCCGCCAATGTCGGCGCGGGATTTCTTCAGGGCTTCCCGGCCGACGCAAGCCTTTCCCGGAGCGCGGTTGGAGCCGCCGCAGGAGCGGTTTCGCGCGTGTCCGGCCTCTTCGTGGCAGCGCTCGTCTTCGCAACGATGCTCTTTCTGACACCACTGTTCGATGGGCTCCCGGAGGCAACGCTTGCCGCGGTCATCATCGCCGCCGTCATCGGGCTCGTCGATGTGCGTGGCTTTCGGGTGCTCTGGAGAATCGATCCCGGCGATGCCCAGCTCGCGTTGATCGGCTTCGTCGCTGTCTGTCTCCTCGGCGTCCTCGTCGGCATCATGACGGCCGTCGTAGCCTCGTTGCTCGCGCTGATCCTGCGCGTGTATCGGCCCCGCATCGCGGTGCTCGGACGCGCCGCCGGTGAGACGAGCTCAGACGAAGACTTCCTCTTTCGCAGCATCGACCGCCATCCCGAGTACCAGACGATCCCGGGTCTCGTGCTCTTCCGCTTCTCGAACGAGCTCTTCTTTGCCAACTCGTCGTTCTTCCGCAATGAGACGCTCCGGCTCGTGGCCCAATCCGATCCTCCCGCCCGCGAAGTGCTCATCGACGCCGCGCCGATCAGCCATCTCGACACGACCGCCGTGGCGATGCTCGAGGATCTGATCGATCATCTTGCGACAATGGGAGTGACGTTCGAGCTCGCGCGCCCGACCGCGTCGCTGAACGACGCGCTGAAGCGAACGGGATTGGTCGACAGGATCGGCCCGGACCACATTCATCGGTCCGTGCACACGGGCGTGCAGGCATTCCTCGCGCGGCAGGCGACCGGGTCTGCCGAGGCCTAGCGCGCCCGCGCCGCGCTCAGATGTGCGTTTGCTCGCCCGGTGAAAGGATACGAACCAGCGTCTCGGGCGCGTTGATCCTGATCGCCTCCTCGAAGAGGGCCGACGGCGTGCTCAGGAACCCGGGCAGGCCCTGTGTCCCGAGGTGGATCGGATAGTACGTTCCCCAGTGGATCGGGATCGTGAGACGGGCGCCGAGCAGTGCAGCGGCCTGCGCCGCCCGCGCCGGGTCCATGTGCCCGGGGCCCATCGTGGGGCCCCAACCCCAGATCGGCAGGAGAGCGACGTCGACGGGTGAGAGATCGGCCATACCGTCGAAGATGTCGGTGTCCCCTGCGAAGTAGATCGAGCGGCCGTCCCCTTCGATCACGTAGCCGAGCGGATCGGCCCGGGCTCCGAACGGCAGCCGGCCCGTGTCATGCTCGGCCCGGGTCGCGCGCACGGTGACCGCTCCGATTTCGATCCTCTCGCCCGCCCGCATCTCGACCACGTTCCTGGCTCCGGCCTTGCGACGGATCAGCGCGCCGGCGCCGTGCGGAGCGATGATGGGCATCTCGCGCCCGAGCTTCTGCAGTGAGGGTACGTCCAGGTGGTCGTAGTGCAGGTGCGAGACGAGGACCGCATCCACGCCACGCAGCGCGCCGGAGTCGACCTTCACAGCTCGGCGCAGGTGTGCGACCCGGTTTCGGAGCAACGGATCCGTCAGCAGGCGAACGCCACCCAGATCGATGACGACCGTGGCGTGTCCGACGTACTCGATCGAGGCCCGTGGCGAGCTGCTCACGGAGCGATCGTACGTTCCCGCGTCACGCTCGGGTTCGTCCGACCGCACCAGTGGCTTCCAGCGGGTGTCAGGTGCCGCATCGGACACCGCCACGTCCTCCCCGCCGGGCTCGCGCGCGCCGAGCGCCAACCTCACGGTGCGAACGATGCTTCTCGTCGCGGCGATCGTCGGACTCGCCTCGGCCTTCGTCCATATCCCTGAAGCGATCCTGACGCTCGTTCTGGCGCTGTTCTTCGCGCTGGTGCTCGAACCGGTCGTCCGTGGGATGCAGCGGAAGTTGCCGCTTGGTCGAGGCGCCTGTGCAACGACGCTCGTGCTGGGGCTCGTCGCTCTATACCAGCAGCTCGAGAACGACGTCCTGCAGCCGACGATCCTCGGCAAGGCCGCGAACGTCTCCGGGTTCTTCGTGATCGTGAGCGTGATGATCTTCGGAGCGCTGCTCGGCGTCATAGGAGCCCTCATCGCCGTGCCGATCATCGCCTCGATCCAGATCATCGTGATCGAGCTCACGGAGGGGCGTCGCGCAGCCATGGCGGCGCTGAGGGAGCCGGACGATTCGCCCGTCGCCTCTGGGTGAAGTGGGTGTAGGCTCCGGCTGCAATCGAGCAGTCGGCCCCGAGGAGGACACCTGTGACCGCAAGCCCTGAAGCCCAGCCCCCCTCGCGTGGCAGGATCATTGGCGCACGTATCCTCCTCGTCCTCGGCGTTCTGCTTACCGTGATCAGCCTCCTCTCGACCTACGTCAAGCGCGAGGCGCTCGACTCCGATCAGTTCAAGAACACCTCACAGGACTTGATTGCGAGTCCTGCGATTCAGCAGCAGGTGGCGGCGGTGCTGGTCGACGCGCTTTTCGCGAACGTCGATGTCTCGGCTGAGCTCGAGTCCGGCCTCCCGTCGAACCTCCAGCCTCTGGCCGGCCCGCTCGCAGGCCTCTCGCAGGGGTTCGCTGACACGGTGGCGGAGAAACTCCTCGCCCGCCCGCGCGTTCAGGACGCGTTCGTCGAACTGGCCTCGGTTTCGCAGGCGCAGATGGTGCGAGTTCTCGCGGGGGATACGCTGGTTCTCGCGGAATCAAACGGCAACGTGATTCTCGATCTCCGGCCGCTCGTCCTGCAACTGGGAGACAGGTTCGGGTTCGTTAGCGATCTCGCGACCAAGATTCCGATCGACGCCGCGCAGGTCACGATCATGAAGTCGGACGATCTCGATACGGCGCAGTCCGTGACCCACTGGCTCGAGCAGATTGCAAACTTCGTCTGGATTCTCGCGGTCGCCTGCTGGGTCGGCGCGATCTGGCTTGCTCGCGGTCGGCGGCGGCAGGAGGTGCGTGCGCTCGGGATCGGCCTCGTTGTCGTCGGAGTCCTCGTCCTCCTCGCGCGGTGGGCGGCGGGTACCTACCTCGTCGACAGTCTCGTCCAGAGCGAGACCGTTAGGCCCGCTGCGACGGATGCCTGGAACATCATCACGCAGTCTCTTGCCGCTGGAGGGTGGGTCGCCCTTTCCGTCGGTGTCCTGATCGCCGTTGGAGCCTGGCTCGTCGGCCCTGGCGAGCGTGCGACGTCCGTCCGCGCCTCGATAGCACCGACCCTGAGCCGGACCGGCGTGTCGTGGGGGGCCTTCCTCGTCGCCATGGCTGCGCTCCTCTGGATCCTTCCGGTGCAGATGATGCGCACGAGTGTGATTCTCGTAGTCGCGTCGGCGATTGGATTCGCCGTTCTCCGCCGGCAGGTCGCCGCCGAGACGCCGGCCGTGGCGACCGCCCCGGCAGCGACCACTCCGTCAGTCGATCCGCCCGTGCCGCCCGACCCGCCCGCGACGAGCTAGCGGCCCGACCGGGCTCCCGAGGCCCCGGGAGCGCAGTCTGCGCAGCTGCCGTGCAGAACGACCTCGTGGGCTCGCATGCCGTAGTCGAGACGCGCGGCGGCTTGCACCAATGCCTCCTCGAGCCGTGAATCGGAGAACGGCTCGACCCGACCACAGTCCTCGCAGACGAGGTGGTGATGATGATCGCCTCCCGCGTGCGACGGCTCGAAGCGTGCGATTCCGTCACCGAGCTCGACGCGCTGGACGAGGCCGAGCTCGACGAGCTGGTCGAGAGCGCGGTAGACGCTTGCGATCCCGACCCGGCCGCCATTCTCGCGGATGTCGTCGAAGATCTCCTGGGCCGACCTGCAGCAGGTCTGAATGCCGAGATGCTCGACGACAGCCCGACGCGCCCCGCCATTGCGGAGCCCCTGCGCCTGAAGGCTATCGAGCGTCTGGGCGCTCCAGCTCGGGTGAGGCTCGGGCACAACTAGATGATAGCGATTCCCATTAGCTGCTAGGCTCTGGCGATGACGCTATCGAGAATCGTTCTCTTTAGTGGCGTTGTCGTCGCTGCGGCGGGTCTGCTCGTTGGATGTGGCGCTCGCGGCAACGACGCGAGCGGCAGCGATGGCATGATCGTCGCGGCCTTCTACCCGCTCGCTTTCGCGGCAGAGCAGGTTGCGAGCGCCGGGACTGAGGTGAAGAACCTCACGCCGGCCGGAACGGAGCCCCATGACCTCGAGTTGACCCCGGGTGATGTGCGGGATGTCGACGAAGCGGCGCTCGTTCTGTACCTGGGTGGCGGATTCATGCCCGGCCTGGAGACGGCCGTCGAGCAGCGCGGCGGTCGCTCGGTCGACCTGCTCGCCGGGGAGAATCTCACGCCGGTGCAGGACGGGACTGGGGAGATGGCTCGCGATCCGCACGTCTGGCTCGACCCGGTTCGCTACACCACAATCGTGCACGCGATCGGCAGCGCACTCGACGACGAGGGGTCATCCGAGCCTCTCGCTGTCCGCCTGGAACAGCTAGACGGCGAGTACCAACGTGGGCTGGCGAAGTGTGACCGCCGCCAGATCGTCACGAGCCATGCAGCCTTTGGCTACCTCGCGGAGCGTTATGCCCTCGAGCAGGTCCCGCTCGAGGGCCTCGCGCCGGAGGCCGAGCCGTCCGCCCGGCGCATCGCCGACCTGGTCGACCTCGTGCGGGCTTCGGGAGCAACAACGGTGTTCTTCGAGCCGCTCGTCTCGCCCAGACTGGCGCAGACGGTGGCACGAGAGGCCGGAGTCGAGACGGCGGTGCTGAATCCGATGGAAGGGCTCACCGACGATGAGATCGCATCCGGTGAGGACTACTTCTCCGTCATGCGTTCGAACCTCGCCGCTCTGGAGAAAGCGCTTGGATGCCGGACGTGACGCCCGTTGTCGAGCTGGAAGGTGTCTCGTTCGGGTACCGGGCGGGTGTTCGCGTTCTCGAGGACGTTACTCTCACGGTCGCCGCCGGCGAGTTCGTCGCGATCGCCGGGCCGAACGGCGGTGGCAAGACGACTCTCCTCCGGCTCGTGCTCGGCCTCGAGCGTCCCACGGCGGGAAGCGTGCGCGTCTTCGGGCGATCGAGCCGAAGGGGCAGCGATCGCCAACGTATCGGCTATCTCCCCCAGCGGGCCCGCCTCGTTGGTGAAGCGCCGGTCACGGTTCGCGAGGTCGTGTCCACGGGCCGTCTCGCACCTGCAGGAATCTGGGGACCGCTGCGTCGCGCCGACCGTGAAGCAGTGGCCCGAGCGATCGAGACGGTCGGTCTCACGGAACGGGCAGACTCACCCCTGAAGACGCTATCGGGAGGGATGCAACAGCGGGCACTGATCGCGAAAGCGCTCGCCTCCGAGCCGACGCTGCTCGCGCTCGACGAGCCGACGACCGGCGTCGATGCCGAGTCGCAGGAATCGCTGGGTGTCCTTCTCGAGGAACTGCGTTCGGAGCTCGGCGTCACGATTCTCTACGTCTCGCACGAGTTCGGTGCGGTCGAGCATGTCGTCGCCCGGATCGTCCTCGTTCGCGGCGGCATCGTCTACGACGGCCCTCCGAGCGGGTTGCCGGGCGTGTGGCACGACCCCTCACATACCCATGCTTGAGCTGGAGTTCATGCGGCTCGCTCTCGCGACGGGGGCGATCGTCGGGCTGCTCGCCCCCGCCGTCGGTTTCTTCCTCGTCGAGCGGAGGGCCTCGCTGATCGGCGACGGGCTGGGGCACGTCGCGTTCGCAGGTGTGGCGGTGGGCTACCTCCTCGGTATCTCGCCGGTGTTGACCGCGCTCGTGGCGGCGGTGATCGGTGCCCTCACCATCGAGTGGCTCCGCGCGCGCGGCGGCGCCGCGGGCGACCAGGCTCTCGCGCTCGTCTTCTATACCGGGATCGCCGCCGGTGTCGTGCTCGTGTCGAAGGCGGGTGCCCTCAACGTCAATCTCTTCCAGTTTCTCTTCGGCTCGATCCTCACCGTCACACGCGACGACCTCTGGACGGTGCTCGTGCTCGGGATCGGCGCGCTCGTCACGGTCGCGGTTCTCTTCCGTGGCCTTGTCGCGACGGTGCTCGACGAGGAAGGCAGCCGCGTCGCCGGCGTTCCCGTGACTCGACTCAACGTGGTTGTCGCGGTGCTCGCTGCACTCACGGTCGCAGTCTCGATGCGGATCGTCGGGATCCTGCTGATCGCTGCGCTCATGGTCCTACCGGTCATCGCCGCGAACCGCGTCGCCTGGAGCCTTCGGTCGACCTTCGCGCTCTCGATGGCATTCGGGGTCTGCTCCGTGATTGCCGGCCTGTCGATCGCCTACTACGCCGACATGCCGCCAGGGGGCACGATCGTCCTCGTCGCCGCCGGGGCGTTCGTCCTCTGTTCCGCGGGAAGCGCACTCGCCCGGCGCGTGTGAGCGCCGGGAGTGGGATGATCGGTTCGATGGACGGCGTTGTGCTCACGGGGACGGATCTCACGCTTGACGACGTGCTCGCCGTAGCGCGGGGTCGAGCGCAGGTCGAGATTGCGCCCGCTGCCCTCGCGTTGATGGTGCGGGCCCACGACGTAGCCGACCGTGCGATCGACGGAGGGGCGGACGCCTACGGCGTCACGACCGGCGTCGGAAGTCGTAAGTCGTTCCCGGTCGAGTCTGCCGGGCACGATCGCCTGCTCATCCGCCAACACGTCATGGCGCAAGGCTCCCCCGTTGCGCACGAAGTCGTCCGCGCGACGGCGCTCCGACTCGCGAACGCTCTCGCAGCCGCGACGACCGTCGCGCGGCCCGAGCTTGCGTTGCACGTCGTCGACGCGTTGAACAGCGACCGACTTCCTGCGATTCGCGCCCTCGGCTCGATCGGCATGAGCGACCTTGCGCAAATGGCTGATCTCGCGGACGGGATTCTCGACGACTTCGAGCTCGTGCGCGGGGAGGCGATCGCGCTGCTCAACCAGGCGTCGTTCTCGACGGCATACGGTGCGCTCGCATTCGCCGATGCGCTCGCGTTCCTCGATGCGTGCGACTGCGCCGGTGCACTCGATCTCGAGGCGTTCGGTGCCAACACGAGCGTGCTTCACCCACGGGTGGGAGAGGCTCGCCCGTACCCGGGGCTACAGCTCACGCTCGAGCGACTGCAAGGGCTCCTCGCAGGCAGCGAGGTCGAGGCGCGGGCACTGCAGGATCCGCTCAGTTTCAGGACGCTCGCCCAGCTTCACGGCGCCGCCAGGGATGCCCTCGGCTTCGTCGGCTCCCAGATCGCGATCGAGCTCAACGCCGCCCAGTCGAATCCCCTTGTGCTCATCGACGAGGGACGGGTCATCTCGGTCGGCAACTTCGAGATCCAACCTCTAGCGACCGCCCTCGACCTCGCCCGACTGGCGCTCGCGCCCGTGATCACGAGCGCCGCCGAGAGGGCTGTGAAGCTCCTGCAGGCGCCGTTGACGGGCCTCCACGAGGGGCTCGGTGCACGCTCTTCGCTGGCCGAGAGCGCGCTCAGCGAGTTCGGGATTGCGGCCCAGGCGTTCGCCGCCGAGGCGCGACTTCTCGCTCAGCCCGTCTCGTTCGAGAACGTCTCGACCACACAGGCGGAGGGACTCGAGGACCGGATGACGATGGCGCCACTCGCCGCGCGGCGGCTCGAGGCGATGGTCGAGCTGGGTGCCCGCGTCGTTTCGATCGAGCTGCTCCTCGCGGCGCAGGCGTGCGATCTCCGCGGAGCCCGACTCGGAGCGGGAACGGACACACTGCGCACGCAGGTACGCGAGTTCGCTCCGTTCCTCCAGGAGGGCGGCATCCTCCCCGACCTGGAACTGCTCGTCGACGAGATCCGCTCGGGAAGGCTCGGTGGCTGAGTGGGCGCGATCGACATGCATCAGCACCTCTGGCCGCAGTCATTCATCGACGCACTCCAGCGAAGGCAAGCCGTCCCCTTCCTCGAGGGCAACGCGTTGTCGTTGCCCGAGGGAACCTACGACGTGGATCTCGGTGATCATCTGCTCGAGACGCGCCTCGCCCTGCTCGATGCCTCGGAGATCGACGTTGCGATCGTCTCGCTTCAATCGACTCTCGGGCTCGAGTCGCTCGATGCCGCGGAGTGGGCGTATCTCGAGGGCATCTGGGAAGAGGGAATCCTCGAGCTGGCCGAAGCGGCCGGCGGGCGGATCGTGCCCCTTGCCGCGAGTCGGCCTCGCGAGGGGTTTGCCGGCGTCTCGATCGGCGCGGACACGCTCGACGACCTCGACTCCCTCGCACCCGTGCTCGACGCGTTGCGCGGCTCGGGGTTCCTCTTCGTGCACCCCGTCGCCGGGTCTCCGCCGCCCGGTGCGCCCCCGTGGTGGCCCGCCCTCGTCGACTACACGGCGCAGATGCAGCGTGCGTACTTCGCGTGGCTCGCTGAAGGACAGAGCCGGTGGCCCGAGGTCGACGTCGTCTTCGCAATCCTCGCAGGCGGGGCGCCGGTTCAACTCGAGCGCCTGGCCTCGCGCGGCGTCGACGTGCGCTCCGTCCTCTACCCCAATGTCTTCTTCGAAACGTCGTCATACGGGCGGCGTGCACTCGAGGTCTGCGTCGAGACCTTCGGCGTCGAGCAGCTCGTGCACGGCAGCGATGCGCCGGTGATCGATCCATCGACCACGCTTCAGGCGATAAGGGGATTCGGCGAGTCCGTCGAAACACTGGTCACCATCGACAACCCGAAACGAGTTCTGACATGACCTCACTGGCGGCATACCTCGCGGAACGAATCGAACCGGGCGTCGATCTCAGCCGACCGGAGCTCAACGCTCTGGCCCGTGCGATCGGAAACGACGAGAGCCTCTGGAAGGAGTACGAGCGCCACGACTCCGAGGTGCGCCAGTACCAGCAGCTCTACCGCGATCCGAACATCGATGTCTGGCTGATCTGCTGGATGCACCGACAGGACACCGGCTACCACGATCACGATCGGTCATCGGGTGGTGTCTACGTCTGTAGCGGAATGCTCTGTGAGGACAACTTCCACCGCGACGACGATGGGTGGATCCGCGAGAACACGAAGTATCACAAGGCGGGCGGCTCGTTCGACTTCGATGCCGCGTACATCCACGGGGTGCGCAACGAGACCGACCTGCCGGCCACGTCGGTTCACGTCTACTCGCCCGCGCTGTGGCGGATGGGGCACTACGAGACCGACGAGAACGGCGTGATGCGGCGTGTGGCGATGACCTACGCCGACGAGCTCCTCGGAGCTGCCTGACGCCGCAACCGTGCGTCACCGTCAGGGCGGGGGATACCGTGCGAGCCACCAGCGAGCGATGTCGCCGCGACGCATGAACGAAACGTCCGGAGTGCGCTGCGCATGGTCGATGAACGCGCGCAGGACCGCTGCGCGCGCTGCCTGACCACTCCAGCGGGCGTGAACGGCAACGGTCATCATCGTCGTTCGCCCCTCCCGTACGAGCTCGTCGAGACCCATCACGAGCGTGTCCAGAAAGTCCCGTGGGCTCGCGAAGCCAGGGTTCATCAGGAAGCGACTGTCGGTGTAGGTCTTCGAGTACGGGACGACGAGGAACGGCTGCCCTTTGCAGGACGCGTAGTACGGGATGTCGTCCGAGCACGTATCGGAGTCGTAGAGGAACCCGCCCTCCTCGACGAGCAGCTCGCGTGTCGCCTCGCTCGGCCAGGACGGGGAGTTCCAGCCGACCGGCCGTTCCCCGAATGTGTGCTCGTAGCTCGCGATCGCTCGGCGCAGATGCTCGCGCTCCTCCTCGCGGGGCATGTCCCACAGCGGGATCCACCGCCAACCGTGGCCGAGGAGATCGTGACCGCGCTCGCGCATCCAGGCAGGCACAGCGGGGTTCAACTCGAGCGCCACCGCGGCCGCCGACACCGTCACGGGAACACCCGCCTCGTCGAAGATGCGCGCGAGCCGCCACACGCCGGCCCGACTGCCGTACTCGTAGTGCCCTTCGGTTCCGGGGTCGCGACTCGGCGGCTGAACTCCCGGCTCGGCGTACTCACCCCAGCCCTCGTTGCGGTCATCGCCCCAGAGCACGGACGCCTCGGATCCCTCCTCGTAGACGAGCACGAGATTGACGACGACCCTCGCTTCGTCGGGCCACGAGAACGACGGAGGGGTGCGCCCGTAGCCGACCAGGTCGCGCCGCCTGACACGGTCGGGGATCACCCGGCTCCCTGTGCCTCGTTGCTACTCCAGAGGACTTCCGTCACTTCCACGACGCGGCCATCTTCGAGCAATGATCGCTCGCGCCGCGAGGGCGGTCGCGAGCGTTCCGATCGCGTCGCGCGGCGTGCAGAACACAGCGTCCGGCGTGCCCGTGCCGACAGCCTCCACGAACCGCGCGACCGAGCGCTCGAATGGGTGGACGCTCATCGTCTCCCTGATACGGCCGGTCGCCGACCTGCCCCGTCAGCGAGAAGGACGGATCGAGCTCGATGTGGAGCGTTGCCGACGGCGCGAGCACGTCGAGCGAGTACGAGCCCGGCTGGCCCTGCGTCGTCCACGCGAGGATGACGGTGCCAACGGCGCCGTTCACGAACCGGAGCGTGATCGTCGCGGCGTCCTCGATGTCACCCGGTTCGATCTCGCTCTGGGCGAGGTGGACGCTCGTGGCTGCGACCTGCACCGACTCGACCTCGCCGGCAACGGCGCGCTGGAGATCCAGTTGATGGCTACCTCGCTCGAGGAGATTGCCGCCGCCCCCCGACCGCTCGAGGAACCACGAGCGTGCTGCGGTCGGGCCGACGCTGACGCCCCACAGGTAGGCCACCGGCTGGTCGCCGAGAGCGGCGACGAGATACTCGAGAGCCTCGGTTGCATGCCACTGGTACCCGATGGCGCAGACGACTCCGGTGCCTTCGGCCGCGTCTGCGATAGCGCGCGCGTCCTCGAGAGTGCGCGCGATCGGCTTCTCCAGGAAGACGGGCAGCCCTCGCTCCATCGCCGCGACGGCCGGAGCACGATGATGAAGCGGCGGGGTTGCGACCCAGACGGCGTCGAGCTCCTCCGTGTCGAGCAGCTCCTCCCACACGTCGAAGATGCGCGCCCCCTCCGGAGCGATCTTTGCTGCTCGCTCCAGGTCGACGTCGCATACGGCGACGACCTCGTGGCCGAGCTTGCGCAGGGCGACGACGTGATCGGCGGCGATCCAGCCGGCGCCGATCAGCCCGATGCGGAGAGGAGCAGCCACGCGCCTACTGTATGTTCGCGCTCACGCGCTGCGCGCTGCATCGACCGGTCAGCGCGTAGGCTGACCGGATGGGAGGGCGCCTCGAAGGACGGTCGGCCGTGATCACCGGCGGTGCGTCAGGCCTTGGACGAGCGATCGCACTCCGATTCGCGGAAGAGGGGGCGTTCGTCGTCGTCGGCGATCTTCGGCCCGACCCGGTCGAGGGAGGAGAGCCCATCGCAGGGCTGCTCGGAGCGAGCGGCGCCTTTCTCATCGCGGACGCCTCGTCGGCAGACGATGTCGACCGGCTCGTGACCACGGCGGTCGACCGCCGTGGCCGTCTCGACGTGATGGTGTGCAACGCGGGCGTCTCCGGTCGCTGGTCGAGGGGGTTGCTGGAGACGACCGAGGAGGACTGGGACGCGATCATGGCCGTCAACCTGCGGGGTGTCTTCCTCGGCACGAAGCGGGCGGTTGCCGAGATGATCGGGCAGGAGCCGCGCAACGAGGTTCGCGGGAGAGTCGTGATCGTCTCCTCGCAGCAAGGAATGATCGGCCCGCCCGGTCATGTCGCCTATGCCGCGAGCAAGGGTGGCGTCGTCAACCTCGTGCACCAGGTGGCGGTCGACTTCGGCCCGCGGGGCGTGCTCGTGAACGCTGTCGCGCCGGGGAAGATCCTCACCGGAAACCCGGACGGAATGCGCGAGGATCTGCTCGAGTACTCGCGGGCGCGCACGCCGTTCCACCGCCTCGGACGGCCGGACGACGTTGCCGGGGCGGCGCTCTTCCTCGCCTCCGATGACGCGGGCTACGTGAGCGGGATCAACCTGCTCGTCGACGGCGGGTGGATGGCTGCCTGAGTCGCAGCGTCGACAGAGGCGCCACCCTCAGGCGTCGAAGTCGAGCAGCACCTTGCCGAGCTTGCCGGGCGATTGCAGCCGGTCGAACGCTGCCGGAGCCTCGTCCGCCGGAAACACCCGGTCGACAAGCGGGACGATCCGCCCCGTCGCAAGGTGCGGCACGACCTCGCGCGCGAATGCCTGGACCGCAAGGGCCTTCTCCTCGAGCGGGCGGGCTCGGAGGACGGTGCCCATCACCCGTGCCCGTCGCCCCATGAGCTTGCGGAGGTCGAGTGTCGCCTCGGTTCCGCCCCCGGTGCCGACTATCACGATGCGCCCCTTGACTGCGAGGGCCATGAGATCGGGATCGAGGTTGGGTGCGCCCACGAGCTCGAGGATCACGTCGGCTCCACCCTCTTCTCGGGCCCGGTCGACGAGCTCTTCGGGTCCGATCACCGTCGCGCCGAGCCCGGCCACGTCGGCGCGCAGAGATGTGCTCCTCACGGTTGCGAGCACGCGCGCCCCGGAGACGGCAGCGATCTGCACCGCAGCGGTACCGACACCCCCGTTGGCGCCGTTGACGACGAGGAGCTCTCCGGGACGGAGCTGCGCCTGCATCATCACGGCGTCGTGCGCCGTCACGAAGACCTCGGGCACGGCTGCGGCTTCCATCTCGCCCAACCGTTCGGGCACGTCCGTGACGTGGCGTTCGTGGACGAGCACCCGGTTCGCGAGCCCGCCTCCGCCGACGATGCCGAAGACGCGAGCACCCTCCGCGAATCGCCGCGCTGTCGGGCCGCACGCGATCACGGTTCCCGAAACCTCGATCCCCGGAATGTCGGGCGGCGACCCGGGCGGAGCCGGATAGCGGCCCTCGCGCTGAGCGGCGTCGGCCGGGTTCAGCCCCGCGTAGCGCACTGCCAGCAGAATGTCGTCGCCGCCCGGAACGGGGTCCGGTCGCTCGACGACGTCGATGACCTCGTTTCCGCCGGGTCCGCTGAAGACGACTGCGCGCATCCCGTGAGCGTATGCGACGGAGCGCCACCGGCGTGTGTACTCTCGCCAATTCTGACGGTGGCTCCGATGTCGGCCGCCGCGCTTTCCCGGAGGTTCCCGACGTGCTCGCAGCGGTGTGTACTCGATTCTCGCCCGATGATCCCCTTGCCGGGCTCGAGATCCGCGAGGTCCCCGAGCCGTCTCCGCCTGACGCGTGGGAGGTCGTCGAGGTCCGTGCTGCGGCCCTGAATCACCACGACCTGTTCAGCCTCAGAGGGATCGGAGCGCGGGAGGGAGACATCCCGATCGTGCTCGGAACGGATGGGGTGGGCGTCACCGCCGACGGCCGTGAGGTCGTGATCTACCCCGTGCTGGGGAGCCCGGATCCGGGGCAGGACGAAACGCTCGCGGAGAACTTCCACGTCCTCTCGGAGCGTGGAGTCTCCGGAACGCTCGCCCAGCGAGTCGCCGCGCCGTCGCGCAACCTGGTGTCGATGCCGACAGGGCTCTCGTTCGCGCAGGCGGCCTGTCTTCCGACCGCATGGCTGACGGCGTACAGGATGCTCTTCAACGGGGCCGAGCTTCGGCCCGGTCAGTCCGTGCTCGTTCAGGGTGCGAGTGGTGGCGTTGCGACCGCGGCGATCATGCTCGGTCACGCCGCGGGCCTCGTCGTCTATGTGACGAGTCGCAGTGAGGAGAAGCGCGCGCGCGCGCTCGAACTCGGCGCTGCCGCGGTCTTCGAGCACGGCGGCCGGCTCCCTCACCTGGTCGATGCCGTGATCGAGACGGTCGGCAAGGCGACCTGGGGTCACTCGTTGAAGGCACTGCGTGCCGGAGGAACCATCGTCGTCTCCGGGGCGACGAGCGGCGCCGATCCCTCCGCTGATCTCGCGCGTGTCTTCTGGCGGCAGCTTTCGATCCGGGGATCTTCGATGGGAACACTGAACGAGTTCAGGGAGATGTGCAGGTTCCTCGAGCAGACGGGCGTCAAGCCGCTCGTCGACTCCGAGTACTCCCTCTCTGATGCGCCCGCCGCGCTCGAGCGGCTCGAGGCGGGCGCGAACTTCGGGAAGATCGTCGTCGTCCCCTAACCCCGACTTGACGGTAGGAGAGACCATGCAGAACTTCGGCTTTGTCGGGCTCGGCAACCTCGGGCGGCACCTTGCGGCCAGCCTGCTGCGCGCCGGCTTCCCACTGACCGTGAATGATCGCGACGAGGCGGCAGCCCTCTCGCTCGTCGAGGCGGGAGCCGTATGGGCCGCGTCCCCGAAGGAAGTCGCGGCGGCCTCGGACACCGTGTTCACGTGCCTGCCCTCGCCGAAGGTCGTCGCCGACGTTCTCTGCGGCGAATCGGGTCTCCTCGCCGGCTTCGCTTCCGGTGGAACGTGGATCGACTCGAGCACGAACGATCGTCACGAGCTTCAGCGCCTCGCCGCGATCGCCGACGCCCAGGGCGTCGGCTGCCTCGAGGCACCGGTAACGGGCGGCGTCCATCTCGCTGCGTCGGGTCAGATCACTGTTCTCGTCGGTGGCGACGCGGACGTGTTCGCCGCGCACCTTCCGGCGTTCGAGGCGATCGGCGGCAAGGTCTTCTACATCGGCCCGCTCGGCAGCGCGTCCGTGATCAAGGTGATCACGAACATGCTCGCCTTCATCCACCTCGTTGCGGCAGGGGAGGCATTGATGCTCGCGAAACGTGGCGGCCTCGACCTCGCGCAGTCATTCGAGGTGATCAAGGCCAGCTCCGGAACGAGCTTCGTCCACGAGACCGAGAGCCAGGTGATCCTGAACGGCAGCTACGACATCGGGTTCACGATCGACCTCGCCTGCAAGGACCTCGGCTTCGCGCAGGAGCTCGGAGGCGAATTCGGCGTGCCGCTCGAGCTTGCCTCCGTCGTGCAGGAGGCCTTCATCCGTGCGCGTGAGGAGTACGGCGGCTCGGCCTGGTCGCCGATGGTGGTGAAGCTGCTCGAGGACGCGCTTGGCACAGAGCTCCGGGCGGACGGGTTCCCGTCTCAGATCACGGCGTAGCGGCGGCTACGGCTGCGGCGGCCCGAACACGGGCGTGAGGTGGAGCTCGTCACCCGTGTAGGGATGACGCGCCGCAACGGCCTCGTCGAGCTCGACCCCGAGCCCGGGTGCCCTCGGCGGGACGACGTAGCCGTCCTCCCACACGATCGGCGTCTTCAGGATCTCCGCGTGGAAGTCGCCCCATTCTCGAATCCCCTCGAGCACGAGGAAGTTCGGGCTGCACGCGCTGATCTGGATATTCGCGGCGCCGACGACCGGGCCACAATAGAGATGCGGCGCGATCTGCGCATAGTGGGCTTCGGCCATACCCGCGATCTTCTTCGCCTCGAGCAGGCCACCGACGCGCCCCAGGTTCAGCTGCAGGATCGCCGCGGCTCCCGTCTCGAGCACGCGTGAGAACTCGTACTTCGTCGTCAGGCGCTCGCCCGTCGCGATGGGGATGGAGGTTCCCCGCGCGACCTTCGCCATCTCCTCGGGCATCTCGGGCGGGGTGGGCTCCTCGAACCAGAGTGGGTCGAATCGCTCGAGACGCCGGGCGAGCCGAATCGCACCCGCCGGGGTGTACTGCCCGTGCGTACCGAAGAGCAGATCGCAGCGGTCGCCTACGGCCTCGCGCACCTTCCGCACGTAGCGCTCCGAGCGCTCCAGCTCCTCGAGGCTGGGCTGGCGGGGGTCGAAGGTCGAGTAGCCGCCGGCCGGGTCGAACTTCAGCGCGGTGTGACCGAGGGCCATGTACTCCGCCGCCCGCTCGGCAGCGAGATCGGCGTCGAAGTAGACGTTCGTCGTGTCTTCCGGCTCCGGATAGAGATACGTGTAGCCACGGAGACGCTCGTGGACGAGTCCGCCGAGCAGCTCGTAGACAGGCTTCTCGACGGCTTTGCCGATGATGTCCCAGCAGGCCATCTCGATGCCGCTCAGCACTCCGACGAGCGAGATGTCCGGTCGCGCAGAGTAGCCCTGCCCGTAGACGTCGCGCCAGAGTCGCTCGATCCGGAACGGGTCGGCGCCGATCACGTGGCGTGCACAGACGTCCTCGATCATCTGCGCGACGACGTGAGGTCCGAACGTCGCCGCGTACACCTCGCCGATGCCCTCGACGCCGTCGTCAGTAGTCAGCTTGAGGAAGATGAAGTACTTGCCACCGAGGCTGGGCGGCGGGTTGCCGACGACGAACGTTTCGAACGCGGAAATCTTCATCGTGGTGGGATGTTGTACCAAGTACGGGACGCGAGCGTGACGCGGAGTCGCACGCTCTCAGTCCGGGGTCGAGGCGCGCGAGGCGTACGTAGGAAGCCAGCCGACGAGCTCCGAGAGGAGGCTGCCGTGCTTGCGGAGACAAGCGACCACGGTCTCGTGACGCTCGGGCGTGACGCGCGAGCGCGGGATCAGGGCCGTCAGGCCCGCCAGGGTGGTGCCGGCGTCGTTCGTCACCGGGACCGACCCGGCATAGAGCCCTCGCGCTGTCTCGTCCCAGTTCTCGGCCACGCCGTTGTGGCGCACCTCATCGAGGATCGTTCGCAGCTCTGGCATCCCGCCGAGGCGCCGCCCGGTCGGTGTGATCATGGTCCGTCCGGCGAAGAGTGCAGTCACAACCTCCTCCGGCTGGCTCGCAAGGACGACACGACCGCTCGCCGATGCGAACGCGGGTGATTTCGACCCGACGTGGGTGACGTATCGCACGGGCTGCGACGTCTCCTCCATCGCGATGTAGAGCGACTCGTCGCCGTCTACGACGGCGAGCGCGATCGTCTCGTCGAGCTCACCGAGAAACGACGCCGCGACCGTCCGGAACGCCGTCACGATGGGGAGCTCGGTCGCGTTCGAGCCGAGTCTCAGCGCGCGAATGCCGAGGCCGAAGCGGCCGTCCGGCTCGCGCACCGCCCAGGCGCGATCGACGAGCACGCCGCAGATCCGGTGCACGGTGCTCTTCGGGAGGCCGAGCTCACGGGTCAGGTCGGCAAGGCCCAAAGGGCCACGGGCAGCGATCAGGTCGAGGATACGGAGCGTGGCGTTGACGCCCGACGAGGGCGAACGGGTGTCAGACGCCTCGGCGACCGACCGTCCGGGCTGCGTCTCGATCGCCGGCTCCACGGTCGTCACGATACTCGGGCGAGTGCCAGATGTCGAACGGTGTTCCAGAGGGAAGGCGCGCTTGACAGGCGGTGGGCAGATCTGTCATAAGAACAGCTTCAGGTTGGGACGGTAGTCCATCCGTAGAACGCATTGTCCATTTCGGGGTCACACGCCGGTAGATGGGGTCACGACAAACGAGTCCAACTTTGATCGCGATGGCACGTCCACACCTATGTCCAGATCGTCCAGATCGATGTCGACAGTAGAAGGCGAGGGATAGGGCTTATGGAACGGGATTCACTGAAGAGGCTCGACGAGTACCGCAACACACAGGCGAGTGAGCTCGACAACACGCTGATCGACGAGTTCCTGACGGGTCAGGCGAGTCGCGCCGACTTCCTTCGGCACGCGAGCGTCATCGGCCTCTCTGCAACGGCCATCGGAGCCGCTCTCGGAACCGCGGGCTACGCAGCACCTGCTCGTGCGGCCACGCGGGCCGTCAAGGCCGGCGGCCGGCTCCGGCTCGGCATCATCCCGGCCCCGGCAAGGCCCATGGAGCCGCACCTGTTCGCCGACCACGGGACGCTCGGCGACGGGCACGATCTGCGGCGAGTTCCTCACGGCGACGAACCAGGACAACACCCTTTCGCCGCGGCTCGCGCTCAACTGGAAGCCCAACAAGGACGGCACCCAGTGGGCGTTCAACCTGCGCCAGGGCGTCAAGTTCCAGGACGGCTCACCATTCTCGGCGGCTGACGTCGTTGCCACATTCAACCGCAATACGGATCCGAACGGCGGCGGCGGTGCCCTCTCGGCGTTCAAGGGTGTGCTCAAGGCGGGCAACATCCAGCCGGCGAATGGTGGCAAGACGGTCGTCTTCTACCTCGATGCCCCGACTGCCGCGTTTCCGTACCTGACGAGCAACACGACGTACAACACGATCATCATGCCGTCGACCTACAAGCTCGGCCAGTTCGCGAAGGGCGGAACGACGACGGGTGGCTTCCGGCTGACGTCCTACACGCCGGGAGTCGGTGCGAAGTTCGACCGCTATCCGGGTTGGTGGGGTGGCAAGACACCGCTCGACGGCGTCGACGCGACGTACTACTCCGACGCCGCCGCGGTGACCGCGGCGCTCCTCGGCGGCCAGATCGACATGATCAGCCAGGCCTCATTCGCGAATAGCCGGGCCCTGTTCAACAATCCGAACGTCCAGATCATCAGCGCCAAGGGCACGCCGCACCGCGAGATCTCGATGCTCGTCTCGACCGCCGCGGCGATCAAGCCGTTCAAGGATCGGCGCGTCCGCCAGGCGCTCGCGCTCACTCTCGACCGGCCGAAGATCATCAAGCAGCTGTTCAACGGCTTCGGCGTCCCCGGAAACGACGGCCCGTTCGCGTCGGTCTACCCGTCATCGGATCCGACTGTCCCGCAGCGGAAGCAGGATCTCGTGCAGGCCAAGAAGCTGCTCACGCAGGCCGGCTATCCCAAGGGCTTCCAGGTGACGCTGACGACCGAGATGTACGAGGAGATCCCGGCAACTGGCCCAGATCCTCGCGGCCTCGGCGAAGAAGGTCGGCATCGACATCAAGCTCAACATCATCACGTCCAGCGGCCTATTACGGCGGCACGTACTCGGGTGGCGCAACGGGCCGGGGCACGACGCCGTGGCTGAACACGCCTCTCAACATCACGGACTACGGCCACCGAGCGGTGCCGAACGTCGTGGCGAGTTCGGCCTTCAAGTCGGGTGGCGTCTGGAGCTCGTCGAACTACGCGAACAAGGCGTTCGACAAGGCATTCGACAACTACTCCGCGGCGCTGACCCTGAAGGAACAGCGAAAGTACACCGGCATCGCGCGCGGCTCCTGCTCAGGGATACTCCGGTCATCATCCCGTACTTCTACAACTGGACGATGGCTGCTTCGAAGAAGGTCAAGGGGTTCCAGGCTTCGGCGATCGGCACGATCGATCTTTCGAAGACCTCGCTCGGGTAGCACGGAAGCACCGTTTCCATCGGCCGGGTCGTCGCCTCGCGCGGCGGCCCGGCCCACAGGTCAGGCGCGTGGAGGCTCGGATCAAACGGTTTCTGCTGAAGAGGTTCGGCTATGCCCTGATCACGCTGTTCATTCTCAGCGTGCTCGTGTTCAGCGCTTCCTCGCTCCTGCCCGGCGACGTCGGCCGGAACGTCCTTGGCGGCTTCGCGAGTCAGAGCGACGTCGATATCTTCAACAAGGCTGCCGGAACCGACCGCCCCCTCGTGACGCAGTACTGGGACTGGGTCAGCCGACTTCGTCCAGGGTGACCTCGGCACTTCGTTGCAGTACCAGGTCTCCGTCTCGAGTCTCCTCGGGCCAGCCTTCACCAACTCGCTCAAGCTGGCGGCGGTGGCGTTCGTGATCCTCGTTCCGCTCAGCATCATCGGTGGCGCGATCGCCGGCCTGCGGCGCAACAGCCTCACCGATCGCGTGATCACGATCACCGGCGTGTCGTTCACCGCGATCCCCGAGTTCGTCACCGCGATCGCCTTCATCCTTCTGTTCGGGCTCTGGCTCGACTGGCTGCCCGTCTCCGCGACCGCTCCCGACGGCGCCAGCGTCGCGACGCAGATTCAGTACCTTCTGCTGCCGAGCTTTGCCCTCGTCGCTGTCGAGTTCGGCTATATCGCGCGCATCACGAGATCGAGCATCGTCGAGAACGTGGATGCCGACTACACGCGCACCGCCTATCTCAAGGGGCTCACGAAGAGAGACGTCGTCGGCCAGCCACGTGCTTCGAAACTCTCTGCTGCCGACGATCGCGGTCGTCGCCACGCAGATCGGCTACCTGATCGGCGGCCTGCTCGTGATCGAGAAGATCTTCAACTACAACGGCATCGGCCTGCGGATCTACACCGCCGCGCAGAACAAGGACTATCCGGTGCTCCAGAGCGGCGTCATGCTCGTGGGTATCGTCTATCTGCTCGCGACCCTGTTCGCCGACATTCTCTACTCGGTCTTCAACCCTCGGATCCGATTCGGGGGTGACGAATGAGCGCGATGACCGACGATGCGGCCGGCTTCGAACCCGACGCCGGATCTGGTGCCGACCGAGGCGAAGATCGCACGCCGGGAGATGTTGCGCCAGATCCTACGCTCGAAGACGTTCATCGTCGGCATGGTCGTCGTTCTCTTCTGGGTGTTCTGGGCGATCACCGGCTCGGCTTTCACACCCTACGATCCGCTGGAGCAGACGGACGCGATCCTGCAAGGCGCCCGACTCGACCCACTGGTTCGGCACCGACCAGTTCGGGCGCGACATCTTCTCGCGGGTTCTCGCGGGGGCGCAGTCGACGCTGAGAGTCGCGCCTGCCGCAACGGTGATCGCGATCACGTTCGGCACGATCCTGGGCCTCATAATGGGCTTCGTCGGGGGTTTCACCGACGACGCGATCAGCCGTCTCGTCGACGCGATCCTCGCCCTACCCCTCATCGTCATCGCGGTCGTGGTGCTCACCGCGCTCGGTTCCTCGAACCTCACTCTGATTCTCGTCATCGGGCTCATCTTCACCTCGCCGATAGCGCGGACCGTTCGCGCCACCGTCCTCGGCGAAAGGCAACTCGACTACGTGCCAGGCGGCCCAGCTCCGCGGTGAGCGGGCCCCGTACATCATGTTCGTCGAGATCCTGCCCAACATCATGGGCCCCATCATCGTCGAGGCGACCGTACGGCTCGGCTACGCGATCTTCGCCGATCGCCGGACTCACGTTCCTCGGTTTCGGCGTCCAGCCGCCATCGCCCGACTGGTCGCTCCAGATCTCCGAGAACTACACGCTCCTCAGCACCGGTACCTACTGGTGGACCGTGCTCTTCGCGTGCCTTGCGATCACGACGCTCGTGATCGCCGTCAACCTCGTCGCTGACGGGCTGCAGCAGGTGGTGGACGAATGAGTGCAGTCAGTCGGGAGAAGACCGTCGCGACGATGACCGGGCGCCGCACGCGCTCGAACTCGACAATCTCGATGTCGTCTACCGCGTCCGCAGCACCGATCGGCAGGTCCTGCGGGGAGTGACGCTGAACGTGAACCGCGGAGAGGCCTACGGGCTCGTCGGCGAATCCGGTTGCGGGAAGTCGACCGCCGCCCTCGCGATCGTCAACTACCTTCCGCGCAACGGACGCGTCCGTTCGGGAGGGATCAGGATCGACGGCCGCGACGCGCTGGCGCTGTCGACGAGCGAGCTCAGAAAGCTGCGCTCGAGCGCGGTGTCGATGGTCTATCAGAACCCGGGCGCGGCGCTCAACCCGTCGATCAGGGTCGGCAAGCAGGTCGCCGAGGTGTTTCGCGTCCAGGGCGCGAACGCGTCTGATGCGAGCGCAGCAGGCGCAGGAGGCACTCAAGCGTGTCCAGATAGCCGACCCGGGCTCGGTGATGGGCCGTTACGCCCATCAGCTCTCGGGCGGCATGCAGCAGCGCGTGATCATCGCGATGGCGCTTGCGACAAACCCTGCCCTGCTCATCCTCGACGAGCCAACGACCGGTCTCGACGCCACGGTGGAGGCGGAGGTGCTCGACCTCGTCGCCGGCCTCGCAGGCGGAGCTGCACACGTCCGTCCTCTTCATCAGCCACAACCTCGGGATCATCAGGAAGATGTGCGACCGCGTCGGCGTGCTCTACGCCGGCTGCCTCGTCGAGGAGGGCGATACCGAGACGATCCTCGCCGATCCGCGGCATCCGTACACCGTCGGGCTGCTGCGCTGCGTGCCCCGGGGTGGCGTGCGCAAGGATCACGGACGACTCGACACGATCCCGGGCTTCATGCCGAACGTCGGCGAGGAATTGCCGGGCTGCGTCTTCGCCGGGCGCTGCACGCTCGCGGTCGACCGATGTCGCACAGAGGCGCCGGAGGCCCACTCGATCGGCGGCTCGCACATGAGCCGCTGTCACTTCCACGAGCAGGCACAGACCCTGCCGCGGGAGGTGGTCGCCGATCTCGAGTTGCCCGCGGTCGATCGGGCCAAGGACGCCGCTCCTCAGCTTCGACGATCTCGGCAAGGTGTTCAAGCAGCAGGGCCATGAGGTTCACGCCCTCGTCGGCGTGACCGCCGCGATCTGGCCGGGCGAGACGCTCGGGCTCGTGGGCGAGTCGGGTAGCGGGAAGACGACGCTGGCACGCACGCTCCTCGGGCTCGTCGATCCGACCTCCGGCGCGCGTCCGATTCGACGGGCGGAAGCTTTCCGGGACTCTGAAGGGCCGCTCGACGGAGGACATGCGAGCGCTGCAGATCGTCTTCCAGAACCCGGATTCCGCACTCAATCGCCGCGCACTCCGTGCGCAAGATCATGCGGCGCTCGCTGAAGAAGCTCGACGGGGATCACCGGGGCGGCTGCCGAGGCCCGAACGCTCGAGCTGATGGACTCCGTACGTCTTGCCGAGCGCTACGTGAGCTCCTCGCCGGGACAGCTCTCGGGAGGACTCAAGCAGCGCCTCGCAATCGCCCGGTCGTTCGCCGGCAACCCGAAGCTCGTCGTCTGTGACGAGCCGACGTCGGCGCTCGACGTCTCCGTTCAGGCAGCGATCCTGAACCTGCTGGTCGAGCTCCAGGCGCAGCAGCAGGTCTCCTACCTCTTCATCTCGCACGACCTCGGCGTCGTGCGGTACGTCTCCGACCGGATCGCCGTGCTGTACCTCGGCCGGCTGATGGAGCTCGGCCTCTCCGAGACCGTCTACGACGGCCCACACCATCCGTACACCGAGGCGTTGCTCTCGGCGGTGCCGAACGTCGACGGTGGCGAGCGCACCGCGGATCAGGCTCGACGGGGACATTCCGAGTGCGGCGAACCCGCCGACCGGTTGCGTCTTCCATACGCGTTGCCCGCGCAGGATCGGGACGATCTGCGACGAGACCGAGCCGCCACTCGTCGAGGTAGAGGAGAACCACCTGATGCGGTGCCACATCCCGCTCGACGAGTTGCGCACGCTGCAGGCAGCCGGGCCACCGGAGGCGTCGGCCGCCGTCACTCCGTGAAGATTCGCGCCGCCGTTCTCGAGGCGACGGGTGGGCCGTTCGGACTCCAGGATCTCGACCTCGCACCGCCCGGTCCCGGCGAGGCACTCGTGCGGCTCGGTGCCTCGGGCGTCTGCCACTCCGACTTCAATGCGATCGATGGCACATCGGAGACCCGCTGCCCGGCGGTGCTCGGCCACGAGGGCGCCGGTGTCGTCGAGGCGGTCGGCCCGGACACGACGCGCGTCGCGGGTCGGCGATCATGTCGCGCTCTCGTGGTCGCCGTCGTGCGGTGCGTGTGCGGAATGCGCTGCGCAACCTCCCCATCTCTGCTCGACGGCATGGCCGCACGATGGGGACGGGCGGTCTGATGGACGGCACGACCCGTCTCTCGCGGGACGGCGAGCCTGTCTACCACTACTCGTTCCTCTCGACGTTCGCCGAGGCCTGCGTCGTGCCCGAGAAATCGTGTGTCGTCATTCCGAAGGACATTCCGTTCGACATCGCCGGGCTCGTCGGCTGTGCCGTGACGACTGGTGTCGGTGCCGTCTGGCACACGGCCGGCGTTCGGCCAGGCGACCGGGTCGCCGTCATCGGCTGTGGTGGAGTGGGGCTCTCGGCGCTGATGGCAGCCGTTTCCGTTGGCGCGGAGCCGGTGATCGCAGTCGACGCGGCGCCGGGGAAGCTCGATGTCGCGCTGAGCTTCGGGGCCACGAGCGCCGTCCTCTGGGCCGGCTCGGCCGAAGCAACGGCCGAGGCGATTCGCGAGGTTTCGGGCGGGGGCGTCGATTATGCGATCGAGGCGACGGGTCGGCCGGAGGCGATGATCGCCGCGTTTCTGTCGACCCGGGCACGGGGCGCGGCTGTGCTGATCGGGATCCCGCGCGCAGATGCCGTGTTGACGTTGCCGGCGCTCTCTATCCCGCGGATGGAGCGACGGATTCTCGGCTCGATCTACGGCTCTTCCCGTCCGGACCGCGACTTTGCGACGATCCTCGATCAGTACCGCTCGGGCCGCCTGCCGCTCGACAGGCTCGTCTCTCACCGCCTCCCGCTCGACGAGGTCGCGCGGGGGTTCGAGTTGATGCAAGGCGGGGAAGCCCTCCGTGTCGTGCTCGACCTGACCCCTGAAGGAGCTCGCTGCGTGAACCTCGATGACCTTGACGGCCGCATCGGCGAAGGCTGGGGCGGGCTGTCGCCAAACGGCACCCACGTGAACGTCGTCCTCGCGCGACGAGGCAGCGCGACCGCGGCAGCGGCACTCTCGATGTTCGCCCATCCCTCGCCCGGGCACACGCCGGTGCTCTGCTGCGTCGGCCCCACCCAGCAGGAGTACGAGCCGATCTGGCCTCCGACGCTGATGATGAACAAGGCGACCGCGACGGACGCGCACCACGAGACGATGACCTGGGGTGCCGCTCAGCTCGGCATCGGGCAGGGCGTCCTCGATGCCGTGGCGGACGGTCTCGTCGAGGCGACAGGCGATCTGCTCGTTCTCGTGGCCATCTGGGTCGCCGCGAACGCCGAGGACGAGACGGCCGTACGTGACGCTGCTCGCACGGCCGTGCGCAAAGCCGTCGGGATGTGTGTTCAGGGCCGCGACTCCGATGCTGCCTCGCGGCTCGTGGACAAGAGGGACGCGCTCACCAACCCGTTCTACAGCGGCGCCTGATGCGTCAGGGTGCCGCGATGCCGGGCAGGTCGTGAGCGTCGGGGCGAGGCCGGGCCGTCCCGAGCGCATGCGGGGCGTCCTGCTGACGGGGCACGGTGGCCTCGACAGGCTCAGCTATCGCGAGGACATCCTTCGACCTCAGCCGGCCGACGGCGAGGTGCTGATCCACGTCGCCGCCGCCGGCGTCAACAACACGGACATCAACACCCGGATCGGCTGGTACTCGAAGGACATCGCGGCGCGGGACGGGGAGTTGCTCGAGCGAGGAGCGCTGGATGACGGCAGCTGGTCCGGTTCGCCGCTCGACTTCCCGCGCATTCAGGGCGCGGACTGCTGTGGTCGAATCGTCTCGGTCGGCGATGGCGTCGCGGCACGAAGGATCGGCGAGCGCGTGATCGTGCGCCCGATGATGCGTCCGCCGGCTTCGTCGGAGCTCCCGTACTGGACGCTCGGTTCGGAGTGCGACGGTGCGTTTGCGGAGTACGTCGCCGTACCCGGGATCGAGGCGTATCCCGTCCAGTGCGACTGGTCGGATGTCGAGCTCGCCTCACTCCCGTGTGCGTACTCGACGGCCGAGAATCTCCTCCACCGGGCGGGCGTCTCTCCGGGCGAGCGGGTTCTCGTCACCGGTGCGTCCGGGGGCGTCGGCTCGGCGGCCGTCCAGCTCGCGGGGCGACGCGGCGCGGAGGTTCTCGGTGTCGCGTCGAGCGGGAAAGCCGGCGCCGTGCGCGCCGTCGGCGCCGACGCCGTCCTCGGCCGCGACGACGACCTCGTCGAGGTGCTCGGCCCGGAGAGCATCGACGCCGTCGTGGATGTCGTCGGCGGGCCGAGGTGGCCGGCGCTGCTCGAGGTGCTCCGTCACGGCGGGCGTCTTGCGACGGCCGGGGCGATCGCCGGGCCTGTCGTCGAGCTCGACCTGCGAACGCTCTATCTGAAGGATCTGAGGCTCCTCGGCTGCACCATCCAGGAGCCGGTCGTCTTCGAGAACCTCGTCGGCTACGTCGAGCGCGGCGAGATCGAGCCCGTCGTTGCAGGCACCTACCCGCTAGCGGAGATCGTCCAGGCTCAGGAAGCTTTCATGACGAAGTCGTTCACCGGCAAGCTCGTGCTCGTCGTCTCGTAATGCTCGGGCGCGGTCAGGCGACGAGCGTGATCGCGCCGACACCGGCCTCGTGGCAGTCGCGACAGCGCGCTTCGTACGAATCGAGCGCACCCACGACGATCGTCTCACCGGAATACGGTGCCGGACGTCCGTCGACCAGGCGCTGCGTCGTCGTGGCCGTTCCGCCGCAGCGATGGCAAACGGCCTGCAGCTTGTCGACGAACTCCGCGAAGGCGAGCAGGTCGGGCATGACGCCGAACGGCAGCCGTCGAAAATCCTGATCGAGACCGGAGACGATGACCCGGACGCCGCCGTCGGCGAGCGCGAGCGCGGCATCGACGACGGCCCGGTCGAAGAACTGCACCTCGTCGATTCCGATCACATCGTGGCCGCCCGAGAGGTCGACGAGCTCGGCCACGCTGTCGACAGCGACCGCACGCATCCGCGCGCCGGCGTGTGAGACGACATCGGTCACGTCGTACCGATCATCGATCCGCGGCTTGAAGATCACGACGCGCTGGCCCGCGATCTCGGCCCGTCGCACGCGACGAATCATCTCCTCGCTCTTGCCCGAGAACATCGGGCCGCAGATCACCTCGAGCCAGCCACCGCTCTGTGGGGGAATCCGGATCACGGTCGAGGAGATTACACAGCGGACCGGTCGGGATCGTCGTGGGGCGCCGATATCGCATGACCACACGCTTCCGCTCACGGGAACCGAGCCCTCGTCTCCGTACCACTGCTACTCTCCACTGCTAGAGTTGGCGGCTGCTCGGCGGCGTAGCTCAGTTGGTTAGAGCAGCGGAATCATAATCCGCGTGTCGTAGGTTCGAGTCCTACCGCCGCTACCTCGCACGCCCTTTCCCACCACACGAGAAGAAGCCATGGCAACCGGAGTCAGAGTCGCAATCACGCTCGCCTGCATCGACTGCAAGCGGCGGAACTATCAGACGGAGAAGTCCAAGCGGAACTCGCCCGATCGGGTCGAGTTCAAGAAGTACTGTCGCTGGTGCGGCTCCCACACGATCCACCGGGAGACCCGCTAGCGGTGGCAGACGAGACCCGGAGACAGAGGCGCGACGCGCGTCGCGCTGCCGGCGACCAGGCTCCAAAGGAGTCGGTCGGCGCTCCGCAGCCGGCTGCGGCTGCCGGCGGAGGTGGAATCGTCTCACCCATCGAGCGCGAGCCACGGCGTCGGGGCGGCTTCGTTCGCGAGTCGTGGGCCGAACTGCACAAGGTCGACTGGCCAAACCGCGCTCAGGTGATTCAGGGCACGGTCGCCGTCATCATCGCCGTCGCCATCGTCGGCGCGTATCTGTGGGGGGTCGACCAGCTGGTTCGTCCCTTCGTCCGCGACGTCCTTCTCGGGCAGTGAGGCCAACATGTTTCTCTGGTATGTGATCAACACGTATTCCGGGCACGAGAAAAAGGTCAAGACGAACCTCGAGCACCGGATCGTTTCCCTCAATCAGACGCCTCGGTTCCGGCGCGTCGTGGTGCCGACCGAGCAGGTGATCGAGACGAAGGACGGCCAGAAGGTGCAGACCGAAAAGCGGGTTCTGCCCGGCTACGTTCTCGTCAACATGGACCTGAGCGACGAGGCATGGATCGTCGTCAAGGGAACGCCCGGCGTGACGGGATTCGTCGGGGCAGGCGCGAAGCCGGTCCCGCTTTCCCAGGGCGAGGTCGACCGCATTCTCCATACGGCGGGTGCCGGTGGTGGCCCGGCGGCGAAGTCGCAGGCGCAGTTCGTTCTCGGCGAGTCGGTCAAGGTCACCTCGGGGCCGCTCTCGGACTTCGACGGAGAGATCGTCGACGTCAACCCCGACGCGCAGAAGCTCAAGGTTCTCGTCGACATCTTCGAGCGCCAGGTTCCGGTCGAGCTCGGGTTCGATCAGGTCAAGAAGATCGACTAGGACGCACACTTCGTAATCGACAAGACGGGAGGAGGGGCGCGCAGCCCCGAACGCACTCACGCATATGGCAAAAAAAGTCCTCACACTGATCAAGCTTCAAATCCCGGGTGGCCAGGCCAACCCGGCTCCGCCGGTTGGTCCCGCACTGGGCCAGCACGGCGTCAACATCGTCGAGTTCACCAAGGCGTTCAACGCACAGACCGCGCATGAGAACGGCCGCATCATTCCGGTGGAGATCACGGTCTTCGAGGATCGCTCCTTCACGTTCATCACGAAGACGCCGCCGGCCGCCGTCCTGATCAAGGAAGTGCTCAACATCCAGTCGGGCTCGGGAGAGCCCAACATGGTGAAGGTCGGCAAGCTCACGCAAGACCAGCTCCGTTCGATCGCGGAGACGAAGATGCCGGATCTGAACGCGAACGACATCGAGCAGGCGATGAAGGTGATCGCCGGAACCGCCCGGTCGATGGGTGTCGAGGTGGAGGCATGAGCGCCCATGGCAAGCGGTACAAGGCGGCGCGGGCGAAGATCGACCGCGAGCACCTCTATACGCCGATCGAGGCGATCAAGATCCTCAAGGAGATCGAGGGCGCCAAGTTCGACGAGACCGTCGAGGTCCACTTCCTGCTCGGCCTGAACGTCCGCCACGCGGACGAGCAGCTGCGCGGAACCCTGATGCTGCCCCACGGCACGGGCCGCATCACGCGGGTCGCCGTGTTCGCCGAGGGTGATAAGGCACGGGAGGCCGAGGAGGCGGGCGCCGACGTCGTCGGCGCGGCGGACCTCGCCGCACGGATCGAGGGTGGCTTCGTCGATTTCGACGTCGCCATAGCAACCCCCGATCAGATGGGCAACGTCGGCAAGCTCGGTCGGGTCCTCGGGCCCCGCGGCCTGATGCCGAACCCGAAGACCGGCACGGTCACCTTCGAGATCGGGAAAGCAGTCTCGGATGCGAAGGCGGGCAAGCTCGAGTACCGCACCGACCGCGGAGCGAACGTGCACGTCGCGATCGGCAAGAAGAGCTTCGAGGAGCGCGCGCTCGTCGAGAACTACGCCGCGCTCGTTGAGGAAATCGTTCGCGCGAAGCCCGCGTCCTCGAAGGGCCGATACATCAAGGGCATCACGCTGACATCCACGATGGGCCCCGGCCTCCACATCGATCCGTCGCGAACCCGCGGGATCGTCGAAGAGCTCGAGGAGGCAGCAGCCCTGGCGGGGTGAGGCACGCGCTTCATCCCTTGACGTTTTCCTGACATGCCCGTCGCCGAAGACAGCCGGCAGCCGCGCACACGCGCGTGGCAGAAGCCCGGCCGAGGTGGCCTCGCACGATTGACTGCAAACCGTCACTCGCTCGAGCCCGCCTCCGTGCGGGCTCGACGTGCGAGAGGAGGTGAAAGATGCAGAAAGCAGACAAAGAGAAGGTGATCGCCGAGTTGATCGAACGACTGCAGTCGTCCGATGCGCTACTCGTGGCCGACTATCGCGGCCTCACGAATAGTCAGCTCGCGAGCCTGCGGGTCGAGTTGCTGAACCACGGTGCCAAGCTGAGCGTCGTCAAGAACACGCTCACGCGGCGTGCGGCAGAGGCGGCCGGGGCGGATGCGCTGCTGGCTCTCCTCGAGGGCCCGACCGCAATCGCATTCGTAACCGCGGACGGAAACCCCGTGGCGGTCGCAAAGGCGCTCACCGACGCGGCCAAGGAGACAAAGATCCTCACGCTGCGCGGTGGTGTGCTGTCGGGCAATCCGATCAGCAGCTCCGACATCGAGAACCTTGCGAAGTTGCCGCCGCTCGATGTCCTCAAGGCCCAGCTCGTTGGCGTGATCGTTGCACCGCTGAGCCAGCTCGCTGCGGTGTTGAACGCGCCGCTTCAGAACCTGGTGGGCCTGATCGACGCCCGGATCACGCAGCTCGGTGGTGTCGATGCTGCCGGAGACGAAAGCCCGGTGGCGGAGACATCGGCAGAGGAAGCTGTCGTCGAGGAGCCGGTAGCGGAGGCCGTCGCCGACGAAGTCGCCGACGCAGCCGTTGAACCGGCTGCCGAGGCCGAGACAGAAACCCCGGAGGCGTAGGGGCGAGGCGCATGCCTCGTCCGCTTCCATCACAAACCACACACGTGAGAGGAAAGAACACGCAATGGCTACGGATACGGCAAAGGTACTCGAGACGCTCGGCAAGATGACCGTGCTCGAGCTCGTCGAATTGAAGAACGCGATCGAGGAGGAGTGGGGCGTCACGGCTGCCGCTCCCGTTGCGGTCGCTGCTGCCGCGCCCGCTGGTGGCGGTGACGCCGGTGCTGCAGTGGAGAAGGACACGTTCGACGTCGTTCTCACGTCGGTAGGAGACAAGAAGATCCAGGTGATCAAGGTCGTGCGCGCGATCACCGGCCTCGGTCTCAAGGAGGCCAAGGACGTCGTCGACGGTGCCCCCGGCACGGTCAAGGAGGGCGTTGCCAAGGACGAGGCCGAGAAGCTCAAGGCCGAGCTCGAGGAAGCGGGCGCGGGCGTCGAGCTGAAGTAGAGGCGAGCTGAAGTAGAGGAGTAGGAAGAGGAGAAATGATCCGGGTCAGGTCCCGCATGTTCCAATGTACGACCTGACCCGGATCATCTTCCGCTACTTCCGCTATACTCGCCGAGGACGTTCCGCCGACGCCGCCTCGAGGCGGTTGCGGCGGCGCATGCGCGTCCGCTATTGTCGTACGTTCCGCCCCGAGCTTTCTTGCTCCTCCGACCCTGCACGCAGTTAAGGGAGGCTGTCGCATCTTGAGCAGCACTACTGTTGCGCCGCGCGCGCGCACGAGCTTTTCACGTCTGAAGCATGTCCTTGACCTCCCCAACCTGATCGATATCCAGAAGACGTCGTTCGATTGGTTTCTGAACGAGGGGCTTCGCGAAACGATCGACGACATCTCGCCGATCGAGGACTACACCGGGACGCTTGCCGTCGAGTTCGGCGACTACGCCTTCGGCGAGCCCGCGAACACGATCAACGAGTGCCGCGAGAAGGACATGACCTACCAGGCTCCGTTGTCGATGACGGTCCGATTCGTCAATACCGAGACGGGTGAGATTCGCGAGCAGCGGGTCTTCATGGGTGACTTCCCGATGATGACCGAGGTCGGGACGTTCATCATCAACGGCACCGAGCGCGTCATCGTGACGCAGCTCGTCCGCTCGCCCGGCGCCTACCTGATGGAGCCGAAGGACGCGACCAAGCAGGTCTTCATCGCGAACCTGATGCCGTCGCGTGGTTCGTGGCTCGAGCTCGAGATCGACAAGAAGGGCATCGCCTATGCCCGCATCGATCGCAAGCGCAAGCTCCCGATCACGACGCTCCTGCGGGCCCTCCCGCTCGAGGATCCGACGACGGGCTTCCAGCTGGACACGAGCACGAACGAGAAGATCCTCGCGCTCTTCGACGGCTCCGTGTACATCCAGAACACGCTCGAGAAGGACACGACCACGCGTGAGGAAGAGGCGCTGATCGAGGTCTTCAAGAAGCAGCGCCCCGGCGAGCCGCCGACGCTGGACAACGCGCGCAACCTCTTGCGGGCGCTGTTCTTCGATCCCAAGCGCTACGACCTGACGAAGGTCGGTCGCTACAAGCTGAACCAGCGTCTCGGCGTTTCCGTGCCCGAGGGCACGCGCGTGCTCACGACGGAGGACATCCTCGCGCTCGTGCGCCGGCTCGTGTCGCTCCCGACGAACCTCGGTGTGCCGGAGGATTCGAAGGACTTCGCGGCGGACGCCGCGCAGATGAACCGCGATCCCATCCGTGGCGAGCTCGACGAGTACGAGCACTTCGGCAACCGTCGCCTCCGCACCACGGGCGAGCTGATCCAGGAGGCGTTCCGCGTCGGCCTGTATCGCATGGAGCGCGTCGTCCGCGAGCGGATGACGACGGAGGACGTCGACACGATCACGCCGCAGACGATCATCAACATCCGCCCCGTCGTGGCGGCGTTGAAGGAGTTCTTCGGCTCATCGCAGCTCTCACAGTTCATGGACCAGACGAACACGTTGGCCGGCCTCACGCATCGTCGGCGCCTCAGCGCGCTCGGCGCCGGTGGGCTCACGCGCGAGCGCGCGCCGATCGAGGTTCGCGACGTGCACCCGACCCACTACGGCCGGATGTGCCCGATCGAGACACCCGAGGGCCCGAACATCGGCCTCATCGGCTCGCTCGCCTCGATGGCGACGGTGTCCGAGTTCGGTTTCATCCAGACGCCGTACCGCATCGTCAAGGGTGGCAAGGTGACCGACGAGATCGTCTACCTCGACGCCGCCGAGGAGGCGCTCTTCACGATCGCTCAGGCATCGGAGCGGGTCGACGAGAAGACGGGCAAGTTCGTGCAGGAGCAGGTGCTCTGCCGCTCGCGCGAGGGCGAAGCCGTCATGGTCTCGCCGAAGGACGTCCAGTACATGGACGTTTCGGCATCCCAGATCGTCTCCGTCGCAACTGCGCTGATCCCGTTTCTCGAGCACAACGACGCAAACCGCGCCCTGATGGGTGCAAACATGCAGCGGCAGGCAGTGCCGCTGATGATCGCCCAGGCGCCGCTCGTCGGCACCGGGGTCGAGTACCGCGCCGCGATCGACACCGGCGACGTCGTCCTGTCCCGGACCGATGGCTCCGTGATCGACGTCGACGCCGAGACGATCGTCATCGAGGGCAAGGGCACTCGTGAGGAGTACAACCTCACGAAGTTCATGCGCTCGAACCAGGGCACGCTGATCCATCAGAAGCCGCTCGTCAAGCTCGGCGACAAGGTCGGGAAGGGCACCGTACTCGCTGACGGCTCGTCCACCGACGGTGGCGAACTGGCACTCGGCGCGAACCTGCTCGTCGCGTTCATGCCGTTCGAGGGCTACAACTTCGAGGACGCGATCGTGCTGTCCGAGCGCCTCGTCAAGGACGACGTGCTCAGCTCGATTCACATCCACGAGTACGAGATCGACGCTCGCACGACCAAGCTCGGCGACGAGGAGCTCACGCGCGACATTCCGAACCGCTCGGAGGAGTCGCTCGCGAATCTCGACGAGCGTGGCGTCGTGCGGATCGGAGCCGAGGTCGGCTCCGGCGACCTGCTCGTCGGCAAGGTGACGCCGAAAGGCGAGACCGAGCTGACAGCGGAGGAGAAGCTGATCCGCGCCATCTTCAAGGAGAAGGCACGCGAGGTCCGCGACACCTCACTCAAGGTGCCGCACGGTGAGGGCGGCAAGGTGATGGGCGTCAAGACGTTCTCGCGCGACGCCGGTGACGATCTGCCGCCGGGTGTCAACGAGCTCGTGCGTGTCTTCGTTGCCAAGAAGCGCAAGATCTCGGAGGGCGACAAGCTCGCCGGCCGCCACGGCAACAAGGGCGTCATCTCCAAGATCGTTCCCGAGGAGGACATGCCGTTCCTCGAGGACGGCCGCCCCGTCGACGTCGTGCTCAACCCGCTCGGCGTGCCAAGCCGCATGAACATCGGACAGATCCTCGAGACGCATCTCGGCTGGGCCGCTGCGCACGGAATGTTCGCCGAGTCGGACGAGCCGATCGGCGTCAACCCGCGCGCATCGATCAACGCGCCGAGGCCGCATCCGGTCGCGACGCCGGTCTTCGACGGTGCGACCGAGACCGATGTCGACGACGCGCTCGTTCGTTGGGCCGAGACGACGGACTCGCCGATCAAGATGAATGTCGATCGCTCACGCCCCGCCGGAAGCATGGCATCTGGCAAGGTGCAGCTCTTCAACGGCAAGACCGGGGAGCCGTTCGAGCAGAAGGTCACGGTCGGCTACATGTACATCCTGAAGCTGCTTCATCTCGTCGACGACAAGATCCACGCTCGCTCGACCGGCCCCTACTCGCTCGTCACCCAGCAGCCTCTGGGCGGTAAGGCGCAGTTCGGCGGCCAGCGGTTCGGTGAGATGGAGGTCTGGGCGCTCGAGGCGTACGGTGCCGCATACACGCTGCAGGAGATGCTCACGATCAAGTCCGACGACACGATCGGCCGCGTCAAGGCGTACGAGGCGATCGTCAAGGGCGAGAACATCGCCGAGCCGTCGATTCCCGAGTCGTTCAAGGTGCTGCTGAAGGAGATGCAGTCCCTTGCCCTCGATGTTCATGTTCAGTCGGATGACGGACGTGATGTCGAGGTCCGCGAGGAGGACGACGAGCTGCTCCGCGCGGCGGAGGAGCTCGGCATCGACCTTTCACCTGCCGCGGTTCGCGCTGCCGCCGGTGAGCTCTCGACCCAGGAGATCGAGGAGGGCGCTGCCGCCGCCGACGAGGGCGGAGACGTCGCCGTTGCCGCCGACGAGTCCCTGGATGGCGTCGAAGCCGACGCGGAGCTCGAGGTCGGCCTCGCCGACGCCGAGCTCGACGACTGACACCTGACGACCACTGAGTAAACGGAAAGAGGCGAAGCACACACGTGATCGACATCAACGAATTCGACGCGATCCGCATCGGTCTGGCGTCGAGCAAGAAGATCCGCGACTGGTCGTCGGGCGAGGTCACCAAGCCGGAGACGATCAACTACCGCACACTCAAGCCCGAGCGTGACGGCCTCTTCTGCGAGCGCATTTTCGGCCCGACGAAGGACTGGGAGTGCTACTGCGGGAAGTACAAGCGCGTCCGTTACAAGGGCATCATCTGCGAGCGCTGCGGCGTCGAGGTAACGCGTCAGAAGGTGCGGCGTGAGCGCATGGGTCACATCGACCTTGCCGCGCCGGTCTCGCACATCTGGTTCTTCAAGGGTGTCCCGAGTCGGATCGGGTATCTCCTCGACATCGCGCCGCGCGAGCTCGAGAAGGTCCTCTACTTCGCCGCATCGATCGTCACCGCCGTCGACAACGAGGCCCGCGCCAAGGATCTCGCCGACCTCGAGGACAAGGTGCGTGCCGAGTCCGAGCAGATCAACGTCGACCGCGACGAGCACGTGCTCGCCGTCGAGGATCGCCTTGCCCGGCGACGCGAGTACTTCGCCGCCGGCAAGGAGAAGAACTTCGACGAGGACGACGAGTTCTGGACCCGCGGCCTCAACAACTGGGCAGAGGATCAGATGCTCCCGACGCTCGAGGAGGCTCGGCAGCTGGCAGGGGGCATCTTTCCGAAGCTCGCGAAGTCGCTCACGACCGAGGACGGCAAGAAGATCCGTGAGCTCGTTCGACAGACCGCGACGCGCGAGGATCGCAAGCTGACGCCGCGTGAGATCGAATCAGTCGTAACGGCCGCGCAGGAGATCGACGAGGCGCTCGATCCGCTCCGCGCGGAGCTCGAGTCCGCGACCGGGTCGAAGAAGGGCGCGATCACGAAGCACGTGAACAAGCTCGTCGACGCGCTGACGACCGGCACGGAGCTATCGGGTGAGGACGCCGAGATCGTTGCGAACGTCGACGCCAAGAATCTCGACAAGGCCCGCGAGGTCGGTAACGGCCTCCTTACAGACCTCCTCCGTGAGGAGAGCGTCGGGCAGACGGTCGACGAGGTGCGCGAGCTCGCGTATGACCTCTGCCTGCTCCCCGGTGCCAAGAAGGACGATCTCGACATCGTCGCCCAGTGGGCGCTGAAGGTGCGCGAGATGGTCCAGGACATGGATTCCCGCCGCAACGATGCGCGTGAAGCGGCCGTCGACGGTGTTCGTCGCCTCGAGGAGACGTGGAAGCTGTTCCGCGAGCTCGAGCCCAAGCTCGTCGTCAACGACGAGCAGTTGTTCCGGGAGCTGAAGGACCGCTTCGGTTCGCCGTATGGCTTCGGTCAGTACTTCCGCGGCGGCATGGGTGCCGAGGCGATCCGTGATCTCCTCCGAGACCTCGACCTTGCCGAGGAGTCGGTCACGCTCCGCGAGGTGATCAAGACCTCGAAGGGGCAGAAGCAGCAGCGCGGAATCAAGCGCTTGAAGGTCGTCGAAGCATTCATCAAATCCGAGAACAAGCCGGAGTGGATGATCCTCGAGGCCGTGCCCGTGATCCCGCCCGAGCTGCGGCCGATGGTCCAGCTCGACGGCGGCCGGTTCGCCACCTCCGACCTCAACGATCTCTACCGGCGTGTGATCAACCGCAACAACCGGTTGAAGCGCCTGCTCGATCTCGGCGCGCCGGAGATCATCGTGAACAACGAGAAGCGCATGCTGCAGGAGGCCGTCGACGCGTTGTTCGACAACGGTCGCCGCGGTCGCGCTGTCACGGGTCCCGGCAACCGGCCACTGAAGTCGCTCTCCGACATGCTCAAGGGCAAGCAGGGCCGATTCCGGCAGAACCTGCTCGGGAAGCGCGTGGACTACTCGGGGCGGTCGGTCATCGTTGCCGGCCCGAACCTCAAGCTCCACCAGTGTGGTCTGCCGAAGCTGATGGCCCTCGAGCTCTTCAAGCCGTTCATCATGAGCAGGCTCGTCGAGCGCAAGGCCGTCCAGAACATCAAGGCCGCGAAGAAGCACGTCGAATCGATGTCGCTGGACGTCTGGGACGTCCTCGAGGAGGTGATCGCCGAGCATCCGGTGCTCCTGAACCGCGCACCGACGCTCCACCGGCTGGGGATCCAGGCCTTCGAGCCAATCCTCATCGAGGGCAAGGCGATCCAGGTGCACCCGCTCGTCTGTCACGCCTTCAATGCCGACTTCGACGGTGATCAGATGGCCGTGCATCTGCCCCTCTCGGCAGAGGCCCAGGCCGAGGCCCGCATCCTCATGCTCTCGGCGAACAACATTCTCTCGCCCGCCCACGGTCGGCCGCTCGCAACGCCGACCCAGGACATGGTTCTCGGGGCGTACTACCTGACCTACTGCGATCACGAGCTGCCGGAGGCCACGACGGCGGAAGTCGCGAAGCTGCTCGGAGTCAAGGGCCTGAAGCGATTCCGCTCCGTGGAAGAGGTCGAGTTCGCGGTCGAGTCCCACCAGGTACACCTGCAGGAGCCGATCGAGTACCGCTGGCACGACGAGATCCTCCTGACGACACCGGGCCGTGTGATCTTCAACGTCGAGATCGAGCGGTCACTCGAGGTCGCCGTACACTCGGAGGAGACCGTCAGGCACACGTACATCAATCGCCCGCTCTCGAAGCGAGAGATCGACATCTTCATCGCGGAGCTCGTCGATCTCTACGGCGCTCATGCGGTCGCAACGGTGCTCGACACGATCAAGTCGTTGGCGTTCCGCTATGCGACCAACGCCGGCATCACCGTGTCGAAGAACGACATCGTGATCCCGCCGAACAAGGAAGAGATCCTGGTCGGCTACGAGACCGAGGTCAAGAAGCTGGAAGGCGAGTACCAGCGCGGTCTCATGACCGAGGAGGAGCGGCACGAGCGGATCGTTGCGGTGTGGACCGAGGCGACCGAGGAGGTCGCGGAGGCGATGAAGGCGAACCTTCACAAGACGAACACCATCTTCATGATGGCCAGCTCGGGCGCCCGCGGTTCGTTCAACCAGATTCGACAGCTCGCCGGCATGCGTGGGCTGATGGCCAATCCGAAGGGCGAGATCATCGAGCGCCCGATCAAGGCCAACTTCATGGAGGGCCTGTCTGTGCTCGAGTACTTCATCTCGACGCACGGTGCCCGCAAGGGGCTCGCCGACACGGCGCTGCGGACAGCCGACTCCGGCTACCTCACGCGGCGACTCGTCGACGTCTCGCAGGACGTGATCATTCGCGACCTCGACTGCGGCACGACGGATCACATCACCCTCGCGGCGATGCTCGACGACAAGGAGAACTCCAGCGTCGTCGGTCGTATTCTCGCGCTCGATATCTACAAGCCCCTCAAGGACGGAAAGCCGGGCAAGACGCTGTTGGCATCGGCAGGTGACGAGCTGACAATGCCGCTTCTGCGCGAGGTGCTCGAGGGGCTCGAGGATCACGCCGAGGGGTATCACGTTCCGGTGCGTTCGGCCCTCAAGTGCAAGAGCGAGCATGGCGTGTGTCGCGCCTGCTACGGCACCTTCCTGGCAACCGGCTACCTCTGCGAGGTAGGCGATGCGGTCGGCATCATCGCGGCTCAGTCGATCGGTGAGCCGGGGACGCAGCTGACGATGCGCACGTTCCACACGGGCGGCGTCGCAGGCGCCGACATCACTCACGGTCTTCCGCGTGTCGTCGAGATCTTCGAGGCCCGGAACCCGAAGGGTGCGGCGACGGTGGCCGAGGTGGGAGGCAAGGTCGAGATCGAGGACGCGGACCGCACGATCAAGGTGACGGTCGTCCCGTCGGCGCTCGATGAGAGCGGCGAGCCGATTCCCGCGAAGGAGTACAGCTTCACGCGCAGGACCCGGTTCCTCGTCACGCACGGCCAGGTCGTCGAGGCGGGTGACCCGCTCAACGAAGGGTCGATCGCCCCGGCAGAGCTGCTCGCCCTCAAGGGCTCGACCGCAACGGAGCTCTATCTCGTCGGCGAGGTGCAGAAGGTCTACAAGTCGCAGGGCGTCGACATCCACGACAAGCACATCGAGCTGATCGTTCGCCAGATGCTCAAGAAGGTACGCGTCGAGAGCGCCGGCGACACGACGCTTCTCCCGGGCCAGTTGGTCGACAAGGCCGTGCTTGCCCACGCGAACGAGGTTGCCCGTAAGGCGAAGAAGGAACAGGCGACCTTCGAGCCGCTGATCCTCGGAATCACGAAGGCGTCACTCGCCACGGAATCGTTCCTCTCGGCCGCGTCGTTCCAGGAGACCACGAAGGTGCTCACGGACGCAGCGATCGAGGGCAAGATCGATCGGCTCCTCGGGCTGAAGGAGAACGTGATCATCGGCAAGCTGATTCCCGCCGCGACCGGCTTGAAGAAGTACCGTGGGATCGAGATCGAGCCCGCGGAGCCGTTGCCGTCCTCGATGTTCGCCGCGGAGGCGCAAGAGTTGCTCGCCGCTCTCGAGGAGATCGGCGACGGCGATATCGATCTGACGACGCTCGGCCTCGGATTCGAGGACGAGCTGCCGGTCGAGGACGCTCCGCCGGAGGCGACCGAGGAGGGCTAGGACGCGGCCTCGGCTTAACGAACCCCGGGAGAGGCTGAAGGTCGCTCCGAAGGTCAGAAAGGGAGTCCACCTGCTCGCAGGTGGACTCCCTTCGCTCTTTGTTACGCCGCCGACCCCTTTCCCGCATGTTTCGCACGGCGGAGCGCTCGCTCGGCCCGCTCGAAGAGGGAGACGCCATCGTCGTCCGGCTTGAGCTCGGCGATCCCGGCTGACACGCTCGGGGCGGAGCCCAGGGGATGCGGGCCGCGCTGAAGCGAGGCCTGTACGCGTGCAAACGTGGACTCTGCCTCGATCCGGCCGGAGTCCGGCATGACGACGGCGAACTCATCGCCACCGGAGCGGAAGACGCGGTCGCCAGGGCCAAGCGTGTCGCGAAGGAGCGTCGCGATCTCGGCGAGAAGTCCATCAGCCGTCTGAAGGCCGAGTCGCTACGTTCGCCGTCTCGAGATCATCCGCGTCGATCACGCAGAGGGTCAGGCTCCGTCCGCTTCGGTGAGCACGAGCGACCTCGAGCGCCAGCGTCTCGTGGAGCATCTGTCGGTTCGGGAGGCCCGTGAGCGCGTCCGTCGCCGGCAACGGACGAGAGGCGTTGCGACGCGCCCGCTCGATCGCGGGTCCTGCGGCGTGCGCGATCGCCTCGAGCGTCTGGAACTCCGGCCCTGCGACCGGAGGCTCCTCCTCACGCCCGAAGACCGTCAGGAACCCCAGGCGGCTCTCCTCGGATTCGATCGGCACAGCGACCGCCGAGAGCATCACACCGGTCTCCCCGGGCGCGTCTCGGTAGTGGTACGAAAGGCCCACAGCTCGTACAGCCGCACCTCCCGGAGGGCCGGTCATGGCCCCGAGTGGTTCCGGATCGACGCCGACGGCGGCGACCATGGGGACACCGTCGACAACCACGGTGATCGTCGCGGCGGCGACATCGGGGAGGGACGAGGCCGCCTCGGCGCACCGCGCCAGGATCTCGTCGAGATCGAGTGTTCCTGTCAGAGACTCGAAGACACGGGCACGCAGACCATCCTCCCGGACCGTCTCCACAGCCTGGGCAAGCTCGATCGCGAGGCCGTCGAGCCGAGAGCTCAGGTCGAGAAGGCTCTGGGTGAACTGCCGCTGTGCTTCGCGGCTCTTCCGGCGAACGTGAAATCCGACGACGATCGCGATGGCGAGGGCGCCGACGCCGAGGATCGCAAGTGCGGCGGTGCTCATCGTGATCCGAACCCTACTCCCGTCAACCCGTCACGCCTGCGCCACGCGGCTACACGGCTTCGTCGTCGAACAACTGGTTCTTGCCGAGATCCTTCGCCTGCTTCACGAGTGCCCCTGAGCGTGCCTTCAGGGTCTCCGGCGTGTCGTCGGCGCGCAACTCCGCGAGTCCTCCAGACATCGTCACTGCGCCGATCGCGCCGAACGGCTCCTCCATCTCCCCCACCAGGCGGCGGTAGAAGCGCCGCGCGAGAGCTCGAGTGGTGTCGGGCAGGATCACGAAGAACTCGTCGGCCCCACCGGAATTGCGATAGGCGGAGTCGCCTGCGCGAATCGTGTCGAGGACGCGCTTGGCGAACTCGGTCAGGACGTCGTCGCCGACCTCCTGGGAGTAGTTCCTGTTGATCATTCCGAAATCATCGAGGTCGACCTGGATCAGGCAAAGGGGGCGATTGTGCCGTCGGACTTCGAGAATCCTGTCGGGCAGCTCCGTGGCGAAGGCGAGCTGGCTCCGAAGACCCGTCCGTGGATCGGTCGCCGCGAGCTCCTTCGCCTCCAGATAGCGAAATGCATTCCGGATCGCCGGTGTCGCGGAATGCGCGATTGTCGAGAGAAGCGCGACCGCGTCGTCATCGAATGCGTTTGCGTTGCGAGAGAAGACCGAGAGGGTTCCGCTGGCATCGGGCCCGACCGGGACTACGAGGCCCGTGCGGAGCACGTCGGAGCCGTCCACTGCCCATGAAGTGATCCCCGAGACGAAGGGCATACCATCGGGTGGGCCGGTCAGGAAGGGCGCCGCCCCCCGCACTACCGATCCCTGAACAGCGATCTCGACCCTGCCGTTCTCGCGCTGCACCCGGATGGCGCTTCCGTCCACGGCGGGGAGCGCGGCGGCGGCCGCGAGAGTGCGGTGAAGAACCTCGTCGAGCTCGATCGTCGATCCGATCACCTCGAGGGCGACGGCAGACTCGACCGGACGGCCGGCTGCCGCCTCGATCCTCTCGATCAGCCCGATGAGCCCATCGTTGACTCCCCTGAGCGCCCGCTCGACGTCGACGGGATCGACGTGAACGGGCCGCCGCAAGGCGAGCCAGAGCGCGACGAGCACGCCGACAACACAGATGGCACCTAGAGCCGCAACGACTTCCGCAGTCGTGATTCCTCTCCCTTCCCCTGAGTCAACTCTACGCGGGAACGAGGCATCTGTATACGGGCACGTGCGACGGCATCACCTCTTGCCGGACCGGACTGTCGTCAGCTACACTGGCCGTCCGCAGGTGGCGGGTGCAACCCCTGCCGCGTATGTGTGTGTTCTTTGTCTGTCTTTACCAGGAGCGTTAGGAGCAGCGTGCCCACCGTCAATCAGCTCGTCCGCAAAGGCCGCAAGGCCCCAGTGGCCAAGACGAACACCCCGGCCCTCCGCGGCGCGCCGCAGAAGCGGGGGGTTTGCACGCGTGTCTACACCACCACCCCGAAGAAGCCGAACTCGGCGCTGCGGAAGGTCGCGCGCGTCCGGCTCACGAACGGGATGGAGGTGGGCGTCTACATCCCGGGCGAGGGGCACAATCTGCAGGAGCACTCCGTCGTTCTCATCCGTGGCGGCCGCGTCAAGGACCTCCCTGGCTTCCGCTACAAGGTGATCCGCGGGGGACTCGACACGTCGGGCGTCTCCGACCGCCGCCAGGGCCGGTCGAAGTACGGCGCGAAGAAGGGCTCGAGCTAGTGCCTCTCTTCGGAACATCGCCTCGGCTTGCCCCGCTGGATAGTGCCGCGTCCGCTCGCTCCCGGAATGGCCATGCGCCCGTCCCCTACGGGTCGGCCGTCCACGGTTTCGGGGTGGTGCGCTAGTGCCACGTCGAGCAGAGATCCAGCCGCGCCAGCTCGAGCCAGACTCCGTTTACTCGTCGGTGCTCGTTACGCAGGTCATCAACTGCGTGATGCTCGACGGCAAGAAGTCGACGGCCGAGCGGATCGTCTATGACGCCCTCGCACTTGCCTCCGAGAAGACCGGCAAGCCCGCACTCGAGATCCTCGAAGGCGCCGTCAAGTCCGTGACGCCAGTGCTCGAGGTTCGCTCGCGTCGCGTCGGTGGTGCCAACTACCAGGTGCCGATCGAGGTTCCGCAGCGGCGGGCCCGCACCCTTGCGATCCGCTGGATCGTGCAGTTCGCGCGTGATCGGCGAGAGAAGCACATGGGTGACAAGCTCGCCGGCGAGTTGATGGACGCGCTGAACCAGCAGGGCGGGGCGTACAAGAAGAAGGACGACATCTACCGGATGGCGCAGGCCAACAAGGCCTTCGCTCATTACCGCTGGTAGAGGTACGGCAACGATGAGCACCACTGCCTCCCGCATCTCTCTGGACCGCGTCCGCAACATCGGGATCATGGCGCACATCGACGCCGGCAAGACGACGACGACGGAGCGGATCCTCTACTACACGGGGCGCACCCACAAGCTCGGCGAGGTGCACGAGGGCGCCGCGACGATGGACTGGATGGCGCAGGAGCAGGAGCGTGGCATCACGATCACGTCGGCGGCGACAACGGCCGAGTGGCGCGACCACCGGATCAACATTATCGATACGCCCGGGCACGTGGACTTTACCGTCGAGGTCGAGCGCTCCTTGCGGGTGCTCGACGGCGCCGTCGCGGTGTTCGACTCCGTTGCCGGCGTTCAGCCGCAGTCCGAGACGGTCTGGCGGCAGGCCGACCGATACGGCGTACCCCGTATCTCGTTCATCAACAAGATGGACCGCACCGGGGCCGATTTCTTCAACGCCGTGCAGACGATGCGCGACCGCCTCGGCGCGACCGCCGTCTGCGTCCAGATTCCGGTCGGTGAGGAGGAGCATCACCGTGGTGTGGTCGATCTCGTCGAAATGAACGCGATCACCTACGACGACGATCTCGGCGAGTCGTTCACCGTCGGCGAGATCCCGGCTGACCTTCTCGACCTGGCCAAGGAACACCATCACGCCCTCATCGACGCAGTCGCCGAGTTCGACGACGAGCTGATGGAGAGCTACCTCGAGGACGAGGGCTCCGTCACTCCCGAGATGATTCGCCGCGCGCTCCGTGCCGGTACGCTCGCAAGCGCTTTCACCCCGGTGCTACTCGGCTCCGCCTTCAAGAACAAGGGCGTCCAGCCGCTTCTCGACGCAGTCATCGAGTACCTGCCGAGTCCGCTCGACGTTCCGTCCGTGCAGGGCATCGATCCGAAGACGGAGGAGGAGATCACGCGGCCGGCCGCCATGGATGCCCCGTTCTCGGCACTCGTCTTCAAGGTCATGTCCGACCCGTTCGTCGGCAAGCTCACCTACTTCCGTGTCTATTCGGGCTCGATCGCGTCGGGTGCACGGGTGCTGAATACGACGAACGGGAAGACCGAGCGCGTCAGCCGCATTCTCCAGATGCACGCGAACCATCGCGAGGAGCGCGACGAGATCGGCGCGGGGGAGATCGCCGCTGCCGTTGGCCTGAAGCAGTCGACGACGGGCGACACGCTTGCGGCCGAGAGCGCGCCGATCGTGCTCGAGCGGATGACGTTCCCCGCCCCGGTCATCTCGGTCGCGATCGAGCCCAAGACGAAGGGTGATCAGGACAAGCTCTCCCAGGGGCTCCAGCGCCTCGCAGAGGAAGACCCGACGTTCCAGGTCAGCTCCGACGAGGAGACCGGTCAGACGCTCATCGCCGGCATGGGTGAGCTCCACCTGGAGATCATCGTCGATCGGCTCATGCGCGAGTTCAAGGTCGACGCGAACGTGGGCCGGCCCCAGGTCGCCTACCGCGAGACCGCCGGCAAGCCGGCCGAGAAGGTGCAGGCCAAGTTCGTGCGCCAGACCGGTGGTTCGGGGCAGTACGGCGATGTCACGATCAACCTCTTGCCGCAGGCGCCCGGGGAGGGCTACGAGTTCATCGACAAGATCGTCGGCGGAAAGATCCCGAAGGAGTACATCAAGCCCGTGAACGAGGGGATTCAGGAAGCCATGAATGCCGGTGTGCTTGCCGGTTACCCCGTCGTCGACGTCAAGATCGAGCTGATCGACGGTTCGTACCACGACGTCGACTCGAGTGAGCGCGCGTTCAAGATCGCCGGGTCAATGGCCTTCAAGGAGGCGTTGAAGCGCTCCAAGCCGAAATTGCTCGAGCCGATCATGGCTGTCGAGGTGGTCACGCCGGACGACTACCTCGGTGACGTGATGGGTAACCTCAACGGACGGCGCGGGCGGGTCGAATCGCTCGAGCCGCTGGGCAACTCGCAGTCGATTCACGCGAGTGTGCCGCTCTCGGAGATGTTCGGCTACTCGACCGACCTTCGCTCGATGTCTCAGGGTCGGGCGACGTTCTCAATGCAGTTCGACCGGTACGAGGAAGTACCCCAGTCCATCGCGAGCGACATCGTCGACTCGCAGTCAGGCTCGTAAGAAGGAGATTGCAGGATGGCGAAGCAGAAGTTCGAGCGGTCTAAGCCGCACGTCAATGTCGGCACGATCGGCCATATCGACCACGGTAAGACGACGCTGACAGCAGCGATCACGAAGGTGCTCGCCGAGTCCGGCACGGGCATCGCCGCTCGCGACTTCACGTCGATCGACGCGGCTCCCGAGGAGCGACAGCGCGGCATCACGATCAACACGGCGCACGTCGAGTACGAGACGGAGAATCGTCACTACGCGCACGTCGACTGCCCGGGCCACGCCGACTACATCAAGAACATGATCACGGGTGCTGCCCAGATGGACGGAGCGATTCTCGTCGTCTCCGCGGCCGACGGCCCGATGCCGCAGACGCGTGAGCACATCCTGCTCGCCCGTCAGGTCGAGGTGCCGTTCATGGTTGTCGCGCTCAACAAGGCCGACATGGTCGACGATCCCGAGCTGCTCGAGCTCGTCGAGCTCGAGGTTCGCGAGCTGCTCTCGAAGTACGATTTCCCGGGCGACGACATCCCGATCGTCCACGTCTCGGCGCTCAAGGCGCTCGAGGGCGACCCCGAGTGGACGCCGAAGATCCTCGAGCTGATGGAGGCGGTCGACTCCTACATTCCGGAGCCGACGCGCGACATCGACAAGCCGTTCCTGATGCCGATCGAGGACGTGTTCACGATCACGGGCCGCGGCACGGTTGTCACGGGTCGCATCGAGCAGGGCAAGATCGAGGTCGGCAAGGAGATCGAGATCGTCGGCATTCACGAGAAAGTCGAGAAGACCACGGTCACGGGGGTCGAGATGTTCCTCAAGGTGCTCGACTTCGCGCAGGCCGGCGACAACGCGGGCGTGCTGCTTCGCGGCGTCAAGCGCGAGGACGTCGAGCGTGGACAGGTGCTCGCGACGCCGGGCTCGATCACGCCGCACACGCACTTCAAGGCCGAGGTCTACGTGCTCTCGAAGGACGAGGGTGGGCGTCACACGCCGTTCTTCAACGGTTACCGCCCGCAGTTCTACTTCCGCACGACGGACGTCACCGGCTCGATCAAGCTGCCGGAAGGCCAGGAGATGGTCATGCCGGGTGACAACACGCAGATGGAGATCGAGATGGGCCAGCCCATCGCGATGGATGCCGGGCTTCGCTTCGCCGTCCGCGAAGGTGGCCGCACCGTTGGCGCCGGCGTCGTCACGGAGATCATCAAGTAGGAGAGAGGCTCCGCCTCTCTCCTACTTGCGTAGGGGAGGGGCGGCCTGCCTCTCCCGCTTGCGAGAGAGAAGAGACCAGACACATGGCGCAACAAAAAATCCGCATTCGGCTCAAGGGCTACGACCACCAGCAGCTCGACCGCTCGGCGTCGCAGATCGTCGAGACGGCGCAGCGCACGGGTGCGACGATCACCGGCCCGGTGCCTCTGCCCACCGAGAAGAACGTGTACTGCGTGATCCGCAGCCCCTTCAAGGACAAGGACTCGCGCGAGCACTTCGAGGTTCGCACGCACAAGCGCCTGATCGACATCCACAGCCCCACGCCGAAGACGGTCGACTCGCTGATGCGCCTCGATCTTCCCGCCGGCATCGACATCGAGATCAAGCTCTAGGTTTGTGATGAAAGGCATCCTTGGCAGAAAGCTGGGCATGACCCAGATCTTCGATCCCGAAAGCGGTGGCGTTACCGCCGTCACGGTCATCGAGGCCGGCCCGTGCCCGGTGACGCACGTCCGTGACACGAGCGCCGACGGCTACGCGGCGGTGCAGCTCGCCTATGAACCCGTTGCCGACCGCAAGATCACGAAGGGCGAGATCGGCCACCTGAAGAAGTCCGGAGCATCGGCCCATCGGCACCTCGTCGAGTTCCGTGGCGAGAGCGAGCTCGAGGTCGGCGACACCGTGACCGTCGAGGCATTCCAGCCGGGCGACTCGATCAAGGTCGCCGGTACGTCGATCGGTAAGGGCTTCGCCGGCACGATCAAGCGCCACAACTTCAAGCGCGGCCCGGTTTCCCACGGCTCTCACAACGTTCGCGCACCGGGCTCGATCGGCGCGTCCGCGACACCGTCGCGCGTGTTCCGGGGGCAGAAGATGTCCGGTCGGATGGGCGGCAAGCGCGTCACCCAGCTCGGGCTGGTCGTTCACGACGTGGATATCGAGCGCAACCTGCTCCTCGTCAAGGGTGCCGTTCCAGGCCCGACGAGTGGCATCGTCGAGATTAGGAGCACCGACTGATGGCAGCGCTGAAGGCAGACGTTCTCGGCGGCTCGGCCGCCAAGTCAGCAACGCTCGGGGAGGCCGTCTTCGGCGCCGAGCTCAAGCGGCACATCGTGCACGAGGTCGTGCGCGCCGAGCTGAATGCTCATCGCGCAGGCACACGTGGCGCGAAGACCCGGGGAATGGTTGCCGGAGGACGCGCGAAGCCGTGGCGCCAGAAGGGCACCGGCCGCGCGCGCCAGGGCACGATCCGCGCGCCCCACTTCACGGGCGGCGGCGTCGCGTTCGCGCCCGGCATGCGCAGCTTCGATGTCAAGGTCAACCGCAAGGTGCGCCGTGCCGCTCTCGCGGGCGCGCTTTCCAACCACGTCGGCAACGGGACGCTCGCGCTCGTCGACGGCGGCGCTTTCGAGACGCCCTCCACGAAGCAGGCCAGATCGCTGATCGAGAAGTGGGGCAAGGAGACGCCGCTCGTCGTCGTCGCGCACGAGGATGAGATAGGGCTGATCAAGTCGTTCCGCAACCTCGACCGTGTCCTCGTCACCGTTCCGTCCGAGCTCGAGGTCGCCCCGATCGTCTGGGCGCGCTCCGTCCTCGTGAGCGAGGCCGCACTCCCGCTCGTCGAAGGGAAGGCATCATGAACGCCGCTGACGTTCTCATCGCGCCCGTCGTCTCCGAGAAGAGCTACTCGGGCCTCGCCGACCGCAAGTACACGTTCAAGGTGCATCAGGATGCCCACAAGACGCAGGTGCGCCAGGCCGTCGAGCAGCTCTTCGGCGTCAAGGTGCAGAGTGTCCACATGATCAAGGTGGCCGCCAAGCCCAAGCGTCGCGGCGTATTCAATGGCGTCCGGCCGAGCTGGAAGAAGGCCATCGTGCAGTTGCGCGAAGGCGAGTCCATCGAGATCTTCGAAGGGGCACAGGTCTAGTGGCTCTCCTGGCAACAGCCAGCGCGTCTCTGGCGCGCGATCCGCGGCGCATTGCGTCGTCCTCGGTCGCATCCAGGCGAGCCCGCCTGAATGTTCCCTGCGTCCTCGCACTGCTTGCGTCTCGCACCCCAGAGACGCGAGACCGTCACCAGGAGAACCACTAATGGCAGTGAAGAAATACAAGCCGACGAGCCCGGGACGTCGCTTCATGGCGGTCTCGTCCTTCGAGGACGTGACCAAGAAGACTCCCGAGAAGTCACTCACCGAGCCGCTCAAGAAGACCGGCGGCCGAAACAACAACGGTCGCATCACCACGCGCCACCAGGGCGGCGGCCACAAGAGGATGTACCGCGTGATCGATTTCAAGCGCCTCAAGGACGGCGTGCCCGCCAAGGTCGCCGCGATCGAGTACGACCCCAACCGGTCGGCCCGCATCGCCCTGCTCCACTACGCCGACGGCGCCAAGGCATACATCGTCGCGCCGCAGGGTCTTCGGGTCGGCACGTCGGTCGAGTCCGGGCCAACCGCGGACATCAAGATCGGCAATGCCCTTCCTCTCGAGAACATCCCGACCGGAACACTCGTCCACAATGTCGAGCTGAAGCCTGGCCAGGGCGCCAAGATGGCGCGCTCGGCCGGTGCAGGTGTGCAGCTCGTCGCCAAGGACCAGGGGCACGGCGTCCTGCGCCTCCCGTCCGGCGAGATGCGTCGCGTTCTCCTCACGTGCCGCGCCACCGTGGGCCAGGTCGGAAACTCCGACCATGCCAATGAGCAGTCAGGCAAGGCGGGCCGCAGCCGCTGGCTCGGCAAGCGTCCCGCCGTTCGCGGCTCGGCCATGAACCCGGTCGACCATCCGCACGGCGGTGGTGAGGGTAAGTCCAAGGGCGGTCGCCACCCCGTGACGCCGTGGGGTGTGCCGACCCTCGGCAAGCGCACCCGCCAGAAGCACAAGGCATCCGACAAGCTGATCGTCCGCGGCCGTCGTCGCGGCAAGGAAAGGCGCTAACCGCATATGTCCAGATCATCGAAGAAGGGGCCTTTCATCGACGACCGGCTGCTGAGTCGGATCGAGGCGATGAACGCCACGAACGAGAAGCGGATGATCCGCACGTGGTCGCGCAGCTCCACCGTGTTCCCCGACATGGTCGGCCACACGATCGCCGTCCACGACGGTCGCAAGCACGTGCCGGTGTTCGTCAGCGAGCAAATGGTCGGGCACAAGCTCGGGGAGTTCGCGCCGACGCGAACCTTCCGTGGCCATGCCGGCGACAACAAGACCCAGGTGAAGAAGCGCTAGTGGCCGCTGTACAGACATCCACGCCTATCCAGTCGCGCGCCGAGGCGAAGTACGTTCGCCTCTCGGCACGGAAGGCGCGCCTCGTGCTCGACCACATCCGTGGGCGCAGCGTGCCCGAGGCACGCACGATCCTCGCGTTCACGCCGCGTGCTGCGGCCGTGGATATCGAGAAGGTGCTCCGTTCGGCGGTTGCCAACGCCGAGTCCGCACATGCCCTCGACGGCGACGAGCTCATCGTGCTTGCCGCCTACGCGGATGAAGGCCCGACGCTGAAGCGCTGGCGCGCGCGCGCCCGCGGCCGCGTCAATCGCATTCGTAAGCGCACATGCCATATCACCCTGATCGTCAGCGAGAACCCCAAAGCGACGGCGCGGCCGAAGCGTTCGGCCGAAAAGCCCGCCTCGACCGACGCACCGGTCGCGAAGACCCCCGCTGACGACGAGAAGCCGAAGCCGAGCCCGAAGAAGCGAGCACCGGCGAAGAAGAAGGAGGCGACGGTCTAATGGGCCAGAAGATCCATCCTGGCGGCCTGCGCGTCGGTGTCATCCACGACTGGAAGTCGAACTGGTACACCAGCAAGAAGGAGTTCGCCAGCTACATCCTCGAGGATGTCCGCATCCGCGAGCACATCAACGGGAAGCTCTCCCACGCCGGCCTGTCCGACATCCTGATCCGGAAGGACAAGCAGCGGATCACGGTCGACATCTACACGGCCCGCCCCGGGATCGTGATCGGCAAGTCAGGAGTCGAGGTCGATGCGCTCCGGAAGGAGCTGCACGCGATCACCGGCAAGTCCGTCCACATCAACATCAACGAGATCAAGCGGCCCGAGCTCGACGCGCAGCTCGTCGCGCAGTCCATCGCGGAGCAGCTCCAGAATCGTGTCTCGTTCCGGCGCGCCATGAAGCGAGCTCTTGCCTCTGCGATGCGTTCCGGTGCTCAGGGCATCAAGATCCAGTGCGGTGGACGGCTCGGCGGCGGCGAGATGAGCCGTGTCGAGCGCTACACCGAGGGTCGCGTTCCGCTGCACACGATTCGCGCCGATATCGACTACGGCTTCGCCGAGGCCAGAACGACGTTCGGCCGGATCGGAGTCAAGGTCTGGGTCAACAAGGGCGAGATCATGCCGGAGGGCTATGAAGGCACCTCCACGGGCAAGGAGACGCGGCTCGGCGATCAGGATCAGGCGCGTCGTAAGCGTGGCGGAGCCGCGGAGGGCCTTGGCGCCTCGCGCGAGAGCGGTCGCGGCCGGAGTCAGGATCGCGAGGGACTGGGTCTCGTCAAGAAGGGCCGTCGCGGCCCCGGTGGCGCACCCGGCGGTGGCGGTCGTCCGCCCGGCGGCGGCCGCGGCTCGCGTCCCGGTGGTCAGGGCGGTCGTCCCGCGGCCGGACAAGAGGGTGGCTCGCGGCCGCCGCAGCGCGCTTCTCGGCCGCCCCGTCAGGCAGAGCAGAATGCTCCCGAGAAGACGGATGCTCCGAAGCCCGACGTGACGCCCGAGACGCCGCCAGAGGGGACTGACGCCTGATGCTGCTACCCAAGAAGACCAAGTACCGCAAGCACCATCGCGGCCGCCGGTACGGCTTTGCGAAGGGGCAAACGACCGTGCAGTTCGGCGACTACGGGATCAAGGCGCTCGAGGACGGCTGGATCACCAACCGGCAGATCGAGGCGGCCCGAATTGCGATGACCCGCAAGATTCGCCGCGGCGGCAAGGTCTGGATCAACATCTTCCCGGACAAGCCGTTTACCAAGAAGCCCGCCGAGACGCGGATGGGATCGGGGAAGGGCTCGCCGGAGGGTTGGGTCGCTGTCGTCAAGCCCGGGCGGGTGCTGTTCGAGCTCGCCGGCGTCGATGAGGCTCTCGCTCGTGAGGCACTTCGCCTCGCGGCCCAGAAGCTTCCATTGAAAGTGAAGTTCGTGAGGCGGGAGGCTGATCTCTTTGAAAGCTAGCCAGCTACGTGACATGACGGACGAGGAGCTCGAGGAGAAGATGGCTGCAACCCGCAAGGAGCTCTTCAATCTCCGCTTCCAGTCGGCGACCGGCGCGCTCGAGAACAGCGCTCGGCTGCAGTCGGCAAAGCGTGAGATCGCCCGCATCCTGACCGTGAAGACCGAGCGTGAACGACTGGGGAAGATCTGAGATGGCAGAACGAAAGAAGAAGACAACTGAGAAGGCTCCGGTCGACGCCGTCGAGATCGAGGAAGTCATGGCGGAGGCAGTAGCCGAGGACGCCGTCGAGATTGCTGACGAGGTCGTCACGGTCGAGGAGGCTATCGACGAGGCAGTGGCCGAGGACGTCGCGGAGGTCGTCGCGGAGGTCGCCGAAGTCGAGGAAGCCGTCGAGGCCGCCGTCGCGGCGGACGCCGAGGAGATCGTTGCCGAGGTCGTTGCCGTCGAGGAGGCTGTCGTCGAGGCCGTCGCCGAGGGCGTGATCACGCCCGAGGAAGGGGCGGAGGCGATCGAGGTGATCGAGGAGGCCGCTGCCGAGGTGATTGAGGAGGAGATCGTCGAGGCCGTAGCCGTCGAGGAGGCGGTCGAGGAGGCCGCTGCCGAGGTGATTGCCGAGGAGATCGTCGAGGCCGTTGCTGTCGAGGAGGCGGTCGAGGAGGCCGCTGCCGAGGTGATTGCCGAGGAGGTCGTCGAGGCTGCTGCCGTCGTCGAGGCCGTCGAGGAGAAGGCTCCTGCCCCGCAGTCAGGTCCAAAGCAGAAGAAGAAGCGTCTGCCACGAGCGCTGCGCCCGCAGAAGACGCGTCCGAAGCGCGAGAAGGCGACGGAGCGCAAGTCGATCGTGCGGCTGGAGAAGCCCGAGCACGAGCGCGGCCGCAGCCAGGAGCGGCAGGGCACCGTCGTTTCGGCGGCGATGGACAAGACGATCGTCGTCAAGGTCGAGGTGACCAAGTCGCACCGGAAGTACAAGAAGGTCGTCCGCCGGTCGGTCAAGTTCCACGCGCATGACGAGGCCAACACGGCCAACGTCGGCGACATCGTGCGCATCGTCGAAACGCGGCCGCTGTCTGCCACCAAGCGCTGGCGTCTGACGGAGATCGTCGAGGTGGCCAAGTGATCGTCTCCACGGCCTCGGGGCCTGCTGCCATGCACTCCGTGCATGAACGGCCCCTGCGTCCTAGCCTGGCCTGCGTCTTGCGGCCATCGCGCACGATCTGTACGGGTGGTGAGGATCAGTGATCCAGCAGGAAAGCCGCCTGAAGGTCGCCGATAACACCGGCGCCCGCGAGATCCTCTGCATCCGGGTGATGGGAGGGTCGCATCGTCGCTACGCGCGCGTCGGCGACATCATCGTTGCTACCGTGAAGGCAGCGACGCCGCAGGGCACCGTCAAGAAGGGCGAAGTGGTGAAAGCCGTCGTCGTCCGGACGAAGAAGCCCTACGGTCGCAGTGACGGCACGCTGATCGGGTTCGACGAGAACGCCGCCGTCATCATCGACGCTCAGTTCAACCCGCGCGGCACCCGCATCTTCGGGCCGGTCGCACGGGAGTTGCGCGAGAAGAATTTCATGAAAATCGTCAGCCTGGCCCCAGAGGTTCTGTAGATGGCAGCAACAATGAAGATCAAGAAGGGCGACACCGTTCAGGTGCTATCCGGCAAGGATCGCGGCAAGCAGGGTCGTGTCATCGAGGCACGCCCGAGCGAGGGTCGCGTGATCGTCGAGAACCTCAATCTCGTGAAGCGGCACCGCAAGCCTGCTCCGGTGCGGGACACGTCTCGCATGGGCGGCGCCCAGATGACGCCGGGCGGGATCTTCGAGAAGCCGTCGCCCCTGGATGTCAGCAACGTGATGCTGGTCTGCCCCACCTGCAACCAGGCGTCCCGGACAGGAGTGCACGTCAAGGAGATCAAGGGCGACACCGTGCGTGTCCGGTTCTGCAAGCGGTGTAACGAGGAGATCGATCGCTGATGGCCACCACCGAGACATACGTCGCGCGCCTCAAGCAGCGTTACGAGGACGAGATCAGGCCCGCGCTCAAGGACGAGCTCGAGCTCGACTCGATCATGCGCGTGCCCAAGGTGACGAAGATCACGCTCAACATGGGTGTCGGTGAGGCGAAGACCGACGCGAAGGCAATGGACGCCGCGATCGAGGAGCTTTCCACGATCGCCGGCCAGCACGCGCAGGTCCGTCGCGCCCGTAAGTCGATTGCGAGCTTCAAGCTCCGCGAGGGAATGGCCGTCGGTGCAAGAGTCACCCTGCGCGGCGCCAAGATGTACGAGTTCCTCGATCGACTGGTTTCGATCTCACTCCCGCGCATCCGCGACTTCCGGGGTCTCAACCCGGACTCGTTCGACGGGCGGGGGAACTACTCGCTCGGGATCAAGGAGCAGATCATCTTCCCCGAGATCGACTACGACAGCGTCCAGTCGATTCGTGGCCTCGATATCGCGATCACCACAACGGCGGAGAACGACGACCAGGCGCGCGCACTTCTGCGCCACCTTGGTCTCCCGTTCGCTGCCGAAAGCAGAAGGGACTAATCGTGCCCCTTCGAGCATTCACATCCCTACCCCTGGTGGCTGCAAAGCGGCGCCAGGTGTCGTCCTCAGTCGCGTCCATATCTCTCGATACGAACGCCCCCTGCGTCCTAGCCTGGCTTGCTTTTCGCGCGCCGGAGGCAGGGCACGATCACTTGAAGGAGCACTGACATGGCCAAGACCTCACTCCGCGTCAAGCAGAAGCGGACGCCGAAGTACAAGACCCAGGCGTACTCGCGGTGCAACCGTTGCGGTCGCCCACGGGCCGTCTTCAAGAAGTTCAAGCTCTGCCGGATTTGCCTGCGGGAACTGGCGCATCAGGGCGCGATCCCAGGCATGACCAAGAGCAGCTGGTAGGAGAGAAGAGATGCTGACCGACCCAATCGCAGACATGCTGACCCGGATCCGCAACGCCAACAAGGCGATGCTCGACAGCACCCAGATGCCTTCCTCGCGGATGAAGGAGGAGATCGCTCGGCTGCTCAAGGACGAGGGATACATCAAGGACTTCCGGGTCGTCGAAGGCGCGCCCTTCTCCACGCTCGTGGTCGAACTGAAGTTCGGCCGCAACCGCGAGCGCGTGATCACCGACCTCAAGCGCATCTCGAAGCCCGGCCGGCGCGTCTACGCGCCGAAGAACCGGCTGCCGCGCGTCCTCGGCGGTCTCGGCACGGCCATCCTGTCCACCTCGACCGGCGTGATCACAGGCCGTCAGGCCGCCGAGCGCGGCGTTGGCGGCGAAGTTCTCGCCTTCGTCTGGTAGCGCCATGAGTCGTATCGGCCGCAGGCCAATCGAGGTTCCGAGCGGCGTCACCATCGAGGTGTCGCCCGGTGGAACCGTGAACGTTCAGGGACCTCTCGGGAAGCTCGAACAGCAGGTTCCTGTTCGGATGTCGATCTCGCAGGAGGACGGAATCGTCCACGTCAGCCGTCCGACCGACCGTGGCGACGACCGCGCTCTGCACGGCCTGACGCGGACGCTCGTAGCGAACATGGTCGAGGGCGTCACGAAGGGCTTCGAGAAGCATCTCGAGATCCAGGGTGTCGGGTACAGGGCGCAGCTCAAGGGCAGCGAACTCGAGCTTGCCGTCGGCTACTCGCACACGGTGACGATCGTCCCACGCGAGGGGATCACCTTTGAAGTTCCGATCCCCACGCAGATCATCGTCAGGGGCACAGACAAGCAGGCGGTCGGACAGATCGCTGCCGAGATCCGCAAGGTGCGACCGCCCGAGCCGTACAAGGGCAAGGGCATCCGCTACCGCGACGAGCAGGTTCGGAGAAAGGTTGGGAAGCGCGCATGAGCTCTCTATCGACGCGCGAAGCACGTCTTCGCCGGCATCGCCGGATCCGCGGCAAGGTCGCGGGAACGGCAGAACGGCCACGTCTGGCGGTCTTTCGGTCCAACAAGGGCATCTTCGCCCAGTTGATCGACGATCGGGAGGCGCGCACGCTGGCGGCCGCAGGCTGGCTCCAGCTGAAGGACTTCCCCGGCAACAAGACAGAACAGGCAGCCGAGGTGGGCAAGCAGCTCGCTGCGTCGGCGAAGGCAGCGGGCATCACCGCCTGCGTCTTCGATCGCGGCGGCTACCTCTACCACGGTCGTGTCAAGGCGCTCGCCGACGGCGCGCGCGAAGGAGGGCTTGAGTTTTGAGCACGTTTGGGGTAGCTGAGACGCGCGAGCTGAAGGAACGCGTGATCGAGATCAACCGCGTCGCCAAGGTCGTCAAGGGCGGCCGGCGGTTCTCGTTCACCGCGCTCGTCGTCGTCGGAGACGAGACCGATCGGGTCGGCGTCGGATACGGGAAGGCGCGCGAGGTTCCGCTCGCCATCTCGAAGGCCGTCGACGATGCGAAGAAGAACTTGTTCACGGTGCCGAAGCACGGCACGACGATCACGCACGAGATTCTCGGAGAGTTCGGCGCGGCGCGGGTCTTCCTGCGTCCGGCAAGCGAGGGAACCGGCGTCATCGCGGGTGGCGGTGTTCGTGCCGTGCTCGAGCTCGCCGGCATTCGTGACGTTCTCGCCAAGAGCCTCGGCACGACGAATCCGATCAACATGGCGAAGGCAACCGTTCACGGGCTCAAGCACCTGCGCCGCCCGGAGGACATCGCCCGTCAGCGCGGGAAGACGATTCGTGAGGTTCTGCCGCTGCCGCGTGAGTACGACGCGGCCAAGGTCGCTGCCGCCGCTGCAGCCGAGGCTGAGACTGCTTCCGAAGCGGATGTCGTGGAGGTAACGGCGTGAGCACGGTGAAGGTCACCCAGATCAGGAGCACGATCGGCCAGAGCAAGGCGCACCACGGCACCATTCGGGCGCTCGGCCTCGGGAAGATCGGTCGCAGCGCCGAGCACACGGAGTGTGCCGAGCTCGCCGGGCAGCTCCGCCACGTTGCTCATCTCGTCAAGGTCGAAGGGAAGGACGCGTAGAAATGGCCGAGGAGCTCAATCTCCACAGCCTCCAGCCGGCACAGCCGCGCAAGGCACGCAAGCGGGTCGGTCGCGGCATGGGCTCCGGCAAGGGCCGCTACTCCGGTCGCGGGATCAAGGGCCAGAAGTCGCGCTCCGGGTCGCACATGATGCCGGCCGGCTTCGAGGGCGGGCAGATGCCGATCGACATGCGACTCCCGAAGCTTCGGGGTAACACCTCGGCCGACGCGATGCCGGTCGGGCCTTTCCGAACGTCCACGCAGCCCGTCAATCTCCGTGACCTCGAGGCGCGCTTCGAGGCCGGTGCGGAGGTGACCCCCGAGGCTCTCGTCGCGGTGGGGCTGATCAAGAACACGAAGATCGACATCAAGATCCTCGCCTCCGGCGATCTCACGAAGAGTCTCAGCGTCACGGCGCACGGCTTCTCGAAGACTGCGAAGGAGAAGATCGAGGCAGCGGGCGGAACCGCCACGTGGTTGCGCGGTGAGCCTGTCGCCAAGAAGCCCAAGAAGGCAAGGGCCAAGCGATCTGCAGTGGTCGAGGAGGCCGCGGTCGAGATCGTCGAGGAGGCAGCACAGGCTCCAGCCGACGAGGCAACCGCTGAGTAATGCTGAGCTGGCTCGGAAACGCCTGGCGCGTCCCTGAACTCCGACGCCGGATCCTCTTCACGGCGTTTATCCTCGCCGTCTATCGTCTCGGTTCCTGGCTGCCCGCGCCGGGCGTCGACGCGGCCGCGATCGAGAACTACTTTTCCGGCAGCGGAGGCTCGATCCTCGGGCTGCTGAACCTGTTCTCCGGTGGTGCCCTCTCCCAGTTCTCGCTCTTCGCGCTAGGGATCATGCCGTACGTCACGGCATCCATCATCGTCCAGCTGATGACGGTCGCTGTGCCGAAGCTCGCCGAGTTGCAGAAGGAGGGCGAGTCCGGATACGCCAAGATCAACCAGTACACGCGTTATCTCACCGTCGTGCTCGCGGCGCTTCAGGCCTTCGGCTACGCGGTGCTGTTTCAGCGGCAGGATGCACTCGACGCGAACGCGGGCCGGATGACGTTGATCGTCGTCACGTTGACGACGGGCACCGTGCTCCTGATGTGGCTCGGTGAGCAGATCACCAAGCGTGGGATCGGCAACGGCATCTCGATCCTCATCCTTGCCTCGATCCTCACCAGCCTTCCCCTCGGGATCAGCGCCTGGTGGAACGGTGGGCCGATGGAGCGCATCTTCTTCCCGCTCATCGCGATCGCGATCGTTGCTTCCGTCGTGTTCGTTCAGGAGGGGCAGCGCCGGATTCCGATCCAGTACGCGCGACGCATGGTCGGCCGGCGCATGACCACAGGCGGCGCCACGTATCTGCCGCTTCGTATCCTCATGGCGGGCGTGATTCCTGTCATCTTCGCGGCCGCGCTGCTCGCATTCCCGGCCACGGTCGCCCAGTACTTCCCGGCCACGCAGGAGTTCATCAACGACCACTTCCAGCCCGGCAACCTCACGTACCTGCTGATCGAGGCCGCGCTGATCATCCTGTTCACGTACTTCTACACGGCCGTGCAGTTCAACCCGGTCGAGCAGGCTGACAACCTCCGCAAGTACGGCGGGTACATCCCGGGTATCCGTCCCGGCCCGCCGACCGCGCAGTACCTCGACCGCGTCATGACGCGCTTGACGCTGCCCGGTGCACTCTTCCTCGCACTCGTTGCCGTCGCGCCGAGCCTTTTCATTCGCTACTTCGGATTCTCCCAGGCAAGCTCTGGCGCGCTCGGCGGTACGTCCGTTCTGATCGCCGTCGGCGTCGCGCTCGACACGATGCGGCAGATGGAGAGCCAGATGATGATGCGCAACTACGAGGGCTTCCTCAAATAGCGACGATCAACGTCCTCGTTCTCGGGCCGCAGGGATCCGGGAAGGGCACGCAGGCCCAGCGCATCTGCGCAGCCCACGATGTCCCGCATGTGTCGACGGGAGACATGTTTCGCGCTGCCATCGCTGAAGGCACCGATTTCGGTCGCCTGGTGGAGCCCATCCTCGCCGCGGGCGAGCTCGTCCCCGACGAGCTGACGATCGCCCTGATTCGCGACAGGCTGTCGAAGGATGATGCCGTGGGTGGCTTCGTCCTCGACGGATTCCCGCGCAACCTCGCTCAGGCAGCGGCTCTCGACGAGATGCTGGCGGAGATCGGACGGCCGCTCGACGCGGTTCTCTTCTTCGACCTCGACGACGAGACCGCGACGTTACGGGCTCTCGGGCGTGCGAGTGAGGAGGGGCGCGCCGACGACACGCCGGAGGTGATGGCACGGCGGCTCGCCATCTATCACGACCAGACCGAGCCCGTGATCGAGCACTATCGTGCGGCCGGCACGCTCCACGCGCTCGACGCCGCGCGCACGGTCGACGACGTCTTCGCCGAGATCTCCGAGGCACTCGAGCCGGTCGTCCGATGATCATCCGCAAGGGCCCTGAGGAGATCGAGCGGATCGCACGCGCCGGGGATCTTGTTGCGGCCACGATCGCGCACGTCGGCGAGCATCTGCGCCCCGGTATCACGACAGGGGAGCTCGACGACATCGCGGGGGCCTTCGTCGCTGCCCACGGAGGCACATCGGCGTCGAAGGGGTATCACGGCACCTACCCCGCCGAGATCTGCATCTCGCCGAACTCGATGGTCGTCCACGGCATCCCCGGTCCGTACCGCGTCGAGGACGGCGATCTCGTCACGATCGACGTCGGCGTCGTCCTGAACGGGGCAATCGGTGACAGCGCGTATACCTTCGGCGTGGGCGAGATCGATCCGGAGGCGCAGCGCCTCCTCGACGTCTGCCAGGAGGCACTCGCGGCGGGTATCGGGCAAGCGCGGCCGGGGAACCGGATCGGCGACATCTCGTTCGCGGTCCAGAAGGTCGTCGAGGGCGGGGGCTTTTCGGTGATTCGCAGTCTCGTCGGCCACGGCGTCGGCAGGCATTATCACGAGGATCCGCACGTGCCGAACTTCGGGCAGCCGGGCCGCGGACCGAAGCTCACCGAGGGGATGACGATTGCGATCGAACCGATGATCACCGTCGGATCGCCCGAGGTGTACCTGCACGACGACGGCTGGTCGATCTCGACGGAGGACGGCTCACTCGCCGCCCATTTCGAGCACACCGTTGCCATCACAGCATCAGGGCCGCGGATTCTCACGCCCCGCGTCGGGATCGCGGTCGAGACCGGGAGTTTGCTACAGTAAGCGGCCCGCGGCGTGGCCGTCTCGCTGCGCAATGGGATTCGTCAGACGGTTCACGGTTCCATCGTTCTAGGTTCGTGCTCCGCAGGTCGGGAGCTCTCAATTACGACAAGGCGTTCGCGCGAGGGAAGGGTGGCAGTCAAGGAAGAGAAGATCGAGGTCGAAGGCGAAGTCGTCGAGGCGCTCCCGAGCACGATGTTCAGGGTGCAGCTCGATGAAGGACACACGGTTCTCGCCGCGATCTCCGGGAAGATGCGCAAGCACTACATACGCATCCTCCCCGGCGACCGGGTCAAGGTCGAGCTCTCTCCTTACGACCTCACGCGCGGCCGCATCACGTTCCGTCACCGCTGACCGTCACCCCCGAAAACGCCACCGAGGAATTCACGATGAAAGTTCGCCCGTCCGTCAAACCAATGTGTGAGCGCTGCCGCGTCATCAAGCGGCACGGGCGCACCATGGTGATCTGCGTCAACCCACGGCACAAGCAAAGGCAGGGCTAGCTTCGTGGCTCTCCTGGCAACAGCTAGAGCGCCTCTGGCGCGCGATCCGCGGCGCATTGCGTCGTCCCCGGTCGTATCCAGGCGAGCCCGCCTGAATGCTCCCTGCGTTTTGGCACGGCTTGCGTCCCGCACGCCAGAGACGCGAAACCTTCACCAGGAGAACCACTAATGGCTCGCATCGCAGGCGTCAACCTCCCGAACCAGAAGCGTCTGGAGATCGGGCTCACCTACATCTACGGGATCGGCCAGTCGACCGCGCAGAAGATCTGCAGGGCCCTGGAACTCGACCCCGACCAGAAGATCAAGGACCTGACCGACGACGAGGTCACGAAGCTCCGCGGGTACATCGACGATCACGTCGAGGTCGAAGGTGACCTTCGGCGTGACCGTTCCCAGGCGCTCAAGCGGCTCGCCGAGATCGGTTGCTATCGCGGAATCCGACACCGTCGTGGCCTCCCGGCTCGTGGGCAACGAACCAAGACCAACGCGCGGACGCGTAAGGGCCCGAAGAAGACCGTCGGCCGCGGGAAGAAGGCGAAGTAATGGCACCTCCTCGTAAAGCAGCGGCCGCTCGCGGTCGCACGCGCCGCCGCGTCAAGAAGAACATCGCGATCGGTCAGGCTCACATCAAGACGTCGTTCAACAACACGATCGTGTCGCTCACGGACAAGGACGGCAACGTGATCGCCTGGGAGTCGGCCGGCTCGGCCGGTTTCAAGGGCTCGCGCAAGTCCACGCCGTTCGCAGCGCAGGTCACGGCTGACAACTGCGCGCGCAAGGGGATGGAGCATGGCCTGCAAAAGATCGAGGTCTTCGTCAAGGGGCCTGGCTCCGGGCGCGAAACAGCGATTCGTTCATTGCAGGCCGCCGGGCTCGAGATCCTCGGCGTCAAGGACGTCTCGCCGCAGGCCCACAACGGCGTCCGACAGAAGAAGCGGAGGCGCGTCTAAGTGGCTCTCCCGGCAACAATTGGTGCGCCTCCGGCGCGCGATCCGCGGCGCATTGCGTCGTCCTCGGTCGCATCCAGGCAGACGAGCCTGAACGCTCCCTGCGTCCAAGCACCGCTTGGGTCTCGCACGCCCGAGACGCGAAACCGTCACGAGGGGAACCACTAATGGCCCGCGACCTCGGCCCCAAGTGTCGGCTCTGCCGCCGCGAGGGCATCAAGCTGTTCCTCAAGGGTGAGCGCTGCCTGACGGAGAAGTGCGCGATCGAGCGGCGTTCGTATCCGCCGGGAGAGCATGGCCGCGGCCGGATCAAGCAGAGCGAGTACCTCCTTCAGTTGCGTGAGAAGCAGAAGGCGCGCCGGTACTACGGCCTCCTCGAGAAGCAGTTCCGCAACACGTACGCCAAGGCGACCCGCCGTGCGGGTGCGCCGGGCGAGAACCTGCTCCGCATGCTCGAGACGCGCCTCGACAACGTCGTCTACCGGCTCGGCTTCGCCGGCTCCCGTGCGCAGGCGCGGCAGCTCGTCCGCCACGGCCATTTCCAGGTCAACGGCCGCCGGGTCAACATCCCGAGCTTCGCCGTTCGCCCGAATGACGTGATCACCTTGAAGTCGGGGAGCGCAGCGGCGCCGCTCGTCCGTGACGCGACCGACCTGACCGCCTCCGTCTCGCCGTGGCTGCAGGCCGACCACGAGGGTCTCGCCGGCAAGGTCCTTCGCTGGCCCGAGCGCGCGGAGATCGATACCCCGGTGCAGGAATCATTGATCGTCGAGCTGTATTCAAAATAACGACGGAGAGGCTTGCCTCTCACCGTTGTGAAGAAAGAACACGAAAGGATCGCATTGGCAACTCGCACAAGCCTGATGGAATTCCAGATTCCCCGCATCGTCAGCGAGGAGGGCGACGATCATCGCGGCGTCTTCGCGATCGAGCCCCTCGACCGCGGTTTCGGCTACACGTTCGGTAACTCGCTCCGCCGCGTGCTCCTCTCCTCGCTCGAGGGAACGGCCGTGACCGCCGTCAAGATCGAGGGGGTCTCCCACGAGTTCACGACGCTCCCCGGCGTCCGCGAGGACGTCACCGACATCATCCTGAACCTCAAGAGCCTGATTTGCCTGCTCCACGGCGAGTCACCCGAGGTCGAGGTTCACATCTCCAAGAAGGGCTCCGGCGTCGTCACCGCCGCCGACATCGAGGCGCCCGCCGACCTGGAGATCCTCAATCCCGAGCTCGAGATCGCGCACCTCGCGGCGAAGGGCAAGCTCGAGATGACGCTCACGATCGGCCGCGGACGTGGCTACATGCCCGCCGACCTGAATCGCGGAGCGGAGACGACGATCGGTGTGATTCCCATCGACTCGATCTTCTCGCCCGTCCGGCGCGTCGCGTACGAGGTCGAGTCTGCTCGCGTCGGTCAGCGCACCGACTTCGACAAGCTCATTCTCGACGTCACGACCGACGGCTCGATCGAGCCGCGGGACGCGATCGGCCAGGCCGCCGAGATCCTCATCCGGCAGCTTGCGATCTTCACCGACCTCGACGCGATCGAAGGCTTCAGCGAGGCCCAGATCGAAGCTTCCCAGGAAGCATCGACCTCGCACGGGATGGAGAACTTCCCGATCGAGGAGCTCGAGCTTGGCGTCCGCTCCTACAACTGCCTCAAGCGCGTCGGCATCGAGACGATCGGCGACCTGACCTCGAAGTCCGAGGCCGAGCTCGCAGCGATCCCGAACTTCGGTCGCAAGTCGGTCGAGGAAGTGCGCGAGACGCTCGCAGCGCACGGGCTGACGCTCAAGGGCGAGGAGCTCGTCTAAGTCATGCGTCACGCACGCGCAGGGAAGAAGCTCGGCCGGGACTCGGCTCACCGCAAGGCGCTGTACTCGAACCTTGCGGGCGCATTGATCCAGCACGGCCGGATCAAGACGACCGAGGCCAAGGCCAAGGCGGTCAAGCCGTACGCCGAGAAGATGGTCACGCTCGGCAAGCGCGGCGACCTCCACGCACGTCGGCTCGCGATGGCAGAACTGCGGTCGAACGACATCGTGCACCACCTCTTCCTCAACATCGCCCCGCGGTTCGCCGAGCGGAACGGTGGCTACACGCGCATCGTCAAGCTCGGCCCGCGTCCCGGTGATGCGGCGCCGATGGTGCTGCTCGAGTTCGTCGATCACGATCCCGCTGCTGCTGCCTGACTTTCGGCCGCGCGGAGACGACTCGAAGGGCGCCTGCGGGCGCCCTTCGTCGTCGCGGCATCAGAACGCCGTAGAGTTCACACCATGCTGACGATCATCGCGCTGATCATCGCGCTTCTGTTCCTCTCGTCTCCGTGGAGCTATCTGCTCGTCGCGGTGGCGATCATCATCGACGTTGTCGAGATCGCGATCTTCGTGTGGTGGTCGCGGCGTCGTCGGCGCCGTGGCCCGCCAGCGGTCGGGGTGGAAGCCCTCGTCGGTCAGCGTGGGGTCGCCGTCGGGCGCCTCACGCCGGGCACGCGTGAGGACATCGGGCAGGTGCGGGTCGGCGGAGAGATCTGGGGCGCAAGAGCGGCCGTCGTCATCGACCCCGGTGCAAGCATCGTCGTTCGTCGCGTCGACGGCCTCGTGCTCGAGGTCGAGCCCGCGCAAGATTAGGCAACGGTGGTACAACGACCGGCCGTGGCACTGTTGAGACTCACACTCGAGTACGACGGTGGTGGCTTCCGCGGTTGGGCCAGGCAGCCGGGCCAGCGAACCGTGGAGGGCGTTCTTCGCGACGCGCTCGACGTGATCTACCCACGCGGTTGGGACGGTCTTGCTGTCGCAGGCCGTACGGACACCGGCGTGCACGCGACCGGGCAGGTGGCGAGCGTGTCGGTCACCGGCGGCGCACCCGCAGTCCGGGCGGCCGAGGCGCTGAACACCGCGCTGCCGGACGACGTATCCGTTCTGGCCGCCGAGGATGCTCCCGAGGGCTTCCACGCTCGCTTCTCCGCCACAGCGCGCTCGTACCGCTACGTCGTGCTCAACCGCCCGGCCCGGTCAGCGCTCGAGGCGAGGCGCGAGCTCTGGTGGCCTCGCTCTCTCGATCTCCCGGCGTTGCAGCAGTGCGCCGCGCTCCTTCCGGGCGAGCACGTGTTCACGGCCTTCACGCCCGCCGAGTCCCAGCACGACGTGTTCGTTCGCATCGTCCGCGAGGCCGCCTGGGAGCGGCGCGGCGACCACCTCCACTTCACCGTCACGGCGGACTCGTTCCTCCGACACATGGTGCGCACCCTCGTCGGCACGATGCTCCAGAGCAGTCCCGAGCGCTTCGCCGCGGTTGCTCGACGGGCGCCCCCGTCTCGAGGGGGGAGCGACGGCGCCACCCTGGGGCCTCTACCTCGAGGACGTGGAGTACGCAGGCAGCTGACGCCGATACGATCGAGGGATGCGGCGTCGCGTCATCCTCTTCGATCTCGATGGGACCCTGATCGACTCGGGGCCGATCATCATCGCCTCAATGCGTCACGCCTCGGTCACGGTGCTCGGCCGCGAGCCGGACGAGGAGGCGGTTCGCGCCGCGATCGGAGGGCCAGGTCTGACCTCGCAGATGCGCGACCTCGATCCGGACCGCGTCGACGAGTTGATCGACGTCTACCGCGCCCACAACGAGCCGTTACACGCGACGCTCGAGTCGTTCGTCGGCATCCCGGAGTTGCTACTCGAGCTGTGCCGCCGCGGACATCAACTCGGGATCGTGACAGCCAAGCGGCGCGCAACCGTGCATCTGGCGTTCGAGCGCTTCCCGTTCCTCGCGGAGCTGACGGATGTGCTCGTCGGTGCCGAGGACACGGAGCGACACAAGCCCGACCCCGACCCGGTGCTCGAGGCGCTGCGCCTCCTCGGCGCGAGCCCGGACGAGGCCGTCTACGTGGGGGACTCGCCGTTCGACGTTCGGGCGGGCAAGGCCGCCGGTGCGTTCGCGATCGCAGTCGGATGGGGCGGCATCCATCCTGACGACCGGCTTCTTGGCGAGGAACCGGATGCGCTCGTCCAGCATCCCGAGGAGATTCTCGCGCTTGTCTGACGGCGCTGCCCGGATCGAGGAGCTCCGGCGCGTGATCGAGCATCACGCGTACCGCTACCACGTCCTGGACGAACCGGAGATACCCGACTCGGCCTATGACGCACTCTACGACGAGTTGCAGGCACTCGAGGACGCGCACCCGGAGCTGATCACGACCGATTCGCCCACGCGGCGTGTCGGCGCCGCTCCGGCGGAGGGTTTCACGAAGGTAGAGCATCTGGCGCCGATGGGCTCACTCGAGAAGGTGACGACTCGTGAAGCGCTCGAGAAGTGGGCCGTGGATGTCCGCAAGCGTCTCGGTACCGACGAGCCCGTCGCGTACGTGATCGAGCCCAAGATCGACGGCTCGGCGATCTCCCTCGTCTACGAGAACGGCATGCTCGTGCGAGCAGCCACCAGGGGTGACGGATTCCGCGGCGAGGATGTGACCGCGAACGTTCGTGCGATCGAAGCCGTCCCGCTGCGAATGCGCGTTACGGACGGCGAGACGCTGCTGCGGCTGTTGGAGGCGCGAGGAGAGGTCTACTTCCCGCTGTCGGGGTTCGCGCGATTCAACGCCGCCCAGGTCGCCGCCGGCAAGAAGGAGGCCCCGAATCCGCGCAATGCGGCGGCCGGCTCACTTCGGCAGTTGAACCCGGCGATCACCGCCGAGCGCCCCCTCTCGATCTGGATCTACGGCGCCGGCGTGCACGACGGCGCCGCGCCGGACACGCAATTCGCGATGCTCGCGTGGCTTCGCGAGCGCGGTTTCAGAACGAATCCGCACGCAGAACGACTCGAGACGATCGAGGAGGTAGCGGACGCGTGTGAGGGGTGGGAGAGCCGTCGCATCGAACTCGACTACGAGATCGACGGCATCGTGATCAAGGTCGACTCCTTCGCGCAGCAGCAGCGGCTCGGCGCGCTGCACGAGCGGCCGAGATGGGCGCGCGCGTTCAAGTGGGCGCCGTCGACCGCGATCACGACCCTGAAACGCATCCACATTCGGGTCGGCCGCACGGGGGCGCTCAACCCCTGGGCCGAGCTCGATCCCGTGCAGGTCGGCGGCGTCACCGTCTCCACGGCCACGCTCCACAACGAGGAGGACATCAACCGCAAGGACATCCGCGAGGGCGACCTCGTGATCGTGCAGCGAGCGGGCGACGTGATCCCCCAGGTCGTCGGCCCGGCCGGGGAGCACCTGCCTGGCACGGCACCGTGGAAGATGCCGTCCCGGTGCCCGTTGTGTGGAGCCCAGGTGGTCAAGCCCGACGGCGAGGTCAAGCACCGCTGCCCGAACCGCGCCTGCCCTTCGCGCGGTCTCGAAACCCTGATCCACTGGGTCAGCGCCGCCATGGACATCGAGGGTGTGGGCGAGCAGTTCGTGCGCAAGCTCTGGGACGAGGGCCTCCTGCGCTCGATGCCGGATCTCTACCGCCTCGCCGCCGACCAGCTGCTCGAGGTCGAAGGCTACGCCGAGATCTCGGCTACGAACGCGGTGGCCGCGATCGAGCGGTCGAAGGCGCAGCCGTTTTCGAGGGTTCTCTTCGGCCTCAACATGCCGAAGGTCGGCTGGGTGCTCGCGCGGAACCTCGCCCGGCACTTCGGCGCGGTCGACCGTCTGATGGCCGCGACGCAGGAGGAGCTCGAGGAGGCGGAGGGCATCGGGCCTGACCGGGCCGAGCTGATCGCCGAGTGGTTCTCCGACGACGAGAACAGGGCGCTCGTCGAGGATCTGCGCTCGCTCGGCCTGCAGTTCGAGGTGGGGGAGGCCGAAAAGGCCGCCGTCGGGCCGTTGACCGGCTCCCAGTATGTGATCACCGGCACCCTCGCCGGCTACACGCGCGAGGAGGCGAAGACCGCGCTCGAGGCGCTCGGCGCCAGGGTCTCCGACTCGGTCTCGAAGAAGACGACGGGCGTTATCGTCGGTGAGAGCCCCGGCTCGAAGGCCGCGAAGGCGGAGAAGGCCGGCGTGCCGATCCTCGGTGAGGTGGAGCTGCGAGCACTCCTCGAGAGCCCGTAAGGGTCAGCCGACCGGGGTCGTCGTCGACAGGATCGTCACGAATCGATCCTGAGCCGCACGCGCTGACCACGACGACACCGGGTTCCCGTTCTCCAGCACGGCAAACACGATCTTCCGCTGGATCAGCCCGGACAAGGTGCAGGCGAGATCGGTCGTTCCGGTCTTCCCCCTCACGGTGCCGCGCAACATCGGAAGCCTGTTGCTCAGCGTTCCGCTCGATCCGGTTACGGCGAGCGAGCCGACGAACGAACGCGCGATTGCGGGATCCGTCGCCCCGGCCCGGAGCACGCCCACGAGCGCTGCCGCCGTGATACGGTCGAGGCTCGAGAGTCCCGAGCCGTCGACGATCCGAACGCCCGTGACGGGGATTCCGGCTTCGCGCATCGTTGCGACCACGATCCTGCCGCCCCCGGCCGACGTGCCCACCTTGCCCTCGGTGGCCGGGAGTTGCTTGAGCAGCATCTCGGCGAAGAAGTTGTCGCTCTCACGGTTCATCTGCCGAACGACCAGCGAGAGGGGATCGGACGTGTCGGACGCGAGCGTCGTCGCGCTCGCGGGGACGACACCCAGCCCCGGGCGTCCGGCAACTGCGACGCCCTTTCGCTCGAGGGCCTCCCTGAGCGCGCGGGCGGCGAGCAGCGGCGGCGACAGTGCCGGCCATCCGCGTGCACGGTCGACGACAAGAGCCGAGAGTGGCGGCGACTCGATGCCGAGGAAGCCGCGCTTCCACCCCGCCACCTCGCGCTTCCGGTCGTAGAACGATTCGTCACCGAGGACGCGCCCCGTGATCGCGCGGATCCCGCGCCCGCGAATCGTGGCGGCGAGCCGGTCGATGTCCGACGTCGAGAGCGTCGGGTCGCCGAAGCCCTTGAGGATGAGGTTGCCGTCCCACGTCGCTCCGGCGCGTGCACCGGAACCGTAGACCTCGGTGTGAAATCGGTATCCGGCACCGAGGCGTGTCAGGGCCGCGAACGAGACGGGAATCTTCTCGTTCGAGGCAGGTGCCAACGGTACGTCGCTTCGGTGGGCGTAGATCGTCTCGCCCGTCGAGACGTCGATCGCGATGGCGGCCGTGTTGGCGAGTGAGAGCGAAGGTCCCTTCAGCGACTTCGTCAGCTGCGGTCCGAGCGAGTCCGCGGCGGACGCGGTCGCTGCGCAGACCAGCGCAACAGCCGCGATCAAGATTCGACCGGTCACACGCTCAACCGTAGATCGTGATCGTGACCATCCGGCGTCCCCAGGCCTGTGCCTGGGCGGTGTTGGGCATCCAGAGGTCGATGATGTTGCCCTTGATCGCCGTTCCCGTATCCGCTGCGACGGCGGACCCGTAGCCCGGAATGAAAACACGTGTGCCGAGGGGAATGACGGATGGGTCGACAGCGATCACGCCGACGCCGACGGGGAGCCCACTCGCGGTTCTCCCGGGGAGGTGATACGCGACCGCGTCCGCGACGAAGGTGCGCGTCCCGGTCGATGATGCAGGAGGCGGCGTCGCTTCCGGTTCGGATGCTGCCTCGGGCTCGTTTTCGGCCGCAGCACCGGCCGGGGCGGCGGTTGCGGTTGCGGTTGACGTGATCTCCGCAGACCGGCGCTGCGCGGCTCGTGCCTGGCTCTCGAGAGTCGCGAGCCTTTGTGCAGTCAGCGATCGCGTGTTGCGGACGGCGGCAACCGTCGCGCTCTGTCCGGCAACGGCCGCCTCGAGGCGCGCGACGCCTTCTCGAGCTGCGCTCTCGGCGCTCGTCAGACGGGCGCGCTCCTCGAGGAGCTCCGCCCTGAGGCGACCGAGCTTCCGTGCCCGCGAAGTCGCCTCGAGGCTCAGGCGCCTGTTCTGAGCCGTGGCCCGTGATAGTCCCTCGATGCCGGCGACGGCCTCGTCGAGTGAGGTAGCTCCGAGGATGACCGAGATCGGGTCGGGCGAGCCCTGGACGTACAATTCCCGTAGGAGCGTCGCGACCCGCTCCTGCGACGCCTTGAGCGAGCGCCGGACGATCTTTGCTCGAACCTGCAAGCTCCGCTCGTTGCGGGCAAGCTGCGCGGATCGCTCTGCCAGCCTCGCGGCATCTCCTCGGGCGCGTGCAAGAGCGGACTCGGCCGCGTAGAGCTCGAGCAGCGCGGCCGACTCGGAGCGGCCGAGTGCCGCCACCCGCTCGGCGAGAGCCGGAGCAGTCTCTGCGCTCCCTGACGATGGTGTCGAAACGGTGAGCAGTGCGCCCGCGGCGAGGGCCGCACCAACCAGCGGCCACCCTGGTGTCAGCAGTCTCACAAGGCGAAGACCGTAGCAAAAACACCGTTGGCGGCTAGCCGAATTAGCGGGTTTTGCAGGTATTTTCTGCTGTAGCCGGTTGCAGCTGACTGTCGCAGCTGCTAGAGTTGACACTTCGGATTGGCTCCGCTGCGCTTGGGGGCTTTTCGACGTTCGAACCAGCTTATGAACAGTTCGAGAACGCGACAGGCTCCGGCCAAAATCCTCGCCCTTGTGGCAGTCTGCCTTTCGGTACTGGCCGTTGCGTCCTCGCCGACCGCGAACCCCTCGATCACGTCGAAGCGAGAGCAGGCGCAGGCGGTTCTTGCTCAGATCGCTGCGACCCAACCCCAGCTCGAGCAGTCGATCGAGTCGTACAACTACGCGAACGTTCAGCTGAAGCAGCTCGACGCCGAGCTCGAATCGAACGCGCGCCACCTCGTCGTTGCGAAGACGAGCCTCGGCGCGGCTCAAGTGCACGTTGCGAACCGATTGCGAGCGCTGTACATCAACGGTGACGGCGGGGGTGCCGTCGAGGTGATTCTCGGGGCGGAGAGCCTCGACGATCTTCTCGGGCGCCTCGACATGGTGCAGCGTGTCGGGGGTCAGGATGCGAAGGTCCTGAAGGAGGTGAAGCGCTTTCGCAAGGAGGTGAAGCAGCGACGTGAGAACCTCACACGGGCGCGCTCCACGCAGGGTCGCATCGTGCAGGAACGGGCGAGCCAGAAGCGGGCGATCGAAAGCCAGATTGCGAGTCAGCAGCGAATGCTCGCCGGCCTCGAGTCAGAGATCAGGCAGCTTCAGGCGGAGGAGGCGCGTCGCCAGGCGCGACTCGCCTCACAGGCGAGAGCGCTACTCGCCTCCCAGCAGCGCGCTGCCGAGTCGGCCGCGATCTCACGGGCGACCCTTCTCGAGGCCCCGACGACGATCAGCCCCGAGGCCCCGACGACGATCAGCCCGTCGGACAGCGAGAATGTATTCGTCACTGAGGCGCCTCCTTCGCAGTACGGCGGCGTTGTCGGGATCGCGATGCAGTACCTCGGCGTTCCGTATGTCTGGGGCGGGATGAGCCCGAGCGGATTCGATTGCTCCGGGCTCGTCGCGTACTCCTTTGCCCAGCTGGGTGTCTCGCTCCCGCACCACGCAGCGTCCATTTACGGCTACGGCACGCCGGTTTCACAGTCGGATCTGCAGCCGGGCGACCTCGTCTTCTACAGTGGCCTCGGTCACATGGGCATCTACATCGGCGGCGGCCAGTACATCCACGCGCCACAGACCGGCGACGTCGTCAAGATCTCGAGCATCTACCGATCCGGCTGGGTCGGCGCAAAACGCCTGTAGGGGCGAGGCGCAGCCTCGCCCGCCGGGCTCCGCCCGCCGCGCCCTTCCCTGCCTCGCTCGCCCGCGGTGCGTCTACGAGAATGCCACACGTGCGGTGCAGGAGCGGGGCGACGGGCGACGCGTGCGCGTCGCCCCTACGGCTGGTACAGCAACTCGACGTCGTCGGCGAAGTGCGTCATGATCGTGCGCCGCTTCAGTTTCAGGGTCGGCGTCATCTCGTCTCGCTCCATCGTGAAGTCGCGCGGCAGGATCGCGAACCGCTTGATCTGCTCGAAGCGTGACCGGTCCCGGTTCACGTCGTCGACGATCCCCTGAACCAGCTCGCGCACCCGTTCGTCCGCAGCGAGCTCTTCCGGCCCGCCCGGAACTCCCTCCGCTGCAGCCCACTTCTCGATCTCGGCCGGATCGAGCGTCAGGAGCGCTGCCGGATACGGGCGCCGGTCTCCGACGACGATCGCCTGTGAGACGTACTTCGACGCCTTGAGGTCGTTCTCGATGTTCTGCGGGGCGATGTTCTTGCCGCCGGCCGTGACGAGGATGTCCTTCTTGCGGTCGGTGATCGTGACGAACCCATCGTCGTCGATCTCGGCGATATCGCCCGAGTAGAGCCAGCCGTCTGCGTCGAGCACCTCGGCCGTCGCCTCCGGATCCCTGTAGTAGCCGGCGAAGACGGTGTCGCTGCGGATCAGGAGCTCGCCGTCCTCGGCGATGCGCAGCTCGGTGCCCGGAAAGGCCTGGCCGACGGTGCCGAAGCGCCAGTTCTGAGGTGTGTTGGTCGTGGCGCCCGTCGTGCACTCGGTCAGACCGTACGCCTCGAGAATGCGGATCCCGATCGCGTCGAAGAACTCCTCGATCTCCTGCGAGAGTGGTGCGCCGCCCGAGATCGGTGTTCGCAGGCGACCGCCCAGCCGGGCGCGGATCTTGGCGAAGACGAGCCGGTCGGCGACACGGTGCTTCAGTGCAAGCGCTCCGGCGACGGGAAGCCCGGCCGCCTCTCGGGCGCTGACCTCTCGGCCCACCCCGAGTGACCAGTCGGCGAGGCGGCGCTTTGCACCCGTCGTCTCGTCGATCGCGCTGACGATCGCCGTATGGATCTTCTCATACACCCGCGGAACGCTCGGGAGCACGGTCGGGCCGAGCGTCGTGAGTGCCTCTGCGGTCTGGAGCGGATCCGGGAGGAATGCCGTCGTGTATCCCACATACGGCGCCGCGAGGTGCATCAGGCGGCCGAAGTTGTGGGCCAGGGGAAGGTAGAGCAACATCAGGTCGTTCCCGTGGAAGTAGTCCGGTAGGTGGTCGACCACCGAGACCATCGAGTAGTAGTTGCGGTGCCGGATCATGCAGCCCTTCGGCGGCCCGGTCGTCCCTGACGTGTAGATGAAGCGTGAACAGGTCATCCTCGTCGATCGCTGCCACTGCGTCGTCGAGCGCGGTCGGGTGCTCGGCCTTGAACGCTGCCCCGTCCGCCTCGAGAGCAGGGAGATCCGCGAACGCCAGGAGATGCTCGAGGCGGGGGAGCGAGGCGCGCTCTTCCTCCACTTTCCGAACCTGCACCGCATCCTCGCAGAGGACGCCGACCGACTCCGAATGGGCGAGAACGTAGGCCGCGTCCTTCGGAGAGCTGTTCGCGTAGATTCCTGCGCCGACGGCCCCCACCTGCGCAAGCGCGAAGTCGAAGAGCGCCCATTCGAGAGTCGTGCGGGCGAGCGTTGCGAAAGCGTCGCCCTTGCGGACGCCTCGCGCCAGGAGGCCGTTTGCGAGGTTCTCGACGCGTTCGGCGGCCTCGTTCCAGCTCACGTCGTGCCAGTGATCGCCGTGCTGCACGAGATATGCTGCGCCGGTTCGCTCTTGCGAGACAGCTTCGCGCCAGAGGCGCGCGATCGTGCGGTTGCTTTCCACGGTCGACAATCTACTCGCAGGCGTGCAGGAACGGCGGATTCGGGGCAGAATGAGGTCGGTCCCCGATCGATCGAGGAGCAATGCGCACGACCTGGAACGGATCACTGACATTCGGCCTCGTCAGCATCCCCGTCGGCCTTGCGCCCGCGACGAAGCCCGCCGCCCGCCAGTCGGACGTGTCCTTTCGGCTGCTGCATCGCGAATGCCTGACACCGATCAAGCAGAAGCGCTGGTGCCCCAAGCACGACCGCGAGCTCGCGCCCGACGAGATAGTCAAGGGTTGGGAGGCGTCAAAGGGGCAGTTCGTGCTGGTCGAGGAGGCCGAGCTCGAGGCTCTCGAGGGGCACGACGACTCGCGATCGATCGAGATCTCCCAGTTCATTCCGGTCGACCAGGTCGACCCGATCTGGCGTGATCGCACCTACTTCCTGGTTCCTGGAGTCGCTCCGGCTCAGCGTCGTCCCTATCGCCTGTTGCTCGAGGCAATGAGGGAGACCGGGACGGGTGCCCTCGGCCGCTTCGTGCGGACGGGACGCGAGTCGCTCTGCCTCGTTCGCTCTCGCGGTGATGCTCTCGTTCTGGAGACGCTCTACCTTGCGGAGGACGTGTACTCGGATGCCGAGATCTGCGAGGCGATCGGTGAGACCGAGGTGAAGAAGCCCGAGCTCGCGCTCGCCCACCAGATCATCGAGAGTCTCGACGGCACCTTCGATCCGGCCACACTGACGAGCTCCTATCGACGCGATCTACGTGCCCTGCTCGAGGCGAAGCTGCAGGGCGAGGAGCTGCGCCCGGCTGCCGAGGCCGAGCCGGAGCGCGCACCCGCTGTCGACCTCCTCGAGGCGCTCAAGGCGAGCGTCGCCGCTGCGAAGGTCGGGCGCGACACAGGCCCGAAGCAGCCTGCGAAGCCGAAGAAGACGCCTGCCAGGTCGCGGGCCCGGTAGCCCGACTGGAGGTTTCTGCAAAGCGGCCCCGCTTCGCGGACGGGAGGTTTCACGTGCAACCTCGTCTCAAGGGCCACAAGCTGTCGTTTCACCGCAGCGCCGCGAAGCGCTCTCCCCGGAAGGGTCGACGCTCCGCGGCGCGCGCGTGAGCGCCTCAGGCGTGTTGCGCGACCGGGTGGCCGACGGCCTCGAGTTGCGCCTGGAACAGGTACTTGTCGATCTTCCCGTGGTAGATCGGGACGCCCTCTTCGATGCACAACTTGATGATCGTGTCGCGGTCGATGCCGAGCTCGACCGACAGCTCTTCGGGCGTCAGGTGATTCGCCATTCGTCGCCTCCTTCGGGCATCAAAAAAGCCCGCCGGCGCAAGGCGCGCGGTCGGGCTGAATCGACGCTCGGTTGTCATTGGCGGGGGTCAACGGGCCCGCCTCCCGATCTGCACCATGATGAGATAAGGATACTCGGGGCGCCTGACGTTCGCAAACCTTCTGGTCCCCGGCGTCCCGAAATGATGCGAGGAGGGAGCTCTACACCGGGTTGTCGACCTCGAGATACCGCCATTCGATCGCGAACGCGTCGGCGAGGTGGGCGGCAAGTGCCTGGACGCCGAACCGCTCGGTCGCGTGGTGCCCCGCCGCGATCAGGTGGATTCCGAGCTCGCGGGCGGTCGCCATGTTGGGCTCCTCGGGCTCGCCGGTGAGGAGCGCGTCGAAGCCCTCGTGGGCGGCACGGACGAGGTCGTAGCCGGCTGCTCCTGTCGAGATGGCCAGACGCTCGATCGGGTCGGGACCGTGAGGGAAGACGAGCGGCGGCCGCTCCACGACGGACTCGACGCGCGCGGCCAGGTCGCCGATCGAGAGGCTCGGGACGGTGCACGCGAGCCCGACACCTCCGAACGGCCCCTCGGGCGTTGCCCCAAGCCGATCTGCGAGCTGGGCGGCGTTGCCGAGCGTCGCGTGCGCGTCGAGAGCAAGGTGGTAGGCGAGGAGCGAGGCGTTGGCGTTGAACAGTGCCTCGAGGCGGCCCCGCTGGCGATCGTCGATGACGAGAGGCTCGTTGCGCCAGAAGAGACCGTGATGGACGAGGATCATGTCGGCTCCTGCGTCGGCGGCGCGCTCGAAGAGCTCCCGGGAGCTCGAGACCCCGCAGACGAGCAACGTCACGTCGTCGCTTCCGACCACCTGGAGACCCGGCGGTGCGAACTCGGGCCAGCGATCGACGTCGAGGAGTGCATTCGTATAGGCGACGATCTCGTCCCTTCCGGCCACGGGCACAGTGTAGGGACGGGGGGCGTGAACCATCCCACTCGAGCGGTGCGAGCGGGTACCCTGTGGGCGCTCGGGGTGTGGCGCAGCCTGGTAGCGCGCTCCGTTCGGGTCGGAGAGGTCCCCAGTTCGAATCTGGGCACCCCGATAAGGGTGGGGGAACCCGTGGTTCCCCCACCGGCCCCTCCTCCTTCGTGCGGCACGGGTTTGGCGTTGTGGGCCTCTCGCCGGACGGAGCCCGGCCTCGGCCGACGACGGTCTCGTGCCGGGAGCGCGTCGAGACCCGCTCGAAGGACGCGCTTTGTCGTGCGGGTATTCTCGCTTGGTGCTTCGAGCTGTCATCTTCGACGTCGACTTCACGCTCTCGCGACCCGGGCCCGAGCTCGGGCCCGATGCGTACCGCCGCGTTGGTCTCGCTCATGGCCTCGACCTGGACGCAAGCCGGTACGAGGAGGCCCGACTCGCCGCGATGGAGGATCTGCGGTCGCACCCCGAGTTCGTTCACGACGAGGAGTTGTGGATCACGTTCACCGAAGACATCGTTCGTGGCATGGGCGGCGACGCGACGGGTGCTCGCGCGTGTGCAGCCGACATGGTGATGCGCTGGGAGATCCACGAGTACTTCCACCTCTACGACGACGCGCTGCCCGTCCTCGCTTCGCTCCGAGAGCATCGACTCTCGATCGGGCTCATCTCCAACGGACAGCGCGACCTCGAGGAGTTCGCGCTGCATCACAAACTTCAGGTCGACTGTGCGGTGGGCTCGAAAGCGCACGGTCGAACGAAGCCGCATGCCTCGATCTTCGAACGCGCGCTCTCGACGCTCGGGGTTTCGGTGACCGAAGCGGTAATGGTGGGAGACTCGGTCAAGGACGACATCGAGGGCGCTCGCGCGCTCGGGATGCGCGCGATCCTCGTCGATCGCGACGATCTCTTCCCCGCCGAGTCCGACCGGATCACCGACCTGTTCCAGTTACCGGTCGCGCTTGGCCTGAACGCCGACTAGCGTCTGCGGCGCATGTCACCGGTGATGCGTCGTATTCTGCTTCCACGTTGACTGAACGTTCAATCGCACAGGAGCGCCCGGGGCGCGACCGGCAGGCGGCGAGCGAGGAGAAACGGCGCCTCATCCTCGATGCTGCCGTGAGGGTCTTCGCCCGGAGCGGCTACCACACCTCGCGCGTGAGCGACATCGCGGAGGAGGCCGGGATTGCCCACGGCCTGCTCTACCACTACTTCTCCTCCAAGGAAGAGGTCTTGGCGACGGTCTTCCGGGAGAACTGGGGTGAGCTACTCGGGCGACTCGACCGGGTCGAGAGCTCTGACGAGCCCGCGGACGAGCAGTTGCGCGGGATCGCGAAGATCCTCCTGCGCTCGTGGCGCAACGACCCGGATCTCGTGCGCGTGATGGTGCGTGAGGTTGCGCGGAGCTCGCACCTGAACGATCAGGTCGACGAGATACGCGCTGCCTTCCTCACGATTCAGAAGGTGATCGAACGGGGGCAGGTAGAAGGCGTCTTCCGTCCCGACCTCGACCCGCGGCTCGCAGGCTGGATCTTCTACGGCGGGCTCGAGGAGATCCTCACGGGCTGGGTTCTCGGCCAGCTCCCCGACGGTGACGAGGAGGTTGCCCGTGCAGAGCGGACAATCATCGACGTCGTCTGCGGCGGTCTCACCGTCCGCGGCGGTCGCGACGCCTGAAGGGCCGTCGAGCGCAGGGACGATCGTCAAGCTCGGAATCGGCGCCTTCGGCCTTGCCTGGTCGCTGACGACGACGGCCGCCTACCTGCCTCCGGTGCTCGGTGCGTACACGGACTCCACGTCGTTGATCGGCGCAGTGCTTGCGGCGGAAGGCCTGTTTGCCCTCACCCTCCCGCTCGTCATCGGTCCCTGGAGCGACACGTTTCACACGCCGCTCGGCCGACGACGCCCGTTCATGCTGGTCGCGATCGGGCCGATCGGGTTCTGCCTCGCCCTGATGGCGTTCATGCCGAGCCTGTGGACGACGGCGTTGCTCGTCTTCGCTTTCTTCTTCGCGTATTACGTGTACGAGCCGCCCTACCGCGGGCTCTACCCCGACCTCCTGCCGGGCAGCGTGTACGGGCGTGCCCAGGGCGTTCAGCACCTCTTCCGTGGCATCGCGCTCGGCGGCGGGCTCATCCTCGGCGGGGTGCTGTTCCACCTCTGGCAGCCGGCACCGTTCCTCGTCGCGGCGGCGATCGTCTCGGGTGCGTGTCTCGTGCCGGTTCTCCTTCTCCGGGAGGATGGGGGGCACGGCCGCGTCTTCGAGGGCGTCGGCGTCTACGTTCGGCATTCCTGGCGTGTTCTTCGGCGCAACCCCGACGTCGGGCGGTTCCTGCTGGCGAACGCAGCCTGGGAAGGGACGTTCGCCGGAGCGAGGACGTTCGTCGTTCTCTACGTCACGGTGGGGCTCGACGAATCCCTCGCGACGTCGACGCTCGTCCTCGCTGCCGTCGCGAGCGGGTACGTCGTCGCGGCTCTCGTCTCCGGGTCGATTGGCGACCGCTTCGGGCTGGCCCGGGTGATCACGTGGTGCTCGGTCGTCTATGGCCTTGCCCTGCTCGGTGGCGGCCTCGCGACGCAATGGCACGCCTGGTACCTCGGCGTGATCTTCATCGTCGCGATCTTCGCGGGGGCTGTGATGACCCTCGCCTGGGGTCTGCTCTTCAAGCTGATGCCTTCGGATGATCGCGGCGCGATCTCCGGGCTCGCGACGACGACCAAGGGGATCGGTCTCATCTTCGGCACGCTTCTCGCAGGGATCCTGATCGACGTCCTGGCTCCCTACCTGCCGGCCACCGAGGGGTATCAGGTGCTGTGGCCTGTTCTCGCTATCCCGATCCTGCTCGCGATCCCACTCGTCTTCTCGCTGATCCGGGCCGAGGAACTCACAGCTGGCTCTTAGATTCGCCTGCTGTACTGATGAGCAGACGTCGAATCGAAGGAGATCGTGTGACGAACTGGAGAAAGAGGACGATCGTCATGGGTGCGGCAGCAGCTGTCCTCGCAATCAGCGCGGGCGTTGCAGTCGCTGGTGGAGCGCTCGGCTCCGACAAGGAGCACGAGGCGTTCCTCTCGGACGCCGCCAAACGCCTGGACGTGACACCGGCGGAGCTGAAGGCGGCGCTGCAGGGCGCGCATGAGGCGCGGATCGACGCCGCCGTCGCCGCGGGCAAGCTCACGAAGGAACAGGGCGAGGCGCTGAAGCAGCGGGCCAAGGACGGCGGGTTGCCACGCTTCGGCGGAGGGCACCACGGTGGCTTCGGCGGCGGAGGTGATGGTCATCGCGGAGGCCCCGGTGGGCGACGCGGACCAGTCACTCGCTGCGGCGGCGACCTACCTCGGTCTGACGCAGGCTCAGCTTCGCGCCGAGCTCGAGGCGGGGAAGACCCTGGCGCAGATTGCGAAGGCGAAGGGCAAGTCGGTCGACGGCCTGAAGGTGGCACTCAAGGCCGGGGTCGAGAAGAAGCTCGACGCGGCTGTAAAGGCGGGTCGGCTGACACGAGCGCAGGCCGACGAGATGCTGAGCATGATGAGCGACCACCTGGACGCATTGATCAACGGGACGCTGGGGCGCGGCCACCACCGCGGTTCGGGACCGGGAGAGCCTCGTCCCGGGGCGTCGGCCCCGGCGGCATCGCTTGTCCCGGCAGCCTCGGTCGCCTAGACCGTCTCCCGCGCCCGAGCGTTCCGGGGTGACGTTTCAGCTTCGCTCCGGAACGACGCCCCCAGGCGCTCGAGCGCGCGTGCGCGGTGCTCGTCCTGGAGTGCGACAACGCGTTTCGCATCTCGCGCTCGGACGGCCTCGATGATCGCGCGGTGCGCCTGGTCGGCTGCGTCGGCCTCACCCGGAAGTGCGTAGTAGAGCGCGCGATACGCCTCGGTCGAATCCCACAGGAGATCGATCAGCCGTGTCGCCGCGCTGCTCCCCGCGAGGGCGTGGAGTCGGTCGTGGAAGCGTCGGTTCGCGGAGAGTTGCCGGGCGACGTGGCCGTTCCTGGCGGCCGTTCGGCACTCGTCGGCTGCCGTTTCGAGCGCAGCCGCGTCGTCCGGTGTCGCCTTCGGGCACCCCACGCCGGAGGGAGTCGGTCTCGAGCAGCCTGCGGAGCCGGTACACCTCCTCGAGCTCGGCGAGGTCGAGCTCGGTGACCACGTAGCCTCGCCTGGGCCGGTACGTCACGAGCCCTTCGCCCGCAAGAGCTCGTAGCGCCTCGCGCAGAGGGATCAGGCTGACCTGGGCCCGCTCGGCCCAGGCCTCCTGGTTCACCCGCTGGCCTGGACGGAGCTCACCTTCGAGGATCGCCCCCCGCAACGTCGCTGCGGCACGATCCTGGGCCGTCGGAGTGCCGATCGAGCTTGCGATCGACACGCGTCCTACCGGAAGGCCGGAGTTCCGGTCAGCGCACCACCGACGACGAGAGTGTGAATCTCGTGCGTTCCCTCGTAGGTGAGCACGGACTCGAGGTTGTTCATGTGCCGGATCACCGGGTACTCGAGCGTGATCCCGTTGCCGCCGAGGATCGTTCGGGCGCTGCGGCAGACCTCGATCGCACCACGAACATTCCCCATCTTGCCGAGGCTGACGTGCTCCGATCGGAGCGTGCCTGCGTCCTTCATGCGCCCGATGTGGAGCGCCGTTAGGGTCGCGCGGTTGATCTCGAGCGCCATCTCCGCGAGCTTCTGCTGGGTCAGCTGATAGGCGGAGATGGGCTTGCCGAAGACGATCCGCTCCTTGGAGTACGCGAGTGCCTCCTCGAAGCACGCCCTCGCGGCGCCGACGGCGCCGAAGACGATTCCGAACCGTGCCTCGTTGAGGCACGAGAGCGGTCCCTTGAGGGTCGAGGCGCCGGGAAGCATGCTGTCGGCGGGCACGCGCACGCTGTCGAGAACGAGCTCGGACGTCACCGAGGCACGAAGCGAGAGCTTCTTGTGGATCTCGGGAGCCGTGAAGCCGGGTGTTCCTTTCTCGACGATGAAGCCCCGGATCTCGCCGTCCTCGGTGCGCGCCCAGACGATTGCGATGTCGGCGATCGATCCGTTCGTAATCCACATCTTGGCGCCGCTCAGGATCCAGTCGGAACCGTCTCGGCGTGCGTGCGTGCGCATCGTGCCGGGGTCGGATCCCGCGTCCGGCTCGGTCAGGCCGAAGCAGCCGATCACCTCACCCGCGTGCATCGCCGGAAGCCACTGCTCCTTCTGCTCCTCGGAGCCCCACTTCCAGATCGCGAACATTGCGAGCGACCCCTGCACCGAGACGGCGCTCCGGATCCCGGAGTCACCCGCTTCGAGCTCGAGGCAGGTGAGCCCGTACGCGACCGCGCTCGCTCCCGGCAGGCCGTAGCCGTCCAGGTGCATGCCGAAGAGCCCGAGCTTCGCGAGCTCCGAGACGACCTCGCGCGGGAGGATGCCTTGCTCGAACCAGTCGCCGACGTAGGGCACGACCTGCTCGCGGACGAACTGCCGCACCGTGTCACGGATCGCCTTCTCCTCGTCGTCGAGGAGCGCGTCGATCGCGAGGAAGTCATGAGGATCGAGCGCGGGGAGAGCGGCGGTCGTGGTCACGGGTAGGAACCTCCGGGTCGCGAATTCAAGAAAGACGAAATATATATAAAACTCCGTGAGGGATGGGCGCATGCCCATCCCTCACGTCCCATCCATCCCGTCCGCCCCGTTCGTGTCCTACGCGGTACCCGCTCGCTTCCCACCTGTTACCCCGCGGTGGCGGTCCAGCGATCGCCTCGGCGCTCCGCTGCGATGGGGATGCCAAAGCACACGCTGAGGAGCTCGTCGGTCAGCGTCTCGGCGACCGGGCCTGCGGCAAGCACGGAGCCTTCTCTGAGCAGAAGTGCGTGTGTCGTCGAGCCGTGCAGATCCTCGAGGTGATGCGTCGTCACGATGGTCGTCAGCTGTGGGTCGACGTCGGCGAGGCGGGCCAGGGACCGGAGCAGGATCTCGCGGCCGGGCAGGTCGAGACCGGCCCCCGGCTCGTCGAGCAGCAGGAGTCTCGGTCGGCCGACGAGTGCCCGCGCGATGAGGGCGCGCTTCCGCTCACCCTGGGAGCAGTCGCCGAAACGCCGCTGCGCGAGCGGAGCGAGGCCGAATGTCCCGAGCAGCGTGTCGGCCCGATCGACGTCGAGCATGCCCAGGCGCTGCTCGAAGTAACCGATCGTGCCTGTTGCCCCGGTGCGCACGACCTCGCGAACGGTCAGCATCGGGGCGAAGCGGTCGCCGTCGCGTGCATCGACGAATCCGATCTGCTCCCGCAGCAGGGCAGCGTCGGTACGGCCCATCGTCTCGCCGAGAATCTCGACGCTGCCGCTGCTCGGGAATCCGGTTGCGGCAGCGACCGTCAGCAGCGTCGTCTTGCCCGCTCCGTTCGGGCCGAGCAGCGCCCATCGCTCGCCTGTTCGCACCGTCCACGAGACATCGTCGAGGAGGGGCTTGCGGCTCCCGCTCGCCTGGTGCCAGCGCCAGACCCGAACGTCGGTACAGCGGAGCGCGACGGGGGGTTGACCGTCCTCTGCGTCTCCGTCTACACTTATTGACTGACTAGTCAATCGATGCGCATTCGTGGGATCGGTGCCCTCGATCCCAACGGAAGAAGGGGCAGATCATGGCCACAGTCGAGAGTGGTGTAGCCGGCGGTATCTCGTTCGGCCTGACAGACGAGCAGCGCGAGTTGCGCGCGCTCGCCCGCGAGTTCGCCGAGAAGGAGATCCGACCGCACGCGGCGGAATATGACGAGGGGCAGATCCATGCCACCGACATCATTGCCAAGGCGCACGAGATCGGCTTGATGAACCTGCACATTCCGGCGTCGCTCGGTGGGCTCGAGTTGCCGTGTTTCGAGGGCATTCTTGTCGGCGAAGAGCTGAACTGGGGGTGCTCCGGCGTCGGCACCTCGATCGGCGCCAATGGGCTCGCAGCCGGCCCGATCCTGATCGCGGGGTCGGAGGAGCAGAAGAAACAGTGGCTCGCGCCGCTCGTCGACGCTCCGATCCTGGGGTGCTTCGGGCTGACCGAGCCCGGCGCCGGCTCCGACGTCTCGGGGATCCAGACGACGGCTGTGCGGAACGGCGACGACTACGTCATCAACGGCTCGAAGATGTTCATCTCGAACGCCGGCCACGCCGCCTGGATGGTCTGTTTCGCGTCGACCGACCCCGGGGCGGGGAGCCGGGGGCTATCCGCCTTCGTCGTCCCGATGGGCGCAGACGGCGTCGTCGTGGAGCGGCACCTCGACAAGATGGGTCAGCGGTCGACCGACACGTCGGCTGTCGCCTTCAACGATGTCGTCGTTCCGGCTGCCGATCGCCTCGGAGCCGAGGGAGACGGGTTCAAGATCGCGATGCAGACGCTCGACTTCACTCGACCGGGCACTGCTGTCGGTGCGGTCGGCGTGGCGCAGGCGGCGTTCGAGCTCTCCGTCGAGTACACGCGTGAGCGGGTTCAGTTCGGTCTCCCGATCGCAATGAACCAGGGCGTGAGCTTCCTCGTCGCGGACATGGCCACCGAGATCGAGGCCGCCAGGCTGCTCTGCTGGCAGGCGGCGTGGATGATCGACCAGGGGCATGGGCGAAAGGCGACGAAGTACTCCTCGTTCGCGAAGCGATTCGCGGCGGACACGGCAATGAAGGTCACGACCGATGCCGTGCAGGTCTTCGGCGGCTACGGCTATATGAAGGAGTACCCCGTCGAGAAGCTGATGCGTGACGCGAAGCTCTTCCAGATCTACGAGGGCACATCGCAGATCCAGAGGCTCGTGATCGCCAAGGAGATCTACCTGTCGTAGGGGCGCCTTCGCTAGACTGCCCTCTTCTGTGCGCGCTGAATCCACCGTTTATCGCCCCCGTGCGCGGCAGCGTCGATCCTCCCGTCGGATTGCCCTGCGTCGGGCCGTCTTTCTCGCGGCCGTTCTTGCGCTGCTCGCGCTCGTGGTCGGGTTCGTCTTCGCTGGGTCGTCGTCGACGCTCTCCGCTGGAACGACCGTTGCGGGAGTCGATGTGGGCGGGCTCTCGGAAGGCGAAGCGATTCGGTTGCTCTCGAGGCGGGCCGCGGCCGTCGAGAGCGTGCCGATCAGCTTCACCGTCGGTGGCGAGACGTTCGCGATCTCGGCGTCGCAACTCGGGGTCAGCGCTGATTGGGAGGCGGCTGTCGAGGATGCCGCGACGGCCGGAGGGGGCGTCGGCCCGCTGCGCGGCTACAGGCGCCTTCTCGCGCGGTTCTCCGGCCTCGATTCGACGCCTCAGCTGACCGCCTATGATGCCGCGGTCAACTACAAGCTCGACGAGATCGCGCGGGTCGTGGCTCGTACGAGCGTCCAGGCGAAGATCGTTCGCAAGGGTCTCTCGGTGCAAGTCGTGGAGGGCCAGTCAGGCCGGAAGCTCGATCGTGCTTCTGCGACCGCGGCTGTTCTGGAGGCGCTCGGGAGCTTCGAGCGTGGTGTGCCCGTTGCCCTGCCGATCCTTTCGACCACGCCCGGCGTCGCCGCGGCCGATCTCGAGCAGGCTGCCGAGAAGGCGCGCATCGCGCTGTCTGCTCCGGTCCGGCTTGCCTACGCCGAGACCCGTTGGCGGATCCCGCGGTGGAAGATCGCAGCCCTCCTCACGCTGCCGGCTTCCGGGAGCACCGACGTATCCGTCGGCGGACGCGGGGCCGAGGAGTACTTGACCCGGCTCGCGGCATCGATCAACCGCGAGCCGCAGGACGCGCGTTTCCAGGTCACGGCGGCGGGCAAGATCGCGATCCGGCCGTCGGTACCTGGGTTGCGCCTCGACATCCCTGCGACCGCGAAGGCGATCGGTGCGGCGGCGTTCTCGGTCGATCAGCGAACCGCCGCGCTGCCGGTCAGAGTCGCCGCACCCGACCGCAGCACAGCGGACGCCAAGGCGATGGGCGTCACGGGTGTCGTCGCTTCCTTCACGACGACCTACGGAGGCACGCCTGGCCGACTCACAAACGTGCAGCTCGTCTCCGAGCTGATCGACGGCACGCTCATAGAGCCGGGCGCGACCTTCAGTTTCAACGACACGACGGGCGAGCGGACGGCCCAGAAGGGGTTCCAGGAGGCTCCGGTGATCATCAACGGCGAGCTGCAGAACGGCCTCGGTGGCGGCGTCTGTCAGGTCTCGACGACGGTCTTCAACGCTGCCTTCGATGCCGGCCTGCCGATCGTCGCCAGGACGAATCACGAGCTCTACATCAGCCACTACCCGACAGGGCGCGACGCGACGGTGAATTATCCCGACCTGGATCTGCGGTTCACGAACGACACGCGACACTGGCTCCTCCTGCGGACGTTCGTGGGAGCGGGATCGTTGACCGTGAACCTGTACGGGACACCGATGGATCGCCGCGTCGAGAGCACCACCGAGCCGCTCGTGGTGACCGGCCCGGTGCCGGTGACGACGACGGACGACCCGACGATCAAGAAGGGGAAGCGGGTCGTCGATGAGTACGGTGCGCCGCCACGTCAGACGAGCGTCCACCGCGTCGTCTACGACGCGAACGACAACGTGCTCTACGACAACACCTGGCAATCGTTCTACGTCGGAGAGCCGTCACTGGTTCGCGTCGGCACGAAGAAGCCGGTCAAGAAGCTCGTCGAGCCGAGCGACAAGAAGGCTGAAAGCAAGAAGGCGGGTACCGACGTCTCGACCGTGTCGACCACTCCAGTCCAGGCAGCGGCGACTGCCGAACCGGCTACGCCGGTTGCTCGGCCTTAGCGATCGCCTCGACGAACCACGGCGGCACCCGTGTCGGCTGATGCGTCTTGGCGTCGACCGTCGCGTGCAAGGTCTCACCGGTCGCGATGAGCTCGCCGTCACGCTCGACGCGGTACTCGTACCGGAACCGGGCTCCCCTCACGTCGACGCATCGCAGGCGGATCGTGAGGACGTCGTCGAATGCGGCGGTCGCGCGGTAGTCCACGCGGACGCCCGTCGTGAGCGCCTCGAGCCCCTGCTCCTGGATCGACCGATAGCCACCGGCGTGGTCTGCGAGGTAGGCGACGCGCGCGACCTCGAACCAGACCACATATGAGGCGTGGTGCGCGATTCCCTGTGCGTCGGTCTCGGCGAACCGCACGCGAACGTCGTATGCGCTTCTGAACCCGTCCGGCATGGGGCAACAATAGACCGTGGGGTTCCCATGATCTCGTCGTGGTGGTATGACTGCTTCATGACAGAAGAGACGAAGACCTCAAAGGACGAGCGTGACATGATCGCGCGCCTTGCCGACCGGGGCGAGCAGACGATCGCCAGGCTTGCCGACCTCCCGGGTGCGACGAAGGCGCTCAAGGCGGTCAACGACTTGCGTGAGCGCGTCGATGAGCTGGGCAAGAAGGTGCGCGGCATCGACGATCTCGAGCGGCGTGTCGCGAAGCTCGAGCGGGAGCTTGCGACGCTCAAGCGGGCCCAGAAGCCGAAGGCGTCGTCGGCGGCGCGAACGCGCAAGGCGTCCGAGTAGCCGAGCGACCGACGGTGGTCGATCACGGCGCCGAAGAGCGCGCCCGTCCGTCGATCAGGTGGCCACACGCCGGCAGGTGCCGGGCGTCATGTGCCCGTCCCAGAACGCGCGGGCACCCGTAGTAGCAGGGCGTTCGGGAGCACCTCGAATCGCGCGGGCGTCGTTCCGGGCTGCTCGCCGTCGAGTTCTACGGGCACCGGCTCCTCGGTCTCGACAGAAACGACCCGGCCGCGGAGTGTTTCGGCCTTCGGGTGGGGAAGGTGCGTTCCTCGGTAGATCTTCGGCATCGTCACTACGAGGTCACGCTTCGTCACGTCACCGATCGTGACGATGTCGAGGAGCCCGTCGTCCGGTACGGCGTCGGGGCACATCTTCATCCCTCCGCCGAAGAACCTGCCGTTCGCGACGACGACGTCGAACATCCGTCCACTGCGACGCTCGTCGTCCACGGTCAGCTGCGTCTCGACTGCGGACCAGCCCTTGAAGACAGCGAGCGTCGCCCAGAGGTATGACGCCTTCGCGCCGAGCTTCTTCGACGTGTCGTTCGCGCGCTGGGCTATCGCGCCGCTCATCCCCGCGCTCGCGACGTTCGCGAACAACTCGGTGGCCTCCGTGCCGTTCCACGCACGGTAGGTCACGCGGCCCAGGTCTACCGCCCGCGTTTCGCCTTCGAGCGCGATCCTGGCCGCTGACGCGACGTCGTTCGGGATGTCGAACGTGCGGACGAAATCGCCTCCCGTGCCACGGGGGATCAGCGCCAGCGCCGGCGGGTCGTCGAGCCCGGCGAGACCGTTGGCGACCTCGTTGAGCGCACCGTCGCCGCCGACGACGACAAGCAGGCGGGCGCCTCTCGCGGCGGCATCTCGGGCGAGGAGCCCGAGATGGCCGCGGTGCTCGCTGATCAGCGCATCGCCTTCGAGGCCGACGCCGGCAGCCTGGTGGGCGATCTCCGGCCAGCGCCGCCCGGTGGCACCGTTGGCCGCGGCCGGATTGACGAGGAAGACCGTCTCGCTCACGGGCACGTTCGGGTGCCCGTCGTTACGTCGTCACGGTATGGAGGGCGAGCTCGGTCATCTCGTCGACGGCCTTGCGCATCTCCTCGTCCGTGATCCGAAGGAATTCGCCCTCGACGATCACGTCGCTGACGATCAGCATGCAGCCTGCCTGGATCTTCCGGAGTGCTCCGAGCGTGAAAAGAACGGCAGCCTCCATCTCCACTGCCAGAATGCCGCGTTCCGACCATCGCTCGGCAAGAGCGGGATCCGGTTGGTAGAAGATGTCGCTCGAGACGATCGGGCCGACGCGCACGAGCTTGCCGAGGTGCTTCGCCTGGTGGACGGCCTCGTGGACGAGCGTGAAATCTGCGGTCGGGGCGTGCGGCTCTCCGAGAACATAGTGAGAGGCCGTGGAGTCGGCAGGGGTGGCGGCGAGCGCAATGATGAGGTCGCCCATTCCAAGATCGGCCTGGAGGCCGCCGCATGTGCCGACGCGCATGATCTTCTTGACCCCCAGCTGGACGAGCTCCTCGATCACGATTGCCGCAGACGGGCACCCCATTCCGCTCGACTGGACGGAGACGGGCTTACCGTTGAAGGTCCCGGTGAAACCGAGCATTCCTCTCTCACCGTTTCGTTGCACGACGTCGGAGAGGAAGGTCTCGGCGATGTACTTTGCCCTCAGTGGGTCGCCGGGGAGGAGGCAGGCTTCGGCGTAGTCACCGGGGTTGGCTCGAACATGAATTGGCATGCGCAGAAGCCTACCCGCGCCACACGGGGCGGCCCCGAAATAGAGTGCGGCCGTGCGCTCACGTGTGATCGAACCGACAAGCGAGCAGATCCTCCGCTTCTGCGCCGCCGCGCCGATCGAGCGCGTCTTCCTCGAAGATGTGGCTCGGCGCCGTCAGGGCCGGTTCGCGGCAATCGCCGACCGGGACGGCGCACTGACGGCCCTGTGTCACCTGGGCAGCAACCTCGTGCCCTCCGGGCAGGGCTGCGAGGCGTTTGCCGGCCTGGCGGCGAAGTCGGGCGCCCGGATGCTGATCGGCGAGGAGGGTGCAGTCGGTGACCTCTGGGATGCAGCGCGGAGGAAGCTCCCGCGCCCGAGGCTCGATCGCCCCGGCCAGCCCGTCTACGCGATCACCGAGGTGCCGGACCCCGGCGGCACCGGCCTCAGGCCCGCGACCCCGTCCGATCTCGACCTCCTCGTGCCGGCCTGCGCGGCGGCGCACCTGGAGGAGATCGCGGTCGATCCGCTTCGGCGCGATCCGAGCGGCTTCCGCTGGCGCACGAGAGCCCAGATCGAGGAGGGTCGGTCGTGGCTGTGGGTCGAGGACGGCATGATCAGGTTCAAGGCCGAGGCCTCGGCCTGGACGGCGATGGCGGTTCAGCTGCAGCAGGTGTGGACCGATCCCCCGGTTCGCGGGCAGGGGTACGCAGCGCGAGGGTTGCGTGACCTGATCCGGACGCTCCTGGCACGGACGCCGACGGTCTGCCTGTTCGTCCGGGCCGAGAACGCCGTCGCGATCGGGCTCTACGAGTCCGTCGGAATGCGGCACGTGCTCGACTACCGCTCGGTCCTCCTGTGAAGAGTGTGATTCTCACCCGGCATGCGCACGCGGAGTCGAATGCCGGTTCGACCGTCAACTCGACGCCGCCCGGCGGAGGGGTTTCCGTGGCGGGCAGGGAGGAGGCACGGCTACTCGGCAGCCAGCTCGCCTCGGAGCCGATCGATGTCGGCATCGGCTCGCGACTCCTCCGGACGCAGGAGACTCTGGAGATCGTGCTCACGGGCCGAGACGTCCCGCAGTTCGTCGAGCCGCTTCTCGACGAGATCGGCTTCGGCTCCTTCGAGGGCGCGTCGCTCGCGAGCTACCGTGAGTGGGCCTGGAAGCACGAGCCGGCTGCTCCCTGTCCCGGCGGCGGAGAGAGCCGGGTCGCGGCGGCGCTCCGTATCGCCGCTGCTCTCACTGCCCTCCTCGCGCGACCCGAGGAGACGTTGCTCGTGGTCAGCCATGCCCTGCCGATTCGGTATGTGATCGATGCCTCCGACGGCCGCTTGCCCGCCGCCCGACTCCAGCCGGTGCCTCACGCCACTCCCTTCCCGCTCGAGCGCGAGCGCGTGAGGCTCGCGGCGGAGACGCTTCGGGGCTGGGCGGACGCCCCGCGCTTCTCCGATACCCCGTTTGGTGGTTGAGGGGCGCCTGCTCCGCGTCGATGGGTACCCTGGTATGACCGTGCGGCATCTCTCTACTCCCGTTGCGGCACTCCTTGTCGTGATCGGCCTCGTTGCGTCTGGCTGCGGTGGCTCGCAGGTCGCGATCCCGGAGCTCGCGAGCCTGACTCAGGTCGCCAAGGCAAGCGCGTCGAGCGACGCGGCGCAGTTCGCGCTGACGGTCGAGCTGAGGATGCCAGGTGCCGACCAGGCCCTGTCGTTCAGCGCCGAGGGCGGCTTCGACACGCCCTCGCGACGCGCGCGGGTGTCGGTCGACCTCTCATCGTTCGTGGAGCTGACGAAGCAGTTCGGCTCGGTTCTCGGGGGATCCGCTACCGGTGACCTCGGCGATTCCGACGACTGGAAGCTCGATGCGATCATGGACGGCGACGTGGTCTACCTGAGGTTTCCGCTGATAGCGGACCAGCTGCCCGACGGCAAGACATGGGTGAAGGGCGATGCCAAGGACTTTGCACATTCTGACGCTGCCGGCCTGGATCAGTTCGGCTCGCTCGCGGGGATCGACCCTCGCGATGTTTTCGGGCTCCTCGAGGCAGTCTCGGGATCGATCGAGATGGTCGGCAGCGAGGAGATCCGCGGCGTCTCGACGAACCACTATCGCGCCACGCTCGACCCGGCAAAGCTTACGGCCCTTGTGCCGGCCGCGCAGCAGGAGAGCCTCGGCGGCATCGACGAAGCTGCGCGGCAGGCGGGGCTGACGGAGCTGCCGCTCGACGTCTGGGTCGACGCCGACAACCGGGTCAGGAAGATCTCGATCGATCTCGACACCGAGATGCCGGGACTCGGCGGGTCCTTGGAGGCATCACTCGTGATCGAGTTGTACGACTACGGCACGCCGCTCGAGCTCGAGCTGCCGCCCGCAGACCAGGTCGCCGATGCGGCGACGCTGAAGTCGAAGACCTCGTAGCCTGGGGCCGCTGCCGCTTCCGTCACACTACGGACGTGGCTGCATCGCTCGCCTCCCGCGTCGAATCGTTCATCCGCTCCCGCGATCTCGTTCCTCCGGGTGGGGCCGTCACGTGCCTCGTCTCCGGCGGAGCGGACTCGACGTGCCTCTGGCACGTGATGAGCGACCTCGGGTACGCAGTCTCGACGGTGCACATCCACCACGGCGTGCGCGGTGAGGCAGCCGATGCCGACGCAGCCCATTGCGTGGAGACGATGGGTGCACGCGTCATTCACGTCGAGCGGGCCTCAACCGAGGCCGCGATGCGGGAGCTCCGGTACGCCGTGACCGAGAACTATGGTCTCCGCGCGACCGGGCACACGGCGACCGACCAGATCGAGACCGTGCTCTACCGCATCGTCTCGAGTGGCTCGACGCGCGGGGTCAAGGCTCGCCGCGAGGACGGCGTCATCCGACCACTGCTCGACGTTACCCGAGAGGAAACAGCGGCCTACTGCATCGCCAACGACCTTCCGGTTCGGGTCGACGCGACAAATGCCGGGACGACGCGTGGGCTGATCCGAAACGAGATCCTGCCACTGCTCCGTCGCCTTCACCCCGGTGCCGACACGAACCTGCGAGCGCTCGGGGAAGAGCGCCCTACGCTGCCCCGCGCCCTCGAGGCCTCTCTCGTCGAGCTCCTCTCGTCGCGGTCAGGTTCGCGGGCGGCCGACCTCGGAAACGGCGTTCGCGCAGTCCGCGAATACGACACGCTGCGGCTCGAGGGCACGGTCGTCTGGGGGCCGTGGACGCTCGACTCCGAGCGAAGCGATCTCGAGGTCCGGACACGCCGCCCGGGGGATCATCTGGCAGGAAGGCGCAAGAAGGTGCAGGATCTCCTCGTGGATGCGAAAGTGCCGAGGGCGGAGCGGGAGACGTGGCCGGTCGTGGTTTGCGGGGACGACGTCGTCGCGGTGCCCGGCATCGCGGTCGCCCCCGGATGGGAAGGTGCCGTCGAGGCGAGGAGGGGCTCGTGAGTGAGGTAAGCCATGGGGTCGGAGAGATCCTGATCGACGAAGCTTCGGTCAAGGAGCGGGTCGTCGCGCTCGGAGCGGAGATCTCGGCCGACTACGCCGGGCGTGACCTGCTGCTCGTCGGCGTGCTCAAGGGAGCGGTGTTCTTCATGGCGGATCTGATGCGACGGTTGACGATCCCCTGCGAGATCGACTTCATGGCGATTTCGAGCTATGGCGCGGCGACCGACTCGTCGGGCGTCGTGCGGATCCTCAAGGATCTCGACACGAACATCGCCGGCCGCAACGTGATCGTCGTCGAGGACATCATCGACTCCGGTCTCACCCTCTCGTACCTGATGCGGAACCTCCAGGCTCGCAAGCCAGCCTCGCTCGAGGTGTGCACGCTGCTGACGAAGCCCGAGCGGCGGGAGATCGAGGTCCCGGTGCGCTACGTCGGCTTCGAGATCCCCAACCGATTCGTGATCGGGTATGGCCTCGATTTCGCCGAGAGGTACCGGAATCTCCCGTACATAGGCGTCTTGCACCCGGATTTGATCCCCGGGGCGCCTCATTAGGAGTAGGTAAACGCAGGGTGCGTCGCGGCGGAGCCGAAGACCACGCTGCTACCCTCTTCTGTACTCGTGAGCCGCTTTTTTCGCAGTGCGCTATTCCCCCTCGTTGTCATCGTCGTGCTCGTGTACCTCGCGAGCCAGACGCTGATTCCGAAGCGTGACGGCGCGACGAAGCTCACCTACTCCCAGCTCATCACTCAGGCCGAACAGGGCGCCGTCAGCGAGGTCAAGTTCAACCCGAATCGGCAGGCGATCGAGGCGACGCTCGACTCGGGGACGAAGGTCAAGGTCAACTACCCGACTCCACAGTCGGCGACCGCGTTCCAGAACCTGCTCGAGAAGCAGAACATCAAATTCGACTCGAAGGGCACGGGTAGCTCGACGTGGGTGGCCATGCTCACCGGGCTGCTCCCGATCCTCCTTCTCGTCGGCTTCTGGATCTTCCTCATGAACCAGATGCAGGGCGGCGGCTCGAAGGTGATGAGCTTCGGCAAGAGCAAGGCCAAGCGCATGTCGCCGGATTCCCCGAAGGTCACCTACAAGGACGTCGCCGGCGCGGACGAGGCCGTCGAGGAGCTTCACGAGATCAAGGAGTTCCTCGAGAACCCGAAGAAGTTCCAGGCGCTCGGTGCGCGGATCCCCAAGGGCGTTCTGCTCTACGGCCCTCCCGGTACCGGCAAGACCCTGCTCGCTCGCGCGACGGCCGGAGAGGCCGGCGTTCCGTTCTTCTCGATCTCCGGCTCCGACTTCGTCGAGATGTTCGTCGGCGTCGGCGCCTCGCGCGTGCGCGACCTCTTCGAGCAGGCGAAGCAGGCGAGCCCGTGCATCATTTTCATCGACGAAATCGACGCCGTCGGGCGTCATCGCGGCGCCGGCATGGGCGGCGGCCACGATGAGCGCGAGCAGACGCTCAACCAGCTGCTCGTCGAGATGGACGGCTTCGAGCAGAAGGACAACGTCATCCTGATCGCCGCCACGAACCGCCCTGACATCCTTGATCCAGCGCTTCTCCGCCCTGGTCGCTTCGACCGGCAGATCGTCGTCGACCGCCCCGACCGCAAGGGTCGTCGTGACATCCTCGAGGTGCACTCCAAGGGCAAGCCGCTCGGCAAGGAGCTCGACCTCGATGTTCTCGCGGCCCAGACGCCCGGGTTTACAGGCGCCGACCTCGCGAACGTGATCAACGAGTCGGCTCTCCTCGCGGCACGGCGCGGCGAGAAGACGATCGGTCAGAACGAGCTCGAGGAAGGGATCATGCGGGTGATCGCCGGTCCCGAGAAGAAATCACGCCTGTTCTCGGAGAAGGAGCGGCGGATCACCGCCTATCACGAGATGGGGCATGCGCTCGTCGGCTACTTCCTCGAAGGCACCGACGACGTCCACAAGATCTCCATCGTCAGTCGCGGCCAGGCTCTCGGCTACACGATCTCGCTACCGAGCGAGGATCGGTACCTCACCACGAAGGGCACGTTGATGTCGGTGATGGCGATGACGCTGGGTGGCCGGGCCGCCGAGGAGCTGGTCTTCCACGAGGTCACGACGGGCGCCGCGAACGATCTCGAGAAGGTCACCCACACCGCGAAGCAGATGATCATGCGTTTCGGGATGAGCGAGAAGCTCGGGCCGCGCGTGCTTGGACGCGATCACGACATGCCGTTCCTCGGCCGGGACATGGGCTCGGCGCCCGACTACTCCGAGGAGATCGCACGCGAGATCGACGACGAGATTCGTCGCGTCATCGAGGAGGCGCACGATTCGGCGACTCGCGTCCTGCGCGAGCACATGGAAGAGCTCCACCGCCTTTCGCTCGTTCTGATCGAGCGCGAGACCGTCGACAAGGATCAGTTCGAGCGACTGCTCGCCGGCGAGCCCGAGTCCGACGGTCTTCCCGGAGGAGGTCGTGCCCGTCGTGCCTCCGGTCGTAGACGGCACACCCGATAAGAAGCCGGTGCTGCGACCGTCTCCGCGAACGCTCCCGGGAGCGGCAATGCAGCCGCCGCCCGAGGGCGCCGCCGGCTAGGCCACGGAGACCGCTGGTTCACCCAGCCTGATTGCGCTTCGCTCTCGCCGGGGCCTCACGTGCGGCCACGACGAGAAGCCCGACGACCCCCGCCGCCGCCGCGACGCCGACGAACTCGATCGCGATACCGCCCGCGCGGAGAATGTCGACGAGCGCCAGCATGGCTCCGCCGAGGGCCAGGGCCGAGAGCGTGATCAGGGCTACGAACGCACCACGCCGCGTCGTCGCTCCGGCCTCCTCGGTCACGGCTGGACGAGATTCGACGGAGAGGTGAGCGAGCTCTCCGATCGCGAGCAGCGTCGCACCCACGATCGCTGATCTACCGTCGAGAGCCGGTTCGTCGACGACGAGGATGAGTGCGTACGCGGCTCCGAGCAGCACCAGAACGCCCGCGATCGGTTCGGGCCGACCGGCGGCGAGCGTCGCCAGGAGGGCGAACGTGGCAGCGGCGCCAAGTCCAACGACGGCCCTCGCGATATCGGGTCCGGCTATGAGAGTCAGCCATCCGGTCAGCCCGACGGCAAGCCCGAGCGAGACGACCCCCAGCCCTACCGCCTTGCGAGTCGTGCGCGGCGACGAGATGCTTTCACCCCCTCGAGGCCGACGTCGAGCGGGACGTCATCACGCCACTGCGCCACGGCGACGCCGGAGCGCTCGAATCGGGCTCGGAGCGCGGCGCGACGGAGGAGCCACAGCCTGTAGGCGAGGGCGTCGATCCCGTCACCGGGCTTCACGATGTCCTCGGGCGACACCTCGACGATGACGAGGTCATATCCGCGCGCGCGGAGATCGAGCAACGCGGCGATCGACCGCTCGTCGAGGAGTGGTGTCACCGCGATCACGAGCGCCTTGGGCGGGAGAACTCGGGCTGGAATCGTGTTGACGCCCTTCCACGCGTAGCTGAACTCGACGCCGGTCTCGAGCAATGCATCGATCAGGCGGTAGCGCTGCACGAGCCCGGAACCCGGCTCGAGCCAACGAAGAACGCCGCCGAACGTGACGAGACCAACACGATCGCGACGGGCGAGGTAGCGCCCGGCTAGCGTCGCCGCCGCTCGTACGGCGCGTTCCAGTGTGCCGTCGTCCTCGTCGCCGCTGCGCGCCTCCGCAAAGCTGTCGAGAAAGAGGACGACGTCGGCGTTGCGGTCGGGATGGCGCTCGTTCACGATCAGCTCCCCACGCCGAGCGCTCGCCCGCCAGTTGACCGAGCGAAGTCGGTCGCCGGGCACGAAGCCGCGCGTGTCGGCGAACTCGAGGCCATCGGACCTGGCCCGGGCCAGGAGGTCGCCGGTCGCGAGTTGCGTCTCGAGAGGAGCCAGGAGACTCCTCAAGAGCTCCGGGCCGGGATAGATCTGAAGGCGGTGAGGGCGGCTGATCCGCCCTTCCCAGCTGAGCATCCCGATGCGGCCGCGCGCGCGGATGCGAAGCTCCCCGAGCTCGACCGATCCCCAGCGGACGCAGCGGAGCGTGAGCGAGACCGTCTGCTCCTCTCCGGCGCCGATGCTGACGCTGGTGGGATTGCCGCCACCGACGACGGCGAGTCCCGAGGGAACCAGCAGGTGGAGCTCGAGGACGTCGACGCCTGTCCGTGCGCTGACGTCGATCTCCACAACGATCTCGTCGCCTTCGAGGGCGCGGTCGCGGTCGATCCTCAGCCACGCCCGGATATCGGGCGGGCCCTCGAAGAGAAGACCGGTGGCGACGATGAGAGCGAACGGGGCCGCCACGACGACGAGCTCGGGTCGCCGGAGAGCGAGCGCGCCGATCAGGCCGAGGGCCGCCAGGCCGACGTACGAGGCAAGCCGTGGCGACGCGAAAGGGGTCACGTCCCGGAGACGACGTCCTCGGCGGGCGGGGTGGGCACGAGCGACAGCGTCTCGAGTACGACGTCCTCGCCCGAGCGTCGCTGAACCCACATCTCCGGCTTCAGGAGAAGCCGATGCGCGAGTGCCGGCACCGCGATCGCCTTGACATCGTCCGGAGTCACGAAGTCGCGGCCCGCGAGTGCTGCGCGGCAGCGTGAGAGCTTCAGGAGGGCGAGACTCCCGCGGGGACTCGCCCCGACGGAAAGACTCGTGCTCTCGCGCGTTGCAGCCACGATGTCGACCATGTAGCGACCGACCGAGGGATCGACATGCACGAGCTCGACGGCTGCCTGCATTTCGAGCAATGTCTCCCGGTCGATCACCTGGGTCAGGACGATGTCGTCCCCTCGCCGCTCGATCCGGCGGACGAGCATCTCCCATTCGGCACCGTCGTCCGGGTAGCCGAAACCGGTGCGGAGCAGGAACCGGTCGAGCTGAGCCTCCGGCAGCGGGTATGTCCCCTCGTACTCGATCGGGTTCTGCGTCGCGAGCACGAGGAACGGCCGCTCGAGTGGCCGCGTCAGGCCGTCGGTCGTGACCTGCCGTTCCTGCATCGCCTCGAGCAGTGCGGCCTGCGTCTTCGGCGGAGCGCGGTTGATCTCGTCGGCCAACAGCAGGTGCGTGAAGATCGGACCTGGGCGGAATTCGAAGTCGCCGTCGCGCTGGTTCCAGATCGATGAGCCGGTGACGTCGGCCGGCAGCAGATCCGGAGTGAACTGGACGCGGCTGAAGCCGAGACCGCTTGCCTCGGCGAAGGAACGGGCCGTAAGCGTCTTCGCGAGCCCGGGGACGTCCTCGAGGAGGACGTGTCCGTCCGCGAGCATTCCGAGTAAGACGAGCTCGAGCTGCTCCCGCTTGCCCACGACAGCGCGCTCTACCTCATCAACCAGGCGGCTGGCCAGCTCGGCGAGCTCCCGCAGGTCCATCAGACGTGCTCCAGGGCCGTGACGATACGATCGAGCTTGGCCTGGCTCATTCCAGGGTCGTGGCGCTGCCGCGGCTGTGGCCGGTCGGGCCTGACGATCTCCCAGGTGTCGTCACCGAGCACGGCATGTGCCCTTTCGGGGCTCCGTTCGAGATCGATGCCCCGCCGTGCCAAGAGGAGTTCCCCGGCCAGTTCGACGAGCATGGGGCGGAGACGGAAGTGAACGTCGAACGCGGCTGCTCCCGCCATTGAGACCTCGCGTTCGGTACGGGCGAGGGAGGCCGGTCGCTCTACGGTTCTGGCCGGTTGCTCGAGGCTCGCGACGAACGGAGAGTTGCGGGACGGGTACGCGGCCTGCACGATCCGGAGCAGCGCGACGAATGCGAGTCCGAGCACGACGAGGAGCCAGGTGTGAATCGCCAACTCGGCGCGGTCGGGGGCGACGGCGAGCGCGACGATGAGGGCGACTGTGGGGACGAGTAACCACTCGGCGATCCGCCGGGCGCGCCTCATCAGGACCACGCTCGCTCTCGTAGCTCCGCGGCGGCGGCGACGCGCCGCTCCTCGGCGAGGATCTCGGCCGCCCGCAACTCGTTGCGCACCGCCTCGAGCGCCCCGATCGCCTCCTGCTTCATCTCCGGCGCCACATCGTGTCCGGAGAACTTCGCCCATGCAAAGAGCGCCGTCAAGCGAGATACGGCGCGGCGACTCACTTCGAGGTCGGCAAAGATCCGCTGCAGGTACTCGTCGGGTGCCTCGGCAGCGGCGCGAGGCAACCCGTATGCAGCGAGCGCCCGCTCCATTCGCGCATACGCGCCGATCACTGCCCTCCGCGGGTCCGTCTCTGCGTGCAGGTCGTCCAGCGTCTCCTCGAGGACGTCTGTCAGCGTCGGAAGGAGCGACTCTGACATCGGCGGCAGGCTCCGTCGGCGAGCGCGATAGGCGATAGCCCACATCGTGATCGCGACCGCAAGCACACCAAGGACGATCAGCACGGGGCCGGTGGCGAACTCGGGCTCGTACTTCGGAGGCGTGCCGGAGACGTCGAGCTTCGCCTGCCGCGAGCCGGGGCGGAATCGGTCGAAGAGAGACTGTCCCCGGCTACCGTCTGTCGAGATCCAGCGCATGAACAATGCCAGGAGACCGAAGCCGACCGCGATCCCGATCAGCGCGTCGCGGCGACGACCTCGTTTCCGCTCGACGACGGCCTGGGCGAGCACACCCCGGCGGTTGACGATCAGGGCGACGAGCAGGATCGTCCCGAAGACCATCCACAGAAGGAACAGGCTGATTGCCACGTCGAGAAAGCGATCGGAGGGCGATCGTGCGCCACCCGAGCCGACGGGAACGGATCCCGTCGAGGCGACGGCGACGGCGACGAGCAGGCTGACGAGCGCGAGCAGGCCCAGGGCGGCACGGTGGCGCGAGCCGCTATTCATCTACCCTCCACCGTCTGATGAGACGACCGCCTCTCGCAGAGTGTTGGGCGCGCCCCTCGGTGATGGGCATCGTGAACGTCACACCTGACAGTTTCTCCGACGGTGGCGAGAACGTCGACCCGGCGGCTGCAGTCGCAACGGCACGAAGGCTCCTCGACGAGGGCGCCGCACTCGTCGATGTCGGCGGCGAGTCGACCCGACCGGGCGCGGACGGCGTCTCGGTCGACGAGGAGCTTCGTCGCGTCCTGCCTGTCCTCGAGGGCCTCTCGGGGCTTCCGGTCTCGATCGACACGTCCAGGGCGGAGGTCGCCCGAAGGGCACTCGCGTTGGGTGTCGCTCTCGTCAACGATGTCACGGCGTTGCGGGCCGACCCGAGCCTCGCGGGAGTGATCGCCGACGCCGGGGCGTACGTGTGCCTGATGCACATGCAGGGAAGGCCTCGGACGATGCAGTCCGAGCCGCGGTACGACGATGTCGTGGAGGAGGTCGCCGCCTTTCTCGAGGAGCGGCTCGCGGTCGCCGTGACCGCCGGTATCTCCGAGGATCGTGTGTGCCTGGATCCTGGGATCGGGTTCGGAAAGACGGTTGCGCAGAATCTTGCCCTCATCGCAGGGCTCGGGCGAATCTGCTCCATCGGACCCCCGGTTCTCGTCGGCATCTCGCGCAAGAGCACCCTCGCACGCGTTCTCGGCGACCCGGGCGGTCGCGTCGGTAGTGATGCGGCCTCCGTCGGCGGCGCAGTCGCAGCATTCGATCGCGGAGCTACGCTGTTTCGCGTGCACGACGTCGCAGCCCACGTGGACGCGTTGACGATCGCGGCGGCAGTTGAGAGCGGAGCCCACGGATGACGATCGAGCTTCGCGGGATCGTCCTGTACGGCTACCACGGCGTCCTTGAACAGGAGCGTCGTGATGGGCAGCGGTTTCTCGTCGATGTCGAGCTCGCTCTCGAGCACGAACAGGCGGCGCGCTCCGACAGGATCGAGGAAGCGGTCGACTACCGGGACGTAGTCGCGAGAGTCAGGGAGATCTCGGATGCCCACGCCTATCACCTCCTCGAGGCATTCGCGGCTGCACTCGCAGATGCGCTCCTGTTTGACTTGCCGGTGACCGAGGTGCGCGTGCGCGTGCGGAAGCCCGACGTCGTGCTCGACCCGCCGGTCGACTACGCCGCGATATCCGTCGAGCGCCGCGCCGGCGGGTAGCCTCGATCCGAGGCCGCCGGTTCACGTGACGCGGAGGCGATAGCTTGCCTCTCGGACGCCCTTCGGCATGACGACGGCAAGAAACGCGTAACGCCCAGGACCCTCATTGGTGAACGTGAGGCGCTCCGAGGTGCCTGGCCGCGTCGCACGGGCGAGCTGATCCGACCCGGCGTTCCGCGGGGCGGCGCTGATCGCGCTCTGCTTCCAGAGCACCAGGTCGACGTTCGTGTCTGCCGTCAGCGTGGCCGTGATGCGGCCGTTCTTCGGAAGCCAGACGCGATAGACATCGCGCGGATCCTCGACGAGATCCATGCGCGCACGAAGGGTGGTCCGCCGCCGGTCTTTCGTCGTGAGGGGTGGGATCGAGTTGTCGTAGAAGCCCCCGACCTTGACGAACTCGATGTCGTCGTTCGGTTCGAACGGATCCCGCACGGGAGCTGGTATCGCGAGAGCAGCGGGGACATTGAGGAGGCCGAAGCCAGCGGCGTTGTCCCTTCCCGGCGGACCGATATCGACGGCCGAGCGCCGCATCATCTCGAAGAGCTGGCTGGCGTCGAGCTCGGGGCGGACCGTCCAGACCCAGGCCGCGGCACCCGCAACGATCGGTGCCGCAAAGCTCGTTCCGTCTCCCGTGCGCCACCCCTTCCCGATCGCGGTTGCGATCGGGATGTCCACACCCGGCGCGACGAGATCGACGAAGCGCGATCTGCTCGAAAAGTCTGCGATCCCGTTCGCTCGGTTGCTTGCGCCGACCGTGAGCACGTGGGGGATGCTCGCCGGGTACCCCAGTTGGTTGCCGGCGTCACCGGTGTTACCGGATGCCGCGACGACGAGCATGCCCTTCCTGATCGCCTCGTAGATCGCCTGCTCGATGACGGCTTCCTTCTCGTCTCCGCCGAGACTGAGGTTGATGACGCCGGGGCCGCGGTTCGCCGCGGCCAGGATCCCCTGCACGATCTGGAACGTCTCGAGTTGTGTGCCCTGCCCCTTTGCGGCGTCCCATGAGCGCAGCACCGCCTCGGGATAGACACCGACGAGGCCGAGTCCGTTCTCCGGCGCCGCCACGACCGACCCGACTGCCGTGCCGTGCTCGCCTCCGATGCCCGCCGGCTCCTGCTCGTTCAGCGTCTCCGTGTTGGCCCGTCCGAGAAATTCCGGATGGGTGACGTCGATTCCCGAATCGACGATCGTCACCGCACGCCCCGCGGGAGGGGGCGTGAGGATGTCGACGCCGATCGCAGATCGCCACCATTCCGTCGGAACGAGGGGGTCGGTGAAGTCCGTGACGGCGAGCGAGCCGGCGATCCGGTTCGGCGTACTGAGGCGGAGTGAGTTGCGCGCCCGGAGGACCGGGAGGACACGTTCGGCGACGGCGTTCGGGAGGAGGTAGAGACCGAGCGACGGCGCAATGAGCGTGCCTCCGGCAGCGGTTACGAGGGTTGCGTCAGTGCATCGCGCCGAGGAACGGAGTTCCACGAGAGTCGAGCCGGTCGGCGGGACGTTCGCGGTACTCGGCGAGGCGACGATCGTGACTGCGAGAGTCGCGAACGCCAGGGCGGGCAGGAGACGCATTACCGTAAGTTGTACGTGTTGTCGTCCGCCGTGGACGTCGGTGGGGCTTTAAGGTTGGATTGTGAGTCGTGCCTACGTTGGGCTCGGAGCGAATCTCGGCGACCGGGTCGCCACCGTCATGCGCGCGCTCGAGCTCCTCGGTGAGCGTCCCGACATCGAGGTTGTTGCCGTCTCGTCGTTTCGCGAGACAGACCCGGTCGGATACCTCGACCAGCCGCGGTTTCTCAATGCGGCCGCAGCGGTTGACACCTCGCTACAGCCCGAGGCTCTACTCGCAACCCTCCTCGCTATCGAGCGCGAGCTCGGCCGCACGCGCGAGGGGCCGCGATACGGCCCTCGCACAGTGGACCTCGACCTGCTGCTGATCGATGACGTTACGGTCGACGAGGCGGGCTTGACCGTCCCGCACCCGCGCCTGCACGAGAGGGCATTCGCCCTCGAGCCCCTCGTCGAGATCGACCCGTCGATCGTCGTGCCCGGCCGGGGCACCGTCGGGCAGCTCCTCCGCGGACTCGAAAGACAACCATCTAGAATCAGTCCATGAGCCATCTCGACGAGCTGGACGAGTTCGAGGCCAAGCTCGAACTCGAGCTCAAGCGCGAATACACTGCCGTCTTCGGCCTCTTCCGCTACTGCATCCTGACGCAGGACGCGACGTATCTCTGCAACCGGCTCGATCTCAAGGTCGCTCCGCAGGCCAGCTATCCGTTCTTCCATCTCCAGATGGAGGACGTCTGGGTGTGGGACAAGAACCGGCCGACGCGCATGATCCCGCGGGCAGAGGTGTACACCTCTGGCGACATGACCGTCGAGGAGTTGCGCGGCGAGGGCGACGAGCCCAAGCTCACTGCGCAGTCGCTCGCCGATCGCATCGGTGAGTCGCTGCCGGACGACGAGGAAGCCCTGTAGGGGACGGGCGCTGCCCACCCCGAAGAGCAATCCCATCCCGAGGTGGATGCCCATCCCGGGGCGTCGGCTGTGGCGGCTGGATGCACCTACAATCGCTCGATGCTGCTCGCCGTTGATGTAGGGAATACACAGACCGTCCTCGGCCTGTACGACAACGATCGTCTCGAAGACGACTGGCGCCTCGCGACGGAGCGAACGCGGACGGGTGACGAGCTCGGCGTCCTGCTCGGCGGCATGCTCGACTTCGACGAAATCGACGGCATCTGTCTCAGCTCCACGGTCCCGACGTTGATCCGAGAATGGGAGCGGGTGGCGGAACGTTGGGCGCACGCCCCGATCCTCGTGGTCGGGCCCGGCGTCAAGACCGGCATCCCGATTCGCTACGACGACCCGCGCGAAGTCGGTCCCGACCGGATCGTCAACTCGATCGCGGCGAAGGAACGCTATGGCGCTCCGGTGATCGTGGTCGATTTCGGAACCTCCACGAACTTCGATGTCGTCTCGCCTGCCGGTGAATACGTGGGCGGTGTCCTCGCCCCGGGAATCGAGACCTCGATGGAGGCGCTCTTCACGCGGGCGGCCCGCCTCGTCAAGGTGGACTACGTCGAACCTCCTGCGGTGATCGGCAAGACGACCGTCGGAGGGTTGCAGTCGGGGCTCGTCTACGGCTTCGCGGGGCAGGTCGATGGCATCGTCACTGCGATTCGCGGCGAGCTCGACGCCGAGGCCCGTGTGATCGCCACCGGTGGGCTGGCGGGCCTCGTTGCCCCCTACTCGAGCACGATCGAGCTGGTCGATCAGCACCTCACACTCGAGGGGCTTCGGCTTGTCTGGGGCCTCAACGCATGATCATCGAGTCGCACACGCTCGCGGTCTTCGCACTCGCAGCACTTGCGATCCTGGCCGTTCCGGGGCCTGCGGTCCTCTACATCGTCGCGCGCAGCATCGACCAGGGACGAAGCGCCGGGGTTGCGTCCGTTCTCGGCATTCACGTGGGCACGCTGTTCCACCTCGCCTTCGCGACGCTCGGATTGTCCGCGGTTCTCGTCTCGTCGGCGACAGCGTTCACCGCGGTCAAGTTGGTCGGTGCCGTGTACCTGATCGTGATCGGGATCCGCACGCTTCTCGGGCGCGCCGACGAGGCCGACACCGATCCCCAACGACCGCCGCGCCGTCGCCGGAGGGACTTTGCCGAGGGCGTTGTCGTCAACGTCTTCAACCCGAAGACGGCCCTGTTCTTTCTCGCCTTCCTCCCCCAGTTCGTCGACCCCGATCAGGGGCAGGCCGCGTTGCAGATCCTCGCGCTCGGGATCACGTTCATCGCCCTCGGTCTGGTTACCGACACGGCCTGGGCTCTCGCAGCGGGCTCGGCCGGCGAAACGCTGCGAACGAGCAAGAGGTGGGCCGAGGTCCAGCGGTACGTCTCGGGGTCGGTGTTTGTAGGGCTCGGAGTCGTGACGGCCCTGACGGGGTCCCACGGCCGCTCTGCCTGACCTCGGAGGTCCGCGCGCTACGCGCTCTCGAGGTGGAGTGTGAGGCGGGGTGGGAGAGAGATCGCGATTGCGTCGCGCGTGCGCTTCGCGTCGTAGAGCGCTCCGTCCGCGAGGTGGAGCGCTGCGCTCGGAGGAATTGCTCCGTCGAGCAGCGTTCCTCCGACCGACACGGTCACCGGAAGGGCGGTCGTTGAGGTGGCGACGGGGACTTCGCGGACGAGGATTCGGACACGCTCCGCGAACTGCTCGAGCTGACGCCGCCCTCGAACGCCGGGTGCGAGCACCGTGATCTCCTCGCCGCCCCAACGCGCGACGATATCCGAAGGCCGAAGGCCGTCGATGAGTCGGCGCATGACCTCGATCAGTACCTCGTCGCCGACCTTGTGTCCAAACCGATCGTTGATCGACTTGAAGCGGTCGAGGTCGACCATCAGGAGCCCTGCCGGCACGCCACCTCGGACGATGCGTGCATGCTCGGCGATCATCGCCTCCTCGAATGCGCGCCGATTCGGGGCTCCGGTGAGCTGATCGCGCCGCGCGTTCGCTTGTTCCGTCGCGAGGGCGAGTGCGGTCGATTCGCGGCTTCGCTGGGCGATCAGAATCATCGCCAAGAGCGAGGCCACCGCCGTAACGACGAGAAACGCGTTTGCGCCGCTCGTGATCAGCAGAACCGAGAGCAAGGGCACGATGAGAACGGTTTCGAGCAGGTCGACGCGGAAGCCCCGCGCCCACAGTTCCACGAGACGACCCGGGTGTCGCTCCAGGATGATGAGAAACCGGCAGGCGGCGTTGACAGCGACGGCGGCGAGCATCGCGGCGGCGGCTGTGGCCGACGCAAGAGCGCCCGTGAGGTCGGCCCGTCCGAGGATTGCCAGGCCGACGAGTCCGGCCGCAAGCCCCTGCAGAGCTGCGACTCCACCTTCGGCCCCGACCCGGCGCCACACGGCTCCGCGTTGGATGAGCTGGGTCGCCGCGCCCGCCGCGACCCCGATCAACGGCCCTCCGAGCAGCGCCGAAAGGACGACAACAGGGGTCGCCGCGGTGTACCAGCTCCGCGGGCCGAGCTGGACGACAGCCTGGCTCGCCGTTGCTGCCAACAGAATCAACGCCAGTGAGATCGGAAGCGTGCTGACGACCGAAGTGTCGAGGAGTGAGCCGCAGAGCAAGGTTCCGACAAGGGTCACGAGAGGGAGTCCGACCGCGACGAGCGTGCCGCGCGATGGATCCGCGACCTCTGTCGACGGGCTCGGTTGTGGTCCGGGGCGTCTCGCCCTGCGTGTGGCAGACGGGTCTCTCACGGCTACTACCAGAGAACGGGTAGAAGCCCCCTTTCGAGTATCCCCCGACGGGGGGAGGCGGAGCCTCCGGTCGAGGCTGCGCGGCGCTTCGGAGAGCCCGTCAGCCGCCGCCGTACGCGGATATCGGGAGCTCGAGCGTGAGCTCGTCCTCCGACGGCAGCTCGGCCTCGAGTTGCTCGATCAAAGGAAGCGATCCCGGCGCCGCGGCAATCAGACGTCGCTCGACCTCCTCGGTCGAGTCGAGCACCACGAGCTCCTGCTTGAAGGGCCGTGGAAAGCGGCCCCGGCCGAGGTACCACGCGTAGAACTTCTTCAGAAAACCCGAGGCCCGGCGCTCTCCGAGCTCGCGGACGGTCTCGCGGATGAAGAGGACGAGCTCGGCGACGACCTCCTCGCGGCTAGGGTCGCGCGTGTCGCCGTCGACGATCTCCCGCAAGGCCCACGGGTTGCCCTGGGCGCCGCGGCCGACCATGACGGCCGTCGCGCCCGTCGTGGCGAGGACAGCTTGCGCTCGGGCACGAGACGTGATGTCGCCTGACGCGATGACGGGGACGTCGACGAGCGACACGAGCTCCGTTGTGAGCGAGTGGTCGGCGGTGCCGGTGTACATCTGCTGCGCCGAGCGAGGGTGCAGCGTGAGAACCGACGCGCCTGCCCCGACGAGGAGCGGGCCTACCTTCAGGCAGTCGCGTGAACCGTTCGTCAGACCGCGGCGCATCTTGACGGAGACGGGAAGGTCGACGGCATCGGCGACCGCGGAGACGATGCGACACGCCAGGTCTGGGTCGTCGAGCAGCGTGGCGCCCGCGCCGGTCTTCGTCACCTTCCGGACCGGGCAGCCGAAGTTGATGTCCACGATGTCGGCACCTGCAGCTGCAACCATCCGCGCTCCCTCCGCCATCGTCTCGGGATTCGAGCCGAAGAGCTGGATCGCGAGAGGGTGCTCGTCCGAGGCGACGCGAAGGTAGCCGAGCGTCTTCTCGTTGCGGTGCTCGATCCCGGCGCAGGAGACCATCTCGGAGCAGACGAGGCCGGCCCCGAACCGGCGTCCCTGGCGGCGGAACGCCTGCACGCTGACGCCTGCCATCGGCGCAAGGACGAGGCGGGTCGGCACATCCACGGGCCCGATCTGCCAGGTTTCACGAAGATCGATCGGCATCGCGATCAAATGGTAGATGTCGTTTGCGCGTGTGCCCGTCCGGCAGCTACCCTTCACGACCGTCGTGACGCCCAATACCGGGCCGAAGCCCCACTGAAGCCCCCTGGAGGCCGAGCATCTTGAAGGAAGTACTCCTGACCCCCGAGGGTTACGAGAAGTTGACGCAGGAGCTCGAGCTTCTGCGAACAGAGAAGCGGCGCGAGGTTGCCGATCGGATTCGTGTCGCCCGTGAGTTCGGAGACATTGCCGAGAACGCCGAGTACGACGATGCGAAGAACGAGCAGGCGATGCTGGAGCACAAGATCGCCCAGCTCGAAGAGCGATTGCTCAGCGCACGGGTGATCGACACCGACGACGTCGACACGAGTGTCGTCTCCGTCGGCTCCGTCGTACGCCTGCGGGATGTCGATGCCAAGCAGACCGTCAAATACCATATCGTGGGATCGGCCGAAGCCAACCCGGCGGAGTTCAGGCTGTCGAACGAATCTCCCGTCGGCCGCGCAATTCTCGGTCACAAGAAGGGTGAGACGATCGAGGTCGTGACGCCGCGGGGCAGCAAGATCAAGTTCAAGATCATGGAGATCACGGCGGCCTGAGCGCCGCCGGCGCGCGCGACGCATTCGGTCTCCACCGGGCACGTCGCCTCGAGGAGCCCTTGACCAGCAACCCCACACCCGCCAAGCGCTTTCCCGACAGGGCAGAGATCGCGGCGGTCCGGGACGAATGCGAGCCGGTCGAGGCGGGACAGGTTGCCGACGCAACGCGTCGAATCGCCGGTCGGGCGATGGCCCGCCGGGACATGGGGAGGCTCGTCTTCCTCGACCTCGTTGACCGCTCGGGGCGGATCCAGGTGATTTGCGAGACGGCGAAGACGGGCGATATCGACGTCCTGCTCGGCGACGTCGTCGGCGTCGTCGGCCATCCGGGGCGGGCGAGGCGCGGTGAGCCATCGCTGCTCGCGGACTCACTGGAGGTGCTGTCACGCAACACCCAGTCGCTTCCCGACACGTTCCACGGGTTGACCGACGTCGAGCTTCGCTACCGCAAGCGCTATCTCGATCTGCTCGTCAACGAGGAGACGCGCGCGGATTTCGTCCTTCGCTCGCGCATCGTCGCCGCGGTGCGAGCCGTCCTCGACAGCGACGGGTTCCTCGAGGTCGAGACTCCCGTGTTGCAGCCGCTCTACGGGGGAGCCTCGGCGCGTCCGTTCGTGACCCATCACAACGAGCTGGGGCGCGACCTCTACCTCCGAATTGCGACGGAGCTCTACCTGAAGAGGTTGATCGTCGGTGGTCTCGAGCGGGTCTACGAGATCGGCAAGGACTTCCGAAACGAGGGTGTTTCGTTCAAGCACAATCCCGAGTTCACGATGCTCGAGTGGTACGAGGCGTACGCCGACTACCGGGACACGATGGTGCGGGTCGAAGCGCTCGTCGAGTCCGTTGCCCGACAGGTGATCGGCACGAGCGAGGTGCAATTCCGTGGTCATGACCTCGACCTGAAGGCTCCCTGGCAGCGAATTCGCTTCACGGAGGCGCTCGAAGCGAAGGAGCTGTGGACGCGCGACGAGGTCGAGCTCCGTGCGTGGCTGACCGAGCGGGGTGTCGATACCGAGGGCGACAGGGACTGGGCGCAGCTGATCGACAAGGCATTCAGTCACTTCGTCGAGCCGGAGTTGATCCAGCCCACGATCGTGTACGACTACCCGATCGAGGTCTCGCCGTTCGCACGGGCGACCGAGGGGGACCCCGACGCTCACCGAGCGCTTCGAGTTCTTCATCGGCGGCATGGAGCTCGGCAACGCGTTCTCCGAGATCAACGACGCTGCGACGCAGCAGGCGCGATTCGACCAGCAGGCGCAGCAGCTCGAGGGCGAGCCCGGCGACCCGGACTACGTGGAGGCGCTGTCGTACGGGATGCCGCCGACCGGGGGTCTCGGCCTCGGCATCGACCGACTCGTGATGCTGCTGACCGGCCGCGAGACGATCCGCGACGTCGTGCTCTTCCCGGCCTTGCGGTCGACGCCCACTGCTTGAGATCGGAGCCTGTCCCGCCTCGAGTCGCGCGTGGCTACCGGGGCCGGGCCTGTTCGAACGCGACGACGTCGCCGAGGATGTCCTCGAGCGACCGCTCCGGCTCCCAGCCGATTGCCGAGCGGATCTTGTCCGTCGACGGTATCCGGTGCAGCATGTCTTCGATCCCGTGCTCGTACACCTCGGCGTACGGGACGTGTGAGACCGTGGACGACGAGCCGGTGAGCTCGACCACGCGTTCGGCGAGCGCCGAGATCGAGATCCGGTTGGTGGCGCCGACGTTGTAGATCTCTCCGGAGACGTCGTCATCCATCAGCCCCTGAAGAGCGCGAATCGTGTCCTCCACGTGACAGAAGCAGCGAGTCTGGTCGCCGTCGCCGTGGATCTCCAGTGGCCGACCCTCGAGGGCTCGCTGGACGAAGGTCGGGATCACCATGCCGTACTGACCGCTCTGACGCGGTCCGACGGTGTTGAAGAGGCGCGCGATCGTGCAGTCGAGCCCGTGCTCGGAGAAGTGTGCGAGCGCGAGGAACTCGTCCATCGCCTTCGAGTCCGCGTAGGCCCAGCGGCGCTGGGTCGTCGGCCCGTAGATCCGTCGCGCCGTCTCCTCGAGTGGCGTCTCCTCACGGTGGTCGCCATAGACCTCTGACGTGGATGCGACGAGGACGCGCTTCTCGAAGCGATGGCAGTGCTCGAGCACGATCTCGGTGCCGCGGAGATTCGTGACGAGCGTCTGTACGGGCTGTTCCACGATGAGACGCACGCCAACGGCGGCTGCCAGGTGGTAGACGACATCGCATCGGTAGACGAGCTCGTTGACGATCGTCCACTTCAGGACGCTGTCGACGACGAGGTGGAACCCCTCACGGTCTCGGTAGGTGCTCGACGTTGTCGAGCGAACCGGTCGAGAGATCGTCGAGCGCCCACACCTCGCAGCCGTCATCGAGCAGACTGCTCGGCGAGGTGACTTCCGATGAAGCCGGCACCGCCGGTGATGAGAGCCTTGCGAGCCATCGCGGGGAGGCTACCGGCTGTTGCGGTCGACCATGCCTGGGCCCGTCGCCTGGCCTCCCGTGCGACCGTGAGCGAGCGGTGTCGACGCACGCGTTCGGTAAGATGGTCTAACCCTCACTTCGAGGCCTGCGGGCGTCGTAGGCTTCGAGTCAATGTGGAAAGGAGGGTCGACGGTTGTTCGAGCGATTTACCGAACGAGCCCGTCAGGTTGTCGTTCTCGCCCAGGACGAGGCCAGGGCCCTGAAGCACAACTACATCGGCACGGAGCACATCCTGCTCGGCCTGCTGCGCGAGGAAGAAGGTCTCGCCGCGCGGGTTCTCGAATCGCTCGACATCACCGTCGAGGAGGTGCGCGCGCAGGTCGCCCGTATCGTCGGCCAGGGCGACGAGGTCACGACCGGTCAGATCCCGTTCACGCCGCGCGCGAAGAAGGTGCTCGAGCTCGCCCTGCGCGAGGCGTTGTCGCTCGGCCACAACTACATCGGCACCGAGCACATCCTGCTCGGGCTCGTGCGAGAGAACGAAGGCGTGGCCGCTCGGATCCTGCTCGATTTCGACGCCGACGCCGAGAAGATCCGCAACGAGATCATCCGCATGCTCTCTGGCCCCGGCCGCCGTCAGGCGGGCACCGGCGCCGCTGCCGGCGGAGAGAAGACGAAGAACTCGAAGCTCCTCGATCAGTTCGGCCGCAATCTCACGAAGATGGCGACCGAGGGCAAGCTCGATCCTGTCGTCGGCCGCCAGACCGAGATCGAGCGTGTGATGCAGATTCTCTCGCGGCGCCAGAAGAACAACCCGGTCTTGATCGGCGAGCCCGGCGTCGGCAAGACGGCCGTCGTCGAGGGTCTCGCATCCCGCATCGCGGCGAATCAGGTGCCGGAGCTGCTCAAGAACAAGCAGATCTACACGCTCGACCTGGCTGCCCTCGTTGCGGGCTCCAAGTATCGCGGTGAGTTCGAGGAGCGCCTCAAGAAGGTGATGAAGGAGATCACCCAGCGGGGCGACATCATCCTCTTCATCGACGAGCTCCACAACCTCGTCGGCGCGGGTGCAGCGGAAGGTGCGATCGACGCGGCATCGATCCTCAAGCCGGCTCTTGCGCGAGGTGAGATGCAGACGATCGGCGCGACGACACTGGATGAGTACCGCAAGTACCTCGAGCGCGACGCTGCACTCGAGCGCCGCTTCCAGCAGGTGCGCGTCGAGGAGCCTTCGATCGACGACACGGTGCAGATCCTCCGCGGCCTGCGCGACCGCTACGAGGCCCACCACCGGTGCAAGATCTCCGACGAGGCGCTGCGCGCGTCGGCCGTGCTCGCCGATCGCTACATCCAGGATCGGCATCTGCCGGACAAGGCGATCGACCTCATCGACGAGGCGGGCTCGCGCCTCCGCATCCGCACGATGTCCGCGCCGCCCCGCTATCGGGAGCTGGAGGAGGAGATCGAGAAGGTTCGCGCCGACAAGGAGAACGCAATCGAGGCGCAGGAGTTCGAGAAGGCGGCAGCGCTGCGCGACAAGGAGCGCAAGCTGACCCAGAAGAAGAAGGAGCTCGAGGAGAGCTGGCGCAACGAGGCCGATGAGGAGCAGCCCGAGGTAGGCGAAGAGGAGATCGCCGACATCGTCTCGATGTGGACGGGAATCCCGGTCTTCAAGCTCACCGAGGCCGAATCGCAGAAGCTGATTCGGATGGAGGAGGAGCTCCACAAGCGCGTGATCGGCCAGGAGCAGGCGATCGTTGCCGTCTCCAAGGCGATCCGTCGTGCCCGAGCCGGAATCAAGGATCCCAAGCGACCGACCGGGTCGTTCATCTTCCTCGGTCCCTCCGGTGTCGGCAAGACCGAGCTTGCGCGCACGCTCGCCGAGTTCCTCTTCGGCGACGAGGAGGCCATGATCCAGATCGACATGAGCGAGTACATGGAGAAGCACTCCGTGTCACGCCTCGTCGGCTCGCCTCCCGGTTACGTCGGCTACGACGAGGGCGGTCAGCTCACCGAGGCAGTCCGCCGCAAGCCCTATTCGGTCTTGCTCCTCGACGAGGTCGAGAAGGCCCACCCCGACGTGTTCAACATCCTCCTCCAGATCCTCGAGGACGGGAAGCTGACCGATGCGCAGGGTCGCAAGGTCGACTTCCGGAACACGATCGTGATCATGACGTCGAATATCGGCGCGGCCCAGATCTCGAAGAACCAGTCGCTCGGATTCACCCTCGGCGACGAGACGGGGCTCACCTACGACGACATGAAGGGCCGGGTGATGGGGGAGCTGAAGAAGGTCTTCCGCCCCGAGCTGCTGAACCGCATCGACGAGATCATCGTCTTCCACAAGCTCGAGAAGAGCGAGATCCTGCAGATCGTCGACCTGATGATGAAGCGACTCCGCGATCAGATGGTGATCCACGGGGCCGCGATCGAGCTGACGGACGATGCGAAGGAGCTGCTCGTCGAGCAGGGGTACGACCCTGCGATGGGTGCCCGGCCGCTGCGCCGTTCGATTCAGCGCCTGATCGAGGACCCGCTGGCCGACTTCGTGCTCGGCCGCGAGCTCATCGATGGATCGACGATCCTCGTCGACCGCAAGGAAGAGCTCGCCGGCCTCGAAGGCGAGTCGCTGGTCGAGATCACGATCATCGAGGGCCAGGTGAAGCCGGAGCCCGAGCCGGTGACGGTGCCGCATGACGAGTCGGCAGCGACAGATGACGAGCCACCTGTCGAGCCCGACTTGAACTGAGCCGAGTCGACGGGGCCTGCCTGCCACGTTGCTTGTTCGATGCATCACACTTCTCGAGCCCGAGAGCCGTCGAGTCATGGTGGAGCCGCACCTTCCGGAATCTGACGAATCAGTCGAGGAGGGGATGGATCAACGCCGTTTCGGCGGAGATCGTTGCGCATCGTCCCTCGTCATCTAGAGTCAGTTCATGGAGATCCGGCACGCCAACCCCTCCGACTACGGCCGTGTGATCCAGCACGTCAATGCCTGGTGGGGCGGGCGGGACATGGCGCCGATGCTCCCGAAGCTGTTCTTCCTTCACTTCGAAGGCACGAGCTTCGTTGCCGAGGACGATGAAGGGAAGCTGGTCGCGTTTCTGATCGGCTTCCTCTCGCAGACCGATCCCGATGAGGCGTACATCCATTTCGTCGGCGTTGCGCCCGCTCAACGTGGCTCGGGGATCGGCCGCGAGCTCTACCAGCGGTTCTTCGACGTTGTCGCGGCTGAGGGTCGCACCCGCGTGCGATGTGTGACGTCTCCGGTGAACGAGGGTTCCATTGCGTTTCACGAATCCCTTGGCTTCGTGGCGGAGCGCGTGGCCAGGGACTACGACGGGCCGGGCGAGGATCGCGTGCTCTTCGTCAAGCCGCTCGCCTGAACTCAGCCCGATCTCATACCTCGCTTACAAGCAGTCGGCTAACGTCGATCAGGCATGTCCGATCTCTTCATCTCGACCGCGAAAAAGCCCCGGCGCGGACGTCGGCCCGCGATCGTCGGTCTCATCACGCTCATCGTGCTCCTCTTTGTCGTCGCGGCAGTCCTCGGGGGGATAGCGGTGGTCGACCGGGGTACGGTCCCCGCCGGCACGACGGTGGACAGCGTCGACCTCGGTGGCATGTCCCGCGACGAGGCGATGGAGGCGATCACGTCCACGGCCGGTGCGAGGATGCGTCAGCCTATTCGCCTCATCGGCGCCGGCGGTGTGGCCCGAACGTCGGGTATCGACCTCGGGGCGCAGCCGCTCGTCGACGAGGCGTTGGCGGAGGCCTTCGCGATCGGGACACTCGACCGCATGTTGCGAAGAGTCGGTATCGGAGGCAGGAAGGAGCTCCAGCTCGCCTACAGGCTGGGGCCCGTCCGCGCCGCGGAGCTCGCAGACATGCTCGACGCCCGCTTCGGCGAACCTGCCCGCGACGCTGCGCTCACCGTGTCGGCCACGGGCACCACGGTCGTCGCTCCGTCACAGGGGACGCACGTGGATCGTCGCGCCCTGCGGCGTGGGCTGCGAACGCTTCCCGCGGAGCTGGGCGTCCCGATCGAGACGGAGCTACCCGCCGTCGACATCGCCGACGCGCGCCGCGCCGCTCGTCGCGTCGATCGGCTGTTGGACGGGCCACGAGTCGTTCGGTTTCGTGGCGTCGACGCGACGCTCCCTGTTTCAGTCGTGCGTTCGCTCGTGACCACCGCCCCGGCCGCCGGGGAGCTTGCGGTCGGCCTCGACCCGGATGGGCTGCGGAAGGCGCTCTCACGAAAGCTCGGGCGCTTCGAGCAGCCGCCCCGCGATGCTCGCTTCGTCGTGGACGGCTCGCGCGTTCGGGTTGCACCATCGGCTCCGGGCAGGCGACTCGACGTCGAGAGGATCGGTGCGTCGCTCGTCTCGAACCCGGGTGCCGTTGCGCATCGGGCTCGATTCAGGACCTCCAACCCGGCGTTCAGTACCGCGGCGGCGCGAAAACTTCGGGTGACGGAGCTCGTCTCGGAGTTCACGACGTATTACTCGTGCTGCCAGCCGCGCGTCACGAACATCAAGCGAGCCGCGCAGCTTCTCGACGGGACGTTGATCAAGCCGGGTAAGAAGTTCTCGATGAACGGAGTGCTGGGCAAGCGGACGGTAGAGAAGGGGTTCGTCGCGGCGCCACAGATCTACGCCGGGCGACTGGAGGACGCGGTTGGCGGAGGTATCAGCCAGGTGGCGACGACGCTCTTCAACGCAGCGTTCTTTTCCGGGATCAAGCTCGTTGCCCACCGGGCACACCAGTTCTACATCTCCCGCTACCCGATGGGGCGTGAGGCAACGGTGTCCTGGGGCGGGCCCGAGCTGATCTTCCGGAACGATTGGCCCGCCGCGATCCTGATGAAGCTCGAGGCCGGAGAAACCGGTATCACCGTGCGGTTCTATTCGACGAAACTCGGACGGAGGGTGATAACGACGACCGGCGAGCCCTATGCGACAACGGCTCCGCGAACGATCACGATCTCCAACCCGTCGCTCGCCGCCGGAACCACCGAAACGGTGCAGGACGCAGGAGAGCCCGGCTTCAGTGTCCAGTACACGCGTAAGGTCTTCCGGAAGGGCGAACTGGTCCGGAACGAGGCCTACACCGTGCGCTACGAAGCGAAGAACGCCGTGGTCGAGGTCGGCCCGCCGAAGCCGGTGAGCCCCGAGCCGAAGCCGAAGCCGCAGCCGAAACCCGTGCCGAAGGCACAGCCCGAGCAGGGAGCCGCGGGCGGGACCGGCACGTAGGCCACCCGTTGCACGCCGGCGGTGGGGTGTGCTCATGTTGGTGTGGCGGCCCGTCAGGGGCCGGTCGTCGATCCTCGGTCGTCGGCTCGAAGATGTTGTCCATTGAGACGACACTCCGTCCGACGCATCCCGTACTCTGGATGGATGGCAAAGGTGATCGTTCAGCACGTCTGCTCCGAATGTGGCGTCGCGACAGGCCGTTGGCTCGGCAAGTGCCCCGGCTGCGGCGCGTTCGGAACGCTCGTCGAGGAGATGACGGGTCAGGCGACCCCGGCGAAGGGTCGTGACGGCGTGGCGCGTACCCCGGAGCGTCTTGCCGACGTGCGCGCCGAGGAAGCGGCGAGGATCGGCACCGGCATCCCCGAGCTCGATCGGGTTCTCGGTGGAGGGCTCGTGCCCGCGTCGCTCGTATTGGTCGGCGGCGAGCCCGGGGTCGGCAAGTCCACGCTCTTGCTCGCCGCGCTCGGCAACGTGGCTCGCGGCGGGAGGCGCTCACTCCTCGTCACAGGAGAGGAATCGGTCGCGCAGGTCAAGCTTCGAGCCGATCGGCTCGGAGGCGCCGAGCAGGTCGAGATTCTCGCCGAGACCGAGCTCGAAACCGTCTGTGCAACGCTCGAGCGAGAGCGACCCGACGTGTGCGTGATCGATTCGGTTCAGACGCTGTACTCCTCCGAGCTCGGGTCTGCGCCAGGATCGGTGGGCCAGGTGCGGGAGGCGGCCGGACGGCTTCTCCGGGTTGCCAAGGAACAGGGCGTTGCCACGATCCTCGTCGGTCACGTCACGAAGGACGGGTCCGTCGCCGGCCCTCGCGTGCTCGAGCATCTCGTGGATTGTGTACTCCAGTTCGAGGGTGATCGCTATCACGCACACAGGATTCTGCGCGCGGTCAAGAATCGCTTCGGCTCCACGAACGAGCTCGGGGTCTTCGAGATGACGAGCGGTGGGCTCGTGGGTGTGCCGAATCCGTCGGAGTTGTTCGGACGCAGCCACGCCGGTGAGGTCGGCGCTGCCGTCGCCTGCGCCCTGGAGGGAACGCGTCCAATCCTTCTCGAGATCCAGTCGCTCGTCTCGCGGAGCGATCTGGCGATGCCGCGCCGGGTCGGAACCGGAGTCGATCCGAAGCGTCTCGCGATGATCGTCGCTGTTCTTTCCAGACATGCCGGCATCGCCCTCGGCTCCGCCGACGTCTTCGTCAACGTCGCAGGTGGAGTTCGGATCGATGAGCCTGGCGCCGACCTTGCCGTGGCGCTCGCGATCGCTTCCGCGGCCCGGGGCATACCGGTGCGCGACAGCGTCGCCGTGTTTGGGGAGATCGGGCTCACGGGACGTCTGCGACCGGCCGCCCAGGCCGAGCGTCGGCTCGAGGAGTGTGCAAAGCTGGGCGTCGCGATCGCGATAGCGCCCGAGGGGACGACCGGCCGCGGCGGGCCTAGAATCACGCGGGCTGAGACGCTCAGGCAGGCGATCGCCGCCGGACTCGACGGCTCCGTCGAGCCTGACGACGCCTGAGCCGCGTTGTAAGGGAGGTGATTGCATCGACGGTCGTGTGGCGCGTGGCATCCTTCCGCCTGCCGGAGGCGTGTCCTAATTCGGCCTGAGCGAGGCTGATTTCTCAGCTAGAATGGTGTTCCCTCGCCGGCAGCCTCTCAGCGCCGGCGGTTTTCGTGAAATGGGCGGATAACAGGAGGGTTAGCTTGTTCGACGTCGGCGACAATGTGGTGTATCCGCACCACGGGGCAGGTACGGTCGTGAGCAAGGACAAGCGCATTGTTCTTGGGCAGGAACGCGAATACCTCACCATCAAGATCCTGCACAACGACATGACGGTGAACGTGCCGACGGAGAACGCCGAGAAGGTCGGTCTCCGCTGGGTGATTGGGCTTGACGCGGTCGAGGTCGTCGTGAAGGCGCTCTCGGGTGAGTCGACCGAGATGCCGAAGAACTGGAACCGTCGCTTCAAGCACAATCGGGACAAGATGAAGACCGGTGATATCCTCGAGCTCGCCGAGGTCGTGCGCAACCTTGCGCTCCGCGATCACGAGAAGGGCCTGTCAACGGGCGAGAAGCAGATGTACGTCAAGGCGAAGAAGATCCTTGCCTCCGAGTTCATGTACGCGAAGAACATGAGCGAGGATGAGGCGGCCGAGTGGCTCGATGAAGTGCTTGCCAATCCCGCCGGCGGGAAGAAGAAGGTCAAGCCGAAGGCCAAGGTCGCTGCAGCAAGCGCGTGAGGCAGGATTTCCGCCGCGGCATGACGGGGGCTCGTCGCGGTGGCGGGTGAGGTGAACGACAGCGCGACGTGGGCGATCCTGGTTGCCGCAGGCTCGGGCGAGCGGCTGGGCGCAGAACGGCCAAAGGCCTTTGTTGCGCTGGGTGACCGTGTGCTCCTCGCCGAAAGCCTCGAGCGGCTCGACACGAGCGAGTGGATCGATGCGGTCATCGTCGCCGTTCCGGTCGACTGGGAGGATGCCGCGATTGCGCTCGCAGAGGAGCTCGTCGCCTCGAAGGTCGCTGCGGTCGTAGCGGGCGGCGCGACCAGGGCCGAGTCGGTGCGAGCTGCACTCGCGCAGGTTCCAGATGATGCTCTCGTCGTGATCGTCCACGACGCTGCTCGCCCGCTCATCGAGGACGCCGTGATCGAGCGGGTGATCATCCCGCTCGGTGAAGGGTATGACGGTGTCGTACCGGGACTGCCGCTTTCCGACACGGTCAAGCGTGTCGAGCGTGGCCTCGTCGTCGAGACGGTCGATCGGTCCGGCCTCGTCACGGTTCAGACGCCGCAGGCATTCACGGCGACCGCTCTCCGTGCCGCCTACGCTGGTGACGATCCCATCGCCGCGACCGACTGCGCGTCCCTCGTGGAAGCGCGCGGAGGGCGTATCCGGGTCGTCGACGGTGATCCCCGGCTGCTGAAGATCACGACCAGGGCGGATCTATCGCTCGTCGAATCGTGGCTCTGAGAGGCTGTCTTCCTCGATGTCGGTGAGACGCTGGTCGACGAGGAACGCTGGTGGCACGTGCTCGCCGAACGGGAGGACCTACAGCCACCCGTTCTGTGGGCAGCGCTCGGCGTCACGATTGCGCGGGGAGAGGAGCACACCGAACTCTGGGATCACGTCGGGATCGAGAGCCCTCTGGCCCGGTGGAGCAGTCTTCCGTACGAGGTCGCCTACGTCGGCGATCGGGTCGACACCGATGTGCTTCCGGCCGCAGCGGCGGGCCTCGTTGCCGTTCATGTGCGGCGCGGCCCCCGGGGTCGGGTGCAACGGACGCCGGCGGCGGCCGCAATCGGTGTCGCCGACCTCGCGTCGCTGCCGGAGGCGCTAGCCTCGTTCCTATGAGCGACTTGCGGATCGGGATCGGTGTCGACGCGCACGCGTTTGAAGCCGGGGTGCCGCTCGTCCTCGGTGGCGTTTCGATCGATCACCCGCGGGGTCTGTCGGGCCACTCGGACGGTGACGTAATCGCTCATGCGCTCGCTGATGCGCTTCTTGGAGCGGCAGGTCTTGCGGATATCGGTGCGCTCTTTCCCTCGAGCGACGAGCGCTACCGCGGAGCCGACTCGCTCGAACTGCTGGCAGAGGCCTTCCGGCAGGTCCGAGAGGCAGGGTTCGCCCTCGTGAATGCCGATTGCGTGTTGATCGGTCAGGAACCGCGGGTCGCTCCGTACCGTGATGCGATGAGCCGGCGCCTCGCGCAGGCGCTCGGCGTCGATCCCGGCCGCGTGGGCGTGCGGGCGACGACGACTGACTTCCTCGGCTTCACCGGGCGCGGTGAGGGTCTCGCTGCACAGGCCGTCGCGCTGCTCGAGAGCCAATCGCCGTGAGCCCGGCTCTCGGCAGTCCCCGAGTGTGAGGCGTTGATGTGCCGCGGCTGATCGCACGAGCAGCAGAGGCACACATGCGGCGACGAACGCGGCACACGGGCGCCCGAGTCTGGCGGGTAGCGTTCCCGGAGGGGGCCACCACGCCCCCTGGGGGAGGTTGGGTGGCCTCGATCGGGCAGACCGACTCGCCACGCCGTCACCGATCGGCGGCTCGCGTAGTCGTCAGGCGGCAGGCAAGGTGAAGCTCACGCGAGCGCCGCCATCGGGGCGATTCTCTGCCCAGATCCGACCGCCCTGTGCCTCGACGAGTCCGCGTGCGATCGCAAGTCCGAGACCGGCGCCACGTTGCGACCGGGCCGGATCGCTGCGCCAGAACCGGTCGAACATGCGCCGCTCGGCCTCGTCGTCGAGCCCTTCGGCCGTGTCCTCGACCGTAACGCGAACGGCGTCTCGATCGGGCTCGACACGCACAGCGACGGAGCCATCGGAAGGCGTATGCCGCAGGGCGTTCGTGATCAGGTTGAGCAGCACTCGCTCGACCTTGTCCGGGGCGAACCGTGCGACGGCGGCCGGGTTGACATCCGAGCCGAGCGAGACGTGCCGTTGGAGCGCCTCGGCGGCCACACCACGCAGGCATGACGACACGACGAGATCGAGTCCGGATGCGTGGAGCTCGAGAGTTAGAGCGCCGGCATCGATTCGTGCCGAGCTCGAAGAGATCCTCGACGAGGAGCGTCAAGCCGCGAACCTGGTCTCCGAGGGCTGGAAGGTAGTCCGTGGGCTCCGCGAGGCCATCCTCGAGTGCCTCGAGCATCGCCTGCATGTTCGCAAGCGGCGTCCTCAGGTCGTGGCTCGCCCAGGCGACCAGCTCGCGACGCGCATCGAAGAGCTCCTCGATGTTCGCCGCCATCTCGTTGAACGACTCGGCCATGTCGGCCACTTCGTTCGGTCCCGTCTCGGGCGCACGCACCGTCAGGTCTCCGTGGAAGAGGGCAACGGCTGCATCTCTGACGCTATCGATCGAGCTGGCGATCGACCGGGCGAGGAAGAGGCGCCCCGATCATCGCGACCGTCGCCGAGGCGGCGAGCATCGCGAGAATCTTCACGTCGTCGCCCATGTGGAACATCACCCAGCCCGACGTCAGCACGACGGCAAGGGGGAGGCAGACGGCGAGGGCGGCGAGCCCCATGAGCTGGAGCCGTACGGTCGGCAGTGCCCTCAGAGCCAGGGCGAGAAGGAACCCCACGCCGAGCGTGATCAGTGCGACGAGCGCGGCGCTCCAGATCATCGGCTCACGGCACCAGTCTGTAGCCGACGCCCCACACGGTCTGGAGATGGATCGGCTCCGAGGGGTTCGTCTCGATCTTCTCGCGCAGTCGACGGACGTGCACGGTGACTGTCCCCGTGTCGAGCGCCGCCTCGTAGCCCCAGACGCGGCTCGTCAGCTGGTCGCGGCCGAAGACGCGACGCGGGTTGCCGGCGAGGAACGCGAGAAGGTCGAATTCCTTCGCCGTCAGCCTGAGCTCGGTCCCGCCCTTGTGCACGTCCCGTGTGCGTGTGTCGATCGCGATGTCGCCGAAAGCGAGGCGCGCCCGCGCATCGTGGGTTGGAGCCGAGCGCCGGAGGACGGTGCGAACTCGGGCAGCGAGCTCCCGCGGTGAGAACGGCTTCGTCACGTAATCATCTGCACCGAGCTCGAGGCCGACGATCCGGTCGGCCTCCTCGCCCCGTGCGGTCAGGAGGATCACGGGCAGCTCGGAGCGCGTCCTGATCCAACGGCAGAGCTCGAGCCGTCGGTTCCAGGGAGCATTACGTCGAGAACGACGAGGTCAGGCGCCTCATGTTCGAGCATCTCTCGCGCGCGGTCGCCGTCGTCTGCCTCGAGCGTCGTGTGACCTTCACGCTGGAGGTAGCGCACGACGACTTCTCGCACGATCGGCTCGTCATCGACGACTAGGACAGTGGCCATCTCTCCTATTGTGGCGACAAGGCCTTACAAGGGGATAAATTCCGCTCCTATGAGGGCAGGGCTACGGTTCCGTCCGTGCGGAGAACGACGAGTCCGTCTCGCGCAAGGGCCGCTACCGCCTCGCTGTCGAGAGCATCCTCGGGCGTGGCAGCGACAGACACGTGGCGGAGCGTCGCGGCTCGCCTCTGGCGGAAGGATCCCTCGAACCGACCCTGTTTCCTGGCAGGTTCGTCGCGCGTTCCCCGAGACGGGCAGCTAGCGGCGAGAGGGCACGCGTCGCAGCGCGGAATCCGAGCGAGGCACACGGTGGCGCCGAGATCCATGAGTGCCTGGGCAGCCGCTCCGGTGAAGCTGTGCTGTGTGCGGCGCTCGACTCGATCGACGTTGACATCGTGAGGGAGGACGTCCTCGCCGAGCGCGAAGTTTCCGATTGCTGCCGCGGTGTAGGGGCCCACGCCGGGGAGGTCCGTCAGGTCGCACGGCCAGCCGTCCCGCGCAACGATCTGCGCGGCACGGTGGAGAGCGAGCGCGCGACGGTTGTACCCAGCCCTTGCCAGGCGCGAATCACATCTCCCGCGGGCGCGGCCGCGAGCGTCTCCGCGCTCGGCCACCGCTCGAGCCAGGCGAGGTAGCGAGGGACGACGCGATCGACCTGCGTCTGCTGCAGCATCACCTCGCTGACGAGGATCGCGTACGGGTCGTTGGTGTGCCGCCACGGGCAGGTTGCGCCCGAAGCGCCCGTACCAGGAGATGAGCAGGCCTTCCACGCGGACAAGCGTAAAGGCGTTCGTCTCCGCGGTGCGGCGAATGCGGGTCGGCCGACGTCCGGCCGCCGACCCGCACTCGGGAGTGGCGTTACTTCGGCCGGACGGCGAACCACCCGTCGACGTTGTCACAAAGGACGACGCCCTTCGGATCATTGTGATAGGTGTACGCGGGGAGCCCGTTCACCGTCAGCTGGCGCTTCTTGCCTCGCTTGATCGTCCCGAACGTGGCCATCACACCCTTGACGTGCTTCTTCACCGTGCCCTTGACGTAGACCGGGGGCCACACGACGGCGCACCGACCGGTGCACTTGATCTTGCCTCGCGCCTTCTTCTCGACGTTCCAGTAGTAGATTCCGAACTTGCCCGGAGTGGCAATCACCTTGCCGAGGTTGTTGGTCTTGATCTCGATCGCGGGCTTTGTGCCCTTGACCGTCTGAGGGCCGGTCGAGGTCTGACCGAGCGCGACCGGCACCAGCGCGACGGCGGCAAGAGCGACGAGTAGGACAGCCTTCTTCATGAGCGATGTCTCCTGTCTCGGTGTGTCTTCGAGTCTCTGGCACGAAAGCGTCGCTGATCGCAGCGGCCCGCGCGAGCGTTTCGCGCACTCTTAAGAGACTCTTCAGAGTTGGTTCGCGCCCGCTTCCCGGGCCGAGAGCCCCTTGAGCCGATCAACCCGCGGGTCGCTTGCTGGACGTCGGGAGTGCGAGGACGTACCGTCCTTCGCGTGGACACCGTCGACGCGAGCTACGCACCTCCACCAGGGCAGGCCGAGATCGTCGCGGCTCTTCGTCGAGGCGATGAGCAGGTGTTCTCGGCGCTTGTCGACGAGCACGGCCCGGCGATGCTCCGGGTCGCGCGGATGTATGTCTCCTCGCGCGCGGTCGCGGACGAGGTGGTGCAGGAAGCCTGGCTCGGAGTGATAGGAGGGATCGACCGCTTCGAGGGGCGCGCCTCCCTGAAAACGTGGATCTTCCGGATCGTGACGAACATCGCGAAGACCCGCGGAGAGCGAGAAGGGCGTAGCGTTCCGTTCTCGTCGTTGGGCGGACGGGACGGAGAGGGCGAGGCTGCAGTCGACCCCGATCGCTTTCTCGATGCGGGCCGGTGGGCCGGCCACTGGACGTCGGCTCCGAGCCGCTGGTCGGAGCTTCCGGAGGAGCAGCTCGTGGGGGGCGAAACCGTCGGCATCGTGGCGAGCGCAATCGCCGCTCTTCCCGAGGCCCAGCGCACCGTGATCACGCTGCGCGACGTCGAAGGCTGGAGCTCGGACCAGGTCCGTAACGCCCTCGACCTGAGCGAGACGAATCAGCGAGTGATCCTTCATCGCGCGCGATCGAAGGTGCGTCGGGCCCTCGAGGCATACCTGGACGGAGAGCAAACGTGAGCCACGACAACCTGACCTGCGAGGAGCTCGTCGAGATCGTGACCGAGTATCTCGAGAACGGGATGACCGATGCCGAGCGCTCGCGCTTCGAGGAGCACGTCGCCGTTTGCGAAGGGTGCGCGAACCACCTCGACCAGATCCGGGTCACGATCGAGGTCGCCGGGCGCGTTACCGTCGACGACCTCAGCGAGGGGGCGAAGGGGGAGCTCCTTGCCGCCTTCCGCGGCTGGAGGCACGATTGATCCGGTGAAGGATCCTCGCCCCGCGCGGTAGCGCGCTTGTGCGAGAGTTAGTGGGTGCTCCTCTACAACTCGGCCGTCTCGGGGAATTGCTACAAGGTGCGCCTTCTTGCAGCACACCTGGGCGTCCCGCTCGACCTCCACGAGCTCAGCGTCGTCGACCGGTCGAACCGCGCCGAGGTGATCGGTGACCTCAACCCGGCCGGACGCGTGCCGACGCTCGTGCTCGATGACGGTCGGCCGCTTGCGGAGTCGAACGCGATTCTCTGGTACCTCGGCGACGGGACGGAGTACGTTCCCGACGTTCGCTACGAGCGGGCGCAGATTCTGCAGTGGCAGTTCTTCGAGCAGTACCAGCACGAGCCCTCAATCGCTGTCGCCCGGTTCCTCCTCGCGTACTCCGGCGAGCCCGAGAAGCACGCCGAGCAGATCGCGAAGGAGACGACGAGCGGATACCTCGTGCTCGGGATCATGGAGCGCCACCTCGCCGAGCGAGCGTTCTTCGTCGGAGGGCGGTACACGATCGCGGACGTCTCGCTCTTCGCCTACACGCACGTGGCCCACGAGGGCGGGTTCGACCTCGGGCCGTACCCCGCGATCCGCGCCTGGTTGGACAGGGTTGCCGGGCAGCCCGGTCACGTCACGATCGACGCGTGACGTCCGTCGTTCGCGTCCGCTTCGCGCCCAGCCCCACCGGGTCGCTCCATCTCGGCAATGCCCTGAGCGCTGTCGCCAACCGCGCGTTCGCCGACGGTCACGGGGGCGCCCTCGTCCTGCGTATCGACGACACCGACCCCGAGCGGAGCGTCGCGGGTGGTGAGGAGGCGATCCTCGCCGACCTGGCCTGGCTCGATGTCGCCTGGGAGGAAGGGCCGATCCGGCAGAGCGCCCGCGCAGACCGCCACGCCGAGGCAGCGCGACTCGCTCTCGACGCGGGGGCAACGCGTGACGCGGACGGCTCGATTCGGCTCTCCGGCACCACGCTTGCTCGAGTCGACGGCTCGGCGACCTACCAGCTTGCGACGGTCGTCGACGACCTCGACCTCGGGATCACGCATATCATCCGCGGCTCCGATCATCGGCCGAACGAGCAGGTGCAACAGCGCATCGCCCGGGCTCTCGGTGGCGAACTGCCCGAGGTGATTCACCATGGGCTCCTGCTCGGCGAAGACGGGAAGAAGCTCTCGAAGCGCTCAGGGCACGCGTCCGTCGCGGATCTGCGCGACGAGGGCATTCCCGCCGCCGCGGCCCGCGCGTACCTCGACGAGCTGGGGCTGCCGCGGCACGACGTCCACCTCGACCCCTCACGTCTTCAGCGCCTCTCGATAGACGCGATCACCGAGATGTCCGACGTCGACCTCGCCTCCGCGGCCGGAGCACCAGTCGGGCTCGCGCGAGCGCTGCGCGGTTCGCGCACGCTGGTCGAGGCGCGGGAGATCACGCAACAGATCCTCGAGCCGACCCCGGTCGCTCTCCCGGACGAGGCCCGGCTGACGATGGAGCGATTCGTCGAGTTGCGTGGCAGCGCTCCCGTCGCGCTCGACGAGGCCGGTGCCCGCGCGATCGTTCGCGAGCTGAAGGCGATCGGTGGGAATCTGAAGCAGCTCCGGTTGGCGCTCACCGGTGCAGAGCGTGGTCCCGAGTTGTGGACGGTGGTCGCCGCCGTCCCCCGCGACGAAGCGCTTCGGCGCGCCGCCGCGGCTATAACAACGTCGTGACCGTGCGCCTCTACGACACACAGACGAAGGCACTCGTCGAGCTGCCGGAGCCCCCCGCGCGCGTCGGAATGTACGTCTGTGGGCCGACGGTCTACCAGCGGGCCCACATCGGCAATGCGGTCCCCTTCGTCATCTTCGCCTGGTTGCGCAGCTGGCTCCGCGAACGCGGGTACGACGTGACGTACGTCCACAACATCACCGACATCAACGACAGGATCTACGAGGCCGCGCCCGGCGCGAGCGCTGCTCTCGCCCGGGAGGCGACCCGCTGGTATCTCGACGACACGGCGTCGTTCGGGCTCGAGATGCCCGATGAGCAGCCCCTCGCAACGGAGACGATTCCCGAGATCGTTGCGCTGATCTCGGAGCTCGTCGAGATGGGGCACGCCTACGAGTCGGGCGGTGACGTGTACTTCCGGGTGTCGAGCTTCGCGACGTACGGAGCGCTATCGGGTCAACGTCCGGGTCAGGTCGAGGAGCAGGAGCCGAGCGCGTTGAAAGAGGATCCGCGCGACTTCGCTCTCTGGAAGGCGACGAAGGAGGGCGAGGACACATCGTGGGGCTCGCCCTGGGGCCTGGGGCGGCCGGGCTGGCACATCGAATGCTCGGCGATGGCCGAGAAGACGCTCGGGCCCGAGTTCCTGATCCACGGTGGCGGGCTCGACCTCGTCTTTCCGCACCACGAGAACGAGCGGGCACAATCGCAGGCTGTCGGACGGCCGTTCGCGAAGATCTGGATGCACAACGGCCTCCTGAGCTTCGTCGGCGAGAAGATGTCGAAGTCGGTGGGGAACATCGCGACGATTCAGGAGGTGATCGCGGAGTGGGGGCGTGAGGCCGCGCTGCTCTTCTTGATGACGGGCCACTGGCGGAAGCCGCTCGAGTACTCGCACGAGGCGATGACCGCTGCGAGCGTGCAGGTCGAGAGCCTCCGCAACGCACTCCGCGGTGAGACGAGATCCGTTGGCGACTGGGAGCGCTTCGCCTCCGTCCTCGACGACGACTTCAACACGCCCGCAGCCCTTGCGATCCTTCACCGCTGGGCGCGCGAAGGCGCGCTCGGCGAGCTCCGGCGCGGTCTCGCGATCTTCGGGCTCGGCGAGCTCGGTGATGTCGTCGAGGCGCCCGTCGAGATCACGGCGTTGGCGCAAGCTCGCATCGAGGCGCGCTCCGCGCGCGACTTCGTGGAGGCGGATCGCCTGCGCGACGAGATTGCGGGAGCCGGGTGGGAGGTGCGGGACGTCCCGGGCGGCTACGAGCTCGTGCCACTGTCGTGACCCGCGAGATCGTCTTCGGTCGGAACGCGGTTCGCGAGGCCTTGCGCGGCCGGCGCGAGGTACTGGAGGTCTGGGTCTCGGAGCGGGCGGCAGCGTCCCTGGAGTGGCTTGGAGAAGGGCCTCGTCCGCGCGTGGTCAAGGAGCGTGAGCTGACGGAGGCAGCCGCGAGCTCCGATCACCAGGGCGTTGTCGCCTGGGCGGGGCCGTACCCGTACGCCGACCCCTGGGCGCTTGCTGCCGAGGACAGGCCACTGCTCGCCTGCCTCGATCAAGTCACCGACCCGAGGAATCTCGGTGCCGTGATCCGCTCGGCAGCCGGGGCCGGCGCAACGGGGGTGATCGTGCCGGCCCACGGTGCGGTTCAGGTGACGTCAGCCGTCTGTCGGTCGTCGGCCGGGGCCGTCGAGCATCTTCCGGTCGCCGTCGTCCCAAATCTCGCGCGCTACCTGGCCGAGATCAAGCGGGATGATCTCTGGTCGTACGCGGCGACGGCAGACGCGCCGCAAACGATGTGGCAGGCCGATCTGACCGGTGGTGTCGCATTGGTCTTCGGCGCCGAAGGGAAGGGGGTGCGACCGCTCGTCCGCAAGACATGCGATGCCACCGTCTCGATCCCGCTCGCAGCGGGCGTCGAGTCGCTGAACGTCAGCGTCGCGGCGGCCGTCCTGCTGTACGAAGCTCGCCGGCAGAGGGCATAGACCGCGCCCGCGTCCGCGTTCCCGAGGCGGCGTTTGACATAGGGGCGACGCGCACGCGTCGTCCACTTGTGCGAGGTGGCCATGAAGCCGCGCCCCGCTCCCGTCCGTAGGATGGCCCTCGTGCCAGAGCCGACGCTCTACCTCTTCGACGGTTACAACCTGCTCCACGCAGGCGGGCACGCCGACGAGCGAGAGCTCACCAACGAGCTCGCGAGCTTCGTGGCGATGAAGGGAGCGCGTGGCGTCGTCGTCTTCGACGGCGCCGGCGAGGAGTTCGACGTGGGGCCGCTCGCCGTGCGCTTCGCTGCCCACGCCGACACGCTGCTCGAGCGCCTCGCAGCCGAGAGCCGTGACCGTGAGCGCGTCTGTCTCGTCTCGTCGGACGGTGCCGTTCGGGGGACGAGCGGCCAGGAGGTACGCAAGGTCTCCTCCGGCGCCTTCCTCCGCGACCTCGAGAGCCCCACGCATGACGAGAACGAGGCGTCGCGACTTCAGGATCGCCTCGACCCGGAGACCCGGGCAAAGCTCGAGCGCCTCCGTCGCGGTCTCTGAACGGCGCGTGCGGCGCCAGCGACTCGGGCGATCGGCTACCGGGGTTCGCTGCAGGAAAGGGTCATGCGAACACCTGTTCTAATCACAGTGCAAAGTTTGCAAAGGGGTTGTAACGCGTGCAAGAAGGTGCTAGGTTCTCCCTCAACTACAGGGTGAGACTTCGGTCGATCCTGTTCCTCGACCCCTCGGAAACCGCCAATAACAGGGAGAAACAATGTCCCCGCGCGCTGCTCTCGCCCCGAAGACCCCCCAGAAGCTTCAACGTGAACTTGAGGATCTACAACTCGTGCTCAAGGCGCGCAACGGCAACCAGGCTGCCCTCGATCAGCTGATGCGCCGCTACCACGGCTTCGTGCGACTGAAGGCGAGCAGCTACTTCCTCGCGGGCGGCGACGCGGACGACCTGATCCAGGAGGGGATGATCGGTCTCTACAAGGCGATGCGCGATTTCCGGCACGACAAGGAGACGTCGTTCCGCTCGTTCGCCGAGCTGTGCGTGACGCGCCAGATCATCACCGCGATCAAGACGGCGACGCGCTTCAAGCATTCTCCGCTCAACACCTACATCTCGTTCAGCCACACCCCCGCCGGCCAGGAGAGCGACGGCGACTGTACTCTCGGCGACGCGTTGCCCGGTCCGGGCACGAACGACCCCGCCAGCTGCGTGATCTCGACGGAGGAGCTGCAGAGCCTCGTGGGTTGTCTCGGCACGTCGCTCTCCCCGCTCGAGTCCGACGCGCTGCGCCTCTACCTCGACGGGAAGTCCTACGACACGATGGCGGTCGAGCTCGAGTGCGACACGAAGACGATCGACAACGCGCTGCAGCGCGTGAAGCGCAAGATCGTGCAGCATCAGGCGACGCGCGCCGTACCCGCCTAGAACCTCCCTTTACTTCCGGGCCGGTTGGCCCGGAAGTAAGGGGCGAATCCGTTACTTCCTGGCCGTGCGGGGCTGCGAGAAGCGCCAGACCTCGTCGTCCACGAGCGCCGGATTCGGTGCGATGAACGAGGCCTCTCTATCCCCGCCAAACGTGTAAATCGACGGCGGCAAGCCACCCGGCCCGCCGGTGACGACGAGAGAGTCGAAGTCGTACTTCACGTCTTCCGAAGCGGTCGCATTCCAGGGGCCGGTCTTCAGCTTCTCCCAGCTTGCTCCGTCGCGACTCACCCATACGTCGACCGGGTGCGCCGCCACGGTTCCCGAGGGATCGGTCGGGAAGCCAAAACCGCCGAAACAGACGATCGTGTCGAAGAGCACCTGGCACTGGTGGCCCGGGCGGGCGCTCCAGGCGGCGTTCATCGTCACGAGCTCCCAGTTTGCGCCGTCCCGCGAGCGCCACACGTCGTTGAAGTACGGGCAGGTTGGCCCGGTTTGCCCGAACGTGCAGAGGAAGCCGTCCTCGCCGCCGAGGAGGTAGATATAGCCGTTCTTCTCCACGAGCGCCGCTCCGGCTCGAGCCGGCCACGGAGCGTCGGTGGTCACCGACTCCCACGTCTTGCCGTCGCGTGACCGCCACACGTCATCGAAGAGCGTCCTCCCCTGGCCGCCAACCGCAATGTCGTCGCCGTTGCTCCCGCCGAGCACGTAGATCCAGCCCTTGAACTCGATCGCACTCAGTCCGGCGCGAGCCTTCCACGGCGCGTTGGCCGTGAGCTGCTTCCACGTCGTACCGTCGGTTGATCGCCAGACGTCGTTGAAGAACGTCGACGTCGGTACCGAGGGGAGCTGGAATGGCGGACATACCGGCTGTTGAACGGCCGGCGGGAACGTGCACAGTGGATTGGGAGCGGTGGTGAAATCCTGGCCCCCGAGCACGAACATCGCCCCACTCTTCGTGACCGCCTGGAAGTAGCCCCGCTCAGCCCACATCTTCGGACCCGCAGAGGGTGTTGCAAGCTTCTCCCATGACGCGCCGAGATCGTCACTCTCCCAGACGTCGTTCCACAGAGTGCTGCTGAAGGGATTGTCGAACGTCGGAGGGCCGAATGGAGTAGGTGTGCGGCCGCCCATCACGTAGAGGCGGTTGCGCAGTTCGACTGCCTGGAGCCCCGCTCGTCCGGCCCAGCCGGTGGTCGGCGTCGTGGGTGGCTGCGGCGGCCAGTCGCCGTCGTACACTTTTGTCCACTGGAATGACTCGAGGTCCCGACCCGGGCCCTTCGAGGTTCCTGCCTGTAGCGATCCCACGAACGCCAAGGTTGCGGCGATGACAACCGGCAAGAGCGCGAGTCTCTTGGTCATTCTCCCCATGTCTTCTCCCCCTGAGCTGTCACGACTTCGCCGCAGGCCGATCGCTGCAGCCGTCTCATGGTACGAGTTTTTCCCGGAAATGGGTCACTTCGTCGAGAACATGCCGTACGCTCGGTGACGCACGCGCGCCTTCTTTGTGATCGCATCGAGCCCGAAGAAGAAGGTGAAGAAGACGAAGACGCTCGACAATGCGTTGCAGCGGGTCAAGCGCAGGATCGTCTCGCGTCAGGCGTCGCGCGCCGTTCCCGCCTAGAGCCAAGCCTGGCCGCTCACGGCGAGGGTACGATCGAAGGGTGCGTACTCACGGCGTCCCTGGGCTTCGACCGATACCGGCACGAGCGCTGCGGCTCTTGCTCGTTGTCCTCGCTGTCGTTGCACTGGTCGGGTGTGGGGGCTCGGCGAAGAACGAAGCTGCGACGACTTCCGGAGACACGCCCGCGGTCGTCCTCGCGTCACCGGAAGAAGCCCAATCGCTGATCGACGGGGGCGGTGTGACGCTTGTCGATGTTCGCACCCCCGAGGAGTTCGCAGCCGGTCACATCGCCGGCGCCGAGAACATCGACTTCTACGCCGCGGACTTCGCCGATCGGCTCGGCGCGCTCGACCACGGCGAGCGGTATGTCGTGTACTGCCAGTCCGGGAATCGCAGTGGGCAGGCGACAGCGCTCATGGTGCAGGAGGATTTCACGAGCGTTACCGACGTCGACGGCGGGATCGCAGCCTGGGAGACGGCCGGGTTGCCGACGGTGACCGAGGGCTGAGTTCCGGCGCGACCTCTGGGGCGCGCCCTGCCCACCGGGCCGAATCAGCAGCAACTACTTCCGGCCTCGCAACGGGTACGGCAGCGACTCACCGAGCTCGGAGTGCGGCGTCGCACGCGCACGAAACGAGCCGCCTTCCGGCGGCTCGTTTCGTGCGGTCTCCGACCCGTGCTCAGGTGAAGACGATCTCGCCGCCGGCTGCCTTCTCGTAGAACTCGCCGACCGTGATCACGCCCGTGACGTGCGGCACGAAGTCGTCGTCCGAGAGCCCGAACATGTCGACCGTCGCCTTGCAGCCGTAGACGCCGGCGCCGGAGTCGGCGATCATCTCGACGAACTCGGGCACGGGCGGGATGTCGAGCTTTTCCATCTTCCGCGACATCATCTTCGTCGCCATCCAGGACATCCCGGGAATAGCGCCGATGATCGTCGGGATGTGCATGCCGGGGTTGCCGACGGTCGCGACCTTGATGTGGGCTTGACGCTTCTTCGTGATCGCGTCGAGTCCGAAGAAGGTGAAGAAGACGTTCGCCTCCATGCCCTCCATCCGGGCCCCGTTCGCCATGATCAGGCCGGGATAGACGCCCTCCAGCGAGCCTTTCGAGATCACGACCGACACCTTCTCGATCGGCTTCGGCTTCTCGGCGGCGTCGGGGGCGACGAGCTGTTCCAGGTCGTGGTCGGTCATCGTGGTCATCGTTTCGTCTCCTTCTAGATGCAGCCGTGGGGCTTGGGGATGCCGCCGATCTTGGCGGCGAGCTTTGCCGGGCCCTTGGGGAAGAGCTGGTAGAGCTCCTTGATCGGAACGCCGGACGCCTTGCCGAGCGTGCGGATCGAGGGCGCCTCGCCGGTTGTGAGATACGTCTCTCGCATGAACTTCACGACCTGCCAGTGGCGCGGCGTGAGCTCGGCGATGCCGACCTCCTGCGCGATCTCGGCGGCGATCTCCTCGTTCCACTGATTCGGGTCGGTGAGGAAGCCCTCGGCGTCCCGGTCGACTGCGGTCAGCTCGATGGTTGTCATCTCTCGTTTCCTCTCTCTAGGCGTGGGTCTCGACGGGCTTCTTGCCCCGCATCTGCATCTGCGGCGAGATCCCCGGAATGTCGCGCCCGGGCAGCAGCAGGTGCCAGTACATCCACTGGAACATGAGCTTTCCCATGTGGTTGAGCCGGGACTCCTGCAGCAGTGGCATCGGCCCGAGGGACGATGGGAAGCGGCCGGGCAGCGGCTCGGTCTCGTAGTTGAAATCGATCAGGAGCGCCTTGCCGAAGCCGGTCTCGATGAAGCAGTTCGCGTGGCCGTCATACGACTCGTCCAGGGGGGCGCCGGTGAGGAACTTGCGGACGTTCTCCGTCAGTACCTCTCCCTCGAAGTGCGTCACCGAGCCCGCCTTCGACGTCGGGACGTTCGTCGCATCGCCGAGGGCGAACACGTTCGGCCGGGCGAGAGACTGCAATGTTCGAGGGTTGGTCGGTACGAAGTCGAGCTCGTCACCGAGCCCCGGCGAGCGGCCGACGTACTCGGCTCCGGAGTGGACGGGAACCGTGACGAGGAGGTCGAACGGGATCTCGCGCCCGTCGAACGAGATGAGGCGCCCGCCGCTGCCGTCGACCTCGCCGGCCGCGAACTCGACCTCGAGGCCGATTTCCTTCTCCTCGAGCAGGTACGTCAGGTGCTCCGAGGCGATGGGTTTCGTGAAGCAGCCGTCGAGTGGCGTCGCGAGGACGATCTCGGTCCTGTCGCGAATCCCCCGCTCGCGCAGGTGCCAGTCCGCGAGGAATGCGAACTCGATCGGCGCCACGGGGCACTTGATCGGCATGTCGACGATGTTCACCACGAGCCGCCCACCGTCGAACGAGTTGAGTGCCCCGCTGAGCGCCTCGGCGCCCTCCGGCGTGTAGAAGGTGAAGACCCGCTCCATCCAGCCCGGTCCCGTCAGCCCTTCTGTCTCCTCGGGTGCGAGCCTCGTGCCAGTGGAGACGATCAGGACGTCGTAGGGGAGGCTCCGGCCGTCGGCGAGGTGCACGCGGTCGTCGTCGATCGAGACGTGATCGATCTCGACCTCGTGGAACGCGATCCCACCGTGGAACTGGCGGTGTCGTGGGCGCACGATGTCCTCGCTGCGGGCGAGCCCGAACGGAACGAAGAGGAGCCCGGGTTGGTAGACGTGCCGATCGTCCTTGTCGACGACGGCAATCTCGACCTCACTCCGGTCGTAGGCCTTGCGAAGGCGGTTCGCCATCAGCGTGCCGCCGGTGCCGCCACCGAGGATTACGATCTTCTTTGCCATCGTCTGCCACCTTTCGCGCCTGCTGTGAACGTGCTTTCAGTGTGCGTTCGGCAACGGGCAACCGCATCGGGTAGACGGCGCAGTCCGGATCAGTAACAACTACCTAAACTGTACAAACGTAAAGTTGTGTATACTCTGCGGAGTGATCGATCCTGAAAGGACACCAAATGCTCCGAAGAGAGGTATCCCGATGACCTATCAGCCGATGTCCGCGCTGCCGAGCCCGTTGCCCGAAGCGCTCGTCGACCTCATCGCCCGGCGCTTCCGCGTCATCGGCGAGCCGATGCGCATCAAGCTGCTCGACCGACTGCGCGCCGGCGAGGCGACCGTGCAGGAGCTGACCGAGGCCGTCGGCGCCTCGCAGCAGAACGTCTCGAAGCATCTCGGCGTCCTCCACGATGCCGCCATCGTGACCCGGCGCAAGGACGGGACACAGGTGTATTACCGTGTCGTCGACGAGGGCGTGTTCGAGCTCTGCGAGACCGTGTGCGGCAGCGTCCAGCGACAGGTCGCCGAGCTGAACGCGATCCTGGAAGGGGCCGGGCGATGAACTGGTCTTCCTGGCCTCTGGAGCGCGTTCTCTTCGCGCTCGCAGGCACCGTCACGATCGCGAGCGTCGCCGCGGCGACGCTCGCCACACCATGGTTCCTGCTGCTGACGCTCTTCGTCGGCGCCAGCCAGTGGCTCTACGTCTCTGTCTCCTGGTGCCCGGCGTCACTCGTCGTCGAGCGGGTCTTCAACGTGAAGAAGGGCTGTCCTCGATGACGCCCGTGGGACCCGTCGGCCGCCTGGGAGCATGGGCGGCCGACCATTTTCGCGCGGTGCTCGTTGCGTGGATCGTCATCGCCGTCGGCCTCGGCGTGCTCGCGCCCCGCGTTGAGCACGCGCTCTCGGGTGCGGGCTGGGAGGCATCCGGATCGCAATCGGTCGAAGCGCGCAATCTGATCGATGCGAACTTCGGTGGCCAGTCGAGTGCCGCCCTGATGGTCGTCGTCCATTCACCGGATGCGACAGTCGGGGATCCGCAGTTCACCGCAACCGTGGATCGCGTCGTCGGAATCCTCCGCGCCGACTCCCGGGTCGCGTCGGTCGCGCTGCCTCGCGCGGGCTTCTCGATCTCCGAAGACGGGCACACTGCGATCGTCAGTGCCGGCGCGAACGGGTCGACGACGGTCATGGTTGCAGCGGCCGAGGGCCTGAAGGGTGATCTGAAGGAGGCGGGTGCCGAGGGCGTGCAGGTGAATCTCACGGGCGCCTCCGGGATGTGGTCCGACTTCAACGAGGCGAACCGCAGCGCGATGATGAAGTCCGAGCTGCTCTCCTGGCCCGTCACCCTCGTGATCCTGATGATCGCGTTCGGTTCGCTCGTCGCGGCCGGACTGCCGCTGATGCTGACGATCCTCGGGCTCGTGGCCTCCGCGGGCACGCTGTACCTGGGCACGAAGTTCTTCGACATCTCGATCTGGGCGATGAACTTCGCGCTCATGTTCGCCCTCGCGCTCGGGATCGATTACGCGCTCTTTGTCGTCCACCGCTTCCGTGGTGCGTTCTTCGGCTCGAAGCTTCCGGCGCGCGAGGCAGTGGCGGTGACGATGGACACGGCCGGCAAGGCGGTGCTCTTCTCGGGCGCGACCGTGCTGATCTCTCTCTCGGCGGTCATGCTCGTCCCGAGTCCTGCGTTCCGGTCGATGGCGCTCGGGATCATGGTCTCCGTCCTCTTCGTTCTGCTCGCCACGATGACCCTGCTCCCTGCAGTGCTCGCCAAACTCGGTCCGCGGGTTGACAGGCTGGCGCTGAAATGGGTGCACGCCGGTGAGCACCGCTCGCCGGCGTTCGCCGCATGGGCCGAGCGGCTGTGGCGGCATCCGATCCTGTTCGGGACGGGCGCGCTCGCGATCCTTGTCGCCCTCGCTCTGCCGGTGCTCGGTTTGAAGACCGGCATGCCCTCGATCAAGGTCGTTCCGAAGAACGACACCTCCCGCCAGGGCTACGAGCTCGTGCAGGCCGCCTTCGGGGAGGGAGCGCCCGGTGCACTTCAGATCGTCGGCCCCGTCGCCGATGTCACGCAGGCGACGGCGGTCGTGAAGGGTGACGCCGGAGTCGCGCGCGTCATGCCAATGCAGCCCGGCGCGGCCGGACTCGCGCTCCTGCAGGTGATTCCCGACGCAGACCCGTCGAGCCCGGAGGTCGGTGCGACCATCGATCGCCTGCGTGCCGCCTTGCCACCCGGGGTGCTCGTCGGCGGCGCAACGGCCGAGAACCACGATCTTGAAGAGGCGCTCGCCGCCAAGACCCCTCTGGTCATCGGAGTCGTGCTCGTTCTCGGCTTCCTCCTGCTCCTCCTCGCACTGCAGGCACCGGTGATCGCAGCTGTCGGCGTCGTCACGAACCTGCTCGCAGTGGGGGCGGCATTCGGCGTCGCGCGCCTGATCTTCCAGGACGGTCACGGTGCCGGGATCCTCGGCTTCGAATCGCAGGGGTTCATCGATGCGTGGGGGCCGGTGTTCTTCTTCGCAATGATCTTTGCGATCTCGATGGACTACACCGTGTTCTTGCTCTCGTCGGCGAAGGAGCACTACGACCACAATCATGATCCGAAGGAGGCGATGGTCGGCGGGCTCGCACACTCCGGGCGGGTCATCTTCGCCGCCGCCGCGGTGATGGTTGCCGTATTCCTCACCTTCGCACTGTCGGGGCCGCTTCCACCGAAGGAGATGGGCATCATCCTCGGCGTCGCGGTACTGCTCGACGCGCTCCTGATCCGGCTCGTGCTGATCCCGGTCGCGCTGCGCCTTCTCGGAACGTGGGCCTGGGGCCTGCCCCGATGGCTCGACCGCATTCTCCCCGACGTGCGGTTCGGTCACTCGTGAATCTCACTGCTACATCGCGCTCGATCCCGGGATCGCTCCGCCAGGAGATCCTCATCGACGGCGGTCGCCACCGGCTGATCACCGACGAGCCGGTGGCGGTCGGCGGGGAGGGGACCGCGCCGGCGCCGCACGAGCTTCTCGTGGCGTCCCTCGCGGGGTGCATCTCGACGACGCTCGTGATGTACGCCCGCACGAAGAGCTGGGATCTCGGAGAGGTCTCGGTGGACGTGGACTACGACCACCGCGCGCGCCCGCGCACGGCGGCGATCACGATCGCACTCGGAGGAGATCTGACGGACGACCAGCTCGCACGACTGGAGAAGGTCGCAGCGAGCTGTCCCGTGCGACGGGCCATCGAGTCGGGCATCGGGATCACCGAGAGCATCGAGACGGTCACCGCCTCGTCGCGGTAGCTTTCGCTGCCGACAGGACGTTGCTCCGCCGGCCCGAGCGCGGGCGGGGCGGCGATCCGGCACCTCGAGCAGTCCGCGACGACCGAAGGCGGCGACAACGTGACACATTCCCGGCGCGCCGTTGTACAGGCCGAGCCCTCCGGGACCCGCGCCGCTGATCCGCCCGGACGGTGGCGGGCTCTCGCCGTCCTCGCGGCCGCGATGGTCATGTCGATGGCGACCTGGTTCTCGGCCTCGGCCGTGTTACCGCAGTTGCGCGAGCAGTGGGGCCTCACGACGACGGCGGCCTCGTGGCTGACGATCGCCGTTCAGCTCGGGTTCGTCGTCGGCGCAGTTGCATCCGCCCTGCTGAATCTCGCCGACATCGTCGCTCCGAGGCGCCTGATACTAGCCGGCTCCCTCGCTGCAGCCGCCGCGAACCTCGGGCTGCTGGTCGCCACCGGGCCCGGAAGCGCGATTGCGCTCCGGTTCCTGACAGGAGTCGCGCTCGCGGCCGTGTACCCGCCGGCCCTGAAGGCGATGTCGACCTGGTTCCGGGCCGGGCGCGGCACCGCGCTCGGGATCATGGTGGGAGCACTCACGCTCGGATCGGCGCTGCCGCATCTCGTCAACGGCCTCGGCGGCGTGTCGTGGGAGCCCGTGATCGTGACGACGTCGCTCCTGACGGTCGCCGGTGGGCTCGTCGCCGGATTCGTCTTCCACGACGGCCCGTTCGGCTTCCCGCCCGCCCTCTTCGACCCTCGCGAGGCCGGACGACTGATTCGCGTCCGCGCAATTCGGCTCACGTCCGTCGGGTACTTCGGCCACATGTGGGAGCTGTATGCCATGTGGGCCTGGTTCGCGGCCTTCGCCACCGACACGCTGAGGCTGCACGGAGTCGGCGATCCGACGAAGGTCGCCTCTCTTCTGACGTTCGCCGTCATCGGCGCGGGGGCGATCGGCTGCTACGCCGGTGGCGTCCTCGGCGATCGCTGGGGCAGGACGAAGCTCACCGCCTCTGCGATGGCGATCTCCGGCGCGTGCGCCCTCGTCATCGGCGCGCTTCGAGACGGCCCGCTCTTCGTCCTGATCGCCGTCGCGCTCGTCTGGGGACTGACCGTCGTCGCTGACTCGGCGCAGTTCTCCACGATCGTCACCGAGGTCGCCGATCAGGCCTACGTGGGAACAGCCGTCACGATGCAGCTCGCGATCGGCTTCGTTCTCACGGTGGCCACGATCTGGCTCGTGCCTGTGATCCGCGACGGATCGAGTTGGTTCTGGGCGTTTGCTCTCCTCGTGCCAGGCCCGGTGATCGGTGTGGCGGCGATGCTGCGACTCAAGTCGCTTCCGGAGGCATCGCAGATCGCGGGTGGGCGTGGGTGAATAAACTCGAGCCCCAACACCGCCGCTCATCGACATCGAGGGACAACCGCCATGGTTGAAGTCGGTCAGACCGCATCACGCACGCGGCTCATACTGGAGAGCGACATCGAGCGCTTCACGGAGATCTCGGGCGACACCAACCCGCTGCATTACGACGAGGCTCTCGCCTCGCGGAGCCGGTTCGGGCGGATCATCGTCCAGGGGGGCGTCACCTCAGGGCTGCTCAACGCGCTCGTCGCCGAAGATCTCCCGGGCGCCGGCTCCGTGTTCCTGCATGTCGACTGGAGCTTTCGCGCTCCTGTGGGCCCGGGCGACGAGATCACGGCGACCGCGGAGGTGCTCGAGGTTCGCGACGACAAGCCGATCTACAAGCTCGCGACGACGATCAGGAACCAGGACGGAGTCGTCGTTCTCGAAGGTTCGGCGCTCGTCTGGCAGGAGCCGCTCGGCTGAAGGTTTCGCGCTGACGTTCGAGGCCGGATATGAGAACATACGTTCGTGTTCGTTGGTGGCGCCTCGATCCTGCACGCTGACCTGGACGCGTTCTTCGCGTCCGTTGAGCAGCGGGACGATCCGCGCTTGCGGGCCAGGCCCGTCATCGTCGGCGGCGGCGTCGTGCTTGCTGCGAGCTACGAGGCCAAGGCGTATGGCGTGCGGACGGCGATGGGCGGCGCCGCTGCCCGGCGCGCGTGCCCGCACGCAGTTGTCGTCCCCCCGCGGATGGCCGCGTATTCGGAGGCGAGCAAGGCAGTCTTTCGCGTGTTCGAGGACACCGCTCCGGTCGTGGAGGGGCTCTCGATCGACGAGGCGTTCCTCGACGTTCGCGGCATGGAGCGGAGCGTTGGCACGCCCACAGAGATAGCCGTACGCCTGCGCCGTGATGTGCGGGAGCTGGTCGGGCTCCCGATCACGGTGGGGATCGCGCGGACGAAGTTCCTTGCCAAGGTCGCAAGCGCGGTTGCGAAGCCGGACGGCCTGCTCGTCGTCCCACCAGACGAAGAGCTTTCCTTTCTTCATCCACTCCCCGTCGAGCGGCTCTGGGGAGTTGGCCCGGTCACGGCCGGAAAGCTGCGCGAGAGGGGCATCACCACGGTCGGGCGTCTCGCGCTCCTGTCGGAGGGTGCGCTCGAGGCGATGCTCGGCCCGGCGGCGGGGCGCCATCTTCACGCGCTCGCCCACAACCGTGATCCGCGATCCGTGCAGGGACGCAGACGGCGTGGGTCGATCGGCTCGCAGCGCGCACGTGGACGATCTCCCTGGTCGTGCGAAACGATCGACGCCGATCTCATCGCGCTCGTCGACCGCGTTTCGAGACGCATGAGGGCCGCGCAGAGGGTCGGCAGGACGGTCGTCCTCCGGCTCCGCTTCGGCGACTTTGCACGTGCCACCCGATCGCACACGTTGCCGAACGCCACCGCAAGTACCGCCGAGATCCTCGCCGCCGCCAGAGCCCTTCTCGCGTCCTCCTCTCCGGAGATCGAGCGGCGAGGCTTGACGCTGCTGGGCGTCTCGGTCGCCAACCTCGGGGACGCTGGCGCGGTTCAGCTCGTGCTCCCCTTCGAGGGCTACGATCCCGCGGCTCTCGACGCTGCGCTCGACGAGGTGCGCGACCGCTTTGGCTCGACGGCGATCACGCGTGGTGTCCTGCTCGGCCGGGAAACGGGCTTCACGATGCCGCTGCTCCCTGACTAAGCGATTCGGACAGCACGGGAGAGCGCCTATTGCGACCGGCGAGATGAAGCCGGAGAAGGGATTCGAACCCTTGGCCCCCGCTTTACAAGAGCGGTGCTCTGACCAGCTGAGCTACTCCGGCGATCTCGACATCGTAGTCGCGAGCGCCTTGCTGCGGTTTTTCGGCACCGTCAATCCGCGCCACACCCGATGCCGGTCAACTAATGCGGTGCGACGCTCTGAGCGAGTGAAAAGTGAAAGGAGTTCACCATGACCAGGGTGCTCGTCGCCCACGCCAGCAAGTACGGTTCCGTCGAGGAGGTGGCCCGCTACGTCGGAGCGATTCTGCGCCACGTTGGAGCCTCTTGCGACGTCGTCGCGGCTCGTGACGTTCACGATCTGGACTCGTACGACCTTGTCGTGCTCGGAACCGGGATCTACGTTGGCCGGCTGCATGGCGACGCACGTCGTTTCCTGCGCAGCCACCACGAGGAGCTCGAGCAGGTGCCGTTCGCTGTCTTCGCGATGGGGCCGCTGAGCAACGACGAGGCGGAGAAGGAGAAGGTGCGGCCACAGCTCGAGAGGGGACTCACGAAGTATCCCGGCCTCGACCCTGTCGCGACCGCGATCTTCGGCGGCGTCATCGACCCCGAGAAGCTGTCGTTCCCGTTCAACCACATGCCGGCAGGAGATCACCGCGACTGGGACGAGATCAGGCAGTTCGCAGCCTCTCTCCCGGCGCTCGCTCCTGTTGCGGCGTAGGAGCGGAGGAGGGCCCCGGCAGACAGCCGGGGCCCTCCGATGCGCCACGACCGTGGGCGTCAGGCGGCGAGCCGAGCGGGCTCTGCCTCGATCACCGGGAGGTCGACCGATCGCTCGTGCTCGAGGGTCGGCAACCACTCGAGCCACGTCGGTAGATACCAGTTCCACTCGCCGAGGAGCTTCATCGTCGCGGGGAGGAGTACCGCCCGCACGATCGTGGCATCGATCAGCACCGCTGCCGCAAGGCCGATCCCCATCTCCTTCATGTCGATGATCGGCATCAGCGCAAACACGCCGAAGACGAACATCATCACGACCGCTGCGCTCGTGACGACGCCTGCTGTGGAGCGGATGCCTGCCTCGACTGCCTGCTCGGTGCTCATGCCCCGGTCGAACAACTCCTTCACCCGGCTGAGGATGAACACGTGGTAGTCCATCGAGAGCCCGAAGAGGATCACGAACAGGAACATCGGAAGCCACGAGGCGATTCCGCCGTTCGTCTGGAAGTCGAGCAGGTTCGCCCCCCAGCCCCACTGGAAGACGGCCACCAGCAGACCGTAGGCGGCGCCCACCGAGAGGAGGTTCATCAGGATCGCCTTGATCGGGATCACGATCGAGCGGAACGAGACGAGCAAGAGGACGAACGCGAAGCTGAGGACGAAGATGAACACGAGTGGGGCGGACGACTCCATCTTGTCGCTCCAGTCCATCGACGAGGCCGTTTCCCCCGTCACCGCGTATTCCACGCCGGGCACCTTGCCCACTGTGGCCGGGAGGACATCGGCGCGCAGCGTCGCGAGCGCGGCGTTCGACGTGGCATCGGTGCCGCCACCGACGAGAGGGATCGCGACCCGGAGAACGTGTCCGTCCGGCGAGGCCTCGGTGTAGATCGGATCGAGGGCCTTGCCCGAGGCGAGGGCCTGCCTCTTCAGGTCGGCCACCGCCGCCTGGAGGATCGGGTCGGACGCGTCTCCCTTGATCGCGACGATCGCAGGGGTCGCCCCACCGGGGAATGCGTCCTGCACCTTGTTGTAGTCCTGCACCTCCTTGAGCGACTTCGGCATCGCCTCGAGGCCCGCCTGGCTCGTGTGGAGGTTGAGTGCCGGTAGCGCCAGCGCGACGAGTACGGCCGTCGCACCGAGGGCGGAGATGAGCGGGCGTCGCAGGACGGTGCCGAGAATCACTCCCCAGAGCCGCCCCTGGCCGTCGTCACGCCGGAGCCTGTTGACGAACGGGATCCGCACCTTCTCGACCCGGTCGCCGAGCCAGGAGAGCATTGCCGGGAGAACAGTGAGCGAGCCGATCATGGCTACGAGGACGACCATCATCGTCCCGATCGCGAACGACATGAACGTCTTGTCGCCGGAGAAGAACATTCCGGCCATCGCGATCATCACCGTGATGCCGGAGATGAGCACTGCCCTTCCCGACGTCGCGGCCGCGGCTTCGAGGGCAGCCGATTCGCTGCGTCCTGCTCGCCGTTCATCGCGCTCGCGACGGATGTAGAAGAGCGAGTAGTCGACGCCGACCGCGAGTCCGATCAGAAGGATCACCTCGGAGATAGCCTCGTCCATCGGCACGATCTGGCTCGGCAGGGCGACGAGGCCCATGGTCGCGAACACGGCGGTGAGCGCGAGGCCGAGCGGGATCGCGGCACCGACGAGTGAGCCGAACACGAGCATCAGGATCACGAGCGTGATCGGAATCGAGATCATTCCGGCCCGCGCGAGCTGCGAACCGAACATCGCGTCGAGCGCCTTGCCCGTCGAGGCCGAGCCGGCCTGGACGACGGTGAATCCCGGATTCTCCTTCTGCACCTGCGCGGTGCCGGCCGTGATCGTGTCGATGTAGGCCGCGGCCTCGTCGTAGCTGCCCTTGGGGCTGAACTGGATCAGCGCGGCGTGGCCGTCAGCGGAGATCTGGCCGTCGTTGCCTTTCGCGAACGGCGAGCGGAGCTCCGCGACCTTCGGGAACGACTCGAGCTTCGTGATCGTCTCGTCGACGACGGCACGGAACGACGGGTCGGTGGCCGCCTTCGTCGGGGACTGCACGAGGACATACTCCATCTGCCGATCGAGCTTGAATCCGGCGTCGCGGATGATGTGGTCGGCGGCGCGGGCCTCGCCGACGTTGATGTCTTCCGGGTCGATCGTCTTCATCCCGACTGCGTTGCCGACGGCGAATGATGCAACGACGAACGCGAGCCAGCCGAAGATCGCCGTCTTACGGTGTCGCGCGCTCCAGCGACCCATCCGGGCCGCGATATTCGTGCTCTGCTTCAGGGGTGACATGCGGTTTCTCCTTCGAGGGTCGTTGGTGTCCTCGTAGGCTCGCAGTGCAGCCCCTGTCCAACAGTGCGGCGGTCAGGTGTCTTCGGGGTGGGGTAAACCGCACTCTTCTCTTCGGGCGGATCCAGGACTTCCGAGCGGGAAATCCTGAGCGCCGGAGATCCTTGCCGGTGGCCGCCCGCGGCCGTGACCCTGCCGACTTGTAGGTGCTGCGAACCTGCTAGTCGCGCACGAACGCAAGAACGGCGAGCACGCGCCGATGATCATCGCTCGTCGCCGGCAGAGCGAGCTTTGCGAAGATGCTCGTCACGTGCTTCTCGACCGCGCGCAGCGTCACGAACATCCTGTCCGCGATCGCCTGGTTGGAGCGACCCTCGGCCATCAGCTCCATCACCTCGCGCTCGCGCGGGGTCAGCGAGGCGAGCGGATCGTCGACCCGCCGGCGTCCCAGGAGCTGGCTGACAACCGCGGGATCGAGCGCTGATCCCCCTTCGCCGACACGCCGTATCGCCAAGGCGAACTCCTCGAGGTCGGAGATCCGGTCCTTCAGCAGGTACCCAACACCATCGGCCCCGTCCTCGAGTAACCCGACCGCATAGGCCGGCTCGATGTACTGCGAGAGGACGAGCACACCCGTCTCGGGAAAGCGCTCCCGGATCGTCCGCGCCGCAACGAGTCCCTCGTCGGTGTGTGTGGGAGGCATTCTGATGTCGACTATGGCGACGTCAGGCTTGTGGAGAGCAACGTGTCGGAGGAGGTCATCGGCCGTACCGGACTGTGCCGCGACCTCGAATCCGGCTTCGAGCAGAAGGCGCACCACGCCTTCGCGAAGGAGAACGGAATCCTCGGCGATCACCACCGTCATCGCGTTCCCGAGCATCGCGATCGTGTTGCGGAGCGGCGGGAAATCCCGTGGGAGGCCGTCCGCGAGGAGTTGATGGATGTGCTCGGGCTCCGGGAGTCCGGCCAGGCGATGGCTCCCGAGATCCCGGACGGAGAACGCGTTCGTCGCATACGCGGTCGCCGACAGGAGAATCTGACCTCCGTGACCTGCCGCCCCGATGCGCGCCGTCCGATGCACGTCGATGCCCGTGTAGCCCTCCTCGGTGACAAGGGGTCGGCCAACGTGAATTCCCATGCGAACACGAACGCTCCGATCCCCGGGCCAGGCGTGCTCGATCAGCGTGTGTTGTGACTCGACGGCTGCCGCTGTCGCGGCGTCGACCGTCTCGAATGCCGCGAACAACTCGTCGCCGTGAGCGTCGATAACGGTACCGCTATAGGCCGTCACGGCCTGCCGCAGGAGTTGTCGCATGTCGGTCAGGATCGTCGCGTACTCCGGACCGGCCTCGTGCACGAGGCCGGTCGAGCCTTCGATGTCACAGAGCAGAAACGCGACGGTTCCGGCGGTTTCGGTCATCCGGCCGAGTCTACGTGGGCGCTCGGCGCGGCCGAGAGCGGGATCTCGGCGAAGACCCGCGTCCCGCCGACGACGTCGCTGGTGACCTGAAATCTCCCATCGAGCGCCTCCACTCGATCCTGCAACCCGCTCAGACCGGTCCCCCGCTCGGGGTCTGCACCCCCGATGCCGTCGTCTGCGACCGTGATCATGATCGCGTCCTCGTCTACCTCTGCCGCGACGGTGACCTTTGTCGCGGCGGCGTACTTGACGACGTTGGTCAGCGCCTCGGAAATCACGTAGTACGCAGCGGCCTCGATCGCTGCGGGCAGCCGCTTCGATGGGAGGCTGATCTCGATCGGGAGGGGAGTACGTACGGCGAGCGCCTCGATCGCAGCCGTCAGTCCCTGATCGGTGAGCACGGCGGGATGGATGCCACGCGCCAGCTCTCGAAGCTCCTCCAACGCAGCCGCGAGCTCCTCGCGCGACCCGGAGATCACCTGCCGTGCGCCCGACGGGTCGGAATCGAGGAGCGATTCCGCCAGCCGGAGCGATACGGAGAGCGAGACGAGGCGTTGCTGGGCGCCGTCGTGCAGGTTGCGCTCGAGTTTGCGGCGGGCCTCGCCGGCTGCCTCGATGATCCGGGAGCGCGACGCACGTATCTCCGTGTCCTGCTTCTTTCGCTCGGTCACGTCGACCCCGCAGAGCAGGACGAGAGACGCTGTCCGGCCCGTAACGTCGGTCACCGGCGTCGCGGTCCAGGCAACGTCGATCCGGCCACCATCGGCACGCAACCATCCGGACTCGAGCTCCGGCGAGGCGAACCCGCTGGCCGCTGCTGCGATAGCGCTCGACGCGGCTTCGGCATCGCCCGCATCGATGAAGTCGAGGACTCGGCGCCGCACGAGCATGCCGTCGCTCCAGCCCAGAGCGGCGCGGAACGCGTCGTTGACTCCCGCGCGCGACTCGTCGACTCCGCTGTCGACGATGGTGCATGCGCGGTCGACGACGACGACGAGGCTGGGAATCGCCTGCATGAGTGTTTCGGTGATATCCCGCTCGCGTTGCAGCTGCGTCTCGCGGTGGTTCCGTTCGGTGACGTCGTTGCCGCCGGCGACGATGCTCGTCACGCGCCCGACTGCGTCCGTGACGGGAGCGCTGCCCCACTCGATCACACGGCGCTCGCCCATCGAGTTCGTAAATGCGTTCTCGTAGTGGGCAGGCGGGAAGCTCGGTGCGGCATCGTGGAAGCGCTGCTGCATCGCGACCCGCTCTGACTCGTCGATGAACACGTCCCAGAAATACAGGCCGCGGAGATCGCCTTCGTCGGGGAGGCCGCTCGCCGCGACGGTCGCATGGTTCTGGTTCAGGATCCGGCCGTCGACGTCCATCACCACGAGCAAGCTCGGCACCGTGTTCGCGACCGCTTCGAGGAAGAGGAACTGGGAGCGGAGCTCGGCCTGGAGGCGGACGTTCTCGAGCGGGAGACCGGCCCCTGCCGCGATCAGCTCGACGAGGTCGGGCTCGCTGTCGAGCGAGGGATCGTGGATGAGCGCCGCGATCTGGCGACCGCTCCGTTCGATGTTCGTGACGGACTGCTGCGCTGTCGGCGTCGGAGCGGCGACGTCGTGGCCGAGCTCGTCGATCCAGCGGTCGGGGTTCTCGAATCGGTACACGATCTCGAGCGACGGGTCGTGGAGAGCGTCCGCGAGAACGGTCCGGAGGGGAAGTCCTGCATCGAGCGAAACCAGCATCCTCGCCGCGGAGGAGCGATCGAACCGGCTCCGGAGGACACCCGCGAGAAACGTCAGGGGAACGATCGAGAACCAGAGGAGGAAGAGGACCCAGTTGATCGAGTAAGCCCTGTTTGCCATCTGATCGGTGACGATCGAGAAGAGGAGCAGCAGAACCGCGGCGCCGCAGGAGAGATAGACGGGCCGCAGCGATCGGCGCCTTGCAGCCGACGCGCTCCGCCATCGACCGACGAGGATCGTCACCATCGTGATCAGCAGCACAACGATGATCAGCGACCCGACGCCATCGACGACAGCTGCAGCCCGCTCGGAGTTAGCGATCGCGATCGCGCTTCCCGGGCAGTTGTCGCACTGCGTTGCAGGTGTCTCGTCCACGAGCACAACGACGATGTTGCCGACGATGGCAACTGCCCCGCCGGTGGCGACGATGATCCGGTCGCGGGTGCCGAGCGTGCCGTCGGGATAGGCAAGGACGAGCCCGGCGAAGCAGACGAGCGCGAGATTCCCGCACACGAAGCCGATCGTCCACAGGATCTGGTCGTTGGCATCCGTCAAGGAAGCCAGGAACCAGAGATATCCGACTGCGGCGAGCCACCGGCCCGTGGCGTTCCCCGGCCGCCGCCAGAGGGCGACGAGTCCCGCGGCAACGAACGACAGGCCGGCGGTTATTGCGATCGTTCCGATCAGCCAGGGCTGGTCGTTGTGCCCGCTCGAGGCGACGAGCACCCCGGCTAGAACTGCTTCGACGAGCGCAAGCGCACCGGCTACCCAGAATCGGAAGGCTCTCACGGAAGCAAGGACGTGACGGCCGCGCCCGAGAGCTCGGCCTTGGGCACGAAGCCTCTCGCACCGCTCGATTCGATCAGCGATCCGAAGTCGGTGGCATCACGACTCGAGACGAGCACGATCGATGTCGACTCGAGGTCGCCGCACTCGACGCAGACGTCGAATCCGGTCATGTCCGGTAGCTGGACGTCGAGCAGCACCACGTCAGGACGGAGTCGGCGCAGAGCGTTCAGGCCGGCCGCGCCGTCCGCAGCCTCTCCGACGACGACGAATCCATCTGCCTCGAGGATCGCGCGCGCCGACGCGCGGAAGCTCGGATGATCATCGACGATGAGCACGGTACGGGCCACCCGCGCATCGTGGCAGATAGTCGAGTTGCCGCACAGTACGGAGAACCGCACTTCTTACGCACGGTGGGATGAAGAGAGACGTGTCGCGCTGCTTTGTCGGGTGACGGCGAAACAGGTGCGCAACTGCGTCATACTCCCGCGATGCACTCAACTACTGAGACCACATCACACGATCGCATTCTCGCCGACCGCGCCCGCTACGTCAGCTCCGGCGTTTCCACCCCGAAGCTCGTCGTCTCGCACGCAGACGGCGCCCGCGTGACCGACGTCGACGGCCGGACGTTCCTCGATTTCGCCGGCGGCATCGGGTGCCAGAACACCGGCCACCGCTTTGCCCCCGTCGTCGACGCGATCAAGGTGCAGACCGACGACTACCTCCACCAGTGCTTCATGGTGGGCGTCTACGAGCCGTACGTGGAGGTCTGCCGCCGCCTTGCCGAGCTATCGCCGTGTGCGGGCGAGCAGCAGAAGTCGCTGCTCGTCAACTCGGGTGCGGAGGCTAACGAGAACGCAGTCAAGATCGCTCGCTCGGCGACCGGCCGGCCCGCTGTCGTCGTGTTCGACAATGCGTTCCACGGCCGCACGCTCCTGACGATGACGATGACGGCGAAGGTGAAGCCGTACAAGGCGGGCTTCGGCCCGTTTGCACCCGAGGTGTATCGCGCGCCTGTACCGAACCCGTATCGAGGGGTGACGACCGACGATGCGATCGGCGGGCTAAAGCAGCTCTTCAAGGCCGAGGTCGACCCTGCGTCCGTCGCCTGCATGGTGCTCGAGCCGGTTCAGGGTGAGGGCGGTTTCCTGCCGATGCCGGGGGACTTCCTGCGGCGCCTGCTCGAGATCTGTCGCGAGCAGGGCATCCTGTTCGTCGACGACGAGGTGCAGTCGGGCGTGGGACGGACAGGGAAGATGTGGGCGGTCGAGCATCACGAGGACGTCGCACCGGACTTGCTCGTCTCCGGCAAATCGATCGGAGGCGGCCTCCCGCTCGCGGCTGTCACTGGCCCTGCCTCGATCATGGATGCGGTTCCTGCCGGCGGGCTCGGCGGGACGTTCGGCGGCAACCCGCTCTCGTGCGCAGCGGCCGTAGCCGTTCTGGACGCGGTGGCGGATCCGGAGTTCCTCGCGCAGGCGAGCGCTCTCGGCGAGACGATGCGCTCGCGCCTCGAGCAGCTCGCGACGAAGCATGATGCGATCGGTGATGTCCGTGGCCTCGGGCCGATGCTTGCATTCGAGCTGGCCGAGCAGTCTCCCGACGCCGCCGCAGCGATCGTTGCGGCGGCGTTCGAGCGCAACCTGCTCCTGCTCGCCTGCGGCATGTACGGCAACGTGATCAGGCTGCTCGCGCCGTTGACGATCGGTGACGACGATCTCGAGGAAGGCCTGGGGCTGCTGGAGGAGTCGCTTGACGCAGCTCTCTGAGCCAACTTCCGACGTCCCTGTCGATGTCCGGGTCAGGGGGCTCCGCAAGCACTACGGCCCCGTCGCGGCCGTCGACGGCATCGATCTCGACATCGGTCAGGGCGAGTTCTTCACGATGCTCGGACCATCGGGCTCGGGCAAGACCACCACGCTGCGGATGATCGCCGGCTTCGAGCGACCCGACGCGGGCACGATCGAGCTCGACGGCAAGGATGTCTCATCGCTGCCGCCCTTCGACCGCGACGTCAACACGGTGTTTCAGGATTACGCGCTGTTCCCCCACATGACGGTGGCCGAGAACGTCGAGTACGGCCTCCGCGTGAAGAAGATCCCGAAGGGCGAGCGCCGGGGCAGAGTCAAGGAGGTTCTTCGTGTGGTGCGCCTCGAGGAATACGGAGACCGTAAGCCGGGGCAATTGTCCGGTGGCCAGCGTCAGAGGGTCGCGCTTGCGCGAGCAATCGTCAATACTCCGCGCGCGTTGCTGCTCGACGAGCCGCTGGGCGCGCTCGACCTGAAGCTTCGACAGGAGCTGCAGATCGAGCTGAAGGAGTTGCAGCAGGAGCTCGGGATGACGTTCATCTACGTCACGCACGACCAGGAAGAGGCCCTCACGATGAGCGATCGCATCGCCGTCTTCAACGAGGGAAAGATCGTGCAGGTGGGCAAGCCGGCCGAGGTCTACGAGCACCCGGCGAGCGAGTTCATCGCAGGGTTCGTCGGAGTCTCGAACGTGATCGAGCGTGACGGTGTGAGGGTCACGGTCAGGCCGGAGAAGATCCGGATTCTCGAAGACGGCGTGTTGCCGGAAGACGGAACCCGTGTGGAGGAAGGCATCGTCCAAGACGTCCAGTACGTCGGGCCGGTGACGCGGTATCACGTCAGCCTCGACAAGGGAGGGGAGCTTCAGGTGCTGACCCAGAATCTGGAGGAGACCTCGACCGAGGTGCTGGCGTCAGAAGGGCGACGCGTGCGGCTCGCGTGGCGTCCCGAGCAGGAGTCGGTAATCGTAGAACGGGAAGGAGTACCAGCATGAACGCACGAACGAAGAAACTGGGCCTGCGGACCTTACTGGCGCTGGTCGTAGCGTCACTCGCCATTTTGGCAGCGGGGTGCGGCGGGAGCGACGACTCGAGCTCGTCGGACACCCAGATCGAGGGCCTCGGAGCGACCCTCGAGGAAATCCAGGCCAACGCCAGGGAGGAAGGCGAGGTCAACCTGATCAACTGGGCCGGCTACGTCGAGAAGGACTGGACAGACGCATTCGTCGCGACGACGGGGTGCAAGGTCAACTCGAAGGTTGGCGCGAGCTCGGACGAGATGGTCACATTGATGAAGACCGGCAACTATGACGGCGTGTCGGCCAGCGGTGACGCAACACTTCGGCTCATAGCAGCGAAGGACGTTGCGCCGGTCAACTTCGATCTGATCCCGAATTACGCGAATGTGTTCGAGGGTCTGAAGGATCAGCCGCACAACACGGTCGACGGCGTCTCGTACGGCGTCGCGCATGGGCGTGGCGCGAACCTTCTGATCTGGAATACGGACGATGTGACTCCGCCTCCGACGACGTGGGACGTCGTGTGGGACGCGAGCTCACCTGCGGCCGGCAAGGTCTCGGTGTACGACAGCCCCATCTACATCGCGGATGCCGCGTTGCATCTGAAGACGACGCAGCCCGACCTCGGGATCGACAACATCTACGAGCTCGACGAGGATCAGTTCAACGCCGCCGTCACCCTGCTGAAGGAGCAGAAGAAGATGGTCGGCGAGTACTGGGGCGACGCAGCGAAGCAGATCCAGTCGTTCACGAGTGGCGACAGCACTGCGGGCACGACCTGGCAGTACCAGGTCAATCAGCTCCAGGGTGCGAAGCAGCCGGTGCCGGTCGACGCGATCTTGCCCGACGAGGGCTCGACGGGTTGGTCGGACACGTGGATGATCGCGACGAACGCGAAGAACCCGAACTGCATGTACCTCTGGATGGACTACATCATCAGCCCGGAGGCGAATGCCAAGGCGACCGAGTACTTCGGTGAGGCTCCGGTCTCGGCCGAGGCGTGCAAGCTGACGGCCGACGAGGATCACTGCACGAAGTTCCACGCCGAGGACGAGGCGTACTTCGACAAGGTCTACTACTGGACGACGCCGGTTGCCGCCTGCGGCGACGATCGCGGCGACGTCTGCAAGGACTACTCGGAGTGGACGACCGCGTGGACCGAAATCAGAGGCTAGAACAGCACCGTTGACCACTCTGGCCGGAACAGAGCCGCCGCCCCGCCGTAGTGCGGGGCGGCGGCTGTCCGCCTGGCTGTACCGGCGGCCGCGCGTGCGGCTCGGCGCTCTTCTCGCCGCGCCGTTCTCGTGGATCGTCGTGCTCTACATCGGCTCACTCGCGGTTCTCCTGGTCTCGGCCTTCTGGCAGCTGAACACCTTCACGGGTGAGGTTGTCCACGAGCCGACGCTGAAGAACTTTCAGACGATCGTCGAGGTGCCCGTGTACCGGACGATCGCGATCCGGACGATCACGATGGCGGCCGCCGTGACGATCGCCTGCGCCGTACTCGCCTTCCCGATTGCGTACTACATGGCGCGGATCGCGTCCAAGCACACGCGACGCTTGCTCCTCGTCTCGATCCTGATCCCGCTCTGGGCGAGCTATCTCGTCAAGGTCTACTCGTGGCGGATCATCCTCGGGAAGGAAGGGGTGCTGAACTGGCTGCTCGAGCCGTTCGGCCTCACCGGCCCGGGCTACTCGATCACGGGCACGTGGCTCGTGTTCACGTACCTGTGGCTGCCGTACATGATCCTGCCGCTCTATGCAGGGCTCGAGCGGATACCCAACTCCCTGCTCGAAGCCTCCTCCGACCTCGGTGCGCGCTCGGGCCGCACGTTCTTCCGCGTCGTCCTGCCGCTCGTCTTCCCGGCGCTCGTCGCAGGCTCGATCTTCACCTTCTCGCTCACGCTCGGTGACTACATCACTCCGAAGGTCGTGTCGAGCACCCAGTTCATCGGGAACGTGATCTACGACAACGTGGGCGTTGCCAACAACCTGCCGCTCGCTGCGGCCTACGCGTTCGTGCCGATCTCGGTCATGGTCATCTACCTGCTGCTCGCGCGCCGTGCGGGTGCGTTCGAGAACCTCTGATGACGGAAGGCCCGGTCACGCGCTGGATGCTGCGGCTCGGAACCGCTGCGGTCCTCGCCTTCATCTACTTCCCGCTCGTCGTGATCGGTCTCTATGCCTTCAACGACGACATCACGCAGGCGTGGCCGATCCAGAACTGGACGACGAAGTGGTTCGAGGTCGCCTTCCACGACCCGGAGGTCCGAGATGCCTTCCTGCTGTCGGTCAAGGCTGCGACCATCGCCACGCTCGTCGCGCTCGTCCTCGGGACGTGCCTCTCGTTCGTGATCGCGCGCTACCGCTTCTTCGGGCGCGAGACGATCTCGTTTCTCGTCGTGCTTCCGATCGCGCTCCCCGGGATCGTCACGGGCCTTGCGCTCAACGCGACGATCAACCAGGTTCTGGAGCCGATCGGGATCGGCTTCGGGCTTGCGACCATCGTCATGGGGCATGCGACGTTCTGCATCGTCGTCGTCTTCAACAACGTGATCGCGCGCCTGCGCCGCACCTCGCTGTCCTTCGAGGAAGCGTCCGGCGACCTCGGTGCCGACACGATCCAGACCTTCAGGCTCATCACGCTGCCCTCGCTCGGTACGGCATTGCTTGCCGGCGGCCTCCTCGCCTTCGGGCTCTCGTTCGACGAGGTGATCGTGACCGTCTTCACCGCAGGCTCCGAGCAGACGTTGCCGATCTGGATCTTCTCGAACCTCGCCCGCCCGAACCAGTTGCCGATCATAAACGTCGTGGCGCTCGTCGTGATCGTGATCTCGATCATTCCGGTCTGGGCCGCGCAGAAGCTCGCCGGCCCGATGGCGGGCGACGAGGCGAAGACGGTTGGGATCGCGGAGCCGTAGTGACCTCGGGCATCGAGTAGAGTCGGTCGTTCATCGATGAGGAGGCCACCATGAAGGTCGTCCATTGCCCGTGCGGCAAGAACGTCGAAGGCGAGACCGATGACGCGCTCGTCGTGAACGTCCAGGCGCACATCGCCGAAGACCACCCGGATCTCGTCGGAAAGTACTCCCGCGAGCAGATCGTCGAGATGGCGCACGATCACTAGTCGTGGCCGGTCGGGGAGGGCGGCGCCCTCCCCGACCACGTCCGAGCGCGGAACGGCTCACATCGGTCCTGCTAGCGCTGGATGACGCTGTGTACCTCGAGGTACTCGACCGACGGTGGGGTGGCAGTGAGGCCCGCTTCGGCTCGGGCGGCATCGACCTTCGCGCCCCAGGCCTCGGCCTGTTCTCGTGAGTCCCAGACTTCGACGATTCTGACCGTGCCGTCGTCGTCGATTGCCGCGACATGAAGAGCGCCTCCAGGCGGCGGCGTCTCTCCGATCCCCAGCCGTTCCCTCATCTGGTCATATACGTCGGCGCTGATCTGCGTCTTGATGAACCGTGCGACTGCCATCGTGGCCTCCTTGTGTGGGACCGAGAGCCTACGCCCCCAACGTGAGACGTGACAACACGCTCGCCCGGCAGAGGGCCTCATCGGCGCGGCTGCCAGGAGTACTCTTTCGTTCGCGCAATGTCTCTCTCGCACACCGACGAAAGCCATCTTCTGACGGCAGTAGCTCTCGCGCGACGCGCACGGCAGAATGGAAACCACCCCTTCGGCGCATTGCTCGTCGATACGGATCGCAGCATCGTGTTGGAGGCGGAGAACACGGTGCTGACCGAAGGCGATTGCACGAATCACGCCGAGCTCAATCTCGTTCGTGCTGCGAGTCGCGCGTTCGATGAAGAGGCGCTTCAGCGCTGCACGCTTTACGCGAGTACGGAGCCGTGCGCGATGTGTGCCGGGGCGATCTATTGGTCCGGGATCGGGCGCGTGGTCTTCGCCCTGAGTGGGGCGGCGCTTTCGGCGATGGTCTCGGGCGACGGAGAGCCCGAGCTGGCACTCCCCTGCCGCGACGTGTTCGCGTGCGGCGGACGCACGATCGAGGTGAGCGGGCCGCATCTCGAGAGGGAAGGGCGGGCTGTGCACGAGGGCTTCTGGAGCTGAGACACCGCGGCCATGGACGCAAGGGCCGGCGTGTGGAAGAGTTGGAGCCATGCCCGGAGTTGATCGTGTGCAGGCAGAGGGCGATTGCCACGGTCGCTTTGCGACGAGGCGCGCTCGTAGCGCTCACCGTGGCTCTTGCTGTCACCGTTTCAGGGTGCGGCGGCACAAGGACGGTCACGGAGACCGTGACGGAGAGGGCGGCCGGTCCGAGCACGGAGCCGGTCGACCTCGGGGCGCCGAAGGTGCGAGTCGAGTTCGGCCACATCAGGTCGCTCACCCCCACCGCTGGCCGGTACGAGATGCGCTTCGACCCGGCCCTGATCCTCGCGGGTGAGACGGCGAACGAGGCGGCTGCGGAGGACGGGGCGGTCGAGCCCGGGGAGCCCGTGCCGAACGACAACTACGTCGTCGACGAATCACCGAGGACGTACACCTATCGCGTCGCGGACGACGTGAAGGTCACCGTGCTGCGGGCGGGCGAGCGAACTCGACGTGTTCGAGCCGCTCGACACCGGCGTCTGGATCACGATCGACATCGATACGGTTCGCTCCGTCTACCAGCAGTACAAGCCGTAGCCCTCTGCCTCCCTGAAGTGCAGGTGCGCTGACGTCGGGCCGTGTCAGGTGTGTGAGGATGGTCTCATGGACGAAGGAGATCTGAGTCTCAGATCGGTGACCTACACCCGCTTTGTAGAACTCGGGCGCGCGCCGACAGCGAGCGAGGTCGCAGCCTCCGGCAATCTCACCGAGCCCGACGTCGTCAGCGGCTGGCAGCGGCTGCACGAGCAGCACGCGCTCGTGCTCGACCCCGCGACCGCGGAGATCCTGATGGCGAACCCTTTCTCGGCCGTGCCGACGGCCTACCGCGTCCGGGCCGGCGGCCGCTCGTGGTACGCGAACTGCGCCTGGGATGCCTTCGGGATCTGCGCCGCCCTGCACGTCGACGGTCGGATCGAGACGTCGTGCCCTGACTGCGGTGAGGCGCTGACCGTCGAGGTGCGCGACGAGCGGCCCGACGACGAGAGCCTCCTCTTCCACTGCCTCGTCCCCGCGGCCCGCTGGTGGGACGACATCGTCTTCACTTGAAGCGCGATGAACCTCTTCCGGTCGGAAGAGCACATCGAACGCTGGCTCGGCGGCAGGGCAGCCGGAGCGACGATCAGCGTCGGCAAGCTGAGCGAGCTGGCGCACGCGTGGTGGAGCGACCGCCTGCCGCCCGAGTGGCAGCCACGCACACGCGCACAGAACCAGGCGGTGCTCGACCGGCTCGGCCTGACCGGCCCGTTCTGGCAGCTCGCGTAGCCGGCCGACCGAGCTCCCGATCATCAACGTCGTCGAGCTCGTCGTCATCGCCCACAAACGTGAAGGCCCGATCGAGGGGACGAGGCGAGCGGTCGGGGTCGCCGAGCCGTCGCACTGTGCGCGAAGCGTCTAGACTGGACGCCAGGAGATTGTGATGCCCGGACGTCCCCTGTTCCGCTTCGTTCTCAAGATCGCGGTCGTTCTCGCGGCGTTGCGCGTGGTCGGCCACCTCGTCTCCCGGCAGTACAACATCGGAGATGACGCGTCGGACAACTTCTCCCTCGCCGCGGTTTTCGGGGGAACCGATCGTGCCGGCCGCGCTGCGTCGCTGCGTCGCGGCGACGTGCTTGCCTGCTGCGGTGGCGTTCAGCTCGACCTCCGCGAAGCGACGCTCGATCCCGCGGGTGCGGACCTTCGTCTTCGCGCCTACATGGGAGGTATTCAGGTTGTCGTGCCTCAGGAATGGAGGGTCGTCATGGAGGCCGACGCGAAAGCCGGTGGCATCGACACGAACGTGACCGCGGATGACCTCCTAAGCGCGGACGCACCCGTGCTTCGTGTCCACGCGACAGCCGCGATGGGTGGCGTGCAGGTGACAACAGACGCTGACGCGGGAGGCGGTGCCGGAGAAGGAGCGCTCGACTCCGAAGCAGGGGCCGTCGAGGTCTGACCTGTCGGGGAAGAGACCTCCCACCCCGCCCGAGGCAGGTCCGGTCAGCTCGAGACGCTCGTGCCGACCGGGCAGGCGACACCGGTGCCGCCGATTCCGCAGTAGCCCCGCGGGTTCCGCGCCAGATACTGCTGGTGGTAGGTCTCGGCGTAATAGAACTGCCCCGCTTCGGCGAGTTCGGTCGTGATCGCGCCGTACCCCGACTGGGCGAGGGCCATCGAGTAGCGTGCTCTCGAGGCGAGGGCGGCCTCCTGCTGGCCGTCGGTCGTCCAGTAGAGCGCCGATCGATACTGCGAGCCGCGATCGTTCCCCTGCCGCATACCCTGGGTGGGGTCGTGGCCTTCCCAGAAGGTCGTAAGCAGGTCCTCGTAGGAGATCCGGGCCGGGTCGTAGGCGACGAGCACGGCCTCGGTGTGGCCCGTGCGACCGGAGCACGTCTCCTCGTAGCTCGGGTTCGGCGTCGTGCCGCCGGAGTAGCCGACCGCGGTCGTGTGGACGCCGGGCAGCTGCCAGAAGAGGCGCTCGGCCCCCCAGAAGCAACCCATCCCGAAAATCGCCGTCTCGACCTCGTCGGGGAACGGCGGCTCGATCGAGGTGCCGAGCACGACGTGTTGCTCGGTGATCGGCATGGCGCCCGGGCGGCCGGGGAGCGTGTCCTCCGGGGCGGGCATGGCTTGGGACTTGCGTGTGAAGAGCATGTTCCTACGGTATCGGCAGGGGGTGGTTCGTTACACCGGGCAAGAGGTGATCTACCAGACGGCGCGGCGTGGATCGTGGTCGGTGATGCGTTGGTCGCGCGTCACGAGGGACGAACCAGTTGCCCGCGAGGTTGCGTAGATGGCTCGGTCGACCGCGTCGCCCGGAAAACGTGTCGGGCAACCCGACTGCCTCGATCGCGATCTCAGCGCTGAGAGGGATCTCCTCGACCCGCGGATCCGCCAGCGCGGCGCAAATCCATTTCGTAGCACCACCCGCGAGTGTGATCCGGCCGCGCCGGTCGAGCGTGGCGATCTCGAGGAAACAGGCCATGGGCACCCCACGGTCATTCATGGATAGGCTAGAGCCGTCACGCCCGCGCAAGTGCCTGCTCGAGGTCGACCCAGAGCGCTTCGGCGGGCTCGAGCCCGACCGACAGACGCAGCAGCCCTTCCGGACAGCGGTCGCCCTCCCAGCGGTAGCGCGACTCGAGCTTCGTGTGCACGCTCCCGAGGCTCGTGGCGTTCCTGATCGTCTCGGTTGCAGTCTCGACCCGCCTGGCGGCAGCCCCGTCTGCGACATCGAACGAGATCACGAACCCGAAGCCGGGATAGCGCGTCGTCGCCACGGCGGGATGTGCCGCCAGCCGCTCCGCGAGCATCCGCGCGCTCGTTTCCATCCGGTCGAGCCGCACCTCCACTGTCTGCAACCCCCGGTCGAGCAGCCAAGCCGTGTCGGCCGAGGCGACGATCCCCGTTAGATGACGCGTGACGTGGAGGCGCTCGTAGAGGCCGTCGTCCTTGACGCTCACGATCCCTGCGAGCAGGTCGTCGTGGCCCGCGAGAACCTTGGTTGCGCTGTGCAGCGAGACGTCGCATCCGAGCTCGAGTGGGCGCAGACGGAGCGGGGAGGCAAGTGTGGCATCGCAGACGACGGGCGCTCGGTGTGCCGCCGCGGCCTCGAAGTCGGGCATTGTCAGCATCGGGTTCGCGGGCGCCTCGATCAGGATCAAGTCGGCGTCTGCGGGAGGCGAGGCCGTCTGGTCGTACTCGACCGCGTTCACGCCCCAGGGGGCGAGATGGTCGAACAGCAGCTTGTGACCGTAGTAGGCGCCCTCGGCGAGAGCGATCGTGCCCCCGGGTCGCAGCATCGTCATCACTACGCCCGTTACGGCACCCATGCCCGACGGGAAGAGGAGCGCGCGTCCTCCTTCGAGCTCGCCGACCTTGCTCTCGGCGGAGACGGCATTGGGCTGCTCGTCGCGTGCATAGGAGTAGGGGCCAGGCTCGCCCGAGGCGTCGTACGGCCAGCTTGCCGAGCGGTCGAGGGGAGCGGTCACGACACGACTCTATCCGGGCAGGCCTTCTAGACTCGGTGCATGACGCACCCGATCGTCGTTACTCCGGACGCGATCGAGGCCTTTCGCCGCGACGGGGCCGTTTGCGTTCGAGGAGCGTTCTCGAGTGAGCACCTCGCTCTCGTCGAAGCGGCGATCGAGCGCAACCTCGAGCAGCCGAGCGAGCGGGCGCTCGTTGCGAGTCGGCCCGACGACCCTGGTCGGTTCTTCGAGGACTTCTGCAACTGGCAGCGACTTCCCGAGCTCGAGCAGGTTGTGACCTCTTCCCCGGCCGGGGCGATCAGTGGCGAGTTGATGGACGCCGGCCGCGTGCGCTTCTACCACGATCACGTGCTCGTGAAGGAGCCCGGCACGGCCCAGAGGACTCCGTGGCATCAGGATCAGCCCTACTACAACATCGACGGATCGCAGACGTGCTCCGTTTGGCTTCCGGTCGACCCGGTGTCGCGCGCTGCGACACTCGAGTTCGTCGCGGGGTCGCACCTGGGGCCGTGGCTGATGCCCCGAACTTTCCTGGACGATCAGGCGAAATGGTTCCCCGACGGCACGCTCGACGAGCTTCCCGACATCGAGGGCGATCGCTCTGCATTCGAGATCATCGGTTGGGAGCTCGAGCCGGGTGATGCGGTGTTCTTCAACATGCTCACGCTCCACTGTGCGGGCGGCGTCGAGGGCCGGCGCCGGCGACGTGTGCTCTCGTTGCGCTTCCTCGGCGACGACGTGACGCATTCGCCGCGCGAGTGGAAGACCTCGCCCGAGTTCCCAGGTCTCCCGGCCGAGCTCGCGGCCGGTGCACCGCTCGTGCATCCGTTGTTCCCCGTTGTCTGGGAACGCGAAGTCCAGGCGGGGCGATAGTCTCATGTCGATGGCGACGCACGATACGACCGCCGCGAAGCTCGCCTGGCTCGCCGAGCTGAGCGACGCCGCGGTGCACGCCGGCAACGAGGCCGCCGTTGCGCGTCAGCACGCGCGCGGCAAGCTCCTTGCCCGGGAACGGATCGAGCTGCTGCTCGATCCCGGGTCGTTCGTCGAACTCGACCGCTTCGTCCGCCACCGCGAGACCGAGTTCGCGATGCAGGAGCGTCGACCCTGGGGCGATGCGGTCGTGACGGGGTACGGAACCGTATTCGGACGGCCCGTGTGCGTGTTCTCGCAGGACTTCACCGTGTTCGGCGGCTCACTGAGCGAGGTCTTCGCAGAAAAAGTCTGCAAGGTGATGGATCTCGCCGTGAAGGTCGGCTGTCCGGTGGTCGGGATCAACGACTCTGGCGGGGCGCGGATTCAGGAGGGCGTCGTCTCGCTTGCCGGGTACGCGGAGATCTTCTGGCGCAATGTGCAGGCCTCGGGCGTCGTGCCTCAGGTCTCGCTCGTTCTCGGCCCGTGCGCCGGTGGTGCCGTCTACTCGCCTTCGATAACCGACTTCGTGCTGATGGCGGAGGGAACGTCGTACATGTTCATCACAGGCCCAGATGTCGTGAAGGCCGTGACCGGTGAGGACGTGACACAGGAGGAACTGGGCGGCGCGGCCGCCCACGCATCGAAGTCCGGTGTTGCTCACCTCGTCGCCGCGGGCGAGCAAGAAGTGATCGAGGACGCGCGCTACCTGCTGTCGTTCCTCCCGCAGAACAACCTCGAGACACCGTTGTACGCCGCGCCGGCCGACCCCGTCGATCGCGAGGCCCCCGAGCTGGACGTGCTCATACCGGACTCGCCGAACAAGCCGTACGACATCAAGGGTGTGATCCACGCCGTTGTCGACGACGCGGAGTTCCTCGAACTGCAGGCCGAATACGCGCAGAACATCGTGTGCGGCTTCGCGCGCCTGGGGGGCCACTCGGTCGGGATCGTGGCCAATCAGCCGAACGCACTCGCCGGTGTGCTCGACATCGATGCCTCGGTCAAGGCCGCTCGGTTCGTGCGGACGTGTGACGCTTTCAACATCCCGCTCGTTACCTTCGTCGACGTGCCCGGCTTCCTCCCGGGTACCGAGCAGGAGTGGGGTGGGATCATCCGGCACGGTGCAAAGCTCCTATACGCCTACGCCGAGGCGACCGTGCCGAAGCTGACCGTGATCACGCGGAAGGCGTACGGCGGTGCCTACGACGTCATGAGCTCCAAGCACATCCGGGCAGACGTCAACGTGGCGTGGCCGACCGCGGAGGTGGCGGTAATGGGTCCGGAAGGGGCGGTCAACATCATCTTCCGTGGTGAGCTCGTGGAGGCCGCGGATCCCGACGCCCGCCGCGCTGAGCTGATCGCCGACTACAGAGAGCGATTCGCGAACCCGTACTCGGCAGCAGAGCGCGGCTACGTCGACGACGTGATCGAGCCGCGCGCGACGCGCTCGTATCTGATCAGGGCCCTGGAAATGCACCTCGGCAAGCGCGAGCCGGCGCCGAAGCGGAAGCACGGGAATATCCCCCTGTGACGATCGCCCGCGACGATGTCGCGATCGACCGGACGTGGGGTGCCGAGAGCGTCTTCGCGACGTCGGCGGACTGGGTAGCGGATCTCGAGGATCTGCTCTCGAGCCTGCCGGCACTCACCGAGCTCGAGGGGCGAGTCGGCAACAGTGCCGCAGCGCTCATGGAGGCACTGCAGTCTCGCGACGCGGTGTCGCGCCGACTCGGGCGGCTCATGACGTATGCCGCGATGGCCTATGCCGTCGAGACGACGAGCGCCGAGGCGGTCGCGCGCTACGGCCGCGCTCGGGCAGCGGCCGCTCAAGTCGGTGCGGCAATGGCCTTCGTCGACCCCGAGGTTCTCGCGGTCGGGCGCTCGCAGCTTGCCGAATGGGTCGCGACCGAGCCGGCGCTGGTCTCGTACGAGCACTACATCGACGACCTCTTTCGCCTCGAGTCGCATATGCGCTCGGCCGAGGTCGAGGAGATCCTCGAACTCGCGAGCGACGCCTTCTCCGGGCCGTACAACGCCTATAGCGCGCTCACTGACGCCGACCTCGTCTTCGCGCCTGCACTCTCCGGTGCCGGCGAGCCGGTCGAGGTCACCCAGGGCACGATCGACGCGATCCTTGCCGGCCCGGACCGGGAATTGCGGCGCAGCGGGTGGGAGAGCTATTCGGACGGATACCTCGGGGTTCGCAACGCGCTTGCTGCGACGCTTTCAGCGACCGTGAAGCAGGCGCTGTTCTCGAGTCGGGTTCGGCGGTACCCCTCGTCGCTCGTCGCATCGCTCGCAGGATCGAATGTCCCGAGCGCGGTGTTCGAGAACCTGATCGACGCATTCGAGGCGAACCTCTCGACGTGGCACCGGTACTGGCGCGTCCGTCGCGATGTGCTCGGAGTCGACCGCTTCGCGCCCTACGACGTAGCCGCCCCGCTCGGAGCGACGGCGCCGGTGTTCTCGTTCGAGCAGTGTGTCGACTGGATCTGTGACGCGCTCGCGCCGCTCGGAGCGGAGTACGTCGAGACGGTCCGACGCGGTTGTCTCGAGGAGCGATGGGTGGACGTCTTCCCGACCGTGGGGAAGATGGGAGGAGCATTCTCGGATGGAGCTCCCGGGGTGCCGCCCTTCATCATGATGAACTTCGACGGGACGGCGAGCAGCCTCGGCACGCTCGCGCACGAGCTCGGGCACTCGATGCATTCGTATCTGACGTGGCAATCCCAGCCACAGCCCTACACCCACTACTCGATGTTCGTGGCGGAGGTCGCGTCGAACTTCCACCAGGCGCTCCTCCGGGCGCACCTACTCGAGACGATTGACGACCCGGCGATCCTGCTCGCGGTGCTCGACGAGGCGATGGCCAACTTCCACCGCTACCTCTTCGTCATGCCGACGCTCGCACGGCTCGAGCAGGAGATCCACGCACGTGTCGCGGCCGGTGAAGGGCTCACTGCAGAGCTGCTCGGTGAGCGCACCGCGGACATGTTTGCCGAAGCGTTCGGCCCCGAGGTCGAGATCGATCGTGAGCGAATGGGGATCACGTGGGCCAAGTTCTCCCACCTCTACGAGCCGTTCTATGTCTTTCAGTACTCGACCGGGATCTCGGCCGCCCATGCCCTCGCCGAAGGGGTTCTCGAGGGCGGCGAGGGTGCCGCGGACAACTACCTCGCGTTCCTTTCCACCGGCGACTCTCTCTACCCGCTGGATGCCCTGCGACTGGCAGGCGTCGAGATGACGACCCCGGACGCGGTCGGGGCTGCCTTCGCGGTGCTCGCCTCGCTCGTCGACCGGATCGAGGCGCTCACGTAGCGACTGCGATATAACTAGGCAATGCCTAGGGAACAATTCACGGCCGCCGAGGCTGCGCGCCTGCTCGGAATCAGCCTCGATACACTCCGCCGCTGGGACCGGCAGGGACGAATCTCGGTCGACCGCGACAGCGCCAACCGCCGGGTCGTCCCTGCCTCGGAGATCGAGCGCCTGCGTGGGGCCGAAGGTTCGCAGGTCTCCTCGGCCCGCAACCGCTTTCGCGGGACGGTGCGCTCCGTCGAGATCGACGGGCTGCTCGCGCGGGTCGAGATCGACGTCACGGAGCCGTCGCGCGTGGTGGCGATCATCACGCGCGAATCGGCCGAGGATCTCGGTCTCGAGGCTGGGATGAGTGCTGTGGGCGTCGTCAAGTCGACGAGCGTCATGGTCGAGCGGTGAGCGTGCGTCCCAGTCTCAGCCGCGAGCTTTCGGGCGCGGTCGCAGATCTCGGTGTATTGATCCCCATCGCAGTCGCGCTCATCGTCAAGAACGGGCTCTCGGCGACGGCAGTGCTCCTGCCGGCCGGCGGCCTCCTCCTGGTCGTCGCGGCGGTCTACCGGCTGCCCGTGCCGGTGCAGCCGCTCAAAGCCCTCGGAGCGATAGCCATCGCTCAAGGCCTCGGTGCTGACGAGATCGCGGCGGCAGCGATCCTGATGGGGATGATCTTCCTCGTCATCGGCTCGACCGGGCTTGTGGATTTCGCGGGTCGTGCGTTTCCGAAGCCTCTCATTCGTGGGGTCCAGCTCACAGTCGGACTGCTGTTTCTGAAAATCGCCTGGGGTCTCGTTTCCGATCCGCCGTCGTCGTTCTCTGCCTACTCGATGGCTCCGGCTCGGGCGGTACCCCTTGCGGCGCTCGTGGTCGTGGTTGCCGTGGTGCTGCGTCGCCGTCCCGTGACTCTTGCGCTCGTCGGAATCGGGTTCGCTGCGATGCTCATGCGTGCGGGCGATGGACTTGTCGTCGGGCCGTCGGCGATCACGGTGCCGTCACTCGACGCGGCAACGTTCTGGACGGCCCTGACCGTTCTCGTCATCCCACAGCTGCCCCTGTCGTTCGCAAACTCGTGCCTCGCGACCGCGGACGCCGCTCGCACCTACTTCGGCGACGCCGCCGCACGGGTCAGGCCCGGGCGGCTCGCAATGACTCTCGGGTCGGCGAACGTCTTCGCAGGCGCGATCTCCGGGATGCCGGTGTGCCACGGCGCCGGAGGCCTCACCGCGCACGTCGCGTTCGGTGCCCGCACGTGGCGAGCACCGGCGGCTCTCGGAACAGCGCTCGTCGTCGCAGCCCTAGGAGTCGGCGCGGGGCTCGCAGCGGTGCTTCCTGCGTTCCCGTTGCCGATTCTCGCAGGGCTCCTTGCAGTTGCCGGATTGCTGCACATCGGGCTCCTGCGTGATCTCCGAGGCGCCCGGGAGTGGGCGATCGCGTTCTTGATCGGGGGGCTCGGATTCGAGGTCAACCTGCTCGTCGGCCTCGTCGTCGGCCTCTGCGTGTGGTGGATTCCCATCGGGGTGTCGCGCCTGAACCGGCGGGCGATCGCCCGCCGTCACGTAGCCTCGAGTCATGAGTAGGGCTCGCGACCGCGACGTTGTTCTCGAGCCGGACCCGACGCCTGCTGAGCGCGAGGCCGCTCGGATAGCCCTTGCGGCCGTCGTGCGATCCGAGGCGGCATCCGACCGCGGCCCGTCGGCCTGGAGCAGCGCGGGGCTGCTCGAGTCGGTTGAGCGAGAGCCTCAGGGGGTGGAGCCGCGCAGCAGTCGCGGCGCGACGCGCGCGTAGTCCAGGCCCGAGACCCAGGTCAGAACGACGGCCACGAGGAGCACCCACCACGCGAGATCGTCGCTCCAGGCGCCGGCCGCTGCCATGCCGCCGATCGCAACGGCGAGCGCCTGTGCCCACGTTTTCAGCTTCCCGAGATCACGGGCCGCGATCACAACGCCCTTCTCGATTGCGGCCAGGCGGAGCCCTGAGATCAGGAACTCGCGGGCAAGGATCGCGGCCACCATCCAGGCAGGGGCCACGCCTTCGGCAATCAGCATCGCCAGTGCCGCCATCACGAGCACCTTGTCGGCGATCGGATCGAGGAGCGACCCGAACGCCGAGGTCTGGTTCCAGCGCCGCGCCAGCCAGCCGTCGACCTGATCGGTTGCCATCGCGACGACGAACACAGCCGTCGCCCAGTAGTCGTGGTTCGAGAAGTCCCATGCAAAAAGCACGACGACGATGGGGACGGCCAGTGCCCGTCCGAGCGTCAACTGATCGGGAATGGTCATCCGTGAGGGAGAATACGCGGCGCGCATGCCGACCTTCACCAAAGTGCTCGTTGCCAACCGCGGGGAGATCGCCGTCAGGATCTTCCGGACGCTGCGCGAGATGGGGATCGAATCGGTCGCCGTGTACTCCGACGCGGACAGGGGTTCCCTCCACGCCCGCGTTGCGGATGAGGCGTACCGGATCGGCCCGGGGCCTGCGGAGCAGAGCTACCTGAGGGGCGACGTCATCATCGAGACGGCCCTCCGGGCAGGCGTCTCCGCGATTCATCCCGGCTACGGGTTCCTGGCCGAGAACGCACGATTCGCGCGCGCCGTGGAAGCGGCCGGGCTGACCTGGATCGGCCCTCCGCCCTCCGCGATCGAGCTGATGGGCTCCAAGACCGAGGCGCGTGCCGCGATGAGAGCCGCCGGCGTTCCGATCATTCCGGGCGCGACCGAGCCCGTGCAAACCGTCGCCTCGGTTGTCGAGCTCGGTGGGGAGATCGGCTACCCGCTGATCATCAAGGCTGCAGCCGGGGGAGGCGGGAAGGGAATGGAGATCGTCGCCGATCCCTCGGGAGTCGAGCAGGCGTTCGCAGCGGCGCAACGGCAGGGGTTGAAGCACTTCGCGGACGACACCGTCTACGTCGAGCGCTACCTCGAGCAGCCGCGGCACGTCGAGGCCCAGATTCTCGCAGATGGTCACGGGACTGTTCTCTTCCTCGGCGAGCGCGACTGCACGATTCAGCGTCGGCACCAGAAGCTGATCGAGGAGACGCCTGCGCCCGGCGTCGATGACGGTCTGCGGGCGAGGATCGGCGAGATCGCCGTGGACGCCGCGCGGGCGGCGGGATATCGGTCGGCGGGGACTATCGAGGGGTTGTTGACGCAGGACGGCGAGTACTACTTCATGGAGATGAACACCCGGATCCAGGTCGAGCACACCGTCACGGAGCTCGTGACGGGGCTCGACCTCATCCGCGAGCAGATCCTGATCGCCCAGGGAGAGCCGTTGTCGTTGCGGCAGGAGGACGTGACGCTGCGCGGCCACGCGATCGAGTGCCGGATCAACGCGGAGGATGTGGGCAAGGGCTTTCTTCCAGCGCCGGGTGTGATCACGGCGTACGAGGAGCCTTCGGGGCCTGGCGTGCGTGTCGATTCCGGGGTGCGTGCGGGGGACGAGATCTCGGGTCTCTACGACTCGTTGATCGCCAAGTTGATCGTCCACGACACGAGTCGCGAGACAGCGCGACGGCGCATGCTCCGCGCGCTCGCCGAGTTCAGGATCGAGGGCCCGCCGACGCTGCTCGGGTTCCATGCGGCGATGCTCAGTGAGCGTTGCTTCGTCGAGGGTAGTGCGTGCCACGGGATCGTCCAATCGCAGGAACTGGCGGAGCGTGCGCGGCAGATGGACGAGACGTTTTCTCATAGGACAACGAGTGTAGCTCGACGTCCGGACGACTCCGGGGTCCGGACGGAGGTGGTCGCGGTCGAGATCGACGGGCGCGCCTTCGAGGTTCGTGTCCACACGACCGAGCCTCCCTGGGCGGCTCTCGGCCGGCGCCGCCGTGAGCGCTCCGACGAGACAGCCGGGGCCGGCTCGGGGGCGGTCGTCAGTCCGATGCAGGGCACGGTCCTCTCCGTCGGCGTTGCGGACGGCGAGCGGGTCGAGGTCGGGCACGTGCTCTGCGTCGTCGAGGCGATGAAGATGGAGAACGAGATTGTCACGCGACACACGGGGATCGTGAGCGCGCTCGCCGTCGCTCCGGGGCAGAGCGTGACGAATGGACAGCTGATCTGCCTGATCACTGGAGCCGAATGACCGAGACTCTCGCGGACGTGGGAACGCTCGTGCGCCGACTCGTGGGCGAGCGCACGCTGATGGGCGCGACTCTCAGCCGACCCCGGCGGAGTGACCCTTCGCGACCGTCGCGGATCACGGTCACCCCGCTCATGGTCTCGACGGCGCTCCGTTACCGTTTCACGTCCCATCACGCGATGCGGACGAGTGACGAGAACCTGGCACCCGATGCTGCAGCGGAGCGCCTCATCGACTTGCTCGAGACCGAGTTCCGGCAGGGCCTCCTCCACGGTGCCGATGCCGACTGGCAGGTGCTGACTGGGCGGGGCTCACCGGCGATTCTCCGCCGGGAGGCGAGTCGGCCCCAGGCGGCGCTCACCCATGATCGGACGAAGCGCTATGTGCTTCCCGAAGGCACTCCTGTGCCGTTTCTCGTCGATCTCGGGGTGATGACGCCGGAAGGGAAGGTTCGCAAGCCTCGGTACGACAAGTTCAGGCAGGTGAACCGCTTCCTCGAGCTCGTCGAGGACGTCCTTCCGTCGCTGCCGTCGGGCAGGCTCCGCGTCGTCGACTTCGGATCCGGGAAGTCGTACCTGACATTCGCCTTGCACCACCTGCTGACCAACGTCCACGGTCGCGATGCCGAGATCGTGGGACTCGATCTCAAGGCCGACGTCGTCGCCGAGTGTGAGCAGCTCGCCCGACGTGTGGGTGCCGAAGGGCTGCACTTCGAGGTGGGCGACATCGCTGGGTACGAGGGGTTGGCGGGGACAGACCTCGTGGTCAGCCTCCACGCATGCGACACGGCGACGGACGACGCGCTCGATCGGGCCGTGCGGGCTGGTGTGCCCGTCATCCTGGCCGTCCCGTGTTGCCAGCATGAATTGATGTCACAGCTCGAGAACGCTGCTCTCCGGCCGCTTCTTCGGTACGGCACCCTGAAGGAGCGATTCGCTGCGGAGGCGACCGACGCAGCCCGTGCCCAGCTGCTCGGGGCCGTCGGGTACGACGTACAGGTGATCGAGTTCATCGAGTTGGAGCACACGCCGAAGAACGTCCTCCTGCGAGCGGTCGCCCGGCCCGGGCGCGACCGGGCCAAGGCGCTCGCCGAGTACCGGGTCTTCGCAGCCGAGCTCGGGATCGATCCCAAGCTCGGCCGACTTCTGGCGGATCGGTTGCCTGCGTGAACTCGACGCAACCGTGCTCGGAGATGTCCCTGACGGCGGGCGAGTCGCTCGCGGGAACCGCTACGCAGGGCTCCGACTGGCTCCTCGTCGAAGCGCGAGGCGCCTGGGGACGCGACCCGATCGAGGACAGCGGGCTTCCGACGACGGTGCGGGACGTTCTGCGCGCATACCCCGGGAAGGTCATCCTGATCCGTCGCCCGGATCGTCGAACGGGGAACGCGGTGATCCGGGCGATCGTGCATGAGGGCGGCGGAATCGCGACGCGCGTCGATCTCGCCTCCATCGAGGACGCTGCGACCTCGGACCTCCTGCGCGGCGATGCCGTCGCCGATCCACTCTTCCTCGTCTGCATGCACGGTCGCCGCGATGCATGCTGTGCGCGCCTGGGAGGCCCGCTCTTCGAGGCGGTCGGGAATCACCTCGACCCCGAGCAGCTCTGGCAGGCATCGCACCTCGGCGGCCATCGATTCGCTCCCAACGTCGTCGTGCTTCCGCACGGAATTCAGCTCGGCAGGATCCCGCCCGGCCGTGCCGAGGAGGTCGTCGATTCCGTGAAGGAGGGTCGGATCCCGCTCGATCTCTATCGCGGCCGGACGCTCTACTCACCGTCGGCGCAGGCGGCCGAGGTTGCGATCCGGAGGGCCGCCGGACTGGACGCGGTGGACGCGCTCACCTTCCACTCGGCGGACGGCGACCGAGTGACCTTCACGACGCCCTCCGGCGAGATCGCTGTCCGGGTCGAGCAGCGCGATGGGAACGCAGCACCCGCGAGTTGTGGAGCGGAGCCCGAGCCGACGGTCGCCTGGGCCACATCGCTAGAGTCGGCCCCATGAGCGCTTCGAGCCCTGTCATCCTCATTACCGGAGCCTCGACGGGTATCGGTGCAGCAACGGCACGGATGCTGGCCGTCGAAGGATGGCGCCTCGTGCTCGCGGCGCGTTCGATCGAGAAGCTCGAAGCTCTGGCGGCGGAGCTCGGCGGTTCCGACCGTGCGGTTGCGGTCGAATGCGACGTGACCGAGTGGGCCGACCAGCAAGCGGCGGTCACCGTTGCGCACGAGCACTTCGGCCGGCTGGACGCGGCCTGGGCGAACGCCGGGTTCGGAGCGGAGCGAAGCTTCCTCGGCGACTCGGTCGAGCACTGGCGTGCGATGGTGCTCACCAACGTCTTCGGCGCGGCGCTGACGATCAGGGCGACGCTCCCCGGGTTGAAGGAGACAAACGGCCATCTGCTCCTGACCGGCTCCGTCGCCGGCCGCCGCGCGATTCCCGGCTCGCTCTACTCCTCCACCAAGCACGCCGTGCACGCCATGGCCGAGTCGCTTCGTCAGGAGATCGATGGGACGGGTGTTCGCGTCACGATCATCGCTCCCGGCATCGTCGACACACCGTTCTTCGAGAGCGTGCCACTCGACGCGCCTCTCGAGCCCGACGATGTTGCGCGCGCCGTCCTCTTCGCACTGTCGCAGCCGCCGCACGTGGACGTGAACGAGATCCTCGTTCGCCCCACGGCGCAGCCGATGTAGCGCGTCGCCCTCCACCGTCCCTGCTCCATCGCACTCGCATGACACCTCGCTCGTGACCGCGGAGCCGGGTCGCCGCTCGTGTAGCCCCGTGAGCGAGTCGTTGTTGGCCGGGTCGCGCGCGGCGCGCTCAGCCGGCCCTCCGTCAGGTTGCCCCGACCGCGGCCGTGGCATCTTCAGCGTTCGGCGGAACCGCTCGCGGCAGATCGCGCGTGAATGCGAGCGAGACCAGGGCGAGCAGCGCGGCGAGCAGCAGCCCGAGCTTCAGCGACTGGAGCTGGGCGTCCTCGTAGTCGCCGACGAGTGCCGTGGTCTCGGCCTCGCCGAGTCCGGCCTCCTGCGCAGCGGCCTCGATCAGGTCGGTCGAGACGAAGTCGATACCCGTTCCGGCGGCCACGCTCACCTGGTTCGCGACGTCGTCGCTGATGGCCGGGTTCGACTCGACGTTCGACACGAAGACGGTCGTCAGGCCGGTCAGGACGATCGCCCCGATCAGGGCGACGCCGAGCGACGAGCCGAGCTGTTGCCCGGTGAACTGAAGCCCTCCGGCCTCGCCGCGGCCCGACGCGTCGACCGAAGACTGGACGACGTTGCCGAGCTGGGAGGCGAGGAGCCCCATGCCGACGCCCAGGGCAGCCATCGAGAGGGCGAAGCCTCGCTCGTTCAGCTCGGGGTCGATCGTGGCGAGCAAGGTGAGAGCGGAGATCCCGGTGATGATCAGGCCCGCCCTGACGATCGACCGCACGGGGTGGCGGCCCGAGAGACGCGAGCCGGCGGCGGCCGCGAGGAACATCATCACCGACACGGGCAGCATCTTGATTCCGGTTTCGAGGGCGTCGAGGCCGAGCACCATCTGCAGGTAGAGCGGCACCGTGAAGAAGACGCCCATGAGGATGAGGTTCTGGGCGAAGAGGCCGATCAGCCCGGATCGGACCGGTGGGATCCTCGTCAGGTCGAGGTGCACGAGCGGGTCGGCGCCGGTCGCCTCGCGGTGCCGCTGCCAGCGCACGAACGCCCACAGCAGGACGCCAGCCGGCTCCGATCACGAAGATGCGTCAGGGAGAACCCGAACGGCTCGACGGGGGAGTCCTTCGGCTTCAGCCAGCCCCAGGCGCTCGCCTGCAGGGTTCCGAACACGACCGCTCCGAGACCGGCGGCCGAGAGGATCGCCCCGACGACGTCGAGGCGAGGCTTGCGGGCGTCGCGGGAGGCGTCGTGGACGAACGGGCTCATGGCGAGGATGCCGACGACGATCACGACCTCGCCCACGAAGACCACCCGCCAGCTCAGCTCCGTCGTGGCCCAGCCCCCGAGGATGGGGCCGATGGCGATGCCCGCGCCCGCGACGCCGCCGATGATCGCGTAGGCGGCCTTCCGCTCGCGCCCTTCGTAGTTCCCCGCGATCAGCGCGGCCATGCGCCGGGAGCACGAGAGACGCACCGATGCCCTCGAGGATCGACCAGCCCAGCGTGAGCACGGCAACGCTCGGCGCCGCCGCCGTCAACGCCGAGCCGCAGGCGTAGATGACGAGGCCGATCGACGAAGGCCCGCCGGCGGCCGATGATGTCGCCGATCTTGGCGCCGGTGAGGATTAGCATCGCCATCACGAGGCAGTAGAGGGTGATCACCGCCTGGATCGTGGTGACGGTCGTGTCGAAATCGGCGACCAGCTGGCTGATCGAGACGTTCATCACCGACTGGTCGAGCACCATGATGAACTGGGCACCCGCGAGCGCGACCAGGGGCAGCCATTTCTTCACCGGGCTCTCCGCAGGATCATGATGACGAGACTCCGACCGCTCAGGCGGTGATGATCGGCCACAGCTGCGCGCGGCCGGGGTAGGCGTAGGCGAGGATCCCGTAGTAGGCGAGTCCGTTCAGCGACGTCTGCAGGATCTGCAGCACCCCGCGGGGCGCGAGGTAGCGGAGCGGGACGGCCTTGATCTGCGTCCACACTTCCTGGAGCCAGCCGATCACGTCGATGCCGAGTAAGGCGCAGGACGGCCGCGAGTACGAGCAGGCCGACGAGCCAGGCTGCGGTTCTTCACGAACCGCAGCCTGCGTGACGGGTCGTGGAACGGGTGAACCGCGGCGATCGCGCAAGCCACGGGGCCTCTCGCTGCCGAACCCCCATGATACCGCGCACTGCATCAGGCGGAGGTGCCCTCGCCGGCCGCGGCAGGATCGGCCTCCAGCTTGCCCTGCGCGACCTGCTCCCGGTAGGTCGTTGTGACCTCGCCGAGGATGATCTGGATCGTCGCCGCGACCGGGACGGCGATCAGGGCCCCGACCACGCCGAGCAGGGCGCCGAAGAGCGCCACGGCGGTGATGATGAAGAACGCCGAGAGCTTGACCGCCTTGCCCTGGATCGTCGGAGTGAGGATGCTGTTCTCGATCTGCTGGTAGACGAGCACCACGGCGAGCATGATCAGTGCCGCCGTGAGGCCCTCTTCGGCGAGCAGCACGAGCGTGAGGATGAAGCCGGCGATCGTGGCGCCGATGTTCGGGATCATGTCGAGAAAGCCGGCGATCAACCCGAGCGCGAGTGCGTAGCTCGAACCGAGTAGATAGGCGGTGAGGCCCTGGGTCGTCCCCGCGATGGTCGCGATGATCACGACGCCGATCGCCCAGCGCGAGACCATGCGTCGTAACGCGATCCCAGAGAGGCAGCCAGAGCTCTTCCTGCTTCTTCGGCAGGATGCTCGCGAGCGACGCCTTCAGATCGTTGACCTCACAGAGGAAGAAGAGGCAGATGAACGTGATCAGGAACACGGCGAGCCCTGCGGACGCGATCGAGCCGGCAAAGCCGACGAGCGCCCCGAGTGCGTCCGGCACGGCGTTCGAGATGCTTTGCGCTCCCGACTGCGTGCTGTCCGCCGCGCCCGTGTCGCCGAGGAAGCCCAGTTCGTCCGAGTTCTGGAGTTGCTCGACGAGTCTGCGGCAGGTCCTTGAGGAAGGACTGCATCCCCTCGAGGAGCGGCTTCAGCAGGATGAGACCGAGCAGCGTCACCGCGACGAGCGCGCCGATCACGGTGACCGTGGCCGCCATCCCCCGTCCCAGCGGCGTCTTACGCTCCACCAACCGAACAGGGCCTTCGAAGACCAGCCCGAAGAAGACGCCGACCGCCACGATCAGGAGCGTGTCGCGGATCGAGACGACCGCCCACGTGAGGAGGAAGAGCGCCAGCGCGAGGAGCAGCGACTTGAAGGTGATCACGATCTGCAGGGGCCGACTGTTCACCATCCGCGACACTCTAGTACCTCGGCCCGACAGCGTCTCTCGTTCGGAACAATCGACGGTTGGCTCCAAGCAGCCTCGCGGGCCGCTCCCGTCGTGGCGCGGTTGCAGCTCGTGTTCGTGGTCAGCCTGTGCCGGGCCGGCGGCGAGATTCCCGTCGGTGAGATTCCGGACCTGTTCCCGCCCTCGACGGGGCTGCGAGCCCTCGTGCCGGCGGTCGTCGTCCACAATGCGCCGGCCCCTTCCGGTCGATCACGGAAGCGATCGCGGCGCTACTCGAAGGAGCGCAGGGCACGCTCGACATCATCAACGCCTACTCGTTCCGGACGCCGTCGCGGTATTTGGGCCGCTTCGTAGCGGCGGTGCAATATGCCGCAGCGTCGGCGACCCGCAAGACTCAGTAGAAATGGCCGCAAATGCGTAGAAAGACCGGACGCGCCCTCGGCCTGACGGTGGTTTGCTTGATCCGGTAGTCCACCCGAAAGGAGGAGGGTCATGGCCACAGAGCCGGGCACCAAGGGCACCCTGTCCTACGACGACACCGCGTCCTCCGGCCTCTACTACGAGGAGAAGGCGCCACCCGGCGCCGGCCTGCTGACGTTTGCCGTAGCGATGATGGCGTTTGCGGGCACCTGGGCGATCATCGAGGGGATCGCGGCGATTGCGAACTCGAGGATCTTCGTCGCGAACTCCGTGTTCGTCTTCAGCAACCTGAACACCTGGGGCTGGATCGTGCTCGGCCTGGGAGCGCTGATGCTCCTGGCCGCGTTCACGGTCTTCGTCGGCAGCCAGTTCGCCCGCTGGTTCGGCATCATCGCCGCGGGCCTGAACGGGATCGGCCAGCTGTTCTTCATCCAGGCCTATCCGCTTTGGTCGATGGCGATGTTCGCCGCGGACATTGTCATCATCTACGCCCTCGCGACCTACGCGGGGCCGAAGCTCAAGAAGTACTGAGAGCGCAGGCGGTCACGGCCTCCGGGGCTCGGGGGCCGTGACCCCGGCTCGTGGCTGCACCGTCCGCGGTCGCCGCCGTGAGAGAGGAGTGAGAGGCGCATGAGCGACACGGCAGCGTCTGCCGCCACGTCACCCGAGCCGGCGGAGCCGGGAGCTCCTCCGCCGAAGAAGATGTCGGTTCCGGGCGCGACGGTGCTCGGGATCGGCAGCATGGTCGGCGCGGGCATCTTCGCCCTGCTCGGGACGGCGGGCGAGATCGCGGGCGCCGCCGTCTGGATCTCGTTCCTGGTCGGTCTCGGCGTGACGTCGCTGCTCGCGTACGTCTGCGTCAAGCTCGGCATCCGCTACCCGTCCTCGGGTGGGCTGATCACGTATCTGGTCGAGGGGTTCGGCAAGGGGCGCCTGGTCGGCGTCGCGTCCTGGCTCGGCTACATCGCGGCGATGGTGATCGTCTGCTCGATGGTCGCCGTCTCGTTCGGCAGCTACGCGGCCTCGCTCTTCGTGGGCAACGATGCCGCCTCCTGGTGGGACAACGTCTTCGTCACGGCGCTGATCGTGGGGATGGTGGCGATCAACATGGTCGGGGCCTCGGTCGTCGCGCGCGCGCAGACGTTCATCGTTGCCCTCGTGCTCGCCTCCTTCGCCTTCTTCGTCGTCGTCAGCCTCCCGCAGATCGACCTCGATCTCCTCGCCTTCGACGGCTATCCGCCCTTCTCGAAGATCGTCGCCAGCGTCGCGCTCACGTTCTTCGCCTACATGGGCTTCAACGTGATCACCTTCACCGCCGGCGACCTGCGCGACCCCTCCCACGATCTTCCCCGGGCGATGACCGGAGCGCTCGGGATCACGGGGCTCACCTACCTCCTGATCGCGGTTGCCGTGTTCGGGACGCTCACCGTTGCCCAGGTGATCCAGTACGGCCCGACCGCGATCGCCGAGGCGGCGCGACCGGCGCTCGGCGACTTCGGGTTCACGCTGATGGCGGCGACCGCGATGCTCTCGACTGCCGGCGCCACGAACGCGACGCTCTACGCCTCGGGCGGGATGACCGGGATGCTCGCCAAGGTCGGGCTGTTCCCGTCGTTCTTCGGACCGGGCTCGCGCCTCGGCGCCAAAGCGGGGCTGCTGATCACCGGCGGCGCGGTACTCGTCGTCGCCAACCTCGTCGACCTGTCCGCGATCGCCTCGGTCGGGAGCGCCACCGCGCTCGTGCTCTTCCTGGTCATCTGCGCCGCCGCCTACCGCCTGCGTGCAAGCACCGGCAGCAGCCTCGTGCTGATCCTGCTGGCGACCGCGGTGACCGCGATCGTGCTCGTCTCCTTCTCGATCGACACGCTCCGCAACGCCCCCGAGACGTTCACGGCGATGATCGCGATCGGAGTGGTCGCCATAGTGTTCGACGCCCTCTGGAGGGCACGGAAGCCAGCAGGGGTGGGAGACGATTCGCTACCGCGGGCCGGCGCGGCCGGGCCCGGCTGAGAAGGAGGAACGGACATGTGTCGCTGGCTTGCGTACTCGGGGTCTCCCGTCCTGATCGAGGAGTTCCTGCTCAAACCCAAGCATTCGCTCGTCGATCAGAGCCTCCACTCCCGGCTCGGTGCCGAGACGACGAACGGCGACGGTTTCGGCATCGGCTGGTACGGCGTCGGTGACACTCCCGGCGTCTTCCACAGCGTCGAGCCAGCGTGGAACAACCGCAACCTGAGGGAGCTGGCGCGTCACATGGCCTCGCCGCTCGTCTTCGCGCACATCCGCGCCTCGACCGGGGGCGCGATCCAGCAGACCAACTGCCACCCGTTCCGCCACGGCAACTGGCTGTGGATGCACAACGGCCTGATCCGCGACTTCGCCGCCGTGAAGCGAGATCTGGTGCTCGCCGTCGATCCGGCGCTGTACCCGGAGATCGAGGGCACGACCGACACGGAGGTGTTCTTCCACCTGGCCTTGACGCTCGGTCTCGAGGACGACCCGCCGCGGGCCGTCGAGCGCGCCGTCGGGCTGATCGAGGAGACCGGCCGCCGCCACGGCGTCGAGCACCCCGTCCAGATGACGGTGGCGACGACCGACGGCTCCAGCGTCTGGGCGTTCCGCTACTCGAGCGAGGGCAAGTCCCGGTCGCTGTTCTACAGCACCGCCGTCGAGACCCTGCGGGCCCAGCATCCGGACACCCCGGTGCTGCACGAGCTGTCCGACGAGACCCGGCTCGTCGTCTCCGAGCCGCTCGGCGACCTCGCCGGCGCCTGGAACGAGGTGCCCGAGTCCACCTGCGTCATCGTTCGGGAAGGACAGGACGAGACGCGCACGTTCGCGCCGCGTTCAATCTGAGAGACCCTGAACTCGGCCGCTAGGCGGGATCAGCTTCGACCTGCTCGAGCTGGTACGCGTGATCGGTGTACCAGACGACGGGTGTCTGCGCCCCCTCGGGAGGGTCACCGACGCTCGCGAGGGGCCCGAACGAGATCCTGACCCAGAGGCCGCCGGCAAGCGCCCCCGGGGCCGCGATCGCTCCCTCCCACGTTTCACCAGGCTGGATCGTGTCGGGGAGCGCGGGGACATAGCTCGTCGCGGCGCGGATTGCCGGGAGATCACCGCTTCGGTTCCGCCGCTCGAGATCGTCGAGATCGTCATTCGGGAAGAGCAGCACGCCGAATGCGAGGTTCGTTGGATACGCGGGATCGCCGACCGTCCATGCCACGTTCGACGTGTTCTCCACCGAGATCTCGGCCTTCCATCCGCCGGGCGTCACCGTGAACTGCGAGACGCCGAAGACGAGGGCCGGATTCTCGCTCGGATAGCGCTCCTTCCAGTCGAGGCGCGCGATCTGAGGTGGCGCCTTGATCGTGGCCGGCACGGCGACGGTCTGGGACGCGCAGCCGCTGGCCACGAGGACGACGAGCGCAAGGACGAGCAGGGGTCGCATGGTGCGGATCGTCGCACAAGAGCGCAGGTAGGCTCACGGACAGATGGATCTCTACGAGTATCAGGGTAAGGAGCTGTTCCGGCGCGTCGGGATTCCTGTCGGCGACGGACGGCTCGCAACCACCCCCGGAGAGGCCCGGCAGGCCGCTGAGGTACTCGGAGGCCCCGTCGTCGTGAAGGCCCAGGTGCTGACCGGCGGGCGGGGGAAGGCCGGCGGCGTAAAGCTCGCCGCCAACTCCCACGAGGCGGAGGAGCACGCCAAGAACATCATCGGCCTCGACATCAAGGGTCACATCGTGAAGCGGCTCTGGGTCGAGCAGGCATCCGACATCGCGAAGGAGTATTACCTCTCGCTGACCTTCGACCGGGGCGTCAAGAAGCCACTCTTCATGTTCACGACGCAGGGTGGAATCGAGATCGAGCAAGTCGCCGCCGAGACACCCGATGCGCTCGTCCGGCTTCACGTCGATCCGCTCGAGGGATTTAACCCCTGGCAGGCACGGCACCTCGTCTTCGGAGCCGGAGTCACCGATCCGTCGGAGCAGAAGCAGATCGCGAAGATCATCGGGCAGCTCTACGACGCGTTCGTGCGTTTCGACGCGATGCTCTGCGAGGTGAACCCGTTAATCGTCACGCCCAACGGCGTCGTCAAGGCGCTTGACGCCAAGTTCACGGTCGACGACAACGCGCTCTACCGCCACCCCGAGATCGCGGAGATGCGCGACGAGGATGCGGCCGACCCCCTCGAGGCCCTGGCGCGCGCGAAGCATGTGACGTACGTGAAGCTCGACGGTGAGGTCGGCGTGTGTGGCAACGGTGCCGGGCTGACGATGTCGACGGTTGACGTCGTCACGTTTGCCGGCGGGCGCCCCGCGAACTTCTGTGACCTTGGCGGTGGCGGCGATGCCCAGGGCGTCGTCGACGCGCTCTCCGTGATCACGCAGGACCCTCAGGTGCGTGCTGTGTTCTTCAATATCTTCGGTGGGATCACCCGCTGCGACGAGGTCGCGCGCGGGATCCTGCAGGCGCTTGGTGAGATGGGGCTCGAGCTTCCTATCGTCGTGCGGCTCGACGGCACGAACGCCGAAGAGGGAAGACGCATTCTCGCCGAGGCCGCGCCGGAGAACCTCCACGTGTCCCCGACGATGCTCGATGCGGCCAGGCGCGCCGTGGAGCTCGCCGCATGACCGACGTCTGGAGCGACCGCGCCGAGCAATACCGGACGAGCGACGCCCACCGAGAAGGCCCTGATCTCGACCTCCTCGTCGAGTGGGCGACGGGTGCAAGCACCGCGTTGGACGTCGCGACCGGCGGCGGCCACGTCGCCCGTCGGCTCCGGGATGCAGGTATCGATGTCGTCAGCTGCGACCCCGCTCCCGGGATGAGCCCGGACGTCGTGTGCCGCGCAGAGGATCTCCCATTTGCCGACGGCAGCTTCGACGTCGTCGTGACGCGCGTTGCTGCGCACCATTACGACGACGTGGAGCAGGCCGTCTCCGAGATGGCGCGGGTCGCTGCCGGCTCGGTGCTGATCGTCGACAACTGCTTCATGGGCGACACGGTTGAAGTGGCGGAAAGGATCCGCGACCCCTCGCATGTCCGTAACTACGGCGCTGCCGAGTGGCGCTCGTTCGTCGAGGCGGCGGGTCTGGAAGTACGTGAGGTCCGCTTCTTCGAGAAGCCGATCGAGTTCCAGCCGTGGCTCGATCGCTGCGGCTGCGCCGCTGACGACGCGATCCGCGTCCGCGAGCTTCTCGGAGATCGCGTGGTCGGCGATCACGTCGTCCTCGATCGGATCGCGCTGAGGGCGGTGCCTGCCTGATGGCGATCATCGTCGACGCCGATACGCGGCTCGTCGTGCAGGGGCTGACGGGCTCCGAAGGGCGGTTTCACGGTCTTCGCAATCGGGCCTACGGTACGAACCTCGTGGCAGGAGTGACGCCGGGCAAGGGTGGCCAGAACGTCGAGGGCGTGCCGGTCTTCCACACCGTTGCCGAGGCGGTCTCCGAGCAGGACGCGAACGCGGCGATGATCTTCGTTCCGGCGCCGTTCGCTGCCGATGCGGTCTACGAGGCGGTTGATGCGGGGATCGAAACGGTGATCTGCATCACCGAGGGAGTTCCGGCGCACGACATGCTGAGGATTCACAGCTACGTACAGAACCGCGGCGTGACGCTGATCGGACCGAACTGTCCGGGCGCCCTCTCGCCCGGCAAGGCCAATGTCGGCATCATCCCTGCCGAGATCTTCACCGCGGGCAACATCGGTCTCGTTTCGCGCTCGGGCACGCTGACCTACCAGATCGGGCACGAGTTGACCCAGATGGGGCTCGGCAACTCGACGATCGTCGGTATCGGTGGCGACCCTGTGGTCGGCTCGTCGTTCGTCGACATCCTTGCGAAGTTCCAGGCCGATCCCGAGACCGAGTACGTCGTGATGGTCGGCGAGATCGGCGGCGACGAGGAGGAGAAGGCAGCGGCGTTCATCGAGGCCGAGCTGACGAAGCCGGTCGTCGCCTACATCGCAGGGTTCACCGCCCCGCCCGGGAAGACGATGGGGCATGCGGGCGCCATCATCTCCGGTTCCTCCGGCACCGCCGAGGCGAAGAAGGAGGCTCTCGAGGCGAAGGGGATCCGCGTCGGCACGACGCCGACGGAGACCGCCGAGCTCGTCGCCGAGATCGCGCGCCGGTAGGGCGGGGCGGAGAGTCCCACCTGGCCCACGGGGGCTCAGGCCGGCTGCGGCGGAACGCGCGCGAGATTGCGCGTCGCGTACAACCAGATCACGATCGCGACGGCGGCGATCGCGGGGACGACGAGCCACACAACGAGGAATCCCGTCAGGAGCGAGCCCACCGCGACCGCTGCCCGACCGCCGCGGACTCCTCGGTGCATCGCGATCAGGCCGCACAGGATGAGGAGACCAAAGCCGATCGAGAACGCTCCCTGGAGCCGTTCGGCTGAGCCCGCGAGAACGGGCACCACGGTGATGGCCCAGACCGCGAGGGCGACCGCAAGAGCAATCATTCCGTACTTCTTCAGCAGGTCGATCATTTCTGCACCTCCAGGTTGACGGGTGGTGTGTGGGGCGCGCGTGCGTTGTTCGATGCGCCACGAGAGGTCGGCTGCAAGGCCCGCGACGAGCCTCACCACGATTTCGGACGAGATCCGGCCGGGTCGCCGACCCTCGCTCGTGCGCCAGCGCTCGTGCTCCCAGAGATCCGAATCGAGTTCGGCGAGCCGTGCCGCGCGGAGCTCCGCGGGAAGTCCGCTTGTATACAGACGTACCCAGGCGCGCGTAAGGCCTGCAGCGAGGGCGGGGGCGGCCGCCCTCACGATGGAGCGAACCCTTCTCGGAGTGGAATTGAAGGTGACCGTCGCGTCGCGTCCGGTGCAGGAATCGCCTGCACGCCCAGGCCGGTGATGTGATAGAGCCGTCGACGCGGACGGCCCTCTGCGGCGGCGACCTCCGGGTCCTCCCAGCGGCTTCCAAGCAAGCCGGCCCGCTGCATTCGCCCGAGTGCCTTGTACAGCGTGCCGTGAGCTGTGAGATTGCGGGCTTCCGTTTTCTCGGCGATCTGCTTTGCCACCGCGAACCCGTGGAACTCCGTCTCACCGCTCCGCCGCAGGTCGATCGCAACCTCGAGAATCGTCAGCTCGAGCGGGAGAAGTGTGTCCGGCTTGCGTCTCACAGCCGCATGATGGGCAGATATCTTCCTATTTGTCAAGAGATCGGGATCGGGATCATCCTTGCTTTCTCACTAATGGGACTATATCTTCCTATTCATGGAGACGGCCGCTCCTTCGACGAGAGGAGCCGACGCGAAGGACGTCGCGTGGGGGCTCGTTCTCGCGGCCGGTGGCGGGGCCCTCGTCGGTGTGCTCGTCGGTGGGATCGGCGGCAGGCTGGTCATGCTCGGCCTCCGACTCGGTTCCGATGCTGCGATGCTCGGCGCACAGACCGATGACGGTTTCGAGATCGGCGTCTTCACGACCTCGACGTTCTTTCTGCTCCAGGTGACCGCCGGGCTCGGGGGCCTGACCGGTCTCGCCTACGTCGTCCTCCGCAGCGGACTGCCACGCCGCGGCAGGGCGGTGATGTGGGGCGGGTTCCTCGGCCTCGTCGGCGGTGCGCAAAACCTCGCCCCCGGCAGCTTCGACTTCTCGGCCCTCGATCCGAAGTGGTTCGCGGTCGCGAGTTTCGTGATCATGCCGGGCGTCGCGGCTTTCGTGATCGCCCTTCTCGTCGAACGACTGCTCGTCGTCGAGCCCTGGTCGAGCCGTCTGCTCTCGGGATTCCTCGGAGTCTGCGCGCTGCCCTTGCTGCCGGTGCTGCCGGTGATCCTCCTCGTCGCGGGTGCGATGCTTCGGCCTTCGCCGTCGACCCCGGCCTGGCGGCGACGGTCGGGCGCGCGGGACGGGTGGTCGTCCCCCTCGCGATCGCCGTGCTGGCTGTCAGGGGCGGTCTCGAGATCTGGGACGACGCTCACCTCATCATCGGCTGACCCGCGCTCGGGAAGACGTCCGACCTGCGGGACGTCCAGCACCTACTCTAGCCCGGTGCGGATCCGCGACTGGCTCTTCGACCGGGGCGACAACCTCGCCGGCGGCATCTACGGGACGATCCTCGTCACGTCGATCATCGCCGCCGCCGACTCGTCCGAGCCGATCTGGCTCTCGCTCGGTGTCGTCGAGGTGACGATGATCGTCTTCTGGCTCGCGCACGTATATGCGGGAGCCCTTGCACGGAGCATCGACAGCAACCGAGTCGTTCTCGCGGCGCGATGTGAGCCGGTCGGCCGCCGTGAGTGGCCGCTTCTCCAGGCGGCCATCGTTCCCTCTCGCGCTGATCGCCGGAGGCGTCGGCCTGATCGGCTACCCAGACGGCCTACTGGATTGCGATCGGCTACGGCGTCGCAACGCCTCGTCTGGTGGGGGCTGCTCTTCGCGCGCAAGGAGCGACTCGGGCTCGGAGCGACGATCGCCGTCGTCCTCGTCAACGCCTCGTTCGGGCTCTGCATCGTCGCGCTGAAGGAGTTCGTCGGACACGCGTAAGTCGGCCCGGTTCGCCTCGAGCCGGTACATTCCGACCATGCCCTTCGGCCTCGGCATCTGGGAGATCCTGATTCTCGCGGGCGTGCTCGTGCTGCTGTTCGGGAGCAAGGGAGCACCGGCGATGGCCCGACGGTTCGGCGCCGGCGTCCGTGAGTTGAAGGACGCGGTCTCCGAGATGGATCCGACGTCGATGTTCGACGCCAAGGACGAAGCCGACGAAGCCGAAGGCGAGGCCGGCGCTCGGTGCAGCGCCGATGGTCGAGGCGACGCCGGCGTGAGAGTCCAGCCGGGGTCCGACGCCGTAGCGACACGCGACGTGGTCGTCGCGCGTCGACGAAGATCTGCCGGCGCGCTGATGGACGTCGTCTCCTACGAGGCGCTCGAGCCCTTCACGACGAAGGACGGCTCGACGATCCGCGAGTTCATCCATTCGCCTGCGCAGTCGCTTGCCGAGGCGACGCTCGACCCCGGGCCAGTCGACGATGCGCCACTACCACGCGCTCAGCGAGGAGATCTATCTCCTCACGGGTGGTGGTGGCACGATGGAGCTCGACGGCGACGTGCGCGAGGTGGGGGAGGGCGACGCGATCCTGATCCCGCCGGGTGCCTGGCACGAGCTCCGCGCCGGCGTTAAGGGGGTTCGGCTGCTCTGCTGCTGTGTTCCCGCATACAGCCACGACGACACATATTTCGAGTAGGGGCGAGGCAGAGCCTCGCCCGACCGCGAACATCCCGCTGGGTTCGGCGAGTGCAGGCGGCCGGTCCTTACGGAGCCGGCCGCCTGGTGGTCTTCATACGCCAGGCTGAATCCTGGCACATCGTGTCCAGCAAGCGGCCTTGCGGGTCGCGCCGGTTCTCAGATCTTCCGGCGTGGGCGGGTGGGGCCCCACTTGGAGCCGCGCTTGCGGCCCGAGTAGAGGAGCTTCGGGGCGGCCGACTTCATGCCGGTCTCCTCCCACGCATCCGTCTGGCCGTTCATGCGGGCGACGCGGCTGACCTCGGCCTGCTGGTCGGGAAGCACGAGCGTGACCCCTGTACCGGACCGGCCGGCGCGACCCGTGCGACCGACGCGATGGGTGTACGCCTTCTCGTCCTCGGGCGGATCGAAGTTGATCACGTGCGTGATGTCCGACAGGTCGAGACCACGAGCCGCGACGTCCGTCGCGATCAGTGTCGTCACCTTGCCCGCCTCGAAGTGCGCAAGCGCCTTCTCGCGCGCGGCCTGCGTCTTGTCGCCGTGCATTGCGACTGCACGAACCTGATGGCGCTCGAGTCGCTGGGCGAGCCGATCGGCTCCACGCTTGGTGCGGACGAAGACGAGGGCGAGCCCGCGCTCGTTGCTGAGGAGCTCGACGAGCTTCTCGACCTTGTTGTCCGCGGTGACCGAGACGAACTGGTGGTCGATCTCGCCGGGCCTCTGCTCGCTCGGCAGCTCGGCTGCGATCCGCACCGGCTGGTTCGTGTATGCGCGGGCGAGCTCCCCGACGGCACCGTCGAGCGTCGCCGAGAAGAACATCGTCTGGCGATTGTTCGAGACGCGGCGCAGGATCTTGTCGACCTGCGGCTTGAAGCCCATGTCGAGCATCCGGTCGGCCTCGTCGAGCACGAGGATCGTGACGGCGTCGAGGTTGACCATGCGTCGATCCATCAGATCCTGCAGCCGGCCGGGTGTGGCGACGAGGACGTGCGCCTTCTTGGCCTTCGCGGCCTGGGCCGGGATCGGCACGCCGCCGTAGACGGATGCGACCTCGAGACCCCTGACCTTGCCGAGGTCGGCGAGCACCTCGGTGACCTGGACCGCGAGCTCTCTTGTCGGCACGAGCACGAGTGCGGCAGGCCTTCCGTCCGTCGGCGAGGTCAGCTGAACGATCGGAATCGCGAACGCGAGCGTCTTACCGGATCCGGTCGGAGCCTTCGCGAGCACGTCGTGGCCCGCAAGCGCGGCCGGAACGGCACGCGTCTGAATCTGGAACGGTGAGTGGATGCCTTGCGCGCTGAGCACCCGGACAATGTCCGCGCTCAGCCCGATCGAGGCGAAGGTTGAATCTGGCATTCGGTTTTTACTCCTTGGATTGTGTTCGAGACCATCTACCCTCGAACTACCTAATCCTCGGAGTTCCGAGCCTAGAGTCGAAAGAAGCTGATCTCCCGGGGCGGCACAGCGCCGATTCCCTGTGGACAACAGTAGCAGTCTCTCCCATTTCGCCGCGAACGCCGGTTCTCATGCGGGCGGGGCGCGTCGGCCGGGTACCCTCAGGGCATGGCCGCAATCTCCTTCGCCCGTGGCGCGCCCGCACCCGAGTGCCTCGACGAGGCACTCATCGCGGACTGTGCGCGAGTCGCACTCGAACGAGACGGGACGACGATCCTCTCCTACGGGACCGGCGGGGGCTACGCACCGCTGCGCGAGGTGTTAGCGGAGCAGCACGGCGTCGCCGCGAGCAGGGTGTTCGTGACGACCGGTGGCCTGCAGGGATTCGTCTTCTACGCTGCCGTGCAGCTCGCCCTGCGACCAGGACGGGTGCTGGTCGAGGGGCCGACGTACGACCGTCCCTTGAAGATTCTCGCGCGGGACGGGGCGGAGATCGTCTCGATCGCGATGGACGAGGAGGGCCTCGATCTCGATGCACTCGAAGGAGAGCTGGAGCGCGGGGGCGAGATCTCGTTCCTGTACACGATTCCGACGTTTCAGAACCCGTCCGGTCGCACGCTCGGCGTCGAGCGACGGCGACGGCTCGCCGAGATGGCCGCGCGATACGACCTCCCGGTTCTCGAAGACGACCCGTACGGTCGCGTCCGCTACGACGGCGACCCGGTGCCCTCGATTCACGAGCTCGAGGGAGGCGAACGGGTCACGTTCACGTCCTCGTTTTCGAAGACCGTGGCGCCCGGCCTCCGTATCGGCTACTTCGTCGTTCCGGAGCACCTCGCTGCCGCGTACGACGACCGCGCGGTCTCGACGTACATCTCTCCGAGTCTCCTGCCGCAGGCGACCGTGTTCGAGCTCATCGACCGTGGAGCGTTCGGGCCGAACCTCGACCGGGTTCGCGGGCTGCTCAAGTCGCGGAAGGACGCGATGCTCGCCGCCCTGGCCGCCGAGATGCCGGCCGGCACGAGCTGGAGCTCACCGGAGGGCGGATACTTTCTCTGGCTCGACTTCGCCGGCAATGTCGATGCCGCGGAGCTCCTGACGCGGGCGACCGAGGCGGGCGTCACCTTCGTTCGGGGCTCGGACTTCTTCCCGAACGGCTCGGCAGGTCGGTCGTCGGCGCGCCTCGCGTTCAGCTACGAGACGCCCGAGCGGATCGCCGAGGGCGTCGCTCTCCTCGCCTCGCTCCTGTAGGGGCGACGCGCAGCGTCGCCCGTGCGCAGCGTCGCCCGTGCGCAGCGTCGCCCGCGCGTAGCGTCCGCCGACCCGCAGGCGAGGCTACGCCTCGCCCTACGGGGCTTGCCGCCGCCGCCTTCGTCGATCGCGGAGGTCGTCGAAGAGCCAGCCCACGAGGAAGCCAAGTCCGATCGCAAGGAGCAGGACGACGAACAGCGACGCCTCCGTCTTGAAGAAGACGAAGTTGACTGCCACCGCGTTGCGATTTGCGAGTACCAGGATGAGGACGTAGAGGAGAACGACGCCGAGAATGATGCGACGGAGCGTCCAGGGACTCGTTCGTTTCGCTCCTTCGAGCGTGGGCTTCGTCCGCGCGTCACTCATGCTGGGCGAAGGCTATACGGAGGGGGAGACGACGAGCGGCACTGGTGGTCGGAGCACGAGCCGCGGCTGCCGTGGCGGCTGAAGCCGGCCGCCTGTCGCGACCGCTCGGAACGTGGGGCACGGCGTCTCGCCCGGCAGTGCGCAGAGACCCGCGCGGCGGAAGAAGCAGTCCTTACACGTTGCTTTGGCCGGCATCTGGAGCGTCCCCTGTTGTCGATCTCGTCCCTTTTGGACAGGGGCCATTGTGGCCAAAGGAGACCTCCCCCGCAAGAGGTCTGCGGCGGAAAGTCCCGCAATTAGCGGCTGTTGTCCTTCGTGACAGAGTCCTGCAAAGAGCCTACTGTGCCGCGGACGTCGCCAGAGCGGACAACGCCTGTTTGAAACTCGTCACGGGGATGATGCGAAGATTCCCTGCATACCGCCGTGCCTCGGCCGCGTTATCCCCAGCCGGGACGAGGAACACGTCGGCACCGGCCCTGCGCGCCCCGTACGTCTTCTGTTTCACCCCGCCGATCGGACCGACGCTCCCGTCCAGCCCGATCTCACCGGTTGCGACGACGCGCCTGCCGTGGTCGACGTTCTCTCCGAGATCCTGCAGGACGTCGAGTGCGAACGGGAGCCCGGCGGACGGTCCTCCGACAGCCCCGAGGTCGATGTCGACCTCGAGCGGCAGCTTGATGTCGGCGTCCTGCGAGACGCGGATCCCGATGATCGCCTTCCCGGGCTCCTGAGGAGACTCGATCGTGCGCACCGTGACCACCTTCACCTCTCCGTCTCGCCGTATCTCGAGCGCGATATCGTCGCCGGGTTGGACGTTGGCGAGCGTGCTGCGGAGCGCATCGGGGGTGAGGACATGCGTGTCGCCGACGCCGATGATGACATCGCCGGAGCGGAGGACCTTGGCCGCCGGAACATCGGACGCCACTCCGTCGACCAGCGCCCCTCGTGGCTTTGCCGTCACGCGGTAGCCCGCCTGTTTGAGCGCCACGGCGGCCGCGGTCTGTTCCGACCGCGCCATCTCGCGGAGGCCCTCCTGACGGCGATCCTCGAACGATGACCCTGGCGGGACGACCTCCTTCTGCGGAACGAGCGTGGCGCCGTCCGGGCGCGTGAACGGCAGCAGCGCCTCGATCCAGGTCGCCGACCGCACCGAGACGTCGACGTAGTAGATGGCCCCGCCCTCCTCGCCGCCCGGCCGCTCTCCTTCGACCTTCACCTTGTCGCCCACGGGATGAGCTTCGTTCGGGGTGTAGAGGTAGTCGCGCGACGGAGCGAACCAGGCGAACGCGAGAGCGGCCGCAGCCACGGTTGCGATGCCCCAGAGGAGCCAGGAAGACCGTTTGCCGGCCATGCCTAGAACAGTCCGTTCAGCATGCCGCCGTCGACCGGCACGACCGCCCCGCTGATGTAGGCGGCCTGCTCGGAGGCAAGGAAGCAGACAGTTGCCGCGATCTCCTCGGGCGAGCCGACGCGGCGCGCCGGGATCAGCGCGAGCACCTCCGGCGGCGGGCCGTCCGGGCCGTAGAGAGCGTGGAGGCGCTCGGTGTCGATGCGACCCGGGGCGACGGTGTTGACGGTGATGCCCTCCGGCCCGAGCTCGCGGGCCAGGGTCTTCAGCCAGCCGACGACGCCGGGTCGAACGGCGTTCGACAGTGCCAGGTTCGCGATCGGCTCCTTGACGGACGTCGACTCGATCGCGACGATGCGGCCCCGGCCGCTCGCGCGGAGATGAGGGAGACAGAGGCCGACGAGGCGGACATGGGGCAGGAGGAGAAGCTCGACGGCGGCGCTGACGTCAGCCGCGGTGACCGCGGCTGCGGGGCCGGGAGGTGGGCCGCCGCCGTTCAGGACGACGATGTCGATTCCGTCAAACGCCGCGACCGTCTTGCTCACGAGCCGTTCGAGGTCAGCTTCATTCGTCAGGTCGCCCGCGACGGCGAGGGCGCCGATCCGACCGGCCTCGCGTTCGATCACGTCGGAGCGCCGCGCGAACATCGAGACGCGTGCTCCTTCTGCGACGAGGCCCTCGGAGATCGCGAGACCCATCCCCTGCGAGGCTCCGAGCACGATTGCGGTTCGCCCGCTGAGACCGAGATCCATCGGCCGGGAAGCCTACCCGGAGGGACTGTTCAGGATTCGCAAAGCCGAGGGCCTTCTCGGTCTAGCTGCGCTTCAGCACTCCCACGACCTCGCGCACCGCAGAGGCAGACTCCCTGAGCATCAGCCGCTCCTGGATCGTCAGCTTGAGCTTCACGATCTCCTCGACGCCCTTCGCGCCGAGCTTGACCGGCACACCCATGTAGAGACCCTTGACGCCGTACTCGCCCTCGAGAAACGCCGTGCAGGGCAGGACGCGCTTTTCGTCCAGGCAGATCGCGTCGACCATCTGCGCCGCCGCAGCGCCGGGGGCATACCACGCAGAGGTGCCGAGAAGATTCACGACCTCGCCGCCGCCCTTGCGCGTGCGGTCGACCATCTTCGAGATTCGGCTTTTCGTGGCAAGCTGCTCGAGGGGCACGCCGCCGACGGTCGTCGCCGAGACGACGGGGACCATCTGGTCGCCGTGGCCGCCGAGCACCATTGCCGTGACGTCCTTGACGGACATCCCCGTCTCCCAGGCGATCGAGGCGGCGAAGCGGGCCGTGTCGAGGATCCCGGCCATTCCCACGACGCGCTCCTTCGGGAACTTCGAAACGGCCTTCGCGACGTGGCACATCGCGTCGAGCGGGTTCGAGACGACGACGATGATCGCCTTCGGCGATCGCTTGACGATCTCCTTGGTCACGGAGCTCACGATCGCCTCGTTGGTCGTGACGAGGTCGTCGCGACTCATCCCGGGCTTCCGCGGCAGGCCCGCCGTGATCACGACGACGTCGGACCCCGCCGTCTCGTCGTAGCCGTTCGACCCGACGACGTTCGGCTCGTACCCGAGCACGGACCCCGCCTGGTTGATGTCGAGGGCCTTGCCCTGGGGGAAGTTCGGCTTGATGTCGACGAGGATGATGTCCGCGTAGTCGCGCCGGGCGAGCTCCTGGGCGCAGGTTGCGCCGACGTTTCCCGCGCCGACGACGGTGATTTTCTTTCTCACTGTTCGCTCCTTCGGTCTCTGGGACGCCGCGCTACGCGACGAGTTTTTCGATGATTGCGTCCGCGTACTCGGATGTTCCGACTGCCGTCGAATCGTCTCGAGTCGGCTTCAGGTCGTACGTGACCCGGTCGCCCTCCGCGATGACAGCGGCGACGGCCTTCTCGAGCCGGCTCGCGGCGTCCGTCTCACCGAGGTGATCGAGCATCAGCTTGCCGGAGAGAATCATGGCCGTCGGGTTCACCTTGTTCAGGCCCTTGTACTTCGGCGCGGATCCGTGTGTCGCCTCGAACACGGCGGTGTCGGCGCCGATGTTGCCGCCGGGCGCCACGCCGAGTCCGCCGACGAGCCCGGCCGTGAGGTCGCTGATGATGTCGCCGTAGAGGTTCGGCAGAACGAGCACGTCGAACTCCTCGGGCCGCTGCACGAGTCCCATGCACAGGGCGTCGACGAGCGTCTCCCACGCTCGATCTCGGGATAGTCCTGGGCCACCTCGCGGAAGACGGACAGGAACAGCCCGTCGGTGAACTTCATGATGTTGGCCTTCGTGATGCACGACACTCGCTTGCGGCCGTGCTTTCTGGCGTACTCGAATGCGTAGCGAATGATCCGCTCGGCACCCCTCGGGGCTCATCGGCTTGATCGAGATGCCGGAGCTCGGCGCGATCTGCTTCGCCTGCATCCCGTTCAGCATCGCGATCACCTCGGCCGCTTCGGCGCTGCCCGCCTCGTACTCGATTCCGGCGTAGAGATCCTCGGTGTTCTCGCGAACGACGACCAGGTCGACGTCCTCGTAGCGCGAGCGCACGCCCGGGTAGTTCTTGCAGGGTCGGAGACAGGCGTAGAGGCCGAGCTCATGGCGTAGCGCCACGTTGACCGAGCGGAAGCCCGTGCCGATCGGCGTTGTGATCGGCCCCTTGAGGGCGACCCCGTTCTGCCTCGACCGATGCGAGGGTCTCGCTCGGGCAACGGCGTGCCGGCCGACTCCATGACGTCGACCCCGGCCTCCTGGACGTCCCACTCGAAGGCGACGCCGGTCGCCTCGAGCACGCGGCGTGTGGCCTCGGTCAGCTCGGGCCCTGTACCGTCGCCGGGAATCAAGGTGACTTTCACCATCTCCCTGCAGCATAGTGCCCCGGCCGAGGCTCGACCGCTCAGGTAGCGTCCGCGGGGTCCTGCCTTGAGGATCGAGGAGACACGTGAGCGAGTTCAAGCCGGGCCTCGAGGGCGTCGTCGCCTTCGAAACGGAGATCGCCGAGCCGGATCGCGACGGTGGCGCGCTCCGCTACCGCGGGGTCGACATCGAGGATCTCGTCGGCAGCGTTCCGTTCGAGAAGGTCTGGGGCTTGCTCGTCGACGACGAGCCCGAGCCCGGTCTTCGTCCCGCCGCGCCCTACGCGGTACGCCGGCTCACCGGAAACGCCCCCTCCGACCTGCAGGCCGCGACAGCCGGACTCGCGGGCGAATGGGGCCTGGGCCAGCTCATCGACATCTCCGACGAGCAGGCACACGCCGATCTCGCGCGACTCTCCGCCACGATGATCTCGATCGTCGCCCAGTCGGCCCGCCACGCTGACGGGCTCGCGACACCCGTCGACCCGGAGGTCGTCGCGCGAGGGGCGACTGCCGCGGAGCGCTTCCTGCTCGAGTGGCGCGGGGAGGCCGATCCCAGGGACGTCCAGGCAATCGATACCTACTGGATCTGCACGGCCGAGCACGGGCTCAATGCGTTCGACGTTCACTGCCGCATCGTCACCTCGACGGCGCCGACTGTGCGGCGTCGCTCGCTTCGGCGGTCGGCGCGCTGTCGGGGCCGCTTCACGGCGGCGCGCCCGCGCGCGTCCTGCCGATGCTCGACGGAGCGGCTGCGGCGGACTCGACGGAGGAATACGTCAGTGGCCTCCTGGACGCGGGCGACCGGTTGATGGGCTTCGGGCACCGTGTGTACCGAGCCGAGGATCCGAGGTCGCGTCTCCTGCGGCGGACGGCGCTCGAGCTCGGCTCGCCCCGATTTGAGGTCGCGGAGCAACTGGAGCGTGCCGCGCTTGCCGAGTTGCATGCCCGCAAGCCGGACCGCGTCCTCGCGACGAACGTCGAGTTCTGGTCCGCAGTCGTGCTCGACGTCGCCGATGTCCCGGCGGAACTTGCTCCGGCGATGTTTGCCTGCTCACGCACCGCAGGGTGGTCGGCCCATATCCTGGAGCAGAAGCGGCTCGGGCGCCTCGTCCGGCCGTCGGCCACGTACGTCGGCGCTGGCCCTCGACCATTCGTGAGGGCGTAATGGATCTCTCGCAGGCAGCAGCGCTTGCGGACGAGTACGCCAAGGGTGGCCTCGAGCACGAGTTGGCGACGCTCCGCGGCGAGTGGAGCGACGAGCTCGAGGCGGCGGCACGCAACCCCGACTACAGGGTTCGCGCTGTCGCATACCGCGCCATTGCGCAGTTCCGGTTCCGTCAGAAGATCGAGTTGCTCCGCCGCGGACTCGAGGACGAGAGCCCGGCCGTCCGCGGCTCGGCGCTCATAGCGCTCGAGGGACTCTCGCGAGCGCATCCGGGCGATGTGAACTCGTTCCGGCCACTCCTCCACGATCTCGCGGTGCGCGACTCGAACGTCGCGGTGCGCAGGCTTGCGATCGTCTGCTTCAAGAACGGCACGCCGGCGCGGGAGACGATCGTGATCCTCGACGGCATCGCCGCAGACGATGAGATCGATGCGGAGGTACGGAAGACGGCGAGATCGGTCTCGCTCCTGCTCGTGAAGAAGGCGAACCGGAAGTAGCGCGCATGGCCACCACGCCACTCGTCGGGTTGATCATGGGCTCGCGCTCCGACTGGGAAACGATGCGGCACTGCGCCGAAACGCTCGACGCGCTCGAGATCCCGTTCGAGCAGCGTGTCGTCTCCGCCCACCGAACACCCGATCTTCTCTTCGAGTACGCCGGCTCTGCCGAGGAGCGCGGGCTCCGCGTGTTGATCGCCGGAGCCGGAGGCGCTGCCCACCTGCCGGGCATGGCCGCTGCGAAGACCGCGTTGCCGGTCCTCGGCGTCCCGGTCGAATCCAAGACGCTGAAGGGCATGGATTCGCTCCTCTCGATCGTGCAGATGCCCGCAGGGGTTCCGGTGGGGACGCTCGCCATCGGGCGTGCGGGCGCCGTCAACGCGGCGTTGCTGGCGGCGGCGATCCTGGCGCTCGGAAATGCCGGCATCGGGGAGCGGCTCGCGACGTACCGCGCAGCCCAGACCCGATCGGTGCTCGACGGGCCCGACCCGGCTGGATGACGGCAGCGCGGATGACGGCAGCGCGGTGACGGTCGTCGGCTGTATCGGGGGCGGCCAGCTCGGGCGGATGCTGGGCCTCGCAGGCGTGCCGCTCGGGCTGCGCTTTCGCTTTCTCGACCCATCGCCGTCGGCACCGGCGGCCGATGTCGGCGAGCTCGTCGTCGGGGCGTTCGACGATCCAGAGGCCCTTGACCAGCTGGCGGCCGGGGCGGATGTCTTCACGTACGAGTTCGAGAACGTCGCCGTCGCCTCCGCGCGGCGGCTTGGCACCCTGCCGTCGCCGCGTGCGCTCGAGCTGGGCCAGGATCGCCTTGTCGAGAAGGAGCTCTTTCGGCGGCTCGGGATTCCGAGCGCACGGTTCGGCACCATCGCGGAGACCGGGGTTCCTGCGATCGTGAAGTCGCGACGGCTCGGCTACGACGGCAAGGGGCAGCGGCGTGTGGACGCGGTCGAGGAGATCGGTGCGAACGAGCTGGCAGAGGAGCTCGTCCCGTTCGTCCGCGAGCTCTCCATCCTCGGCGTCCGCGGGAGTGATGGCGAGACACGGTTCTGGCCACTCTCCGAGAACGTTCACCGCGACGGCATCCTCCGCGTCTCGCGCGCACCGGCCGGCGGCGCCCCCCAGGCCACCGCCGAGGACCTCGCCGGGCGGCTGCTGGACGACCTCGACTACGTCGGCGTGATTGCCCTCGAGCTCTTCGACGTCGGAGGTCAGCTGCTCGCGAACGAGTTTGCGCCCCGCGTGCACAACACGGGGCACTGGACGATCGAGGGTGCTGTCACGAGCCAGTTCGAGAATCACCTGCGGGCGATCCTCGGTCTGTCGCTCGGATCCACCGAGGCGATCGCTCCGTCGGTGATGATCAACCTCATCGGTGGAGCGCCGCCGATCGAGCAGATGCTCCGGTTTCCGGGTGCGCACCTTCATCTCTACGGCAAGGAGCCGCGCCGAGGACGCAAGATCGGGCATCTGACGCTCGTCGGCTCCGACGACGCGACGGTTGCCGAGGCGATCGATCTCGTTGCTGCTGCAGCGGACGGATAGGGCGTGCGCGACGTCCGTGGGGCCTACGCCGTGTCGCCGCGGACGGGAGCGTCCCGCCGGGCGTGCGGGTGGGCAGAGAAATACGTCTCGCGTCGCCGCCGATCAGAGACGTGCGTGTAGCGCTCCGTCGTCGAGAGGTCGGCGTGCCCGAGCATCTCCTGCACCGATCGGAGGTCTGCGCCGCCCTCGAGGAGGTGCGTGGCGAAGGAGTGGCGGAGCAGGTGTGGATGCACGCGCCCCGGCTCGAGTCCCGCCTTCTCGGCGAGCTTGCGCAGGATCATGAACGCACCTGCGCGCGTCAGTGCGCCGCCCCGGGCGTTGAGGAAGAGGTCGGGGCGATAGCGGCGATCGAGATGTGGGCGCCCGAGAGCGAGATAGCGGCGAACCGCCTCGGCCGCAGGTCGGCCGAGCGGCACGATCCGCTCCTTGTCGCCCTTCCCGAGCACGCGGACGATACGCGCGTCGATGTCGACGGAGGTGCGCGCGAGCCCAACGGTCTCGGAAACCCGAAGCCCTGCGCCGTACATCAGCTCCACGAGTGCGCGATCGCGGAGCGACCGCGGCGTCGTTCCGTTCGCGGCCTCGATCAGGCGCTCGGATTCCGACGGCGAAAGCGTCCGCGGGAGTTTGCTCGTGCGGCGCGGGGTGGCCACTCCCGCCGCCGGGTTGTCGTCGCGCTTGCCGAGCAGCAGCTGGTGTCGGTAGTAGGAGCGCACGGCGGCGACGCGCCGGGCAATCGTCGACGACGCGAGGCCGATTGCCCGCATCTCGGCCACCCAGCAGTCGAGGTCATCCGTCGTCGCGGTGTCGATCGGCCTTCCGAGAAAGACGGAGGCGGCCGCGAGATCGCGGCTGTAGGCATCAACCGTGCGAGGTGACCGCTGCGCCGCGAGCAGAAGCAGGTAGCGCTCCACCTCCGGGTCGGATCTCTGTGAGTCGGTGTTCGTCATGCGGCTGGACCCGATTCGGCGTCTCGACGACGGCTCCTGCGCGCGGAGCTCCGGGTCAGGATCGAGGGTGACTCGAGTCGTAGACGCGACGGAGCCTGCGGGCGTCGACGTGGCTGTAGACCTGCGTCGTCGAGAGAGAGGAGTGGCCGAGCAGCTCCTGGATCGTTCGGAGGTCGGCTCCACCCTCCAGAAGGTGGGTCGCGTAGGCGTGTCGGAGGCGGTGCGGGTTCTGCATCAACCGGCGCAGCGTGGAGGTGTCAAGGCTTCGGCCGCGCACCGAGACGAAGAGCGAGTCGTTCGCTCCGCGCGCGAGTGCGGGACGTGCGTCGCGGAGATAGAGCGCGACGGCGTACGATGCGTGCTCCCCGAGAGGAACCACGCGCTCCTTCGCGCCCTTGCCGAGAACGTGGAGCGTCTCCTGGTCGAAATCGATGTCGGCCAGGCGAAGCCCGACGACCTCGGCGCTACGCAGCCCACAGGAGTAGGTGAGCTCGAGGATCGCGGTGTTGCGGAGAGCGAGCGGCTCGTCGCCCCCGACGTCTGCGATCGCTGCCTCGATGTCCGAGAGCTTCGGCGCATCCGGCAGGCGGCGTCGCCTGCGGGGGGGCAATGCGATCTCCGGGACGCGGGCTGCTCCAAGTGTGAACCGCATGAACGACCGCACGGCAGCAAGGCGCCGCGCGATCGTCGAGGGCGCGAGGCCGCGTCGGCCGCGACCGAGCTCCGCCGTGTACTCCGCGAGCGCCTGCACGTCGACGTCCGCGACTGCGCGATTCGACCGTCGCAGCCATGAGCTGAAGTCCGCGAGGTCGGCTGCATAGGCACGGCGGGTAGACTCCGAGAGGCCGGGGCCGGCGAGATACCGATCGATCGACGTGCTCACCTCCATCCGGTCGAAGTTCGCCCCCGACACGGTCCCGCCTGCCCGATGCGCTCCTCCATCTTCTTCGCGTCGCTTCTCGGCATCGTCGCGGTGGGTGCTCTGATGCTCGTCCGCAACCCGGGGCACTCGACCTCGCCGGTCTCCCTTGGCACGGTGACGCTCGTCGGTGATTCGCTCAACGTCGGACTCGAGAGGTACCTCCCTGATGCCCTGCCGGGCTGGAAGATGGTCACGAACGATCGAGTCGGACGCTCGACGTCCGAGGGAGTTGCCGAGCTCGAGGCCGGCCGACCGGTGCTCTCGAACTACGTCGTCGTCAGCCTCGGCACGAACGACCCACCGGGCGCGGTGACGGACTTCCGCGAGGACGTCACGCGCTTCCTCCGTCTCGTCGGTCCGAACAGGTGCGTCCTGTGGGCGACGATCTGGCGCGATGGTGCACCGAACGACGGGTTCAACGAGATTCTGCGCGATGCCGCGCGCGAGAGCCAGCGGGTCAAGCTGGTCGACTGGGCAGACATGGTCGAGCGAGATCCGCAGGTGCTCGCCCCCGACGGTCTCCACGGAAACGCGGACGGCTACCGTGAACGCGCGAGGGCGGTCGCGACGGCGGCGAAGCAGTGCGCCCCCGCCCAGTCGGTGAGTGGGGGATGACGGTGCCCGTGCGACTTCCGACCGGCGCGGAGATCCGGATCCGGAACGGTGCTGCGCCGATTGCCGCCGTCCTCGTCAACGGAGGCTCGGCTCGAGCGGTACCGGGAACCTGGAGCTCGACGAGCGAGCTGCTCGCGACCGAGCTCGCTCCTCGCTTCACCGAGATCGCGTTCGCGGAGGTGAGATACCGCATCAAGACCTGGAACGAGCTCGACTCGTGCAAGGCCGATGCCGTCGCCGCGCTCGAACTTCTCGACCGGCCGTCACTGCTCGTGGGCTTCTCGATGGGTGGAGCCGTGTCGATCAGTGTCGCGAGCCACCCTGGGGCCGTCGGCGTGCTCGGCCTCGCACCGTGGATCCCGGAACAGCTCCCGCTCGACGGGCTCCTCGGCAAGAGGCTCGATGTCCTCCACGGCTCATGGGATCGCTACCTGCCCGGAATACCGGGAGTGAGCCCTTCGAACTCGAAACGTGGCTTCGACCGAGCTCGAGCGCTCGGGGTCGAAGGGAGCTACGCGTTGATCGAGCGGGGCCTTCACGGCGCAGCTCTGCGCCGGCGGTCCGGTTCGATCGTGCGGCTTCCGCGCGCGAGAGCGTGGATCGACGAAGTGGGCGAGCGGCTGGCGCTCTTTCTGGATCAGGCGAGCCTGCGGCGCGCGCGCTGACTCGCCGTCGGCAGCCGCACGTTCCAGGCGAGGCCGAGCTTCTCGAGAGACCGGATCGTGATCCAGGCGATGTCGAGCTGGAGGCGGTCGAGGCCGTGGCGCGCCGACGCGGGGAACGCGTGGTGGTTGTTGTGCCAGCCCTCGCCGAAGGTGAGTGCGGCCACGACCCAGTTGTTGCGGCTCTCGTCGCGTGAGCGGTAGCTCCGCCGTCCGAACATGTGGCAGATCGAGTTGACGGAGAACGTGGCATGCTGGTAGGCGAAGATCCTGATCAGGCCACCCCAGACGAGAACCTCCAGCCCGAGCTTCCAGCTGGCGCCGCCGACGGCGTACCCGATCGCGAACGGGATCGCGAACGTCAGGCCGACCCACACGAAGTACATGCGGTCGATGCGTCGGATCAGCGTGTCGTCGTACAGATCCTTGCCATAGCGCTCGCCACGCTCCATTCCCTTGAGATGGAGCAGCCACCCCATGTGGGCGTGAAAGAAACCCCTCACGGCGCCCCAGACGTTCGGTGCGAACCCGGCATGGGGCGAGTGGGGATCACCCTCCTGATCCGAGAGCGCGTGGTGCTTGCGGTGATCGGTCACCCACTGGGTCACCGGCCCCTGCAACGTCATCGATCCGAGAATGGCGAGCGTTGCACGCACCGTCTTCGTCGTCTCGAAGCTGCGATGGGTGAAGAGCCGGTGGAAACCGACGGTCGTCCCGAGGCCGGTGAGGACGTAGAGGGTGAGGAAGACGGCGATGTCGATCCACGAGAGGGCGATCCCCCAGAGGCCGACCGCCGCGGCCGCGATTCCGAGTGGAGGAACGATGATCGCGATCATCGTCACCATCTGGCTCGCTCGCGTCGTGCGCTCGCGCACCGTCGCGATTTCGACCTCTTGCACCGCGAGGCCGACTACCTCAGACATGATCAAGCATCCAGTGGGTGTCTTTCGCGCAAATCACGTTCGTACGACGATAGCGATCGTCGGTAGGGGCATTGCCGGCCTCGGGGGGCAGGACCGTGAGCTACGAGGCCTACCGGCGTCCGCTGACGCCGGTCTTCCGCTCTGTCTACCGGCTCGAGGTGCGGGGTGTCGAGCACGTACCGCAGGAGGGCTCGCTCGTCGTCGCCGGCAATCACGAGTCGATTCTCGACCCCTTCATCATGTCGTCCGCGATCTCGCGGCCGATCCGCTACCTCGCGAAGTCGGAGCTGTGGAGCGTGCCTCTTCTCCCGTGGTGGCTCGCGAGCGTGGAGGCGATTCGGGTCGAACGGGGGAAGAGCGACGTCGCCGCCATTGCGGCCGCGATCGATGCGCTCGACGCCGGAGAGGTCGTGGGCCTCTTTCCCGAAGGCGGCGTGATGCGCGAGGGGCCGTGGCTTCGCGGCGCCGGACGGATGGCGCTTGCGACGGGAACGCCACTTCTGCCGGTACGCCTTCTCGAGACGCGAAAGGCGCTCGGCAGGAGAGGCGTCGGCTTCCCCCGGCTCGCGGTGCTGATCGGGGAGCCGATCGCCGTCGAGCGGACGACGCCAACGCCCGAGCTCGCGCGGGAGCTCACGGATCGCCTCCAGTCGGCGGTCGAGGCGCTCGGTACGTAACCGCCGCCTTCGCGCTCCGACCCGGGTCGGAGCGGAGCAGGCACTCTAGGCGGATGCCTGGTCGCCGCTTCGGAGCAGATACCCCGATCGAGCCGTTCGAGAGGCCGGCCGATCCCGCGGTGCGCAGCGCGAACCTGCGCAGGATCTTCCCGCTCTTCCGCTCCTACCGGGGGCAACTCGCGGTCGTGTTCACGCTGATCATCTTCTCGGCGATCCTCGGCGTGATTCCCTCGTTCCTGCTCGTCGGCGTCCTCGACACCGCGATCCCCGACAACAACGTGCGCCTGCTCACGCTTCTCGTTGCCGGGATGATCCTCATCCCGATCGTCACGGGAGCGATCGGCGTCTACCAGACGCTGCTCTCGAACCGGGTCGGCCAGGCTGTGATGCACGACCTGCGCACGTCCGTCTACCGGCACCTGCAGCGACTCTCGCTCGCGTTCTTCACCCGCACGAGGACGGGGGACGTGCAGAGCCGGATCGCCAACGACATCGGCGGCATCGACACGGTCGTCACCTCGACTGCGACATCGGTTCTTTCGAACGTAACGACGGTCATCGCCACCGTCATCGCGATGCTCCTGCTCGACTGGCGTCTCGCCGTCTTTGCGCTGATCCTCCTGCCCTTCTTCGTCTGGCTGACGAAGCGCGTCGGCGCCCAGCGCAAGAAGGTGACCGCCGAGCGGCAGGTGTCACTCGCCGACGTTTCCTCGATCGTGCAGGAGTCGCTCTCCGTTTCGGGGATCCTCCTCGGCAAGACGATGGGCCGCTCCGACGACCTTGCCGAGCGCTTCTCCGCCGAATCGCTCCGCCTCGCCGAGCTCGAGGTACGCAGCCGGATGACGGGCCGCTGGATGATGGCCGCGATCCAGATGACCTTCGCCGTGATGCCTGCCCTCGTCTACTGGTTTGCCGGGTGGTCGCAGGCTCGTGGTAGCTCCGTGATAAGTCTCGGCGTGCTCGTCGCTTTCACGACGCTCCAGACGCGGCTGTTCTTCCCGATCGGCAGTCTCCTGGGTGTGCAGCTCGAGGTGCAGAGCTCACTCGCGTTGTTCGACCGCATCTTCGAGTACCTCGATCAGCCGGTCGACATCGTCGAGGGGACACGGACACTCGAGCAGCCGAAAGGCGACGTCGTCTTCGATCGGGTCTGCTTCCGCTACGACGAGGATGCGTGGACGTTGAAGGACGTGTCGTTCTCGGTTCCCGCGGGCACCAAGACGGCGCTGGTAGGGGAGACCGGATCAGGCAAGACGACGTGTGGCTATCTCGTCGCGCGGCTGTACGACGCGACGCAGGGCACCGTCTCGATCGACGGAATCGACGTTCGCGAGCTTACGTTCGAGTCGCTCGCCGCGGCGGTCGGCGTGGTCTCACAGGAGACATATCTCTTTCACTCGACGGTTCGCGAGAACCTCCGTTTTGCGAAGCCGGAGGCAACGGACGAGGAGGTCGAGGATGCGGCTCGGGCGTCGCAGATTCACGAGCTGATCGCGTCGCTGCCAAACGGATACGAGACGGTCGTCGGCGAGCGCGGCCATCGGTTCTCGGGTGGTGAGCGCCAGCGGATGGCGATCGCGAGGACGGTCCTGCGCAACCCGCCGATCCTTGTCCTCGACGAGGCCACCTCGGCGCTCGATACCCAGACCGAGCGGCTCGTCCAGGAGGCGCTCGAGCGCCTCGCCGAGGGCCGCACGACGATCGCCATCGCGCATCGTCTCTCGACGGTGCAGGACGCCGAGCAGATCGTCGTACTCGACGGAGGGACCGTCGCGGAGAGCGGGACGCACGACGCTCTTCTGTCCGCGCGTGGTCGTTACGCCACGCTCGTCGCGCGAGACGAAGACGTAGGCCCCGGGGATCCAGACCGGTTCGTCGAGGGAATCCCCGTGAGCACTCGGTAGTTCTCCACGGTGGCAAGCGTGGCTTTAGCGGATTCGCAGCTGTGACGATCGAGGGAGGATGCAGTCATCACCGACGTTCCGCCCGTGAGGGCATGGGTGCGCGAGTGGGCCGGATGCCGGAGCATTCGATGTGTTTGGAGGAATGATGACCCGCAAGCTGCTCTGGCCGATCCTCGCGATCGGCATCGGCCTCGTCGCGCTGCCGCTGATCTTGCAGATGCCCAGTCGAGCTGCCGCCGGAGAGCGCATGATGAGCGACTTCCAGCCGATCATGCAGCCCGATCAGGTGCAGAAGACGGCCGACTATTACAACAACACGTTCGTCCCGCTGGACAAGGTCTTCACGCCGATCGTCACCCAGGCGACCGTGAACCAGTTCAACGGCTACATGAAGGGGTTCGGCGGCATGCAGGTGGAGGGCCAGAAGCTCGTGCCCGCCCTCGCTCAGGCGATGGGCGTCTCGAACGAGCAGGCGGCCGCGTACATGGCTCAGGAGTTTCCCGCCATGACCGGAATGCTGAAGGGCCTGCCCGCCATGCAACGTGACTTCCAGGGTCTGATGGGGGCGATGGCCGCCAACACCGACATCTTCGCCCAGGTGCCTGGAGGTATCGCGCACTACAAGCTGCTCGTCGAGACGATGCAGGCCAACGTGGCCGACTATCGATCGGCATCGAGCATGCCGCCGTTCTACCTCTTGCCATGGTTCTTCATCGTGCCCGGACTGCTGCTGATCGGGCTCTCCGGCTGGGGGCTGCTCGACGGCCGCAAGGAGTCCCACGTCGCGCACGCCTCGACTCCCACCCCGACTCACTGATCCGTGCGGAGTCGTTTGGCCTCGGGGCCTCGAGAGAGGCCCCGACGGCGTCTGAGCGAACAGATCTGCCACGTCGCGCTTTTCCACGTACGGTTCCCGCATTGCAGTTGAACGACGAGACGATGACGATCAGGATTACCTGGAGGAGGAGGAACTGCACGTGACGATCACGACAGCCGCGAACCGCGTCGCCCTCGACGCCTACGGCATCGCCCCAACCGGCCCTGTCATCCTGAACCCGACGACGGCACATCTGTACACCGAAGCGCTGCGGCGCGGAGATGCTGCCCTCGCGCACGGCGGCGCGATCGTCGTCAACACCGGGAAGCACACGGGGCGGTCGCCGAAGGACAAGTTCGTCGTCGAAGAAGACGGTTCGCGTGACAGGATCTGGTGGGGTGAGGTCAATCAGCCGCTGGAGGAAGCGAGCTTCGACGGTCTCCGCGCCAAGGTCGTCGGCCATCTGGAAGGCCTGGACCTGCTCTACGTCGTCGACGCGTACGCCGGCGCCGATGCCGCGCACCGGATCGGCGTGCGAGTGATCACGGGCAGCCCGTACCACGCGCTGTTCGCCAAGACGATGTTCATCACTCCGACCGTCGAGGAACGTCATTCGTTCGAGGCGGACGTCGTCGTCCTGCATGCACCGGCCGTCGAGGCCGTCCCCGAGAAGGACGGCACCCGGTCGGGCACATTCGTAGCACTCCATCCGACGCGGGGCGAGGTCGTGATCGGCGGCACGTTCTACGCGGGTGAGATCAAGAAGGCGATCTTCACGGTGATGAACGACAGGTTGCCCCTCGAGGGTGTCCTGCCGATGCACTGTTCGGCGAACGTCGGCGAGGACGGCACCGTTGCCGTGTTCTTCGGGCTCTCCGGCACAGGTAAGACGACCCTCTCGGCAGATCCGGAGCGCTCATTGATCGGTGATGACGAGCACGGCTGGGGTGATGCCGGCATCTTCAACATCGAAGGGGGCTGTTACGCCAAGGTGATCCGGCTGTCCGCCGAGGCCGAGCCCGAGATCTTCCACACCACGAGGACGTTTGGCACGGTGCTCGAGAACGTTGCCGTCGACGAGCGCGGCGTGATCGATCTGAACGACGAATCGAAGACCGAGAACACGCGGGCCGCGTACAAGATCGAACGGATCTCGAACGCGCTGCCCACCAAGATGGCCGGCCACCCGAGCGCCGTCGTGATGCTCACCGCCGACGCATTCGGGATCCTGCCGCCGATCGCACGGCTGACGCGGGATCAGGCGCTCTTCTACTTCCTCTCCGGGTTCACCGCCAAGCTTGCAGGCACCGAAATCGGGGTCAAGGAGCCACAGCCGACGTTCTCCACGTGTTTCGGCGCGCCGTTCCTCCCTCAGCCTCCGGTCGTCTACGCACGGATGCTCGGCGAGAAGCTGAACGCCCACGGGTCCGCTGTGTGGCTCGTGAACACGGGCTGGACCGGCGGCCCATACGGGGAGGGCCATCGAATGCCGATCCAGGCGACCCGCCGGCTGCTTCACGCCGCGCTCTCGGGCGAGCTCGACGACGTCGACTATCGCAGCGACGGTTTCTTCGGCTTCGACGTACCGACCGAGGTACCGGGCGTCGAGCCGTCCTTGCTCGACCCCCGCTCGACCTGGGCCGATCCGGCCGCCTACGACACGAAGGCGCGTGAGCTCGCCGCGATGTTCACCGCGAACTTCGAGAAGTTTGCGGCCGATGCGGGTGAGGCTGTGACAGCTGCCGGGCCGAGCGCACGTTGACCGGAGCTCCTGCCGACCGCATCGGGTAGTTTCCATCCCATGGAGCCTTCCTACGACGTTCTCGTCGTCGGTGCCGGGTGCGCCGGGATGCGCGCGGCCATCGAGGCGCATGATCGGGGTGCCAGTGTCGGTGTGATCTCGAAGCTTCACCCGACCCGGAGCCATTCCGGAGCCGCCGAGGGGGGCATCAACGCGGCACTCGGGAACACGGCCGAGGACAGCCCCGAAAAGCACGCGTTCGACACCGTCAAGGGCTCCGACTACCTCGGCGACCAGGACGCGATCGAGATCTTCACGCGCGAGGCGCCGGACGACATCTACCAGCTCGAGCACTGGGGCGCCGTGTTCTCGCGCAACAGCGAGGGCCGGCTCGATCAGAGGCCCTTCGGAGCCGCGGGATCACCCCGCACGGTCTACGCAGCGGATATCACCGGCCACGTCCTGATCCAGGTGCTCTACGAGCAGCTCCAGCGTCGAATGGCGGAGGGCATGACCGTGTACGAGGAGTTCTTCGCCTTCCGCCTCGTTATCGAGGACGGACGCTGTACCGGCGTCATCTCGTGGGATCTGATGAACGGTGGCGTCAAGCTGATCACCGGCAAGTCGGTGATCCTGGCCACGGGTGGCGTGGGGCGGCTCTATCGCGCCACGACGAACGCCTATGCGTGCACGGGCGACGGGATGTCGATGGCGCTCCGCGAAGGCCTGGCCCTGAAGGACATCGAGTTCATGCAGTTCCACCCGACCACGATGTACCCGAGCGGGATCCTGATCACCGAGGGCTGTCGCGGCGAGGGCGGGTATCTGATCAACAAGGACGGCGAGCGCTTCATGCAGCACTACGCCCCGAATGCTCTCGAGCTCGCATCGCGCGATGTCGTCTCCCGCTCGGAGACGACCGAGATCGAGGCGGGGCGCGGGGTCAACGGCTCCGTCTACCTCGATCTCCGTCATCTGGGGGCAGAGAAGATTCTGACCAAGCTGCCTGGCTCGCGCGAGCTGGCGATGACCTATGCGGGCGTCGATCCGATCTACGCGCCGATCCCGGTTCGCCCGGGAGCTCACTACCACATGGGTGGCGTGGAGACCGACAACTGGGGGCTGACCGAGGTCGAAGGGCTGTACGCCGCCGGCGAGGTCGCCTGCGTCTCCGTGCACGGCGCCAACCGCCTCGGCGGCAACTCGCTGATGGAGACGATCACCTTCGGGCGTCGCTCCGGACAGGCCGCCGCCGAATACGCGCTCGGCGCGGCGGCTCCCGGGAACGGCGGCGAGGCCGCGCGCACGGATGCCGAGACCTGGGTCAGGTCGTTGCTCGCCAACTCCGACGGCGAGCGCCCCTGGGCGATCCGCGACGAGCTGGGCCAGTCGATGCTCGACAACTTCGGTGTCTTCCGCCGCCCCGAGAAGATGGAGAAGCAGATAGGGGTGATCGCAGAGCTTCGCGAACGCTACGACCGTGGCATCGTGATCGAAGACAAGGGCGATGTCTTCAACAGCGATCTCACGCAGGCGATCGAGCTCGGCTACCTGCTGGACATCGCGTCGTGCATGCTCCAGGCCGGCATAGCCCGGACGGAGAGCAGAGGCGCGCACTCGAGGCCGTACGACTTCCCCGACCGCGACGACGAGCACTTCCTCAAGCACTCGATCTCGCGCTGGAACGGCGATGGGCCCGAGCTCACGTACGGTGAGGTCAGGATGACGCAGTGGAAGCCGATGGAGAGGAAGTACTAGTGCGCGGCCCCGGAACGAAGCGCCTGCTTGCCCCCCGGGAGGAAGAGACATCCACCCGTTCCCGGGACAGGCGTGCGCCTGTCCCCTACGGGTTACTGAGGCAACGTTTCGGGAGAGGTCATTGATGCAGGTCGGTCTGAAGATCTGGCGGTACGACTCGAAGACGGGCGACCGGGCACTTCGCGAATACGAGGTCGACGCGCCCGAGGAAGCAACGCTCCTCGACTGCCTCGATCTCGTCAAGGACAAGCACGACGGTTCGCTCGCCTACCGCAAGAGCTGTCGGATGATGATCTGCGGCTCCTGCGGGATGCGCATGGACGGTGGCGCGGTGCTCGCCTGCAAGGTGCGGATGTACGACATCGCACAGGAAGGTCGCGTTCCCGTCGTCTCCGCGATGGGCAACTTGCCGATCGTCAAGGATCTCGTCGTCGATATGGACCCGTTCTGGCAGAAGATGCGGGCCGTCGACCCGTACCTGCAGCCGCGCTTCGATCAGGCGCAGGAGCGCGAGAACGTGATCTCGCAGCCGCAGATGGACGTCATCCACAAGGAGTCGCTCTGCATCAACTGCGGCTGCTGTGTCTCCGAGTGCAACTCGATGGAGGCCGATCCCGACTTCCTCGGCCCGGCTGCGCTCGCCAAGGGCATGCGGTTCGTCGGCGATCCGCGCGACGGCGCGACGATCGAGCGGCTCGAGAAGTACTCCGAGCCTCATGGGTTGTGGGATTGCACGCGTTGCTACTTCTGCACCGAGCGATGCCCGAAGGGCGTCGACCCTCGTGACGCGATCGCGAAGCTCGGTGCCGAGGCGATGAAGAACGGCATCGATCGCGACATGGGTGCCAAGCACGCCAAGTGGTTCGTCACGTCGGCGAAGACGACTGGCTGGCTCCGCGAGACAGAGCTCGTGCCGAAGACCCAGGGGATTCTCTCGTCGATCAAGGAGACGAAGTTCGCGATGGGCCTCGCGCTCAAGGGCAAGGTGCCGCCGCCGTTCCCGCCGCATGTGGCCGCGGAGGTGCACGAGTCCCGGGCGCTCTTCGACCTCGTCAAGACACAGGGTCGTGACGGGGCGGCCGGGATCGTCCAGGGCGAGAAGGCTCTTGGCCGGATCGAGGCGCACCACGAGGCCTCCGGAGGCAGAGATCCGTACACGGAGGCCGATTCCGCGCCGCGGCCGTACCTGCCGAGCGAGCGCGAGGAGACCGAGTGAGGCGTCTCAGAACGCTCGGATCGAATAGTCTCGTTGTGAGACGCCTCACTCCAGAAACCAACAGGGGGTGGGGTGTCCCGCAACGCTCATTTCTGGTCGAACGTTGCGGGGCGCCACACTCGGGGGTCACACAGTGAAGAAGCTTGCGTACTACAAGGGTTGCCTCGCATCGCTCTCCGCGAAGGAGCTCGACATCTCCACCCGCGCACTCGCGCCGAAGGTCGGCTACGAGCTCATCGAGCTCGACTCGGTCACGTGCTGCGGTGCCGGCGATATCCACGAGGCCGAGCCGGACTACTACCTGCACCTGAACGCGCGGATCCTCTCGTATGCCGAGGCGACGGGGTGCGACACGTTGATGACGGTGTGCAACGTGTGCACGCTCAACCTACGGCAGGCGAACCACCAGCTGCAGATCGACGAGGACCTGCGGCAGCGTGTGAACGACAACCTCGAGCAGGTTGGCGTGCCGCCGTACTCGGGCAGCGTCGAGGTGAAGCATTTCCTGTGGCTCATCGCCGGCGAGTCGTTCGGGACACTGCAGACCGTGGCGCACAAGGGCTTGAAGGGCCTCAAGATCGCGCCGTTCTACGGCTGCCAGATCCTGCGGCCGTCGAAGCTGATGGGATTCGAGGACCCCGACAAGCCGAGCTCGCTCGAGCGCATCATCGAGGCCTGCGGCGGCGAGGCGATCGACTACCCGGCGAAGATCAAGTGCTGCGGGTTCCCGATCATCCAGGCGCGCGAGGAGACCGCGCTCGCCGAGCTGATCCAGCCGATCGAGCAGGCGATGGAGGCCGGCGCGGATGCGATGGTGACACCGTGCCCGCTCTGCCATCTCTCGCTCGATGCGTGGCAGTCGAAGCTGAAGAAGCAGACCGGCCGCGACTTCGCGATGCCGATCCTGCACCTCTCGCAGCTCGTCGGCGTCGCCGCGGGGCTGACCGACTCGGAGCTGAAGTTCCGGCGCCACGTCGTCTCGGTCGACCCCGTGATCGAGAAGCTTTCCGTCTAGGGCCGACGTCTGGCACCAGGCTGAAGCCTGGAGTCGGAGCGACGCGAGCGAGCGCGCGTAGCATCGACTCATGATCTGGGTCGTCGCTCTCGCAATTGTCGCCGCCCTCGGTCTCCTCGCCTGGGGGCTCTTCGAGGCTGGATGGCTTCGCTGTCGTGTGATCGACGTCGAGGTCGAAGGGCTGCCTGCCGAGCTTGACGGGCTTCGGATTACACATCTCTCAGACTTCCATCTCGGAATCCGCTCGCGCGGTCGAGTTGCGACCGAGAAGGCGTTCGCCTGGGTCGTGAGCCGGAATCCCGATCTCGTCTGCATCACGGGGGATGTGGCCTCGAGCCCGAAGGGTGTGCCGCTTCTCGTTCAGCTCCTCGGGACCGTGGGTCGTCCCTTCGTGATTCTTGGAAACCACGATATTGCCGTCACGCGGGATCCGTTCTCGCGGCCGGCAGATCTCGCCGAGCTCAGCGAAGTGGCGGTTCTGCTGCGCGACGATGCCGTCTCGATCGAGCGCGCCGGCCGGCGCATCCAGATCGTCGGCGTCGACCCGCAGAGCTACTCGCGCGGCTCGGCTCGGCCGTGGGAGCTCGCCGATTCCGACGCCGATCTGCGGATCCTCCTCTGCCACTTCCCCGGCATCGAACGAGCCCTCCGGCCCGGCTCCTTTCATCTCGTCCTGACGGGGCATCTCCACGCGGGGCAGATCGTGATTCCCTACCCGGGCCGAAGGGTGTCGCTCGCCCACCCGGGAACCCGTCTCGTCGCCGGGCTCTACCCCGCGAAGGGCGGCGTGATGCATATCTCGCCGGGCACCGGAACCACGTTCGTTCCGTTTCGCTTCTTCGCTCGACCGGAGGTCACGGAGCTCGTCCTGCACCCGGCGCAGTCGCGAGTGCAACAATCGACGTGATGGAAGGGCATTCGGTGATCTCGACGGATATTCTCGCGAGCTACGCGGCAGACGCCGCGCGCGGAGTCGAGGGAGTCAGGGGCGTGGTCGAAGGGTCGCGGCCACGACACCAAGGTGTGAAGGTGACGACCACCGATGCCGAGGGCGTCGCCGTTGAGCTGCACCTCGCCGTCGACTGGGGGGCCAACGTTGCCGACGTCGGCGGCGCCGTCCAGATTCGAGTGGCGGAGTGCCTCGCGACGATGGCCGACCTGACGCCCGCGACCGTTGATGTGATCGTCGATGACGTCGGTCATCGACCGGAAGGCGCGTAGAGGATGGGCGCATGCCCATCCCGGTAGCGGGCGGACGCTCCGTGTACCTGCGGGACACGTCGGCAGCTCGTCCCGACGGAGACCACGGGACGTGATGGCTCGCGTCGCCGGGCTCACCCGAGGCACGATCGCAACGGCTCCGTCGGTCTGCCGGGAGTGCGTATGGTGGCAGTCGCGCGGGAACAGAACAGCGTCGAAGGAACAGTGGATCGAACGGGTCGAGCAGGAATCGGGCGAGTGGGGGACGATCTACTACGACGATGACGGCTCGGTTCTCGGGTCGATGCAGTACGGCCCGACAGGGTTCTTCCCACGGGCCGTCGATCTCCCTGCAGGTCCGCCGTCCGACGACGCGGTTCTCGTCACGTGTGTCTTTCTGACGGGCCGCGGCGTCGAGTGGGTGGAGAAGTCCCTTCTCCTCGCTGCGATCGGTGAGGCGCGTGATCAGGGCGCGAAGGCCCTCGAGGCGTTCGCCTACCGCTACCCCGAGCGTGAGCGAGGGATCGAGAGACAACTCGTGCATCGAACGGTGTTTCCCCGTGACTTCCTGGAGGACTTCGGTTTCGCGACGCTGCGCTCGCAGGGGCGTGTCGAGCTGTGTCGCCTCGAGCTGGCCGGACTTGCGCCGATCGAGGAAGGTCGCCGCGCGAAGGTTCTTCGGGTCGTGCAAGAGGCGTTCGTGCCCGAAGGCGCCTCCGTCCCCACGCCGTAATCGGGCCGGCTCAGCGGCAGAGCGCCTTGCCGGCATCGGTGAACGAGCTGCCACGCACCGGCAGGAACTTCCAGTCGTAGCCGGCGGGACGAAGCGTGAGCTCGAGCACGCCGTGGGTGCTCGAGTTGCGAACGATGCTCCCGGCTCTCGGCCAGAGTGTCGGATAGAGGCTCTTTCCTCCTGTGCCGACGACGAACGACCGGATGCCGTTCAGTGGAGCGAACCGCTCGTAGTGGTGGTCGTGGCCCTGGAGGACGACATCCGCTTTCGCGCGCGAGAGCAGATCCCAGAAGGGCGCGTACGCGACGCTCGATCCGTGGAGGCCCGAGCTGAACCGAGGGTGGTGCCAGTAGGCGAGCGTGCAGCGATTGCGATGCGTGGCGAGATCCGCCTCGAGCCAGCGCCACTGCCGAGAGCCGCGCTCGCAGCCGCCCACCCTGTCGCAGTTCGAATTCAACACGATCACGTGCCAGGCTCCGATCGAGTAGCTGTACCAGCCGTTCTTGGGCAGCCGGAACCGGCTGATCGCGACCGCGGCACTGCCGGTCCCGTACTCGTGGTTACCGAGTGCTGCGCGGCTTCGTCGGACGAGCGGCCCCCAGCTCGGATCGAAGCAGTTCGCGAAGTCGGCCGCGCTCCCACTCTCGTACGCGATATCACCGAGAATCGCGATCGGGCCAGGATGCCTCTTAGCGAGCGCTGCGGTCTGCTCGTCTCCCTGCGACCCGCACGATGCGATGTCGCCGACCGCGATGAGGGTCGGTGGCCGGGGTGCGCTCCCTCCGGGGCCTGCGAGGATCAGGGCGGCGGCGAGCCCCGCGACCGCCGCGGCCCTAGCGTTATGCAGTAGCGACACCGGCGAGGAGTACCTCGGCGATCTGGATCGCATTCAGGGCTGCCCCTTTTCGGAGATTGTCGCAGGAGAGGAAGAGCGCCAGCCCGTTGGCGGAGCCTTCGTCCTTGCGGATCCGGCCGACGAGCACCTCGTCGCCGTCGGCTGCATCCCTCGGCGTCGGGAACTCGGGCAACCGCAGGACGCGGACGCTCGGGGCCTCGCTGAGGATCGCGGCCGCATCCGCGGGCGGGAGCGGCTCCTCGAACTCGACCCAGATCGCCTCGGAGTGACCGACGAGTACCGGAACCCGCACGCAGGTCGCGCTGATCGCGAGATCGGGCAGCTCGAGTATCTTGCGGGTCTCGGCCCGGAGCTTCGACTCCTCGTCCGATTCGTCCCCCTCCCACGACCAGTCCATCACGAGGTTGTGGTCGGCGGACGGCTCGGCCCGGAGCTGCTCCATCCGTTGGGCGCCTGCGCCGGAGACTGACTGGTAGGTCGCCACGTGCACACGCTTCAGTGGTACGACGTCGTGGAGAGGCTTCAGGACGCACGTAAGCGGGATCGTGCAGCAGTTCGGATTCGCGACGATGCGGTCGCGCTCGAGCGCCTCGAGGGCGCGATTGGCGTTGACCTCGGGCACGACGAGCGGATACCCGTCGACCAGGCGGTAGGCAGACGACTTGTCGATGCAGATCGCTCCCGCTGCCGACGCGATCGGCACGAGCTCGCTGCTGGCGCCCGTCCCGACCGAGAAGAGGAAGAGGTCGACGTCGCCCGCCGCGAGCGCGTCGGGCGTTGCCTCTTCGACGAGGATCTCGTCGTCACCGAACGGCAGCCTCGAGCCGGCGGAGCGGGAGGAGGCGTACGCGCGCACGTCGTACCCGCGCTCGGCGAGGAGCTGGAGGGTGATCGTGCCGACCGCGCCCGTCGCGCCGACGACACCGATGCGAGGACCGGCCATGGCCTCAGGATACCGGTGGGTCTACGCGGGCCGCCGGCCGGAGAGGGCCCGTCCCAGAGTGACCTCGTCTGCGTACTCGAGGTCGCCGCCCACCGGCAGACCGCTCGCGAGGCGCGTCACTCGGACGCGATCGCGGAGCCGATCGGCGAGGTAGGCGGCTGTCGCCTCACCCGTCATGTTGGGGTTCGTGGCGAGGACGACCTCCTCGACCCCGCCCTGCTCGACGCGGTGGAGCAGTTGCCCGACGCGGAGATCGGACGGCTCGACCCCGTCCATGGGTGAGAGCGAGCCCCCGAGAACGTGGTAGAGGCCGCGATACTCGTGCGTTCGTTCGAGCGAGACGACGTCGACGGGCTGCTCGACGACGCAGACGATCGAGCGATCGCGGCGCGGATCGGTGCAGATCGCGCAGAGCTCTTCCTCCGTCAGGTTGCCGCAGTCGCGGCAGAACCGCACGCGCTCCTTCATCTCGGCGATCGCCTCGCCGAGAGCGAGTGCCTCCTCCCTCGAGACGGAGAGCAGGTGGAACGTCAGTCGCTGCGCGGTCCGTGTGCCGATCCCGGGGAGGCGGGTGAGTTGCGCGACCAGGTTGTCGACGGCGGGGCTCAGCACGACGTTGAGGTTATACGCGGGCCGGGTTCCACCCGGCCCCCTACGCGTCGGTTTCGGACGTTCCCCCTGCGTACAGTGCCGCCTCGGACAACCGATCGAGGCGGTGCTCGACGATCTCGACGAACGCCCGGGCGGCGGGGGAGAGCGGGGCGTTCGAGCGGGCGATGAACGCGAACGTGTCGTAGAGCGGGTCGGCGAACGATGCGAAGTGCATGCCCCTTGCCCCCTGGCGACTGATGGCGGCGCGAGGGACGATCGTGTCGCCGAGGCCGCGGCGCGCGAGCCCCACGGCAGCTTCGATCCCCTCCACCTCGATTACCGGCCGCAGCGTCACGCCCGCCCGCTGTGCGCGGTCGAGCAGTTGGCGGCGCATCGGGTCGTGAGCACCGTACTGCGCGTCGTAGAGAATCAGTGGCGCCTCGGCGAGCGCCTCGATGGTGACCGGTGCGGCGAGGCGGGATTCCTCACGGCCGACGACGACGAGCTCCTCGAGGCGGGCGACGCGAAGATCGAGGCCCGAGTCGTCGACAGGGAGGACGACGAGCCCGGCTTCCAGCGTCGCGTCCCGCACCTGGTCGGCGACCTCCGACGAGTTCAGCCCGACCAGTCTGAGCCGGACCTCGGGGTACTTCTTCCTGAAGTCGGTGGCGAGATCGGCGATCAGGTACGCGGAGGCGGTTCCGAACATGCCGAATCCGAGCGTCCCGCCCCGAAGGTCCCTCACCTCGGCTACCACGTCACGCGCACGCTCGACGTCGGCGAGCACCCGTTCGGCCTCGGGTCGGAATCGACGACCCGCCTCGGTGAGGACGAGCCCGCGGCCCGCCCGAGCGAAGAGTGCGATCCCGAGCTCGCCCTCGAGCTGTCGCACCTGCTCAGAGATCGACGGCTGCGTGAGGAAGAGCGAACGGGCTGCACCGCTGAAGGAGCCGTGCCTGGCGGTTGCCAGGAAGTAGGTGAGCTGTTGAATCGTCATATAGGAAAAACCTTGATATTGAGAAGATAACTCAGGGAAGGCGTTTTGTTCAGTCATCCGTACATTTCCAGCGATGGCCCGACTCAGCGCTCCCCACTTCCGTGGTACCCTCTTCTGCCTCGTCGCCGGGGTGGCGTTCTCCGTCTCCCCGATCCTGATCCAGATCGCGTACGACCACGGCGCTGCGGTCACGGGTGTGCTCGCGTGGCGGTACCTGGCGGCGACCTTCTTGCTTCTCGCGATCGCGGGTCGGAAGGTCCTCGCCGTGCCGGCGAAAGCCGCGCTTGCCGCATTCACCCTCGGGGCGATCGTCTATGCGCTCGACTCGGCGTTGTTCTTCGGATCCCTCGAACGGACATCCGCGCCGCTCGCGTCGCTCGTCCACTACGCCCATCTCGTGCTCGTCGTCGGGGTCGCTGCGATGATCGGCCGCGAGCGGCTGACCCGGCGGCGGCTCATGGCGCTCGTCGGCATCTTCGCCGGTGTCGCACTGGTCGGTGCGACCGCCACGAACCCCAATCTCGTGGGGGTTGGGATGGCGCTCGGCTCCGCGGCAGCGTATGCGGTCTACATCCTTCTGGCGGACCGACTCCTGCGCGATGCCGATCCGATGGCGCTTGCGGCCTACCTCACCGCCGGTGCGGCAATGTCGTTCGTCATCGTGGGCGGCGTGCTCGGATCGCTCGGTGCCGTGGGAGGCTCGAAAGGGCTCGTCTGTCTCGTCGTCGCGGCCCTCGTCGGCTCGGTGTTCGCCGTCACGTCCTTCCTCAGGGGTGTGAGGCTCGTCGGTCCGTCGACCGCGTCACTGCTCGTCACGGTCGAGGTCCCCGTCACGATCGCCCTCGCAGCCGTTGTTCTCAAGCAGCACATGACGACACCGCAACTGGCGGGCGCGAGCCTGGTCGTCGCGGCTATCGCCGGAATGCAACTGCGACGGCGGCCGGGGGGCCCCGTCGTCGACCTCGCGGCGTCGTAACGGCGGACGAGCGAGACAGGTTCCACTCCCTCCGCGCGAAGCGCGGCAGCAAACATGTCTAGTGGAGGCGAGCGGTGTGCTCTTCCACCGCTCGCCTCCACTACAGCCCGAGCGAGCCGAGGTCTGGCATCTGTCCGCGGATCTTCGACTCCACGAGCTCGCTCGCCGAGCGGAGCGCCTCGTTCGCTGCGGCCATCACGATGTCGGCGAGCATCTCGGGGTCGTCCGGGTCGATTGCCTTCGGGTCGATCACGATCTCCACGATCTCGCCGCCGCCGTTTGCCTTCACGGTGACCATGCCGCCACCGGCGGATGCCTCGACGATCTCCTGCTTGGCCTGCTCCTGCGCTTCCATCATCTGGGCCTGCATCTGCTGGGCCTGCTTCAGCATCGCGTTCATGTCGAACTTCGCCATCAGTGTTCCTCCACTTCCTCAGCGTCGAATGTGTCCTTGAGCAAGGAGATGACGTCCTCCTCGGAAAGCTCGCGCGGATCCTCATGCTCGACCGGCTCGGGTGCCGCGCCGATCACCGTGTGGATCGTCAGGTGCCGACCCGTGACCTCGTAGAGCGCCTCGGCAAGCATCGCGAGGTTCTTCGGCTCCTCGATCTGGGCTCGGTGAAAGCCGGCTGCGGGCGCGAACTCGATCGTGAGCGCGTCTCCGCTGATCTCGACGGGCCGCGCTTCGACGAGCAGTGTCGAGATCGGAATCGAGCGCTCCTTGACGGCGTCGACGACGTTTCGCTGCCACGCATCACGGAGTTGGTCGAGCTCGAGCGGCGGCAGCGACGCCGGCGCGGCGGCGGCAGCGACATCGGTGGGAGCGTGTTTCCACCACATCGCGGCGCCGCTTGCGCTGCGCGCCGGGGGAGCCGTCTCGGCGCGCGGTGGCCGAGCCGCCGCGACGGCGGGAGCGATCCCGGTGCCGGCGGGTCGTGACTCGAGCAGCTCCAGGCGGTGCGCGAGCGACTCACGCGACATGTCGGCCTCTGGCCGCGTCACCTTGACGAGAGCCAGCTCGAGGGGGAGCCGGGGGTCGCCGCCCTGGCGTATGTCGTCGACGGCAAGCGCGAGGAGGTCGATCAGGCGGAGCACGGTGGGCTCTGGAAGCTGGTTTGCCTGCTCGCGGAGGCGTTCGCGCGTCTCCTCGGTCACGGGCAGCGATTCCGGGACGTGGCCGACGTGTTGCACGAGCAGGAGCTGTCGGAGGTGGTCGATCAGGTCGACGACGAGGCGGCCGATGTCCTGGCCCTGCTCGGAGAGCTCCTCGATCTGGACGAGCGCGCCGGCGGTGTCGCGGTCGATGATCGTGTCGCACAGTCGGAAGAGCGAGCCTTCCTCGATTCCGCCGACGAGCTGGAGCACATCCTGCACCGAGATCGTGCTGTCGGTCGCGGCGGCGAGCTGATCGAGAGTCGAGACCGCGTCTCTGAAGGAGCCGTACGCGCCGCGCGCGATGAGCGCAAGAGCGGCGTCGGGCGCATCGATGTTCTCACCCTCGCAGACGCGCTGGAGGACGGAAACGAGCTCCTGCAGCCGGGGCCGCTGGAAGACGAACGTCTGACAGCGCGAGCGGACGGTGGGGAGGACGCTTGCAAGATCGGTCGTGCAGAAGACGAAGACGAGGTGAGGTGGTGGCTCCTCGATCAGCTTGAGCAGTGCGTTCCACGCCTGCGTTGTGAGCTGGTGAGCCTCGTCGATGATGTAGATCTTGTAGCCACCCTCGACCGGCTGGAGCACCGCGCGGTCGCGAATCTCGCGCACGTCGTCGATCCCGCGCTGCGATGCCGCATCCATCTCGACGACGTCGAGGGAGCTCCCGTCGGCGATCGCCCGCGCGATAGGACGGTTGGGGTCGAAGTCCGCGTTCGGGCCGCCTTCCGCGTTCATCGCCTTGGCGAGGATGCGCGCCATCGACGTCTTGCCCGTTCCGCGGGGCCCGGCGAAGAGGTAGGCCTGGCGTACCTGACCGTGCTCGATCGCGTTGCGGAGGGTGCGGACGACCGCCTCCTGCCCGATCACGTGACCGAAATCGAGCGGACGGTAGGTGCGGTAGAGCGCGGCCACGGGGCGATTGTCGCAGACGCGGCACCGCTGCCGGGTGGGTTAGCCTGCGGGCTCGAATCGGGCCGTGAAATGCCGCAGCTGGGCAGGCTCGTCGATGATCCGGTAGCCGGTCAGCTCGTGGGCCCGCTTGGCCACCGCGGCACACACTTCGATCACGTAGTCGACGTGGCTCTGCGTGTAGGTGCGGCGTGGGAGCGCGAGCCGGACGAGCTCCAACGCGGCGGGGCTCTCCGTCCCGTCCGGGTGGCGTCCGAACATGACGGAGCCGATCTCGCAGCCGCGCACGCCGCCGGTTTCGTAGAGCGCGACGGCGAGTGCCTGCCCCGGGTACTGGAGCGGCGGGATCTGAGGGAGCAGTGTCTGCGCGTCGATGTACACGGCATGGCCCCCGACCGGTCTGACGACGGGCATCCCTGCCTGCCTGATCCCGTCACCGAGATAGGCGGTGGAGCGCGTGCGGTAGTGGAGGTAGTCGTGGTCGACCGACTCGCTGAGCCCCTGGGCGATGGCTTCCAGGTCACGGCCTGCGAGGCCGCCGTACGTCGGGAAGCCTTCGGTCAGCACGAGGAGGGCGCGGCAGCGCTCGGCGAGTGCGTCGTCGTTCATCGCGAGCCAGCCGCCGATGTTCGCGAGCGGATCCTTCTTCGCGCTGATCGTCATCCCGTCCGCGAGGCCGGCCATCTCACGCACGATGTCGGCGACGTCTCGCTCACTCTGGCCCGGTTCGCGCTCACGGATGAACCATGCGTTCTCGGCGAACCGGCATGCGTCGAGGTAGAGGGGAACGCCGTGCACGTCGCAGACGGCGCGGACGGCACGGAGGTTCTCGAGCGAGACCGGTTGCCCGCCCCCGGAGTTGTTCGTGACCGTGACCATCACGACGGGCACGTTGTCGGGCCCTCGCTCCGAGATCAGGCGGTCGAGCGCCTCGACGTCCATGTTGCCCTTGAAGGGGTGCTCGGCCGCAGGGTCGTGGCCTTCGGCGATGACGAGGTCGACAGCCTCGGCTCCCGTGAACTCGACGTTCGCACGGGTCGTGTCGAAGTGCGTGTTGTTGGGCACGACCTTGCCCGGGCCGCCGATTGCCGAGAACAGGATCTTCTCGGCGGCGCGCCCCTGATGAGTCGGGATCACGTGCTCGAACGGGAACAGCTTGCGGACGGCCTCGAGGAAGACGAACCAGGACGGCGAGCCGGCGTAGCTCTCGTCGCCGTGCTGGATCGCGGCCCACTGGTCGCGCGACATTGCCCCCGTGCCGGAGTCGGTGAGGAGGTCGATGAGGACGTCGGCCGAGTGGAGGCCGAAGACGTTGTAGCCGACGTCCCTGATCGCGGCGGCGCGGTACCCGGGCGTCGTCAGCCGGAGCGGCTCGATCGAGTGCATGCGGAACGGCTCGATGATGGTCTTGAACATGACCAGGTGATACCAGCTCGCCGCACGGCGGGCAATCGGGGTTTCCACGGAGCCGGTGCGCAGCGCCAGTGCCCGGTCACGCGCTCCGTCGTCGAAACAGGCTTCCCCGGAGGAATCTGCGTCGCCGGCTCGGGCCGGGCGGAACCGCGGCACCTGAGAGGGAGTCCTTAGCGCTGCTTCCTTCCGGATCTGACGCGGTTCGAACGCTCCCAGTGCGCGGGACCCGACCTGTCAACACCTCGTGCGCAGACCCAATCCCGATGAAACCGTCCCTCGGACGGCGTTCGGTCCCGCTGGAGCGGATTTCGGGTTCAGGGAACCGCTGACTCCCCACCTAGCGCGACCGGGCTGGAAGAGCGTAGCAGGGTGGCCGAGTGCCGCCTCGTGCACGTGGCGCGAGGCTCCAGCCTGTCGCCGGAGCTCAGCGATCGGCGCCACCGCGGGAGACGACCACATCGCTCTCTCGAACGCGAGCAGTGCGCGCTTCGCCTCGAGTCCGCCGGCGAATCCTCGCAGGGCGCCGTCACTCCCGATCGACGCGATGGCAGGGGAGCACGATCGAGAGCGGGTTTCGCCCGTTCGCCGCGCCCACGGCGCGCACCGCGGCCGGTCGGCCGAGCAGCGCCGCCTGATCGGCGTAGGTGCGCGTCTCGCCGTAGGGGATCTCGGCGAGCGCCCGCCAGACGTCGATCTGGAACGCCGTTCCCCGGAGGTCGAGCGGCAGGTCGAAGGCTGTGCGGTCTCCGCCGAAGTACTCGCCGAGCTGACACGCCGCCTCGTCGAGCTGCGACGGCCGAGCCGCGTGGCGGGATGTCCGGGAGGCCGACGCGCACCGGATCGTCGTCGTGCCAGAGGATCGCCCGTAGGCCATCGGGCGAGCCGATGACCGTGAGGAGCCCGTACGGGCTGTCGATCTGACGGGAGACCGGCGAGCCCAGAGCAGTGTTAGTCGTCACAACGGTATGTAACGCGTATCACGCACGTCGCGTGAGTTGTGAACGGTCGCAGCAGCGGCGGCCGGGCTCAGGCCGGGCTGGCCGACGAGTCGCGCGAGGTCGAGCCGGGAATGTGTGCTTCGCGGTGGACGAGAGCCCAGGCGCCGTAGCGGTGGCAGGCATGACGCGTGCAACGTGCGCGGATGATCTCGGTGTGCGTGCGGTGCCCGGGCTCGGCAAGGAGCTGACTGCTGAACGACCAGCGATGGACACCTATCCTGCAGAAGAAGCTCATTGCGAGTACCGCTTCCGGTGTGGTTGGGCATGTATACGCCCGGGGTGGACGTTCCCTGCGCTCGCACGGTCCTCGTGAGGATAGGCCATCGACTCCTGACGGGGCGCAGTCGGCTCCCGCGACGGCGCCGACAGCATCCGTGATCTCTCAGGTGGCTCCCAGGTTTCGCTGCTTCAATCGTTGTGTGTTCTATCTCGCCTACCTGCGGAGTGAGTTGCTGCGGCGCAAGAGTCGCACGATCCTGACCGTGCTCGGGCTTGCCGTCGGCGTCTCGCTCGTGATCGCCGTGTCGGCCCTGTCGCGCGGGCTCGATGACGCGCAGGCGAAAGCGCTCGATCCGCTGCTCGAGCATCGGCACCGATCTCACCGTCACCCTCGAGCCCGAGCAGAGCCAGGGCGGAGGGCAGGGCGGTTTCGGCGGTGGCGGTGGCGGGTTCGGCGGCGCCGGCCGCGAGGTCGATTCAGGCGAACCAGTCCGTGATCACGGATCTTTCGAAGCTCGGCAAGCCGGGTGACTCGTTCGTCCACGATTTCTTCCTGCCGGGGACGCAGCTGACCTTCCCGCAGACGACCGCAGCGGAGATCGCGACTGTGCCGGGCGTGGCGTCGGTCTCGAGCGGGCTCGTGCTTGCCGCCGTGCACCAGTCGGGGACGGTGCCGAAGATCGTCGCCAAGATCCAGGCTGGTGGCCAGCAGGTTCAGGTCGACCGCGAGATTCCGCGTCCGACGGAGGCCGAGTTCGAGGCGATGCAGGCGTGCCTCGCAAAGGCCGGAATCACGTTCGGCGGCGGTCAGGGCGGCGGTCAAGGCGCCGGCCAGGGCGGCTAGGTGGTGGCCAGGGGGCGCTAGGTGGTGGCCAGGGGGCCGGAGGGCAGGGTCGCGACCGGAGCGCGTTCAACGCGTGCCTGCCCGAGCGGCTTCAGCGGTTCCGCGCAACGATCACGACGCCGCAGGAGACGTTGCGGCAGGTCGTCGACCCGCCCCAGACGAACATCGAGAGCTCGAGCTACACGATCGCAGGCGCCGAGCTGAACGACCCCGGCATCGGCGTCGTCACCTCCGGGCTCGTCTCGAACGGGAGATTCATCAATGCCGACGAAGGGGATGGTGCCCATGAAGCGCTTCTCTCCTCCTCGTACGCGAGCCGTCAGGGCCTGAAGGTCGGCTCCAAGCTCGACCTCAACGGCACCGTCTTCACGGTCGTCGGCCTGGTGCGGCCGCCCCTTGGCGGCCAGACGGCCGACGTCTACGTCGGACTTGCCCAGCTACAGGTGCTCGCGAGCCAGAAGGACTCGGTCAACGTTCTCCTCGTTCGTGCCGAGGACGGCTCCTCCGTCGCCGAAGTGCAGCAGCAGATCGAGACGTTGTACCCGCGTGCGCAGGTGGCGAGCGCGCAGCAGGTCGCAGACTCGATCAGCGGCTCGCTCGTCGACGCTGCGAGTCTCTCGAAGCGGCTCGGGACGGCGCTTGCCGTGCTCGCCGCCGTGGCCGCGTTCCTGCTCGCCGTTCTCCTGACGCTCTCGTCGGTGGGGAAGCGCGTGCGCGAGCTCGGCACGTTGAAGGCGCTCGGCTGGACGCAGTGGCAGGTCGTCCGCCAGGTCATGGGCGAGTCGCTCACCCAGGGAATCCTCGGTGGGCTCCTGGGAGTCGTCCTCGGAATCGTTGTGGCGAGCGCAATCGGGGCCTTCGGCCCGACGCTGACGGCGAGCTCGAGCACGGGCGGCGGTGACGGGTTCTTCGGTCTCGGAGAGGTGACGGCGCGCAGCGTCACCGATCAGGTCGCGCTGACGGCACCGATCGCGGCGGAGTGCTGGTCGCGGGATTCCTACTCGCGGTCGTCGGCGGCCTTCTGGCCGGCGCGGCGGGCGCATTCCGGGCCTCCAGGCTGCGACCGGCCGACGCGTTGAGGCAGGTCGAGTAGTGGACGCTGTGCTCTACGACGTCAAGGGAGCCAAGCGGTTCTTCCAGCGCGGGCCGTCGGTGATCGAGGCGGTCGGCGGTGTCGATCTCGAGATCGTGGCGGGCGAGTTCGTCGCCCTCGAAGGGCCGAGCGGCTCCGGAAAGACGACCCTCTTGCAGCTGCTCGGAGCGCTCGATCGGCCGAGCTCGGGCAACGTGTTCTTCGAGGGTCGCGATCTCGGCGCTCTCGGAGACGGTGAACTGGCCGAGCTTCGGCTCAACGCTTTCGGCTTCGTCTTCCAGCAGTTCAATCTGATCCCGACGCTGACGGCCCTCCAGAACGTCGAAGCTGGCCTGGCCCCGACCGGCGTCGACACGACGGAGCTCCGCACCCGGTCACTCGCGCTGCTCGACGAGGTCGGTCTCGCCGATCGCTGACTCGCACCTCCCATCCCACCTCTCGGGCGGCGAGCAGCAACGCGTCGCAATCGCGCGAGCCCTCGTGGTCGGCCCACGGGTGATCCTCGCCGACGAGCCGACCGGCAATCTCGACACTGCTACGGGCGCGGACGTGATCGATCTCCTCTCCGGCCTCGCGAGCAGCCATCAGGTGACGGTCATCGTGGCCACCCACGATGCCGGCCTCGCCGCGCGGGCGCCGAGGCGCCTCGCGATGCGTGACGGCAGGCTCGTCGGTGCGCCGACCGGAAGCCCGGCTTGAGCGGTCTCCCTCTCAGGCCGTAGATCCCGGGTCGGCGCGGAGAATCAGCTGCCGTCCGTCCGCGAGCGCAACCCGGATCGCAAGTCGCCCGGATCGGCGGCGTGCGCGGTGACGTCGAGGTCCCGCAGGAGCCCGTCGTGGAGGCTGTAGACGACGCCGTGCACCGTGAGCTCCTGTCCGCGGGCCCAGACATCCTCGACGATCGTCGTCTGACAGACGTTCATCACCTGCTCGATCACGTTCAGCTCACAGAGGCGGTCGAGTCGCAGCTTCGTCGGGGAGCGCCGCCAGCTCCGCGGCGTGCTTGTCGCTCACGTCCAAGACGTGGCGGAGCCAGTTGTCGACGAGCCCGTGTCGCGCGCCCGCGAGCGACGCCGTGACCCCGCCGCAGCCGTAGTGGCCGCATACGATCACGTGCTTCACCTTGAGGACGTCGACCGCGTACTGGAGCACGGAGAGGCAGTTGAGGTCGGTGTGCACGACGACGTTCGCGACGTTGCGGTGGACGAAGACCTCTCCGGGCGCGAGCCCGACGATCTCGTTGGCCGGGACGCGGCTGTCCGAGCAGCCGATCCAGAGATACTCCGGCGCCTGGCGCTCGACGAGGTCGGCGAAGAAATCCGGGTTCCCCGCGACCATCGCCGTTGCCCAGGCTCGGTTGCGGCTGAAGAGGTCGGAGAGGTCGGCCATGGTGGAGAGCCTATCCTGACGTCTGCCTCCGCGAGGGCCGATCCCGGGTCACCCGTCTGGGCCAGTTCTTGCGATCGCAATTCTGCCGACGACACAGTCGCCGCCCGGGTGTGGTACTGCGGGGCCTGGCTCCAGTAGCCTGGATCGGCTAGCGTGTCGCGACGCGACCCTTCGTTGATGAGGAGCGCCATGACTGTGCAGGATGATCGGGTCGATGCCTTTCGCCGGCTACACGCCGCCGGCTGTTTTGTCATGCCGAACCCGTGGGATGCAGGCAGCGCGCTTGCCCTCGAGCAGCTGGGCTTCGAGGCGCTCGCGACGACAAGTGCCGGCTACGCATGGACACTGGGTCGCGCCGATAATCAACTCCTGCTCGATCAGACGCTGGAGCATCTTCGTACCGTCGCCGGGGTGGTGAACCTCCCGGTGAACGCAGACTTCGAGGGCGGCTTCGCTGACGATCCGGAGCAGGTCGCCACGAACGTGAAGCTCGCAGCAGCGACCGGGATCGCCGGGCTTTCGATCGAGGACTCCACGGGCGACGCGGCCGAGCCACTGTACGAATTCGACCTCGCTGTCGACCGGATCCGAGCCGCGCGACGAGCGATCGACGAGAGCGGAACGGGCATCGTCCTCACCGGGCGATCAGAGGGCTTCGTGGTGGGACGCCCCGACCTCGACGAGACGATCCGAAGGCTGCAGGCATACGCCGAAGCCGGTGCCGACTGCCTCTACGCTCCGAGAATCGGGACGGTCGAGCAGGTTTCCGCGGTCGTTGTCGCGGTGTCACCCAAACCGGTGAACCTCCTGGTCAACGCTCCATTCATCACGGTCCCGGAAGCTGCCTCCCTCGGTGTGCGCCGGATCAGCGTCGGGGGGACGCTCGCACGTACCGCCTGGGCCGGATTCCTGCAGGCTGCGGAGGAGATCGCAGGCGCGGGGACGTTCTCGCGGTTCGAGGGGCTCCCGGATGTCGAGGCACGGTTCGGCACTCGATAGCTGTTCAGTCTGCTCGCGTCGCGGATATCCTGACGAAGTCGAGCGCCATCGCGACGGCCGTGGTGGCGCTCAGGCGAAGCGGTCGATCAGGCAGTCCGTCCAGCCGACGTTGACGAACCCGAGTCGCGCGAGAATCGGCCGCGACATGCTCTCGGCTCCTACCGTGAGGGCAGGGGTGCCGCGGTCGACGGCCGCATCCCAGCGCGCCCGCACAAGCGCTCGGTATGCGCCACGGCCGCGCATGTCCTCTCGGGTCGACCCGCCTACAAGGAACACGCAGTTCGCTCCGTAGATCGACGCCGCAGAGGCGACGATCTGCCCATCGAGGATCGCGACGAAGGTCTGGTAGTGGGGCCAGCTCGTCTCGAACCCCCACGACAGCTCCTCCTGCGTCTCAATCGCGCGTCTATCGTCGTCGCTCATCCGGAACGCGTCACCCGAAACGCGGTTTGCTGCCGAGTACTCGTCGAACGTCTCGACCGGGCGGGCCGTGACTTGGGGCGGGCCCGGTTCGGGCGGCTCGACGAGGACGAGCGACGCCCGCCGCGGCTCGAGCGGGGGTTCGTCGTAGGGCACCATCCCAAACGCGGCGAGCCGGTCAACGAGCCGAGGTGGCGAAGCGGCCTCAGGAACGCTCCACGCGCTCTTGCGCAGACCGTGCGTCGACAGGATCTCTCGCGCCTCGGCGACTACTCGCTCGAGGTCGTCCTCCGCCACCGACCGCACATCGACTGCGCCGGATGACAACCCCGCGAACCACCCGACCACGAACCCCTCGCGGCGCACCTGCTGATACGGATGCTGCGGCGGCGGCTCAGGCAGGTCATACGCCGGGAACAGAGCGGCGTCCCTGACCGCCTCGGGAATCGCCATGGAGAAACTCTGACAGAGCCACACCCTCGGCGTCAACAAGCGACCAGGTCGTCTCACGCCGTCCCGTGGACGCAATTGCACGGCACATGATCGCCGGGCTGTCGTGTTCTGGCCGGAGTGCCGGCAGCGGGAGTTCGGTAGTTCCAGGCAGGCAGGATCAGCGGCGGCGCGGATGCGCCAGGTGCGACTGGGTAACAGGGTTGAGGTGAGGAAGGAGGGCGTTGATGAGTGTTCCTGCCGTCCATCATGATCGCGTTCGCTTCTGGCGCGACCCGCACCGGTCGGCGGTCGCCTCGTTGCTGATGGCTCCGGCGACGCTTGCCTGGATGGTGCTTCTCATGCCTGTCGGGTGGGGGCTCCAGAGTGCGCTCGGCCTCGACGACACTCAGATGCTGTACGAGGCAAGGCCATGGGGCGTGGCCGCGTCCGTGCTGATGCTGGTCGCGAGCGCCGTCCCACCGACCGTCGGGATCGTGCTTGGTGTTGACGCACGTCGACTGGGCGAGCACCGTCTGGGAACGATCGGGGTCGCGGTGAACGCCGTGGTTGCGGTGCAGTTCGTACTCGTCCCCGTGCTCGGGGCGCTGTTCGGCTAATCCTCGACGTTCAGCCCGGAGTGCCGGCAGCGGAAGGCGACCACGATCTCGTGGAATCCTGAAACGGTTGGTTGATTCCTCAGCTTCCAGCTTCTGCCCAAGCCGCATCCTCCCCGGACGACGCACTCCCGTCCCAGCACGACCCCTGAACCGCATCGTCGCCTGTCAACACCTGGCGACTCATCGCGCGGCGACCGGTTCTGGAGTCGGCGGTTGTTCAGCCGTCTGCGTCCGGTCATACTAGGTCGCGTGATGGGGAGGCTCAGGGTGTGGCGCCTGTTCGCCTGTGTTGTGCTGGGATGCGCGACGGTCGCGGCTGCATCGGCCGGTTTCGGAGCGGCGTCGAACGAGCGGCAGCGCGCGGCGGAGTGGGTGCAGATGGTGATCGTCGTTCCCGCCCGCCTCGACAACGACGCGGCCTGGATGCACCGGGCGATCGAGCCGCTCGACAAGGCGGGAAGGCCCAAACTGGACTACATGACGGTGCGGGGCAAGCGGGTACCGATCGTGTGGAACAACGCGGGGGCCGGTATCGGAACCACCGACGAGATGCTGCGCTACGCGGCGCAGCCCTACGGCGGCGCCTACGGGAGCAACGCGCTGCTGGTCGACCGCAAACTCACTGCGGCCGAGCGACGGGTGTTCACGGTGGTGCCGCTGTGGACCGACGCGGACGTGCTCCTCGTCGAGCCCGGCAGCAAGCTCTGCACGAAGGGCCTGACGGCACGGCGTGTCCGGCTGCTCCTCGGAGGCAAGGCGCGCGATCTCCGTCTCACGGTCCCGGTCAACCGGTCGGGGACGGGGCGTTCCTCGTTCGACGTGGTGCCCGCGAAGAGCATCCGAACATCACAGGAGTCTGCGCTCGTCGCATCGGCCGTCGGCGCGGGAGAGGCAGCAGTCGTCGGCTTCCAGCTCGCCCGACCTTCGATCGAGGCGGGAACCACGTGTGCGGCCCCGATCGACGGCGTCGCCCCGACCGTAAAGACGGTGCGCTCCGGCCGCTACCCGGTCTCGAGACCTGTTGGGTTCGCCTTCAACAAGGCGGTCTACCGGTCGAAGCAGGTCGGCGCCTACGGGAACGGGGTCCGAACCCGCTTCCTCCAGCACGCCAAAGGCCCACTCGGGCAAGCGTTCATCGCAAGCAAGTTCGGCCCCGGCGCACTACCAGGCTGGTAGACGTCGCCCCGGGGGGTCGCAGCGCGAGACAACCGCACCGTGCCACACGTCGAGTGCCCTCGCGTGGAGGTCTACTCGACGGCGATGAGTCGCGAGCGCGATACCGTGATCGGTGTCCCCTGGAGACGCCCCGAGACTGCGGCATATCCGAGCAGCGTCAGCGCGATCTCGGCGGGCCCCAGCCTATGGGCCAGAACTAACTCGTTGCCGCGGTGAGCTACGCGGCCGGAGCCGCAGACACGCCGCCGCTCGTCGAGATCGTGCCGTCGACGCTGCCGTTCGAGACGGTCCAGCTCGAGCGCACCGTTCGGGTGGCGCCGCCCGGTAGCGTGCAGGTGCCCGTAAAGCCACGCTCGTCGAGCGAGGTGAGCGTTCCCTCGCAGGTCGCGCCGCCGGCGAAACGTAGCTGGAGCGCGCTGTCGGCCACGCGGTTCCCTCCTGTCAGCAGGTCGATCCTGAAGGCGGATCTCGCCGCGGCGGTGCCGCGGATCGAGACGATGCCGGAGCCGTTGTCCTGCTCGATCTTCCCGCTCAGGCTGCCCTGGATCTCGGGGAGCGCCACGACCGCACGGGCCTGGCTCTTCGAGGGCGAGGCAGCCTGCGGGAGGGCAGCGAGGCCGAGGACTGCGGCGAGCGCGCAGCCGGCTGCGGCGAGACCGGCGCGGAGCCGTCGCGGGGCGGGCGCCCGCCCGAAGCGCAGAGCGGCCGCCCCGGCAACCGCGGCGACCGTGACGCCGTAGAGGACGAGAAGCCACGTCTGCTGGCGGTCGGTGCCGCTGAGGATCCCGTGGACGGTCGCGAGGAGCCACACGGCGAGGGTCGCGTAATGGGCCCGTCGCCAGACCCGGTAGGGGAGGCGCGAGCGGAGCCGGTTGGTGATTCCCACCGCGAGGAGCAGCTCGAGCGCGACGACGCCGAGCCCGGTCGCGAGTGGACGGTAACCGGCCGTGAAGGGAATGACCAGCTGGGCGAGGGAGAACGGCACCACCGAGTCGAGCGCGACCGAGCCGACGTGGATCGTGATGAAGAGCGCGGCGAGGAGCCCGAGGAACCGGTGGACGTCCTCGACCGCGAAGCGGGGGAGGCCCGGAACGCGCGTCTTGCCCGCGAGCAGGATGCCGGCCAGCACGCTGGCCGAGACGAGCAGGTAGGCGAGGACGCCTCCCGTGCGGGCGGCGTACCAGGTCGTCGTCGAGGCTACGAGATGCATATCGGAGCTTCTGCGCCTTCCGGCCAGCCGCCCGCGACGACGACCTCGGTCTCGGCGAGGAACCTGCCCTGGAGCCCGTGCTGCTCAATCCACGCCGGCCCTTCGTCGCCGAGGAGGAAGGCCGTCTTGGCGGCCACGTCGGCTGCGAGGCACGTTGCGGCGCACACGGTGACGCACGACCAGCGGACGTCGGCGGGTGCTCCGGTCGCCGGGTCGATCAGGTGATGGGCGCTGCCGCCGCCGTCGCGCTGCCAGGCTCTCGTCGTCACCCCGCTCGTCGCGAGCGCTCCGGCGTGCAACGTCACGGTGTCGCCGCCGGGGAGTGCCACGACGAGCTCCCCCCGGGCCGCGAGGTCGCCGCCTGCGGAGACGAAGCCCTCGCCTTCTAGGAGCGCCAGCGCGTCGTCGACGGCGCGTCCCTTGACGACGCCGTTGAGGTCGAGCCGGAGGCCGACCGGTCGGCGGACGAGCAGGCCCGAGAGCCGGATCTCACGCCAACGTCCGGCCGGGACCGCTTCGCGGGCAGGCCCCGGCTCGATCTCCGAGAACGTGCGGTCGTACCCTGCTGCCTCGAGGGCGGCCGCGATCGTAGGGTCGAAGAGCCCGTGTGTCGCGGCCGCGGCGCGCAGCGCGTCGTCGAGCGCGGTCGCGAGGAGAGGGGAGACGACCGTGGTCTCGGACGGCGAGCGGTTCAGCCGCTCGAGGTCCGAGCCGGGCCGGAACCGGCTCAGAGCTGCCTCGAGTGCCTCGAAGAGGCGCTCGACGGCCGTGGTCTCGTGGCGCGTCGCGCCGCCGACGACGATCTCGCATCCCATCGCCCGAAAGCGGTGTGTGCTCACGACGTGCGGGTCGATGCCTGCGGTTGGCCCGATGACTGCGTGGGGCCCACCGAGCCGGGGTCGAAGAAGGAGCCGCTCTGCGCCGCCTCCTGGCTGATGCGCGACGAGACGTCGAGGCCGCCGCCTGCGGCGGTGCCGGCGCTCGCCTGGCCGGGGTGGGCGCCGCGGACGACGAGCGAGAGGGCGCCGAAGCCCGCCACCGCCACACCCGCCGACACGGCCTTCAACAGGCGAGCGCGCCGGCGGGCGGGAGCGAGGCGGGAGGAGGAGGGTGAAGCGGACACGTCCCCATCTAAGCTCGCAATCCTGAGAGCGGCCTGTGATCCCGGTTCAGGCTTCGTTAACGAAGGTAAGGCGAAGGCCAAGTGGCCGATCGAGCAGTCGTCCCGGAGAAACGGAGAAGGAGGGGATCGAAGTGGATGAAGGGTTCCGGGGCTAACCGCTGTCACACCCTGTTTTCGGGCCTGAGCAGGGTTTTCATGACTTCTGGGATGACGCGGATCCCGTGCCCGCAGCGAACTGGCTGAAGGATCAAGTACGACAGGCTCACCCAGGGTGCGTGATCGTGTGGCTAGCAACACGTCACCGGCGTGGCAGCCGCCTTTTCGTGCGTCCGGAGTCCGGCGAGTCTTGAGTGCACTTCGACTCGACTGACCAAGGAGGACTCTCGTGAGCACTATCGATCGGATCTTGATCATCGTCACATTCACGACCGCGGTGTGGTGGGCGATCTCGCGTCGGCGTCGCCCCAAGGCTCTCGCAGCGCTCTCGGCTGGCGCGCTGGTATTGGCCGTCGGGTCGCCCGCACTCGAGGGTGCTGTTTGGCAACTCGTGCCATGGCAGCTTCTCGCCGTCGCGGTAGCGGGTGCGGCGGCGCTTCGGCATTGGCGACCGGGCCGCTCGCGCCGCTGGCGCCGGGTGATCGGGCGAACAGCGCTTGTCGTCGGTCTTGCGCTCGGCGGCATCGTTCTCTTGACCACGTTCGTGCCGACCGTGCCCAAGCCATCAGGGCCGCACAACGTGGGTAGTGAGGTCTTCCGCTGGACAGACGAGCACCGCGCGGAGACGTTCACCGCCGACTCTTCGGATCGCCGGCAGGTCATCGGGCAGGCCTGGTACCCGACCGACGTTCGCAAGGGGCCGGCAGTCCCTTACTTTGAAGCGCAGGGCCGCCTGCCGGGATCGATCACTGGGCTGCCGTCCTTCATGTTCGCGTCGTTCGGCCGCATCAACACTCATGCGATCGGCGGCGCGCCGATTAGTGGCACGGAGCGGAAGTGGCCCGTCTTGGTCTTCTCACCGGGCTTGTCGATCCCGCGGGAGCAGTACACGGCTCTCTGTACCGACCTGGCCAGCCGCGGCTTCGTCGTCATCGCGCTCAGCGTGCCCTATGAGTCATCGGTTTCAGTCCTTGCCGGCGGCAAGATCGTCGGTCAGACGATCCATCCCGACGTGATGGGGCCGCCGCCACATCCAGCGCTCGAGCGCCTGATCGCGATCCGCACCGCCGACACCAGGTTCGTGCTCGACCAGCTCGGTCGGCTTGCGCAAATCGAGCCGAGGTCACCGATCGCTGGCCATCTCGATCTGAAGCACATCGGGATCGTCGGCCACTCGATGGGTGGCGCGACCGCTGTTCAGGCGATGGCCAGCGACCCGCGGTTCAAGGCCGGCGTCAACCTCGACGGCAAGCTCTTCGGCAGCGAGCCCAACGTGCGCCTCAACCGGCCGTTCCTCTGGATTCAGTCCGACGTCCCGCAGACCCCGGAGTACACGGAAGGGCAGGACCGGTTCCTCGCCCGCCAGCAGGACAGCGGCAGATTACTGACCATCTACAAGAGCATGCACCTGGGGTTCACCGACGATCCGTCATACCTGACGTCGCTCGGACGTGACCTGGTCGGAGCGGCAGGCGGCGTCGGGTCGGTCTCGCTCGCCGACATGACGTCGATGACAGGGGACGCAATCTCCGCCTTCGTGGCCCCGGCCCTCGGGGTTAGGGCAGAACGCAGTCTCGACGAGGTTATCGCCAGCCACGCTGGTATCCGCTCGGAGTCTCGTGTCAGGCGCGAGACCACTTTGCGGGAGTGTCGGCTCCGACGGAACGTGCCGTGTCTCGACGGAGACTCGCTCAGCTGAGTGGCAGCTCGGCCCGTACGACCGTTCCGCCGGCCCGGTCGCTCTGCAGCCGGACTTCTCCTCCGAGGGCCTCGACCCGGTCCGCGAGTCCGCGAAGTCCGGTGCCGTTGGTCAGGTTTGCACCGCCGCGCCCGTTGTCTCGGATCTCGACGATGACGGTGGTGGTCGTCGTTGTGAGCTCGACGAAGGCTTCGGAGGCGCCGGCGTGTTTTGCCGCGTTGGTGAGGCTTTCGGAGACGACGAAGTAGACGGCCGCCTCGACTGCTTCGGGAAGACGGGCCGGCGCTCCACCGGCGATCTCGACGGGGAACGGGGCGCGGTTGGCGAGTGATTGCAGGGCGGGCACGAGCCCGCGGTCTGTGAGGATCGCCGGGTGAAGGCCACGAGCGAGCTCCTGGAGTTCCTCGAGCGCGCGTTTCAGATCCTCGCCGACGCCCTCGAGAAGTACCTCTGCGGCCGCCGGGTCTTCGCGGACGCACTCCTGGGCCATCCGCAGGTGGAGGGAGAGGGTGACGAGACGCTGCTGGGCGCCGTCGTGAAGGTTGCGTTCGAGTCGCCGTCGCTCCGCGACACTTGCCTCGACGATGCGCGCGCGTGAGGCCGTCAACTGATCGTGTGCCTCAGCGCTCTCGAGGGCGAGCGCGACGAGCTGGGTGAAGTCGGCGAGGCGCTGCTCTGCATCCGGTGGAAAGTAGTTGGTGAGCGCCGAGAAGACGAAGAGCGCACCCCAGTGGCGGCCACCCGCGGTGATCGGTGCGACGACGGAAGAGAGGTAGCCGGCGAGGCGGGTGAGCCGTGCAGCTTCGCCCGGAACGTCCGAGTAGTCGTCGATGCGGCCGCCAAAATGTGATGCGCGGTTCACCGGGCTGCCGAGGGCGCTGTAGGGAACCTTCGTTCCGACCTCGATTCCTACGCCTTCGCTGTCGTTCCAAGACCCGACGATGAGGCCGCAATCCGGTTCGAATCGAACCGTGGCGGCTGTCCGCGCTCCGAGGAGCCGACCGGCCTCCTCGGCAACTGCCTGGAACACCTCCTCCGGCGTGGCTACCGAGGCGACGAGAGTTGCCACTCGACGGAGCGCGGCCTGCTCATCGGCGAGTTGGCTCGGAGCACGGCGGTTCATCACGCTGACCCTAACGCCCGCCTCTCCTCCCACGTTGAAGCCGGAAGAAAGAGTCGAGGTAGCCACACTGCGCATGGCAGCCCATGCAGGCAGGATCTGTGCATGTGCCGACGGATCCTCGTCATTGACGACAACACCGCCTTTCGCGCCGCTGTGGGCCGGCTACTTGCGACGGACGCCTTCGTTGTCGTGGCTGGTGCCGCAACCGGCGCGAGCGGCGTCCAGCTTGCGAGGGAACACAAACCCGACCTGGTGATCGTCGACGTGCAGCTACCGGACACCGACGGATTCGACGTCGCAGAGCAACTCTCTGGTCTCGACGTGTCTCTCCAGGTGATCCTCACATCGAGCCTCGACAGCAGCGATCTCGGAGCGCTCGTGGCGGAGAGCCCCGCGCGTGGCTTCATTCCGAAGGCCGAGCTCTCGGCCCCCGCGATCGAAGCACTCCTCGCCTCGACAGGCTAGAGCGTGCTCACCCGCTCGCTGTAGCCGTGATTTCGGCGACAATACGCGTCGTCGACGTCGAACGCCCTGATCCCGAGCAAGCCCAGGCACCTATTCGCGTGGCGCTCGCCGACGACTCGGTGCTTCTCCGCGAGGGCATCGCACGCCTGCTCACCGACAAGGGATTCGAGATCGTCGGGCAGAGCGGCACGGCTGAGGATCTGCTGCTGAAGATCCGCTCCTACAACCCCGACATCGCGATCGTGGACATCAAGATGCCGCCGACGCACACCGACGAAGGACTGCGCGCGGCCAAGGAGATCCGTGAGAACCACCCCGACACCGCGGTGCTCGTCCTCTCCCAGTACGTCGAGGAGGGATACGCGCTCGAGCTGCTCCAGGACAGCGCCGAAGGCGTCGGCTATCTTCTCAAAGACAGGGTCTATGACCTGGCCGACTTCGTCGCCGCGGTCAAGCGTGTGGCCGAAGGTGGCTCCGCGCTTGACCCGAGCGTTGTCTCCCAACTCGTCGGTCGACGCCGCCGCGACGACCCGATCGGCGACCTGAGCGCCCGCGAGCGAGAGGTCCTCGCACTGATGGCAGAAGGGCTGTCGAACTCGGCGATCGCCGCTCGCGTGTTCCTGACAGAGCGTGGCGTCGAGAAGCACGTCACGAGCATCTTCCAGAAGCTGCGCCTCCCCGTGGCCGCCGACACGCACCGTCGCGTTCTGGCTGTCGTCGCCTTCCTGCAGTCCTAGCCGGCACCGCCGGAAACGGTGTGGGCAGCCACACCAAACCCGCGAGCGAGCCTCATTTCGGATCGGCCGCCGGAGTGCGAGTGTCAACTCGTACCCCGCAACCCCTCACAAGGAGCCGGAAATGAACGCACGGAACCACACACCGTTGTCCTTCCTGAAGCGCATGCATCACGGAAGGAACGCCTCGACTACGACAGCCGCGACGACCGCCGGCCATCGCCACGAGCATCGACCCGGCCACTCCGAGTCGCGGGCCGGCAAGGGCCGTGGCGTCCTCCTGGGCGTGCTCCTCGTGGCCCAGTTGATGGTGATTCTCGACATCACGGCCGTGAACATCGCGTTGCCGAGCCTCGCCAGGGATCTGCAGCTGAGTGGGTCGACGGTCAGCTGGACGATCACGAGCTACTCGCTCGTGTTCGGCAGCCTGCTCCTCTTCGGCGGCCGTCTGGCCGACCTCGTGGGCCGCAGGCGCATGTTCCTGACCGGCCTGGGCGTCTTCACCGTCTCGTCGGTCGCCTCCGCGTTGGCAGGCACCGCCGCGGCACTGTTCGCGGCACGGGCCGGTCAAGGCCTCGGGGCCGCAATGCTCTCCCCGGCCGCTCTGTCGATCATCACGACTGCCTTTCAGGGCAAACAGCGGGCAAAGGCGCTCGCGGCCTGGGGTGCGGTCGGCGGTGCCGGCGCCGCGATCGGCGTCCTCGTCGGCGGCGTCCTCACCGAGGTGGGCGACTGGCGCCTCATCTTCTACGTCAACATCCCGGTCGCGATCGCACTCGCGGCTGCCGCTCTGAAGGTCATCCCCCGCGACGTCGCGAAGCCGTGCTGGCACGGCCTCGACGTCCCCGGGGCCTTGCTCGGCACCGCAAGTCTGGGTGTCCTCGTCTACGCGATCACCCAGGCAGATCACGCCGGCTGGGGCTCGACGCAGACGATCGCGCTTTCGGCCGCCGCGCTCTCCGGGCTCGGCCTGTTCGTTACCTGGGAACGCCGGATCGAGAAGCCGCTTCTGCGGGTCGAGCGGATCGCCGACCGCGCCGTCGGCGGCGGGCTGTTCCTGATGCTCGTCGCGGCCGGCTCGATCTTCGGTCTGTTTCTGCTCTGCTCGCTCTACCTGCAGAACGTCCTCGGCACGAACCCGCTGATGACCGGCCTCGCGTTCGTCCCACTCGCGCTCGCCGCAGGGCTGGGCGCTCATGCGGCCGGGCACGTCGTCGGCCGCCACGGAGTGCGAATGCCGCTTGCGTCGGCGTTCCTCATCGCTGCGACCGGAATGGCGCTCCTCGCCCACGTGGGGGAGAACGGCACGTACCTCCGCAACGTGTTGCCCGGGATGCTCGTCGCCGGGTTCGGACTCGGGATCGCCGTCGTCTCCGTCTCGATCGCGATCCTGACCGGCGCCCGCGAGGACGAGTCGGGAATGATCTCAGGCCTCAACTCCACCGGCCACGAGATCGGCGGCACGATCGGGATCGCCGTCTTTTCCACGATCGCAGCCGGCGCCACCGGAGCACTCGGCGGAGCACACGCCGCCTCGGGCGTCTCCCACGCCTTCATGGCAGCCGGAGTGCTCACGAGTCTCGCAAGCCTGGTCGCGTTCGCCGTCCTCCCGCACGCCCGCGACTTCGTGCCCAAGCTCCGTCTCAATCCCCATGCGATGCCGATCCACTGAATTTACGAAGAACGCGACATCCGCCCCTGCCGCACCGAAGGCCCGCCGGCGATACAGGCGGGCCTTCGGGCATCGCGGCTGCCAAGCTCGGCCCTATGCGGTGCGCCGCTTCCTCTTTGCGGCCGGCCCGCAGAAGATCCGACTTGAGTCGGACGCCTGGCGATTGGCTCGCCAGAGGATCGTCGTCAGGTTTGTCGAGCGTTTGAACACGGAGCTCGTTCCTGAATACGCCGGCTAGCGCTGTTTGCGGAGCGGGCCTTCCCTGTGTTCCTTGCTACCAGCAGGTGGCGGGGTTCGTCAACGGCAGGCGCGGGGTTGGCCCGAGCCATCCGTAGGGCGGGCATCCGGATCCTCGCGATGAGGCCCCGGCGCGCCGGGGCCTCATCGCCGGTCGGAGCCTCGAGAGGGGTCAGCCCATCTTCCCGATGATCCCCGTCATCTCGCCTTCGTCGAAGGCACGCATCGTTGTCGAGCGGAGGTTGCCGGTCGCGGCGAGCTGAAGCGCGACAGCCGTCCCGGTCTCATCGTCGGGAAAATCCGCGACCGTGACAAGGTCGTAAGGGCCGACCGTCCAGAGAATCGTCTCGATCTTGCCGCCCTTGCTTTCGACGAGTTGCTTGGCGGCCTGGTAGCGATTGACAGTGTCCTTGGCGTTCACGACGCCCTGATCCGTCCAGTTGTACAACGTCACGTACTTGGGCATTCAGGCACCTCCTGTCGTCGCCCGGCGCACGCCGCGGGCGCAACGCATAGCCAAGGCGTTCTCAGCCGATACTACAACCGCGCGAGGGCCTCTGGACGCTGCGGCACGGCACCTGACCCGGCGTGTTCTGCCGGAGTGCCGGTAGCGGGAGTTCGGTAGTCCGCAATCGCTCTAGAGAAGCAAGAATTCGCTATATGGGTGGGTTTGCGGATCTTCCAGTATGTACTGCCATATGGGCGCACCTGGGATCGAAGCGGGTGAGAGGGTTCCTGGACTTGCCGGAGCCGTCCTTGAATTACCGCTCTGAGCAGGGATTTCTTTGGTCTCGGGGTGCTACGGATCCAGTGTCAGCAGGGCCCTTCATGGCTGCTCGTGCGGGATCAGTGCGGGATGGAGCGAGCCTTTCGGGCTCGAACCGGCGACCCCTTTTTTACCATGGAGATTCGGGGTGGGGGATGGGGTGGTTCGGCGTCGACTCGCGTTGCCTGAATGGCTCTACAGTCGCTACGAACTGTTGTTGGGACTGTGACTACGGCGTTCCCGGCCTCGAACTCCCGCTGCCAGCAGTCGGGCAGAACACGGACGCCTCAGGGGTCGGGTGCTGTGCCGCGGCGTCCATCGGACGGCGTGCGGATCCGCCGTCGCGCAAGGATGCTTGTCCATTCGGGGCTTGCGTTGTGCCGGTCTACTTGCACCCGCCGTGGGTGACATCGATGTAGACGAAGTGGTTGTAGAAGATGTCCGCCAGGAGGTCGAATGTGTAGGGGCGGATGGGAGTCCCGTTGAGGGTTCCGTTGATCGTTGCCTTTCTGCCGGTCTGGTGGTCGTTTGAGTTGAACGTCGTGCATCTGTCGACGTAGTGCCGCGGCAGTCCGTCCGCCTCATGCACCGGGCCGTTGTTGCCGTAAACCCACCGTTCACCGACGCCCGACCATGTGCCGTGGAAGTCGAACGTGCTGCCATCGCTCATCGGCACCGCCGCGGCAGCTGTGAGGTACGAGACACGCTGGTCGTTTGACGAAGCGACCACCTGATCGCCTTCCATGTACCCCGAGATCAGATCGGTGACATCGGGGATTCCATCAGGGGTCGAGAACGTCAGCGTGACCGTCTCCGCATAGATCGCCCACGGCGCCTGTGAAGGCGCGTTCGACCCGCCGTTGAGAACGCGGGTCTCGCGGAAGACGATGACGTAGCTCTCCTGACAGACCGTCCCCACGGGCGGGATCAACACGTCCGGGCAGTTACCGAATGACGCCTCAGCACCAGCCGACGGCTGCTTGATCCGGAAGATGGTCGCCTGACCCGGATCCGCTGACGCGACCGCTGACGCAACTCCTGCCACTGTCACCAAAGCAACGCACACAGCAAGAAGCCTTCGCACCATGAGATCCCTCCACCTCGTTTGGTGTCTCGTTCGTCCGGTAGCTGTCATCCCGCTACGCCGTCGTCCCCACCACCGGCGCGCGGATGCTCTTGCCAGTGTCGGTGAGGATCAGTTCGTCAGCGGCGGCACCGGCGAGGAGTTCTCCCTCGCTTGTATACGGCATCTTCCTGATGTCGAAGTACCGCCCTGGCGTTACTCGGACGACGCGCCACGCAGCGTTGTATCCAGCAGCGCCCGGAGCCGTCGAGATTACGTGGTCATGCAGGAGCGAGCCGTCCGCGCACGACGCCAGAGTCGCACCAGGCAGAAGCAAGATGTAAAACGTCGCCGTGGGTCGCGGCCACTTTTCGTTCGGGCCGAGATCAAAGCAGCCCGATCGGAACTGGTTCGGATTCGCACTCAGGGCAGAAGGAATACGAAGCGTTACCTCGTTGCTTTCGTAATAGGCGCGGTCGATTCGCGTGTCGCTCCCCGCCGTGGCGGTCAGTGCAACCAACAGGGCAACGACGCCGGTCGCGACCACTAAGGCCGGGAACGCCCGCCCGACCCGAGACTTTCGAGGGACCATTGAAACATCCACAGTGAGACTCCTTCCGCGACGGCCGCCTCGACTGGCAGCCGATTGATCCTGTTTGCTGTTCACTGCGTGCCTCCCTCTCCGTGCGTCGGCTTCACGTGTACAGACTCGACAATGCGCTCGAACGGAATCTCGGCGCGCATGCTGGCTCGCCGAACGGCTTCTTCCGAGGTTCCCTCGAACTCGAAGAAGACGACTTCGTCGGTCGGGAAAAGCGTGGAGCCCAGGTAGCGAACGAGCTCGCCGTCCGCGGCGAAGTCCTCGGTACTCCGCGTGACCGACTCGCTCAGATGCGCGATGGCTGCTTCTGTCAGACCGGGGATGAAGCACTCCGCCACGTAGTTAGCCTTGCCGTCCACTCCTTCGTTCGCCGTCATCGAGGCGACATGAGCGCGCGGAATCGGTCACGGAATGTGGCCTCGCAGGTCGGCGCGCTCGAGCGCGTGCTGCTCACCGTGGCCCCCAGTCGGGTGCTGACTCCCAGAGCTTGGAGCGAGTCACACGCTTCATATTGCTGCCGTCGAGACGCATCGTGAAGACGTCGGTGTTGCCGCCTTCGGCGCCTTTGCCGAAGACGATTGCTTTCCCGTTGGGCGAGAACGACGACGATGTGACGGTGGTCTGCTTGCCGAAATGCGTTACCTGCTTGCGGCCGGTGCCGTCGGGGTGGATGAGGAAGATCTGCGACTGTCTATTCGGGTTGTCGACGTGCGAGCGGAAGAGGATCCATTTCCCGTTTGGCGACCAGTCCGGGTTGTCGCCGTCGTTCTCGGCCCACGGTGTCAGCCGTCGCAGATTCGATCCGTCGACTCCGACGATGAAGATGGCAATCTTCCCCGCGGGCGTCCCGGAGTCCGAGTTTCTACTCTCGAAGACGAGTTGCTTACCGTCTGGGGAGAAGACGGGGAAGTTGAGGTCTCCGGAGAAGGCTGCGCCTTGGTGGATTACGCGGCGGCCGGTGCCGTCGCGATTCATGATCGTTATCGCCGAGTGTTCGATCTGGCCGCCCGCGTTGACCCGCCCGGTCGACTGGGTGAATGCTAATTGTGTCGAGTCCGGTGAAAAGCTCGGATGTGCATCGTCAGGGCACGTTTCCTCCGTTGCCCCCGCAGGGCACAGCGGCCCGACCGGAGTCAGGTTGTCGCCGTTCGGCGCTACGACGAAGACATGGCTGAGCTGACCGGGGGCACAGCAGCGTGAGAAGGTGATCAGTCCGCCGTTGGGCGCCCAATCTGGTTGGTCGTCGACAACACCTCGAGTCGGCCGGGTGATCTGCCGCGCACCCTTGCCGTCGGGGGCGACCGTGAACACCGCACCCCACTCCTGTTGTGGATCGAAGTAGCGGCGGAAAGCGATACCGCCGTTGCTTCCCGGTGCGGTAGCGGAGGCGCTGGCAACCACGATCCCGACGAGGATCAGCGCGAGCGCAATTCCGACTGACAACCTGACGTGCAGCGTCTTCGGCGACATGAGATCTCCTTTGGTATCGCGAGCGGGCCACATGGACGCAGCGATACGCCGCGAGTAGAGAGCGAGAGGGCGTTCCAGCATCGAGGCGACGCTATTGCGTCGGCCGCGGTGTGGAATCGGGCGTTTCCCTACGTTTGCGGGGCTCCCGCCCGTTGCCGCTCGAACATGCGTGCACCCAGTTCGGCGCGCGAGTGGATCTCGAGCTTGCGATAGATGCGGGCGAGGTTGGCCTCGATCGTCTTGGGGCTGAGGAAGAGGCGGTCTGCGATTTCCCGGTTCCTGAGGCCGGAAGCCGCAAGATGCGCGATCTGCTCTTCCCGTGCGGTCAACTCCCAGCGTGAGCCTCGTTGGAGGCCGACCCGGCCGAGCTCGTTGCGCGCCTTCGTCGCCCACAGCCGAGCACCGTGCTCCTCGAAGCCCGCCAGCGCCTCGTCGAGGGCATTCACTGCGCGGAGCTTTTCTTTCCGGCGACGGTGCAGCTCGCCCTTGGCGAGCAGGGTTCTCGAGCGCTCGAGAGGCATCGCGGTGCGGTTGTGTTGCTCAATAGCTTCCTCGAGTTGTGAGAGCGCACCGTCGAGGTCGCCGCGGGCTGCGAGCAGGAGCCCGCGGCAGCGAGCGCCAGTGGCCCGCGCCCAGACCCGGTCGAGCGCCTCGCCGCGCTCGTCGAAGGACGCGAGCAGGGTCTCGGCGCGTTCGAGCTGCCCGAGATGCGCGAGCGCTTCGATCGCGTCGGGCAGGAACGGGTGGCGCGACGGCTCCACAACACCGACCTCTTCGACGAGATCGAGCGAGTCTGCCAGGGTCGCCAGGACTGCCTCGTAGTTCCCGAGCGAGAGCTCGAGAGAGCCGAGCGCAGAAGTCGCCCAGAAGGCGGCGAGCCGCCATCCGCTCCGGGTCGCGAGCTCGACTGCTTCGGCGACAGAAAGCCGCGTCTCGGCCTCGCGGCCCTCATGCGCGTAGACGAGCGCACGAGTCGCGCGCGTGAACGAGGCAAGGCTCTCGCTGCCGGCCTGGGTTGCCAGGTCGTACCCGTGGTCGGCGAGCGCGCCTGCTGCGTCGAGATTCCCGGCGGAGCACTCGAGTCGAGCGAGCCCGGCCAGCAGGTACGGCAGGTCGCTCTCCTCGCCACGCTCCGTGAGGTCGGCCGCGAGAGCCTCGAGAACAGCGCGCGCCCGATCGAACTGCCCCGCCTCGAGCCACGCGAACCCACCGAGTAGACTCGGCCGCCTCTCGATCGGGATGGACCGGTCTGGATTCTCGAGTCTGAGGGAACGTGCGAGCTTCTCCTCGTCCAACCCTTCACCCAGGATGAACTCGCCGAGCACGGATGCGGCCAGCGCGCTGCTCAGGAGACCGTCGTCGCCGACCGCTTCCGCAGCTGCGAGAGCGCGACGCGCCGCCCTCGCACCTTCCTCGAAGCTGCCGAAGGAGTTGAAGAGGACGAAGGCAACGTCGATCTCTGCAGCGGCGACCGAATCCGGATCGCCCTCGGCAGCATCGACGGCCCGACGCAGGTGGCGAAGTGCGTCGTCGAGCGCGCCCAGCCGGTAGCAGACCTCGCCGAGGAGTCGCAGCGTGCGCGACTGCGGCGGTCCCAGCACCGGTCCATCCACGAGCTGAACGAGGAGGCCTCTTGCAGACTCCAAGTCGCCGGCATGAAAGTGATAGTCCGCGGCCATCGCACGGCGGTGCCAGGCCCTCTCCGGCAGGTCGAGCGGCGTCAGCGCCCAGGACCGCTCCTCGAGCTCGGCTGCGACATCCGGGGCACCCCGAGCGCGCGCCCTCAAGGCTGCTTCGTCGAGCAGGCCCGCGACTTCCTCACTCGATCCGGTACACGCAAGAGCCTGGTGCCGCGCCCGCTCCTCGACGTCGATCGCTTCGTCAGCGAGAACCGCGTGAACGCGACGCCGCTCATCCGGCGTCGCACTCGCGTAGATAGCCGAGGCGTACAGTGGGTGGGCGAAGCTCACCCTTCCGTGCTGTCCGACCGTCACGATCCCTGCTTCTGCGGCGTTCTCCAGCGCGGCGACGTCGAGTCCGTCGACCGTCGGCCGAGCACTCGCGGCGGCGGTCAGTAGGACCGACCTCACGGTATCCGGCAGCCGTCCGATGCGCGCCTGGATCGTGTCGCGAAGATCGGTGGGAACGGGCCATGGCTCGCTGGCGTCCGGCAGCCCGGCTGTCACGAGCACACCGGCGAGCTCGACCGCGAAGAACGGGTTTCCACCGGTCGCTCGATGGAGTCGCAGGACGGCGGGACGGGTCAGGTTCACACCAACGTGCGACTTGACCAGGCGGTGCAGCGCGGCCGGAGTGAGAGGCCCAAGTCGCAACGTTGGGGCGCCAGGCAGCCCTGACTGCCCGGAATCGACACGCGTCGTGGCAAGAACGCCGATCGTCTCGTCGCCGAGACGGCGCGAGACGAACTCGATCGCCCGCAGCGAGCTCGCGTCGAGCCAGTGCAGATCATCGACAGCTACCAGAACCGGTGCTTGCCCGCCAAGGGCTTTGAGGACGGTGCCAAACCCGGCGAAAACCGCTCTCGGCTCCGGAGCGCGCCCGATCGGCTCCGCTCGAAGCAGAGCCACGTCCAGCGCGCGTCGCTGCGGCTGCGGCAACACCTCGAGGACAGACATGTCCACATCCGCCAACAGGTCCGCGAGACCGGAGTAGGCAAGTCCGGCCTCGGACTCGGCCGGCCGGCTGATCAGCACGCTATAGCCCTCGCGCGCCGCCGCATCGACCGCCCACTGCCACAGCGTCGTCTTGCCGATGCCCGCCTCGCCCTCGACCACAAGGCATCGGGCTCCCCCCGCGAGTTCCTGAACGAAGCGGTCGAGTTGCGCGAGGGGCTCGGCCCGGCCTATGACCTGAGACGTCATTCTCATCGGCAGTGTCGAGACGTCCGCGAACGGAGTCAAGGCCAAAGCTTGCTCGATGGTGAACGCTCGGTCACGATGCAGGCGTGTCGGTGAAACTGCTCGCAATCCCGGGATCGCACCCCTGCGCGACCGTCGAGGCGATGCTGAACGCCAAACGAGTGGAGTACGACCGAGTGGATCTCGTGCCCGCACTCTCGCAGCTCTGGCTGCGGTTGACCGGGTTCGACGCAGGTACCGTGCCCGCGATTCGGATCGACGGCGCCCGGATCCAGGGTTCGCGCGCGATCGCACGCGCGCTTGAGGCCGCGTGGCCCGAGCCTCGTCTATTTCCGGACACTCCGGCTGCTCTCGAGCGCGTGGAGGCTATCGAGGAGTGGGGCGACGGCCCACTCCAGGGCGCGGCGCGACGAATCATTCTCTGGGCTCTCGTGCGCAGCCGCGAGGGAGTCCGCGCAGCACTCGACGGGGCCTGCGTCCCAGTTCGGATTCCCGATCGCCTCGTGATCCCGCTTTCGATGCCAACTCTCCGGCTCGATGCAATGCTCAACGGCGCACGCGCGGCAGCGGTTCAAGCCGACCTCGGCGCGCTCCCGAAGATGCTCGACCGTGTCGACGGGTGGATCCAGGAGGGCGACCTCGGTACGCCGCAGCCAACCGCAGCCGACTACCAGCTCGCAGGCAGCCTCCGACTGCTCCTCACCATCGAAGACCTCGCACCGCTGTTCGCCGATCGGCCGGCCGCGGCGCTGGCCAACCGTCTCATTCCTGTCTTCCCAGGGCGGGTGCCTAGCGGCGTACTGCCCGCTCGATGGCTCCCGTAAGACCCTCTCAACCGGCTGCGACCACCACACCGAAAGTCGGAAGTGCGAGCCTGTAGCGGGCTACTCGTGCGCTGGGAGGGCCGAGTGTATTTCGCAGATCACGTGGAGGTGGTCGAAGGTCCATGCCCGGATTGCACACAGCCGTTTCAAGCGATCGACCGCGGCTTCCGGGACTAGAAAGAACGCGGGCGCGACGCCGGGGCGTGGGTGTTCCCCGACGAGGAGGGGCGTCAGTGGTCGAAGCGGGCGCTCTACCGACGATTCGAGAAGGCGGCACGTCGAGCCGGCCGGCCAGAGATGCACTTTCACGATCTGCGGCACACCTTTGTATCTCTGATGGCCAAGGCCAGCGCACTGCCCGCCGAGATTGCACGCCCCCTCGGTCAGGCGGACGGCGGTGTCCTGGTCGCGAGCCGGTACCAGCACCTATTCCCGGACGCGCTCGAAGGCGCGCAGCACCGGCTCGATCGACTGATCGCGGAGCCCAGTGTGGGATCACTGCGGGATCGAGCCGTGTCGCAAGCGCAGAAACCGCTTGAAATAGACGTTCTTGATGGGCGCACCTGGGATCGAACCAGGGACCTCTCGCGTGTGAAGCGAGCGCTCTCCCGCTGAGCTATGCGCCCGGGAGGATATTGAGGCTAGCGCACGGCGGAAGGTTTGGTGCAGGATGGCGCGGGTCGGCTCCTAGTCGAGTTGCCAGACGTTGCCGCGGAGGAGCGGAACCACGTTCCCACCTGTCTCGATCCCGTCGACGTCGACCTCGGGGCCGCCGATCATGAAGTCCGTGTGCACGATCGAGGTGTTGCAGCCGAGTTCCTGAAGTTGCCCACTCGTTGCGTCCTCGTGGCCGGCGACGGCCTTGGTAATGCCCAGTCCGTATGCGATGTGGCAGGCGGCGTTCTCGTCGAAGAGCGTGTCGAAGAAGATGATCCCCGTCTTCCCGACGCGCGAGTCCCCGTCGACGAGGGCGACCTCGCCGATATGCGACGCGCCCTCGTCGGTGCGGATCTCCTCGCGGACGACGTCCGCGCCGCTCGTGGCGCTCACCTCGACCACTCGTCCCCCTTCGAAGCGCAGGGTCAGATCGCGGACGATCTGTCCGTGCAGGGCAAGCGGCATCGTGGAGCGCACGACGCCCTCCGTCCGCAGCCGGTGCGGCGTCGTGAAGACCTCTTCGGTGGGCATGTTCACGACCTCCTCGACACCCTGCTTCGTTTGCTCTGAACCCGACTGCCATCGCGACTCCGCCATCAGGCCGACCGTCAGATCCGTGCCGGGGCCCTTGAAGCGGATCGCATCGAACCGGCGCTTGTCGAGCAGGGTCGCGCGCGCGTTCAGTCTCGCGATGTGGGCGCGCCACGCGGCGACCGGATCGTCCTCGTCGAGTCTCGTCGCGGTCGCGACCGCCTCCCAGAGCCGCTCGACGTCAGGCTCGCCGAATACGACGTTCGCCCACCCGGGGTTCGGATAGGCCACGATCGTCCAGGCGATGCTCCCGTCGCCCGTCGCTTTCAGCCCGCGCTCCGCGAGGAGTCGCGGCCTGGCCTGTGCCATCCGTACCGCGTCCAGTCCGGCCAGGAGCTCGGGTTCCGGGTCTCCCGTGATCGAGATGATCGCGCCGTTCGTGGACTCGAACTCGTCGATCAGTGCGAGCGACCACGGCGGCGACCAGCTCAGCGTCTCCGTCGGCGCGTGCCGGATCATCGAGCGCCTGATGTGCGGATCGGAGTAGGACGCCTCGACGTATCGGGCGCCTTGCTCATAGGCGACCTCCGCGATCGCGCGCACCAGAGCGACGTGATCCGGGTAGGCGCTGATGCGAAGCAACTGCCCGGGCTGGAGGTTGACGCCGACTTCGACCACGAGCCGTGCGTACCTCGCGAGCCGCTCGTCGGAATGCATGCGCCGACCCTACCGTGCGATGTCGTCCAGTTCTCGGGCAACTCACGTGCGGCGCCGTGGTAGCGTCCCTGCCGTGCTGCTCACGATCACCACGACCGGCAGGGTGACGCTCCTCGTCGTTGCCGGCGCGTTCATTCTGTGGGCCCTGATCACGGCGATCTGGATTCCGAAGCGCAATCCCGACTTTCCCCTCACCCTGACCGGGTTCGTGCTCGTCTCGTGCGTGTTCTTTGCGCTCCAGATGGGTGCCGTCTACTGGGTGACGGGCACCCAGGAAGTCGAGACGGAAGCCGTCGAGGCGCCCGAGGAGAAGCCGACGGCGACAGAGACGAATCCGGGAGATCCACAGGCCGGTGGCGACGCCCTCGTCGTCGCGGGGAAAGAGGTCTTTCAGTCCGCCGAGGCCGGGTGCGGGAGCTGCCACACCCTCGCGGACGCAGGCACGGAAGGGACGATCGGTCCGAACCTCGACGAGAGGAAGCCGTCGGCGGAGCTCGTCGTGGACAGGGTTACGAACGGTCAGGGGATCATGCCGGCGTTCGAGGGCAAGCTGACCGAGCAGCAGATCGACGAGCTCGCCGCGTACGTCTCCACGGTCGCCGGCTCCTCGTAGGGGACAGGCGCATGCCTGTCCCGGGAGTAGACCCTGGACGGATCGGCGCAACCGAGCCGTCTTGCTCCCCGGTTGCGGGTAATCTTCGCGTGCACGGAGAGGTGTCCGAGCGGCCGAAGGAGCGCGACTGGAAATCGCGTAAGCGCTGAAAGGCGCTTCGCGGGTTCAAATCCCGCTCTCTCCGCTTGAAAGGGGCCCAGAGTGGGCCTCTTTCTCGTCCAGGGAGCACATTCGACCTGAGAGATGGAGCGAGCACGTGAGTACCAACCACACCCAGCGCCACCGGAACGTCGGAGTCCTGTCCGTCGAGGCTGTCGAAGCACCAGAGATCGTTACCTCCGCGTGGATCGACGAGCAACTCGCCGATGTCTTCGATCGATGCGACATTCGGCCCGGTCTGCTGGAGGAGATCGCGGGTATCACCGAGCGCCGCTGGTGGCCGGAGGAGATGCGGTTCGATACCGCGGCTGCACTCGCAGGTGAACAGGCGATCGTCGCCGCCGGGATCGATCGCGCCGAGATCGGCATGCTCATCTCGACCTCCGTCTGCAAGCACCACCTCGAACCGTCGGTCGCCTGCGCTGTCCACCACCACCTCGGCCTGACGCCCGGGTGCCTCAATTTCGACCTCGGCAACGCCTGCCTCGGTTTCGTCAACGCGATTCACCTCGCTGCGACCTCCATCGATGCCGGTCAGATCGATTACGCCCTGATCGTTGACGGGGAGGGGGCTCGTCACACGCACCTTGCGACGATCGAGCGGCTCAAGGCCGAAGCTCGCGTCACCGCCGACGTCTACGACGAGTTTGCGAGCCTGACGCTCGGGTCGGGAGCCGCAGCAATGGTGCTCGGAAGCCTCGACGCGAGCCCGCAGGCTCATCGCGTCGTCGGGGGGGTCTCGCGCGCGGCGACGCAGTACTACGACATCTGCGTCGGCGACCTCGACCGGATGCGAACCGACACGAAGGCGCTTCTCGAAGGCGGGCTCGAGTTGGCGGGCGAGGCGTGGGCCGAGTCGGCCGCGGAGTTCGGCTGGCAGGACGGGATCTCGTGGTACGTCATCCACCAGGTCAGCAAGGTGCACACGAGCCTTCTGTGCGCGACGCTCGGGATCGACGAGGCACGCGCACCGCTGACATTCCCGACCCATGGCAACATCGGCCCGGCCTCGATTCCGTTCACGCTCGCCGGAGTACAGTCGGAGATCGCGGCCGGTGAGCGCGTTCTCTGCATGGGCATGGGATCGGGATTGAACGCGAGTGTCGCGGAGATCATCTGGTGAGATCAGTGCCCGCGCCTCTCGATGCGGGCCGACTCGAGCGACTTGGCGTCGATCCGGCCTGGTCACGTCGCGTGCGCGTGGCGATGGGCGACGGGGCGGAGTTGGAGATCCATGCCCTCTGCACGGAGCCTCCCGCGGAAGCGGCGCTCACCGCTAACGGTCGTTTGCGTGCACGGCAACCCGACGTGGTCGTACATGTGGCGCTCGTTTCTCTCCCGCCTCGGCGATCGCTACCGCGTCATCGCGATCGACCAGGTCTCGATGGGGCTCTCGGAGCGGACAGGCGGGCGGCGATACGCCCAGCGCGTCGACGACCTCGGGCGCATCCTCGACGCATTCGGCATCGAAGGTCCGGTCGTGCTCGCAGCGCACGACTGGGGCGGCCCGATTGCGCTTGGCTGGGCCGTGGCGCATCAGGAGCGCCTGCGCGGGATCCTCCTCTGCAACACCGGCGTCTCTATGCCGTCGACCGGTGTGCCACTGCCGATCCGACTCGCCGGTTCGCGGGTCTTCCGCGATCTCGGTTGTCGGCAGACGTCGGCGTTCGTTCGCGGGACGCTCGTCACGGGACGTGGGCGCATCTCCAGGGCGATCCGCTCGGGCTATCTCGCTCCGTATCGATCGCCCGCCAGTCGGAGCGCGATCGCGGACTTCGTTGCGGACATCCCGATAACTCCTGCCCACCCGTCGTATGCCGCTCTTGCCGAGGTCGCCTCCCGACTGCCGGAGCTCGATGTTCCCGTCCTCCTCGCGTGGGGAGAGCGCGACCCGGTTTTCCATCTCGAGTTCGCGGCCGACCTTCGCCGCCGCCTGCCGCGCGCCGAGCTTCACCGCTTCCCGCTTGCCGGCCACCTGGTCGTCGAAGAGGAGGACGTCGCTGCTGTCGCCGACACGTGGCTCGGGCAACTCGACTCGCCCGCGGGGACCGCCCCCGCGACGCCGGACGCGAGCCCCGCGTCGCCGTGGGCCGCTCTCGTGCTTCGAGAGGATGACCCGACGACCGCCGTCGCTGTTGGCGGCGGCACCTCGATCTCGTTCTCCTCGCTCGCGCAGCGCGTTGCAGATCTCGCTTCCGGGCTCAGGAAGGCCGGTGTCGCTCGTGGCGATCGGGTCGCAGTGCTCGCGCCGGACCCGCCGGACTTCATCGCGGCCGCGTACGCCTGCTGGGCGATCGGTGCCGTTACGGTCGTCGTCGACCGCGGTCTCGGGCTCAAGGGGTTGGCGCGGGCGCTGCGCAGCGCAGAGCCGGGCTGGCTCCTCGGAACGGGCAGGACGCTCGGCGCCGCAAGGGCGCTACGGTGGGTGCCCACCGCTCGACGGCTCGACATCAGCTCGCTTTCCGGCGACGGCACCAGGCTCTCCGCCGTCGTTGCCGCGGAGTCGATCGACCCTGATGCGACGGCTGCCGTCGTCTTCACGTCGGGTGCGACAGGCCCAGCGAAGGGCGTCGTCTACACCGGGCGGCAGATGGCTGCGCAGTTCGACGCGGTTCGCGCGTGTTACGGGATCGGCCCGGACGATCGCCTCGTCGCGGCTTTCGCGCCCTTCGCCCTTTACGGGCCGGCACTCGGCATCCCGGTCGCCGTCCCCGACTGCGATCTCACCGAGCCGGCATCGCTGCGCGCGGACGCGCTGGCAGCAGCATGTGCGTCGATCGACGCGACGATCCTCTTCGCCGCGCCGGCTGCCCTCGACGGCGTGCTCGCGTCGCGCGCGGGGTTGTCGTCCGACGATGTCGAGGCGCTCGGCGCACTGCGGCTCGTCCTCTCGGCGGGCGCACCGGTGTCGCGGCGGATCCTTCACTCGTTTGCCGAGCTGACGCCTCGGGCCGAGCTGCACACGCCGTACGGGATGACCGAGGTGCTCTCGGTGGCGGACGTCGACCTGGCGGTTCTGGACGAAGTCGGTTTGGGTCGGGGAGTGAGCGTCGGCCACCCGCTCGCAGGAGTCGGTGTCAGGATCGAGCCGCTGGCAGGGGGCGACGACGAGACGGGTGAGATCGTCGTCAGCGCGCCCTGGCTCTCGGCAGGGTACGACGGTCTCTGGGCGACGACCGCTCTTGCCCGGGCCGTCGATCCGGACGGGACGGAGTGGCATCGCACCGGTGATGTCGGCCATCTCGACTCCGACGGCCGCCTGTGGGTCGAGGGTCGGCTCGTCCACGTCGTCTGGACGGCGGACGGCCCGGTGACCTCGGTGCCACTGGAGGTCGCCGTCGAGCCGGTGGTCGGATCGCGCTGCGCGGTGACCGGGGTCGGTCCCGCCGGGTGTCAGCAGGTTGTGGTGATCGTCGAGCGTGACGGGAAGGCCGGTCTTGCGTCAACCGCGCTCGATGGGGTCGTCCGCGACTCGCTCGCTCCGCAGCCGATCGCCGCGGTGCTCACCGTGCCGAAGCTGCCTGTCGACCGCCGCCACAACTCGAAGATCGATCGCACGCGGCTTGGAAGATGGGCTGAACGAGTGCTCGCGGGCGGACGGGTGCCGAGGCGCGTCTGATGCGCGTGCTCGTCACGGGCGGCTCGGGCCTGCTCGGCCGAACGACGGTCGAGGCTCTCGCCGCGCGAGGTCACGACGTCGTGGCACTTCAGCGTCACGGCAGCGCCGAGATCGCGTGCGAGCAGGTTCTCGCCGACGCTTGCGACGCGCGCGCCGTGGCCAGGGCGGCGGCGGGATGCGATGCCGTGATCCACGGCGCGGCGCGCGTCGGTGTCGTCGGCTCGCGTGACGAATTCCGCCGCGTGAACGTCGGTGGGACCGAGTCTGTGGTTGCTGCCTGCCGGGAGGCGGGCGTGTCGCGGCTCGTTGTCGTCTCCTCACCGTCGGTCGGCTACGAGTCGGTGCCGACCGTGGGAGCGGGCGCGAGCTCGCCGATCACCGCTCGGCACGATCGCTCCTGGTACTCGGAATCGAAGGCCGAAGCGGAGGTCCTGGCTCTCTCCGCGAATGCACCGGGGCTCGCGGTCACCGCGATCCGACCGCACGCGATCTGGGGTCCCGGCGACACACAGCTGATCGGGCGAATCGTCGAGCGTGCACGTGCGGGACGGTTGTTCGTCGTCGGCGGAGGCGCGGCGCTGATCGACACGACCTACGTCGACAACGCGGCGGACGCGCTTGTCGTTGCGGCCGAGCAGCTCGGTCCTGGACACGCACTCGCCGGCCGGGCCTTCGTGGTCTCGAACGGTGAACCTCTGCCCGTGCGTGTGCTGCTCGAGTGGATCTGCGAGGCGGCCGGGGTGCCGCCGCCAGGGAGAGACGTTCCGCTTCCGATTGCCCGGGGAATGGCGGGCCTCGTCGAGCGGATCTGGGCGCGTGCGCGCCCCGAGGAGGATCCGCCGGCGACTCGGTTTCTTGTCGACCAACTCGGTCTGGCGCACTGGTTCGACCCGCGCCCGTTCCGGGAGGCGACCGGCTGGCGGCCAGCGGTCAGCGTCGCGGAAGGGATGCGGCGGCTGGCAGCGTCGTACGACCACGGAAACTAGCCCCTGGTGCAACAAGCCGGATCCCGCCTGATCGGGCAGAACCCGGCTTGTCTAGCGGAGAGGGAGGGATTTGAACCCTCGACGAGCCTAACGACCCGTAACGGTTTTCGAGACCGCCGCATTCGACCGCTCTGCCACCTCTCCGAGCGGATGGAAGCCTAGCGCGAGTCGGGGTCGCGCGACTCCCCTGGGGGAGTGCGCCAGCGGACGTGCATCGCGGTACCGCTCTCCATCATCGGCCTGCTGTCCCGCGGGTGCGACTCGAACCACGCCGCGTAGCGGTTCGCCAGAGGGGCGGCTGTGAGGCCGTGCGCAAGGATCGAGAGACCCACCGTGATCACGACCGTCGTCACGATGAGCTCCTCGTGCGGTAGCCCGCCCTCCTCGACGAGAATCACTGCGAAGACGATCGATGCAAGCCCACGAGGCCCGAACCAGCCGAGGAAGCCGATCGTGGGACGGCGGGCACCGGTACCGATCATCGCGACGGCGACCGGCAGCATGCGGACAAGGGTGAGGCTGAGAACGGCGTACAGCGCGATCGTCCAGGTCGTGTTCCCCAGCGCGGGTCCGAACAGGACGGCGCCGAAGACGATGAACGTGACGGCGCCGAGGACGCCTCCGAGCTCCTCGATCAGGTAGCCGACCTCGCCGCCGTGCCGCCTGCGGAGACCGCCGAAGACGATTCCGCCGACAAAGGCGGCGATGAAACCAGAACCGTCCATAGCGTCGGCCAGGCTGAACGCGAGCACGGCGGCCGCGAGCGGCACGACCTGGAGCCACGGGGCCTCGACGAGGCTGCGCCCACCGGCGATCACGACGACCGCCGCGGCGAGCGCCCCAGCGACGACGCCACCGAGGATGCCGTAGCCGATCTCCTCGACGACGAGCTCGAATGCGGCTACGTCGCTCATGTCACCTATCTGCGCCTGCGCGATCGCGAGGGCGACGAAGAAAAGCGGCACGCAGATCCCATCATTGAGGCCACTCTCGACGTTGAGGCCCTGGCGCACGCGCGAGGGCAGCGTGGGTAGGGTGACGACGGCCTGGCCGAGTGCCGCGTCGGTCGGGGCGACGATGACCGCGAGCAGCAACGCCTCGGGCCACGAGAGCGCTCCGAAGAGAACGAGAGAGACGCCGAAGCCGACGAGCAACGTCAGGGGCAGCCCGAGTCCGAGCAGGCGGGCCGGGATCGACACCTCCTCCCGTAGCGCCCGGAGGTCGATGCGCGATGCATCACCGAAGAGGACGAGCGCGAGAGTCGCCTCGGCGAGGAGCTTGACCGCTCCGCCCGAGACTCCGGGGTCGACGAGCCCGAGCATGTCGGCTCCGACGAGCAGTCCGACGCCCGTGAACACCATAGGCGCGGTGATCGACGTTCCAGCGAGGCGACCCGAGACGGCGGCGAAGCCGAGGAGAGCAAGGGCGATCGTTGGGAGGGCCCAGTCCACAGCGGGAGCCTATTCGACCTCCCTTCGGATCTCCCGACGCGATTGTGCGTGCCATCTCGAATGATGCCCCGAAAGAGTATCGTGTCGGAGTGGTGGAACGACGGTTAGGAGTGATCTGGGCGGCCTTTGCCGCAGCCGTGCTCGGTGTGCTCGTTGCCGCTCTAACGAGCGGAAGCGCACCCTCGGTGTTCCTCGTCGCGGCTCTTGTGGCAGTTCCTGCCGCGATCACGTTCTTCGTCCGCATGAGGCCACGGTCATCCCACCGACGTCGGCGAGCGAGCGCGCCTCCGACTGCGGGCGCAACGGTTCGGCGCGATCAACAAGCTCGTGAGGCTGACTGGGATGCAGTAAGCACCATCTGCCGTGCTCTCGACGGCCGACAACTCGATTGGCTTCGCTCGAACGATTTCGTCACACCGTGGCTCGACGGGAGGGCGCGACCTGTCATCGAACTCGCCCCACTCGTCGCCCAGCTCGTTGACGTCCCGTTCCAGCGGGAAATCCAGGGTGCACTGCTCGACCTGTCGGACGCGATCGAGCAATTCGTTGACTTTCTATGGCGACAACACCTCTGCCGACCCGCTGCTCCTCGGTGACGAGTGGCGGTTCTTCGAGTGGGATGATCCCGGGCCAGACGAGGAGCGCGTGCCCCGTGACGAACTGTGGGGTGGTCGCGCGACACACCTGCACGAGCTCGCGGCGCGGTTGGCCGATTCCTACGAGGCGTTCACGATGGTTGCGGCTCGAGATCCGAAAGCCCGACGCAGAATCAAGGTTCTCGCCTAGCGACCACGCTGCAAGCCGCGCTGATCCAACGGAGAAGGAGGGATTCGAACCCTCGATGGAGGAGTTCACCCCCATAACGCCTTAGCAGGGCGCCGCCTTCAGCCACTCGGCCACTTCTCCCGGTGCAGAGAGGATATCGGACGCTGGGCGCCGCCTCGTGAGAGGCGTCAGTCGTGGATGCGGCCGATGAGCTCGGTGCGTTTCAGGACCTTGACCTCGATCCCGCCGAGGCGCACGTCGAAGCCCGCCTCGTGGGGGTACAGGACCTTGTCGCCCCGCTCGATTCCGTTCGGCTCGGAGCCGACCGCCGTGACGATTCCGGTGCGGACGGCGACCGTGGCAAGCGCCGACGCAGGCAGGATCAGACCCGCGCGCGTCTCGGTCTCGTCACTGACGGGCTGGATGACGAGGTACTCGTCGAGCGGCTCGAGTGACGAATCGATGTTCTTCGACTGATCCAACACGTACTAATCATAGGTCAGAGCGTCACTCAGAGGCGGCCGGCGTCGACGATCCGTTGCAGGAACTGCTGCGTCCGCTCCTCGCGGGGGGCGCTGAAGATCTGCCCCGGCGCGCCCTCCTCGAGGATCGAGCCGGCGTCGAGGAAGCACACCCGGTTCGCGATGTCGCGTGCGAAGCCCATCTCGTGGGTCGCGATCACCATCGTCATGCCGCCCGCCGCGAGCTCCCGAATGACGTCGAGCACTTCGGCGACGAGCTCCGGGTCGAGCGCACTCGTCACCTCGTCGAGGAGGAGCAGCTAGACGATCGTCGGCGGGATACGGTTAGCGCATGGCCTCGCCGTTCATCGAGATCGAAGTGGGGGAGCGTCTCGTCAAGGTGACGAACCCCGACAAGGTGCTCTTCCCCGCGGTCGGTCACACGAAGCGCGATCTCGTCGGCTACTACCTCTCCGTCGGCGACGGCATCGTTCGTGCGCTGCGCGAGCGGCCGACCCAGCTACGCCGCTTTCCCGGACGGGATCGAGGGCGAGCAGATCTACCAGAAGCGCGTGCCCGTAAAGCGACCCGAGTGGGTCGAGGCGGCCCGGGTCACCTTCCCGTCGGGTCGACATGCCGATGAGCTTTGCGTGACCGAGCTCGCGCAGGTCGCATGGGCGGCGAATCTGGCAGTCATTGACTTTCACCCCTGGCCGTCCCGGCGCGCGGATACCGAGCATCCCGACGAGCTGCGCATCGACATCGATCCGCAGCCCGGGACGGACTTCGGAGACGCGAAGAAGGTTGCGGTCCTCGTTCAGGAGGTGCTCGCCGAGATCGGCTTCACGGGCTGGCCGAAGACCTCCGGCAACCGCGGCATCCACGTCGCCTGCCGGATCGAGCCGTCATGGGAGTTCCCCGTCGTGCGTCGCTGCGCGCTCGCGCTCGCCCGCGAGATAGAGCGCCGCGCGCCCGAGCTCGTCACGACCGCCTGGTGGAAGGAGGAGCGGGGCGAGAGGGTCTTCATCGACTACAACCAGAACGCCCGGGACCGCACGATCGCCTCGGCCTACTCTGTGCGGGCGCGGCCCGACGCGGCCGTGTCCGCGCCGGTCACGTGGGACGAGCTACCCGACGTCGAGAACGGAGGACTTCACGCTTGTCACGATGCCGCCGCGGTTCGCCGACGCTCGGCGACGTGCAGGCGGCGATCGACGACACCGTGTGCGATCTGCGCGTGCTGCTCGAGTGGGTCGAGCGCGATGAGGCTGCAGGCGTGGGGGAGGCGCCGTACCCGCCGAACTTCCCGAAGATGCCGGGTGAGCCGCCGCGCGTGCAGCCGTCGCGGGCAAAGAAGACGACGAGCGTGGTCGCGCACGCAAGCGCTTCGTCGATGAATGGTGCCCCGACTGGCTCTCGACCCCGAAAGCCTGGTCGTCGAGCTCGCCTCGAACGACGGCTACCTGCTCCAGCACTTCCTGCCGTACCAGATCCCGGTTCTCGGCGTCGACCCGGCCGTGACGCTTGTCGCGGCGTCGAAGGAGCGCGGCGTCCCGACGTTGGAGGAGTTCTTCGGCGAGGCTGTTGCCCATGATCTCGTAGGCGACCGTGAGCGCGCCGATCTCATCGTCGCGAACAACGTGCTGGCGCACGTGCCCGACGTGAACGATTTCGTAGCAGGCATCGCTGCTCTGCTCGCCCCGACGGGAACGGCGACGTTCGAGTTCCCGCACCTGCTTCGCCTCCTCGATGGAGTGCAGTACGACACGATCTATCACGAGCATTTCAGCTACCTCGGCCTCGGGTGGTGCAGAGGATCCTGGGCTGCGCTCGATCGTCGGACGAGCCTCTGATACCGACGCGTAGGCGCGATGCGCGGCCCCGCGGTAGTGGGGCAGAGCGTCGCCCGGAGGGATCCTCGGCTGACGACCGGCTGAAGCGTCAATCCCCCTTCACGACTCGAGCAACCCCGCAACCGTGAGACCACCCGGCTCACGCGGCGGCCGCAACTCGGCCCACGTGCACGCGCTCGGATCCTTGTCGGGGCGGAACCGGAGCAGCTTCGTGCCGTGGCGGAAGCGCCTGCCCTGCACCTTGTCGTAGCGCACCTCGGCGACGAGCTCGGGGCGTAGCGGCTGCTCCTCGAGCCCGCTCCCGCCCCAACGGTTCGGCCCCGAGAAGCGATGATCGGACGTCTCGTCGAGGAGCGGCAACACCTGCGCCGCTATTGCCGCGTGGCGGCTTGCAGCAACCGCCGCCGAGCCGACGTAGGTGATCTCACCGTCATCGTCGTAGAGGCCGAGAAGCAGCGTCGCGATCACGTCGGGTTTCGACTTCCATCGGACGCCGACGACGACGCAGTCCGCGGTGCGCTCGGGCTTGACCTTGACGACGGCTCCGCGCGCTCCGGGCTCGACCGGCCGTTCGAGCCGCTTCGCGACGACGCCGTCGAGGCCCAATGCCTCGAGCTCGTCGAGCCATGCTGTCGCGTCTTCGGGATCGGACACCGACGGAGAGATCGTGTACGCGGAGGCGTCGTTCTCGAGCGCCGCGCGCCTCCTGGCAAACGGCTCCTTCCACAACGACGCTCCGTCCCAGACCAGCGTGTCGAAGGCGATGAACCGGGCAGGAATCTCGCCGGAGAGCTTGCGGATCCGGCTCTCCGCCGGATGGAGCCGCGTCTGCATCGCATCGAAGTCGATCGCTCCGTCGATATCGATCACGATCTCGCCGTCGAGCGCAGACCGGGGCGCCAGCAGCTCGCCGAGCGGCTTCAGCTCCGGGAAGTAGCGCAGGAGCGGCCGGCCGTTTCTCGACCAGAGCCGCAGCTCGCCGCCGCAGTTCTCGAGCACGCCGCGGAAGCCGTCCCACTTCGGCTCGTACGCCCAGCCGTCGCCGAGCGGGAGCTCGCGGACGAGCTCGGCCTCCATGGGCGGGAACGGGACGATCGAGTCGAGCTCCGCCGGACGTTCAGGTGCGCCTGCCATCAGCGCAAACTACTACGCTCTTCCCTTCATGCGACGCGTCGTCATCACCGGCTTTGGAGCGGTCACCCCGATCGGGCTCGATGCGCCCTCGACTTGGGAGGCCGCTCTCGCCGGCAGGAGTGGGATCGGGTTCATCGAGGCGTTCGACGCGAGCGAGTTCCCGGTCACGATCGCGGGTGAGGTCAAGGGATTCGACCCGTCCGCCCTGATTCCGCCGAAGGAGGCACGACGGATGGATCGAAACGTCCTCCTCGCCGTTGCCGCTGCCCAGGAAGCGTGGGATGACGCAGGGATCGAGGAGTTCGACCCGACGCGCGTCGGGATTCTGGTCGGCTCTGCGATCGGCGGCATCGTGACCATTGCCGAGCAGCAGCGCGTGTTCCTCGAACGAGGGGCGGATCGCGTCTCGCCCTTCTTCATTCCCTCCGCGCTGGTCGATACGGCAAGCGGGCAGATCGCGATCCAGCTCGGGATCACAGGGCCGAACTGGGCACCGGTCTCCGCCTGCGCAACGGGGTCGACGGCGATCGGTGAGGGCACCGCGACGATCAGGCGCGGGCAGGCCGACGTCATCCTTGCCGGAGGCACCGAGGCTGCGATCACCCCGCTCATCCTCGCCGGTTTTTGCGCCATGCGTGGGCTCGTCGCCGAGGACGTCGACCCGACGCTGGCGATGCGCCCCTTCGACGCGACCCGCGCCGGCTTCGTCATGGGGGAGGGTGCATGCATCCTCGTGCTCGAGGAGTTCGAGGCGGCCAGGGCGCGCGGTGCGACGATCTACGCCGAGGTGCTCGGGTACGGCGCCTCGAACGACGCTCACCACCTGGCGCAGCCGGAGCCGGAGGCGACGGGCGTCGCGGCGATGATCACGGTCGGCGCTCGAGTCGGCGGGCATCGCGCCCGAGCGCGTGGGGTACGTCAACGCCCATGGGACGTCGACGCCACTCGGCGATCTCGCGGAGACGCGCGCGCTGCGACAGGCCTTCGGCAAGCATGCATACCACCTCGCCGTCTCGTCCACGAAGTCGGTCACCGGGCACTGCTTCGGGGCGGCGGGGGCGGTCGAGGCGATGATGTGCGCTCGGGCGCTCTACCACCAGGTGCTGCCGCCGACGATCAACTATCGGAATCCGGATCCGGAGCTCGACCTCGACTACGTCCCGAACGAGTCGCGCAAGGTCGATCTCGACGTTGCGCTGTCGAACGCGATGGGGCTCGGCGGGCACAACGG
>CAVOVG010000017.1:0-34392 GCA_963699795.1 uncultured Thermoleophilia bacterium
GGCTGCATCCGCACCGCCGGGGCAGGCGGCTCGCCGCTTGACCCGCGCGCGGCGCGCTCGCTGCTCGAGGCAAACAACGAGCTCGGCGTCTGGCCCCTCGTCTCCTCACCGCCAGAACAGCCGAACATCACGACGCAGGCGCTCCCGTTCGGCGGATCCTCCCTGGAGTGTGGCTTACCGAGAGGCCTCCCGAGAAGGGGGCTTCTCCGTCACGTCGATCCGTTGCGAGACCGCAGCCTTCCGGCGTCTCGCCGCCGCTGCCAGCACTCCGGGCATAACACGCGCCGGGGTCAGGTGCTGTGCCGCAGCGTCCAGAGGAGGGCGAGACGGTCGAAGCGTTTGACTGATCTGGCACGAATCCGTAGGGTCGGGTGTTCAGCGGGTCGAGTCGCGCAAATCGCACCTTAGGCAGCCGCATTCGTGGTGGCTCCTGCGACGCCAAAGCGTTTCTTTCCTTGCTGACCGGTTGGGGGCGGGCGTTCGTCTCCCGTGAGCAGAGGGGGATGTCGGATGAGTGTTTGCGTTCGTCGTGGGCGCAAGTGGCTTGGGCTGTTGGCGGTGGCGGTGGTCGGGCTGTTCAGCGTCGGAGGGACAGCCGTGGCGGCCACCCCCTACGCGGTCACGAACCTCAACAATTCGGGCGCGGGGTCCCTGCGTCAGGCGATCACGGACGCGAACACCAATCCAGGAGCCGATACGATCAAGTTCGCCGTCAGTGGCACGATCACGCTCGTTTCGACGCTTCCTGCGATTAGCGACGACCTGACCGTCGTCAACGATTATGGAATCCTGGAAGGAACCAGGCAGGGCCTCACAATCAACGGCAACGGTCTCGTATCGGTCATGAGGATCAACGCGGGAGTGAAGGTGAACCTCGCTTCGCTTACCATTGCCAATGGTTCCGGAACCTCGGGTGGGGGTATCGACAATGCCGGGGCCCTGAGCGTCACGGAAAGCACCTTCTCCGACAACACGGCTACGGGCAACGGCGGTGCGATCAACAACACGGGAGCACTGACGCTGTCGAATTGCACCTTCTCGGGCAACTCAGCGCCGAACGGCGTCGGCGGCGCCATCAACGACGCTGGCTCGCTCTTGATGTTCAACTGCACCATCGCCGGAAATTCAGCCTCGGCCGGTAGCGGCCTCTATCTATCGAGCACGCTCACTGAACTGGCACAGGGCTTCAACAACATCATCGTGAACAACAACAGCGACGATATCGCCTGTTTTGGCCCGGTTCTGTTCCCACTTACCAATAGTCTGTTCGGCCCCTCCAACGGTTGCGTTGTTGCCAGCCCCACCAACGCTTTTTCGGACGAACCCGGCCTGGTAGGCCCGCTTGCCGACAACGGCGGCCCCACGAAGACGTTCGCCATCACGACGGGTTCGCAAGCCTACAATCTGGGGGCGTCGCAGAAGCTGATTTTCAACGGTGTCGGGAACGTGAGTGTTCACGCCCCGGGAATTGACCAGCGCGGCGTGGGCTTTGCACGCCCGTGCCTGGGCGGTTACGACGCTGGCGCGTTCGAGGTGCCCGAGTCGCCCGACCTCGGTTCTCCCGTCGCGGCTCCGACGCAGTCGCCCGATGCGAACGGCGCGGGCTGGAACAACAGCGATGTGACGGTCCGCTGGAACTGGAGCGACTGCGGCGACGGCATCAACTACGCATCCACGACCACCTCGTCCACCTCCTCGGGCGAAGGCAGCAGCCTGACACTGACGGCAACCGCCAACGACAACGCGGGCCACTCGACTACGGCTTCCTACACCCTCAAGATCGACAAGACCGCGCCGGTGCTGACGGTGCCTGCGAACGTCACGGTTGTCGCGTCGAGCCAGGCCGGTGCGACAGTCTCGTATGCGGCCGCATCGGCGACCGACGGCGGTTCGGGTGTCGCCTCGGTGGGCTGCTCGCCGCCGTCGGGGACACTGTTCCCGATTGGCACGACGACCGTTAGCTGCACGGCGACCGATGTTGCAGGCAACGGCGCCTCCGGCTCGTTCACCGTGCAGGTGAAAGCTTCCGCCGCGATGCAGCTCTCCGACCTGCTCACCCAGGTGACGGGGGTCGGCCCCGGCGCCAGCCTGGCCAACAAGGTGACGCAGATCCAGGCCTACGTCTCCGCGAACAACAAGGCGAGTGCCTGCAGCTTGCTGAACGCTTTCATCAGCGAGGTCGCGGCGCAGACCGGCAAGAAGCTGACCACGGCACAGGCCGCCTCATTCACCACGCAAGCGAACAACATCAAAGCCACGCTCGGCTGCTAACCCACTGTGCAAGCCGAACAGTACGGGAAGGCCCGCTCCGGCGGGCCTTCCACTTTCCCGGCCCCGAACTCCCGCTGCCAGCACCCCGGGTGGACGAGCGGCCTGTAACGAACTGCTATGCGGCCGACGGTTGACACTCTCGTGGGGCTTCCTCGCCGCTGCGCTGCGGCGCGGCACCTGATCTGAACCGCCGCTCAGCGTCTCTCGTCGCCGGTTCTAGACGGCCGCGATCGAGACGCTTACGAGATAGGCCTGGTTGCCGTCGGACACGACCGTGCCAACCAGGTAGGTCCGACCGTGGTTGTCGACCACGACCTCCAGGTTGTGTAACGCCTCCGCTCGATGGGCTGCGACGAACGCGTCGAGCGGAACCTCAACGGCGGCGGGGAGAATGAAGACTCCCTCCATGTCACGAAGCCCTTCCAGGAAGCCGGAGACGTCGAAGCCGTGGTCATCGTCCTCGACGCTCGCGGGCTGCCAGTCGTCCGAAAGAAACAGCGCGAGCTCCTCCTCGAACCCATCCTGCTCGACCGGCTCTCGCCCATCCGGTGCGTCTTTGGCGCTCATTGTGCCCCCTCCTGTCAGCGGTTTGTCTGAACCAGACCGCGTCATCTCTGCCACCGTGCCGCTGAGGCCGGTTGGCGGCGGGCAGGCCCGCTCTCTTGACGCACCACTAGTCTACTCTCCCAGCCGGTCGCTTTCAGTCCCAACGGATGTAGCACGGGTTCTGCCCGGGGTGCCGGCAGCGGGAGTTCGGCGATTCCGGGTAGCTGCTGAGGAAGAACGACCTGCGCGGACGGGAGCCGTTGAAGTTGCCCTTTCGGCGCGAGCTCCTATCCCTGCACTGGCGTCCAGGAGAACACTTCGACCCGGATGCCGTCGGGATCGAACGCGAAGAACGCGTAGTAGCCCGGCTCGTCACTGTCCTCCTCGGGCGGGAAGTGGATCTTCGCGCCGGATGACACCGCGCGGGCGTGCGCGCCCTCGACCTCATCTTTCGTGTCCACCTCGAAGGCGATGTGCTCGACGCCGACGCCGTAGTACTGGTGAGTGCCGCTATCGGCCGGTCGCAGTCCGATACCCCCCGGGTCGTAGCCGACGACGTGCGGTTCTCCCGTTCCGAGGTAGACGACCTCCTCGGTTCCCCTGTAGGTCGGATACCGCCTGGTTACGGCCCAGCCAAGCGGGCCGAGGAGGTCGAGGTAGAACGCGAGCGACAGCTCGACGTCGCTGACCGCAAGATCGATGTGATGGAGCCCCTTGGCTGGCATGGCTACCCCCGAGTTCGAGGTTCGCGCCGAGCGTACAACGGAGGACCAGGCAGTACAACCCGGCCCCGGTACCTGACCCTGCCGCTCTCACGTACACCACGATAGGAGCGGCTGCCCCCGGCTCCCGCCGTCCTGTGGACGCTGCGGCACAGCAGCGGAGGCTCGGGCAACGACTACAGCTGGGGCGACGACATCAGCGCGGATGGCCGCATCGTCGTCTTCCATTCCCTCGCCACAGACGTAGTACCGGGCTCAGTGGGAGGATTCTTCCGTGATCGCTGGGCCGGCCGGACATTCGCGATCGAGGGCTTCTCGCCCGACTCCGTTGACGCCACAGGCCTGATAGCCGCCGGCCGCGACAGCACAGGAATCGCAATCCTCAACCGTCTCACCGGAGCGATCACACGGGTCTCTGTGCCCGCAAGTGGGGAGCCAGACTCACCGTTCTCGTTCAGCGGCATCATCAGCGACAACGCTGGCTCCGTAACGTTCTCCTCGGAGACCAGCAACCTCGTACCGAACGACTCCAACAAGCTCGGAGACATCTTCGCACGGGACGTCTGTTGGCTCCTGTGCCCGAGCAAGTGACCCGTCACCAGCGAGGGTGAGGCCGTCACCGGGCGACCTCACCCTCTCGGCCCACACGGCGATCGCTACCAGTCTCACGGCCAGAGACGCGGTCCCAGCCGCCCGAGCGCCTCCGCGAAACCCGCTGGCTACCCCGTAGTCATTTAGGGCGCAGAGGCATTCGTTCGTACTGTTGTCGTGATGACCACAGCCGGCCCAGTGCGAAGTGGAAGGGCATTCTGGCGTTGGGCCGCAGTGGCAGTCCCGGGCGACGCTCGTGTGTCGCTCGGGGGTACCCCCGCCGCCGACATGCCTTCCGCTTCTCCAGAGGACACGGTTCCTGTTGGGACACCGTTGGGACACGCCCCGTATTCCCAGAAAGAGCAGGTGCCCGGGATCAGCCTGTTCAAGCGGGTTCTGCGATGGGCCGTGCTGGGATCGAACCAGCGACCTTGAGATCAAGAGCCCACCCTCATAGGCTGAAACAAGCTGTAATAGACTTAATCTGCCTGCAAATAGGCACTTTCGGCACTGCAACAGACTGCAACGAACTGCACCCTGCGGAGACAGGCCGGTACGCTCACCGTACGCTTACGCGGCCGGCACGATCCCCCGCTCGGCATGCCGTTGAAAGTCAGCCATCCGGTGGTAAGTCAGCCATGCGTAAGTCGCGCGCGGATGTTGACGGAGCCTGCGGTGCTGAGCGTGGCGACGACGAGCTCATTCACGAGGGGTGGCCTCGGCCCCGTCGAGGGGGTGGGGTGGGATAACCGGAGAGGCTCAACGGGCGTCAGTAGAAACCCGTACGCGGCGCCGGTGGATCTTCTGATGGCGCCCGTCGGCCGTCGTGGACAATGGCTCTATCGACCTCCTGGAGTTGCGGGCTGTGGTTGCACATCTAGGGAGGTGTTGGATTGTTGCGCAGAGCCAGAGGGACGCCGAAGTCGCCTACGGCCGGGGCGAGCGAACGCCGACCCCAGAACTCGGGCGTCACGACGGGCCCGATGGTTTCGTGCTCCGACCTGCGCCGTCGCTTCGGCGAGGGCGACGCAGCCGTCGACGCGCTGGCCGACGTTTCGCTCGAGTTCCCGAAGGGAGAGCTGACGGCGATCGTCGGGCCCTCGGGCTCGGGGAAGTCGACTCTCTTGCACATCCTTGCCGGGCTCGACCAACCGACGGGCGGGTCGGTCTGGATCGACGGGATCGAGATCACCGCCCTCGATGATCGAGAGCTGACCGACCTGCGGCGGGACAAGCTCGGCTTCGTCTTCCAGTTCTTCAACCTCGTCCCGGTGCTGAACGCGGAGGACAACCTCGTCCTGCCGGTAAAGATCGCGGGCAGGCGTCCCGACCGGGACTGGGTCGAAAGCCTGCTCGAGACCGTCGGCATGACCGATCGGCGTGCGCACCTGCCCTCGGAGCTTTCCGGCGGCCAGCAGCAACGGGTGTCGATCGCGCGCGCGCTGGTGACGCGGCCGGCGGTCGTGTTCGCCGACGAGCCGACGGGGAACCTCGACTCGAAGTCGGGCGCCGACGTGCTCGGGCTGCTGCGACAGGCCGTCGACGAGTTCGAGCAGACGGTGGTCATGGTCACCCACGACCCGCGTATCGCCTCCTACGCCGACCGCGTCATCGTCCTCGCGGACGGGGTCGTCACCCACGACGGGCGGGTGCAGTCGGCCGACGAGGTGCTCGCCCTGATGCAGATCGAATAGGCGATGTTCGCTCTGACCGTACGCGGCGTCGTCGCGCGCAAGACGCGTGGAGTTCTGACAGCCCTCGCGGTCTTCTTCGGCGTCGCCATGATCGCGGGCACGCTGATGCTGACCGACTCGGTCAACAACTCGTTCGACAACATCTTCTCGGAGTCGAACAGCGGCGTCGACGTCAGCATCAAGACGAAGGAGACGATCGAGGACTCCCGCGGGGCTCCCCCGCCGGCCTTCGACGCAGGGGTGCTCGAGCAGGTGCAGGCGGTCGACGGCGTCGCAGACGCGGCCGGCGGCATCTTCGACCCGACCGTCTCCGTCCTCGACGAGCAGGGGGAGCGGGTCGGCATCGTCGGCCCGCCCCACTTCGCCGTCTCGGTCGTGCCCGATCGCTTCAGCCCCTGGAACTACTCGGAGGGCCGCCCACCCGAGAGCGCCGACGAGATGGCGATCGACAACTTCACGGCAGAGCGGGAGGGCTGGACGGTCGGCGACACGGCCCGGGTCGCAGGCACGGGAACGACGAAGACGTACGAGATCTCGGGGATCGCCCGCTGGGGCTCCGGTGTCGAGCTCCTCGGCGCCAGCCTCGCGATCTTGACGCTGCCCGAGGCGCAACGGCTGACCGGCAAGCAGGCGAAGTTCGACGAGATCGCCGTCGCCGCCGAGGAGGGCGTCTCGCCCGAGGAGCTGAAGCTCGCCGTCCAGCGAGCGGTCCCCGCCTCGCTCGAGGCTCTGACCGGCGAGGAGAACGCGGCCGAGGAGTCCCAGGGGTTCAAGGAGGGCTTCGGCATCATCTCGAACGCGTCTGCTCGCCTTCGGCGTCATCGCCCTGTTCGTCGGAGGCTTCATCATCTTCAACACGTTCTCGATCACCGTCGCCCAGCGCACGCGGGAGTTCGGGATGCTTCGGACGCTCGGCGCTCATCGTCGCCAGGTGCTCGGTGCGGTGCTGCTCGAGGCGGCGATCGTCGGGCTCGTCGCGTCGGCGCTCGGAATCCTCGGCGGGATCGGGTTCGTCGCCGGCATCATCGCCTTGTTCAAGGCGTTCGGGTTGGAAATTCCCTCGAGCGGGCTCGTCATCTCTCGCGAACACCGTCCTGATTGCGCTGCTCGTCGGTGTGCTGGTGACGATCGTCTCCTCGCTGGCGCCGGCGCGGCGGGCCACCCGGGTGACACCGCTCGAGGCGCTCCGCGAGCCCGGAGGAAGCCGCCGCCCATCGCGTCGACGCACCGTGGTGGGGCTGGCGCTTCTCGGCCTCGCCGTGCTCTCGATCGCCTGGGGGATGTTCGCGACCGACAGCTTCAGGTCGGCGTTCGTCTTCCTCGGCCCCGGCATGCTGCTCCTCTTCCTAGGAGTTGCGCTCCTGAGCGGCCGCCTGATCGGCCCGCTGTCGGCGTTGATCGGCTGGCCGCTCGAGCGCTTCGGTGGCGTCCCCGGGCAGCTCGCGCGCGAGAACACGCAGCGCAACAAGAGCAGGACGGCAACGACCGCTGCCGCCCTGATGATCGGCCTCGCGCTCGTCGTCTTCGTCGCCACTTTCGCGTCGGCGTTGAACAAGTCCATGACCGAGGCCCTCGACCGGCAGTTCGCCAGCGACCTCATCCTCAGCAACAGCGACCAGTTCACGAGAATCCCCGCCCAGACGGCGGAGGCAGTACGCGGCGTCGAGGGCGTGGCCGTCGTCTCCCCGGTCGCACACGGCGACGCCCGGCTCCAGGGCGTCTCGGGCACCCAGGCCGTCAGCGGCCTCGACCCGGAGAGCGTGGCTCCCGTCTACACCCTCGACTGGCGCGAGGGATCCGACGCCACGCTGGCAGAGCTCGGAGACAGCGGCGCCGTCATCGAGGTCGACTGGGGCAAGGACAACAACGTCGCGGTCGGCGATGTGATCCGCCTCACCACGCCGACCGGCAAGGACGTCAGCTACACCGTGCGCGGCAGCGTCCGCGACAAGGCCAAGCTCGTGGTCGGTACCTTTGCCGTCTCACGGGACAGCCTCCAGCGCAACTTCGGCGTCGACGGCGACAGCTACACGTTCGTCGGTTACGCCGAGGGAGCGGACACCGACGCGGTGCGCACCCGCATCGACAACGAGCTCGCTGCAGCCTTCCCGACCGTGGAGTCGCGCTCGCAAGCGGAGCTGGAGGCCGACAACCGCACGCAGCTCAACCAGATCCTCGTCCTCATCTACGCGCTGCTCGCGCTCTCGATCCTGATCGCCGTGTTCGGCGTCGTGAACACGCTGATCCTCACGATCCACGAACGCACGCGAGAAATCGGGATGCTGCGGGCAATCGGAACCTCGAAGCGCCAGGTGAAGCGGATGATCCGCTACGAGTCCGTGATTACCGCGTTGATCGGGGCGATCATCGGCGCCGGCATCGGTCTCGTCCTCGCCATCGTCTCCGTGCAGGCGCTCTCGAGCGAAGGCCTCGTCCTCTCGATCCCCTACCCGCTGATCGTGACCCTGCTGCTCCTCGCCGCAGTCGCGGGCGTCGCCGCAGCGATCGCCCCCGCCCGCCGGGCCTCGAAGACCAACATCATCGAAGCGCTCCTGTACGAGTGACTAGGCGGTTCCGCCCCAGGGCTGCTCGCCCGGCCCGGCTGAGGAAAGACTGCAACGAACTGCACCCTGCGGAGACACGCCGGTACGCTCAGCGTGCGCTCAGCCATGCCTCGCCTTCACGTCGATGAGAGCGCGCTCGCACAGCCGAAGTCCTGAGGATGTCCTTCGAACGATCTGGTCAGCCGACTGTGGCGATGGCCTCGATCTCGATCTCGAGCTCGGGCAGTGCGAGCGATCTGACCTCGACGATCGTGTCCGCTGGATACGGGGGCGTGAACCACCGCTTCCGTAGCTTGATGATCTTCTCGAAGTTCGCCATGTCGGTGAGGAAGATGGTGACCTTGACCACCCGATCGAGGCTCGACGCTCCCGCTTCGAGAACCCGCGCGAGGTTGTGGAACACCTGCTCCGCCTGGGCGTCGAAGTCGCCCACGCCGACCACGTTCCCCTCCTCGTCGAGTGCGGCCTGGCCTGAGACGATGACGAGGTCTCCGACACGGAAACCTTGCGAGAGGAGGTAGGGCGCGAGCGGATCGGGGTCGACACGGATCTGGTGCACGTCGGTCATGTGTGCTCCTTCGGAGCGGCGAGGCTCGTCGTCCGGAACCACCGACCCAGGTCGGGCGCCCAGACGATCGTCACGATGACGAGCAGACCGCCGGTGATCAGGCTCGAGACGTAGCCGGGAGAGCGGAGGATGGCGAGGATCTCCTGGAGCACGCTCAGGGACAGGACACCCGCGGCGATACCGGCCGCGCCGCCCTTGCCACCGGAGAGACTGACGCCGCCGATGAGGGCCGCGGTCGCCGAGAACGTCAGAACATCGAAGCCGATGTTCGTGGGGCTCGCGGTGGCGAGGCTGTAGCTGAGCATCGCGCCGGGCAGTGCCGCCCCGATCGCGGCGACGACGAACACCCCGACGATGAGCCGGTCGACGGGGACGCCCGCCACGCGCGCCGCGCGCCTGTCGCCGCCGATCGCGCGGATGTCGCGGCCGACGCGGAGGTACCTGAGGACGAGCGCCGCAAGGGCGAAGATGCCGAGCGACACGAGGCTCCTGATCGAGAAGATCTGCAGGACGGGCTGGTCAAGCCGGAGGCCGACGTCGTAGTTCTCATAGATCACGCTCTTGTCGTGCCCGAGGATGTACGTGATCCCGAGCACGACGAGGTAGCCGCCGAGCGTCAGCGGCATCGAGTTGAGCCGGAACCCCGCGATGAGTCCGCCCTGGACGACGCCGACGAGGACCGCCGCCCCGAGGGCGGCGAGGATCCCAAGCCACGGCGAGCTCGCGCCTGTGAGGACGGCCACCATGCCGCCGAAGAGGTACATGGAGGAGACCGAGAGGTCGAACTCCCCCGCGATGATCGTGATTCCGAGCGCGAGAGCGACGAGACCGTACGACGCGAAGTTCTGGAAGATGTCGTAGACGTTCGCCGTGCGCACCGTGTATTGCGTGACCGCCGGAACGAGCGCAAGTGCCACGATCATCAGCGCCAGAATGGCGTACGGGGCGAGCTCGCCGGCCCGCAGGCGGCGACGGGTCGTCTCGACACTGCTCATCGGCCGCGCTCCCTGAGGTTCGTGAGGACGACGACCACGACGACGATGATCCCGCGGACGAGGATCTGGCCTCCCGTCGAGTAGCCGCGCAGGAGAAGCATGTCCGAGATGGTCGCGATGAAGATAGCGCCCAGTGCCGTCCGGCCGATCGAGCCGCGTCCGCCGGTCACGGCGTTACCTCCGACGAGGGCGGCGGCGATGGCGTCGTACGTGTAACTGCCGACGAGGAGAAGGGAGGCGTTCGCGCTCGACGCCCCGATCAGGATCCCGGAGCCTGCCGTGTAGAACGAGGCGATCCCGAACGCTCCGACGGTCAGCAGCGTGATCGGCAAGGCGGCTGCCCGCGCGGCCACCCGATTCTCGCCGAGAAGGTAGATCTGCCGTCCGAATCTCGTGCGGCGCATCACAACCGCGAGGATGATCGTGACGAACATGAACACGTAGACAGGGGCGGGGAGCCCGAAGACCGGATTCGCGAGGCGCTCCCAGCTCGTCTCGTCGACCGGCGGGATGATGCTCTCGCCGTGCGAGAGCCAGACAGCCGTTCCTTCTATGAGGCCGGCCGCCCCGATCGTGACGATGATCGGGTTTGCGCCCCAGGCGCCGACCGCGAACCCCTGCGCGGCGCCGATCGCGAGGCCGAGCACGAGAGTCAGGATGATCGCTGTGACGAGGCCCCAGCGGAGCGAGTACAGGAAGAACATGGCCGAGATCGCCGCTGTCTGGCCGAGAGCGAGGGAGAAGAGGTTGCCGCTGAGGACGATGACCGTGAGGCCAACGGCGATGATCCCGACGAACGACGCTGCCGTGAGGATCGCCTTCATGTTGCTGATCGTCAGGAACCCGGTCGTCGTCAGGGCGCCGTAGACGGTCACCCCCGCAAGGATGACGAGCCAGGCCGCCAGGGCGACGTCGGCCAACCGCAGCGGGCGACGCTCGATACCGATGCGGGCGATCATGCTGCTCACGCCGACGCTCCCGCGCTCTCGGTGTGACTCGTTGTCATGTCTGCGAGGATCGCGCGAGCGGATGCCTCCCCACGCGGCACGACCGAGACGACGCGTCCCTGAAAGATCGTAACGACGACGTCTGCGAGGTCGAGCACCTCGTCGAGCTCCGTCGACGAGAAGATCACCGCAGTCCCGCGGCGCGCCGCCTCCCGGATCAGGTTGTGGATGTCTGAGCGGCCGCCTACGTCGACGCCACGAGTGGGCTCGTCGAGGGCGAGTAGCGACGTACCCGCCAGCTCGAGCGCTCGGCCGAGGAGCACCTTCTGCTGATTGCCGCCGCTGAGGCTGCCGGCAGGAGAGCCGAGTCGGTCGACGGAGACGCCTGCCATCGTCGCGAGCTCTCGGGCAACGCGCTGCACCCGCCTCTGCAGGAGGACGCCGACCCGGCTCAGCCGGCGGAGTCGCGTGACGGTCAGGTTGCGCTCGACCGTCTGTCCCAGGAAGAGCCCCTCGCGCTGCCGGTCGTTCGGGATGTAGAGGACGCCTGCCGAGGCCGCGCGCCGCGGCGTATTGAGGACGACCTTCTCGCCGAGGACATCGACAGTGCCCGAAGCGTCCGGGACGAGACCTCCGAGCGCGCGGAGGATTGTGCTCGTGCCGGAGCCGACCTGGCCGGCAAGTCCGGTGATAACACCTCTCTCGAGAGTGAGCGAGACGTCCTCGACGCTGCCGGGTACGTTGAGCCGGTCGACCCTGACGACTGTCTCGCCCGACCCCGGCAGCGTGTGCTCGTGCTCCTCCATCGTCCTCGCCCCCTCCATCTCGCCGAGCATGTGCTCGATGAGGGAGCGTCGATCGATCTCGTGGATCGAGTGGGTGCCGACGAGTATGCCGTCCCGCAGCACCGTCACGCGGTCGCACAGCTCGAAGACCTCGTCCAGTCGGTGCGAGACGAAGATGACGCTCCGGCCCTGGGCGACGAGCTCGCGGGTCGCTCTGAACACGCGCTCGATTTCGGGCTTGCTGAGCGTCGCGGTTGGCTCGTCGAGGATGAGCAGTCGTGCGTCGCGGACGAGCAGGCGGGCGATCTCGACGAGCTGCCGCTCGCCGATCGAGAGCGTCTCCACGGGAGTCCTGAGCTGCACGTGGTGCATGCCCAGTTGGTCGAGGACGCTGCGCGCGTGCTCCGAGAGACGGCGCCGCCTGTAGACGAGCGGTACGTCCAGCCCGCCGAGAAAGATGTTGTCCTCGACGCTCAGCTCCGAGACCAGGCTCAGCTCCTGGTTCACGAGCGCGATGCCGTGTGCTTGTGCGTCGTGGGGGTTTCGGAGCGAGATCTCCCGGCCGTCGAGACGAATCACGCCCGCGTCCGGCCGGACGAGTCCGACGAGCGCCTTCACAAGGGTGCTCTTGCCGGCGCCGTTGTGCCCGCAGATCGCGTGCACCTCGCCGACCCGCACGTCGAGCGAGAGGCTCTGTATGGCGCGTACCGGGCCGTAGGACTTCGAGAGGTCGATTACCTCGAGAAGGACCGGCGCGGCAGGCGAGTCGACCGAAGGCGAACGGGATCCGGAGGTCGGTGCCGGATCCCGTTCGCCGTTCATCCTTCGAAGCTAGACGACCGCTATGACGACCGCTAGAACGTGCAGACCTTGGTGAACTTGGCGACGTTCGCCTTTGTGATGCGCTGCTCCTTGACGTACGACACCTTGGGCGGCTTGCCGCCGTTGAGGATCTGGGTGCCGACCTTGACCGCGAGGGCCGCCTCGACCTGCGGCGCTTGCGTGCCCGTGCCGTACTCGCTGCCGGCCTTGATCGCCTTGATGCCGACGGCGAGGCAGTTGCTGCCGGTGACGATCAGACCCTTCTTGGCCACGCCGACCTTGACGCCCGCCTGCTTCGCGCCCTGGATGATTCCGATCGCCATGTTGTCAGCCATGCCGTAGGCGCCCTGGATGCCGCCCTTCGAGGCGTACTTCGAGAGCAGCTGCTGCGCGACCTTGGCAGACGTCGCCTGATCCCAGTTCGTGTCCTCAATGGCGACGATCTTGTACTGCGGGTACTTCTTCATGTACGCCTTGAACGCCGCCATGCGGTCGGTCACGTTGTTCTGGCTGGCTGTCCCGGTGAGGGCCATGACGTTACCCGTCTTGAAGCCCGCCTTCTTCATGCCCTCGACGAGGTTGATCGCGGCGAACCGGCCGAGCGCCGGATCGTCGGTGCGTGCTTCGGCGGTGGAGAGCTTCGCACCAGCGGCCGACTGGCGGCCGATCGCCCCGAGAATCGGGATGCCCGCCTTCTTTGCCCGGATGTACGACGGGACGATCGCGGACGCGCTCGCCGGCACGGAGACGATCAGGTCGGGCTTGTCGGCGATCAGGCGGTTCATGTTCTGCGCGTCGACCGCAGGGTCGAACACGGAAGTGAGAACTGTGACCTGGGCTCCCTGCTTCTCGAACCCCTTCTTCACACTGTTCGCCCAGGCGGCACAGAAGGGGTTCTGCTCGGTGCAGATGATGACCCCGACCTTCTTGCCGCTGAGAGAGCCGTTCTGGCCACTCGCTCCGAGCGCGCCGGAGACGGAGACGGCCGCGACCACTGCGAGCGCTGCGAGCGAGACCCAACGCCATGACTTGTGCCTCATGTTGATACGTCCTTTCCTAACGATTGATGAACGTTCACTGAGCGGGTCGTGCGTGTCGCCTCTAGAAGTTGGGACGGAGCATGAACGAGCGAGTTAGCAGGTCTAGAAATGCATACGTAGTCATATAGCGTGCCCGGAGGCAAGTCAAACGCAAGGCGCCTGCGCACCGCGGCGCTCAGCCGTCGGTGGCGGTCGCGAGCGTGTCCCGGCGGACGAGTCCGACGGGAAAGACCCGCCGGCGCGGAGGGCCGCCGTTGCCCGACTCGATCCGTTCGATCAGGAGCTGAGCTGCTGCCCGGCCCATCTCGACAATCGGCTGCCTGACGGTGGTGAGGTTGAACCCTTCCCACCCCGCCATATCGATGTCGTCGAAGCCCACGATCGACAACTCCTCGGGAACGCGGACGCCGACGCGCCGGGCCGCGTCGAGGGCCCCGAACGCGACGACGTCGTTCGCGGCGAACACGGCGGTCGGCCGCGGCTCCGACGCAAGGAGGTCGAGGCACCACTGGTAGCCGCTGTGGTGGCGGAACTGCCCGACGCGACGCAGCGCCTCGTCGAATTCGACGCCCGAGGCCCTGAGTTGCTCACGGAAACCTTGCTCCCGATCTCGGCTCGTCGTCGTGTTCTCGGGCCCCGCAATCAGCGCGATCCGCCTGTGGCCGAGCTCGACGAGCGCCTCCGCCACGATTCGTCCGCCGCGGCGATTGTCCGAGACGACCGTGTCCACGTCGACGTCGTCGAGATAGCGGTTCACGAGGACGACCGGCACGCCACCCGGTTTTCCGGGCAACGGCGAGCCCAGCGTTGCCGACACGTAGATGACCCCGTCGGCCGCCGAACCGTTCACGAGGTCGGCGATGTGCTGCTCCGGGCTCGCGTCCGTCAGCTCGTTGAAGAGCACCGTCCGGTAGCCGGCGAGCGCGAACTCGTTGTGCAGGATCTCGAGCAACTCGGGGTAGAAGGGGTTCGTGATGTCGCTGACCACGACCCCGACCGTGCCCGTCTTGCGGGTGATCAGGCTCCGGGCCGCGAGGTTCGGCGTGTAGTCCATCTGCCGTGCCGCTTCCAGCACGCGGGCCGTCGTCTCGCGCGCGACGCGCGGGTCGCCGCGCAGTGCGCGCGAGACCGTGGACTGACTGATCCCGAGCTTGCGCGCGATGTCCTTGCTCGTCACGGCCATCGCGGGAGCATGGCAGACGCCGTCCTCGACCGCACCGGTCGCACGCGGCGGCCCGCCGTGCCGAGACGATTTGACAAGACCATCCGTCGGGGTCTATGCATACGTAGTCACTCCACGAAATGAGAGCCCTTGCGCACACTGAAGAGCCCCACCCGGACCGAGGAGCGCGCGAACGATGACAGCGCCGTCGCGACGGTCGTCGACGAGATCGTCTCTGCCGTCGCGGCCGACGGAGATGCCGCCGTCGGGCGGTACTCGCGCGGCCTCGACCGCTGGGAGCCGGTGAGCTTCCGGCTCACCGTCGAGGAGATCTCCGCGAGCCTCGAGCGAGTACCCGCCCAGGTGCTGGACGACATCGCGTTCTGCCAGGAGCAGGTGCGCGCGTTCGCGCAGGCGCAGCGGGCGACGATGGTCGACCTCGAGGTGGAGACGCTTCCCGGTATCCGGCTCGGCCACCGGCACATCCCCGTGGCGAGCGTCGGCGCGTACGTGCCCGGCGGTCGCTATCCGATGGTCGCCTCGGCGCACATGAGTATCGTCACGGCAAAGGTCGCCGGCGTCGAGCGGGTGGCGGCCTGCACCCCGCCGCTCGACGGTCTGATCCCGGATGCCACCGTCGCCGCGATGCACCTCGCTGGCGCCGACGAGATCTACATCCTCGGTGGCGTCCAGGCGATCGCGGCGCTCGCGCTCGGGACGGAGACGATCGACCCGGTCGACTTCCTCGTCGGCCCGGGTAACGCGTACGTTGTCGAGGCCAAGCGCAGGCTGTTCGGCAGAGTCGGCATCGACCTCATCGCCGGCCCGACGGAGATCCTGATCGTCGCAGACGGGACAGCCGACCCCGTGATCGTTGCCGCCGACCTTCTCGGTCAGGCGGAGCACGGTCCGGCGTCGCCGGCCGTCCTTGTCACCACCTCACAGGCGCTCGGGGAGGAGACGCTGCGCCAGGTCGGCGCGCAGCTCGAGGACCTGTCGACAGCGGACATCGCGGCCCGGGCGTGGGAGGACTTCGGCGAGATCATCGTCGTCGACTCCGACGAGGAGGCGCTCCGGCTCGCCGACGAGTACGCGTTCGAGCACGTCGAGATCCAGACCACGAATCCGCGCTGGTACCTCGAGCGGATGCGAAACTACGGCGCCCTGTTCCTCGGCGAGACGACGACCGTCGCGTACGGCGACAAGACGATCGGCACGAATCACATCCTCCCGACGCGCGGCGCGGCGCGCTATACGGGCGGCCTGTGGGTCGGGAAGTTCCTGAAGACGGTGACCTTCCAGGAGTGCGACGAGAAGGCGAGCGCGATGATCGGCGAGATCTGCGCCCGCCAATGTCGGATCGAGAACTTCGAGGGCCACGCGCGGACCTGCGACGTGCGCGTGGACAAGTACCGCGCCCCGATGCCTGCCGGGAAGGAGACGGCATGACGTACCGGCTCGGCGTGGACGTCGGCGGGACGTTCACGGACGTCGTCCTCTACGACAGCGGTGCCCAGCGCGTCTGGCTTGCGAAGACGCCGAGCACGCCGCACGACCAGTCCGTAGGGGTGATCGAGGGGATCCGACTCGCAGCGGAGCGCGCGAGCGTCGGCCTGCCCGACCTCGACGCGATCCTCCACGGCACCACGGTCGCCACGAACGCTGTCCTCGAGCGCCGCGGAGCCCTCTGCGGCCTCATCGTGACGAAGGGATTCCGGCACATCCTTCACCTCGCGGAGGCCTGGACGCCGGGGCCGCTGTTCGGGTTCATGGTGTACGAGAAGCCCGAGCCCCTGACCGACACCCGTTACGTCCGCGAGGTCCCCGAGCGGACGGGCGCCGACGGTTCGATCATCGAGCCGATCGACGAGGCCGCCGTCCGCGCGGCTGTCGAGGAGCTCGTGGCCGACGGTGTCGAGGCGCTGACCGTCTGCCTGCTCAACGCTCACGCCAACGGGCGCCACGAACGGGTGATCGCGGAGATCGCCACGTCCGTCGCGCCCGATCTGCCGCTGTCGATCTCCTCGGAGATCCTGCCCGAGTTCCGCGAGTACGAGCGCACCGTGACGACGCTGATGAACGCGTACGTCGCACCGGCGCTCGAGAAGTACCTGATGAACGTGCGTGACGGCCTCGCAGCCGCGCACGTGCGGGCGCCGATCCAGGTCGTGCGGTCGGACGGGGGGCTGATGAGCCTCGAGTCGGCCTGCAAGAACCCGGTGCAGACCGTCCTGTCCGGCCCTGCGGGAGGTGTCAGCGGCGCGTCGTTCGTCGCCTCCCATGCGGGCTTCGACCGTATTCTCACGTTCGACATGGGCGGGACGTCGACGGACGTCGCCGTCTGCGTGTCCGGACGGCCGGAGATCACGCGTGAGACGAACGTCGGCGACTTCCCCGTTCGTGCCCCGGCTGTCGACGTCGCGAGCATCGGCGCCGGCGGCGGCTCGATCGCCTACGTCGCCGAAGCGACGGGCGCGCTCCGTGTCGGCCCCGAGAGCGCCGGCGCAATCCCCGGCCCCGCCTGCTACGGCCGTGGCGGTACGGCCGCGACCGTGACCGACGCGAACGTCGTGCTCGGCCATCTGCCGCCGCGCCTGCTTGGCGGCGAGCTCGAGCTGGACGTCGATGCGGCCTACGCGGCTGTCGCCCGGGTCGCCGAGACCCGCGGCGCCGGCGTCGAGGAGACCGCCCGCGCAATCGTCAGCATGGTCGACGAGGCGATGCTCGGCGCCCTCCGCGTCGTCACCGTGCAGCGCGGACGGGTGCCGAGCGAGTTCGCCCTGGTCGCTTTCGGCGGCGCCGGCGGCCTGCACGCGAACGCGCTGGCACGGATCCTCGGCTCGTATCCCGTGATCGTCCCGGAGGAGTCCGGCGTGCTGTCGGCGCTCGGGTTCATCTCCTCTCTGATCAAGAACGAGTTCAGCCAGACGTTGGTGATGAGTATCGCGGCGACGACCCCGGACGCCGTCCGCGAGCCGTTCGAGCTACTCACGGCGCGTGCGCGCGACTGGCTCGACGGAGAGCGCGTCGACGTCGCCGACCAGGACGTCCGCTTCATCCTCGACATGCGCTACAGCCGCCAGGGCTACGAGATCCCGATCGAGCTGGACGGAATCGAGCTCGCGGCGCTCGACCTCGGTGCGCTCGAGCGGCGGTTCGGCGAGGCTCATCGCCGCCTCTACGGGTTCGTGCTCGCGGGCGGCGCGGAGATCGTCAACCTCCGGGTCGTCGCTACCGGCCGCGTGCCGATGCCGCAGCTCGACCCGCGCCCGGAGGGTGGCAAGGATGCATCGCCGGCCCAGAAGGGGACGCACGGCGTCTGGGCGCCGGACGGCAAGATCGACGTACCGACCTACGCACGCGCGGCGCTCGAGCCGGGCATGGAGATCGAGGGCTACGCGATCGTCGAGCAATACGACGCGACGACGGTCGTGTTGCCGGGCCACCGCGCCGTCGTCGATCCCTGGATGAACCTCCTGATCCGGCCCGAGGAGCTGAGATGAGCACCACGATCGACGTCGCGACCCTCGACCTGATCGAGAACGCGCTACTCAACGCCCGGTTCGAGATGGACGAGGTCGTCAGGCGCGCAGCCATGTCGCCCACGATCCGGGTGCAGCACGACGAGTTCCCGATGATCTGCAATGCCCGCGGCCAGATGGTCGTGGGCCAGTTCGGCTCGTACATTCCCGAAGTGATCGATCGCTTCGGCGGCGAGATCGCGGAGGGCGACGTGATCCTGCTGAACGACCCGTACCTCTGTAAGGGCTCGATCTCCCACTGCAACGACTGGCTCGTGATTCTGCCGGTGTTCCACGAGGGCGAGCGCGTTGCGTTCGCCTCGCTCTTCGGGCACATGATGGACGTTGGCGGCAAGGTGCCGGGCAGCCAGGTTTCGGACGCCCTCTCGATCTGGGAGGAGGGCATCCGGATCCCGCCGATCAAGATCTTCGCCGAGGGGATCCTCAACGAGACGGCGCTCGCCGTGATCCTCAACAACACGCGCACGCCGGACACGAACCGGAGCGACCTGATGGCGATCATCGGCGGCTGCCGCGCCGCGGAGCGGCGGATCATCGAGATCTGCGAGCGCTTCGGTCCGGAGACCTTCCAGGTGGCGTGCGACGCGCTTCTCGAGCGGACGAAGCGGGCGATGGCCCACATCATCCGGACGTACATCCCGGAGGAGCCCCAGACGTTCACCGACTGGGTCGACGACGACGGGTGTGGCAACGGGCCCTTCAAGATGGTTCTGACGATCTGGCGGGAGGGCGACATCTGCCACGCCGACTGGACGGGGACCGACGACCAGGCGCCCGGTTCGATCAACTTCCACATCCACGAGGGCCTCTGCAAGCTCTTCCTCGGCATCTACATGATCATGGCCTTTGACCCCGAGATCCTCTTCAACGACGGGATCTACGACGTCTTCGAGGTCACGCTTCCCGAAGGGTCGCTGCTGAACCCGAAGTTCCCCGCGCCGCTGTCGAACCGGCTGAATGTCCACACGCGCCTCTTCGACTGCATGAGCGGTGCGCTGGGCCAGAAGGCGCCGGAGCTCTCGATGGCGGCGGGCTACGGGACGAGCCCGTTCTTCGTCTTCTCCGGGTACGACGCCGACGGGGAGTACTTCCAGTTCGTCGAGCTCCTCTTCGGCGGGCTTCCGGCCCGGTACAAGGCGGACGGCCTCGACGGGCATTCATGGTGGCCGCTCTTCCGGACGACCCCGGCAGAGTACGCCGAGAGCTACTACCCGGTGCGTATCTCGAGCTACGTTCCCGCGCGCGACACCGGGGGCGCCGGATTTCACCGCGGCGGTACGGGCATCGAGAAGACGTACGTGTTCACGGGGCCCGGCGCCTTCACCGTGAACGACGACCGCGCCACGATCCCGCCGTGGGGAATCAACGGCGGGCGCCACGGCGGCTGCAGCACGAAGACGCTGATCCGCGAGTCGGGCGACGTCGTCGAGCTCCAGTCGAAGATCGACCAGGTTCCGGTCGACGCCGGCGACATGCTCGTCTTCCGGACCGCGGGCGCGGGTGGGTGGGGCGACCCGTTCGAGCGCGACCCGCAGCTCGTGCTACGCGACGTGCTGCGCGATCTCGTCTCGTGCGAGGCCGCGCTCCGCGACTACGGCGTCGTCGTTGACGGGACTCGCGTCGACGAGGCCGCCACGAGCGCCGAGCGTGCGCGCCTCACGCAGCGGCGCGGGCCCATCCAGCCGTTCGACTTCGGCCACGCCCCCACAGGAGGATCTGCATGACGACCAGCATTCGCTCCCGCCTCTCCGAGTCGGGTGCCATCGTCGCCCTCGGCGCGCACGACGGTCTCACCGCGAGAATCGCGGAGCGGACAGGTATCGAGGCGCTCTATCACGGCGGCTATGCGACGGCCGCGCACCACTTCGGCCTGCCCGATCTCGGGCTGATCGGCCGCGCAGAGGTCGTCGAGAGTGTGCGCCGCCTGCGCGCCGCGACCGATCTGCCGATCGTCGTCGACGCCGACACCGGCTACGGCTCGGAGGCGGGCGTCTGGCTCACGGTGCGGGAGCTCGAAGCCGTCGGTGCCAACGCGGTGCAGATCGAAGACCAGGTCTCGCCGAAGCGGTGCGGCCACATGGAGGGCAAGGAGGTGATCCCGGCCGACGAGATGGTGCTCAAGGTTCGCGCTGCCGTCGCCGCGAGACGCTCGGAAGAGACGTTGATCATCGCCCGGTCGGACGCGCTCCAGGTGACCGGGCTCGAGGACACGATCGCTCGCTGCGAACGCCTACGCTGAGGCAGGCGCCGACCTCGTCTTCGTTGACGCTCCCCGTACCGTCGAGGAGTACGAGACGATCGCGCGAGCGCTGCTCCGCGCCGTGCGTCGCGAACATGTCGGAGACGGGCAGGTCGCCGGAGATCCCGACCGCCGAGCTGGAGACGATGGGGTACAAGCTCGTGATCTTCCCGAGCACGCAGACGTGGCTCTTCGCGAAGGCGTACGAGGAGCTCTGCCAGGCGGTCGTCCGCGACCGGACGACCGCCGCCCTCGCGGACCGCTTCACGAGCTTCGACGACGTCAACGCCCTGCTCGGCCTCGCGGAGTGGCAGTCGCGTTGAGCGCGCGCGACGTCTACGACGCGCGGGGCTTCGGCGGCCGTCAGGGAACGGGCCGTCGCCCGGCGGTCGTCGTCGTCGACTTCATCGAAGGCTTCACCAACCCCGAGTCGCGGCTCGCGTGCGACGCGGACGGCGCCGTCGAGGCGACGCGCGCGTTGCTCGACGCGGCGCGCGCGGTATCGGTGCCGGTGCTCTTCACCACGGTCTGCTACGCCGACGAGGACATCGAACGCGCGGCGATGTTCATCGCAAAGGCGCCTGCGCTCGCAACGCTTCGCCCGGGCTCGCCCTGGGTCGAGGTCGACGCGCGGCTCGCACGGCACGCGGACGAGCCGGTGCTCGTCAAGCTGTTCGCCTCGGCATTTTTCGGCACCCGACTCGACGAGATGCTCCGGGAGGCCGGGTGCGACACCGTGATCGTCACGGGCGCGTCCACTTCTGGGTGCGTGCGCGCGACGGCCGTCGACGCGCTCCAGCACGGCTACCGCGTGCTCGTGCCGCGCGACGGCGTCGCGGACAGGGCGTCCGACGCCCATCACGGCTCGCTCCTCGACATCGACGCGAAGTACGGCGATGTGATCTCGATCGACGAAGCGATCGCCGCCGTCGAGTCCGCTGTCCCGGTTCCGTGGACGAGCCGTCCGTGAGCGGCGAGAACGCAACCATCGTCGGCTTCAACGCGGCGCGCGTCGTGTTCGGCGCGGGTGCGTCCGGCGAGACCGGCCAGCATCTCCGCCTGCTCGGCGTCACTCGCGCGCTCATCGTCTGTGACCGGTTCGTGACCGAGTCCGGCCTCGGCGCGCGTCTCCAGGCGTCGCTCCACGAGGCGGGGGTCGACTCCGTGGTCTACGACCGCATCGTCGGCGAGCCGAGCGAGACCTCGGTCGCCGAGGCGATCGAGGCGGCGCGAGGAGGCTACGACGGCTTTGTCGGCATCGGTGGTGGCTCGGCGCTCGATACGGCGAAGCTCTGCGCCCTCTTCGCAACCTACGAGGGGGACTTGCTCGACTACGTCAACGCCCCGATCGGTGCGGGACGGCCCGTGCCCGGGCCGGTGCTTCCGATCGTCGCCCTACCGACGACCTCGGGAACCGGCTCGGAGGTGACGACGGTGGCGATCATCGACTTCCCGCGGCTGGGGACGAAGACGGGTATCTCGCACCAGCACCTGCGACCCTCGATTGCGATCGTCGACCCGGTTCTCACCGTGTCGTGCCCTCCAGGTGTAACGGCGTCGACGGGTATCGACGCGCTGATGCACGCTCTCGAGGCGTACACGGTCTCGTCGTACGCTACGCGTCCGCGCCTGCCGCTCGGCGAGCGACCGCCCTACCAGGGCGCGAACCCGTTCTCGGATCCTCTCTGCGAGCGCGCTATCGAGCTCGTTGGCCAGAGCCTCCGCACGACCGTCGCGGACGGTAGCGACGTCGAGGCCCGGACGGCGATGGCCCTCGCGTCGACGATCGCCGGCATCGCGTTCTCCGGCGCAGGCGTGCACATCCCACATGCGCTCGCCTACCCAATCGCCTCGCACCAGCACGAATGGCGGCCACCCGGGTACGGCGGTGCGGCGCTCGTCCCGCACGGCTTTGCGGTCGCCGTCACCGCCCCGGCGGTGTTTCGGTTCATCGCGGACGCGATGCCCGAGCGCTGCGCGACGGCTGCGGGGCTGCTCGACGGCGGCGACGACCTCGCCGGCTCGCTCGAGCGATTGATGGTCGACGTCGGCGCACCGACGCGCCTTAGCGAGATCGGGTACGGCGCTGGCGACCTCGCGGCGCTCGTTCCAGGCGCGCTCGACCAGCGTCGGCTTCTCGTGGGCTCTCCGAAGGAAGTCGGCGCGGTCGAGCTCGACGACCTGTTGAGAGCGTCGCTGTGACCCGGCCCGCCTGGCCCAGCAGGGTCGCGGTCGTGGGCGCCGGGACGATGGGCGTCGGCATCGCTCACGTCTTCGCCGCGAGCGGCATCCCGGCGGCGCTTGTCGATGCCACCCCGGAGCTATCCGAGGCGGCGCGAGCGCGCGCCGTCGAGCTCTTCGCCCGGCTCGAGCAGGCAGGCGCCGTCGGCCCTGGGACAGCGGCGACCGCGGAGCAGCACCTCTCGGCAGCTCTCTCGATCGCGGACGCGGTGCACGACGCCGATCTCGTCGTCGAGGCCGTCGTCGAGCGCGCAGATGTGAAGGTGGCCGTCTACGGCGAAATCGAGGCGGCCGCCGAAGACGGCGCGGTGATCGTGACGAACACCTCGTCCATCCCGATAGCGCGTCTCGCAGAGGGGCTGCGGAGGCCGGAGCGGTTTCTAGGAGTGCACTGGTTCGTCCCTCCGCTCCTCGTGCCGTGCGTCGAGGTGATCCCGACGGGGTCGACCGACGGGAGCGTCGTTCAGAAGGTCGTCGACGCGCTGACCCGGCTGGACAAGACCGCCGTGGTCGTCGGCGACGGGCCGGGATTCGTGGCCAACCGCATCCAGTTCGCACTGTTCAGGGAAGCTGCGAGGATCGTGGAGGATGGACTCGCGACGCCCGAGCAGGTCGACGAGGTCGTGCGCTCGTCGTTCGGCTTCCGACTCCCGTTCTTCGGCCCGTTCACCATCGCCGACATGGCGGGTCTCGACGTCTACGCGGACATCTTCAACACGCTCGAGCGGGGACTCGGTGCGGACTTTGCCGCTCCCCGGATCCTGCGCGAGCGCGTCGACCAGGGGGACTTCGGCATCAAGACCGGACGCGGGTTCCTCGACCTGTCAGAGGCGCAGGCGGACGAGCTGGTCGAGCGGAGGAATCGTGCGTACGTCGCGCTGGCACGGCTCCGGGAGGAGATCGACGCATGACCGCCGGGCCCGCACCGATGCTTCCCAGCCAGCGGCTCGACGGCCGGCATGCGATCGTGACCGGAGCGGGTCGCGGCATCGGCCGCGCCGCTGCGCTCGCGCTTGCGGAGGCGGGCGCGGACCTGACGCTCTTCTCGCGCTCCGAGCGAGAGCTCGCCTCGGTCGCCGACGAGGTGCGCGAGCGCGGCCGGCTGGCGCAGGCGTGCGTCGGAGACGTGCGGTCTCCGAGCGATGTCGAGCGACTCGTCGAGACGGCCGCCGCCGCAGACGGCCTCTCGATCTGCGTCACGGCGGCAGGACTCAACCGCACGGGCCCGACGCTCGAACAGCCGCTCGACGACTTTGACCTGGTCGTCGAGACGAACTTCCGCGGCACGTATCTCACGTGCCGTGCGTTCGCGGCCGCTGTGGGCAGACGTGGGGTTGGCGGACGGATCGTGGCTGTCTCGTCGCAGATGGGAGAGGTCGGCTATCCCGGCCGAGCTGCCTATTGCGCGAGCAAGCACGCCGTGAACGGCCTCGTCCGGGCGCTCGCCGTGGAGTGGGCGCCGGCGGGGATCGCGGTCAACGCGGTGGCGCCGACGTTCGTCGACACTCCGCTGACGCGCCCGATGTTCGAGGACGAGGCGTTTCGCGCCGACGTGCTGCGGCGGCTGCCGATCGGGCGCATAGGCACGCCGTCCGACGTCGTCGGCGCTGTCGTCTACCTCGCCTCGGATCAGGCAGCCCTCGTCACGGGTCACGTCCTCGCGGTCGACGGCGGCTGGACGGCCTGGTGAGCGAGGGCAGCCCGATCAGCACCGCACTCGCCGGACGCGACGGACCTGGCCCGCTCGCGGGCATGCGGATGATCGAGCTCGGCACCTTGCTCGCTGGGCCGTTCGCCGGGCGCCTGCTCGGCGACATGGGCGCGGACGTGATCAAGGTCGAGCCGCCCGGGAAGCCAGACCCATTGCGCGACTGGGGCCAGGCGCGCTACGAGGGCCGCACTCTCTTCTGGCCGGTGCAGGCGCGGAACAAGAAGTGCATCACGCTGAACCTCCGCGAGCGGAGAGGGCAGGAGCTCCTGCTCGAGCTCGTCCGCATTGCTGACGTCCTCACCGAGAACTTCCGGCCGGGAACGCTCGAACGGTGGAATCTCGGCTACGACCGGCTCTCAGCGGTGAACCCGGGCCTGGTGCTGGCCCGCATCTCCGGCTACGGCCAGACCGGCCCCTACGCCGAGCGGGCGGGCTTCGCGTCCGTCGCGGAGGCGATGGGCGGGCTCCGCTACATCAACGGTTTCCCCGGCGAGGCGCCACCGCGAACGGGGATCTCGCTCGGCGACACGCTTGCCGCAATGTTCGCGACGCAGGGCATCCTGGCGGCGCTCTACCGCCGCGACGTCCTCGGGGGCGACGGCCGAGGGCAGGTCGTGGACGTCTCGCTGATGGAGGCGTCGTTCGCGCTGCTCGAGAGCGCCGTTCCCGAGTACGACCGCCTCGGCATCGTCCGCCAGCCGGCGGGCACGAACCTCAAAGGCATCGCGCCGTCGAACATCTTCAGGTCGCGCGATGACCTCTGGATGGTCATCGCCGCGAATCACGACAACCTCTTCCGCAGGCTGTGCGGGGCGATGGGACGACCCGAGCTCGGCGACGATCCGCGCTTTGCAACGCACGTTGCGCGCGGTGAGAACCAGGAGGAGATAGAGGGCATCGTCGCTGAATGGGCTGCCGAGCACGACGCTCGCGAGATCGACCGCCTCCTCAACGATGCTGGCGTCGTCTGCGGGCCGATCTACACGATTGCCGAGATCTTCGAGGATCCGCAGTACGCCGCGCGCGACATGCTCATCGAGCACGTGGACCCGGAGTTCGGGCCGTACATCGGGCCCGGGATCGTCCCGAAGTTCTCCGAGACGCCGGGCGAGGTGCGATGGTCCGGCACGTGGGAGGAGGGCAGCCACAACGAGGAGATCTACTGCGGGCTGCTCGGTATGACCGGGGCAGAGCTTGGCGCATTGCGCGAGGATGGCGTCGTATGAGCATCACGATCTGCGACGTCGGGCCGCGCGACGGGCTCCAGAACCAGCCCGTCACACTCGAGCCTGCGGTGCGGGCCGAGCTCGTCGACAGGCTGGCGGCCGCCGGGGTGCCCCGCATCGAAGCGGTCTCGTTCGTCAGTCCCGAGCACGTGCCGCAGATGGCCGGTGCCGAGGAGGTCGTCGCGGCGATCGAGCGGCGCGAAGGGGTCGTCTACGCGGGCCTCGCCGTGAACGAGCGCGGCTATGAACGGTTGCGCGAGACTGGCCTCGACGAGGTTCACTACGCCTTCGCGGCGACCGAGGAGTTCAACCAGCGCAACGCGCGCGCGTCCGTGGAGCAGGGCCTCGCGGGTGCCGTGCGCATCGTCGAGCGCGCGAAGTCCGACGGCCTCCGATCGACCGTGACGATCGGCGTGGCCTTCGGCTGCCCGTTCGCGGGTGCCGTCGACCCAGGCCGCGTGGCCGAGCTCGCGGCTCTCGTCGTCGCAGCCGGCGCGGACGAGATCACCGTCGCGGACACGATCGGCGTCGGCGTCCCGCGCCAGGCCCGGGATCTCGTCGGCCGCCTCGTGCCGCTCGGCGTCCCGGTCGGGATCCACCTGCACAACACACGCAACACCGGCTTCGCGAACGCGTCCGCTGCTCTCGAGGCCGGGGCCACGGTGTTCGACGCCTCGATCGGCGGGATCGGCGGATGCCCGTTCGCACCTCGCGCTACAGGGAACATCGCGACCGAGGACCTCGTGTACCTCTTCCACGGCGAAGGCGTCGAGACCGGCATCGACCTCGGTGCGCTCATCGGCGTGGCGAAATGGCTCGAATCACACCTCGGGCGTGAGCTCGAGGGTCACGTCTACAAAGCCGGCCCGTTCGCACCGGTCGCCGGCTAGAAGAGAAAGGACATCGAGATGGCGTACAGACTAGGGGTCGACGTCGGCGGTACCTTCACCGATCTCTTCCTCGTGTCAGAGGGCAACGGTGGCGCCCAGTTCCGCGTCAAGACGCCGTCGACGCCCCACGATCCGTCGGAGGGCGTCCTTACCGGCGTCCGCCGGATCTGCGACGAGGCGGGCATCGGCGTCGACGAGCTGCAGAACATCCTTCACGGCACCACCGTCGCGACGAACGCGGTGCTCGAGTCCAAGGGCGCGCGAGTCGGGCTCATCACGACGACGGGTTTCGGTCAGATCCTCCATCTCGCCCGCTCTCAGACCCCGGGTCCACTCGCGGGGTGGATCATCATGGTCAAGCCCGATCCGCCGGCGTCGCTCGCCGACACGCGCGAGGCCGTCGAGCGGTTGGACGCTCGCGGAGGGGTCGTCACCCCGGTCGACGAGGCGCAGGTCGAGGAGATCGTGCGCGACCTCGTCGAGTCCGGCATCGAGTCACTGACGATCGCGCTCATCAACTCCTACGTCAACCCCGCTCACGAGGAGCAGATCGGGGCTATCGTCGAGCGCCTCTACCCCGGCTTCCCGGTGACGCTCAGCGCCCACGTGCTGCCCGAGTTCCGGGAGTACGAGCGGGCGCTGACCGCCTGCATGAACTCCTACGTGCGGCCGAAGGTCGCCGACTACGTGAACCGCCTCCAGTCCGAGCTCCAGTCGATCGGTGCGAAGGCGGATGTGAACATTCTTCGCTCTGACGCGGGGCTGATGACGACCCGCGAGGCGGCGCGGAACCCGATCTACGCAGTGCTCTCCGGGCCGTCGGGCGGCGTCGCGGGCGCCCTCTTCGTTGCCTCCAAGGCCGGGTTCGACGACATCCTCACGTTCGACATGGGTGGGACGTCGACCGACGTCGCGCTCTGTCAGAACGGTCAGCCGACGATCGGGCGCGAGACGGCGATCTCGCACTTCCGGATTCGCGTACCATCCGTCGACGTCCATACGGTCGGCGCCGGCGGCGGCTCGATCGCGCACGTGCCCCAGCTGACGAAGGCGCTTCGCGTCGGGCCGGAGTCGGCGGGCGCCGCCCCCGGTCCTGCCGCCTACGGCAGGGGCGGCGAGCTGCCCACCGTCACCGACGCGAACGTCGTGCTCGGTCACCTACCGCCGCAACTGCTCGGCGGTGAGATGGCGCTCGAGGTCGATGCGTCGCGCACGGCAGTCAAGACGATCGCCGACGCGATGGGCCTCTCGTCGGTCGAGGAGGCTGCGGAGGGAATCCTCGCGATCGTGAACGAGAACATGGCAGGCGCGCTGCGCCTCGTCTCCGTCCAGCGCGGCCACGATCCGCGCGAGTTCGCGCTCGTTGCCTACGGCGGCGCGGGGCCGCTCCACGCGAATGCCGTAGCCAAGCTCATGGGCTCGTTCCCCGTCCTCATCCCGCCGGCCCCGGGCCTACTCTGCGCCATCGGCGACCTCGTCGCCGACTTCCGCGACGAGTTCGCGCAGACCTACATCCGCCTTCTCTCCGAGGCCGAGCCGGAAGAGGTCGCCCGGATCCTGGACGAGCTCGGCGGCCGCGCGGACGCCTGGCTCGAGAGCGAGGGGATTGCAGCCGATACCCGGTCAATCACGCACACCGCGGACATGCGCTACCACGGGCAGGGCTACGAGATCCCCGTGGCGATCGACCCTGCGGAGATTCGCTCGAACGGCGTCGCCGATCTCGAGGAGCGTTTCAACCGGCTGCACGAGCAGCTCTACGGGTTCCGCATGCAGGGCACGGGGAGCGAAATCGTCAACCTGCGCGCGGTCGGGTTCGGCAGCGTGCCGAAGCCCGAGCTCCCGCTCGGCGAGCCGGGAGGTACGGATGCCTCGGGGGCCGCCGTCGACGAGCAGCAGGTCTGGTTCGACGGGCAGCAATACGCGACGACGGTTTACGACCGGGCCGGGCTGAGGCCGCAGATGCGCTTCCAAGGCCCGGCGATCGTGACCGAGTTCGACTCGACGACCGTCGTGCTGCCAGGTTACGTGGCCGAGGTCGACGTGAACTTCAACATCCTTATCAACCCGAACGACTGAGGGGGCGTACCGATGGCATCCACTACGAACGACGACCTGCGGATCGCCGAGATCCCGACCGACATCACGGTCGATCCGGTCACGCTCGACATCATCGAGGGCGCACTGAAGAACGCGCGGTATGAGATGGACGCCGTGCTCTTCCGATCCGCTATGAGCCCCGTCATCCGCGAGCAGCACGACGAGTTCCCCATGCTCACGGACCCGCGGGGCCGCATGGTCGTGGGCCAGTTCGGCGCCTACATCAACGAAATGATGGCCGACTGGGACCGTGGGGTGTATCCGGGCGACGTGATCCTCACCTCGGATCCGTTCAAGTGCTCCGGTTCGATCTCGCACACGAATGACTGGCTCGTCCTGCTGCCGATCTTCTACGAGGGCGAACTCGTCGGCTGGTCGAGTCAGTTCGGCCATCAGATGGACGCCGGCGGTCCGCTGCCGGGTTCGTTGCCGACGGGCGCTCGGACGATCTTCGAGGAGGGAATCATCATCCCGCCCGTCAAGATCATCGAGCGAGGCGAGGTGCAGGAGGACATTCTCCGTCTGATCCTCAACAACGTGCGGCTGCCCGAGATGAACCGCGCAGACCTGTTCGCGATCGTCGCCGGTTGCAGGGCCGGCGAGCGTCGGGTGCTCGACCTGTGCGAGCGGTTCGGCAAGGAGACCTACCTGGCCGCGCTTCAGGCGCTGCTCGATCGCACCTACGAGGCGATGAAATTCCTCATCTCGGTTGCCATCCCGGAGGAGCCGCAGACGTTCGTCGACTACATCGACGACGATGGGCTCGGCAACGGCCCGTTCAAAATGCAGCTGACGATCTGGCGCGAGGGAGAGCACGCCTACTTCGACTGGTCGGGCACCGATCCGCAGGCTCTGGGACCGATCAACTTCTATCTCTCCGAGGGTATGTTCAAGATGTTCATCGGGATCTACCTGATCATGGTCAACGATCCCCAGATCCTCTTCAACGACGGCTTCTATCCACTGCTCCACGTCGTGATGCCCGAGGGCTGCCTCCTCAAGCCGCGCTATCCGGCAGCGCTCGGCTGCCGCACCCACGCACTCGCACGACAGTTCGACGTGCTCGGCGGCGCGCTCTGCAAGAACGCACCGGAGCTGAACACGGCAGCAGGTTACGGCACCTCGCCGTACATGCTCTATTCGGGTTGGAATGGCAGCGGGGACTTCTTCTACTCGATGGAGATCCTCTACGGCGGCATCCCGGGCCGGCCGATCGGCGACGGGATGGACGGCCACTCCTGGTGGCCGCTGTTCGAGAACATCCCGACGGAGTACCTCGAGGCGTACTATCCGATGCGGATCGACGGCTACACGACGATCGAGGACTCTGGCGGCGCCGGCCTGCACCGCGGCGGCAACGGCGTCGAGAAGCGCTACGTCTATCTCGAGCCGGGCGAGGTGTCGATTCACGACGACCGCTGGCTGACACGCCCGTGGGGCGTGCTGGGCGGCCAGCCAGGCGAGCGATCGGAGAAGATCCTGTTTCGCGCTGACGGCACCAAAGAACGGCTGGCCTCGAAGTGCGACAACGTCGAGGTCGCCCCGGGCGACATGCTCGTCTACCGCACCGCGGGCGGCGGCGGCTGGAAAGACCGCCTCGAGCGCCCGGTCGAGGCCGTCGTCCGTGACGTCGGGTTTGGTCTCGTTTCGCGTGAGAAGGCGCTTGCGAGCTACGGCGTCGTCCTCACTGCCGACGGTACGGCGGACGTCGACGCGACCGACAGGGAGCGGGAGCGCCAGCGCGTCGAGCGCGGCGGGGCCCTCGCCTTCGACTTCGGGCCGTCGCTCGAGGAGGTGCTCGCGAACTGCAAGGCGGAGACCGGTCTCGAACCTCCGACACAGGCGAAGCCGCTGCGGTGGTCGCCGCTGGAAGACGGGGCCGAGGCGCTCGCCCGGATGCGCGAGCGGGAAGGCGTCTAGCAGTGGGCGGGCAGCAGTTCGAGGGCTTCGGACAGAAGGGCGGCGGCGTCGGCCGCCGCCCCGCCCTCGTCATCATCGACATGAACAACGGCTTCACCGACCCGGCCTCGCCGCTCGTGTGCGACCTCGACGACACGATCGCAGCGATCCGCAAGCTCCTCGACGCGGCACGGCGAGCCGAGGTGCCGGTGGTCTATACCACGGTCTCGTACGGCGAGGGCGACAGGGTGACGGCGAAGGCGTTCATCGAGAAGGTGCCCGCGCTGCTCACGCTCGAGGCCGGCTCGCGTTGGGTCGAGATCGACGAGCGGATCGCTCCGCGCTTGAACGAGCCGGTGCTGAACAAGCTCTACGCGTCCGCGTTCTTCGGGACACCGTTCGCGAGCCTTCTCGCCTCGCAGCAGTGCGACAGCGTCATCGTCACGGGTGCCTCGACGTCGGGCTGCGTTCGCGCGACGGCGGTCGACGTACTGCAGCATGGCTACAGGCCGGTCGTGCCGCGCGAGGCGGTCGGCGACCGCAACCCGGCGGCCCAGGAGGCGGCGCTGTACGACATCGACCTCAAGTACGGCGACGTGGTGACGCTCGAAGAGTGCCTCGAGGCACTGGAGGGGCTCGTTGGCGCACACGCTCGTTGAGAAGATCCTCCTCGCGCACTGCGACGCTGACGACGTCCGGCCGGGCGACGTCGTCACCGTTCGCTGCGACGTCGTGATGGCGAACGATGTCTCGGGGCCGGTCGCGTTCCGCGCGATGGAGAAGATGGGCGCCGAGCGGGTGTTCGACCCCTCGCGCGTCGTCATGGTCGCCGATCACTTCATGCCGGCGAAGGACGTCAGGTCGGCCGAGCTTCAGGCTCGGCTGAAGCGGTGGTCGGAGGAGCAGGGTGTCACGTACTACGACCAGGGCCGTGGCGGCATCGAGCACGCCGTCCTCTGCGAGGACGGTTGGGTCGTGCCGGGGTCAGTCGATCGCCGGCGGCGACTCGCACACCTGCACCTACGGTGCCCTGGGCGCGTTCGGTACTGGGCTCGGGTCGACGGATATCGCCTCCTGCCTCGCGCTCGGCTCGTTCTGGCAGGCGGTACCCGAGACGATCAGGATCGAGCTCGGCGGGCGCCCGGGGAACTTCGTCACCGGCAAGGACGTGATCCTGGCCGTGCTCGCGCAGATCGGCGTCGGCGGCGGGACGAACGCGGTGCTCGAGTTCGTCGGCCCGGGCGCCGAGGCGCTCTCGGTCGACGAGCGTCTCGCCGTCGCCAACATGGCGGTCGAGGCCGGCTCCGAGACGGGCATCTTCCTGGCCGACGACGCCGTGGCGGCATACCTCGACGGTCGTGCCCGAACCACCTGGACGGCGGATCGCTCCGATCCGGACGCGACGTTCCGGCAGCGCCTCGACATCGATCTCTCGGCACTCGAGCCGCTCGTCGCGCTCCCACACCTCCCGGGCAATGTGATCGCCGTCCGGGCGGCCGGCACTCTCCCGGTACGACCAGGTCTACATCGGCAACTGCGCGAACGGGACGATGACCGACCTCCGGCAGGCCGCATCGATCCTCGGTGGTCGCAGCGTCCATCCGCGCACGCGCGCGATCGTCGTCCCGGCGTCGCAAGCTATCTGGCGCCAGGCGGCGGCCGAGGGCCTGCTCGACCTGTTCGTGGAGGCGGGCGCGATCGTTTCGACGCCGACCTGTGGCGCGTGCTTCGGTGGCTCGAACGGCATCCTCGCGGCCGGTGAGAACGCGGTGGCCACGACGAACCGCAACTTCAGCGGGCGCATGGGATCGCCTGAGGCGAGCGTCTACCTCGCGAACGCGTGGGTCGCCGCCGCCGCTGCCGTCGCCGGCGAGCTCGTCCACCCGGAGGTGATCGGATGAGAGTCGAAGGGGTCGCTCTCGTCGTCGTAGGAGACAACGTCGACACCGACGTCATGTACCCCGGCGCCTACCTCAATATCGAGGACCCGCACCAGATGGCGCAGTATCTCTTCGAGGGCTTCGACCCGTCGCTGCGCGACCGACTCGTCGACGGGACGATCCTCGTCGTCGGGTCGAACTTCGGAATCGGCTCGTCGCGCGAGCACGTCCCGGTGGCCATGAAGGGAAGCGGAATCTGCGGTGTCGTCGGACGGAGCTTCGCGCGCATCTTCTACCGCAACTGCATCAATCTCGGGCTTGCCATCGTGGCCTGCCCCGCTGCGGCCGATGCCGCCCACGATGGGTCGCGGGTCACGATCGATACGACGGGCTCGGTCGAGGTCGACGGCGTCACATTCGAAGCCCCTTCCGCGCCGCCGCTCGTGCTCGAGGTCGCGGCCGCAGGCGGTCTCGAGGACTGGACGGCGTCGCAGATCTCCCGATGACGCGCCTGAAGCGGCGCCATCGAACCCGCGTTCCTCGAGCATCCTTCAGGAGCCCTCTGTGATTACCGACAAGCCGGAGTACATCCGCACCTGATCACCGGTTTGCTGTTCTTATTGATGGGCCGTGCTGGGATCGAACCAGCGACCTTGGGATTAAAAGTCCCCTGCTCTACCAACTGAGCTAACGGCCCCGGTCGGAGTGTAGGCAACCGCCGCCGCTGGAACGGCTCACGGCGCTCGCCCCCCGGTCTGGCACAATCCTCTCGGTGCATGCCATCGAGAAGCCGCGACTTCGCGGCGTGTTCCATCTGTGGGCGTTCTTCGTCGCCCTGGTGGCTGGTGTCGTGCTCGTGGTGCTCGCGCACGGGGCGTTGCCGCGGCTTGCGGCCTGGGTCTACGTCACCGCCCTTGCGGCGATGTTCGGCGCCAGCGCGCTCTACCACCGCTACCCGTTCAAGTCGGCCGCACGGCGGGTGTGGGCGCGTCGGCTCGACCATTCGACGATCTTCCTTTTCATCGCCGGTACCTACACCCCGTTCGCGCTGCTCGCGTTCAGCGGCGCGATCAGCTGGATCGTGCTCGTGACGGTGTGGTTCGGCGCGGCGCTCGGCCTCGTGCTCAACTTCTTCTGGCTCGACGCGCCGAAGTGGGTCTCGGTGCTCGCGTACGTGGCCGTGGGCTGGGTCGGGGTGATCACGATTCCGCAGATGCTCTCGGGCGTCGGCCTGCCCGGCTCGGTCCTCGTGATGATCGGCGGCGTCCTCTACACCCTCGGCGCGATCGTGTATGCCACGCACCGGCCGAACCCGTTCCCCGCCACCTTCGGGTTCCACGAGATCTTCCACGCGCTCGTCGTCGCAGCGGCGTCCGTCCAGTTCGTCGCCGTCTCGCTCGTCGTCCTGTAACGCCCACGGCCGAGGCAGGACGGTACGGTCATGAGCATGGAAGAGAAGACCCAGCTGTCCGACGCCGAGTGGCGGGCCCGCCTCACCCCCGAGCAGTACGCAGTGCTGCGAGGGAAGGGAACCGAGCGGGCGTTCACCGGCGCCTACACCGACAACAAGACGCCCGGCATGTACCGCTGCGCCGGGTGTGGAGCCGAGCTGTTTCGCTCCGATGCGAAGTTCGACTCCGGCTCCGGCTGGCCGAGCTTCGTCGCGCCGGCCTCGCTCGAGAGCGTCGACACGCATGTCGACACGAGCTACGGGATGATCCGCACCGAGGTGACGTGCGCCGCCTGCGGCGGCCACCTCGGCCACGTGTTCCCGGACGGCCCGGGCCCGACGCGCCAGCGGTTCTGTATCAACTCCTGCGCGCTCGAGCTCGAGCCGCAGCCCTAGGAACCGTGCACTGCGCTGCTCGCCGACCGTCGCCCGGCGAGCAGCGTCGTCCGGACGGGACCGTCCGGGGAGTCCGGCCCACTGGTGGCGCGCGGGCCGGACTCCGGGAAT
>CAVOVG010000018.1:0-9633 GCA_963699795.1 uncultured Thermoleophilia bacterium
CGCTCAAGGAGACGAACCTGCCTGCGAGGGTGGGCTTCGAATTTGCGGCATCCCGCTCTTGCCCGACGGTGTTGTTCGGCTTGTTCGAGAAGATCACCCGATGATCAGGCTGTGGGAGACGATCGCTCAGAAGCGTGAGCCCGGGGAGGCCGGGACGGCGGCGACGGCTTCTTGTGCTCATTGGCCGGGCGGGCGACGGTTGGGCTCGCTGTCGGCACCTTCGCGGGCCTCGCAACGGTCGTGCTCGCCGTGCGGTTGCTCGAGCCCGCCGCCTACGGAGCGCTCGCTTTCGGGCTATCGACGGCAGTCGTGTTCGCGGGGGTGGGACGACTCGGGCTCGAAGCGGCGGTGGCACGCGCTATCGCGATCGACCCGGCCGGGAACCCACCTCGACAGGAACACGATGTCGCACACGGCGCCCTCAGCCTCGTGGCACTGACGGGCATCGCCGGCAGCTTGGCGACGTTTACCGTTATCGAGGTCTGGGCGAGAGGCGTCGACAACCCCGCCCGCACCGTCCTCGCCGCGTCCCTCGGGCTCGTCCTCTACGGGTCGAACGTCGCCGCCGTCGCAGCGGCCCTCGCCCGCGGCAGGGGGCGCGTCGTGTCGATGGAGCTGCCGAACCTCGTCGCTACGCTCGGGCGTTTCGCGGCTGTCGGGCTCCTAGCAATCCTCGGCGTCGCGAGTCGGGTCGGTGGCGCTCGGGTACGGAATCGTTGCGATCGCCTGCATGGTGGCGTCCTGTCCGTCACCGTTCGCTCGGCACCCCCTCGCGGGTCTTCTCGCCGGGGTCGACGTGGCCGGCGGACGCCGCGAGCCGTCGCCGTTCGCCGCCACGGCCTGCGATGATCGTCATTCCCGCTTCGACGTGCTGGCGCAGGGGATCGCTGTGGTAGCGCGAGTCGGCGGCTACGAGCCGGCGCTCCTCATCGTCGAGCAGGCGATGCTTCTCGTTCCTCTGCTCTTCGCCGCCGAGTACCTCCCGGTCGCGAGCCGGTGTTCGTAGGGGCAAGCCGCCGGCTTTCGCGACCTCTACGCGTCGATCTCGAAGCTCGTCTTCGTCGTCGCGTTTCTGGCCGTCATCCTGCTGCAGCTTTCCCCGAAGCCGTCCTGCACGGCTCTACGGGGCCGAATTCCCGGAAGCGGCTCGTGGTCTGGCTCCTCCTGCCGGGGTTCGCCGTGAACCTGGTCTGCGGACTGACGGGTTGGCGCTCGCGGCCAGGGGGGCGGGGAGCACTCGCACGCTCTGGAGTCGGCGTGATGGCCACGACGATCGTGCTGCCGCCGACCTGATTCCGAGGGTTGGCCTGCAGGGAGCGGCGGCCGTACGTTCGGAATGTAATCGTCCTGAACCTGTGGGTCGCGGTCGAGCTCTCCTGCATCACCGGGCCCATCCTCTTAGACGTGATTGTCGTCGCCACCCTCGCAACGGGAGCTTGTCATCGCCGCCTGCGCCGCGGTGCAGGTCGGTTGGGCTCGTCTATCTGTGGGCGTGTAGCGGCGTGCTCCTGGTCTCGTGGCGGCGTGGTTGGTGCTGTTGCTGGCATCCACGTGGTCCGCCTGTTCGAGCTTGCTGACTGCGCCTGGATCGCCATGACGGCCGGACGGGGCCGCTGTCACCGTGGTCGTCCGACCCGTGACTGTCGATCGACGTAGCGAGAGCCCGTCCGCAGCATCCTGGGGCAGACACATCGAGCTCTCGAGGTGGTCGTCGTCGATCGACGGGTCGAGCCCGCCTCTGGTGCTCCCGGCCGAAATCGTGAATCACCCCGGCGTCGCGTTCTCTCGATTGAGCCGTGGTCGGTGTTGCCACGGCCGAACACGGGCGTGCGCGCGTAGGCCGTGGCGGAGCTCGTGCGTTCCTTGATGATGACGATGCGTGGCGACCGTCGAAGTGCACGCGTAGGTGGACGTGATCGCTGGATCGCCTTGGACATCGCGCCGTCGAGCGGGTAACGACCGTGGACGGCAGCAGGCTTGTCGAGCGTCTCGATTCCTGCCACCGGACGCGTATTCTGCGACTGATGCTTGAGCGCCTGTGCCTCCGACCGTTGACCGTCCTCATGCGGAGGGAGGCATCGAGCGCGCAGGCGGCCTCGATCCGAGCCTGCGTCGCGTCGAGGACTGGGAGCTCTGGGCGCGCTTCGCCGACCTCTACGACGTCGCCGTGATCACCGAGGTTCTTGTCGATCGTGAGCGGGAAGCGCAGCCGACGGACGAGCTTCACTGGTACGGCGTCCTCGTCGGTACGCCTGGAGCCACGGCCGCCGCGCTCCGGGCGGGGGCGCGGATCAGGCCGGTACACATGCTCGTCGAGGCGCACCTCCTCGCCCGTGAGGCAGAAGGAGTGAGACGGCTCTGGCCGCCCTAGGCGCAGCACGTACCCACCCGGGCTCGTCGCCCCGCGCCCTCCTCTACCTCTTTTCGCGCCGCGGCCGGAGAACGCGTCTGGCACCTCGGCAAGCTCGGTTTGCTCCCGCTGCGCCGCGCCCTTGGGCGCGACCCTCGGCTTCACGACTGACGACCTCGAACGCTGTCGGTTGCTCCTATGCACCGGGTGAACGGCTCGAGCGGATGTCCTGTGAGCGCGGGGTGCGGTTCGACGCCGAGGAGCGCCAGCACGGTCGGTGCGACGTCGAGCAGATTCCCGGCGTAGTCGCCGATCGTTCGCTGCCCCGAAGGGGCGATGCCCGGGCCCCGTCCGACGATCAGCCCGACGTGGCGGTGCTGGCCCGTGCGCGGGTCGTCGAAGTCGAGCTCGAGCGTGCCGATCTCCGGCGCACGGAGCGCGCGCACCTGCTCGCGATCCGACCAGACGACGCAGACGTCGGGGAGCGGCCCCTCGGCCGGGTGGCCGAGTACCTCGTCACAGCGCACGACCCGGTCGACGACCGAAACACCGGATTTCGCCGACGTCAGCGAGCCGAAGAGTCGCGCGAGCTCTGCGCACACCCGGTCGTAATCCTCCCCCGGCTGCACAACCCCCCGGGCTCGCGGCCCGCCAGGTTGACACGAACGTACGAGGTCATGTCACTCGGCAACGCGAAGGCTCTGCTGCGTGCCCAGTCGACATGTGCGAGCGGCATGGTGGCAAGGAGGCCATCGTCGGCGACGTGACTCCGGGCGGCAAGGCGAAGCCGGGCCGGGACGACACGGCGTCCGACGCTCCACGCGCCCCGCAGCAGTCGGCCTCTAAGGTCACCTCCCCCGGCAGCCCCGGCGGGCACGAGCCACCCACTCGCTCGGAGCACGGCCTCCGCGGGATCGTGGATGTAGTTCGCCCGCATGCCGTGGGGGGTGAAGACGAAGACCCGCGTTCGGGGCCCTGCGCGCTCGACGAGCTCGCCGATCCTGCGGTCGACGGCACGGTAGATCTCCATCATTGCTCCACGCAGGTCGTCGGAGAGACTCGGGTCGTATGCGGGGTGCGCCGGGTCCGAGAGGTGCCAGATGAGGTGTCCGGCGTGGTGCGTCTCGGCGAAGGAGCCGAAGAAGAAGTCCCAGCGCGTCTCCTCGAGCAATAGCGTAAGGCCCTTCGCCTGCTCGTCGACCGAGCGCAGAATGCGGTCGCGGTAGGCGCGGTACTCGGCTGCGGCTCGCGGCGCCGTCGTGCGGTAGAGCTGCTGTCGCGAGCCGACGGCGCGCGTTAGCAGCGCCTCGGTGCCCGGTGGCTCGAATCGCATCTCTCCCTGCTTGGTGGAGTACGGGTCGATCGTGCCCCAGCCCTGTACCTGGGTACCGCGCAGACCGGGCACGACGGCGGTGCTGTAGATGCTCACGACGGTCGAGTCGAGGCCGGCGTCGCTCAGGTGCTGCCAGAACGGCATGCATCCGATCGACCCCGCACTCACATCGACGATGCGATAGGAGCCCGGCTCGAGCTGCCGGTCGAGCACAGAACCGTGCTGGTAGACGTCCGTTCCCGTGACGGTCGCGATCCAACTGGTGTTGTGGAAGCCCGAGGGCACCGGCTCGAGCAACGCCGAGCGTCCTTCCTCGACGAGTCGCGCCATCGTCGGCAGCCACCCGTCGTCGATGCCCTGCTGCACGAGCGACGGCTCGGCGGCGTCGAAGCCGAAGAATGCGACCGGATCCGGAGCGGGGCCGGTCACGCGGCACGCTCGGGGGACGCCGACTCGAGGAGGGCGGCAGGGCTTACGGCCTCGCCGGTCGAGATCGAGCGCGCCGCCGCCTCGACGATCGCGACGGTGGCGAGGTTGTCCTCGATGCCGAGATCGCCCGACTGCCCGCTCCTCACGGCCTCCAGAAGCTCGGTAAGGATCATGCCCTCGGGAGCCGGGCTCCGGGGTACCCGCACGCGCCGGGGACGGTGATGCGGGAAGAGCGTGCTGACCTGCTGGTCGCGCACGAGGATCGCGCCGCTCTCCTGCTCGATCCACTCCGAGTGGAAGAACCCCGGTGCCCCCTCGCTGTGCAGGTAGACGGCGCCCGGCCCGCCTGACCAGTCCAGCAGGATGCGGTAGTGGCCGGTGCCACCTCCATCGACGTGACTGACGGTCGCGTCGACGGCGTCGGGCACACGGCCGAGGCGAATACGCAGAGCGTCGAGATGGTGCAGGCAGATGTCCCAGAGCGCGCCGTTCGCAATCTCGGCGACGTGCGGAGGCACGACCGTGGCCGGCCGGGCCGAGACGATCGACATACTCGTGGGGCTGCCCCCGGCGGCCGCCAGAGCGATGCGAATCGCGCGTTCGCGCTGCATGAAGCGGAAGTTCTGCCCCACGAGCACCGGCACCCCGGCGCGGATCGACGCCCGCGCGACCACGCTCGCCCGCTCGGTCGAGAGCGCAACAGGCTTCTCGATAAGGAGCGGGACGCCGGCCTCGACGCATGCGAGCGCATTGGAGACGTGCTCACCCGGAGGCGATGCGATGATGGCCGCCTCGAACCGCGCCACTGCGAGGGCTTCGTCTAACGTCTGCCAGACCTCGAGCCCCTCCTGGCGGGCGGCGTCGGCCGCGGCGAGGCCCGTGTCCACCGCCCCGGCGATCGCGACGCGCCCGCGTGCGCAGGCACCGTGCCACTGACGGCCGCGTGTGCCGTAGCCGACCAGGAGAATCCGTGGAGGATGTGAATGCATGTCAGTGCCTCACCGTAACCGGAATCCGTCCCGAAGCGAGTCCCCGCTGGGTATCTCGATCGTGATCGCGACGCTCCACAGGCCGGAGAGCCTGACGGAGACGATTGCGAGCGTGGCCGCCTGCGTCCCGCTGCCCGACGAGGTCGTGGTCGTCGACGGCGACGAGTCCTCCTCGGCCCGTGCGGTGGCCGAGTTTGGGACCGGCCCGGTGCCGGCCTGTCCGTGCGCTACCTCGTTTCTCCGCCCGGTCTCACCCGGCAGCGCAACGTGGGGCTCGCGGCTGCGTGCGGCGGGATCGTCCTCTTTCTCGACGACGACGTCACGATCCCGCCGCACACCGTGGCAACGATGCTGGGGGCCTACGCGGATCCGGAAGTCGCGGGCGTGACCGGGCGGGTTGTCGGCGACCGCTCACTGCTGGTGAACAGGGAGTCGCGCCTTCGGCGCTTCCTCCCTGGCGGTGGCCGCGAGGGGTCGTTCACCCGATTCGGCTATCCCCGCTACATCGAGAGGGTGACCGAGCCGCACGACGTCGAGTACATGCACGGCTGCTTCATGAGCGCCCGCCGCGATCTGGCTACCGAGGTCGGGTTCGACGAGCGGCTGACGGGGTACGGTCTGGCCGAGGACGAGGACTTCTCGTATCGCCTGTCGCAGCGTGGTCGTATCCGCTACCTCCCCGCGATCGTCGTCGAGCACCGTCTCGCGCCGCACACCGGCTCCGCGTCGCGCGCGTTGAGCCGGATGCTCGTCGTCAATCGCGCGTACCTGTTCCGCAAGAACTTCGCCCCCACGCCCGCCGCCAGGGCTCAGTTCGCGCTCCTCGTCGTTCTGCTCGTCGTGCATCGGATCGCGGCACGCGACCTGGCCGGCGCGCGTGGCATCGTCGAAGGCGCAGCGGTCGCACTCCGTAAGGGCGGCGGCCCATCGTCCGCCGGAGCGCAAGGATGAGCACTGGGCCAATTCCCGTCGCCTTCGTCTCCTCACACGCGCGGGACGGTGGAGCGGAGCGTCATCTCGGGCGGGTGGTCGAGGCGATCGATCCGTGCTGGGTCGCCTTGGTCGTGTCGCTCGAGGACGGGCCATTGCCCCGCCGCGCGGCCGACCTCGGACACCGAACGGTCGTCATCGAGACGGGCAACCGGCGCCGCGACCTCGTCGTCGCGGCTGTGCGCCTGCGCCGCGCGCTCACTGCCGCACACCCGCGCGTCGTGTGCGCGAGCGGCATCAAGGCCGCGGCCGTGGCAGGCATCGCAACGTTGGGCTCGGGGATCCCCGTCGTCTGGCTCAAGGTCGACTTCAGCTTCGACGGGCGCACGGCTCGCCTTGTCGCCCGGCGGTGCGCGATCGTCGCCGGAGTGAGCCAGGCCGTGCTCTCGACGTTCCCCCGGCGACTCGCTCCCAGGCTGCGAGTCGTCCACAACGGCGTGCCCGACGTGCGGATCGACCGGCGTCGAGGCCGTGCGCGCGTCCTGCAGAGCTTCGGCGAGGCACCGCCGCAGCAGATCGTGGGGCTCGTCGGTCGCCTCGACCCGAGCAAGGGTCACCGGGAGCTGATCGAGTCCGCACCTGCGATCGTGGAGAGAGCACCCGGGACAGGCTTCCTCCTCGTTGGAGGCGCCGACTCCGACTCTGACTATGCCCGTGCTCTGCAGAGGCTCGCCCGAGAGCTCGGGGTCGAGGATGCGGTGCGATTCGTCGCCCATGCGGACGACGTGGCGGAGATCATGGCCGGCCTCGACCTGCTCGTCCACGCGAGCGTGAGGCCGCCCGGCTACGCAGACACAGAGGGGTTTCCGCTCGTGGCGCTCGAGGCGATGCTTGCGGGCGTTCCCGTCGTCGGATACGGCAACGGAGGGCTGCCGGAGCTCGTCGGCACCACGGGGCACGTCGTTCCGCCCGGCGATCGTCAAGCCCTGACGGACGCGGTCGTCGAACTGCTTGCGAACCATGAGTTGCGGGCGGATCTCGGTGCGAGAGCGCAGGCTCGCGTCCGGAGCTCGTTCCTCCTGCCGGCGAGCATCGACGCCCTCGAGGCGTGCCTCCTTGCTGCCACCGGCTGACAGGGGCCCGAGCACAGCTCGACCACTGGCCGTCGAGACGAACCGAACATAGACTCTTCATATGACAAGAGAGAACGATGTGAGCAGCGGTTCTCCGTCAATGACCAGGGTGTACGTGGACGTCGTCTGCGATCTGTTCCACGTTGGGCACGTGCGCTTTTTCGAACGGGCACGATCCCTGGGCGACACGCTGATCGTGGGCGTCAACACCGATGATCTCGTGATCACCTACAAGCGCAGGCCTGTCCTGTCCCTTGCCGAGCGCTGCGAGGTCGTCGCAGCGTGCCGATTCGTTGACGAAGTCATCCCCGGTGCTGCGAGCCCGGTGACCGAGAGCTTCATCGTGGAGCACGGAATCGATTGGGTAGTGCACGGTGACGACATGGATGCATCCGCTCTGGAGTACTGGTACAGCGATCCAATTCGTCTCGGAATCCTCCGAACCGTCCCCTACTACCCCGATCTGTCGACGTCGACGATCATCGAGCGAATTCGTCGTCGGATCCACGACGACGACATCTGAGATGCCGATGCCCTTCGATGAGTTCGCCGATTCCTACCGCGATCGGCTCGGTGTAATCAGCCTCGACCGCGCCGTCGAAGCGGTTCTGATCGCCTTCGGACTTCCCCGTCCCGATGCTGTGCGTCCGGTGACGGTGGGGTATGAAGACCTCAACGTCGTGCTCGAGTTCGAGGCGGGCTCCCACTTCCTGAAACTGTTCCGGTCTGGACCGGACGGCCGCGGAGTGCGAGCGATACGCGTCGATCGCGTTGCACTCGATTCATGCAGGTGTTCGGCACCCTCGCCTTCGGCAGCCCGTTCCCGGGCACGAGATTCGGGAAGGGCTACCTCTCGCCCGCTGCCTGGTGGATGAGGCGTGGTTATGGGCGTGCTGCATGGAGTACATCCCGGGAGTGACGCTCGACCTCCTGGATCACCCCTTGTCGCAGGCGCAAGTCCTGGACCTGGCGACGCAAGTCGCCCTCGTCCACACTCTGCCGCCGACGCCCAATCCCTCGTACGACCACTGGTCTGTCAGGCACCTAGCCGAGGAGTTCCCCCGGGCTGGCCTCCACGGTGACGACAAGGTGATGGTGGTCGAGGCCGTCGAGCGATATCTCCCTCGGCTGAGCTCCTCGACCTCGGATCGCGTGTTGATCCACGCCGACCTCGTTCCCACGAACATCATCCTCGGCGAAGACGGGTTGCTGTACGTCATCGATCTCGGTCGGGCCGATGCCGGCTCAGCCGCGCAGGAATGGGCCATCATCGTGTCTCACACCCTGCTCGCGGACACGCACGGCCCGGGTTTGCCCAGCCTGGCCCGCACCGCGATCGACGAGTACCGGAGACTGAGACCGGACGGCACGGATGACCTCGAGCCATCCCTCACGGCGTACTGCGTGTGCGTCAATGCCGCCTACATCGTGGCTGCACATCGTGTCCTCAGCGAAGGTCTTCACAACGAGGAGAATCAATACTGGCTCGATCGCAGCCGCCAGGCGCTGCGATGGGCACTCGATCTCAGCGTCGCCTGAGGCCTGACATTCGACGACTCAGGGATCGTCAACCGCTCTGACTCGCCAGCGCCGACCGGGTTCTACTCCGCGTTCATTCGCGAGCGAGATGCCTTGACGAATTCCTTCCGTCGCTCCCAGGGGCGACGCTCGACGATGGATGGGCTCTGCCGCATGAACGAGAACCCCGGGTCAGGGACATGCCAGTTGCCGTACAGAACGGTAAGCTCGCGGTCGTGATCGAGCACCTTCGACCAGGTGCGACCAAGAAGCTCGAATGGAACGAGCCGTTGGGCAGGGACTCGCAGAACGAATTCCGTCGGGCGATGCTCGATGCCGTACGCCCGCGTCTCGAAGAACCCTTCGCGTTCGTCCACCAGGAAGAACTCGAAGAGAGCCCAGTTTCGCCGCAACTTGATCTCGGCCAGCTGGCCGTCGTTCCCGATGTACCGGCTCTCTACGAGAAAACCCTGCGACCCCAGCAACGGAAGCGCGCGCTCCAGGCGCTCGATGTCGTCCCGACGAATGCAGAAGTCGGCGTCCCGAAGGTCATGACGCAGTGGCCCTCCCTCGCGCGCCCAGCCGAGAAGCAGCCCACTCCACACCCAGATCACGTCGATGACGCCTGCCTGGGTCAGAAGGTCGTGGAGGAGCCGGAGATCCGACGCGAAGCTCTGCGCGAGAGCGGCCGGGTCGACGGATTCCTGGCGCATCCCGGCAAGGCGGGCGCGAACACGCGGGAACGACCCGAGAAGCCCGACGAGACGGTCGCGAAGGGAGATCTGCACGGTGGGAGGCAAACGCGAACAGCGCCAGCGTGAGCCCTTCTCACGAACCTCCCGCCGCGGGTCGTCAACGCGCGTCGTTCTCGGCGCCACGAGGGCCACGACGACCGTGAGCACCGTCAACCCGCGCATCACCCGGCCGCACCGGCGGCGTGCTCGAGCAAAG
>CAVOVG010000019.1:0-13089 GCA_963699795.1 uncultured Thermoleophilia bacterium
TTGATCTCGACCTCCTACGGGCCGCAGAGAAGCGAAGCGAGGGGTTCGGAGCGGTGGTGTCGCGCCGTGCGCCGCTTCCGATGTGCGAGGCCGAGGTTGCGTCGTGTTACGAACAGCGTGGCGATGAGGTCGGGTGCCGCAACCCCGAGTTCTTCGAGATGCCCGTCTCCAGGCCGAGCTTTCGCGTTTTCGCGCAGGTCGACCCGGCCGCCTGACGGCTGGGAGCCGCCGGCGTCGCTACGGGCGTCGTGCGAGCACGTGGATCGGCAGGATCTTGCCCGCGCCCGTCGCGTAGGGCTCGCGGCGCACCACGCGAAGCGTGTCGGCCCCGCCCCAGATCTGCGAAACCTCTTCGGCTCGCGGGCCTCCGTGCGCCAGCGCCGAGAGCACCGCGCCGATCACCGCTCGCTCGTCCAGCGGCCCGACCCGAGGGCTGACGAGGAGCGATAGCGTCGGGAGTACCTCGTCGACCTCCTCGACGAGCCTCGATGATCGAGACGCGGACGCCCGCGTCGTACAGGCGGCTGACGGCCCCGTCGACCCCGCCGTCGACCACAAGCCGTGCGAGGTCGCCACGCTCGATCCCGGCGTGCTCGAAGAGGCGCAGGTACGGGCTGCGCGGCTGCGCGAACACGCCGCGCGCGACCGTGTCGAGAAACCGCTCCTCACGCTCCCCGAGGGCCTGCCGGAGCCGGGCGATGCTCCCGTCCACGGTCGATGGTGTCTTGAGATACGCACGCACGCCTGCGGCGTGCTTCGCGAAGTCGCTCAGCTCGGAGATCATGGCCGGCTCACAATATGGAAGGGCGATTCAGCGACGGGCCAGGCTGCGGAGATGGGCCACCTCGGCCGCATCGGGGCCGTGGCCGTCGGGGCCGGGCGTCTCGAGAATGGCGGGTAGCTTCTCGAAGGCGGGGTGGGCGAGGAACGTGCGGAGCCCTTCGTCGCCGAGCAAGCCGGCCCCGGTCGTCTCGTGCCGGTCCAGGTTGGAGCCGAGCTCTGCCTTGGAATCGTTGACGTGGAGGCAGCGGAGCCGATCGAGCCCGATCCGGTCGTCGATGTCCGCCACGGCTGCACGGAGGATCTTCTTGTTCGTTACGTCGACGCCGGACACGTACCAGTGGCAGGAGTCGAGGCAGAGCCCGAGCCGCGGATGGTGGTCGAGCGCGTCGTGGATGGCGGCGAGCTCGTCGGTCGAGCGGCCGATCGTGCCGCCCGCTCCGGCCGAGTTCTCCATCAGGAGCCAGAGATCGTCGGTCGTCAGCTCGAGCAGCTCCCGCAGCGCCGGCACGACCTGCTCGAGCCCGGCCTCGAACCCGGCGCCGAGGTGCGAGCCGACGTGGAAGATGACTCCTTCGGCGCCGATCGCCGCTGCAGCCTCGAGCGAGGCGCGCATCGCCGCGACGGACTTCGCGTGAATCACCGGATCGGGGCTCGCGAGGTTGACGAGGTAGAGGGCGTGGCAGACGACGCTCTCGATCCCGGCCTCGGCCCGCCGCTCGCGGAACCGCGCCACCGCCTCGGGCGTGTGGTTCGTCGGCCGCCACATCCGTGGGCTCTGGGTGAACAGCTGGATCGCGTCGCAACCGAGCGCTTCACCTCGGTCGATCGCCTGCCAGATGCCGCCGGACGACGAGACATGAGCGCCGAAGAGCATACGCATACGCTATCCGGCTGTCGGCCACTCTCCCTACGGCGATGGTCGGTAGTGAGTGGGCGCTCCAGGAGCGGGACTTCCGGCTGCTCTTCTTCGGAACCACGATCACGACCGCCGGTGACCGGATCGCCGGCATCGCGCTCGTGTTCGCCATTCTCGACGTCGGATCCGTCACCGATCTGGGCATCGTGCTCGGCGTGCGACAGGGTGTGGAAGCTCTCGTCCTCGTCCTCGGCGGGGTTCTGTCGGATCGCTTGCCCCGCAACCTCGTACTCGTTGGCGCATCACTCCTGCAGGGTGCGGCGCAGGCGGCAACTGCAGCCGTCATCGTCACGGGCCACGCCTCCCTTAGCTGGCTGATCGTCCTCCAGGCGTTCTACGGGATCGGCGCGGGCCTCGTAATTCCGGCCGAGGTGGGGCTTGTGCCCCAGACGGTCAGCGCGGTGCGACTACAGCAGGCGAACGCACTTCAGGGCCTGTCGAGGAACGTCGTCGGAGTGCTTGGTCCCGCAGTCGGAGGGATACTCGTGGCATTCGCGAGCCCCGGGATTGCGCTGGGCGCGGACGCCGTCTCGTTCTTCGTCTGCGCGACGCTTCTCGCGGGCATTCGGATCGCCCCGCGGGCCGAACACGAGGAACGTGAGGGTTACTTCCGGGAGCTACGGTCCGGCTGGCGCGAATTCGTGTCGCACTCCTGGCTGTGGTCGACCGTCGCGATCTTCGGCGTTTCGAACATGTTCTTCGTGGGCTGTTTCGCCGTCCTCGGGCCTGACATCGCGAACGCCGAGTACAACGGGGCAGCGACTTGGGCGGTGATTCTGTCCGCCGGCGGGGTCGGAGCAGTGCTCGGGAGCCTTATCGCGATCAAGATCAGACCGTCCCGACCGCTCTTCGTCGCGGTGCTTGCTCCATTGCCGCTCGTGTTGCAGCTCGTCGGCCTCGCTCTCGAATGGCCTGTGTGGCTGATCGCGGGTGTCGCCGTTCTCGGCGGGGTCGGGCTGTCGATCCACCTGACCCTCTGGTTTACGGTCTTCCAGCGGGAGATCCCGGAGCAGGCACAGTCGCGCGTCAGCTCGTACGACGCACTCGCGTTCTTCGTGCTGATTCCCGTCGGGATGGCGCTCGCTGCACCGACTGCTGTTGCGATCGGCGTCGAGGAGACGCTTTGGCTCGCGGTTGCCATCTTTCTCATGTCGACCGCCGTGATCGCGGCGATCCCGTCGGTGCGCGCCATCCGTGCTCCCTCTGCCGCTGCTCCATCCGCACCTACAATGCCCGCCTGATGAGCGTTCGCGTCCGCATGGCACCGAGCCCGACCGGCTTCCTCCACATCGGGGGTGTCCGCACGTTCCTCTTCAACTGGCTCTACGCGCGCGGCCGGGGCGGCGAGTGCCTCCTGCGGATCGAGAACACGGATACCGGCCGGGAGGTGGCAGAATCGGTCGCCCAGATCGAGGAGTCGCTGCGCTGGCTCGGGATCGACTGGGACGGCGAGACGCGGTTCCAGCTCGACGGCGCGGATCGCTGTCGTGCCGAGGCGGCGCGCCTCGTCGCCGAGGGCAAGGCATACGAGGACGACGGTGCGGTCCGGATCCGGATGCCGAAGGACGGCGTGGTCGCCTGGGACGACGCGATCAAGGGACGGATCGAGTTCCCGGCAGACCAGCTCGAGGACATGGTCATCCTCCGCTCGGACGGTCGGCCCGTCTACAACTACGCCTCGCCGGTGGACGACTGGATCGACGGGATCACCCACGTCATCCGTGGCGACGACCACGTCTCGAACACCCCGAAGCAGATCGTCGTCCTCGAGGCGCTCGGCGCCGACCTGCCCGTCTACGCGCACGCGCCGAACGTCTTCGGCGAGGACGGCAAGAAGCTGTCGAAGCGACACGGCGCAGTGTCGGTGGGCGAGTTCCGCGACGCGGGCTATATCGCGCCGGCGCTCCAGAACTTCCTCGCCCTGCTCGGCTGGGCACCCGACGGCGAGACGACGATCATGTCGAGCGACGAGCTCGTCGAACGGTTCTCGCTCGAGCGCGTGGGCTCGAGCCCCGCGACGTTCGACTACGCGAAGCTCGACTGGATGAACGGCCAGTACCTCCGCGCGCTCGACGCGGACGGGTACGCCACAGCACTCGTCTCGTACCTCCGTGAGCGGGGGAGTGGCTGGGACGAGGAGCGCATCCGCGCCGTCGCTCCGATCGTGCAGGAGAAGATAGGCCGTCTCGGTGAGTTCGCGGACTTCGCAGGCTTCCTCTTCGAGGACGTCTCGCCCGATCCGTCCCTGCTCGACGCGACCGTCCTCACCGAGGCGGCACGCGAGCTCGAGCCCGTCGAGCCGTGGAATGCGAGTGCACTCGAGGTTGCCCTGAAGGCGCTGTGCGATCGGCTCGAGGCGAAGCCGAAGACCGTCTACCTGCCGATCCGGGTCGCCGTGACGGGGTCGCGGATCTCTCCGGGGCTGTACGAGAGCCTGGAGCTCCTCGGGCGCGGCCTCTCGCTCGAGCGCCTCCGGCGTGGCGCAGCTCTCGCTGCAGGCTAGGTCGATCCCTCGCGGGCGGCGTTTCTCGACGACCGGCGACCTCGCGCTCGTGCTCGCGGTGGGAACCGGCTACACGTGGGCGGCGAGCGTCGTAGGATGGGGACCAGGATGATCACCTTCGAGAGCATGATCGGGGAAGCGCTGGGTCCGACCGACTGGCTCGACGTGACCCAGGAGCGAATCGACACGTTCGCGAGAGCAACCGACGACCATCAGTGGATCCATGTCGACCCCGTGCGTGCGGCTGAAGGCCCGTTCGGGACGACGATCGCACATGGCTATCTGACGCTCTCGCTCTGCGCGCCGCTCCTGAGCCAGTTGCTCGCGGGCATGGCCCCCTCCGGGATGAGCATCAACTACGGCACGAACAAGGTGCGCTTTCCAGCGCCCGTGCCCGCGGGCTCGCGGATTCGCGCACGCGCGACTGTCGCCTCCGTCGACGAGGTGCCGGGCGGCGAGCAGGCGGTCATCGTCACGACCGTCGAGCGGGAGGGCAGCGAGAAGCCCGTCTGCGTGGCCGAGATCGTGATTCGGAGGCTCCGTTGACGCGCCTCGGAGCGATTCAGCGGACAGGTCGCGCTCGTCACCGGTGGCGCGAACGGCATCGGCGCGGCAACTGCGGCACGGCTTGCCTCCGAGGGCGCCGACGTCGTCGTGGCGGACTTCGACCTGGTTCGCGCGGAGGAGACAGCCGCTGCGATCGGTGGCCGCGCCGTACGCTGCGACGTCACCTCGCGCGAGGAGGTCGAGGCGGCGGTGGCCTTCGCCGCCGAGCCGACGGGGAGGCTCGACATCCTCGTCACGTGTGCCGGGATCCTGCGCGACAACCTCGTCCACAAGATGACTGACGACGACTGGGATGCGGTCATCGACACGCACCTCCGCGGAACGTTCCTCGCAGCGCAGGCGGCCCAGCGGCTGATGGTCGCGCAGCGGAGCGGCTCGATGGTGTTGATCTCCTCGACGTCGGCGCTCGGCAACCGCGGCCAGGCGAACTACTCGGCCGCCAAAGCGGGGATCCAGGGCCTCGCGAAGACGCTCTCGATCGAGCTCGGCCCGTTCGGGATCACCGTCAATTGCGTCGCGCCCGGTTTCGTCGTCACCGCGATGACCCAGCAGACCGCGGAGCGAATGGGGATGACGTTCGACGACTTCACGGAGCTGGCCGCGGGTCAGAATCCTGTCCGGCGCGTCGGTCAGCCGGAGGACGTGGCGGGTGTGATCGCGTTCCTGTGCTCGGCGGACGCTTCGTACGTCAGCGGGCAGGTGCTCTACGTGCGCGGGGGGCCGTGACGGCACAGCGCGCGCTCGTCACCGGTGCTGCGAGCGGCATCGGCCGCGCGATCGCCGAGCGGCTCGTTGCGGACGGTTGGCACGTTCTCGCCGTCGACCGTGAGCCGGATCCCGACGGGCCGGGGGAGCCGTTCGCGGCCGACCTCGCGACCCGGGAGGGAAACAGGGCCGCGGTCGAGGCGGCGGTCGGGCAGCTCGGCGGAATCGACGCGCTCGTCGCCAACGCCGGCTTCCAGCACGTCTCGAGCTTCGAGGAGTTCGACGAGGATCGCTGGGATGCGCTCGTCTCCGTCCTGCTCGACGAGCCCCTTCCTTCTTGCCCGTTACGCCTGGCCTCACCTGCGGGCGAGCGGTGAGGGTCGCATCATCGTGGTCGCCTCGGTGCACGGCCTCGTCGCCTCGCCCTTCAAGGCGGGGTACGTCGCCGCGAAGCACGGCGCTGTCGGCCTCGTCAAGTCGCTCGCGCTCGAAGGGGCTGCCGACGGCATCCGCGCCGTCGCGCTCTGCCCGGGCTTCGTGCGAACGCCCCTCGTCGCGCTGCAGGTGACCGCACAGGCAGAGAGCCGCGGGATCTCCGAGGAGGACGCGCTCCGCGACGTGATCCTCGAGCCGCAGGCGCTCAAGCGGCTCCTCGAGCCGGAAGAGGTCGCCGACGTGGCGGCCTTCCTGCTCGGTCCCGGCGGCCGATCCTTCACGGGCTCGCCCGTCGTGATGGACAGCGGCTGGCTCGCTCGCTGACGCGCCTCTGCTCGCGCCGGGCGCCGCCCGTCAGAGGCCGTAGTCGATCGTGATCCGCCTGCCGGCTCGCGGGAGCCGGTACTCCTGACCGAGCCTCGCGCACTCGGCGACGAACCGCCGGGTGTTCGCGGTGTCGTGCCGGAACATCTCGTAGTGGCACGGGATCGCGATGATCGCCCCGGACTCGTAGGCAAGCCGTGCCGCGTCCGTTCCGTCCATGTTCCCGTTGAGGCCGCTGATCGGGACGAAGGCGACGTCCGCACCGTGCGGCTGAACGGCCTCGGCGACGCCCTGCACCCGCCGGGTGTCGCCGGCGTGGTAGATCACGTACGCGCCGCACCGCACGACGTACCCCACGGCCTCGGGGAGCGCCCTCGTGATGGGCCGGGACTGCGGTGATCATGAAGGTTCCGAACGTTGCGTCGTCGGCGACGCCGAGCACGGCATCGGGCTGCCGACCCGCCCGCTCGGCCGCGATCTCCTCGCTCCCTCGGCACAGACGAACGCCGCCTCCCCGGCGAGCACGTGCGGCAGCGTTCCGGGGTCGAGGTGATCCTGGTGGGCGTGGCTCGAGGTGACGACGTTGACGAACGAGAGAAGCGATGGCTCGACGACGCGCCCGGTGATGCGCTCGTGCGGGGTGTCGGAGCCTGCATACCTCACCGTCAACGAATCGGAGAGGTAGGGGTCGAGCAGGATGTGCTCATCCGCGACGGAAACGAGGAACCCGCTTTGCCCGAGCCACCAGATGCGCATTCCCGTCTCTTCCTCCTCCGAGGCGCGGATCTCGGTGACCAGGTCCTCGCCGGAAAGGACAGGCTCGATGTGGTCGGGCGTCTCTTCCTCGAAGTGGTCGACCTCGTCGCGCTCGACGGGGCCTCGCGGTACGAGCCCCTCGGGGATCGGGACGGCTTCCGCGGCCCGGCGGCTGAAGGCAGAGAGGAGCCCTCGACGGGTGGTCGGGCCGGGCGAAAAGAGCGAATCGGAGTCGTTGGTCATGGGTTTCTCGCGCGCGTGAAGAGCTTGTCGAGCGGGTCGCTGATCGTAGCAACGAGATCGCCGGCTCCAGGCCGGTGCTTCAGCTCCGCCCGCCGGGACAGCTCGTGCGGCGGAAGCGCATCGAGGCCGGTCGGACCGAAGGCGGGGGCTTCGTGCACGCGCTGACTATCGCGCGCGCAGGCCCGGCGGCATCGCTGAACGGTGTTGCGGGCTTCCCACGGTGCCCTCGTCACCTGGGGCCCGCCAAAACGGTAGGTTCAGGTCATGTATACGACACCACTGCGCCCCTCGAGGGCGCTCTCGCGGCCGAGCCCGGCCGAGAACTTCCAGGGTGCAGTCCGGAATCACGCCGTCACGGGCGCGGAGACCGAGATCGAGGTGCTGTCGGTCTGGTTTCCGGCCGGGGGGCGCACGAACTGCCATACGCATGCGGTCGATCAGCTGCTCGTCGTCACCGAGGGCGAGATCGCCGTCGGCGTCGGCAGCCTGCGGAGGCTCCTCGTTCCCGGCGAGATGATCGTGATTCCGGCCGGCGTCTGGCACTGGCACGGAGCGACCCCGCTGCGGGATGCCTGCCACCTTTCGATCAAGCCGCATTCGGCGAGCGATTGGGGCACTGCCCCGCCGGAAGACCAGGCCGAGTTCGCAGCCTATGACGACTGGGATCGCTGGGTGCAGGGAGTCACCAGGTAAGGAGATGTTCGTGGCGCAGTCCCTGGCCGACGAGCTCGCCGGGCGGAATGGTCAGCTCGTACGGCGAGCGCTTCGTCTTCATCGGCCTCGTCATTGTGCGTCGCGACCTTCGCGGGGACAAACGTCGTTCGAGTTCGAGGAAGCGAGCTTGCGCTTCAGACCGCGGCCGCGCGTGCGATAAGTGCAACGGCATCGTTCGTGGCGATGCGATCGGTATTGACGACGAGATCGTAATGCGTGGGTTGCTCGTCCTTGACCCCGTAGAAGCGCTTCAGGTAGTCGGCCCTACTGGCAATCGACTCCCTGGCGACCTGGGTGGCGTCCTCCTCGCTCAACCCGTCTCGTTCCGCGAGGCGCGAGCAGAGGGTCTCCTCCGACGCGGTGACGAGGACGCGGAGTACGTTCGGTTGGTCGGCGAGCGCGTACGACGCGGCGTGCGCGACGATGACGACGTCCCCACGCGACGACGTCTCCTCGATCGCAGCCCGGATCAGCCCGCGCAGCTCCTCGGTCATCGGGACGTCGGCGGGCGAGTAGACATTGACGCCGCCTCCGAAGGCGTGTGCCGTCGCATCCGAGCTCGAAGAGAGCGCGTCGAGGAGCCGGGCCATGAACGTCTGGCGCTTCTCGACGTCCGCGACGACGTGCGGATCGACCCCGGCTTCGCCTGCGGCCCGCGTGACGATCGCCTCGTCCACGACCGTGAAACCGAGCTGGGAGGCGACACCGGCCGCGATCGCGTGCATGTTCGAGCCGTGGGGCCCTGCGATACAGACGACGCGGCAGCTCATCCTGCGACGCTACGGGAGCGGTGCTGACCCGTCAAGCGGTGTCGGTGCGCGGAGCCACACCGACCACGACTAGATGCTCCTGATCGTGACGAGGTCGTCCGCCCAGGGGTCGTCTGCGAGGCGCGAGCGGATCGCGGCTTCGTCGGCCGCCACGACGACGAGGAGGGCGTCGTCGCCTTCGCCGTCTCCGACCGGGCCGCCAAGGGCGACGAATCCTTCGGCCGCCAGCCCGTCCATGAAAGCGGCGTGCTCGTCCCACTGCGCCTGGGCGCGTCGCGGGACCGAGGAGTCCCAGGCAGGGCCCCGCGCGAGGCGGACGAGAAATGCGTCAGCCATGGCCGTGAGCGAGAACGTCGGCTAACTGGGCCGGGCTGATGTTGCCGCCGCTACAGACGAGCGCCACGCGCTTGCCCGCGAACCGCTCGCGGTGGCGAAGGAGGGCGGCGAGCGGCGCTGCCCCCGCCGCCTCGACGAGGTTGCGCGTGTGCTCGATCATCCCGAGGAGCGCCGCGCGGATCTCGTCGTCGCTCACGAGCACGAAGTCGTCGAGGTGCTCCCAGATGATCCGCTGGGGCAACACGAAGGCGACCCGGGTCGCGAGGCCTTCGGCGAACGTCTCCATTCGGTCTTCGACCAGCTGCCGCTTCCGCCACGAGCGGTAGGCGGCTGGAGCCGCGTCCGACTGGACGCCGATCACCTCGATCTCGGCCCGGACCGCCTTGGCGGCGATGCACGCTCCGGCCGCACCGCTGCCGCCGCCGATCGGGACGACGATCACGTCGATCGACGGCTCGTCCTCGAGGATCTCGAGCGTCTCGGTCGCCACACCGGCGATGAGATGCGGCTCGTCGCCCGAGTGGATGTAGCGGTAGCCGTGCTCGACCGCGAGGGAGGCGCAGTGCTCGCGCGCCTCGTCGAAGTCGCGGCCCTTTTCGACGATCTCCGCGCCGAGATCACGGATCGCGGCGACCTTGACCGGGTTCGCGCCCTCGGGCACGCAGATGACGGCGCGCACGCCGAACAGTCGTCCCGCGTAGGCGATCGACTGGCCGTGGTTCCCGGTCGAGGCGGAGATCACGCCGCGCGCTCGCTCCTCCTCGGAGAGCTGCGCGACGAGGTTGACGCCACCGCGCACCTTGAACGCACCGACCGGCTGGTGGTTCTCGTGCTTGACCCAGACGTCGGTGCCGGCCAGGCGATCGAGCCCGTCGTAGCGGTACAGTGGTGTCGGCCGGAGGTAGGGGGCGATCCTCCGCCGCGCGGCGAGCACGTCCGTGAACGTGGGGATCTCGTGGCCCGTCATCGGTCCGAGGCTACACGCCCCTCGGAGCTGGCGACGTCGCGCGCGGTGCCCCGGCGCTGCGCACTCCCGATCGGCGTTCGGGGCTCCACGGATGGGGTCGGCGAATGGGTGACATACTCCCGATCTTGCCGCCCCACCGGTGCCGTGGCGGGCTCCTCGCGAGCAACCTCGATATCCCGGGGTCGCTCCGGGATATGAACGGTGGCGTCGCGCAGCACATCTTGGTGTTGCCGAAGCAGGTATGGCCCATACGGGGCTTGAACGTCCCTGCTAGCGGCCAGCTCCACAGCACGAGGACGACCCCGTTTGCCTGCTAGAACGCGGTCTCTTGCTCCTTCATCTGCACAGTCCATCCGAGCGCCTGCCCGAACCCGTGCGCCAATTCCAGTTACAGGTTCCGTACCTTCCGGCCCGACAACCACGCGCCAACCGAAGTCACGGCGCTGGCGGCAGCGTGAACTCTTCACGGCCAAGACCCATCTTACGGGTCTCGCCAACGGTCTTGTGCTCAACGACGAGTTCGGGGCCGGGCACGGAGTCGCCGACGAGCCGAGAGACAACGCGCCCGTGCTCTATCCGTGCCGGGTAGTCGTGGATCGGAAGCAGGAAGGTTCCGCTGTTGAGCGCCCTCTTGATCGCCCCACGCTCCTGGCGCTTCGACGTCCCTTGGTTGCCGGTCGACTGCGGCTCGTAGTCGAGTACCTGGTAGATCGGGTCAATGATCTGGTTCTGGATGTCGTAGACGACGTCGCCGCAGATGCACGCCGTTCCCTCTGCGGTCTCGACAAGAATGTTCATCGAGCCCTCGGTATGGCCGCCTGCAGCCTCGCAGACGATGCCAGATGCGATCTCGTCAGGCCCCGAGAGCTCCAAGTCCAGCAGCCGCATCGCGCCGGGCTTGTGGAGACGGTCGATGTGATGTTTAACGTACTCAGCGGGATACTGCCCTCCCTGAATCCCCGAAACGGAATACTCGAGCTCGCGGCGATTCGTAACCACGGTCTGGCGCATCGCAAATTGACTGTCCTGACCCGCATGATCGATGTGATGGTGCGTGTGCAGAACCCAACGCACGTCGCTGATCTTGACTCCGTGCTTCGACAGCTGACGGCGCAGGGTCATCTCCTTCGTCATGATTCCCGTCATCCCGAGCGTCTCCATGATCTCCGGATGGCTCGCCCCGGTGTCGACCAAGATCGGCTCCGTGTCGGGGCCGAGGATCAGGTATCCCCACGTCTTGACGCGCGTGCGAATACCCATATTTCGAGCAAGCACAAGGAAGCTCGACTCAAGCTCGATGTCGAGCAAATCGAGCATCTTGATCTCGTAGGCCACTGGTGACTCCCTTCTGGGATCACTCAACCGGACGGATGCCGAACGCTACACCAGCATGACACAGAAGGGCGTCCTTCGGTTCACCGGCATGACGGCGTTCATTCATCCGCCGAAGGTCATTTACGAACTGACGAAGCTCAACTGGACGAAGCTCAACTGTAGGTGACGGCATGAGCGTTGCCAGATCGGACCGGTTCTCTAGGTGTAGTTCCTAGCGACGCGACGCTTGTGGATCGCCAGATCGATCTCGGCGGCCGTGATCGTCCCAGTGTGGCTCACGAGCTTGTTGCGCATCGACTGATTCCCATCGAACAGCCCTTGTGCGTCCATCTCGCTGAACCGAATTCGCGACGTGATCGGTTGCTTGGACAGACGCACTAGAACACCTGCGGGCGGCCGGTGGCCGCCCGCTGAGTGTGCCGCTGCGGTTGATCGCTAGGGGTTGAGGATCTCACAGTCGGGAGAGACCAGGTCGAGGCCGACGTCAAAGAACACGATGTCGATGCCGCCGCCGCAAAGGATGCGATCCTGTTGTCCGTCTTTGGCGCGGATGGTGTCGTTGCCGCCGCCGCCGTCGAGCGTGTCGAGCCCGCGGCCCCCGTCAATCGTGTCGTTGCCGTTCATGCCTTGGATGATGTTGTTGGCGTTCGAGCCCGTGATCGTGTCTGACGTCCGTCCGCCGATGACGTTCTCGACCGTCAAGTCGATGAGATCCTCCTCACCTGATGGCCCGTCGTCTGCTCGTGTGTCGATCGTGACGGTGACCGACCGTCGTTCAGCTTTGTAGCTGACCGTGTCGAGGCCGGCGCCGCCGAACATCCGGTCGGCACCGGTGCCGCCGATCAGGATGTCATTGCCGTCGTCGCCGAGCAGAACATCGTCGTTCGCTCCCCCGTTCAACAAGTCGTTCCCTGAGCCGCCTTGAAGCAGGTCGCGCGCCTGGCCGGTGATGATGACGTCATTTCCTGAACCGCCGTCGACCCAGACGAGGTGACCGGTCGGGTAGTTGAGAATCAGCGTGTCGTCGAGGTCCCTCAACGAGTACTTCCAGTGATGGACATCGTCATAGTCGCAGACCGCTTTCCGATTGTTGAAGAGATCTCGTCCGCAGCCGGTGGCCCGGGGAATAGATAGAGGGTCGGTCGCTACGAGCGTGAACTCCCCTTGACCAGGCCCCGGAATCACGCTCAGCACTGTCCGCTCGCCCAGATCGCTCTTCACGTCCTTGAAGAAGAAGTCATCCGTACTCTTCGTAACCTTCGCCGGCTTCATGCCGAGGCTGTCAAGCAACTGCTTCTCTGCTGCTGTTGGGAACCGGCCACGGCCAACACTTGTTGCCATCGACGCCGATACGGAGGTCAGCGCCGTAGCCACCAAGACGGCAATCATGAGTCCTCGACGCCGCATGTCTTTGCCTCCTTTGAATCGCATCTCGCGCTCGCCGGGATCTCGGAACGCTGCTGGCACGAATGTTCGCGCGATGCCGGGGCGCCGTCATCGTCAAGTTGCGCCAAGTTGTTCGCCGACCTCCCGATGCCTGAGGATCCTGGGCATGGAACGACGCCGGCGATGCTGGAGGCGAGAGGCGGTTGGCGCCGCCGCTCGCGACCAGCCGATGCATCTCCTCGGAAGCCACTTCGATTCGGAAATCCATGGTTCAAGAACCTAAGAGGGACGCGGGCACCGCGGAACGGCGACTCAAGCGCGCACGCGCACCCCATCTCGACCGTGAAAT
>CAVOVG010000020.1:0-9796 GCA_963699795.1 uncultured Thermoleophilia bacterium
TCGATCTCGATCTCCTTCAGGCCGCCGAGCAGCGAAGCGAGGGCTTCGGGGCGGTCGTCGCCCGCCGCGCGCCGCTTCCCATGTGCGAGGCCGAGGTTGCCTCCTGCTACGAACAGCGCGCCGACGAGGTCGGGTGTCGTAACCCCGAGTTCTTCGAGATGCCGGTCTCGAGGCCGAGCTTCCGCGTGTTCGCCCAGGTCGACCCGGCCGCCTGACGACGCGACGTGTCGCGTTCGGGGCGCGATGTGTCGATCAGCGGGTCTCGCGTATCGGCGCCAGCGCGCGGAGGTGCGTGACCTCCGCTGCGTCCGGCCCGTGCCCGTCGGGGCCAGGCGTCTCGAGGATCGCGGGAAGCGTCCAGAACGCGGGGTGCGCGAGGAACGTCCGCAGCCCACCGTCTCCGAGTAGGCCGGCCCCGATCGTCTCGTGCCGGTCCAGGTTGGAGCCGAGCGCTGCCTTGGAGTCGTTGAGGTGGAGGCAGCGAATCCGGTCGATCCCGATCCGGGCGTCGATCTCGCTGACGGCGGCAGCGAGCACCGTCTCGTCGGTCACGTCGACGCCGGACACGTACCAGTGGCAGGAGTCGAGGCAGAGCCCGAGCCGCGGATGGTGGTCGAGCGCGTCGTGGATGGCGGCGAGCTCGCCGGTCGAACGGCCGATCGTACCGCCCGCGCCGGCCGAGTTCTCCATCAGGAGCCAGAGATCGTCGGTCGTCAGCTCGAGCAGCTCCCGCAGCGCCGGCACGACGCGCTCGAGCCCGGCCTCGAACCCGGCGCCGAGGTGCGAGCCGACGTGGAAGATGACTCCTTCGGCGCCGATCGCCGCTGCAGCCTCGAGCGAGGCGCGCATCGCCGTGACGGACTTCCCGTGGATCACCGGATCGGGGCTCGCGAGGTTGACGAGGTAGAGAGCGTGGCAGACGACGCTCTCGATCCCGGCCTCGGCCCGCCGCTCACGGAACCGCGCTACCGCCTCGGTCGTGTGGTTCGTCGGCCGCCACATCCGTGGGCTCTGGGTGAACACCTGAATCGCGTCGCAACCGAGCGCTTCGCCTCGGTCGATCGCCTGCCAGATGCCGCCGGACGACGAGACATGAGCGCCGAAGAGCATGGGCCAACGCTACCCGTGATCGTGCTGGCGCCCGCACTACCATTCCGCCGCGTATGGCGCTGTCGCTGAGAGACAAGCTCGGTGCGCTCGAGGAGCGGGACTTCCGGCTCCTGTTCAGCGGAACCGTGATCACGACCGTCGGTGACGGCGTCGCGGGAATCGCCCTCGCATTCGCTGTCCTCGACCTCGGCTCGGCCACCGACCTCGGGATCGTGTTTGCGGCTCGGCAGATCGCCGAGGCGCTCGTGCTCGTCCTCGGCGGCGTGATCTCCGATCGTCTGCCGCGGAACATCGTCATGGTCGGAGCGTCGCTCATCCAGTGTGCGGCGCAGGCGGCCACTGCGGTGGTCGTGCTCGGCGGCTTCGGCTCGGTCGCCGCGATCGTCGCGTTCCAGGCGCTGTACGGGGTCGGCGGTGGGCTGGTCGTCCCGGCCGAGATCGGGCTCGTTCCGCAGACCGTGAGCGCCGCGCGCCTGCAGCAGGCGAATGCCCTGCAGGGCCTGAGCCGCAACCTGACGCGGATCCTCGGCCCGGCGATCGGAGGCGCTCTCGTCGTTGCCGGAAGCCCTGGAATGGCGCTCGGGCTCGATGCTGCCAGCTTCCTCGTGTGTGCGGTGATCCTGCAGCGGATCCGGATCCCGCCGCGTCCGGAGGGCGCCGTCTCAGAGGGCTTCCTGCACGAGCTCCGCGAAGGCTGGCACGAGTTCATCGCGCGGACGTGGCTCTGGGCGTCCGTGGTGCTGTTCGGGATCGGGAATCTCGGGTTCTGCGCGTGGATCGTGCTCGGCCCGGTGATCGCGAAAGAGGATCTCGGCGGTGCCGGCGCCTGGGGGACGATCATCGCGATCGGAGGAGTCGGGGCGGTCGCCGGCAGCCTGCTCGCGATGCGGGTGCGCCCGAAGCGCCCGCTCGTCGCCTGCACGCTCGCAGCGGTACCGCTCGCCGGGCAGATCCTCGTGCTCGTCGCGGCGCCGTCCGTCTGGTTGCTCTCGGTCGCCTCGTTCTGCGCCGGCGCGGGGATCGCGGTTCACCTGACGCTGTGGTTCACCCTCTTCCAGCGCGAGATCCCGGAGAACATGCAGTCGCGCGTCAGCTCCTACGACGTCCTCGGGTCGTTCGTGCTGATGCCGGTCGGTTTTGCGGTCGTCGGGCCGCTCTCCGATGCGATCGGCGTCGACGAGACGCTATGGCTCTCGCTGGGCGTGATGCTGACGACGTGGGCGCTGATCCTCTCGTTGCCCTCCGTCTGGGCGCTGCGGGCGCCGCCGGCCGAATCGCTCGCGGCACCTACAATGCTCGCCTGATGAGCGTTCGCGTCCGCATGGCACCGAGCCCGACCGGCTTTCTCCACATCGGGGGTGTCCGCACGTTCCTCTTCAACTGGCTCTACGCGCGCGGCCGGGGCGGCGAGTGCCTCCTGCGGATCGAGAACACGGATACCGGCCGGGAGGTGGCGGAGTCGGTCGCCCAGATCGAGGAGTCGCTGCGCTGGCTCGGGATCGACTGGGACGGCGAGACGCGGTTCCAGCTCGACGGCGCGGATCGCTGTCGTGCCGAGGCGGCGCGCCTCGTCGCTGAGGGCAAGGCATACGAGGACGACGGGGCGATCCGGATCCGGATGCCGAACGACGGCGTGGTCGCCTGGGACGACGCGATCAAGGGACGGATCGAGTTCCCGGCAGACCAGCTCGAGGACATGGTCATCCTCCGCTCGGACGGCCGGCCCGTCTACAACTACGCCTCGCCGGTGGACGACTGGATCGACGGGATCACGCACGTCATCCGTGGCGACGACCACGTCTCGAACACTCCGAAGCAGATCGTCGTCCTCGAGGCGCTCGGCGCCGACCTGCCCGTCTACGCACACGCGCCGAACGTCTTCGGCGAGGACGGCAAGAAGCTCTCGAAGCGTCACGGCGCGGTGTCGGTGGGTGAGTTCCGCGCCGCAGGCTACATCGCGCCGGCGCTCCAGAACTTCCTCGCCCTGCTCGGCTGGGCACCCGACGGCGAAACGACGATCATGTCGAGCGACGAGCTCGTCGAGCGGTTCTCGCTCGAGCGCGTGGGCTCGAGCCCCGCGACGTTCGACTACGCAAAGCTCGACTGGATGAACGGCCAGTACCTCCGCGCGCTCGACGCGGACGGGTACGCCGCGGCCCTCGTCACGTATCTCCGAGAACAGGGGAGTGGCTGGGACGAGGAGCGCATCCGCGCCGTCGCCCCGATCGTGCAGGAGAAGATCGGCCGTCTCGGTGAGTTCGCGGACTTCGCAGGCTTCCTCTTCGAGGACGTCTCGCCCGATCCGGCCCTGCTCGACGCGACCGTCCTCACCGAGGCGGCATGCGAGCTCGAGCCCGTCGAGCCGTGGAATGCGAGCGCGCTCGAGGTTGCCCTGAAGGCGCTGTGCGATCGGCTCGAGGCGAAGCCAAAGACCGTCTACCTGCCGATCCGGGTCGCCGTGACAGGGTCGCGGATCTCTCCAGGGCTGTACGAGAGCCTCGAGCTCCTCGGGCGCGACGTCTCGCTCGAGCGCCTCCGACGCGGCGCAGCTCTCGCTGCAGGCTAGGTCGACCACTCGCGGGCGGCGTATCTCGACGACCGACGACCTCGTGCTGCTGCTCGCGGCGGGAACCGGCTACACGTGGGCGGCGAGCGTCGTAGGATGAGGACCAGCATGGTCACCTTCGAGGGCATGATCGGGGAAGAGCTGGGTCCGACCGACTGGCTCGACGTCACCCAGGAGCGAATCGACACGTTCGCGAGAGCGACCGACGACCATCAGTGGATCCACGTCGACCCCGCTCGTGCGGCCGAGGGCCCGTTCGGTACGACGATCGCGCACGGCTATCTGACGCTCTCCCTCTGCGCGCCGCTCCTGAGCCAGCTGCTCGTCGGCATGGCCCCCTCCGGGATGAGCATCAACTACGGCACGAACAAGGTGCGCTTTCCGGCCCCCGTGCCCGCGGGCTCACGGATTCGCGCGCGCGCGACGGTCGCCTCCGTCGACGAGGTTCCGGGCGGTGAGCAGGCGGTCATCGTCACGACCGTCGAGCGGGAGGGCAGCGAGAAGCCCGTCTGCGTGGCCGAGATCGTGATTCGGAGGCTCCGGTGACCCCTTCGGAGCGATTCAGCGGACAGGTCGCGTTCGTCACCGGTGGTGCGAACGGCATCGGCGCGGCTACTGCGGCACGGCTTGCCTCCGAGGGCGCCGACGTCGTCGTGGCGGACTTCGACCTGGCTCGCGCGGAGGAGACCGCCGCTGCGATCGGCGGCCGCGCGGTGCGCTGCGACGTCACCTCGCGCGAGGAGGTCGAGGCGGCGGTCGCCTTCGCCGCCGAGCCGACGGGGAGGCTCGACATCCTCGTCACGTGTGCCGGGATCCTGCGCGACAACCTCGTCCACAAGATGAGTGACGACGACTGGGATGCGGTCATCAACACGCACCTCCGTGGAACGTTCCTCGCAGCGCAGGCAGCCCAGCGACTGATGGTCCCGCAGCGGTGCGGCTCGATGGTGTTGATCTCCTCCACGTCGGCGCTCGGCAACCGCGGCCAGGCGAACTATTCGGCCGCCAAAGCGGGGATCCAGGGCCTCGCGAAGACGCTCTCGATCGAGCTCGGCCCGTTCGGGGTCACCGTCAATTGCGTCGCGCCCGGTTTCGTCGTCACCGCGATGACCCAGCAGACCGCGGAGCGAATGGGGATGACGTTCGACGACTTCACGGAGCTTGCCGCGGGTCAGAATCCTGTCCGGCGCGTCGGTCAGCCGGAGGACGTGGCGGGTGTGATCGCGTTCCTGTGCTCGGCGGACGCTTCGTACGTCAGCGGGCAGGTGCTCTACGTGCGCGGGGGGCCGTGACGGCACAGCGCGCGCTTGTCACCGGTGCTGCGAGCGGCATCGGCCGCGCGATCGCCGAGCGGCTCGTTGCGGACGGTTGGCACGTTCTCGCCGCCGACCGTGAGCCGGATCCCGACGGGCCGGGGGAGCCGTTCGCGGCCGACCTCGCGACCCGGGAGGGAAACAGGGCCGCGGTCGACGCGGCGGTCGGGCAGCTCGGCGGAATCGACGCGCTCGTCGCCAACGCCGGCTTCCAGCACGTCTCGAGCTTCGAGGAGTTCGACGAGGATCGCTGGGATGCGCTCGTCTCCGTTCTGCTCACGAGCCCCTTCCTCCTTGCCCGTTACGCCTGGCCTCACCTGCGGGCGAGCGGTGAGGGTCGCATCATCGTGGTCGCCTCGGTGCACGGCCTCGTCGCCTCGCCCTTCAAGGCGGGGTACGTCGCCGCGAAGCACGGCGCTGTCGGCCTCGTCAAGTCGCTCGCGCTCGAAGGGGCTGCCGACGGCATCCGCGCCGTTGCGCTCTGCCCGGGCTTCGTGCGAACGCCCCTCGTCGCGCTGCAGGTGACCGCACAGGCAGAGAGCCGCGGGATCTCCGAGGAGGACGCGCTCCGCGACGTGATCCTCGAGCCGCAGGCGCTCAAGCGGCTCCTCGAGCCGGAAGAGGTCGCCGACGTGGCGGCCTTCCTGCTTGGTCCCGGCGGCCGGTCCTTCACAGGTTCGCCGGTCGTGATGGACAGCGGCTGGCTCGCTCGCTGACGCGCCTCTGCTCGCGCCGGGCGCCGCCCGTCAGAGGCCGTAGTCGATCGTGATGCGCCTGCCGGCTCGCGGGAGCCGGTACTCCTGACCGAGCCGCGCGCACTCGGCGACGAACCGCCGGGTGTTCGCGGTGTCGTGCCGGAACATCTCGTAGTGGCACGGGATCGCGATGATCGCCCCGGACTCGTAGGCAAGCCGTGCCGCGTCCGTTCCGTCCATGTTCCCGTTGAGGCCGCTGATCGGGACGAAGGCGACGTCCGCACCGTACGGCTGAACGGCCTCGGCGACGCCCTGCACCCGCCGGGTGTCGCCGGCGTGGTAGATCACGTACGCGCCGCACCGCACGACATACCCTACGGCCTCGGGAGCGCCCTCGTGATGGGCCGGGACTGCGGTGATCATGAAGGTTCCGAACGTTGCGTCGTCGGCGACGCCGAGCACGGCATCGGGCTGCCGTCCCGCCCGCTCGGCCGCGATCTTTTCGCTGCCCTCAGCACAGATGAACGCTGCGTCGCCGGCGAGCACGTGCGGCAGCGTTCCGGGGTCGAGGTGATCCTGATGGGCGTGGCTCGAAGTGACGACGTTGACGAACGAGAGAAGCGACGGGTCGGCGACGCGCCCGGTGATGCGCTCGTGCGGTGTGTCGGAGCCTGCGTACTTCACCGTCAGCGAATCGGAGAGGTAGGGGTCGAGCAGGATGTGCTCGTCCGCGACGGAAACGAGGAACCCGCTTTGCCCGAGCCACCAGATGCGCATGCCCGTCTCTTCCTCCTCCGAGGCGCGGATCTCGGTGACCAGGTCCTCGCCGGAAAGGACGGGCTCGATGTGGTCGGGCGTCTCCTCCTCGAAGTGGTCGACCTCGTCGCGCTCGACGGGGCCTCGCGGTACGAGGCCCTCGGGGATCGGGACGGCTTCCGCGGCCCGGCGGCTGAAGGCAGAGAGGAGCCCTCGACGGGTGGTCGGGCCAGGCGAAAAGAGCGAATCGGAGTCGTTGGTCACGGGTTTCTCGCGCGCGTGAGAGCTTGTCGAGCGGGTCGCTGATCGTAGCACCGAGATCGCCGGCTCCAGGCCGGTGCTTCAGCTCCGCCCGCCGGGACAGCTCGCGCGGCGGAAGCGCATCGAGGCCGGTCGGACCGAAGGCGGGGGCTTCGGGCACGCGCTGACTATCACGGCGCGCAGGCCCGGCGGCATCGCTGAACGGTGTTGCGGGCTTCCCACAGTGCCCTCGTCACCCGGGGCCCTCCAAAACGGTAGGTTCAGGCCATGTATACGACACCGCTGCGCCCCTCGAGGGCGCTCTCGCGGCCGAGCCCGGCCGAGAACTTCCAGGGTGCAGTCCGCAATCACGCCGTCACGGGCGCGGAGACCGAGATCGAGGTGCTCTCGGTCTGGTTTCCGGCCGGGGGGCGCACGAACTGCCATACGCATGCGGTCGATCAGCTGCTCGTCGTCACCGAGGGCGAGATCGCCGTCGGCGTCGGCAGCCTGCGGAGGCTTCTCGTTCCCGGCGAGATGATCGTGATTCCGGCCGGCGTCTGGCACTGGCACGGAGCGACCCCGCTACGGGATGCCTGCCACCTTTCGATCAAGCCGCATTCGGCGAGCGATTGGGGCACTGCCCCGCCGGAAGACCAGGCCGAGTTCGCAGCCTATGACGACTGGGATCGCTGGGTGCAGGGAGTCAGCAGGTAAGCGGCGCAACCGGGTGCCCGTAGGTCTCACGATCGGCTCGCTGCGCCACGATGAGGTGTCGATCCTCGAGGCTTGGGCTGCGGACGAGGGCTGAACCCCGGCCCGGCCAACCACCGGACCGACTGGTACACCGATCCGGAGGCGTTCGTCGCGCTTCCCCTGGCCGACGATCTCGCCGGAGCGGAACGATCATCTCGTGCGGCGGGCTCTTCGTCTCTCATGGGTCTCGTAATCGCGCGCCGCGACCTCGGCGGGACAGGGCGTCGTTCGAGCTCGGCGAACCGAGCTCCCGCTTCAGACCGCGGCCGCGCGTGCGATCAGTGCAACGGCATCGTTCGTGGCGATGCGGTCGGTATTGACGACGAGATCGTAATGCGTGGGTTGCTCGTCCTTGACCCCGTAGAAGCGCTTCAGGTAGTCGGCCCTACTGGCAATCGACTCCCTGGCGACCTGGGCGGCGTCCTCCTCGCTCAACCCGTCTCGTTCCGTGAGGCGCGAGCAGAGGGTCTCCTCCGACGCGGTGACGAGAACGCGGAGTACGTTCGGCTGGTCGGCGAGCGCGTACGACGCGGCGTGCGCGACGATGACGACGTCCCCACGCGACGACGTCTCCTCGATCGCAGCCCGGATCAGCCCACGCAGCTCCTCGGTCATCGGGACGTCGGCGGGCGAGTAGACATTGACGCCGCCTCCGAAGGCGTGTGCCGTCGCATCCGAGCTCGAAGAGAGCGCGTCGAGGAGCCGGGCCATGAACGTCTGGCGCTTCTCGACGTCCGCGACGACGTGCGGATCGACCCCGGCTTCACCTGCGGCCCGCGTGACGATCGCCTCGTCCACGACCGTGAAACCGAGCTGGGAGGCGACACCGGCCGCGATCGCGTGCATGTTCGAGCCGTGGGGCCCGGCGATACAGACGACGCGGCAGCTCATCCTGCGACGCTACGGGAGCGGTGCTGACCCGTCAAGCGGTGTCGGTGCGCGGAGCCACACCGACCACGACTCGATGCTCCTGATCGTGACGAGGTCGTCCGCCCAGGGGTCGTCTGCGAGGCGCGAGCGGATCGCGGCTTCGTCAGCCGCTACGACGACGAGGAGGGCGTCGTCGCCGTCGCCGTCTCCGACCGGGCCGCCAAGAGCGACGAATCCTTCGGCCGCCAGCCCATCCATGAAAGCGGCGTGCTCGTCCCACTGCGCCTGGGCGCGTCGCGGGACAGAGGAGTCCCAGGCAGGGCCCCGCGCAAGGCGGACGAGAAATGCGTCAGCCATGGCCGTGAGCGAGAACGTCGGCTAGCTGGGCCGGGCTGATGTTGCCGCCGCTACAGACGAGCGCCACCCGCTTGCCCGCGAACCGCTCGCGGTGGCGAAGGAGCGCGGCGAGCGGCGCTGCCCCCGCCGCCTCGACGAGGTTGCGCGTGTGCTCGATCATCCCGAGGAGCGCCGCGCGGATCTCGTCGTCGCTCACGAGCACGAAGTCGTCGAGGTGCTCCCAGATGATCCGCTGGGGCAACACGAAAGCGACCCGGGTCGCGAGGCCTTCGGCGAACGTCTCCATTCGATCTTCGAGCAGCTGCCGCTTCCGCCACGAGCGGTAGGCGGCTGGAGCCGCGTCCGACTGGACGCCGATCACCTCGATCTCGGCCCGAACCGCCTTGGCGGCGATGCACGCTCCGGCCGCACCGCTGCCGCCGCCGATCGGGACGACGATCACGTCGATCGACGGCTCGTCCTCGAGGATCTCGAGCGTCTCGGTCGCCACACCGGCGATGAGATGCGGCTCGTCGCCCGAGTGGATGTAGCGGTAGCCGTGCTCGACTGCAAGGGAGGCGCAGTGCTCCCGCGCCTCGTCGAAGTCGCGGCCCTCTTCGACGATCTCCGCGCCGAGATCACGGATCGCGGCGACCTTTACCGGGTTCGCGCCCTCCGGCACGCAGATGACGGCGCGCACGCCGAACAGTCGTCCCGCGTACGCGATCGACTGGCCGTGGTTCCCGGTCGAGGCGGAGATCACGCCGCGCGCTCGCTCGTCCTCGGAGAGCTGCGCGACGAGGTTGACGCCACCGCGCACCTTGAACGCGCCGACCGGCTGGTGGTTCTCGTGCTTGACCCAGACCTCGGTGCCGGCCAGGCGATCGAGCCCGTCGTAGCGGTACAGCGGTGTCGGCCGGAGGTAGGGGGCGATCCTGCGCCGCGCGGCGAGCACGTCCGTGAACGTGGGGATCTCGAGGCCCGTCATCGGTCCGAGGCTACACGCCCCTCGGAGCTCGCGACGTTACGTGCGGTGCCCCGGCGCTGCGCACTCCCGATCGGCGTTCGGGGCCCCACGGATGCGGGTCGGCGAATGGGTGATGAGCCGCAATTCCCCTAGATAAGCCGAAACCCGCCATAGAGGCGGGTTTGCG
>CAVOVG010000021.1:0-118628 GCA_963699795.1 uncultured Thermoleophilia bacterium
GTCATTCGCGGGGCCAGGCCCACGTCACGAGCTCGTGATAACTGTTGTGTCAGCCCGTGGCTGCTCACACCGTGGGCACTCCGCCATCTTCAAGTGACTGTGACGGTGTGCGTGCCTCGTCTGTGCTGCTCTCGAGTGGGAAAGGTCATCGAATCTTCTAGGCGAAATCCCGACTCTCCTAGGCGAGGCATCGGTCGTTTAGAGGCGCCGAACGTGCAGCGCGGTCCGGCGGCTCATCGGGCGAGAGAGCGCTCGCGCAGGCAGCGGTTCGCTAGCTGGGCGCTCTGTGTTCGTACGTTGGAGCCACGGTCAGCCTGTGTCGTGGGCTCAGGAACTAGGCGAGTAGTTCCGCGCGGACGGCGTCGTCGCAATGGGCCTCGGGGCCGTACGTCCAGGTCTCTAGTTCGGGTACGCGATCGAAGATCTCGAGGGCTCGGGCGCGGCGCGAGGCACCGTCTGGGCCGACCGACATTAGCGCAGCGGCGGAAAGGCGCTCGGCATCGTGCAGCCGCTCCCAGAACTCGTCGTGCTGTTCCGCGTACGCTTCCGCTGCAACCGGCCAGTCCTTGTCCGCGGTCAGCGCGTCCCGAAGCAGACGGACGTCGCGTAGCGTGCGCGAGAGACCGCTTCCCCAGGATGGGTCGCTCGCGCCCGCCGCATCACCGACGAGGACGACACCGTCCCGATACGGCCGTTCCACCCACCGGTGGGCGCCATCGAACGTGGCGAGCGGCCCCTGCGGCTGCGCATCGACCAGCCACTCACCCGGCACACCCGCGTCGCGTAGATACTCGAACGTGGCATCGACGTCGCGGTCACCCGAGAGCCTGCTGGGGATCGCGTCAGTGTGATGGAAGAAGTACAGACGGTAGAGATCGGGTGCGATCCGGGTGACCGCGGCAATCTGCCCGGCGGCCTGGCCGATGAACATGTTGACCGCGTCCGCCGTGTCCATGTCGCCTCGCACCAGCAGCCCCGCCGCCAGCAGCTCGTCCGGGTCGGCGTGCCGTTCGAACCCACCCAGGTGCACAACCCGCGAGTCGCGGCCGTCGGCACCGACAATCAGACGTGCTGTGACCGTTCTCACGACGCCGTCGACCATGATCTCGGCCATGGGTGGGTCACCGGGCGTCAGCGATACCAATCGCGACGGACGCCAGACCGTCGCCCCCGCGACTGCAGCCTCCTCGATGAGGGTCTCCTGCATAACCGGGTGATGAAACGCAAGCGACGGCTCGAAATGGGGTGCGGACGCCAGCAGATCGAGCGGCGCGCCGACACCCTCGACGTGGTAAGTCAGATACCGGACATCGATGGCACACCGCTCCAGCAACAGCTCAAATAGACCCAGCCGCTTCGCCTCGACCGTCCCCCACGTAGCCATCACTTCCCCCCGGACACGGTCCCGGAAGACCCGCTCACGCTCAACCAGCAGAACGTCCACGCCCTCGCGCGCCAACGTGATCGCCAACGAGGAGCCAGCAAGCCCCCCGCCAACTACAACCACTTCGAAACTCGACGCCGCCTCCACTGCAGCCAGCTTACTCCCTCACGTGCAGACGCCCCAACGCCTTGGTGCGCCACGCCACCCTTGGTCTGCTCAGGGAACATTCCCGCACTGTGAGTGTGTGGGCGTCCCGTCTGGGGCTGCTCTCGGAGCGTGCAGGGCCTTCGCCGCCACGCCCACCTGCTAGGCGAAATCCCAACCTTCCTAGGCGAGGCGTCAGTGGCATAACAGCCGACGACATCCCGACTCCCACTCGACCCGTCGAGAGCGAAGGCTCGAGATCTGATCGTTCGGCCCGAGCCGTTTCCCGCGGTTCTTCGGACTCGCGGCCACTCAGCGGGCTGGTGAGGGCGCCGCGTGAGGAAGTAAGCTCAGCCCACATGGTCTGCTCGAGTTGCGCCGCCGAGAACCCTCAGGGGAAGAAGTTCTGCATCGAGTGTGGGACGCTGCTCGCGCTGTCGTGCGTGTCGTGTGGCGCCGGTCTTGCGGGCAACGAGAAGTTCTGTGGCGCGTGCGGTGCTCCAACTTCTGCCACGCCGGGTGCACCTGGCGCGGCGGCACCTCCGCGCGACGCCCCGGTCGCGGAACGGCGCCTGGTTACCGTTCTGTTCGCCGATCTCGTCGGCTTCACCACACTGTCCGAGTCCCGCGACCCGGAGGACGTGCGGGAGCTTCTCTCCCGCTACTTCGATACGTGCAGTCGCCTGATCGGCCTCTACGGCGGCACCGTGGAGAAGTTCATCGGCGATGCGGTGATGGCGGTTTGGGGTACGCCGACGGCGACCGAGGACGACGCGGAGCGCGCTGTTCGGGCTGCGCTCGACTTGGTGGCGGCTGTCTCCGCGCTGGGCGACGAGGTCGGCGCTCCCGAGCTTCGCGCTCGTGCGGGCGTGCTCACGGGTGAGGCAGCGGTGACGATCGGTGCCGAGGGCCAGGGCATGGTCGCGGGAGACCTCGTGAACACCGCCTCGCGCGTGCAGTCGGCGGCGGATCCGGGCACCGTCTACGTCGGCGAAGCGACGAGGCGCACGACCGAGCAAACCGTCGTCTACATGGACGCGGGCGCGTTCGAATTGAAGGGTAAGGACGGGCTCGTGCCACTCTGGAAGGCGCTCCGCGTCGTCTCGGGCGCCCGAGGCTCCCTCAAGTCGGCCGGGCTGGAGGCGCCGTTCGTGGGCCGCGACCGCGAGTTGCGCCAGATCAAGGATCTCTTCCATGCCTCCGCCGACGAGCGTAGGGCACACCTCGTTTCGGTGACGGGGATCGCCGGAATCGGCAAATCGCGGCTTGCTTGGGAGTTCTACAAGTACTTCGACGGGCTACCGCAGCTCACCTATTGGCACCGGGGCCGTTGTCTCGCCTACGGCGAGGGCATCACCTACTGGGCGCTCGCCGACATGGTGCGAATGCGCTGCCGCATCGTCGAGGACGACGAGCCGGCCGCGGCGGCCGAGAAGCTGCGCGCGGCGCTCGAGGAGTACATCGCCGACCCAGACGAGCGGCGCTTCATCGAGCCGCGAGTCGCGCAACTCCTCGGCCTCGGTGCTCACGAGGCACGCGACCGGCAGGACCTGTTCGCGGCCTGGCGGCTGTTCTTCGAGAGGCTCGCCGACGTGTATCCGACGGTGCTCGCGTTCGAGGACATGCAGTGGGCAGACACGAGCCTGCTCGATTTCGTCGAGTACCTGCTCGAATGGTCGCGCAACTCGCCGCTCTTCGTGATCACGATGGCCCGCCCCGAGCTGCTCGAGGGCCGGCCGACCTGGGGCGCCGGGCAGCGCAACTTCGGCGCGCTCTACCTCGACCCGCTCTCTGCCGCCGCCATGGAGGAGCTGCTGGCGGGCCTCGTGCCCGGGCTTCCCGACACCGTTCGCGACCAGATCTTAGACCGCGCCGAAGGGGTACCGTTGTACGCCGTCGAGACGGTGCGGATGCTCCTCGACCGCGGGCTGCTCGTCGAAGACGGCCCGGCGTACCGGTTGACCGGACCGGTGGAGGAGCTCGCGGTGCCCGAGACCCTCCATGCGCTGATCGCCGCCCGTCTCGACGGCCTTTCGTCCGAGGAACGCGGCGTGCTGCAGGACGGGGCGGTGCTCGGCAAGACCTTCACGGTCGACGCGCTCTCGGCTCTCGCTGGAGGCGACGCGGGGCTCGAGGTGACGCTTGCCAGGCTCGTCCGCAAGGAGGTGCTCGGCATCCAGGCCGACCCGCGCTCGCCCGAGCACGGGCAGTACGGGTTCCTCCAGGACCTCGTCCGTCATGTCACCTACGAGACGCTCTCGAAACGCGAGCGCCGGTCACGCCACCTCGCTGCAGCGGCATACCTCGAATCGGCTTTCGCCGAGGAGGACGAGGTTGTCGAGGTGATCGCGTCTCACTACCTCGCAGCCAACGAAGCGGCACCCGAGGCCGAGGATGCGGCCGCGATCCGGGCCAAGGCGCAGGCAACGCTCGCGCGGGCCGGCGATCGCGCCGCATCGGTCGGTGCGGCGGTGGAGGCCCGGCGCTACTTCGAGCAGTCGGCGAACCTCGTCGAGGAGCCGACCGCCAAGGCCGCGCTCGTCAGTCAGGCGGGGGAGATGGCAGCTCGCGCCGGCGATCCGGACTCCGCCCGCCGACTCCTCCTTGCGTCGATCGAGCTCTACGAGCGTCAGGGCGACACCCATGTCGCTGCGCGCGTGATGTCGCGGCTCGCAATGATCGACTCCTTTACCGGACGTCGCGACGAGGCGCTCGAACGAATGGAGCGCGCCTTCGACGTCATCTCCGCCGACCCACCTGACGAGGACATCGCGCTTCTCGCAGGACGCCTGGCGATCGGGTACTGGTTCAGCGGCGACCTCCAGCGTGCGGCGGAGCGGGCCGAGTTCGCGCTCGACATAGCGGAGTCTTTCGCGTACCCCGAGCCGCTTGTGACCGCATTGCGCGCGAAGTCGGCGGTCGCCGAGAGCAAGGGGCACTCGCAGGAGTCCGAGGCACTTCAGAAGCAGGCACTCCAGCTGGCACTCCGTCACGATCTCGCCGAGTTGGCCAGCTCGTGCTACTTCGTCATCTCCGACCAGTGCTTCCGGCGCGACGCGTATCCCGCAGCACTCGGCTACCTCGACGAGGCCCTGACGCTCGTGCGAAAGCTCGGCAACCGTCCGTGGGAGTGGTCGGTCCTGGCCGAGCGAACCTATCCCCTCTTCATGCTGGGACGATGGGACGAGGTCACGAGCATCGCCGGGGACTTCACCCAGGAGCAGATCGACGCAGGCGGGGTGGTGCTCAGCGTTCTTCAGTCAGGGGTCGAGATCCACATCCAGCGCGGCCAACTTCAGGAGGCGAATCGTGTCTTCTCGATGTTCTCTCGCCTGGACGGGTCGACCGACGTCCAGGATCGCTCCGTCTTCCTCGCCTCGCGGGCGGCGCTGCACCGGGCTGAGGGGCGACTGCGCGATGCGCTCTCGGGCGGCGAGGCGACGGTCGAGACGGCGCACACTCTCGGCTTCCCGTTTCAGGCCGTCAAGTGGGGCCTCGTCGAGGCTCTCGAGGCCGCGTTTGCGCTGGGGGAGTCGGCAAGACTCGAGGAGCTCCTGGCGATCGTCGAGTCGATCCCGGCTGGCTCGCGGCCGCCGTATCTCGACGCCCAGGCGCGGCGCTTTCGCGCCCGCCTGACGGGGGACGCCGCAGGTTTCCGGGCTGCGGCCGCCGGCTTCCGCGCGCTTGAGATCCCGTTCTGGCTCGGCGTCACGCTGCTCGAGCTGGGCGACGAGGCCGGGCTGGCCGAGGCGCGCGAGATCTTCGAGCGGCTTGGTGCGACGCCCTGGCTCGAGAGAGTCTCAGCGGCTGCGTCCGATCGACAGCTACACACTCCCGCTTGACCGGCGGTGTTGTACTGACGTTAGGCGAAATCACAGCCTTCCTGGGAGAGGCCTCGGTCGTTTAGCTCGGCGAGAGACCGCCCCAGGGCTTCAGGCGCAAGGACGCTGGCGCACTCCAGCGCTCCTCACCATTGCGTCTCGAGGTCGCGCAGGGACCGCGAATCCTTGCTTGCGTCGGGCATGACGGTGCAGGATGATGGCGCCTGTGCCCGACACGACATTGGCCACGGCCACGTTTCTCTTCACGGACGTCGAGGGCTCTACTGAGCTCCTCAGATCTCATCGTGACGAGTACGCGCGCATCCTCGCCGACCATCACCGCATTCTGCGCGAGGCATTCACAGCCCGCGGCGGGAAGGAGGTCGATAACCAGGGCGATGCGTTCTTCGTCGCGTTCACGAGGGCGAAAGACGCCGTGCTCGCAGCTGCTGACATTCAGCACGCGCTTGCGACGCACACGTGGCCCGGAGGCGCGACCGTTCGCGTACGGGTGGGGGTTCACACAGGAGAGGCAGAACTCACCGCCGACCGCTACGTCGGCATGTCGGTGCATCGCGCGGCGCGGATCAGCGCGCTCGGGCACGGCGGCCAGATACTCGTCTCGCCAACGACAGCTGGGCTACTCGACGATGAAGGAAGACTCGCTGGTGTCAAGCTCCGCCGCCTCGGTCAGTACCGCCTTAAGGACATCGAGCGTCCTGTCGAGATCTACCAACTCGACGTCGACGGTCTTCGAACAAGCTTTCCTCCGCTCAAGAGCGGCCCGCGGGAGCCGAGTCGCCGCAGGCGCATCGGCCTCGCTGTGGCTGGACTCCTCGTCCTGGCAGCCGGGGGAGTCGCCCTTCTCTGGGCCAGTCGCGACGAGCCGCCGCCGGGGGTGCTGCCGAACAGTCTCGTCCGGATCGACCCGGAGACGCTTCAGCCGACCCAGGTCGTATCCGTTGGGGACGCACCTGACCTCGTCCTCGTAGCCGGCGGCTTCGTGTGGATCACGCACTACATCCTCCGTGACGACCGTGACGACGGCTCTGGCGAGGACTCCGAATTCCTCCGTAGCGCCGGGGATCGGACGCTCACGCGAGTCGACCCGGCAACGGGCGACGCCGTGGTCGTCGGTGGCGGACTCGCACCATGCGGACTGACGGCCGACCCATCGGGTGACGTGTGGGTGGCGAACTGCTTCACGTCGGGATCCGGCACGAGCGCCAACGTGGTGCGCATCGATGCACGCAGCCTGCGCTTCGAGGCAACCTGGCCGATCCCCTCTGCCGGCAGGGACTCGTTCTTCCGCGGCCTCGTGTACGGAGGAGGCGCCCTCTGGGTCTCGATCCCGAGACCAGGAGTCGCGCGAGTCGACCCGCGAACGGGTGAACAGCGGCTCATCTCTCTGGCGCAAGGCGTGGGCGCACTCGCGTGGTCGGAGGGGTACGGCGACCTCTGGGGGAACAGCTTCGCGCGAGGAAGCCTCTCGCGGATGCACGCGGCGTCCGAGGCGGTGGAGACGGTCGAGTCGGTTGCCGTCAGTCCCGTGTCTCCGAAGGTCGCCGGAGACACCGTATGGGTCGGGGACTGGTCGGTCTCACAGGTTGTGCGCCTGCGAGCCGTCGGCCCGAGCAGACCGCACCGCATCTCTCTCCCGGTGACGAAGCCCCTGAGGACCTCGTCGGTCTGGTCTGTGGCAACCGGCGCTGGCGCCGTCTGGGCGACGACACCACGAGACGGCGCTCTCTGGCGGATCGATCCGACGACGAACGACGTGACCCGCATCCCCATGGCCTACCTACCGAGCGGCGTCGCCGCGGTCGACGATGCCGTATGGGTCACAGTGCGCGGTGCGCCCAGCCGTTCTTGAGCGTGCGGGCTGGCTCCATTGCGAGGGCGGAGAGGAACGGCACCGAGAGCCGAGCCGCCAGGGCAGTGTGCGGTACGTCCAACATGACGCACGCACGGTGCGGAAGAAGGTGCGGCTGCCATGCGTCTGGTGAGTAGGGATCCGGTCGATCCCACCACTCCAATCAATGAGCGCAAAGAGGACAGTGACGACGACTTGACCATGGGACCCGCTCACTACAGAGGCGTGCGGAGCCTGCTGGTGCTCACTGTATTGCCGTTTCTGTTAGTCGGCTCGACGAAGGCGGCCGAAGGCGCGGAGGCGAAGTGCTCGCCGGTCCCCCAGCCTGCGAATCCTGGCAACTTCACCCTCGTCTGCGCATCGGGGCGAGCGGTGGTCAAGGCCAAGAGCGGCGTGTCATATCGATTCCGCGGAAGTCACTGTTTCTACGGGCCACGCGGTGCACGGTTGTACTTCGGTGCGGGCTGGCCGGACGGGCCTCGGTTGTTCAGCATCAACGTGAGTCCTCCACGTCCTCGCGGCTCCCGTGGGGCGGAGATCGACGACGGTGTCCTCAAACTGCGTGCCGCTGGCAGACGCTCGTGGGCGCTCGTAGGGACGGCGCGGCTGACTGATGGGCTGAGACGCGGCACGTTCACCGTCGTCGAGCACCTGGGAGCCGGGGTGACGGGGACGAGAACATTCACCGGCTCCTGGAATTGCGGCGGGCGATAGAAGCTACAGCCAAGCCGGCAACCGCCCCACCCCTCGCCCAAGGAACATTCCCGCACGCTCGGGCATACCCGGAGGCGTCTCCGCTGTCGCTGAGGAAACGAGCAGGAGTGCTTTGACCGCGTTGGTGCGTCCGAGGCTGGGTAGGTGAGCCGCGCGCCCTCGGTCGTCGTTTCCGCACTACTTGTGGTTCGACCGGAGGTGATACGTTCGCGGTCCTATAACGAGAGAGGGGAGGAGTTGGTGGGAACGATCACGATCTTCGCGCGCATGGGCGTCAAACCCGAGAATGCCGAGAAGCTGACAGCGCTCGCTGTCGAGGCATGCAAGGTTGCTGCCGATGAGCCGGGCACGCTGACCTACGACTGGCACTACTCAGAGGAGCACGGAAGCCTCGTCCTGCTCGAGACCTACGCCGACTCGTCCGCTCACCTTTCACACATGCAGGCGGACGGTCACGGCGAACTCATGGGCAGCCTGATGGCGCTGGTCGAGTCGCTCGAGTTCTTCGTCCTCGGGGAACCGACCGCTGAACACGCCGAAGCCCTCGCCTCCGTCCCGGGAGCGCAGTTCTACTCAGAGCTCGCGAGCAAGTAGCTCGTTCGCCAGCGCGTCGTCCGCGTCGACTCGGCCCACCTACCGTAGTGCCGGATCACGTTCGCACGTCGCCCTCATGTGACATTCCCGAACGCTGGCGCAGGCGACGTCAGCGGCTCAAGCAACGCTCCCTAACGCTGGCTCACGCCGGAGTTCGGTTGCCGGGGTCAAGGTGATGCGCGCCGCGGCTGACGGGGAGCCATCAGTCCTTCATGTCCGACGCTTGTTGGAGCGACGCTCGCGGCTTTCTTGGTGTAGGGGTGAATCCCGCTGGCGTCCCGGGGCCGTCCTACGTCTTGACCAGTTGGTAAGTCGTCGGCCTTGCTTTGCGGATCGGGGGCGGCACCTTGCCTTCCGAGAGGGGGAGCATGTCGTGGGTCTCGGTGAGCTGCCAGGCGGGGCCGAAGAGGGCCTCGATGTGCTCTCGGTCCATCCCGTTTGGGAGGATCATCCGGCGGTCTCGGGCGAAGGCGAGGACGAGGAGCGTTGCGTTTGTCGCGGCGAGTGACGTGATGCCTTCGGCGGCGCGTTCTGCTGCGTCGTCCGGGAGGCCCTGAATGCATCCCATGTCGTAGATCAGCGAGTAGCCGGGCTGCATGCCGAGCGCTCCGAGGTTTGTGACGTCGCCGATCATCCAGTCGACTTCAGCGCCTTCTTCAGCGGCCCGTTGCCGGGCCTTCTCCAACGCGCGCTCTTCGAGGTCGACCGCAGTGACCTGCCAACCCTTCTTGGCGAGGTGGATAGCGTCGCGGCCCGTCCCACATCCCACATCCAGTGCCCTCCGGCCGGACTCCGGTGAGTCGTCGGCGAGCACGCGATCGAGCACCGCTGGCCCAGGGGTGCGTTCCCAGGGGGCGATGCCGAGGCGGTAGAACAGGCGATAGGAGATCACGCCGCCGAGTCTTGCGCGTCCGACCTAGGGTGTCAACCCAACTTGGCAGCCCTGGACTATGCCCTCCAACCAGCGACTCACACGGCCGACACACGCGAACCGCTCATGTGACATTCCCGAACACTGGCCCATGCGGGGGCCATGAGCCACGTCCTGTGCTCAGGCTTCTGCAGATGCGATTACTTCTCCCACGCTTCGCTCGGTGTCACCTGCGAGCAATGGTCGGATGTGCTCGTTCATCCACGGCCCACCAACCTCGCGTGCTACACGACCGGCGTCCTCCGCCGTCGGGAACTCGAGGATCAGGATCAGATGCGTCTCGTCGACCTTTGCGATGCGCGCCGCCAGCGCGCCGGCATCGACGACCAACTGCATACCGTCGCGTGCTGCCTTCACGGTGGCAACGGTCAAAGGGTCGCGCAGCCTGAGGTGGTTGATCACTACATACATGACGCGACCATATCGCACGGCCCGTCGCCGTTCAGGCGACATTCCCGAACGCTGGCGCAGGCGGACATTGCCTCGCCGACGGGCGAGGGTTAGAGTCGTGCGGAGCCGATGGCCCACGACCCGACGCAGATCGAGCACCTCGCGCGTACGTATACGGAGGCCTGGTGCAGCCGCGATCCCTCGCGGGTGGCCAGCCACTACGTCCCGGGCGGCACGATCGCCATCAACGGGGGCGACGCGACGGGGATCGCCGAGGTCGCGGAGGCTTTCATCGAGGCCTTCCCTGACATCGAGGTCTTCATGGACGAGCTCGTGCTCCGCGACGACGGCAGGGTCGAGTACCGCTGGACCTTCACCGGAACGAGCGCCGAGACCGGCAAGAGCGTGCGCGTCCCGGGATATGAGGAGTGGACGATCGCCCCGGTCGGACTGATCGCCGAGTCACGCGGTCACTACGACCAAGCCGATTACGACCGCCAGCTCCGGTACGGATTCAGCACGGCCACGTAACGCATCTCGGGTGACATTCCCGAAAGCTCGGCCCAGCCGAGGGGACGTTCGCACCGCTTGGGCTTACCGCAGGTGGCTCGCTGCCCGGCAGCGCTTGGAGGCCCAGCCGATATGGGGTGCCCTCCGACCGGTCGACACCGGCCACGGCCCCGAGCCCCGCCGCTTCACCGATATTGATGCCTCGATCATCCCGGCGACCGCATCATTCGTCGTATAGGCGGTTCTTCTCGTTGAGGTCTGTGGCCCTCTCCATGTCCTCGACCGAGCGGTCGAGTTGACCGTGATCGACGAGAGCACGTCCGTAGGTCGGCAGACCATCGACCGACCCCCAGAGGTCGGGCTCCCACATGTGCGACCGGATCATCGACTTGCCACAGTGGAACATCGCCTCGTGCACATGCACCACGAGCGCAAGCGAAGGCACTTTACCGCCGACCGCCATGGACTCCAGCAGCGAACCGTCCTTGACAACCAACGCGGTTCCCGACACACGGACAACCTCTCGACGTTTCGGTACCACGAACATCAGCCCGACCTGCGGGTTGTCCAGCACGTTGAGGAACGTGTCGCCTCGGTGGTTCCCAGGGCGGTCGGGAACGGCCAGGGTCTTCGGATCGAGCACGCGAACGAACCCGGGCGGATCCCCCCTCGGCGACACATCCATCGCGCCTACAGCAGAGGCGGTCGAGATTACGACGAACGGACTGCGTTCGATCCAGGCCCGGCAGTGATCATCGATGTGATCGATCACCTTTTTGACCTGCGATTCCATTGGCTCTCCGAGCGTCGCGATGACCTCGTCCCTCGTCGTCACGACCTGTTCAGGTTGATACCCCGGTTCACTACTCATACGACATTCTCACTCTCCCTCAGTCCACATGACCGTCTCAGTGGATCCTGCGTTCACAGCCTCGCGCCATCTCGCTCGGGGGAGATTCCCGCACACTGGCGCAGCGTGCGGTCTTGTCGCCTGGCAGCCTTGGTTACCGTTGGAGCGGGTTCGGGCCAGTGGCGGTAACCAGCTTCTGCTGCACCCAGTTGTCGACGTGGACGAAGCCCTCGAAGCGCCCTTCTGCGTCCTCGACGACGTCGAAGAAGGAGCGCCGGTAGAACTTCACGTGGGTGAAGTCCTCGAACAGCACGTAGACCGGGTCGACGGTTGAACTCTGGAACTGCTGACCCGTCAGCGCGGCGCGGTGCACGCGCGAGAACTCGTCGAACCCCTCACCCACGACGACGCCGAGGTGCTCGAGGCCCATCCGGTAGACGCGCTGGTGAACGGGCGGGATCAGCTCGATGTTCGAGACCCGGGTTCCGTCGAGGACCTGGAGCGGTTCGGAGAGCACGATCAAGGAGATCGGACGTCCGTTCCAGACGTTCTCGCGGTTCGCCCTCGCGTGGCGCTCGAGAAGCGTGCGCTGGTGGACGTACAAATCCCAATCGGCGACACGGACGGCCAGGTGGCTGAGCGGGTAGGGCGTGATGTCGATGCCGCGGGCAAGAAGGCGGTCGCGCTGCATTGCTGCGAACGCTCGGTAGTCGCCGATGATGTCGGCGATCGGATCAGAAGTCGTCACGTGGCATCCTCTCCGCCATCGTACGAGATGCACGGCCGGCCACACGGCCCCGTCGGTCTCACCGAGGTAGTCAACTCGCGGGCGCACCGCTCTCGAGGAAGCGCTCGGCCCCGGCAGACGAGCCGATCCGACCAATCCAGCCTCACCACCTCGGGTGACATTCCCGAACACTGGCCCATGCGTCAGTGCTGTCGCTGTACTCGCTCGATCCGCATGAGGTCGGCGAAGTGCGTCTTGTCACCCACCGGGTCGCGAGTTGCACACATGCAACTGTGACGCACGGTGTGATATCTCATCGCGAACTACAACGAAGGAGGGTTTCTGAATGGCGGTCAAGGCGATCTCCGAGTTCACGCTCCAGCCGGGCCGACGTGACGAGTTCGTAGGTCTGTTTGAGAGCCTCGTGGGACAACATTTCGAGTCCATGCGTGCCGCAGGCTGTCAGAGCGCCGCCATCTACGTGGTTCTCGACGACCCGGACAGGGCGGTAGAGATCAGCGAATGGGAGTCAGCCGAGGCGCGAGAAGGATCATGCAGAGCGAGGCCATGGTCGCGTTCGCGCCCCTGTTCGAGCTGCTGGCCGCTCCCCCCAGCGCAACGGTGGTCGGGCAGCCGGGCTAACTAGTTGATCGGTTCGTCGGCTGCCCCACGCCTACGTTCCCGGCGCCCCGCGATGAAGCAGTTGCCTCTCCGATCGGATTGCACGTTGCCCGGATCGCGTGAACTGGTTCATGTGACATTCCTGAACGCTGGCGCAGGCAACCCTCGTCTGGTTCGTTTGGCGTTTCGTGCCATGCGGCGTATGTTCTCGGCACTAGGACGCAAAGCCCATCTGACGCTCGGAGGAACGATGCCCACCGTTTTTGGCTATCACGACGTGAAGGACACGGATCATTGGCTTGCCTCGCCAAGGCGTGAGGAGTTCTTTGGTCCGCTCGGCGTTACGAACATCAGGACGTTCGTTGATCCGCAGAACCCCACTCGGGTCGGCGTCCTGATGGACGTGGCGGACATGGACGCGGTCATGGCCGCGATGGAGACGGAGGCGGCTGCCGAGGCGATGGCGTATGACGGGGTCATCGCGGAGACGCTCGTGATGCTCGTCGAGGCCTAACCGAGCAACGTGAAGTGGTACTCGGGACCCTGCTGATGGCTTGGCTGTTGGAGGCGAAAGTGCTGCGATGGTGACGGTCGTTGTCTTCCACCACGTGGCGGACTATGACGTCTGGAAGACGGTGTTTGACGAGCACGAGAATGTCCGCCGTGGCCACGGTCAGCTTGAACATCGGGTGTTTCGGTCGGTCGATAGTCCGAACCGCGTCGTCGTGCACAACGACTTCGCGAGTGAGGATGATGCCCGTTCGTTCATGGCCGTCCCGTCGCTAGCTTCGGTGATGAAGCGGGCCGGAGTGAAGGATGAGCCGTGGTTGGGAATGACCGAGTGTGTCGAGCAGAAGCGGTACGCGGACGGGCGCCCCGGCGTGACGTACGCCGTCCACCACCGAGTGCGAGACTACGATCGTTGGAAGGAGTCGTTCGACGGACACGAGAGCGTCCGGCGCAGCTACGGCCAGATCGAGCACCGGATCTACCACTCGCTCGGCGATCCACTCCAACTCGCCATCCACAACGACTTCCCGACAGTTGAGGCAGCCGAGTCGTTCGCAGCCGATCCCAGCCTGCACGATGCGATGGCAGGCGCGGGAATTGAAGGCGAACCCGGCATCAACATGGCCACGCTCGCGGAACGCAAGTCCTACATCTCCCCACCCTGACGATGGAGCGAACGCCGGCCGCCGCACACACGCCAAGAATCCTCCCGCTCATGTGACATTCCCCAACCATGGCGCAGGGCACCGTGGTGTCCGACTTGGTGAGTAGCCGACCTAGTGACATACTCGTCTTGGCTTTGGTCATGATTCCGCTTGCGGGGGGAGCGTTGCTCTCTTCGTTCCTGTGGGCGCTTTTGTGCCGCCTGATCTGACGGATCGGATCGATGGCTACAGGATCTACGGCGTCGTCGCGAACGTGCTCTTCGGCCTTGTCTGGATTCTGTTCGGCGCCACCCTCGTTGTTCGAGGTCGGACAACAGAGGCGGGCGGGCCGATCCCGGCCACCTCTCCCAGCAGCTGACCTGCTCTGCGGCGGTTCGGGCCAGCTACCCAGCGACGCCTTCGGGGAACATTCCCGAACGCTCGCACACGGCAGGACGTTGATGTCTGGCTCGCGCCGGCCGTGTTGCCTGTAATCCCGGGACCTAGGCGCGACCGCGGGCTGCCCAGGCACGAGCAGCCAGGACCAGGCCCCCGTCCGGGAAGGCATCTCGGCAGTGCTCGCGCAGACGGGTCTGTTGCTCTTGGTTGAGCTGCGACAGGTACGCGCCGACAGTGCCCACGCGAAAGGTGAAGGGCTCCCACCATTCGTCGAAGGTGGCGTGCTCGACGCTCACTGAGAGCACTGTCTCTTCTACCTCCCCCAGCCCCACTTCCCGGAGGAGTTCGGCGAGGTGGCCTCTTCGAGAGCCGGCCAGTTCGGACTCGTCCTCGACCTCCGGATCAAGCTCCCGGGCAGCCTCCCAGAATCGGCTCAGCGCCCCCTCGCCGCCGGCGTGGTCCCACACACACGCTGCGACAACACCGCCACGTCTGGTCACCCGGGCCATCTCGCTGAGCCCTTCGATCGGCGAAGCCATGAAGTGAACGACGAGCTGCGCCAGCGAGGCATCGAAGAAGCCGTCCGGAAACGGGAGCTGTTCGGCAGCCGCCTGCCTTACATCGACTCCTGGATGGCGTTCCCGAGCGGCCACGACGAACGGCTCCGAGGGCTCGACTGCGGACACCCCAGTCGGCCCCAGCCGTTTGACGAGCTCGGCTGTTAAAGCGCCTGGGCCACAGCCGACATCGAGGACGCGCTGCCCGGCGGCGATCTGCGAGAACTCACAAAACCCGGGGGCAAGCGGAATCGAATACCTGCCCATATAGCGGTCGTACCCCTCGGCGGCGACCGTGAACATCGCCCCAATATACGCCTCGCCTGCGATCAGGACAATCCGGTTGACTCGGGCCGGCCAGACCGTAATGCTGAATCCTCGTACGGTTCCGTCGGGAATTGGAGGAGGTGATTCGATGGATGCTGTCAAGCTAGATCGTGAGCTTTCAGGTCGGGTACTCGTCCCGGGTGACGCCGGTTTCGATGAAGCTCGGGCTCTCTGGAACGGGAGGTTCGATCGCCGACCTGATCTCGTGGCGGTGTGCTCGGACGCCGAAGACGTGAGAGCCTCGATCGGTTTCGCTCGAGGCCGCGGTCTGCGGGTGTCGGTGAAGGGAGGCGGTCACTCGTATGCCGCCAAGACCGTCGCGGACGGCGGTGTTCTCATCGACCTTTCAGCGATGAAGTCGATCCGGGTCGATGTCGGAGCCCGGACGGTCTCGATCGGGCCTGGCGTTACCTGCGCCGAGCTCGACGCGGCAACCCAACGATTTGGTCTTGCCACGCCGACTCCGACGGTGTCGTCGGTCGGCGCGATCGGTGCCGCCCTGGGCGGCGGGGGCGGCTATCTGAGCCGCAAGTACGGCTTGATGGTCGACAACATCGTTTCGGCCGAGGTGATCACCGCCGACGGCAAGCTGATCCGGGCGTCGGCCGAGGATCAGCCCGACCTGTTCTGGGCGCTGCGTGGTGGCGGCGGCAACTTCGGTGTCGTCACAACGCTCGAGCTCCGGCTGCATGAGGTCGGCCCCGAGGTGCTCGCCGGGCAGATCGTGTACCCGTTCGACCGCGCGGGTGAGCTGTTGCGCGTCTTCAGGGACTTCATGGCCGCGGCGCCCAACGAGTTCCAGTGCTACCCGTTCTGCTTCAAAGTGCCGCCGATAGACGCTTTTCCGGAACGGACTCACGGCTCGCCGGTGCTCGACTTCGTGCTCTTCCACGAGGACGCAGAAGCGACGGAGTTCGTGCGGCCGCTGCGCGAGTTGGGCGAACCGATCCTCGACGTTGTCGGGCCGTCTCGGTATGTCGACGTTCAGAAGACCTTCGACCCGAACATGCCCAAAGGACTCCGCTATTACTCCAAAGCGCACGATCTCGATTCGCTCTCCGACGGGGCGATCGACACGATGGTCGAGCTCGTGCCCAGCATGGTTGGTGCGCTGACGGCCGCGTACTTCGATCCCGTCGGGGGAGCGATCGGCCGGGTCGACCGGGCCGCCACACCGTATGCCGGCAGGCAGGCCACCTTCGGTTTCCACTGCATCGCCGGTTGGATCGACCCCTCCGAGGACGAGTCAGTCTTGGAATGGGCGTCCCGGTTCGGCGAGGCCGTGGCAACACACGCGAACGGCGGCGTGTACGTCAACCTCATCGCCGACGACGAGACCGACCGCGTGTCGGCAGCGTACGGCGAAAACCTCGACCGACTGACCCAGCTGAAACTTCACTGGGATCCCGACAACGTGTTCAGCGGGAACTACAACATTCTACCCGGGTAACGCCGCGGCGGGTGCCTGTCTCCGAGAATTGGCCAACGGGCTCAGCCGTCATCGCACTCGATCAGTCCGACCCGCGCCGTACGGGCGGAACGTCGCCTCAGCCCGCTCGTGATCTCGGCCGGAGAGCTAAAGGAGTGCGTCCCGCGTGTCGATCTTCCCGAAATGGGCCACAAGCCTGCGATGGGCGATGGAGAGATCGGCCTCGACGGCGAGGCGGTGCCGGTGCGGGTGCGTCCAGGTCCGGAGGAGCTGGTCGACGACCGGTACCTGCTCGATGCGCTCCTTGCGAACACGCCCGATCATGTGTACTTCAAGGACGCGCAGAGCCGTTTCCTGAGGATCAGCGACGCGCTGGCCGATTGGCTCGGGCTGTCCGACCCAACGCAAGCGATCGGACGCAGCGATTTCGACTATTTCGCCGAGGAGCACTCGCGGAAGGCGTTCGCAGACGAGCAGCTGTTGATGCAGACCGGTAAGCCGCTTGTCGGCATCGAGGAGCAGGAGACGTGGGCTGACGGGCGCCTGACCTGGGTCTCGACGACGAAGGTTCCGCTGTCCGACCGAAACGGCGCCGTGATCGGCCTCTTCGGGATCTCGCGTGACATCACCAAGCGGAAGCACGCCGAGCAGCGGCTGCAGGAGCAGTCGGCGCAGCTGGCCGCTCAGGCCGAGGAGCTCGAGAAGCTGGCCAGTCGCGACGAGCTAACGGGGCTCTACAACCGACGCGGGTTGATCTCCATGGGCGCGCAGATCCTTTACGACGCACGGCGGTCGGGCAGCTCGCTGGGCGTGTTGTTCATCGACCTGGACGGAATGAAGGACATCAACGACCGCTTCGGGCATCGGGCAGGAGACGACGCTCTCCGTGCGACGGCCGACGTCCTCCGGGCTCAGACCAGACCGACCGACGTTGCTGCGCGAGTCGGGGGGACGAGTTCGCCGTGATCCTCGACGATGCCACGGCGGAAACGCTTGCGAACGTAGGAACTCGCATCGATAGGACGATCGCCGACCGCAATCGTGCCGCGGGCACGCCATACGACATCTCGCTCTCGGTCGGCTCGCTTCTCGCCGACCCACGCTCGCCCGGAACGATCACCGATTTGATCGAGCAGGCCGACTCGACGATGTACCAACGGAAAGCTCGCAGGGCGGTCTAGCGGAAGACAGGCGACTCGGCAGACCTGATCAGGCGCTGACGCTCTGCGGGCCTTCTCGCGATGTCCGCGCTGTACGCCCTACGAAGACGTCGCGGCCACGCGGTCTGCAAGTGCGGCGAGCACCTTGGGCCGCAGCGACGCGGTATCGGCCAGCAGCCGCTGGAACGCCTGAGCCGTGATCACGAGGAGGCGGACTGGACTCGTTGTCGTCACGGTCGCCGAGCGTGGTGCGTCGGTGATGAGCGCGATCTCTCCGACGAAGTCGGGGCCGCTCATCGTGCCGAGCTTGCGGCCCTTGCGGCGAATGATCACCGTGCCCTCCACGAGCACGAAGAACTCTCGCCCCCGCTCTCCCTCCTCGATCAGCGTCGTATCCTGGGGGAGGTACATCTCGTCGGCGATCGTCGCGATCTCGGCGAGCTCCTGTCGGGAGCATCCAGCGAAGAGCGGCATGCCGCGAAGCAGGTCGATCTTGGCGTTTCGACGGAGCTTCATGGGGAAGATCCTACGAGACACGCCGTACGTCCGCACTGGCCGGACGCGTCAGGGCGACCTCCCGCCCGACCACTACGCTCGGCCGATGCAGCCCGAGACCCTCGACCACCACATCGACGACCTCTGCGCGGCACACGCGATCAACCGCGTCGACGGGCGTGGACGGGCCGTCGTGACCACCGTTCGGCATCGCGACGGCAGTCGCGAGCGACGCCTCGAGATCCGGATCCCTCCTGTTCGTGGCCAGGTGAGCTACTTCATCGCGCTGCACGAGATCGGGCACCTCGTCGGTCACGGGCGAAGCGGCCGTCGCCTCGAGAGCGAGGCGGCTGCGTGGCGGTTTGCGCTCTCGACGGCGCTCGTCGCCCCCACGGACGCAACGCGTCGGCGGATGGGAAAGCGGCTGCGGTCCTACGTGATCTGGGCGGAGCGACGGGCCGGCCGGCGGCAGCCACCTCACATTCCACCTGCGCACGACCCGTTCTGGGATCTGCTCGCCTGGTTCGAACACTGACGTCAGGGAAGGGACTCGCCACGCCTTTACGAAAGCCTCACGAGAAACCGTCAATTTCCTGACCCGAATCCCGTAGAAAGGGGACATCCAATCGAGCCTCCTGACCGAATAAAAGGAGACCCGACCACGTTGAAAGAGGCGATGATGTCTGCGGCAGAGCTTCAGGAGCGACCCGACGTCGAGATCGAGCTGGTTGAGCAGTGGCGCATCGAGTCACTCTCGCGGGCCGGCTACGACCTCGAATCGGCGACCGTGCTCGCGGCCTCGCACGAGGTGGACCTTCACCTCGCGATGCGCCTGCTCGAGAGCGGCTGCCCGGTCGGTCTCGCCCTCCAGATCCTCCTGTAGCACCACCGCTGTAAGCACATGACGCCCGGCCCCGGCCGGGCGTCACTCGTTTCGGGGACGAAGGCGTCCTGACCCCGGGGGAGAATGTCGAACCATGCATCTTCTCGCCTCGATCCCCTCACCGAGCAACGGCGCCGTCGAGCTCGGCCCGCTGACGATCCACATGTACGGCCTGACGCTGCTGGCGGCGATCGGCTTCGCGATCTGGATCACCGGCACGCGCTGGGTCAACCGGGGCGGTGACTGGGATCTCATCTTCCGGTGTGCCGTCTGGGGTGTCGGGGCCGGAATCGTCGGCGCGCGGCTGTACCACGTCGCGACGAGCTGGAGCGAGGTTCCGGAGCAGTGGTGGGGGCCGTTCGCGATCTGGAAGGGCGGCCTCGGTGTCTGGGGTGGCGTTGCCGCGGGTTGTGTCGTCGGCGCGATCATCGCCAAGCGGGCCGGTGCCGACGTGTGGCTCCTCGCCGACTGTCTCGCGCCGGGTTTGCTCGTGGCGCAGGCTGTCGGGCGAATCGGCAACTGGTGGAACCAGGAGCTCTACGGGAGGGCCACCGACCTTCCCTGGGGGTTGGAGATCGACGCCGCGCACAGGCCGATCGCATCGATCGACCAGGTCACCTATCACCCCGCGTTCCTCTACGAGGCTCTCTGGAATCTCCTCGCGGCGGCGCTGCTCGTCTACGTGATCGAGCGTCGCTTCCGACCTCGCCCGCCCGGGCTCTTCGCCCTCTACATCGCTATCTACTCGTTCGGGCGTTTCTGGATCGAGCTCGTCCGCATCGACCCGGCGAACGACATTCTCGGCCTCCGCGTCAACACCTGGGTCTCGGGGCTCGTGTGCCTGGCCGGGATCGTCTGGTTCGTGCTCTCCCAACGACGAGGACGAGGCGGTGCGCCCGAACGGCCGAAGGGGCCACGGATGGACGTGCCGAAGAGCCGCGTCCGACCCGGGGGCTAGGGTCCGACCGTGGCCACTGCCGTCCGCGATCTCGAGCTGGACCTCGATGCGTTCGAGGGCCCGTTCGACCTCCTCCTCACGCTTCTGCTCAAGGACGCGATCCAGCCGTCGGAAATCGACATGGCCGCCATCATCGTGGCCTTCGTCGAGCGCCTCGCCGAGCGGGACGAGCTCGACCTCGACGCCTGTGGTGAGTTCCTCGTCCTGATCGCGGCCCTTCTCGAGCTGAAGGCTCGACATCTGTTTCCGGACGAGGAGGCGGAGCTCGAGGAGCTCGAGCCGGAGGAGGCTGCCGAGGAGCTTGCTCGTCGCCTGGCGGAATACCGCCGCATGAAGCTTTGCGCCGTCTGGCTGCGGGAGCGGCTCGAGGAGCGACGCGATCTCTACTTTCGGCTCGGGCCGGCACCGCTCGCCCCGAGCCCCGAGCGTCGGCTGGCCGCCCAGGAGCCGTTACGCCTCGTCGAGGCGATGCGCGGCCTCGCCGTCGAGCCGCCGCGCGTCTCGCTCTCACACATTGCCCTACGCTTTCCTCCTGTCTCGCAGTTCGTGGAGCGGTTCCGCGCAGTGCTGGTGCGACGTCGTCGCTTCGATTTCGATGCGGAGATGAGAGGTCTCTCGCGCGTCGAGCAGGCAGTCGCGTTCCTGGCGCTGCTCGAGCTGCGCAAGGAAGGGGAGATTGCGATCTCCCAGGCTGCCCCGTTTGCCCCGATCAGGATTTCCCGCGCCGACGTACCCCTCTTTGACACCGACGACGGAAGGATGTTGCAGTGGACCGCCCGCTCCGCCTGATCTCCTCGAACCCGGTCGACTCGCTCGCGAGAACGGTCGAGGCGCTGCTCGTTGTCGCCTCGCAGCCGCTGACTCTGGATGAGCTCGCTGAGGCGACCGCAGACGACGTCGAACGGATCGAGACGGCGCTAGGGCTCCTGCGCGAGCGCTACAGCGAGGGCCGCAGCGGCATCGTCCTGCAGCGCGTTGCCGGTGGCTACGCCTTCGGCGCCGCGCGCGAGGCAGCCGAAGCGTGTGCCCGCCTCTTCGAGCGGCCCGTCGAGAGAGGCCTATCGCAAGCAGCGCTCGAGACTGTCGCGATCGTCGCGTACCTCGGTCCCGTGTCGCGACCCGAGATCGCCCAGATCAGGGGCGTGGCGGCGGACTCGGCCGTCGCCTCACTCGTCGAACGTGGGCTGATTGCCGAGGCCGGTCGCGAGAGCGGCCCGGGTGGCGCGGTGCGCTATCGCGTCACTGCGTTGTTCGAGCGAGTCTTCGGGCTCGAGTCGCTCGCTGCATTGCCGCGCCTCGACGACATCGGCGAGGATCAGGCCGCGATCCGCGAGCGACTGCTCGAGGTTGCGGAGGCGCGCGCCTCGTAGGGGCGACGCGCCTGCGTCGCCCGGGCACGCGCTCGCGGGCCGGGTGCGCGCACGGGCATCATTCACCCCGCTGAGCACGTCGGCGGCGGCTGTCGTATCGTCACGGTAGACGAGGCGACACTGGAGCGCGCGTGAGCAGCGACGATGTTCGGACGGATAGCTCTCCTCGTGGGTGGGTCCGGTCGCTTGTCCCGGGAGTCGGGGTCGTGCGCACCTACCGTCGGGAGTGGCTCCATCGCGACGTCGTCGCCGGCCTCGCCCTCACGGCGCTGCTCGTCCCGCAGGGGATGGCCTACGCCGAGCTCGCGGGCCTGCCCGCCGTAACAGGCCTCTACGCGACCGTCGTTCCGCTCGTCGCGTACGCGATCTTTGGCCCATCGAGGATCCTCGTGCTCGGCCCTGACTCGGCTCTCGCCCCGCTCGTCGCAGCTGCCGTGATCCCGGTGGCGGGCTCGAGTGCATCCGAACGGGTGGCTGTCGCGGGACTCCTCGCTCTGATCGTCGGCGCGCTCCTGCTGGTCGGGGCGATCGCCAGGCTCGGATTTCTCACCGATCTCCTTTCCAGGCCGGTGAGGCTCGGATACCTCGCCGGGATCGCCCTCATCGTCATCGCCGCCCAGCTGCCGCGACTCCTCGGGGTTCCGATCCCAAACGGAGGGTTCGTCGACAACGTCGAGGATTTCGGCGGCCGCCTCGGCAACATCGATCCGGCCACCGCGGCCATCGGGACCGCCTGTCTCGCTGTCGTACTTCTCCTGTGGCGAGTGGCACCAACGGTGCCGGGCATCCTGTTCGCGGTTGGCGGGGCGGCGCTCCTGGTCTCTGTCTTCGATCTCGACGTGGCTGTCGTCGGATCCGTTCCACGGGGGCTTCCTTCACTGACGATTCCTTCCCCTTCGATCGACGAGCTCGGCCGGCTCACGCTCAGCGCTGTCGCCATTGCGCTTCTCGCGTTCGCCGATACGAGCGTTCTCTCTCGCAGCTATGCAGCTCGGCTCGGCGACCGGGTCGACCAGAGCCGCGAGCTCGGCGGACTCGCAGCGGCGAACCTTGCGACCGGGATCTTCCAGGGCTTTCCGATCTCGAGTAGCTCATCCCGAACGCCCCTCGCGGAGGCGGCGGGGAGTCGGACGCAACTGACGGGCGTTGTCGCGGCCGCGTCGGTCGGGGCCGTCCTCGTTCTCGGCACCGGGCTGCTCGAGAACATCCCTGTCGCGGCCCTCGCCGCAGTCGTGATCGCCGCCGTCTTGCGCCTGATCGACGTGCCGGCGTTCCGAGGGCTGTTTCGCGTCAACCGAGGTGACTTCGCGCTCGCAGTTGCCTCCTTCGCCGGTGTTCTCGTCCTCGGGATTCTTCCCGGGATCGGGTTCGCGGTCGCGCTCTCCGTGGTCGCCGTGCTCGAGAGGGCATGGCATCCGCATACCGCGGTGCTCGGGCGGGTCACGGAGCTCAAGGGGTATCACGACACGGTCCGGCACCCCGAAGGGCGTCAGATCCCGGGGCTGCTTCTCTTTCGCTTCGACGCCCCGCTCTTCTTCGCGAACGCCGAGGTGTTCAGAGAGGCGATCCATCGCGCTCTCGCGGAGGAGCGGCGTCCCGTACAGACGATCGTCCTCGCGTCCGAGCCGATCACGGACGTCGATTCCACGGCGGCTGAGGTGCTCGGCGACCTCGAGGCAGAGCTTCGCCGAGGGGGAATCGCGCTCGCATTCGCCGAGCTCAAAGGGCCTGTCAAGGACAAGCTGACGCTGTACGGCCTGACGAAGCAGATCGGCGAGGAGCGCTTCTACCCGACGATCGGCCTGGCCGTTCGTGCGCACGTCGACATCCACAAGGTCGATTGGCGCGACTGGGAACAGAGTGGGGAGGAGCGGTGACCCTGCAGCCGGCGGACCCCTTGAGGATCACGCGAAGCGTGCAGAAATGACTGATGTGGGAGGTTGCGGTACGTTCTCCCACCGCGATCTCCCCGATCAGATCTGCCAGGTGCCGTTGCGTAGGAGAGGCACGTGCTCGCCGGCGTGCGTGATGCCGTCGACGTCGAGAGCCGGGCTGCCGATCATGAAGTCGATGTGGATCTTGCTTCGGTTGATCCGCCGCCGGTCTGCCTCGTCCTCCACCGTCTGGGTGTATCCGGAGCCGAGGGCGATGTGGCTCGCGGCGTTCTCGTCGAGGAGCGTGTTGAAGAACACCGTCTCGAGCGGGCCGATCCGGCCTGCGCCATCGACGAGCGCCAGCTCTCCGAGGCGCGTGCCCCCGTCGTCTTTCGCGCAGGCGCTCCGCAGCGTGTCGGCGTTGTCGTCCGCGTCGATCTTCACCGCGCGGCCGTCAACGAACTCGATCCGGATCCCGTTCAGAACCGAGCCGTAGAACTCGAGCGGCATCGTCGAGCTGACATGACCGTCCGCACGCAGGGGATCGGGTGTCGTGAACGTCTCTTCGCTCGGGATGTTCGGGAAGTGCCTGAGGCCGTCGATCGTGTCGAACTCCGCCGCCTGCCACTTCGACGACGCGAACAGGCCGACGGTCAGATCGGTTCCCGGACCGTGCAGTCGGATCGCGTCAAATCGCCGCGCGGTGAGCTTCTCGGCCCCTTCCGCGGTAGCTTCGAAGCGTGCGTCCCAGGCCGCCGCCGGGTCTTCGGCATCGAGCCGGCAGACGTGCGCGATCGCGTCCCAGAGCATGTCATAGGCCTCGTCCGGCTCGACGTCGGGGTAGACGGCCTCGGCCCAGCCCCTCGTAGGAGCCGGCGCGACGCACCAGTTCGTCGTTCGCAGGGCGATGATCTCACCGGTCTCCGGCAGGTAGGGCAGAGAATCCGTCCCGGAGCGATCGGCCGGGACTCCGTCCAGGACATCGATCGCCTGCACACCGCTGAGCGAGATCCGGGCCGCGTGCTCGTCGGAGAAGTGCCGCATCCGCGCGTGCAGCCACGGTGGTATGTGACCGAATGTCTCCGGGTCGCCATGGAGAAGCCGCTGTCGCTTGACGAGCTGATCCCAGTAGAGGACATCGACGTAGCTCGCCCCGCGCTCGTAGGCGGCACGCGCGACCTCGCGGGTCAGCTCCTCCTTGCCGATGTAGCTCGTGATGCCGACGAGCTGGCCCGGCTGCACGTTCGCGCCGTATCCGACGATGAGATCGGCGAGCCTGCGGGTCAGCTCCGGGTAATCGCGCATCGCGCGAGAGAGTAGACGACAATCTCATCCGTGCGCCTCAATCGTTATCTCGCCCGAGCGGGGGTCGCGTCGCGTCGGGCGGCCGACGACCTGATCAAGAAGGGCCGCGTAACCGTGAACGGAGCGCCCGGTGAGCTGAACACGTTCGTCGCCGCGAGGGACGTCGTCGAGGTCGACGGGGAACGCGTCGGCAAACAGGACCTCGCGCACGTTCTACTCCACAAGCCGCTCGGTGTGGTGACGACGGCGAGCGATCCCGAGGGGCGTCCGACGGTGGTCGATCTCGTCGGGCACGAAGCGCGCGTCGTGCCGGTCGGGAGGCTTGACATCGATACGAGCGGCGTCCTCCTGCTCACGAACGACGGCGATCTCGCCCACCGGCTGGCACACCCCCGCTACGGCGTCGAGAAGACGTACGTCGCCGACGTCGCCGGCGACCTCACACACGCCGCCGTCGTGGCGCTCGCCGGCGGGGTCGAACTGGAGGACGGCGTCACCGCGCCGGCACGGGCGCGCCAGCTCGGGCGTTCGCGGGTCGAGCTCGTGCTGCACGAGGGGCGCAACCGGCAGGTGCGTCGCATGTGTGAGGCCGTCGGATTCCCCGTGGCGCGGTTGCGACGCACGGGCTATGCGGGCCTCGACGTCAGCGGGGTGCCGATCGGTGAGTCCCGTCCGTTGACTCGCGATGAAGTCGAAGCGCTGCGCCGCCTCGTGGGCCTGTAGGGGCGACGCGCATGCGTCGCCCTCGGGGTTCGCGTCGCCTACGGGGCGGCCGTGCCTACAGCCGCACGAACCCCATCGCCTGGTACATCCGCTCCAACGTCGGCGTCGACGTGGCACGAGCCTTGTCGGCGCCGTGTGCCAGCAGGCGCACCAACTCGCCCTCATCTGCGCGGAGCGCTGTGTACCGCTCCCGGATCGGCTCCAGGAGAGCAACCACGGCCTCACCGACCGCGAGCTTGAACGTCCCGTATCCGGCGTCCCCGTACTCGGCCTCGATCTGTGCGGGTGTGTTGCCGGTGGCGACCGACATGATGTCGATCAGGTTGGAGATACCCGGCTTGTCGTCGGCCTTCCGCACCTCGCGGCCGGAGTCCGTCACGGCCGTCTTGAACTTCTTCAGGATCATCTCCGGCGGGTCGAGCATGCGCACGGTGCCCTGCTCCGAGCTCCCCGTCTTCCCCATCTTCGCGGACGGATCCTGGAGCGACATGATGCGCGCTCCGACCTCGGGGTAGAAGCCGTCGGGCACGGTGAAGACCTTGCCGAACCGACCGTTGAAGCGCTCCGCAATGTCGCGCGCGAGCTCCAGGTGCTGCCGCTGGTCGTCGCCGATCGGAACGATGTCGGTCTGGTACAGGAGGATGTCACCCGCCATCAGCACCGGGTAGTTGAACAGCGCGGACGCAACGAACTCCTGCTCGCCGCCCTTCTCCTTGAACTGCGTCATGCGGCCGAGTTGGCCGTAGCCCGCGACCGCGGAGAGCAGCCAACTCGCCTCGGCGTGCGCGGTGACGTGGCTCTGGGCGAAGACCGTGGTGCGATCCGGATCGAGCCCGGTCGCGATCAGCATCGCGAAGAGGTCGAGCGTGCGGGTGTGGAGATCGATCGGGTCGTACTCCACGGTGATCGCGTGGAGATCGACGATGCAGAATGTCGCCTCGCCCATCTCCTGCGTGGCGACGTACTGACGCATACCGCCGGAGTAGTTGCCGAGCGTCGAGTCGCCCGTCGGCTTGATGCCAGAGAAGATTCGCATGTTCGTCCTGATCCTTTCGCTCGCGGTCGCCGCCTGAACGCGTTAGCGTCCTCGGCCGTGAAAAGAAGCCTTGGCCTGCCGGTTCAAGGGCGCCAGAAGAGACCGAGGAGGTAGAGCGAAGGCACGGTGCTCCTTTTGTAGCCGTTTTCGGGCGCAGCGTCAAAACGAGCCGTGTCTACACTGGAGCGATGTCCGTGACCGATCCGACCTGGACGCCATCCTCGTGGCACGAGTTCCCTGCGCTCCAGCAGCCCGAGTGGCCCGACGCCGAGGCCGTCGCCGCCGTGCGGGAGCGCCTGAGCCTGCTTCCCTCGCTCATCTTCGCCGGCGAAGCGCGCGCGCTCAGGCACCAGCTCGCGGAGGCTGCTCAGGGTCGTGCGTTCCTGCTCCAGGCGGGCGACTGCGCCGAGTCGTTCCACGAGCTCTCCGTGATCGCGATCCGCGAGCGGTTGAAGCTCCTCCTGCAGATGTCCGCGGTCCTGACCTATGGCGCGACCTTGCCCGTGGTCAAGGTCGGGCGCATTGCGGGGCAGTTTGCGAAGCCGCGCTCGTCGCTCACAGAGACGATCGGCGGCGTCGAGCTGCCGTCGTTCCGCGGCCATGCCGTCCACTCCGACGAGGCGACGCTGGAGGCGCGTACGCCCGATCCGGAGCGTCTCGTGCAGGCCTACTACCAGGCGGTCTCGTCCCTCAATCTCCTACGGGCGTTCACGAAGGGCGGCTTCGCCGACCTGACCCAGGTGCACACCTGGAACCAGGAGTTCGTCGCGAGCTCGCTCGAGGGTCGCCGGTACGAGACGATCGCGAACGAGATCGGCCGGGCGCTCCGCTTCATGCAGGCGATCGGGATCGACCTCGGCGACGAGCGCTCGATCCACGAGGTCGATGTCTGGACGAGCCACGAGGCGCTCCTGCTCGACTACGAGGAGCCGCTCGTACGCAAGGATTCGACGACGGGAGACTGGTACGCGTGCTCGGGGCACTTCCTGTGGGTCGGCGAGCGCACGCGCCAACTCGACGGGGCTCACGTCGAGTTCGTCTCGGGCCTGCACAACCCGATCGGGGTCAAGGTCGGCCCGTCGACACAGCCCGACGAGCTCGTTGCGCTCGCCGAGAAGCTGAATCCCGATCGGTCACCAGGAAGGCTGACGCTGATCACCCGCCTCGGGGCAGGGCGTGTCGAGGAGCTCTTGCCGCCGCTATTGCGCGCCGTGACCGAGGCGGAGGTCCCCGTCGTCTGGGTCTGCGACCCGATGCACGCGAACGGCTTCGTGACCGGCTCGGGTCACAAGACGCGTCGCCTGGACGACGTTCTGCGCGAGCTCGAGGGGTTCTTCGCGGCGCACCGCGAGGTGGGAACGTGGCCGGGTGGCGTGCATCTCGAGATCACCGGTGAGAACGTGACCGAGTGCCTCGGCGGCTCCGAGGCCGTCCTCGAGGAGCAGCTCGACACCCGGTACGAAACGCTTTGCGACCCGCGCCTGAACGCCCGCCAGTCGCTCGACCTGGCATTTCGGGTCGCCGAGCTGATGCGCGGGTAGGCATGGTCGCCCTCACGAACATCACCGTCGTTGGGACGGGGTTGATCGGCGCGTCCGCCGCGCTCGCAGCACGGGAGAGTGGGGCGAGCGTCCGCGGCTGGGATCCCGATCCCGAGGTGCTGCGCGTCGCGCATGAGCGCGGCGCCGTCGACCCGACCGCCACGCTCGCTGAGGCGGTCGCCGACGCCGATCTCGTGCTCGTCGCGGCGCCTGTCGCCGAGCTTCCGCACGTCGTCCGCGAGGTGCTCGATCTCGCTTCCCCGACCTGCGTCGTCACCGATGTCGGCTCGACGAAGAGCGCCGTGTGCGCCGCCGCGGACGGGGATGCGCGATTCATCGGCGGTCATCCGATTTGCGGCGCCGAGACGCGTGGTCCCGATCGGGCGAACGCCGAGCTCTTCGCCGGAGCGACGTGGTTCCTGACGCCGACGGCCGGTACCGGGCCCGACCTTCTCCGTACCGTGCACGGGTTCGTGACCGCGCTCGGTGCCCGTCCGGTCGCGATCGACGCAGGGGCGCACGACCGGCTCGTCGCCGTGACGAGCCACCTGCCTCATGCACTGGCGAACGTTCTCCTGAACCAGGCAGGCGCCGCGAGGGTCGACGGCCATGACCCGCTCCAGGCGGCGGGCGGATCGTTGCGCGACATGACGCGCATCGCCGGCGCGAATCCTCGGATCTGGGTCGACATCTTCCTCGACAACCGCGAAGCCGTCGTTGCCGCGCTCGTGGAGCATCGGCGGCGCATCGAGCGACTCGAGGCCGCGTTGACGGCGGAAGACGGTGGTCAGCTTGCGCGCTGGATTGCGGAGGCGGCAGGGAACCGGCGTCGGATGCTCGCGACGGCGTACGGCGACCCAGGTGCCCTCCAGCGTCTGCGCATCCACCTTCCCGATCGTCCGGGTGTCCTCGCCGGAATCTTCCAGGCGCTCGGCGCCGAACGGATCAACGTCGAGGACTTCGAGATGGAGCACCTCTCGACCGACCGGGGCGGCACGCTCACCGTGATCGTCGCGGGCGAGGACGAGGCCGAACGCGCCACGACGCTGCTCGAGGAACAGGGCTACGGCGTCGTCCGCGCACCCGTGATCGACGTATGAGGGTCGAGCCCCTCACTCGGCTCGTGGGCCACCTGGCTGTGCCGGGCGACAAGTCGATCTCGCACCGGGCGGTGTTGCTCGGTGCGCTTTGCAATGGCGAGACGCGTGTTAGCGGGTTCGGCAGGTCGGCGGACACCGAGGCGACGATCGAGGCCGTCCGCGCGCTCGGCGTCACCGTCTACGAGCACGACGAGGACACGCTCCGGATCTTCGGGAAGGGCCTGCGAGGGCTTACGTCCCCAGGCAGGCCGATCGACTGTGCGAACGCCGGCACCCTCGTGCGACTGCTCACGGGGATCCTTGCCGGTCAGAACGGACAGCAGTTCGAGCTGACGGGCGACGCATCGCTCAGCGCCCGTCCGATGAAGCGGGTCACCGAGCCGCTCTCGCGGATGGGAGCAGGGCTCGAGACCGAGGACGGCCACCTGCCACTCGGGATCGATGCCCGGCCGTTGCGTTCGATCACCTATGAGCTGCCGGTCGCGAGCGCCCAGGTGAAATCGGCGATCCTCCTCGCGGGGCTCTACGCAGACGGTGAAACGACGGTCGTCGAGCCGTCGCCGACACGTGATCACACGGAGCTGATGCTCGAAGCCGCGGGTGTCACGATCACGCGACGCGAGAAGAGCGTCACCGTCCAGGCTGCCGAGAACCTCGAGCTCGGCGAGATCGAAGTGCCGGGTGACTTCTCCTCGGCGGCGCCGTTCATCATCGCAGCGACCATGCTGCCGGGATCCGAGCTCCACATCCACGGCGTCAACCTCAACCCTCGTCGGACCGGGCTCCTGACGATTCTCGAGCGGATGGGCGGGCGGATCACCGTCTACAACCGCCGCCGGATCGGCGGCGAGCCCGCGGGGGATCTCGATATTCGTTCTGCCGATCTCGTCGCGACCACCGTCCTCGGCCCGGAAGTGCCGCTCGCGATCGACGAGCTACCACTCTTTGCCCTCGCTGCCTCCTGCGCGCACGGCAACAGTCGCCTGCGCGGCGCGGAGGAGCTCCGGGCCAAGGAGTCGGACCGGGTCGAGGCGACGGTCGACGCTCTTCGGGCCCTCGGCCAGCACGTGCTCGCGACCGAGGACGGATTCCGCATCCGCGGCGTCCCGACGCGTCCGAGGGGCGGCAGGATCGAAAGTCGTGGCGATCACAGGATTGCGATGCTCGGGGCGATCGCCGCTCTCGCTTCGCAGGATGGCGTCGAGATCGAGGACGCCGATTGTGTGGCAGTAAGCTTTCCGGGCTTCTTCGAGCTTCTCGACTCACTCCGCAGAGAGGCGGCTGAATGATCGTCGCAATCGACGGGCCTGCGGGCGCCGGCAAGAGCTCTGTCGCCCGAGCGCTTTCGGAGCGGCTCGGGTTTCGATACCTCGACACGGGGGCGATGTACCGCGCCCTCACATGGCTTGCTCTCCAACGGGGAATCGCCCTCGACGACGTGACCTCCCTCGAGGAGCTTGCCCGTGTCAATCCGATCGAGTTCGACGCGGGAGGCGGAGTGTCGGTTGCAGGTCACGATGTCACGGCGGAGATCAGGGAGCCCGTGATCGACTCGTCCGTCCCGATCGTCGCGCGCCACCCTGAGGTGCGGGGGGTGATGCGCGATCGCCAGCGTGCCCTCGGCGAGCAGGGCGACTCCGTGATCGAGGGGCGGGACATCGGGGTCGTCGTCGCTCCGCACGCCGAGCTCAAGGTCTGGCTCGTTGCCGACCCGCGGGTTCGCGCCGAGCGCCGCCATGCCGAGCGGGACGGCAGCACCGTCGACATGACGGCCGACGACATGCGCCGTCGTGACGAGCGAGATGCCGGCAACACGCACCGGGCGGACGACGCTGTCGAAGTCGACACGACGTTCCTCAGCCTCGAGCAGGTCATCGACCGGATCGAAGGACTGCTCCGGGAGCGCGTCGCGTGAGCACGACCACCGACAAGGTCTGGGCGGTCGGCCGCCCGACGATCGGAGGAGCGGTGACGCTCGCAGGTCGCCTGAAGGTTTACGGCAAGGATCGCGTCCCCATGACCGGCGGCCTCGTGATCGCCTGCAACCACTTCCACTGGGTCGATCCGCCGGCACTCGGTGCGGCATGCCCCCGGACGATCTACTACATGGCCAAGATCGAGGCGCATCGCGTTCCCGGTCTCGGGGCCATGATTCGCGCGTTCGGCACGTTTCCGGTGCGACGCGGCGAATCGGATCGCGACGCCGTGAGAACGATGAGGGGGATCGTCCGAGACGGTCTCGCCCTCGGCCTCTTCGCGGAGGGCACACGTCAGAAGAGTGGCGTACCGGGCGAGCTGCAGCCGGGGGCGGCGATGGTTGCGCTCCAGGAGGACGTCCCCGTGATCCCCGTCGCGATCCACGGGACGCAGACCTGGAAGCCGGGGAACTTTCACCCGATCTCGCTTGCCTGGGGCGAGCCGATCCGGTTCGAGGGGCTCCCGAAGGGCGGCAAGGGCTACAAGGAGGCGTCGGCGGTGCTGCAGGCGAAGATTCAACAGCTGTTCGACTTCCTCGTCGAGATGCACGCCCTCGGCCGCCCGGACGCGGTCCCGCCGGCATGAACGACGTCGATCAGGGAGAGATTGAGGCGGTCGAGGAGGCCGAGGCCCCGCGGGAGATCTCCGGCACGGTCGCGATCGTCGGCTTCCCGAATGTCGGCAAGTCGACCCTGATCAATCGCCTCACCCAGAGCCGCCAGGCCGTCGTGCACGAGACGCCCGGGGTGACGCGCGACCGCAAGGAGCTCCTCTGCGAGTGGACGGGAACCTGGTTCCGGCTGATCGATACGGGCGGCGTCGACGAGGCGGACGGCGGGCCGTTCGGGAACAAGATCGCAGAGCAGGCACTTGCAGCGATCGACGAGGCGGATCTGGTGCTGTTCGTCGTCGACGCGCGGGCGGGGATCACTCCGGGGGACGAGGAGCTCGCCGTGATCCTCCGGAAGAAGAAACGGCCCGTGATCGTGCTCGCGAACAAGATCGACGATCCGCGGCGCGATAGCGAGTCGGCCGTCTTTCATCGTCTCGGCCTGGGCGAGCCCTGGCCCCTCTCGGGCCTTCACGGCCACGGCACGGGTGACCTCCTCGACGAGATCGTCTCGCGTCTACCCGGGACGAGCGAGGTCGCGATCGGCAGCGAGGCGATTCGGGTCGCGATCCTCGGCCGTCCGAACGTGGGCAAGTCGTCGCTCCTGAACAAGATCGTGGGACGGGAGAGAGTGATCGTCTCGGAGGTCCCCGGCACCACGCGTGACGCGATCGACACGGTGCTGCAGCGCGGCGACACGACGTTCGTGCTCGTCGACACCGCAGGCCTGCGCCGACGCCGCAAGCAACGGCAGGGAATCGAGTACTACTCGGAGCTGCGTGCGCTGCAGGCGGCCGAGCGTGCCGATGTCGCGCTCGTGCTGTTCGACGCGTCGGAGGGCATCGTCGAGCAGGATCTCGCGGTTGCCGACATCGCTCGGAAGGCAGGCTGCTCCACGCTCGCCGTGCTTTCGAAGTGGGACATCACCGAGCTCGAGATCGTCGAGGCGCAGGGTCACCTCGCCCGTCGCCTGCGTCAGCGACCCCCCGTGATCGCCGTTTCGGCGAAGTCCGGTCGAGGGGTCGGACGGCTGCTCGACAAGGTGGAAGAGCTCTTCGTCAAGCACAACGGCAGGATCACGACGGGCGAGCTGAACCGGGCTCTCGGGGAGCTGAAGGAGGCTCGCCCGGGGCCACAGGGCGAACGCGGGAGACGGCTCAAGCTGATGTATGGCACGCAGGTGAGCACCCGCCCGCCGCGGTTCCGGATCTTCGTCAACGCACCGAGCCTTGTCACGCGTGACTACGGCTACTGGGTCGAGAACGAGTTGCGCAAGCGCTTCAGTCTCGAGGGCGTTCCCGTGTCGATCGACTTCGTCAAGAGCGAGTAGGGGCGAGGCGCATGCCTCGCCCGATCTTCGGCGTTCGCGGTTCCGTGCCCGCGGGCGACGCGTGCACGTCGCCCCTACGCCGACAACGTGTCGGAGCCCTGACCTTTCGTGCGGCTGTTCCCGTGGGGGCGAGGCGCATGCCCCGCCCGCGGCGCGGTGATCGAAGCGTCGGAGGACACCAACGATGCGCGTAACGGTGGTCGGAGGCGGTTCCTGGGGCACGGCCTTCTCGGTCGTCCTCCGCGACCGTGGTCACGAGGTGACGCTCGCCTGCCGAGACCCGGATCAGGCCGCTGAGATCGCGGCGACGCACCGCAATCCGCGCTACTTCCCGTACATCGACCTGACGGGAATCGCCGCAACCACCGTCGAGGCCGCACCGGTCGTCGAGTCCAACCTCGCGGTTGTCGCCGTCCCGAGCGCCGCTTTCGGGGAGACGGTCGCTGCACTGCCGGGCCGGTGTCCGATTCTCAGCCTCACGAAAGGGCTCGACCCGGTCACCGGGCAACGCCTCTCGACGCTCGTCACCGATCGGCCGGTGGCGGTGCTTTCGGGGCCGAACATCGCCGAGGAGATCTCGCGCGGCCTTCCCGCAGCGGCAGTGATCGCCGGGGAGAATGAGGCGCTCTCGATTCAGATCCAGCTCGCCATCAACTCCGTCGCGTTCCGGGTCTACGTGAACAACGACGTCGCCGGCGTCGAACTGTGCGCCGCTGCGAAGAACGTGATCGCGCTCGCGGCCGGCGGAGCCGACGGGCTGGGTCTGGGTGACAACGCGAAGGCTGCTCTCGTCGCGCGCGGCCTCGCGGAGATGGGGCGCTTCGCCGAGGCGAACGGGGCGCGTCCCGAGACGTTCGCGGGCCTTGCGGGCATGGGTGACCTGATCGTCACCTGCTGGTCGAAGTCGGGGCGCAATCGCCGCGCGGGCGAGCTGATAGCCCAGGGAGCGACCCCCGACGAGGCCCTGGCCCAGATCGGCACGGTCGTCGAAGGACTTACGACGGCGCCGGTGCTTCGGGGGCTCTCGCGGCGCCTCGGGATCGAGATGCCGATCACCGAGGGCGTCTGCACGGTGCTCGACGGCGTTCCGCTGAGCAAGCTCGTCGCGACGCTGATGGAACGCGAGCCGACGTCGGAGTGACCCGAACGTGAGGGGAGCTTCGGGTAGGCTTGTGCCGATGAGCTCCCGCTCGTTCAGCTTCAGCTCGGAGTCGGTGACCGAGGGCCACCCGGACAAGATTGCCGATCAGGTCTCCGACGCTGTCCTCGACGCCGTCATGACCAACGACCCGCACGGCCGGGTCGCGTGTGAGACGCTGATCACCACGGGCCTCGTGGTCGTTGCCGGCGAGATAACGACGAACACGTACGTCGACATTCCGCGGGTCGTTCGCAAGACGATCGCCGATATTGGCTACACGCGGGCGAAGTACGGCTTCGACGCCGAGACGTGCGGGGTCATCGTTGCGATCGACGAGCAGTCGCCGGATATCGCGCAGGGCGTTGACGAGTCGTTCGAGACGCAGCACGGCGATCTGGACCCGATCGATCGGATCGGCGCAGGAGACCAGGGAATGATGTTCGGGTACGCCTCGAACGAAACCGAGCAGCTGATGCCGTTGCCAATTCAGCTCGCGCATCGGATCACGCATCGCCTCTCCGAGGTTCGCAAGGCCGACGTCCTGCCGTATCTGCGGCCAGACGGCAAGGCACAGGTGACGATCCGCTACGAGGTCGACGAGCACGGCCACCAGCGCCCCGTCGAGATCGAGCGCGTGCTCATCTCGACCCAGCATCGCGACGGCCTCGATGCCGAGCTCCTGATCAAGCCCGACCTGATCGACCACGTTCTGCGTCCGATTCTCCCGCACGACCTCTTCGACGAGAAGCGCTTCGACGAACGCGATTTCGTCTATGTCAACCCGACCGGGAAGTTCGTGATCGGCGGGCCGATGGGGGACACCGGCCTGACCGGGCGGAAGATCATCGTCGATACATACGGGGGTGCCGCGCCGCACGGCGGCGGCGCCTTCTCGGGCAAGGATCCCACGAAGGTCGACCGCTCTGCGGCCTACGCGGCGCGCCACGTGGCGAAGAACGTCGTTGCTGCCGGTCTCGCCGATCGCTGCCAGATTCAGGTCGCCTACGCGATCGGGGTCGCACATCCGCTCAGCGTTCTCGTGGACTGCTTCGGCACGAACGTCGTGTCGCAGGAGACGATCGAGAGCCTCATCCGGGAGCACTTCGACCTGCGTCCCGGCGCGATCATCCGCGATCTCGACCTCCGCCGGCCGATCTACCAGAAAACCGCGTCGTACGGCCATTTCGGTCGCGAGGATGCCGGCTTCACGTGGGAGCGAACGGACAAGGCCGACACGCTGCGCGCCGCAGCGGGTCTCGCAACACCGGCCACGGTTTAGACGCGAGGGCCTGCGATGCCCGAGGGCGAGGCATGCGCCTCGCCCCTACGGGACGAACGGTGGCCGGGGGCCGTCGTTCGTGGCGGCGGGCGGCGGTGGCGTGTCGTGGCGACGCGCATGCGTCGCCGGGGTGCGTGGTGCGGTTCGTGACGGCGGGCGAGGCGTGCGCCTCGCCCCTACGCCGCCGGGCGGACGTACAGGCTCTGCGCGAACTTCTCCTCGATCTCCCGTCCGCCGCCACCGATTTCGACCCGGAGCGGATCGTCGGCGGCCGGGCTCTGCCGTACCACCGTCACGCCGGGTGCGAATCCGTTGTCGTAGAACCAGTGGAGCAGGTCGCCGTCATGCTCGGCGAGTCGTACGATCTCGGCTTCGCTCCCCGGCGGGAGATCCGCGAGCGAGACGAGCTCTGCATTCTCCGCCTGCTCGAAATCGGTCGCGATCGGCCAACCGTGGGGGCAGCGGTCGGGAAAGCCGAGGCGCTCGTTGATCCGTTCGACCATGTCCTCCGAGAACGTGTCGCCGAGCTCATCCGCGTGGACGTGGGATTCGGCGGCCGTGTATCCCATGAAGTCGGTCAGGAAGCGTTCGATCAGGCGGTGCTTTCGCACGACGCGCTCCGCCCGTTCGATGCCGGTCGGAGTCAGGATCGCCTCCTTCTGCTCGCCGCGCTCGACGAGCCCCTCCGCCTCGAGCCGCTTCAGCATCTCGCCGGCCGACGCTCGCGAAACACCGAGCATCTCCGCCACGCGCGACGCGATCGCATTCGAGGCGGTCGCAGGGCGGTACTCGCCGATCGGGAAGGCGAGAAAGTAGATCGTCTCCAGGTACTCATCGACCGAATGTCCCTGCCCCTGCGCCACAGCGTCTGCCTCTCGGTTGACGGCCCTGAACCGCATCCACTATAGTCCCGCGGATATGTAAGGTCTGCCTTACAACGAAGATCGACGGAAGGTTGAGATGGGCTCAGGGCTTGTTGTCTTGCGGGAGGGATTCGAGGCGTCACTCGTCGTGGCGGTCGTGCTCGCGTTCCTCGACCGGAGCAATCGCCGGGACGGCTTCGTTGCCGTCTGGATCGGCATCGCCCTCGCCCTGGCCGTCAGTGCAATCGTCGGCATCACGCTCTTTGCCGTCGGTGCGGAGCTCGAGGGAACGTCGGAGTATCTCTTCGAGGGGATCACGACGATCGTCGCTGCCTCGCTCCTCGTCTGGATGATCTTCTGGATGCGCCGCCAGTCCCGCTCGATTCGCACGGACCTCGAGGGGAAGACACGGGCCGCGCTCGCCGAAGGCTCTGCGATCGGTCTCGGAGCCGTTGCGTTCGTCGGCGTCGTGCGCGAGGGCGTCGAGACGTCGCTGCTCCTGTTCTCGACCACCGAGAAGACCAGCCCCCTCATCTCGCTCGTCTCGGCCCTGATCGGCCTCGTCCTCGCGATCGGGCTCGGATACGCGTTCTACCGCGGCTCGCATCGTCTCGACCTGCGCCGCTTCTTCACCGTCACGAGCGCGATCCTGCTCGTGTTTGCCGGGTGGCTGCTGGCGAAGGGGCTCGAAGAGCTTGCCGAGGCGGGCGTGCTTCCGGAGAACGAGTTGATCCTCTGGGGGGCATTCGTCCTTCTCGCCGCGCCGACATTGTGGTTCTTCTTCCGGCCCCAGGGCCGTAAGCCGTCGCCCGCCTGAGCTACCGATAGCCTCGACGGGTGCCTCTGGCCTCCGTCTACCCTCTCGTCTCGTCTCGTGCCGTCGCTCGCCCCTTCACGTACGAGATCCCGGAAGGAGTGGGCAAGGGATCGATCGTGCAGGTGCGGCTGGGGCGCAGCGTGACGCGTGGGGTCGTCGTCGAGGTAGACGTTGCCCCGCCCCCGGGGATCACGCTCGCGGCCGTCGGGAAGGTGCTCGACGAGGTACCCCCGGTACTCGTCGACCTCGCACTCTGGATCGCCGACTACTACGGGACGACCCCGGCGCGCGCGCTCGAGCTCGTCGCGCCCGTTCGGCGGGCGCCACGCGGGGAGCGACCGTCTCCCGCGGAACGTGAATCGCTCCCGGGTGAAACGAGCCCTGCGGCGCTGACGGCGGAGCAGGGCACCGCGGTCGCACGTGTGGTCGCCGGGTTGGACGAGAAGGCCGGAGCCCACCTCCTGCTCGTCGGGCCGACGGGGAGCGGCAAGACGGAGGTCTACCTCCAGGCGTGCGAGGCAGCGCTCGAGCGGGGACTCGGCACGATCGTGCTCATCCCGGAGATCGCGCTGGCACCACAGACCGTCGGCCGCTTCCGGCAGCGGTTCGGCGATACGGTTGCGATTCTCCATTCGGCACTCGGACAGGCAGAGCGCCGCGACGAGCGTGACCGGATTGCGCGTGGTGAGGCACGGGTGGTCGTGGGAGCCCGCTCGGCGATCTTCGCTCCGATGCGCGATCTCGGTCTCGTGATCGTCGACGAGGAGCACGACTCCTCGTACAAGCAGGAGTCGGATCCGCGCTACGACGCTCGGACCGTCGCGGCGAAGCGCGCGGCGCTCGAGGGGGCCGTGGCCGTCTACGGCAGCGCGACTCCTCGCCCGGAGAGCTGGGCGACGCTCGAGCGGATCGTTCTCTCGGCCCGGATCGGGGCTCCGATGCCGAGGGTGCGGATCGTCGATCTCCGCCGTGAGAGTGGCTTTCCGCTGTCTGCGCCATTGCTCAAGGAGCTCGGCCGGCTCGCCGAGCGAGGCGGCAAGGCGATCCTGCTCCTCAACCGGAGAGGCGTGACGCCGGCGATCCACTGTCGGGCCTGCGGGCTGTCGCGACGGTGCGGGAACTGCGATGTCGCCCTTACGCTTCATGGTGACGACGGCCTCCACTGTCACCATTGCGGCTATCGCGAGCCCGTCCCGGAGACCTGTCCGGCCTGTGGTTCGGTCGAGCTTGCCCACATCGGCGCCGGCACACAACGGCTCGAGAAGGAACTCGAGCGCAACATCCCCGAACTGGAGCGGATCCGCCTCGATGCCGACACGGCCGCCCGCCCCGGCGCCCTTCGCGAGACGCTCGAGCGCTTCCGGCATGCAGATCGAGCCGTGCTCATCGGCACGCAGATGGTTGCAAAGGGCCATCACTTCCCCGGTGTCGACCTCGCTGCCGTCGTCGACGCCGACACGGGGCTTGCCATCCCCGACTTCCGCGCGGAGGAACGAACGTTTCAGCTCGTGACGCAACTCGCGGGACGCAGCGGCCGCGATGCGCCCGGGCTCGTGCTCGTGCAGACCTTCCAGCCCGATGCGATGCCGTTTCAGTTCGCGCAGCGGCATGACGTCGTCGGGTTCCTCGCGGAGGAGCTCGAGCGGCGGACAGCGCTCGGCTACCCGCCGGCCGGCCACCTCGTCTCGATCGTCGCGTCGGGATCCGACGCGACGGGGGTAGCTCAGGTGCTCCGGGAAGTGCGCGCCGGTCTCGAGGGCGTGGAGGGAACGGTCCTCGGCCCCGCACCGCTCCTGCGGCTGCGCGGCCGCCATCGAGCCCAGCTCGTCGCAAAGACCGGCGAACCGAGGGCTCTTGCCCGGCGTGCCGCTGCATTGCTCGTTGCCGCGAGTCCCGAGCTGCGAAGACGTGGCCTCACGGCGGTCGTCGACGTCGACCCTCAGTCGTTGTAGGTGCGGGCGCGGGCCTGCGCGGCACGGCTAGACTCGCCCGCATGACAGACCACGACCACGATCACGATCACGACCACGATCACGATCACGACCACGACCACGACCACGATCACGACCACGCCGACGAGATGGAGGTCGAGGCCGAGGAACGTGCGCGTCGGCAGATCGCGCTCTCGCAGATCCGCCAGTACGGTGATCCGGTTCTGCGGATGCGCGCCAACGAGGTCGAGCGCTTCGACGAGGAGCTCGTAACGCTGACGGAGCGGATGGTGCTCCTCATGCATGATGCCGACGGCGTCGGCCTCGCTGCAACGCAGGTGGGGATCGTCCGGCGCGTGTTCGTCTTTCACAACGAGGGTGAAGACGTGATTGTCGTCAACCCTGTGCTTGCAAAGACCGGCGGCGGGGTCGAGACCGATAGCGAAGGGTGTCTCTCGCTCGGGCCCGTGCGAATGCCCGTCGAGCGACCCGTGGAGGTGACGCTCGAAGGGGTGGGCGTCGATGGTGCGGCGTTCAAGCTCGAGCTCGAGGGCCTGGCGGCTCGCGTTGCCCAACACGAGCTCGACCACCTCGACGGCATGCTGATCGTCGATCGCACCGATCCCGAGTCGCGGCGCGAAGCCATGGCGAAACTGCGCCCGCGGCTCGTTCTCTCGAGGTAGGAGTGGCCCGGATCGCGGTTGCCGCGACGGCGCCGTTCGGAGCGGATGTGCTGGAGCGGCTCGCGCCTGACCACGACGTCGCAGCGCTGCTCACACGACCCGACGCGCAACAGGGCCGCGGGCGTCGCGTCGCGCCGCCGCCCGCGAAGGTCGTTGCAGAGCGCCTCGGCATACCGGTGCTCCAGCCGGAGCGACCGGAGCCGGGCCTCGACCTTGGAGCGCCCACCGTCGTCGTGTGCGCGTACGGCCTCTTGATCCCGGAGGAGCTCCTCGGCGAGCGGGCGTGGCTCAACGTTCACCCCTCGCTGCTGCCGCGCTGGCGTGGTGCTGCGCCCGTCGAGCGGGCGATTCTTGCGGGCGACCTCGAGACGGGGGTGACGATTCACGAGACCGTGAAGGAACTCGACGCTGGGCCGGTTGCAGCGCAGCGGTCGTTTCCGATTGTCGCGGAGGACGATGCTGGACGGGTCTTCGGGAAAGCCGCCGAAGTCGCAGTGGAGCTTCTCGAGCAAGTGCTCGCCGATCCGCGACCGGCGTTCGTGGCCCAGGCGACGAACGGCGTCACGTACGCCGAGAAGATCACGTCCGATGATCGCGCCCTCGATCTCGACCTGGCGCCCGCCGACCTCGTGCGCCGGGTTCGGGCTCTTTCGCCGCACATCGGCGCTCGCGCCGAGCTACGCGGCCGGAAGCTGACCATCTGGCAGGCGAGGGTGGGGGAGGACGGGGCCTTCGAGCCGCTCGTAGTCCAGCCCGACGGTGGTAAGCGGATGGATGCGGCCGCCTGGCTGCGCGGGCTGCGGTGAAGGCGGCCGTCATCTCGCCGGCGCGGGCGGCGGCATTCGACGTCATCCGGCGCGTGTTCGAGCACGAGGCGTACACGGACCGTGCTCTCCGGACGGCCGTGGCCGGGCTGGACGATCGCGATCGCTCGCTGGCCCGACGGCTCGCGTACGGCACCGTCCAGCGAACGCGGACGCTCGACTACGTGATCGAGGCGATCGGGCGGCGTCCGGTCAGGAAACTCGACGATCCGGTCCGCGCCGCTCTGCGACTCGGAGCCTTCCAGCTCCTGTTCCTCGACGGCGTTCCGCGCTACGCCGCTGTCAACGAGTCCGTCGAGCTCGTGCGCCGGGCCCGGCTCGAGCGTGCCGTGCCGTTCACGAACGCCGTCCTGCGACGGCTCGCCGATGAAGGCCGGGAGTGCCTGCAGGCGCTGCCCGAGGCAACCGCAGTGGAAGCTGCGCTGCGGCACTCCTACCCGGATTGGGTCGCCGAGACGTGGTGGCGCGACCTGGGGCCCGAAGGCGCGCTCGCGCTGATGAGAGCGCAGAACGAGGCGTCGCCGACCGTCGTCCGCCTCGTCCGGGGCGAGATCGACGGGACGCCTGACCCCGATGTGCCGGGTGCGTGGCACGTCGATCACATGGACGACGGGGTGTTTCACGAGGGGCGCGTCTGGCCGCAGAGCGTCGGCTCCCAGCTCGCGGGGCTCAGCGTCGGGTCGGCGGAGGGTGATCGCGTGCTCGACCTCTGCGCGGCACCGGGTGGTAAGGCGACGATGCTCGCCGGGGACGTCGTTGCAGTGGAGGCGAGCGCCTCGCGTGCCCGCGAGCTGGAGGAGAATGCTCTCCGGCTCGGCGCCACGAACGTTCGCGTCATCTGCGCCGACGGCCGCGATCTCCCTGCCGATCTGACCGGTTTCGATCGTGCGCTCGTTGACGCGCCGTGCTCGGGCCTCGGTGTGCTCGCGGCACGGCCCGATCTACGCTGGCGCTCCCAGCCCCTGCCCGAGCTCCAGCTCGAGCTTCTTCGCGCCGCCGCGGCGCGGGTGAGGCCGGGAGGCACCGTGGTCTACTCGGTCTGCACCGTGAACAGCGACGAGGCAGAGGCCGTGGTGGACGCCGCGGGGCTCGAGCCCGACGCTTCGCTTGCCGAGTCATGGCCGCAGTTCCGTCATCCGACCCGGCCGGAGTTCCTCCAGACCCTGCCGCATATCCACGCGACGAGTGGTTTCTTCATCGCGCGTCTCCTCGTCTCCGAGTAGATGCCCGACCGGCCCTGACTTGTGGCACTTTGTCACGAGGTTCGCTCGCAGGAAGGGTGCCGACGGCCGTAGGATCGTGGCATGGGATGGGGCACGTGGATGCGAGGACCGAGCGAGGTCGCACCGTCGCTCTACGCCGCTGACTTCACCCGCCTTGGTGAGCAGATCGAGGCCCTGCTCGAAGCGGGTTGCCGGATCTTCCACTTCGACGTCGGGGACGGCCATTTCATTCCACCGGTGACGATCGGGCCGGTGGTTCTTCGATCCATTGCGCCGCTGATTCACGAGGCGGGAGCGGTGATCGACTGCCATCTGATGGTCGCCGACCCGGCTCTCCACTTTCCCGAATTCGCGGCGTCCGGCGCGGACTCGGTCACGTTCCATGTCGAGGCGACCGGGGATCCTCGTGGCGTGGGCGCCGCGGCGCGCGCTCTCGGGCTCTCCGTCGGAATCGCGTTCAATCCGGACACGGACGTGGTCGACGCGGTCGCATTCGCCCGCGCTGCAGAGGCCGAGCTCGTCCTCTGCATGAGCATCGTGCCCGGCTATTCCGGGCAGCCGTTCCTGCCCGAGACATACGCAAGGATCGAGGAGCTCGCCACCCTTGTCGAGGTCCCGATCCAGGTAGACGGTGGGGTAGGCGTGGAGAACGTCGCGTCGGTCCGTGCGGCGGGCGCGTCCGTGTTCGTTGCAGGAAACGCGATCTTCGCGGCTCCTGACCCTGCAGCCGCCTACCGCCGTATCGCCGCGGCGGCCGCATGAGCCTCGATCGCGCGCTCGAGCTCGCCGATGCTGTGGCAGGAGTCGCGTACCCCAATCCAACCGTCGGCGCCCTGGTCGTCGCCGACGGAGCAGTTGTCGGGGAGGGCACGACGGAGGTGTACGGTGGCCGCCACGGTGAGGTCGTGGCGCTTGCGGCGGCCGGCGAGCGCGCTCGTGGAGCAACCCTCTACGTGACGATGGAGCCGTGCGCGCATCACGGCACGACGCCGCCCTGCGTCGACGCGATTATCGAGTCCGGCATCGAGCGCGTCGTCGTCGGCTGCCTCGACCCGAACCCCGAGGCAGCGGGCGGGCTCGAGCGGCTCCGCGAAGCGGGAATCGGGGTCGAGCTCGAGGATCGTTACGCCGCGCGCCGACAGAACGAGTCCTGGCGCACCTGGACGGCCCTCGGGCGTCCCTTCGTGACCTACAAGGTCGCGATCACCCTCGATGGGAGTGTGACCGTGCCCGGGAGGCGCTGGGTGACGGGCGAGGCGTCCCGACGCATCGTCCATGAGCTCCGCGCCGCGTCGGACGCGGTGGCCGTCGGCATGGGAACCGTGAGGGTCGATGCACCGCGCCTCGACGCGCGCGACGTTCCGGTCGTGCGCCAGCCGCGACGGCTCGCGTTCGGTCGTGGGCCCCTTCCCGAGGGTTGCGAGCTCGAGCTCCGGTCGGGCACGCTCGCAGACGAGCTCGGCGCCCTCGCCGCAGAGGGCGTGCAGTCGCTCCTTCTCGAGGGCGGCCCGACCCTGGCCTCGGCGTTCGTGGAGGCAGATCTGGTCGACAAGCTTCTCGTTTTCGTCGCCCCGATCCTCTCGGGCGGCGGCGGCCGTTTCCTCGGCGATTTCTCCCCTGGGAGGGAGCTCAGCCACCTCTCGTCCCGGCAGGTCGGCGACGACGTGCTCCTCGAGGCGTACCTGCGCGCGCCGTGAGCCCGAGACCGCTGTAGCCTTTCGCCATGTTCACGGGAATCGTTCGGGAGGTGGGATCGATCGCAGCGGTCGAGGGCGGTGACGACGGGCTCCGGCTGGAGATCGACGCACCCGTCACGGCTCCCGTCGTCGACGTCGGCGGCTCCGTTGCGATCAACGGTGTCTGTCTGACGGCTGAACGCGTCGACGGCGCGCGCCTGATCTTCCACGCCGTTCCTGAGACGCTCTCCCGAACGACGCTCGGCGCACTCCGACGCGGATCTGCGGTCAACCTCGAGCCGGCTCTTCGTGCCGGCGACTCGATGGGCGGCCACATCGTCCAGGGCCACGTCGACGGGATCGGGAGAGTGCAGTCGATCGAGGCCGAAGGCGAGGGCCTGCGGGTCATCGTCGAGGCCACGGACGATATGCTCCGTTACTGCGTGGAGAAGGGCTCGATCACCGTGGAAGGTGTGTCTCTCACTGTCGCCGAGCTCCACGACGACGCGTTTGGCCTGGCGTTGATCCCACACACGATCGCCGAGACGACGCTTTCCCGGCTCGTGCCCGGGCAGAACGTCAACCTCGAGGTCGACGTGCTTGCGAAGTACGTCGAGCGCCTGTTGATGCGTCGCGCCTGAGAGTCGCAGGGCGGACGCTTCCTCGGGGTACGATGCGGTCATGAGCACCGAGGCACGAGAAACCGTGTTCGCATCCGTCGAGGAGGCGATCGAGGAGATCCGCGCGGGCCGCTTCGTTGTCGTCGTCGACGACGAGGACCGCGAGAACGAGGGTGATCTCACGATCGCGGCGCAGTTCGTCACGCCGGAGTCAGTCAACTTCATGGCGACGCACGGGCGCGGGTTGATCTGCCTCTGCCTCACTCCCGAACGGTGCGAGGAGCTCGGCCTCCGGCAGATGACCGATCAGAACGAGACCCCCTTCGGAACGGCGTTCACGGTCTCCATCGAGGCCCGAGAGGGCGTTTCGACCGGCATCTCGGCGCATGACCGCGCCCATACGATTCAGGTTGCGATCGATCCGACCTCGACGGCGTACGATCTGGTTCAGCCGGGTCACGTCTTCCCGTTGCGGGCGCGCAACGGTGGTGTCCTGCAGCGCTCCGGGCAGACCGAGGCCGCAGTCGATCTCGCCCGCCTCGCCGGGCTCTTCTCGGCGGGCGTGGTCTGCGAGATCATGAACGAGGACGGCACGATGGCACGCGTCTCGGACCTGATCGGCTACTGCGAGCGTCACGGCCTGAAGATGGTTACCGTCGCCGATCTGATCGAGTACCGACGGAAGCACGAGAAGCTCGTCGAACGCGTCGTCTCGGTCAGGTTGCCGACGGAGCACGGCACCTTCCAGGCCGTGGCTTACGAGGAGGCCCTGACCGGCAAGCATCACGTCGCGCTCGTGAAGGGCGATGTGGACGGCGCCGAAGACGTGCTCGTGCGTGTCCACTCCGAGTGCCTCACCGGCGACGTCTTCCACTCCCAGCGCTGCGATTGCGGCGAGCAGCTCGATCGGGCGCTCCGGATCATCGAGGCTGAGGGAAAAGGTGTTCTTCTCTACCTGGCCCAGGAAGGCCGGGGTATCGGGCTGATCAACAAGCTCAGGGCGTACGAGTTGCAGGAGAGCGGCCTCGACACGGTCGAGGCCAACCTGCGGCTCGGCTTCGCCGCCGACGCGCGGGAGTACGGGATCGGCTCGCAGATCCTCGCCGATCTCGGCCTCACGTCGATCCGCGTGCTCACGAACAATCCGAAGAAGATCAGCGGCATTTCCGGTTTCGGCCTCTCCGTCGTCTCCCAGGAGCCGATCGAGATCGAGCCGAATCCCGAGAACCGCGAGTACCTCGACTCCAAGCGCGACAAGATGGGGCACACGATCGGCTCGGCGGAGCAGTGCCAGCAGGTGCGGTTCGACCCTGAGAGCTCTTGAGCGATCGCTAGGCTTGGGCTCGCATGAGTGACCGCTACGACACGCCCCGGTGGGACGATGAGCCCGACGAGTTCCTGGTCGGCGACGAGCGGCCCGTGGATGCGCCCGGCGACGGTGACGTCGGATCCGATCTCGAGGCATCGAGCGAGAACGTCCTCGAGGGATGGCCGGCGGCAGACCCGACTGTGCCCGAAGCCGATCCGGAGGCCGAGGTAGATCAGGCCGACGACCTCGACGCTGATCCGGAGGCCGAGGCAGACCTCGAGGACGACGCAGAGCGGGAGGCCGAGGCAGAGGCACAGCTGGAGGACGACGCAGAGCGGGAGGCAGAGGCAGAGAAACCGCCGACTTCGACAGCCGAGAGTGAGTCGCTGCCGCTCGCGGATCATGTCTCCGACTCGACCGAGCATGCGCCCGGCGAGCTCACGGTGCCGCCCGGGCTACGCCGTGCTCGAGGGAGAGGCGAAGGGCGAGAGCCGGCGCGTCGGCATCGTCGTCTCACGATTCAACGGCGACGTCACGACGGCGCTGCTCGAGTCGGCTCTGGAGGAGCTCGAGGCACGCGGCGTCACGCGAGATTCGATCACGGTCATGCCCGTGCCTGGAGCCTTCGAGCTGCCCCTCGCCGCGATGGCGCTTGCCAAGACGCGACGCTTCAGCTGCGTCGTCGCCCTCGGCTGCGTGATTCGCGGCGACACGCCGCACTTCGACTACGTCTCGAGCGAGGCCGCGAGCGGGCTGCAGTTGGCCGGGATCGAGACAGGCGTGCCGGTCGCCTTCGGCCTGCTGACGCTCGACCGTGCCGATCAGGCCGAGAGCCGCTACGCGAAGGGCGCCGAGGCCGTGTGTACCGGTCTCGAGATGGCCGATCTGTTCGCGAATCTCCGCGCCGCCGCTTCGCGATAGCTCCCTGTTGCCGCGGACTCGGCTTCCGCTACCATCCCCAGTCGCGTGTCCAAGATCTGCTCACTCTGCGGCAAGAAGCCCGGCTTCGGCAACAACCGGAGCCACTCGATGGTCGCGACCAAGCGCCGCTTCAATCCGAACCTGCAAAAGGTGCGGATGATGCTGAACGGCAAGGCCACGCGGGCCTACGTATGCACCCGATGCCTGAAGGCCGGCAAGGTCACCAAGGCGATCTAGGGGCGAGGCGCAGCCTCGCCCGGATCATGGGCGCGGCCTCGCCGGGTTAGGCGCAATCTCGCCTGGGCCCCCGCCGCCTCGGCGCAACCTTCCACGGGCTTGCTTGGTCTAACCTCGCGGCGTGGAAAAGGGAATCCATCTCGCGAGAACGACCGACCTCGGACGGATCTCGATCTCGGCCGAGGCGATCGCACAGGTCGTGGGGCACGTCGCCGCCGAGAGCTACGGCATCGTCGGGATGGCGGGACGACGATTCCCCCGCCTTCCGGGTCGCGACAGGATCACCGACGGGATCGAAGTGAAGCCCCGCGAAGGTGGGCTCGAGATCGACCTTCACGTCGTCGTCGAGTACGGCCTCAACCTGGCCGAGGTTGCAGCCACGGTTCGCACGCGGGTCGCGTATGAGGTCGAGCGTCAGACGGGCGTGCCGGTTACCCTCGTCGAGGTGCGGATCGAAGACGTCAGGCGGTCCTCGTGAACCTCGACCGAGCCCGTGAGATAGCACGTGCAGCACTCACCAATCTCGAGGCGAACAGGCAGCGCATCGACGACCTCAACGTCTATCCCGTCCCTGACGGCGACACCGGAACCAACCTCACACTGACGGTCCGCGCGATCGTCGAAAGTCTCGAGAAGTCGTCTGCGACCGGACACGAGGCTGTCGCTCGCGAGCTGTCGCGGGCAGCGTTGATGGGCGCGCGCGGCAACTCGGGAGTGATCTTCAGCCAGATCGTCCGTGGCTTTGCCGACGTCCTCGGTGAGCGCGACCCGATCGACGAGCCGATGATCGCGCGGGCATTCCGCTCGGCGAGCGATGAGGCCTATCGTGCTGTCCGCCGACCGGTCGAAGGCACGATGCTGACCGTTATCCGCGAGATGGCCGAGGCTGCCGAATCGTCGGAGGCTCGGGAGCTCGGACGGCTCGATCTTCTTGCCCTCATCATCGAGCGTGGCGAGGAGTCGCTCGCCCGTACGCCCGACCTGCTCGCGGTGCTCAGGGAAGCGGGCGTGGTCGATGCCGGGGGCGCAGGTCTGCTCGAGATCATCAGAGGGCTACGTGCCGCCGTCGCGGGTGAAGTCCTTCCGGACGCGCCCGTCGAGACCACGGCGATCGCCGTGGAGGCAATGCATCAGGGGCTTTCCGAGTTCCGCTACTGCACCGTGTTCGTGATCGAAGGCGATTCCCTCGATGCCGACGTGTTCGAGCGGGAATTCGAGCCGCTCGGCGACTCTCTTCTCGTTGTCGGGGACGCGACGGCGCTCAAGGTTCACGTGCACACCGACGATCCTGGCGCGGCGCTGTCGATCGGCACTGCACGCGGGACGATCGAGGGCGTCGAGATCGCCGACATGCACCGGCAGACGCTCGAGCGCGAGGAGCGGTTGAGCGGCGACTCGCTCGCCGGACTTCCGACCCTCGAGACGGGCGTCGTCGCCGTTGCGCCGGGAGAGGGGAACCGGCGTTTGTTCGAGAGCATGAAGGCAACCCGCGTGATCCAGGGTGGTCAGACGATGAATCCGTCCACCGAGGACATCGTCGCTGCGGTGAACGCCACGCCCGCGACCGAGGTGATCGTGCTGCCGAACAACAAGAACGTGATCCTCAGCGCCGAGCAGGCTATCGGCCTCGTCAACAAGCCGATGCGGGTCGTGCCGACGCAGTCGGTGCAGGCAGGGCTGGCAGCGATGGTTGCGTACGACCCGGAGCGTTCGGCCGACGCGAACGAGCGCGAGATGGTTCGCGCCGAGGAGGGCATCGCCACGGGAGAGGTGACCATCGCGTCGCGCGACGTCAGCCTCGACGGCATCGATGTCCGAATGGGGGCGTGGCTCGGCCTCGCCAACGGGGCTGCGGTCGCGAGCGACGAAAGCTTCGAGGTCGTCGCGGGCACTGTCGTCGATCACCTTCTCGCGGGGGGACGTGAGTTCCTGACCCTTCTCATCGGCGAGGACGAACAGCCTCTCGGCTCCCTTCTCGGGAAGTTGGAGTCGCGACATCCGAACCTCGAGATCGAGATCCACGCCGGCGGTCAGCCGCACTACCCGCTCCTCCTGTCGGCGGAGTGAGGGGCGTGATCAGGGTGTTGCTCGTCGAGGACAACGAGGTGTATCGCTCGACGCTCGAGCTGTTGCTCGACGGACGAGACGGTCTCGAGGTGGTCGGATCGATTGCCGCCGGAGACGAGGCCGCTGCAGCGGCGGCGACGCTCGGGCCGGATGTCGTTCTGATGGACTTCAGGCTCCCGGGACTCGACGGAGCCGGCGCGACGTCCGCCGTGCTTGCGTCGTCGCCGGGCGCGGCCGTTGTCTGTCTGACCGCCGAGGCGACCGAGGCCGATCGCCAGGCCGTTCTCGCTGCAGGCGCGGCCGGGCTCGTCGAAAAGGGCAGTCCGATCGACGATCTCGTGCAGGCGATCCAGTCCGCAAGCCAACGAGGGGAGCCAAGCCCGTGAACCTGACCGCCCAGAACACCGCGATCGTGCTCGACTCGACATCCGACTTCCCGGAGACGAAGGCGCGTGAGCGCTTCGACAACATCCGGGTCGTGCCACTGCATGTCCTCTTCGGGGCCGAGGACTTCCTCGACCATGTGGGGATCTCGTCCCACGACTTCTACGAGCGCCTGAAGACCGCTCCGAAGCTGCCGACGACATCGCAGCCGACGCCCGGCGAGTTCCTGCGCGTGTACGAGAACCTTGCGACCTACGACCGCATCTACTCGCTCCACCTCTCTCAGAAGCTCTCGGGGACCTATCAGTCAGCCGTGCAGGCGGCCGGCATCGCCGGAGCCGATCGCGTTCGGCTGATCGACTCCGAGACTGCGTCGCTCGCGGTCGCGATGCTCGCCCTTGCGATCGAACGGCGGTTGGCTCGTGGAACGACCGATGCCGAGCTCGAGGGGTTGATCGACCGCTTCAAGCGGGACAACACGGTCGTCTTCACGGTCGGCACGCTCGAGTACCTACAGAAAGGTGGGCGCATCGGCAAGGCGCAGGCGCTCGCAGGCTCGTTGCTGCACGTGAAGCCGATCCTCTCGTGTGAGGACGGGGTGGTCGTGCCGGTTGGCAAGGTGCGTGGCCGCCAGAAGGCGCTCGCGGAGTTCCGTCGCCTGTTCGAGGAGGCAACCGAGGATCGTCCCGGCCTTCGAGTTGCCATCGCGCATGCCGACGCGCCGGAGTGGATCGACGACATCTCGGCTCTCGCGCTCGAAGCGCGGCCCCAGGCCGAGATCGAGCTCGTCGAGAACCTCGGCGCAGTCGTCGGCACGCACGCCGGGCCAGGGGCCGTCGGCTTCTTCTGGTTCCAGGACGGCTGATCGTCGAGTGGCCCTTGAGGCAAGATTGCACGTGGGCCTCTCGTCCGCGAAGCCGGGCCGCTTCTCAGAAACATCGAGTGGGCTTCCTGCAACGATCATCCCGGGCCCAACGTTGCGCACGCCCCACTAGTCGTCGCTGTCGCCGTCTCTCCCCGAGCCATCGTCGCTTCCGGGGGTCTTCTCGTCGGTAACGACGGGAGCTGTTGTCGTCGGCGTCGCTCCGGTCGTAGGCTGGAAGAAGACAGCCCGGGGGCTCAACTTGCCGACCGGGTCATTGGCGTCGCCCGTGAGTCGTAGAAGCGTGAAGTTCACGCCAATGCCCGCCGCCGCGATGGCGCAGAGAAGTAACGCTCCGAGCAACACTCTGGTCAGACCTCGCATGGAACCAGGGTACGCGGCCCGCGCTGACCCGCGCGCGCTCGTACCGGCCGCGGAGAGTTCATGCAGCCGACTCACCTGTCGCTCGCGGTGAGGCTGCTCTCGGTGTCGATCGAGAGCGCCGCGCGCGCGCCGGCATTGGCGAGACCAGAGCCCTCCACGTCGTCGCGACCGCGACGGACCCGACCGCGCAGGCGTAGAGCGCGAATGCCCAGGGGCGCGAGGCGTCCGTGCCCGCGCCGATCCCGTGCACGGTCGCCGCAGCAAAGATCCCGTACGTCGCCCAGTGCAGGCGCCGCCAGTTCTTGTTGCCGATTCGCTTGCGCATCGAGAACGAGGCGTAGACGAGCACCATCAGCTCGGCGGCAAGGATCCCGACCGACGTCCACACGGGCCGGTAGGAGACGAGACCGGGGATGAAAAGACCGGCGATGCTGACCTTCACGGTCGTGTCGAGCACGAGCGCCACCGCATGCCCGACGAGAAACCCGAGGCCCAGCATCGCCAGGATTCGGTGGAGATCGGTGACGGCGGCGGGCTTCAACGCTCTGAACGGCCGGGACTTGAGGACGAGACCGGCGAGGATGGAGAGCGTCAGCATCACGTAGGCCGTGAGCCCGCTTGCCCGGGCGAGCAGCCAGAATGTGGGGTCGTGTCTCACGTCAATCCTCCTTCGAGGATGGTGTGTCCGGCAGCAGTGACGGTGACACGAGGGAGATCGACCATCCCGCCGAGGAAGGCGGTCTTCGCCGCGACCTCTGCGGCTGCTGCCGACCCAGCGACGACGGTGACCCGAATCGGCGTATCCGCCGCGGACAGGCCGGTCGCAGGATCGATCAGATGATGTCGAGCCTCGCCGTTCCGGGTCCAGCTGCGGCGGTCGCGTCCGGAGGTGGCGAGGCCGCCTTGCGTGAGCTCGAGGGTGACCTCATCGGTGACGCCAACGGGCCAGGAGCCGCCGCGGACAGCGAGATCTCCCCCGGCATTGACGAGGCAGGGTCCTACGATCGCGAGGAGCTCGGCGACCCGGTCGGCCGCGTATCCCTTGCCGATCCCGCCGAGATCGAGTCGGAAGCCGGGTTCGAGCTCGATCGTCAACCCTTTCATGAGGACGCGGCCGCCGCATCGCGGCCGCTGGGCGACAGCGTCCGCGGCCGCATCGGGCGCGACGTCGTCGAAACTGACGTCGTAGCCGGCGGCAACGACCGCGTCGTGCACGGTCGGATCGAAGCGTCCGGCCGTCGTCTCACGGGCGTCGAGCGCCATTCCGACGACGCGTACGAGATCGGGACTTGCTCCCGTGATCGTTCCGTCGCGGTTGAGCCGGGAGAGCTCCGAGTCGTCGCGGAACCGTGACATCACCTGCTCGAGCCGCTCGAACTCCGCCTCGGCCCGGTCGAGCGCGCTTTCGGCGCGCTCGCCGGGCTCTGCGTCGAGCAGGAGCTCGATGTCGGTTCCCATTGCCCGAAACGTCCGCGTCAACATTACGACGTCCTCGTGATCGTGAGCGGCGGCAGGTTGACGACGCGAACCGCAGGGGCCGTCGACTGCACCGATCCCGCGCTCGACGGGGACGCAGCCAGAGAGCGAGCCTGCGTGGCCGCGGCCTGTGCCTTGGCCGCCGCGATCTGCCTCTCACGCGCCTTCAGCGCGAGGGTGTACGCCGCCATACGGCGATCGACCACCTTCTGCACGAGCTTCGCGTCGGCGCGCAGCCGCTGCTCCCGCTGCGCGATTGCCGCAAGGCGGGGGTCGGTCTTCGCCGGCGCCCAGGGCCTTGCGGCAACCGTGGCCCAGCTGATGAAGAAGACGACGACCGCGATGACGACGGCGTAGAGGCGGTGGCTTGTATCAGTCATCTGCCTCGACCTCCCCGAACTCGGCTTCGGCCTCGCCGCCTGCGCGATGCTTGATCACGACGACGGGCGGGGGCCGGTGAAAGACGACCCCTACGGATGCGAGGCTCGGGGCCGGGGTACCTGCGGCGACCTGCAGAGCCGAGCCGTCGCTCCCCGCTCGAGGTACCGCCGGCAGCGCGGGAGGCTTCTGTACGAGAGCCTTGCGGAGCGACGCCTCGTAGCGGTTCAGCTGCCGTGTCCGCTGCGCAACCTTCTGATCCGTGGTGGAGCTGGTCGCATTGCTCAGGGCGAGCGTATGACCGAGAGCAAAGACGCCCGCGATTGCCGCAAGACCGACGGCGAGTGAGACGATGAGGGCGCGAGTGCGATTCATGGAGAGACCTCCGTTCGTGATGTCCTCGTCAAGGTAGGTTCCGATCGGCAAGGCGCGAGCCACGTGAAGGTAAGGACTTCGTCTTGATTCGCCTCACGGCTCACGCCGCTCGTGTAGGCGCCCTACGATCAGGGCATGCATCTACTCGTCGTCGAGGATGAAGACACGATCGCCGAGCCGCTCGTCGAGGGTCTTCTTGCGGAGGGGTTCGACGTGACGCGCGTGGCCACGGGGCAGGACGCCCTCGACGCCGCGCCGGTCGACCTCGTCTTGCTCGACGTCCGACTGCCCGACATCGACGGGTTCACCGTCTGCCGCGAGCTGCGCTCTCGCTCCGACGTCCCGATCATCATGGTCACCGCGAAGGGTGAGGAAATCGACCGGGTCGTCGGTCTCGAGCTCGGAGCAGACGACTATGTCGTCAAGCCGTTCGGCCTCCGAGAGCTCATCGCGAGGATCCGCGCCGTCTCCCGACGCACTCCCGGCCGCCACGAGGCGCGCGAGATCCTCGTAGTCGGAGCGCTCGAGGTCGACGTCCCGGCCCGTCGCGCGACGATTGACGGACGCGAGCTGCAGCTCACGCTGAAGGAGTTCGACCTGCTTGCGCTGCTCGCATCGGAGCCGGGCGTCGTCGTCGATCGCCAGAAGATCCTGCGCGAGGTGTGGGACACGACGTGGTACGGCTCGTCGAAGACGGTGGACGTCCACGTCGCGGCGCTGCGAAAGAAGCTCGGAGACCCGACGCTGATCGAAACGGTGCGGGGGATAGGGCTGCGTCTGCGCGCATGACGCGCCGACTGCTGATCAGCTACCTCTCGCTCGCCGTCGTCGTTCTCGCGATGCTCGAGGTTCCGCTCGGATTCATCAACGCGCGCGGCGAGCGCGCACGCCTGACCTCGAAGGTCGAGCGGGACGCGGTCACGATCGCGTCGCTCGCGGAGAGCATCGTCGAAGGTGAGGTCTCGACGTCGAACCTGTCGGCGCTGAAGGCGCTTGGTACGCGCTACGCCGCGGATACCGGCGCCCGGGTCGTGATCACGAATCGCCAGGGAGTCGCGCTCGTGGATCCATCGCCTCCGCGGCCGGGCCTGCGCAGCTTCGCGACGAGACCGGAGTTCAAGGCTGCGCTCCGGGGCAACTACGCGACCGGAATCCGCCATTCGAAGACCCTCGGCTACGACCTTCTCTACGTCGCGGTCCCGATCGCCTCGGGTGGTGTCGTTCACGGTGCCGTACGCATCACGTACCCGACCTCCGAGCTCGACCGGCGCGTGAGGAACTACTGGTTCGTGCTCGCGGGCATCGCGGTGATCGTGCTGGCGGCCGCGACGCTGATCGGACTGCGGTTCGCCCACTGGATCCGCCGCCCGCTCGAGGGCCTCGAGCTCGCCGCCGCGGACGCCGGCGCAGGAGACCTCGGCGCGCGCGCTCAGGTGCCGGACGGGCCACCCGAGATCCGGAAGCTGACGCTCGAGTTCAACGACATGGTGGCACGCGTGGAAGGGCTCGTCGCCGCGCAGAAGGAGTTCGTCGCGGACGCCTCGCACGAACTCCGTACGCCGCTGACGGCGCTTCGGTTGCGGCTCGAGAATCTCGAGCGTCATGTCGGAGACGGCGGTCGGGACAGCCTCGACGCTGCGGAGGCCGAGGTAGCTCGCCTCTCGGTGCTCGTCGACGAGTTGCTCGCGCTCGCCCGGGCCGACGCCGGTACGGCCCCGGCGAGCACGGTCGACCTGGCCGCGGTTGCCCGCGATCGGCTGGATGCGTTGCGACCGGGTGCGGACGCTGTTCGCCTCGAGCTCGTCGCCAAGGAGCCGGTGACCGCACGGGCCGGAGCCGACCGCGTCGCACAGGTGATCGACAACCTAGTCTCCAATGGGCTGCGGCACGCGCCCGAGAGCTCCCGGGTCGTCGTGTCCGTCGTCCGGAGCGGCGGGTTCGCAGAGGTGCGCGTCCTGGACGAAGGGCCCGGGATGACGGCAGAGCAGAAGGCGCGAGCTTTTGACCGCTTCTGGCGCGCAGGTTCCGGCGCTCCCGGTTCGGGGCTCGGGCTCTCGATCACGCGGCGCCTCGTCGAGGTCGACGGCGGCACCGTCGAGCTTCGTGATGGGCAGCGCGGTGGTCTCGAGGTCGTCGTCCGCTTACCCGGGGCCTGATTGTCCCGGCTCGACCCGCGCCGGTCCCGGTCCTATACTCGGTCCCGGTGACACGCGCACCCATTGAGATCCGACTGCCTGTCGGCCTTGCCGGCGTGGACCCGCCGGCCGTCTGGCCGCGTCCGCGGAGTGCCCCTCGACCCGAGGCGCTCGAGGCCGGAGTCGAGACGCTTCCGCGCGTCGGTCCGGCGGTACGTGGCAGGCTCGCGAAGCTCGGCCTGCGCACGGTCGGCGATCTTCTGGCCCATCGACCGAGGCGCTACGAGCGTCCGATCGAGGAGCGGGCGATCCGAGACCTGTTCGGCGAGGACGAGGCGGTGATCGAGGGAGTCGTTCTCGGGACGAGCTCGCGCCGCAGCCGCGGCCGGCTCAGGATTCTGACGGCCCGCGTGGCGGACGACACGGGGGAGATCAAGGCGACGTGGTTCAACCAGCCGTGGCTCGAGGCCCAGCTCATCCCCGGGACGAAGGTGCGTCTACGCGGGAAGCCGAACCGCTACGGGTTCCAGGTGGAGACGTACGACCTGGGTGAGACAACCGAGACGGCGGACTACGCGCCCGTCTATCCCGCCAGCGAAGCGCTTGCGCAGAAGCAGCTGCGCGCGCTCGTCGCTGCCGCGCTCGAGGTCGTTCGCGCCGAGGGGGACGCGTTGCCCGCTCGCCTCGCGACCACCGAGCAGCTTCCCCTGCGGGCCGATGCTCTCGTCGCGCTCCACCGACCCCGCTCGCCCGACGAGGCGGAGGAGGGCCGGCGACGGCTTGCCTTCGACGAGCTTCTCGTCCTCCAGCTCGCACTCGCTCGTCGGGCGGCAGAGCGCGAGCGGCTCGTCGCGGAGGCGCTGCGCGACCCGGGCCCGCTCCTGACGCGATACCGAGAGGTGCTCCCCTTCACGCTTACTGACGCGCAGGATCGCGCGATCGCCGAGATCGACCGTGATCTCGCGAAGACGACGCCGATGCAGCGGTTGCTGCAGGGCGATGTGGGCTCCGGCAAGACCGTCGTCGCGCTGTATGCGCTACTCCGGGCCGTCGAGGCCGACCGGCAGGGCGCGATGATGGCTCCGACGGAGGTTCTGGCCGAACAGCACTTCCTCACGATCGAGGGAATCTGCGCAGAGCTCGGCGTGCGTGTTGCGCTGCTCACGAGTGCGCTCACGGCCAAGGAGCACGCGAACGCCAGGCAGCTGATCGCGTCCGGCGACGTGCAGATCGCTGTCGGAACCCACGCGCTGATCCAGAAGGAGGTCGGGTTCCGGGACCTCGCCGTGGCCGTCGTCGACGAGCAGCACCGCTTCGGCGTCGAGCAGCGCTCGGCGCTCGCCGAGGGCCGCAGCCCACACGTCCTCCACATGACCGCGACGCCGATCCCTCGAACGCTCGCACTCACGGTCTATGGCGACCTCTCGGTCTCCGAGATCACAGCGCCTCCGGCGAACCGCAAGCCGATCGTGACCGCCTGGGTCACCGACGACCGAAGCTCCGAGGCGTACGAGCGGCTGACGCGGCATCTTCGGGACGGCCGCCAGGCGTACGTCGTCTGCCCGTTGATCGAGGCGTCGGAGTTGACGGTGGCACGTGCGGCCGAGGACGAGGCCGAGCGGCTGCGCCGGACCGAGCTGAAGGAGTTCCGCGTCGGCTGCCTGCACGGCCGGCTGAAGCCGGCTGAGCGACGCTCGATCATGGCAGACTTCAAGGCGGGCACGATCGACGTGCTGGTCGCCACCACGGTGATCGAAGTCGGCGTCGACGTGCCGAACGCGACGATCATGATCGTGCAGGAGGCCGACCGCTTCGGCCTCGCGCAGCTCCACCAGCTGCGCGGCCGCGTCGGGCGTGGGGCGGAGCAGTCGTACTGCCTGCTCGTCTCGGGCCCGAAGGAGGAGCTGACGGACGTCGCCCACGACCGCCTCGAGGCGATGGTGCAGACGAGCGACGGCTTCGAGCTCGCCGAGCGCGACCTCGAGATCCGCGGCGAGGGCCAGCTGCTCGGCGCGCGGCAGGCGGGCCTCTCCGACCTTCATTTCACCCGGCTGCGACAGGACACGACCCTGCTCGAGCGTGCCCGCGAGGTCGCGCGGTCTCTTCCCGACGAAGGCGAGCTCGCGCCGGCGGTCGAGCGCCTGCTCGGTGATTCCGAGCACGTCGGCGATTCCTGAGCCGCACTGCGGCGGTTTGTGAAGGCCGAGGGTGGGGTCTCGGCTCACTGGGTGATCGCCTGTCCCGCGTGCGGCTTCGCAAACCGGGCCGGCGCCCGCTTCCGCGACTCCCGCCGTGGCACTCTTACGGGCGGGGAGGTGAGCGCCGCAGGGTGGTGTCGGTGTTGTTCTGTGACGTGGTCGGATCGACCGCGTAGGCACCCCACACCGGGCCTCGTACAGGTCGTCGCCGACCCGAACGTACCCGATCGTCGCTCCGCGCGAGCTCTTCGATCGGCTCGCCTGACCGGTCGTGCCGGCACGCCAGACACCCGTTCCGGCGTACGCTGCCGCGATGAGGATCATCGCCGGTGAGCGCCGTGGCGCGAGGATCGCGGCACCGAAGGGCGACGCCACGCGCCCGACGGGCGACCGCGTGCGCGAGGCTGCCTACAACCTGATAGGACCCGTTGAGGACGCCGCCGTGCTCGACCTCTTCGCCGGCTCGGGCGCGATGGGGCTCGAGGCCCTCTCGCGCGGCGCCCGTCGCTGCGTCTTCGTCGAGTCCGACCGCGCCGCGTGTCGCGTGATTCACGACAACCTCGAGAAGCTCCGCTTCACGGGGGCGCTCGTTCTCCAGAAGGATGTGTTCCAGGCACTGCGTGAGGAGCGAGGCCGCACGTACGACCTCGTTCTCGTCGACCCGCCGTACGGCTCCTGGCCCGATCTCGAGCCCCGCCTGACGGAAGCGCTGCCCCTCGTGCTCGCCGACGACGGCCTCCTCGTCGTGGAGACGTCCTCGAGGGTCGAGCCCGAGCTGCCCTTCGAGCGCGTCACGAGCCGACGCTACGGCTCCGCGCGCATTACCCTGTTTACGCAATGATTACCGCGATCTACCCGGGAACCTACGATCCCGTCACAAACGGCCATATCGATGTGATCCGTCGGGCCGCGTCGATCTTCGACAGGATCGTGGTCGGTGTCGTGCGTGACCCCCACCACAAGGCGACGATGTTTTCGCTCGACGAGCGGGTGGCGTTTCTCGAGGAGGCCCTCGCGCCGCTCGAAAACGTCACGGTCGACGTCTTCCACGAGCTCGTCGTCGACTTCGCCCGCAAGCATGATGCAAAGACGATGGTCAAGGGGCTGCGCGTGATCGCCGACTTCGAGTGGGAAGCGCAGATGAACCACCTCAACCGGCTGCTCGCGCCGGAGATCGAGACGATGTACGTGATGGCGAGCCCGCAATACAGCTTCATCTCGTCGAGCGGCGTGAAGGAGATCGCGTCGTTCGGCGGAAAGGTTGATGAACTTGTGCCCGAGGCCGTGGCGCACCGCTTCAGGGAGATGTTCCCGAACGGTCGTCCCGGCGCCCCTCTGAGTCCACAGGAGTAAGATCCGGATATGGACGTTCTCGTACTCATCGACAAGCTCGACGATCTCGTACACAACTCGAAGGCCGTGCCTCTGACCGACCAGGTGCGCATCGATCGTGAGGAGATCTACGACATCCTCGACCAGATGCGCGCGACGATCCCCGAGGAGATCAAGCAGGCGCGGTGGATCGTCAAGGAGCGGCAGGAGATGCTCGCCGAGGCGAAGCGCGAATGTGATCGTCTGATCGGTGAGGCGCGCGAGCAGGCTGTGCGCGAGGCGTCGCAGACGGAGATCGTCAAGATCGCCGAGCGGCAGGCGCAGGACATCGTCGACGACGCTCGCAGGCAGGCGCGCGAGACGCGCCTCGAGATGGAAGACTGGGCCGACGGGATCCTGTCGACGCTCGAGGTCAACCTCGACAAGTTCCTCGTTGCGGTGCGTCGTGGCCGGGAGCGGCTGCACGAGCGCTCGCAGGAATCCGTGATGTCGGGGATCGGTCCGATCGACCCGATCGGCCCACCCGGCGCGGACGACGACTCCTACGTTTGAGGCAGCGCGTCGCCTGGGGCGGCGCAGGCTACGCTGAGACGATGACGACGTACCCCCTTCGCCGTCTACGGTTGCGGCTCGGCGACGAGCATCGTGAGGCCGTCGCGATCGCCTTGCAGCCGTTCGATCTCGGTGGCGAACGGTATCTTCCCGTCCCCGCGCAGGCCGAAGCGGTTTTCGAGGTTCAGCGCGCGGTCAGCGGCGATGTCTTTCGACTGATGTTCGAGTCACGCCTGCACGGGCCCTGCATGCGGTGCTTGCAGGACGCAGCGGTCGACGTGAAGGTGGACTCACGGGAATACCACGCGACCGCCGACGGGGCGCCGCAGGACATGCGATCCGAGTACGTCGCCGACGGTGAGTTGCAGCTCTCGCAGTGGGCTCGTGACTCGATCGCAACGGCGCTGCCCGACCAGATTCTCTGCCGGGAGGACTGCGCCGGGCTCTGCCCCGTCTGCGGCAAGAACCTGAAGGACGAGCCGCACACCCACGACGAGACGGTGGCGGATCCTCGCTGGGCGGCGCTCGAGGCGCTGCGTGACGAATGACCGAGCTTTTCCCTCGCGCTCGGATCGTGCTGGTCGACCACGGGAGGCTCGCGCTGATCCGACGCGTCCGTGACGGACGGACGTACTACCTCTTCCCCGGCGGAGGCGTGGAGGAGGGCGAGACGCCGGAGGAGGCTGCTCGGCGCGAGGCGCTCGAGGAGCTCGGCGTCGAAGTCGAGCTGGGACCGCTCGTCCACGAGGAGTCCTTCGGAGGAACGATCTTCCTCTACTACGACGCGTGGATCGTCGGCGGCAGCTTTGGCACCGGCAGCTGGCCGGATCACGCCCTCCTGACCGACCGCGAACGAGAGAAGAGCGGCACGCACGAGCCGGTCTGGGTTCCGCTCGACGAGCTGCGGGGGCTGGACATCCGGCCTCGCGCGCTCGGCGACCTGCTCGCGATCTAGCCTCCCGGCGGAGCGCGGCGGTGTAGACGGTTCGTCCGCCGCAGCCCGGCGGGTCGTGTTTCGGTACACTCCGCGGCCGCCCATGGCAGTCCCGAAGCGAAAGACCTCGAAGGCCCGCCGCGACAAGCGTCGCGCGCAGCACGGAATCTCCGCGCCGAGCGTCAACGTGTGCTCGAACTGCGGATCGCCGACACGCTCGCACCACGCATGCCCGACGTGCAAGACGTACCGGGGGCGCGACGTCCAGCCGCTCGGCACTCCTGCGCCGTAGGCCGGATGCGCGTCCGCGTCGCCGTCGACGCCCTCGGGGGCGATCGTGAGCCGGCAGAGATCGTCGCCGGTGCGGTTGCAGCAGCCACGTCGGACGTCCAGCCGATCATCTACGGCCCGGCCGGTCTCGATTCCCACGGCCTCGACCACGTCGTCACGAGTGAGATCGTCGAGATGGACGACAAGCCCGGCAGACGCCGTTCGCGGCAAGCCGGACTCGTCGCTCGTCCGGGCCGTTCGCGCGGTCGGCGGAGGGTGAGGCTGACGTCGTCGTCTCGGCGGGGAACACCGGCGCCGTTCTCGCGGCCAGCCTGCTCCATATCCGTCGCCTGCACGGGGTCTTCCGTCCCGGGATCGCCGTCGTCATCCCTTCCGAACACGGGCCCGTCGTGCTCATCGACGCGGGCGCGAACGCTGACGCCACGGCCGGAGCACCTTCTTCAGTTCGGGCACATGGGCGTCGATCTTCGCCGAGGAGGTCCTCGGTATCGAGCGATCCTCGCGTCTGCCTCCTCTCGATCGGCGAGGAGCCGGAGAAGGGCAACCAGCTGACGCTCGAAGCGCACGCGCTGCTCTCCGCGAGCTCACTTCGGTTCGAGGGCAACACGGAGGGTCGTGCGTTGCTCGACGGGCGACGACGGACGTGATCGTATGTGACGGATTCACGGGCAACGTGGCGCTGAAGACGCTGGAGGGAACCGATCCGCAGCCTGCTGATTGCCCTCCGCGCGGAGATCACGAATACGACCCGCGGGAAGCGTGGGCGGCCTTCTGATCCGCCCCGCCGCCGGGCGTCTGCGCGAGCGTCTCGACCCGGAGACGACCGGTGGTGGGTATCTCCTCGGGCTGCGCGGGCTCGTCGTGATCGCCCATGGCTCGAGCTCGAGGCTCGCTATCGAGAACGCAATCAGGCTCGCTGCGCGAGGGATCGACCATGATGTTGTCGCTCGTATGCGCGTGGCTCTTCCGAAGCGCGTGGTAGAGTCGGCGCGCTCCACCAACCCGTCCGGCACAACGAGAGGTTGAAGAATAGTGGCACTGTCCCGTGAAGAAGTAGCTACGAGCGCGTCAAGTCCGTCCTCGTCGAGCAGCTCGGGGCCGACGAAGGCGATCTCTCGGAGGAGGCCTCTTTCCAGGAGGACCTCGACGCCGACTCTCTTGATCTCGTCGAGCTGATCATGGAGCTCGAGGATCAGTTCGGGATCAAGATCTCGGACGAAGATGCGCAGAAGATCACGACCGTCGGCCAGGCTGTCGACTACGTCGTCGCGCACCAGTAGCAGCGATGCTCCGGGGGAAGGGCGCGCGCTCGCGCGCCTGATCGAAGCCCTTCCCGCCGAGCGCCGCGATCACGTCTTCACGCACACGTCCTGGGCACCGGATCGCGCGTCCTCGTACGAGCGTCTCGAGTTCCTTGGCGATTCCGTGCTCGAGCTGTCGGTCGCGAAGGCGCTGTACGACCGGTTTCCCGACGCGTCCGAAGGTCGGCTCGCGAAGATCAGGGCCCACGTCGGTCTCGCGGCATAGCTGCGCGGGAGTCGCGAAGGAGCTCGATCTCGGGCGCTTCCTGCTCGAGCAGGCGCAGGACGTGCCGGAGGCCGAGCTCGAGCGGATCGTGCGCAGCCGCAACGTCCTCGCGGCTCTCCTCGAGGCGGCGATCGCGGCCGTCTACCTCGAGCACGGGTTCGAGCGGGCCGAGAAGGCAGTCGTCGACGCGTTCGACTCGCGCATCGAGTTCGCGCGCACCGGCCACGTCGACAACAAGACGGAGCTCCAGGAGGCGCTCGCACGATCCGGCAATCAGGTGCAGTACAGCGGTGCTCGATGTCGAGGGCCCGCCGCACGACCGCCGCTTCGTCTGCGTCGCCGTCATCGACGGCGAAGCAGGTCGGGATCGGTGCGCGCCTCGACGAAGAAGGCCGCCGAGCAGGAAGCTGCGCGGCAGGCGCTCGAGGCGATGGGCATCGTCGCGCCGAAGCCGTGAACTGCAGCCCCGGCCGTCGAGGAGCAGGACGCCGACGGGCGGTCTTGTCGATGCTGCCTTCGCGTCGTCCGTGCCGGTGGTTAGCGTTCGTCGGACGTGCATCTCCGAATCGATCAAGACTTCGCGGTTTCAAGTCGTTCGTCGACCCGCTCGAGCTCACGCTCGAGCCCGGTGTCGCGGTCGTCGTGGGACCGAACGGCTCCGGTAAGTCGAATGTCGCCGACGCGATCGTCTGGGCAGCCGGGTCGCTGACACCGTCGGAGCTGCGCGCCGAGAAGCCCGACGACGTTCTCTTCGGCGGCTCTGCGACTCGCCCGGCTGCCGATCACTGCGAGGTCGAGCTCGTCTTCGACAACGAGGACGGCGGCTTCGGCGACGAGGTCGATTACAACGAGATCTCGATCACGCGGCGGCTGCGTGCGCGGCGGTGAGGGCCAGTACCTCGTCAACCAGGCTCGCCGGTGCGCCGCACCGACCTGGTCGAGCTGCTCGCCGACGTCGGCCTCGGCGGCTCGATGCACTCGATCGTCTCGCAGGGCAAGGTCGACGCCGTCCTCGCCTCCAGGCCCGAGGACCGGCGCGCCTCTGATCGAGGAGGCCGCCGGGCTCGGAAAGTTCAAGCGCCGCACGCATCGCGCAGAGCTCAAGCTCGCACGGGTCGCAATCCAGGTCGAGCGTGCACGCGACGTCGAGGAAGAGGTGCAAGAAGCGCCTCCGGCCGCTCGCGCTGCAGGCGACCGCGGCCGAGCGGGCCGAGAAGCTCGTCGGTCGAGATCGCAGCGCCTGTCGGGCCGCATCGCGCAGCTCGACCTCGAGGCCGTCGCCGAGCGGCGTGCCGAGCGCCGAGGCTCGCCGCGACGCGGCCGCGATCGCGCGGCGGGCGCGCAGGAGAGGCTGACGGCGCTGCTCGAGGAGCGCCGGCAGGCCGAGGACGAGCTGTCGGATGCCGCGGGCGGTCGCGAGACGGCGCTCGGAGCGCTCTACCGCCTGCAGGGCGCGGCGAGCGGCTCGCGCTGCGCCGCGAGTCCGCGCTCAGGGCTCGAGGAGCGGCTGCGCGCCGACCTCGTCGAGGCCGAGCAGGCGATCGCCGATCGAGGCGATGAGGCGGTGCGCGTGCTCGAGGATTCCGCTCGATCGGCTGCAACCGCCGCACGCGATGCAGCCGAGGCACACGGTCAGGCATCCGAGCGGGCGCGCCTCGCTCACTCGCGCGTTGCCGCGTACGAGCGCCGTCTCGCTGCGGCACGTCGAGGCAACCGTCTGCAGACCTTCGGTCCGAGCGGGGGCGCGTGGAGGCTGCGCTCGCCGACGCGACGGGAGGGCAGGAGGGTGCAAACGGCCGTCTCGTCGCGCTCGGCGCGGCCCGCGAGCGCCTCGGGCTGCGTCACGAGTCCGCGACGACGCTCCGAGCGGCGCTCGAGGCCGACCTCGTCGAGGCAAGGGCGATCGCGAAAGCGGGAAGGGCTCTCGCCGCTCGAGCTCGAGCGGCGGGCGAACGAGCTCGCCGCTACGAGCACGCGCCGCAGCCTCCGAGCGTGACGACGTCGCCGAGCGCTCCCGTTCGGCCCACGAGCGACTCCAGGCGCTCGAGCGCAGCGCTCGCCGAGCGCGAGGGAATTCCTCCCGCCGCAAGCGCGCTCGCGGCGGCAGGTGAGACGCTCGCCCTGTCTGCTCTGTCGGTCGAGCCCGGAGCGGAGCGAGCCGTTGCGGCAGCTCTTGCCTGGCGGGCTTCGGCGGTGCTCGCGGGCGATGCGAGGCGCGGGCTCGAGCTGCTCGAACGAACCCGCCGCGATGGGCTCGGCAGCCTGACGGTCGTCGTCGACCGTGAGGCAGCTGCGACGATGACGCCCCCCGTCGCGGGCGCGACGCCGCTTGGCTCGAAGGCCGGCGGAAACCCGTCTGCACTCCGTCTGCTGGAGGGCTTCTGGCTCGTCGGCCCCGATCGTCTGCTCGAGGCAACCCACGGAACGGTCATCACCAGCGAGGGACACGGCTACGACCCCGAGCGCGGCGAGCTCTGGTTCGCCGGTGAGACGGCCGAATCGGTGCTGCTCGAGATGGAAGCGCGTCGGCGCGCGCTTGCCGACGAGACGGCAGAGCTCGCCGGACGCTCCTCGAGTGCCGCGCATGCTGCCGACCGAGGCCGCCGACAGCGGCCGCCGCGGCGGAGGAGGCGTTCGCGCAGGTGGCGCACCTCCGAGAGCGGAACGTCGATCCCGCGCTTCTCGGCTCTCTCGTCAGCCTTGTTTCGGCGATTGGAAGCGAATATCGGCCGCGCCCGACGCGGTCGCGGTCGCGCTCGAGGAGCCGATTGCGGCGCGCCTCACGCTCGGAGCGCAGCAGGCGGGCGATCTCGGGGCGGAGCTGCGGCGGCTGTCGGGCCTCGAGGCGAACGCGGCCCGCGACGCCGCGGATGCCGTAGCGCGGGCCCAGTCCGCGGAGGTCGTTGTCGTTCGCCTCGGTGGAAGCGTCGATTCGAGCCCCGCAGACGATGCGGCCAGTCGAGACGAGCTCGAGGCCGAGGCGTCGTCGCGGCTCGCGCTCGCCGATCGGGCCGCCGAGATCGCACGAGAGGCCGCCGACCGGGCGCGCGCGGCCGACGCGGCCTTGCTCGAACGTCGGCCGCGCCGATCGGCGCTCGATCCCGACATGCTCGTCCGGCTCTGTGACTGCCGTGGCTGCTCTCGGCGCCGGCGCTGGAACAGGCCGTGAGGCTGGCGTCGCGACTCGAGGCTCCAGTCAAGGCACGTGTCGACGCAGGCGCCGAGCGCGCGACGCTGCTCGGTGAGGAGTTGCGCCGCCTCGGGGCGGCCGAGGTCGATGCGCGCCGCCAGGCAGACGAGACGAACGAGCGCGCGACAACGGTTCAGGTCGATCTCGCGCGCCTCGAGGCCGAGGCCGAGGAGGCGTTGCGTCGCTTCGAAGCGGCAGGCGCTGACACACCGGCTGACGGTGACGACCGCGCGGAGCTGACCACGCGTGCCGATCGACTCGACGCGCGGCGCGAGGAGCTCGGCAAGGTCAACCCGCTCGCCAAGGAGGAGTACGCCGCCGAGAAGGAGCGCCTCGACGAGCTCTCGACCCAACGCCAGGATCTCGAGGCGTCGCTCGCCGAGATCGCAAAGCTCCGCGACGAGCTTGCCGAGACGGTGCAGCGTCGTTTCAACGAGACGTTCGAGACGGTCGCCCGGAACTTCGAGGAGGTGGCGTCGACGCTCTTCCCGGGTGGTGAGGGACGGCTCCGGCTCGTTCAGCCGGAGACCGACGGTGACGAGGCAGACAACGCGCTCGAAGCCGGCGTCGAGGTGGAGCTTCGGCCGGCCGGAAAGAGGATCACGCGCCTCAGCCTGCTCTCCGGGGGCGAGAAGGCGCTCGGCGCGATCTCGTTCCTCTTCGCGCTCTTCCTCGCGAAGCCGTGCCCGTTCTATCTCCTCGACGAGGTCGAGGCCGCGCTCGACGACGCGAACGTGATTCGCTTCGTGGAGCTGTTGCGTCGCTACTCCGACCGCGCGCAGTTCATCGTGATCACCCACCAGAAGCGCACGATGGAGGCGGCCGACATCCTCTACGGCGTCACGATGGGTGGTGACGGCGTCTCGCAGGTCATCTCACGACGCCTCCCCGAGCACGACAGGGCCGCCCTCACCGCGTGACGAAGATCGTTCTCGTCACCGGCGGGGCCGGCTTCATCGGCTCTCGCCTCTGCGCACGCCTTGCCGACCTCGGGCACGGCGTCATCTCGCTCGACAACTACTTCCTCGGTACGAGAGGGGACGAGGTGCCCGGTGTCGACTACCGCGAAGCGCACGCGCGGGAGTTGGCGCTTCCGACGCCCACTCCATCCGCGAGATCGCGGAGATGTTCGGCGCCCCCGTCGCCATGAAGCCGGAAGCGAAGGGCAACCGGATGACCGCCAAGCTGAATGTCTCGAAGTCGAACGCGCTCTGCCGGGGCGCGTCGAAGACCGTAGGCGCCTATGTCGCCGAGATCGTGGCGGAGGCCGGCTGACCCGGGCTCGGGTCGCCGGTAGCGTTCAACCGTGTCGAGAACCTGGGCAGAGCTGTTCGGCGACGAGCCGACGCCGGAAGACGACGAGGAGAAGACCGGCTTCTTCGGTCGGTTACGCGATTCGCTTGCGAAGAGCCGCCGAGCGCTCACCGCCGAGATCGCCGCCGGAGCGTTCGACCCGGGCGACGAGGAGGCCTGGGAGAGGCTCGAGGAGTCGCTCATCCACGGTGACGTCGGCGTCCGGGCCACCGCCGAGATCGTGCGGCGGCTCGAGGCGAGAGGCGACCTATCCGACCTCGGAGGGGCGCTCGCAGAGGAGATCGAGGAGCTCTTCGGCCCCGCACCGACACTCGTCCTGACGGAGAAGCCGACGGTCATTCTCGTCGTCGGTGTCAACGGCACAGGCAAGACGACGACCGTCGGCAAGCTGGCACAGAAACTCCGGGAGCACGGCCGCAGCGTGCTCGTGGGCGCGGGAGACACGTTCCGGGCCGCCGCGGAGGAGCAGCTCGAGATCTGGGCCGAGCGCGCCGGGGCCGACTTCGTCGGGGCGCCGACGGGTGGCGATCCGGCCGCCGTCGCATTCGATGCAGTCGAAGCCGGACGCGCTCGAGGTCGAGACGTGGTGATCGTCGACACGGCAGGCCGCCTCCACACGCAGACGAACCTGATGGACGAGCTTGCCAAGGTACGCAGAGTCATCGAGGGACGGATCGAGGGTGCACCGCACGAGACGCTGCTCGTGGTCGACGCGACGACCGGCCAGAACGGGCTTCAGCAGGCTCGACTGTTCGGTGAGGCCGCCGGGGTGACGGGCGTTGCACTCACGAAGCTCGATGGCTCGGCGAAGGGTGGTATCGCCGTGGCGATCGCCTTCGAGCTCGGGCTTCCGGTCAAGCTCGTCGGCGTCGGGGAAGGACTTGACGATCTCCGTCCGTTCGATCCAGGGGAGTTTGCTCGCGCACTCGTGGCGGAATGACCTTCACAAGACGCGCCGGAACGCCTATCATGAGGCGACGCCATTTTCGGGCGCCCACAGGGAGGTGTGACGATGGCCGTGACGCTGTTCATGCGAGTTCCCGAGTTGAGTCTCGATCGCTACGACGCGATGATGCTATCGCTCGGGCTTGATGCCAATCCGCCGGCGGGGATGGTGCTTCACTTCGCGGCCGAGGCGACCGGCGCGGTGAACGTCGTCGAGATCTGGCAGACGCAGCAGGCCGCTGAAGGCTTCGTCGAGGGACGTCTCAAGCCCGCGCTCGAAGCGCAGAAGGTCAAGGATCCACTCTCGTATCGTCTCGAGCCGCTCCACAATCTGTACGCGACCGACCTCGACATGATCGAGCGCATCGGCGCCACGTCGTTGCCCGCGGGGATCGCCCGCTCGGCGCTCGCCTCGTAGCCTGCGCGAGCACCCGTACACTTCACGGCCGTGTTCGACGCGCTCTCCGACCGACTCCAGGCGACCCTGGGTGAGCTCGGCCGCACCAAGCGGCTCGACGAGGACGCCGTCAACAAGGCGATGCGCGAGATCCGTCTCGCGCTTCTCGAGGCCGATGTCAACTTTCAGGTCGTCAAGGACTTCGTTGCGGGCGTAAAGGCGGAGGCTTTCGGGGGCGACATCCTGAAGGGCCTCGATGCCGGTCAGCAGGTCGTGAAGCTCGTGCACGACCGGCTCACGGACTTGATGGGCACGGGGGACTCGCAGCTCGCTTTCGGGCGGCCACCCACCGTGATTCTGATGACGGGATTGCAGGGCTCGGGCAAGACGACGACCTCGGCAAAGCTTGCGCTTCACCTACGGCGTCAGGGCAAGCAACCGGGCCTCGTCGCAGCTGATCTGCAGCGCCCGGCCGCGATCGACCAGCTCGAGCAGCTCGGCAAGCAGATCTCGATCCCCGTCTATCGCACCGATACCCAGGATCCGGTGCGAGCCGCCACGGAAGGACTCGAGCGTGCCAAGGCCGATGGCCTCGACGTGGTGATTGTCGACACGGCGGGGCGCCTCAACATCGACGAGGCGCTCATGGACGAGCTCGCACGAGTTCGGGACGCCGTCAAGCCGCTCAACATCCTGCTCGTCCTCGATGCGATGACGGGGCAGGAGGCGGTCAACGTCGCCGAGGCGTTCCAGGAGCGTGTCGCCTTCGACGGCGTCGTCCTGACGAAGCTCGATGGTGACGCCCGAGGCGGCGCTGCGCTCTCGGTCAAGGCGATCACGGGCAAGCCGATCAAGTTCGCCTCGGTCGGCGAGAAGCTCGATCAGCTCGAGGTCTTCCATCCCGACCGCATGGCGTCGCGGATCCTCGGCATGGGCGACGTGCTCACCCTCATCGAGAAGGCCGAGGCAGCCGTCGCCGACGACGATCAGGCCGAGATGGAACGGCGGATGCGCGCCGGCGAGTTCACGTTCGACGATTTTCTCAGCAGCTACCGGATGCTCCGCAAGATGGGCCCGGTCAAGGGGATCCTCAAGATGCTTCCCGGAATCGGGCAGGCCCTCGATGGGGTGGACATCGACGAGGCCCAGATGGCGCGAGTCGAAGCGATTGTGCTGTCGATGACACCCCACGAGCGACGTTCTCCATTGATCATCAACGGCCCCCGGCGCCGTCGGATCGCGGCAGGCAGCGGCACGTCGATCGATGATGTGAACAAGCTGCTCTCGGCCCGCAAGCAGATGCAGAAGATGATGAAGCAGATGGGGAAGGGTAAGATGCCCGGGCTGCCTCCCGAGCTGACCGGCGGCAAGCCGCGCCGATGATCGGCACAATCCTCAGGGGTCCGGTCCTGCATTCCCCCAAGCAACGGTCGGAATGCGTGGCTTGATCCCCCGTCGGAATGCAAGACCTGGCACCTGGAGATGACCCAAAAGGAGACGAATGGCTGTTCGGATGAGGTTGGCACGCATCGGATCGAAGAAGAATCCGATCTACCGTGTCGTTGTGGCCGACTCGCGCTCGCCGCGTGACGGTCGATTTATCGAGATCATCGGGCGTTACAACCCGCAGACCGATCCGTCGACGGTCGAGCTCGACGAGACGAAGGTCAAGGAGTGGCTCGCCAAGGGTGCACAGCCGAGCGATCCCGTCGCGAAGCTGATCAAGGTCGCCGGCATCGGCGCCTCCGACTCCTGATGCGGGTGGAAGGCGCCTAGTCCGGTGGCCGAGCTTCTTGCCTGGATCGCGCGGCACCTGGTCGACGATCCGTCCTCCGTCGTTGTCGAGTCGATCGAGCGAGGCGATCTTCTCGTTCTCCGTCTCCATGTCGCACCCGACGATGTCGGAAAGGTGATCGGTCGGCAGGGGCGAATCGCGCGCGCGCTGCGCACCGTCGTACGTGCGAGTGGAGCGCGGGACGACCGGCGCGTCGTCCTGGAGATCGCGGACTGACCGCGGACGGCCCGTACGTCCCGGTTGGGCGCGTCGGCCGGCCCCACGGGCTCGACGGAGCGTTCGTCGTCGAGCAGGGAAGTGACGACCCGGATCGCTATGTGGTTGGTGCCGAGTTGATCGTTGACGGACGGCCGGCGAAGGTCGTCCTCTCGCGCAAGGTTGGGCGTGGCCGCCACGCGATCCGCCTCGATCGCGGTGTCGAGCGGGGAGCTCGTTGATGGTTCTCCGGAGCCAGTTGCCCTCCCTTCCCGAAGGCGAGTTCTACGCATTCGAGATCGTCGGGCTCAGGGTCGAGGAGGTAGGTGGGAGATCATGTGGAACCGTGAAGGATCTGCTCCCCGGCCCCGCAAACGACAATCTCGAGCTTGAGGACGGAAGTCTCGTGCCGATGATCGAGGATGCAATCCACTCGATCGACACGGCGGCAGGAGTCGTTCTTCTCAACCCGGGCTTCATCGTCTGACGGTTACCCTGCCCCGGTGCGTCTCGACGTTTTTACCCAGGTTCCCCATGCCTTCGGCTGGCTGACCGAGCAGAAGCCGGTAGCAACCGTCCTCGGCACGGAGCTCGACCTGCGGCTCTTCAACTACCGCGACACGACCCCGCTGCGCGCGGGACAGGTCGACGACTCCCCTTATGGTGGAGGAGCGGGCATGGTCTTGCGCGTCGACGTCGTCGCTGCGTCCCTGGAGGCGATCTACGGCGACGAGCCTCCAACGCGGGTCATTGCGCTCACACCCCAGGGTCGCCAACTCGACCAGGCGCTCGTCGAGGAGCTTGCGCGTGAACCGGCTATCGCTGTTCTTTCGTCACGGTTCGAGGGCTTCGACGCGCGCATCGTCGACCATCTCTGCACCGATGCCGTCTCGATCGGACCGTACGTCCTCTCGGGCGGCGAGCTGCCGGCGATGGTGCTCGTCGATGCCATCGCGCGACGGCTGCCGGGGGCCCTCGCGGTCGGCTCGGGGGAGAACGAGAGCTTCAGCGAGGCGCTCGGGGGCGGCCTCGAGTACCCGCACTACACGCGGCCGTCCGAGTTCCGCGGCTGGGATGTTCCCGACGTGCTCCTCTCCGGGAACCACGCCCAGATCGACAGCTGGCGGGCCGAGCAGAGCCGGCTGAGGAGTGTCGTATGAGCGGCGTCGAGGATCCGCCCGACGATGCGGGCTCCGGCGCACACGATCCCTGGGCGCCAGTAGCTCCGCCTCCCGAGCCTTCTGAGCCCGTCGTTCCTCGGGAGCCTTACGCAGGAGATCCGGCTGTCGACCCGACGACGGCCCCGCCCGTGCGGGCCGCGCCGGTAGTACCTCCGGCCGCAGACGAACCCGCAGGAGGGTACACGTGGCCGATGCCCTCGAGTGGCGCTCCCGGAAACGGTGGCGACCCGTACTTCCATACGCCCGCCCGGCCGAGCGCGCCACCGCCGCCCCCGCGGCGGCATTCGCGCAACCCCGTCGATCGGCTCACGCGGGGTCTGCCGGACGGGTTGCGAATCACGATCGACTGGGTCGTCACGATCGTCGGCGCGATCGCGATCGTGCTGCTGGTAAAGGCCTTCGTCGTCAATCCGTACAGGATCCCCTCGTCGTCGATGGAACCGACACTCCACTGCTCGCAACCCGCGGTCGGCTGCGAGACAAACTCGGTCGGCCCGATCGATCTTTCGGATCGGGTACTCGCGAACCGGTTCCTCTACAGGCTTCGCGATCCCCGGAGGGGCGAGATCATCGTCTTCGAAACGCCCCCCGCGGCCCAGATCAAGTGCGGCGCAGGTGGCACGTTCGTGAAACGACTGATCGGTCTTCCCGGTGACACGGTCGAGGTGCGGCTGCGGCAGGGCGACGGATACGTCTACATCAACGGCAGGCCGTTGAAGGAGCCGTACATCGAAAAGGTCCGTCGCGGCGCCTTCGGGTCATTCGGCCCGGTCAAGGTCAAGCCCGGCAACTACTTCATGATGGGCGATAACCGCTCGCAGTCCTGCGATTCGCGCCTCTGGGGAACGGTGCCGCGCGAGAATCTGATCGGCAAGGTCTTCGCCACGTACTGGCCCCCGAAGCGGATCTCGCTTCACTGAGCGGCCCCGTGTCACGGGAGGTGCCTGGCTGCAGCCAGGCACCGGAACGTGACACGATGCTGTTCCCCCGAGGAACCGCCCACGCGGCCGATTCCGCTACACTCCGCAACCGGTCGACGGCCGGTCCTTCCTATGAGCACAATCATCCAGAGCATCGAGCGGGCGCAGTTGCGCGACGTCCCCGTCTTCAAGGCGGGTGACACCGTCCGCGTTCACTTCAAGGTGATCGAGGGCACGCGTCAGCGCGTCCAGGTGTTCGAGGGTGTCGTGATCAAGCGGCAGGGATCCGGTGCGCGCGAGACGTTCACCGTCCGCAAGCAGTCGTTCGGGGTCGGCGTCGAGCGCACCTTCCCGCTCCACTCCCCGAAGATCGAGAAGCTCGAGGTCGCGATGATCGGCGACGTCAATCGCGCGAAGCTCTACTACCTCCGCGGCCGCGTCGGCAAGAAGGCGCGTATCCGCGAGCTGCGCCAGTCCTAGCGAGCCCCGACGCCCGGTAGCGTGGCGGTCGTGCGCTCGATCGGGCTCGTCCTACTCGTCCTCGCAGCTGCACTCCTCGCGGGTTGCGGGAGTGAATCTCCGCGCGAGGCGGGCGCACGCGTTGCGGTGGAGGAATCACTCCCGGTCGACGAGTACGACCGGACGCGGACGAAGTGCACCCACAACCCCTCCGCGTGGTTGATCGAGAAAGAGGCCTCGGTCTTCATCTGCGCGGCGGAGCGGCGCGACGGCCACTGCGATCTCTACCGTGCCACCTTGAAGAACGCGGGCTGGGAGGTCGTGCTCGATCGCCCGAATGCAGACTGCGTTCTCCCGTTCTGACGCTGCGGGGCCGTAGCGGAGCCGACGCGAAGTCGGCACGGACACGTTCCGGCTCGGGCGATATCCTCGACAGCTATGGGATCTCCCAGCGGACAGCGGCTCTTGCGTTACGACCGACGCCTCGGTGTTCGATATGTCGCGGGCGCCGACGAGGCCGGCCGGGGATCTCTGGCGGGGCCGCTCGTCGTCGCCGGCGTCCTCTTCGACTACGCCGTGCTCCACGGTCACCGTACGCGGCGCCTCGCCCTCCTCAACGACTCAAAGCAGGTCGAGCCGGAAGTCCGGGAGACCCTGTTCCGCGCCGTCGTCGACGCCGCGGCGCACGTGTCCGTTCGGGTCATCCCCGCGTGCGACATCGATCGGCACGGCTTGCATCGCTCGAACCTCGACGGCCTCCGCGCTGTCCTGACCGACCTTTCGCCACGCGCGGAGGTGTGTCTCGTCGACGGCTTCAGGCTCGGGCCGCTCGCTCCCTCGCATCGCGCAGTCGTCGACGGCGACACACGCAGTGCGGCCATAGCGGCAGCCTCGATCATCGCCAAGGTCACGCGAGACCGCATCATGCGCCGGCTGGACGCGCTGCACCCGCGCTACGGCTTCTCGCGGCACGTCGGCTACATCACGCCGTTCCACTCCGCGGCAGTCCGGGAGCACGGCCCCTGCGATCAGCACCGCCTCTCGTATGCGGCCAAGTGTTATGCGCCGGTCGTGCTCGAGCCGGCGGCGTGAATGCGGGCGAGCGCCGCGCACTCTGGCACTACCGGCTACGCGGCTACAGGATCATCGGCACGAATGTGCGGGCCGGCCGAAACGAGCTCGATCTGATCGTACGGCGCGGGAGGTGCCTGACGTTCGTGGAGGTCAAGCAGCGACGCGGTTCCGGGTTCGGAGGTGCCCTCGGTGCGGTCAACGCCGAGAAGCGGCGGCGCGTGCGTCGAGCCGCCCAGGTGTGGCTCTCGCGCAATCCGCAGGCGCCAGACGTCCGGGTCGGCTTCGAGGTCGTGGCCGTGGAAAACGGGCGGTTGTTCCGTGTTCCGGCATCGTTGACGGATCCCTAGAGCGAGGAGTCGTTCCCGGCGCGGCGAAACGATGGTCGTGGCCGCGACCCAGGAAGCGCTCTACCGTACGCACGACCTCGAGCTGTCGTGGTCGGAGGCCTCGCTCCCGGAGCGCGAGCGAACAAAGCATGTTCACCGGCTCCACCCGTATCTCGGGAAGTTCATCCCTCAGCTCGTCGAAGCGCTGCTCGAGCGGCATGTTCCCGTCGGCGGGCGCGTCCTCGATCCCTTCGCCGGCTCGGGGACAACGCTCGTGCAGGCACTCGAGTCGGGGTATGACGCCACCGGCGTCGACATCGCAGGCTTCAACGCGCTTCTCGCGCGTGTCAAGACACGGCCCTACAACCTCGAAGCCGTGCGCCGAGATCTGCTCTGGGCCCACGCCGAGGTCGAGTCCTTCACGCCTCGAGGTCGATATCCGCGTGCGGCAAATTCCTACGTGCGCGCCTGGTTCGCCCCTAGCGCGGCCGAGGAGCTCCTCCACTTTCGTGGGTTGATCGATCACGTCGGGTCAGCCGACATCCTTCGGATCGTTCTCGCGCGCTCCGCTCGTTCGGCGCGACGGACGGCTCACTTCGACCTCGAGTTCCCGCGCGAGCCACAGCTCGAGCCCTACTGGTGCTTCAAGCATCGCCGCGAGTGCCGTCCGGTCGAGGCGGCCCGACGCTTTCTCCTTCGCTACACCCTCGACTCGCTCGATCGGATCGAGACGTTCGCGGCGGCTCGTGCCCCGGGGTACGTTGCCCGTACGCTGCATGGGGACGCCGGGACGATCGATCTCGAGGGGCCGTACGACGGCGTCATCACGTCGCCGCCGTACCCCGGCCTGATCGACTATCACGAGCAGCATCGCTACGCGTATGAGCTCCTGGGGATGGACCAGCGTCGCGATCTCGAGCTCGGACGACCCGCGCGTGGGACAGGGAAGGCGGCGATCGAGGAATACGTCGACGGCATCTCGGGCGTCCTCGAGAACGCCCGCTCGTCCCTCGTGCTCGGCGGGAGGATCTGCATCGTCGTCAACGATCGACGTGACCTCTACCCGGAGATCCTTCAGCGATCCGGGCTTCGGCTCATCGACCGCCACGAGCGGCATGTCAACCGCCGCACCGGCCGCCGGGCGGGCGAGTACTACGAGTCGATCCTCGTCGCTGTCGCTCGCTGAGCGGGGAGCAAGAGAACCACTCCAGGCGCAGGATCGTCACGGACACGTGACGCGATCAGGCGTAGCGTCGGATGAGTGGTTACGCGGGCGATCACCTCCACCGTTGTCGGTCTCGAGCCCCGGCGCGTCGACGTCGAGGCGCACCTCGTCTCTGCGGATCTGCCCGCGTTCTCGATCGTCGGCCTGGCAGATCGTGCCTGCCAGGAGGCCAAGCACCGGGTGCAGGCCGGAATCGTCAACGCCATGCTCCCCTGGCCCGCTCGGAACAGGATCACGGTCAACCTCGCGCCGGCCGCACTTCGCAAGGAAGGATCGGGCTTCGATCTCCCGATCGCGCTCGCCGTTCTTGCGGGATCGCATCAGCTCCCTGCGGCTCGCTTACTCACGCACGCATGCGTCGGCGAGCTCTCCCTGGATGGACGCGTGCGACCCGTCGCCGGCACGATCGCCGTCGCCGAGGGAGTACGTCGAGCAGGGCTGAAGACGCTCATCTGCTCGGCCGAATCGGCTCCCGAGGCAGCACTCGCAGGCATCGACGTCGTGCCCGTCAGCCATCTGGCCGAGGCTGTCGCCTACCTCCGCGGCGAGGAGGAGATCCGCTTTGCGACCCCGCCGGGAAACGACGATCTCGAGGAGCCGTTCGTCCCCGACCTCGCCGAGGTCCGGGGACAGGAGCGAGGACGGCGTGCTCTCGAGCTCGCCGCGGCTGGAGATCACAACGTGCTTCTCGCGGGACCACCCGGTACCGGGAAGACGATGTTGGGCCGTCGGCTGCCGGGGATCCTGCCTCCTCTGACCCGGGATGAGGCCCTTGAGGTGACGCGGATCCACTCGGTCGCGGGAACCCTGCCCGCGGGCCGGCCGATCATGCTCGTGCCCCCGTTTCGGGCGCCCCATCACGGCGCGTCGGCCGCAGCGATCGTCGGCGGGGGAGCTGTGCCGAGGCCCGGAGAGGCGAGCCTTGCCCATCACGGCGTGCTGCTCCTCGACGAGCTCCCGGAGTTCCCGCGACCGGTGCTCGAGTCGCTGCGGCAGCCGCTCGAGGACGGCGTGGTCTCCGTCGCGCGTGTTGGAGGTCACGCCCTCTTCCCGGCGCGGTTTCGCCTTGTCGCAACGATGAACCTGTGCCCGTGCGGAGGGCGGGGCGACCCGGCGGCAGATTGCGGGTGCAGCCCGCAGCGGATCTCGGCCTACCGGGAGAAGGTGTCGCGGGCACTCCTCGATCGGTTCGATCTCGTCGTCGCAATGCCAAGGCCGCGAGCCGTGGAGCTCGCGGCGCCACCGGGCGAGCCATCGGCGGCCGTGAGATCACGGGTCGTTGCGGGCCGGGCTCGCCTGAGGGACGGGGACGTCCTTCGTCGCACCGAGGCGGCTTCCACGCTGCTCGATCGTGCCGTCGAGCACGTTCCTCTCTCGGGCCGTGGACGAGCGCGGGTCGCGCGGGTGGCACGCACCATCGCCGCGCTCGCGGGCGCCGACGCTGTCATGCCGGAGCACCTCGCCGAGGCGCTCTCGTACCGCTCACCGGTTGGAGTGGCGGGGACATGATGATCCGCCGCCTTCGTCGCGGTGTCGCCCCGTATCCGCCACTCCTGCGCGCGATCCCCGATCCGCCGGCCGCGCTCTGGCTGCGCGGGGAAACATCGCCCGACATACTTGCGCGGCCGTCAGTCGCCGTCGTCGGCGCTCGAGCCTGCTCCTCGTACGGTCGCTCGGTCGCGAGGACTCTCGGGCGCGAGCTTGCGGCGGCGGGGCTCGTCGTCGTGAGCGGCATGGCCAGGGGGATCGACGGCGAAGCGCACCGTGGGGCGCTCGACGTCGGTGGAGTGACTATCGCCGTGCTCGGGTGCGGCATCGACCGTGACTATCCGGCTGCACACGGCGAGTTGGCCTCGCGGATCGTGGAGCAGGGGCTGATCGTCTCGGAGTACGAGGCGGGAGTCGAGCCCGCGCCGTGGCGGTTTCCGGCGCGGAACAGGATCATTGCGGGCCTGTGCTTTGCCACCGTGGTGGTCGAGGCCCGCGAGCGCTCGGGCGCGTTGATCACGGCAGACTTTGCGCTCGAGGACGGGCGCGAGGTGATGGTCGTTCCCGGTGAGATCACGTCGTCCGTCTCGGCGGGGTCGAACGCGCTCCTGCGGCTCGGGGCGACGCCGGTAACCGCCGCGGCCGATGTCCTCGAGGCGTATGGGATCGAATCCGCCATCGAGCATGCCGTCGCACCCGGAGGTCTGGCCGGGGCCGTGCTCGAACGCCTGTCTGAGGAGCCCTCGAGCATCGACGAGCTGGCGCGATCGATGGAGGTCGTCCCTGGTGACGTGGCCGCCGCTCTCACCGACCTCGAGCTGTCGGGCCGGGTGAGCGAGGAGGACGGCCTCTACCGGGCATCGATCACCCGGCGAGTGTCGCCCCCTTGAGAAGCGTGGCGATCCAAAGCCGCACTTGCTTGCTCCGGCTCGCGGGCTCTCCGCCGTTCGACATCATTGCGACGGACGCCTCGCGGGCCCGTCGCAGATCAGCGATGGCGCGAGTTGCGGCAAAGGCGGCTGTCGGCGGGTGGCCGTAGCGCGGGGTGGTGGCACCGCTCATGACAGATCCTTCCGGGCCGCGGTCGTCGCCGGCGGATTCCAGCATGGGTGATCAGAGCCGTTAACGATCGTGGCCTGGAGTTGTGTCAGCGTTACCGAACTCGATGAAGAGCGTCAGCGACTCCTCGAACTGTGCCGCGGCCATGTCGATGTCGCCGAGCTCGGCGTTGATTCCCGCGAGGCGCCAGAGCGCTTGGCCGAGGGTGCGGCGGTCGCCGACCGAGCGCAGGATGTCGAGATTCTCCTGGACATGGGGCTGCGCGTCGACCAGAGCGTCAGCGGGACGTGTGTAGGCGAGGCCATACAGCCCGAGCGCAATGCCGTGCGAGTCGCCGAGCCGCCGGAAACGAGCGAGACCTCCTGCGAAGAGCGGCCGTGGCCATGACAGGTGGCGGATGCGTTTTCGTGCGTTGAGCCGGTGACCCGCCAGTACCATCGGCGCGTGGTCGTCAACCCAATCGAGACCCGGGGTCGTAGGCGCGGCCGCCCGGTCCTGATGGCCGTGCTTGCCTTCGCTGCCGTTGCCTGCGCGGCGCCGTTTGCGATGGCCCCGAGCCGTTCGGTCGCGGTCATCGTTGTTCCGACGTTCGACCCGCATGCGTACGCGGGCCGTGGTGCCGTCGGATTGCTCGTACCCGGCGCAGGTTCCACCGTCTCGCGGGAAAGGGCGCTCGCATCGCTCGTACGCGGCCGCGTGGTCTCGTCGCTCGTCGACCTCGACGGGAAGCCCGGCCTGCAGCTCGCAACGGCCCCGGCCGAGACGACGATCTACGTGGCACTGCCGCCGCCGGGGTCGAGCCACAACGTTGTTCGCTACCCGGTCGCGATCGTCGGACCCGGGTACGACGGCCTCCTCACGTCGAATTCGACCAGGATCGACGGCCTCGTGTCACTCGCCGACATCGCGCCGACTGCTGCCTCGATCGCAGCGGGCGCGGCGCCGAGGATCCGGGCGCGCCCCGACCCGCAAGCTGCCGCGACGCTCGTCCGACTCGACTTCGACCTTTCGAACGCCCACGACGCACGAACAGGAGCCACTATCGTGCTCGTCGCCTGGGTCGTCGTGTTCTCCGCGCTCGGAATCTCTCGGGGCTCAGCCGTCGCCGGGCGCGCAGCGGTGCTCGTCGCTCCCGTTGCTCTCGCCACCGCAATTCTCCTGCGCGCCGTCGCAGTCAACGACCCGACGACCGTGGTCATCGTCCTCGCGATCTCCGTGGGAGGCGCTGCGTTCCTCCTCGGGCTCCGACCCGAGGTGCTCGTTCCCGCCGTCGTCGCCTTTCTCTTCCTGTTCCTCCTGACCCTTGCCGTCCGGCCCGAGTTCAATGCGCTCGCCGCGATCGGGCCCCATCCGGATGGGGGCGGGCGCTTCTTCGGCGTTACGAATCAGGTGAGCACGCTCCTCCTCGCACCCTCGCTCGCTGCGGCGGCGCTCGCCGGAGTCGCGGGCGCGGTCGCGATCGGGCTTCTCCTCCTCGTCACCGTCGGATGGAGCCGGGCCGGGGCGGACGGAGGCGGAGTGCTCGTCGCTGCGACAGCGTTCGCCGTTCTGCTGGCCCGGATGACGCGCACGCGGCTCACACCGGTGCGCATCGTCGTCGGCGTCCTCGGCGTGGCAGCCCTCGGGCTTGCGATTGTCGGGGTCGACGCGCTCCTCGGTGGCTCGAGTCACGTCACCGATGCCGTCGGCGGTGGCCCGGGAACGTTGTTCGACGACGTCGACCGCCGGCTCAGGATCTCGTGGGCCGGAGCCACCTCGACCGCCCACACGGCGTTCCTGTGCCTCCTCGCGCTCGCCGGTCTCGGCTGGCTCGGCTGGAGAGGGCGACAAAGCCCCGTGATCGTGGCGATGCTCATCGGCCTCGGCGTCTCATTGATCGTCAACGACACACCCGTGGACGTGCTCGGCTACGGCGCGCTCGGCGCGCTGGCGCTCACGGCCTGGGACGAGACGCGTGCTCTCAGCGCGCGCAGCGGGGCTGCGAGTCGCCCCCGAGCGCTGCAAGAGCACCCTGCGCGTTGATCGAGAGGTCGATCCGCACGACACCGGCTCGGGCTGCCGTGAGCTGCACGGTGCCGTCTGTGGCCCGGGAGAGGCATCCGACGGCCGTGTGCCAGTACGGCGACCAGTTGATCGCGACGCGATAGCGGCCTGGACGGTCGAGCGCGACTGTTGCGCTCGTCTGTCCCAGGTTCAGGATGCGTGGGCTTCCCGGGCCCGTGACGATGCTCCTCGGCGACGGTACGGCGTACACCGTCGTGTGCGGCGATCGAAAGACGGCGACGAGGCCGGAGCGACCACTTGAGATCAACGCGCTCTCCTCCTTCGCGCTGTAATCGAGCGGGGCGTCCGGCAAGACCACGTACCTGACGCCAACGGACCGCAACCAGCCGAGGTAGGACGTCCGGCTCAGGTCGGTGTAGAGCACGTCGTTGCGAGGGAAGTCGTCCTGCCGGAACCAGCCCCGCGCGATCGGGATCCCGGCAGCAGGGAGGTACGCGGCAGGCCAGTGCCCGACGGTATCGACTGCCTCGACGCGGTAGGACGGCGAGAGATTCTCCTGGAGGTACGCGATCGCTGGCTCCCAGTAGGCAGGTTCGGCGGCTGCGTCCCGGCTGCCCTTCACGAAACTGCCCGCGAGGGGCGTGAGGTTCCAGGCGACCGCGAGCGCCAGCGCGAGCAGCGCGAGCCAGCGCGGGCGCCAGCGTCGGAGCGAGAGCGTCAGGATCGCGATGGGGATTGCCGCGTACCGCAACCGGGCGATGTTCTCCCCGAGACCCGAGGGAACAAGATACGCCGCGGTGCAGGCTACGAGATAGACGACGTACGTCCAGCGGAGGATGTCAGCTGCCGTCACGCGCCAGGTGAGGAGGATGCCGAGGCCACAGAACACGCACGCCGCCGCGAACTCCGTGAGCGAGAACGGGTAGCGTCCGCCCGCGGGGAAGAGGCGGAGGAGGACGAGCTCCGCCGCCGTCGCAATGCAGAGGATCGCGAGCGGCAGCGCGAGCTCCGCTCCGCGCGACGATCGGGACAGTGCGACGCCCGCGAGGACCACGCCGAGCAGCACGAACGCCACGGGACTCGCCGCCAGGACGAGCACCGTGAGGAGCGCGAACGGGCCGAGCCGTCCCGTCTGCAGCGCCCAGAGGGAGAGGAGCGCGAAAGCAATTCCGAGTGCAAACGGGAACGCGCCCGAGAGGACGATGCCGGCCCAGACGACCGCGAACGAGCGAATCGCCCAGCGCGCATCGGTGCCCCATTCCCGCGTTGCGACAACGCCGAACGCGAGCGCCGCCGTCGCAATGCTGAGAACCGCGAGCAGCTTGATCCCGATCAGTGCGACAAGCGGGTAGTAGAGCAGGCTGTAGGTGACGAAGCTGTAACGCCCGGCGTACCAGAAGTTGTTCCAGATCCCGAAGCCCCGATTCTCGAAGAGGGTGCTCTGGTAGAGGTGAGCGGCGAAATCGCTCCCCGGCGGCCCGTACCAGGCCAGAGCAGCGGCAAGCATCGCCGCGACGCCCGCGGCGAGGAGCGTCTCCGGCGGAATCGCGCGGTCGGAGTGAGAAAGCAAAGTCATGCGAGGCCGATCCTAGTGCAGCGGCGACAGGCTTCAGCCTGTCGCACGGGTTGGCGGTGGCGCACGTCGCGCGGCCTCGTAGGATCTCCCCATGACAACTTCCTACTGGCTCAGCGAGCCCACACAGCCGTTCCATTCCGTGACCGTCGATAAGCCGGACGTCGTCGTCGTCGGCGCTGGTGTCACCGGCTGCGCCGCAGCACTGCGGCTCGCGGAGGCAGGCAAGCGCGTCCGGCTCGTCGACGGACGCGAGGTCGCCGGAGGCGCGAGTGGCCGCAACGGCGGCTTCGCTCTCCGTGGCATGCCCGCGGCCTTCGATGTCACGACCGCGTCGGTGGGCCCGGACACCGCGAGCGGCCTCATGGCGTGGACGGAGCGCGCGATCGACACGATCGAGAGCCTCGCGGGAGACGCCTTCCGTCGCGTCGGCTCACTGCGGATCGCCGTCGACGAGGAGGAGCGCGACGAGCTGCGCGTCGAGTACGAGGCGCTCGTCGCCGCCGGGTTCAGAGCGGAGTGGCTCGAAGGTTCCGAGCTGCACGACCCCGGCCGCTTCGCGGCCGCACTGCGCCACGTGCCGGATGGTGCGCTTCAGCCCGCCCGCTGGGTGCGTCGGCTCGCCGGCCTCGCCGCCGAGGCGGGCGTCGAGATCAGTGAGCACACGCGCATTGCGTCGCTCGACGAGTTGGGGGATGCCACGGTCGTCGTCTGTGTCGACGGCTATCCGAGTGGGCTCCTCGGGCCGATCGAAGGCCTCGTGATCCCGACGCGCGGTCAGGTGATCGCGACCGAGCCGATCCCCGAGCGTCTCTTCGAGGTGCCGCACTACGGTCGTCACGGCTACGACTACTGGCACCAGGACGAGGCGGGAAGAATCGTTGCGGGAGGATTCCGGGACGTCTCGCTCGACACCGAGTTCACCGCTGACGAACGCCTGACGGAGCCCGTTCAGGCGGCGCTGCACTCCTTCGTCAACGGCCTCGTCGGGCGCGAACTGCGGGTCGACTACGCGTGGGCCGGCATCTTCGGCATGGTGATGGACTTCCTGCCGGTCGTCGGGCGCGCACCCGGTCTCGAGAACGTGTGGGTCGCCGGCGGGTACTCGGGGCACGGGAACGTGCTCGGCTTCGCGTGCGGCGAGCTCGTCGCGCGGGCCGTAGCAGGTGAGGACGTCCCGTTTCTCGACGTTCTCGACCCGGCGCGGCTGCTGAACTCCGACGGCTGAACCTCGTGTCAGTTCTTCCAATCACGGATCGTGTCTGACGAGGGCCTTCGGATTGCAGGACATGACAGCGGTCATTTGACGCTGCGAGCGGGCCTAGACTCCGAGCATGTCCCTGTTCGATCCCGCTGCCCACGAGCCGCTGACCTCGTCTCGCTGGGACGACGAGCGCGCGCGTATGGGAATCGACGGGATTCTCGCCCGGACTCTCGAGGCGCTCGAGCCGGCTCGCTTCTGGCCGCGGAGTGCTCACGACGACTACGGTCGGCCGGTCGACCGGGATCGGGCGCTCTGGATCGGCGCCGCCGGCGTGCTCTGGGCGCTCGACCGGCTGGGAGCGGGGCTCGGTGAGCAATGCGTGTACGAGCGCTACCTCGCGGAACCGGACCTTCCCGGCTCCATCGGGTTGATGAACGGTGAGACGGGTGTCCTGCTCGTTTCCTGGCGGCTCGATCCGACGCAGGAGAAGGAGGACCGTCTGCACGAGCTCGTGATTGCAAACCTCGGGAGCCCTGACAGCGAGCTCTTCGACGGCGTGCCTGGGACGATGCTCGCGGCGCTTCACCTCTACGAGGCAACGGGTCAGGAGCGGTGGCGCGAGGCGTGGCTCACGTGTGCGAAGAACATCTGGGACCTCTACTGTCCGGACGTCGAGCATGGCTGCCGGATCTGGGTTCAGAACCGGCGCGGTCGGCTAATCCGAAGCGTGGGCGCGGGCCATGGCTTCGCGTCGAACGCCCACTCGCTCCTTCGCGGCAGCGCGTTTCTTGGTGAGCCATGGGTGGCCGAGGTGGAGCGCGCGGTCGCGGAGACCGCGACGTCACTCGCTGTCCGCGAAGCCGGATGTGTCAACTGGCCGACGGCAGCCGATCCGTTTTGGGCCGATCAGTTCACGATTCGGACTCAGTGGTGTCACGGCGCCCCCGGGCTCGTAACGAGCCTCGTCGCACTACCGCGCGCTGAACAGGTCGATGAGCTGTTGTGTGCCGCCGGAGAGCTGACGTGGCTCGCAGGGCCTCTCCAGAAGGGGGCGGGCCTCTGTCACGGCACAGCCGGCAACGGTTGCGCGTTCCTCGCGCTTCACGCTCGAATGGGCGATGACCTGTGGCTTGATCGCGCGCGAGCGTTCGCAGTTCACGCGCTCGAGCAGGTCGAGGCGTCAGAGCCGCGATACTCGCTCTGGACGGGGGACATCGGCGTGGCGCTCTACGTGCGCGCCTGTCTCGACGGCTGGCAGGGAATGCCGATCCTCGACTATCTCTAGTGCGGCGTCGCGTGCCGGTGTGCGTGTCCGACCCACCGGTTGGTGGCAGCGCTGCTCGCTCCCGGGAGAGGCTGCGCCTTTCCCCTACGGGTGTCCCATTTGCCGTCGGGGGACAAACGATCCACATCGCGTCCGACGGGATCGGGTCTTGTATTCACCGAATTTGCGTCCGACGAAGCGGTCGGAAAGCACGACCTGAAACCGGGCGCGTCAGAGCTCGAGGCGCTGGAGATCCATCTCGTCGGCCTTTGCGACAGCGATCTTGGCGATCGCGAGATCCTGGATCGCAAGCCCGGTCGAGTCGAACAGCGTGATGTCGACGGCGCTTCGCCGACCCTCAGCCTCGCCGGCGAGAACGCGGCCGATGTCCGTGACTCGATCGCGCGTGACAACACCCGCGTCGACCCCGGCGGCGAGCTCGCCGCCATGGCTCGCCTGCTCCCAGTCGTCGCAGAAGAGGTCGGCGCGGGCGAGCTCCGCGACCGCGACCTCGGCCTTGCCTGGCCCGTCGGCACCCATCATCGAGACGTGCTGGCCGTCGCGGAGCGAGCCCTCGGGGAAGAGCAGCTCGCGGCCGGGCGTGACCGTGACCACGATGTCGCACCCAAGCGCTTCTTGGCGGGACGGCGCCACCGTTGCCCCGAGTCGGTCGGCCACGAACGCGGCGCGTGCCGGGTCGATGTCCCAGATGTGGACGTCGCTGCCGAGGGCGCGGAACATTCGCACGGTCTCGGCGCCGTTGACGCCGCAGCCGATCACAGCGGTCGACTCGGCCCCGGAGCGACACAACGACTGCGCCGCGATCACGGCTGCAGCGGCGGTACGAAGAGCCGTCACGGCGGCGGCGTCGAGCAGCGCCACCAGCGCCCCCGTCTCGGCGTCGGAGAGCAGCACGAGCCCGGTGACCGTGGGGAGGCCCTGTGCGGGGTTCCCCGGGAACGAGGTCACCCACTTGAGCAGCGCGTGGCCGTCGCCGAGCGCCGGCATCGCGCGGAAGTCTCCTGCGGGGTAGTTCGTCACGTAGAGCTTCGGCGGCATCGTCCAGTCGCCCTTCGCGTGGGCGATGAAGGCGGCCCTGACCGCGTCGTATGCCTCGTTGGGCGTGACGGCACGCTCGACGTCGGCGCCCGAGAAGAACGGAACGGTCACCCGGCGAACCCTACCGTCGCGTGGTTGGATTGGGTCATGGCCCCGACGATCGAGATCACCGGGCTCTCCGTCGTTCGGGGCGGAGTTCCCGTCCTTCAGGATCTTCCCCTCACGATCGACAGTGGCGTCGTCACCGGACTTCTCGGCCCGAGTGGAAGTGGCAAGTCGACGCTGATCCGGGCGATCGTCGGTGTGCAGATCGTCGCCGCGGGAGAGGTGCGCGTACTCGGATACCCGGCCGGCAGTCCGGCACTCCGCAGCCGCGTCGGGTACGTGACCCAGTCGCCGTCGGTCTATCCCGACCTCTCGGTGAGCGAGAACCTCACGTACTTCGCGCGGGTGCTCGGCGTGCCGTCGTCCCGCGTCGACGAGGTGACCGACCGCGTGGGCCTCGCCGACACGGCGAATCGCCTCGTCGGTCGTCTCTCCGGCGGACAGAAAGCGCGCGTCTCGCTCGCCACGGCCCTGCTCGGTGAGCCCGAAGTCCTCATCCTCGACGAGCCCACCGTCGGGCTCGATCCGGTTCTTCGGCGCGACCTCTGGGACTTCTTCGACGAGCTCGCCGCGGCCGGCGCGACGATGCTCGTTTCGAGCCACGTGATGGACGAGGCCGCCCGCTGCGATCGGCTCCTTCTGCTCCGTGAAGGCGCCGTGATCGCCGATCTGTCCCCGGCGGAGCTCCTGCGCAGCACGGGAGCCCGCGACCTCGATGCCGCGTTCCTTCGTCTCATCGATGGAGATCCGAGCGCGTGAGCCTCTCGCGGATCGCCGCCACGGTCGCCCGCGTGCTCTCGCAGCTCCGGCGTGATCCACGCACGCTCGCGCTCCTCGTGGTGGTGCCCTGCATGCTGATGATCCTCGTCGAGCAGTTGTTTGCCGGCCGGGAGGAGGTATTCCAGAGCGTCGGAGTGCCGATGCTCGGCGTCTTCCCGCTGATCAGCATGTTCCTCGTCACGTCGATCACGATGCTCCGTGAGCGCACGACGGGAACCCTCGAGCGTCTCCTGACGACGCCGCTCACGAAGCTGGAGCTCCTGCTCGGCTACGGGATTGCGTTCGGGATCGTGGCGATCGTGCAGGTCACGATCGTCTCGATCGTCGGCTTTGCGCTTCTGGGCCTGGAGACCGTTCACTCGAACGCGCTGATCGTGTTTCTCGCGGTGCTCAATGCGTTGCTCGGCATGGCGTTCGGCCTGTTCGTCAGCGCATTCGCGCGGTCGGAATTCCAGGCGGTGCAGTTCATGCCGGCCTTCATCCTCCCTCAGCTCCTGCTCTGCGGGTTGTTCGTCGCCCGGGACCAGATGGCGGAGTGGCTGCAGTGGGTCTCGGCTCTTCTGCCTCTCACGTACGCGTACGACGCGCTCGCCCGGGCGGCCCACGACCCGACCCTCGGACAGCGCTTCTGGGTCGACATCGTGGTCGTCTTCGGCGCGACGCTTCTGGCTCTCGTCCTGGGTGCTGTGACGTTGCGTCGGCGCACCCCGTAGGTCCCCGACCGAGCCGGGCGCCGCCGGCGGTCTAGGATGCCTTGACCGCGCCGATCAGCTTCACGATCGAGTCCTTCGCATCCCCGAACAGCATCGTCGTACGCGGGTCGAGGTAGAGCTCGTTGTCGATCCCCGCGAAGCCCGGCGCCATCGAACGTTTCATCACGATGACGGCCGCCGCCTTGTCGACGTCCAGAATCGGCATCCCGTAGATCGGCGACGACGTATCGGTGCGCGCCGCGGGGTTCGTCACGTCGTTCGCGCCGATCACGAGCGCGACGTCGGCCTGCGGGAACTCGGGGTTGACCTCGTCCATCTCCTTCAGCGCGTCGTACGGGACGTTCGCCTCGGCGAGGAGCACGTTCATGTGCCCGGGCATGCGTCCTGCCACGGGATGAATCGCGTAGACGACGTCGACGCCCTTCTCCTCGAGAAGCTCGCCGAGCTGGCGGACGTCGTGCTGCGCCTGGGCCACGGCGAGGCCGTAGCCGGGCACGATGATGACCTTGCTGGCGTACGAGAGCAGCACCGCCACGTCCTCGGGTGAGGTCGCGCGGACGGTGCGGCCGTCGTCGACGCGCGCGGCACCGACGCCCGTCTGCACCTGGCCGAACGCGCCGAAGAGGACGTTCGTGATCGACCGGTTCATCGCCCTGCCCATGAGGATCGTGAGCAGGGTGCCCGAGGCGCCTACGAGCGCGCCCGCGACGATGAGGAGGTTGTTGCCCAAGACGAAGCCCGTTGCTGCTGCCGCGAGGCCTGTGAACGCGTTCAACAGCGAGATCACGACGGGCATGTCCGCGCCGCCGATCGGTAGCACGAACATGACGCCGAAGACGAGCGCCGTGCCGATGAGGCCGTAGATCAGCCATTGCTGATCACCACCGGTCGAGATCCAGATTCCGAGCACGGCTGCAGTGGCGATGATCAGGGCGTTCACGATCTGCTGGCCCCGGAATACGATCGGGCGGCCCGAGATCAGCTCCTGTAGCTTCGCGAACGCGATCAGCGAGCCCGAGAACGAGATCGCCCCGATCAGCGCCGAGAGCGCCGTCGAGGTCGCCTCGACCGTTCCCAGGTCGCCCGCGAAGCGGTGGAACTCGTCCAATGCGATAAGCGCCGCGGCACCGCCGCCGACCCCGTTGAACAGGGCAACCATCTGCGGCATCGCTGTCATCTTCACGGTGCGGGCGCCGATGAGGCCGACAGCACCACCCACGACCATCGCGATCCCGATCAGCGCGTAGTTGTCGAGGCCATCCTGGGCGAGGGTGACGATGATCGCGAGCAGCATTCCGGCCGCGCCGATCCAGTTTCCCTTCCGTGCGTGCTTCGGCGACGACAGAAAACGGAGCGCCAGGATGAAACTGACGATCGTGATCAGGTAGAGCGCGTCAGTCGTCGTTCGACTCACGCCTGGGCTCCCTTCTCTTGAACATCTGCAACATCCGGTCGGTGACGACGAAACCACCGACGACATTCGCTGCCGCCAGAACGACCGCCACGAACCCAACCGCCCTCGAGAACGTGTCGTCGGCGGTACCGGCGATCAGGATCGCTCCCACGATCACGATCCCGTGGATCGCGTTCGTGCCCGACATCAGCGGCGTGTGCAACATCGTCGGCACCTTCGAGATCACCTCGACACCAAGGAACACCGCAAGCACAAGGATCGTCAACTCGAGAACGAACGAGGTCTCTATGACGCCACCCCCGAAGCTGGGCGAGCAACGCAGGCGCCGCCGGTGATGTCGTCCTCGAAGTCGAGCGCGAGCTCGCCTCCGGGTGCGAGGTGCTGGAGCAGCGCGCTCACGTTGCGTGCGTAGAGGCGGCTTGCATCGGCAGCCATCAGCGACGGCAGGTTGGTGAAGCCGACGATCGTGACCCCGTCACGAACGATTTCCTGGCCGGGGTTCGTGAGCTCGCAGTTGCCGCCGGCCTCGGCGGCGAGGTCGACGATGCAGCTCCCTGCGCGCATCTGGCCGACGGTCGATGCCGCGATCAGCTTCGGAGCGGGGCGGCCCGGAACGAGAGCAGTCGTGATCACGATGTCGAAGTCGGGGACGCGCTCCTCGAGCGCCGCCTGCTGTGCTGCCTGCTGCTCGGGTGTCAGCTCCTTCGCGTAGCCACCCTCGGTCTCCTCGCCGCGGATGCCAAGTTCGAGGAACTTTGCTCCGAGAGACTCGACCTGCTCCTTCACCGCGGGCCGCACGTCGAACGCGGAGACCACTGCCCCGAGTCGCCGAGCTGTCGCGATTGCCTGGAGGCCGGCCACTCCGGCCCCCATCACGAGCACGCGCGCGGGTGCGATCGTTCCTGCGGCCGTCATCAGGAGCGGAAACATCTTCTGAACCCGTTCGGCCGCGATCAGTACTGCCTTGTAGCCGGCCACGGTCGCCTGCGAGGAGAGCGCGTCCATCGACTGGGCCCGGGTGATCCGGGGAACCGACTCCATCGCGAACGCAACGACGTCCTGTTCGCGTAGCCGCTCTATGCCCTCGGCGTCGGTCAGCGGCGCGAGAAACGCGATCAGCACGGTTCCCGGCGCCATCGCCGAGACCTCCTCGGCGGTGGGGCGCGCTACGCGGACGATGCCGTCGGCACCCTCGAGCAGTGCGCCCGGTTCGCCGAGCGTCGCCCCCGCCGTAACGTAGTCCTCATCCGGAAAGCCGGCGACTGCACCGGCGCCTCGCTCGACAACGATCTCGAAGCCGGCGGGCGCCAGGCGCCCGATCGCCTCGGGGACGAGAGCAACGCGGCCTTCGCCGGCGGTGGCCTCACGGGGAACGATGATGCGCACATGCTGAATCTACGGGAAGGGATTTCCCCGTGCGAGGGGAACCTCTCCCTTCGTGCACCGTCTCTCCTCACTCACCACCGCGATGCGGGCGTGCGACGCCTCGCTCGAGGGGCACGCAGCGCGCGTCGGGCGTCATGCCGAGGCAATCGCGCGTCGCCTCGGGTGGTCGGGAGAGCGGTTGGACGTGCTTCGCCTGGGCGCCGCGCTCCACGACGTGGGCAAGGTGAACGTCCGTCCCGGACTGCTCCAGAAGACGGGTCGCCTCGACCCGGAGGAACTCGCCGCGATACGAGCGCACCCTGTCGAGGGAGCGTGGATGATCGCCGGAATTTCGGCGTTCGAGCCCGCTCTGCCGTACGTGCTCTTCCACCACGAGCGGTGGGACGGCGGCGGTTACCCGACGGGCCGAGCCGCGAACGAGATTCCGCTCGAGGGCCGATTGCTCGCGGTCGCGGACGCGTTCGACGCCATGACATCGTTGCGACCCTACCGCGACCGACTCTCACCCGACGAGGCGGCGTCGGAGGTCGAGCAGTGCGCGGGAAGCCAGTTCGATCCGGCGCCTCGCGGAGCTCTTCGCCGACGCCTACGCCGCGCGTGAGGTCGTGGTCGAGGAGCTCGCCGCCGTCGCCGTCTGATCGGGCCAATGATCCTCGCTGGATTGAGGTGGTGACGAAACCCCGTCTGCCGGCTTACCTCAGAGCGAGGCCCACACCTCGAGCTTCGCCTTCGTCCGCGTGATCACCTCGTCGGTGAACTCGAGCGTTCCCGCATTACCTCCGAGGTCGGCCGTTCGCACACCGGCCGCGACTGCCTCGAGGCATGCCTCCCGGATCGCCCGACCTGCCGTCTGCCCCTCGGCGTCGTCGGCGTGACCGAGAAGTGCTGCGCAGGCGAGGATCATCGCCATCGGATTCGCTACGTCCTTGCCGAAGAGCGACGGGGCCGTTCCGTGAGCAGCCTCGGCCATCAGGGCGGCCGGGATGTAGTCCTCCCCGAAGGCCACGAGCAGCGACTCGGATCCGGCAATCGATCCGAAGAGCGGTAAGACGAGGTCCGAAAGGATGTCGCCGTCACGATTGAGGGCCGGAATCACCATCGGCGACCCGCTCGACGAGATCAGGAGGGCGAACGTCGCGTCGATCAACTGCGGCTCGTACTCGACGTCGGGGCGGCGCTCGGCGGCAGCGTCCATCTCCTCCTTCAGCATCCCCTCGTACACCGGGCTGACGGTGTACTTCGGTCCGCCGAACACCTTCGCGCCCATCCGCTCTGCCTGCCGGAAGGCGAACTCGGCTACTGCCTTGCAGATTCCGCGTTCGATTCGCTCCGTGCGGAACGCGACCTCGGAGTCACCTGTCCCCTCGCGCCATTCCTTCGCTCCGTAGGCGTCGCCGACGGCCATGCGCACGACGGAGATCGGTGAGTGAACGCCGCCGAGCGGCACGACGCCGGGGATCCGTCGGCCCGTCCGCACGATCACCTTTCCACCGATCTCCTCGCGGAGAATCCGGTTCGGCGAACCGATGTCGCCCTTCGTCTCGGGCGTGATCGTTGCCGCCTTGATCCCGAACCCGCTCTCGCGCACCGCCACGGCGGCCTCGTAGACGACGGCATTGTCCGTCGCTCGACGATTCGCGAGTGAGAGGTCGAAGCGGGGGAGAGCGACCTCGAAGCCGATCACGTCGCGATCGAGGAGACGCAACGACGCCTCCAGCAACTCCTGGCCGGTGTCGTCTCCCTCGAGGACGACGATCGTGCGCGAATCCATCGCGTCATTGTAGTTGCGCGCCGAATCATGTCGTTCGGTTGGCAGCGTCGGAAATGAGTGGGTAAAATCCCTCAGGTTCAATACCGGCAGCTATTCGCTCGTCCGAGCGACAAGCGTTACGGCGACGGAAAGGAATACCGATGGCTCGAAAGACGGTTCTCGTCTGCGACAACTGCGGTGTCGAGGTCGAGGACGGCAGGGGCGCGACGCTCCGCGTCACGTTCACCGATGCGCGTCGCGGCGCGAAAGCTGCGGATCTCTGTGACGGGTGCGCGGGCACCATGCCCGGAACTGCGGTCGCGCGACGCGGCCGCAAACCGAAGTCGCTCGCGTAGGGGCTGCCGAGCATCTCTGCGAGCGTAGCCTCGATCTCGGGGACGGCGGGCGGTCTGCCCGGCGTCGAGTCGGCGTCGGTGCTTCCCGCTCTCTCGCTTTCCGCTCTTTGCGGTAGATCATTCGCCGGTAAGAAGGAGGGAGTGCGAGACCCCGACTACGATGGACTGATGGGTCTCTCGCTCGTCTACGGTCCGGCGCATGCTGGAAAGGTCGCGCTTCTGCTCGACCGTTTCGTCGATGCGCTCGATCGTGATCCGTGGCTGATCGTCCCGAATCGTGTCGACGTCGATCGGGTCGAACGGGAGCTCGCGGGTCGACGCGGGGCGCTCCTTGCGGGAACGGTCGGCACGTTCGACACGCTCTTCGCTGCGCTCGCAGGCGCCGATCAGTCGCGGCGCATCCTGGGGACGCGGCCGGGACCTTGTCGTGCGACATCTCGTCGGCGGTTCCACGCTCGATGCGTTCGGGCCGTCGTCCCGGTTCGCGGGATTCACCGACTCGCTCGCCGGTGCGTTGACCGAGGTCGAGGCCAATCTGCTCGATCCGGATCATCTCGGCGACGACCTCGCCGTTCTTGTACGGGCGTATGTGCACAGAGCTCGGCCGGCTCGGCATGTCCGACCGCGGGATGGTGCGTCGCCGCGCGGTCGCGCGGCTCACCACCGATCTCGGCGCGTGGAACGGAGCACCGGTATTCGCGTACGGCTTCGAGGACCTCGACCGGCGCGGAGTGGCGTCTGGTCGAGGCGCTCGCTGCCCGCGGCGACGTCCATGTTTCGCTCCCGTACGAGCCGGGCCGCGCCGGCGTTCGCGTCGTTGTCGCGAACCGCCGGTGACCTCGCCGGGCTCGCGGCGGGTGACCTCGTCGAGCTGCCGGCCGGCTCGCGGAAGTATCTTCCGGCGGCATCGCACATCTCGAGCGTCATCTGTTCGAGGACGTGCGGTCACCGGTCGCGCTCGACGGTTCGGTTCGCTTTCTCGAAGGAGCGGGTCGACGAGCAACGCTCGAGCTGCTCGCGGAAACGGTGCTCGATCTCGTCCGCGACGGCGTCCACCCCGAGGACATCGCGGTCGTTTGCCCGTCGATCGAGCGCTCGCGAGCCTCGATCGAGACGGCCTTCGGCACCCTTGGCGTGCCGTTCGCGATCGAGGGGCGCACCCGACTCGGTACGACCGCCTTCGGGCAGTCCCTGCTGTCGTTGCTCCGGTTCGGCTGGAGCAACGGGACGCGCAGAGATCTCTTCGCCTTCCTCCGCACCCCGTACGGCGGGCTCGGTCGATCTGACGTCGACTTCCTCGAGGGACGCCTGCGTGGCCGGGCCGTGCTCAGGGGCGAGCGGACGATCGAGGAGCTGACGAAGCTCCGGACGGGGCGTCCGCTGCCGATCCTGGACGTCCTCGCCTCGGAATCACGCCCACTGGAGGCTGCGGCAGTCGCGGTGGAGACGATGCTGCGCAATGCCTACGGCCTCGGGGCGCCGCCCACGACGGCGGCCGCCCGGCGAGACCTTCGCGCGGCCGATGCTGCGCGGGAGGCGATCCGAGAGCTCAGAGAGATCGACGAGGCCGGCGCCACGGTCGCGGCGGACGACATCCTGACGGCCCTCGACAGGGCGACGGCGCGCGGCGACGCTGCAGGCTCTCCCGGCCGCGTCGCCGTTCTCGATCTCGCCCGGGCGCGAACGAGAGCGTTCGAGGCGGTCTTCGTGATCGGTCTCGAGCAGGGGTCGCTCCCGCGGCGCGCTCCGACCTCCCCTTTCTTCGACGACGAGGCGCGCCGAGAGCTCGATGCTACTCGCGGGGCACGGCTCGAACGGCCGGATGCCGCGAGCCGCGACCGCTATCTCTTCTATACCGCGTGCACGCGTCCCGTGCGGCTCCTCACCCTCGTCCGTGAAGCTGCGACGGACGATGGCTCTCCTCGGGAGCCAAGTCCCTTCTGGGAGGCGGTGTGCGAGCTCTTCGACACCGACGACGTGCGCCGCCACACCGACGAGGCGCCCGCTGGCCCGCCTGACGTGGCCGATCGAGTCGGCCCCAACGGAGCGCGAGCGGCTGCGCGCCCTTGCGCGTCTCGCTGCCGACGAGCCGGGGGAGGCCGATGCACTGGCGTATGCGAACGGGTGGCAGCGAAAGCTCGGTCGAGCACGCCGGGCGTTCTCGCGGCCCACGGCGATCCGGCATCCCCGGGCTGTCGCCCTGCTGACGAGTCGCGATACGTTCCGGGTCACCGATCTGGAGCGGATGGCGACGTGCTCGTCTGCCTGGTTTGTCGAGCGCTACCTCCGCCCGGGCGAGATCGACCAGGTGATCGGGCCGAAGATGAAGGGATCGATCGCCCACGTCGCGCTGCAGCGCTTCTACAGTCAGCTTCCCTCGGCGATTCCGGGTGCCGAGCGAGTCACGCCGGCGAACGTCGAGGCTGCGGTCGAGCTGATGCACCAGTGCGTCGACGGCGCACTCGACTCCGGCCTTCGCATCGACGTCGATGCCCTGGAGCGGCGGGAGCTCGGTCAGGGCCTCCGCCGCGACCTGGAGCAGCTCGTGCGCGCGGACGCCGTGGCCAGCTCCACATTCGTGCCGCGGAAGCTCGAGGTCTCGTTCAAGTCGTACGAGCTCGCGCCCGGGGTTGTGGTCAGCGGCAAGATCGACCGGGTCGACGCAGATCCGCTCAGTGCTCGCGGGATCATTCTCGACTACAAGTCCGGGGCTGCGCCTTCGGCCGCGCAGATTCACGACGAGGCGCGTCTCCAGATCCCGCTGTACCTTCTCGTCCTTCGGGATCAGCTCGGGCTCGAGCCGATGGGGGGCGTGTACATGCCGGTCGGCGGCGGGCGGCGGGCTCGAGGGATGCTTCGCGCCGGTGACGATCAGGTTCCCGGCTTCTCGGCCGCCGACTATCTCGACGGCGACGTGTTCGACGCCGAGATCGACTACGCCCGTGACACCGCCGTCGCTCTGGCCGAGCGGATTCGTGTCGGCGATGTCGTCCATGACCCTCACGGTGGGGAGTGCCCGGCCTGGTGCACGCTCTGGCGCATGTGCCGCAAGGAGCGCCCGTGATATCGGAGCGTCCGACGGTCAGACCCCTTCCAGGACCGAACGCGCAGCAGCAGGCCGCTATCGACGCGCGCGGCGAGACGTTCGTCTCCGCCGGCGCCGGCACCGGGAAGACGACGGTACTCGTCGAGCGGTTTGCCCGATCGGTCGTCGAGGACGGGCTCGATGTCGACTCGCTGCTCGTGATCACGTACACCGATCGCGCCGCGGGCGAGCTTCGCGGCCGGATTCGAGCCCGCCTGCTGGAGCTCGATCGTCCCGATCTCGCACGGGACCTCGACGGCGCCTGGATCTCCACGATTCACGGCTTCTGCCGAAGGTTGCTCACCGCGTATCCGCTTGCTGCCGGAATCGATCCTCGATTCCGCGTGCTCGACGAGGCGCAGGCGCGGGTGATTCAGGGCGAAGCGTTCGCGGTCGCCCTCGATCAGTTCTGCGCGACCGACGAGCCCGATCGCTGGCAGTTGCTCGCCACCTACGGCGCTCGCCGACTGCGGTCGATGCTCGTGAGCGTCTACGACACGCTTCGCTCCGCCGCACTCGATCTGGTGCTCGAGCCGGGACTCGAAGCGAGCCTCGAAGACGCGATCGCCGAGCTCGTCTCCGAGGCAACCGCGCTTGCAGCCGACGCGCAGACGACCGAGCTACAGGCTGCCGGGGCACGCGAGGCGCTCGATCTCCTGGAGACGACGCACCAGCCGGAGCGCCTTCTCGCCCTCGGCACGTCGTCTGCGCGAGGGGCGAGGGCCGCCGCATTCAACGAGGCGCGAACCGCGGTGCATGCTGTCGCGCTGGAGGAGCTCGCCTCTCGCGACCGGGAGCTCCTGCAGGAGCTTCTCACCCGCTTCGCGACGAAGTACGCCGAGGCCAAGGATCGCGAGTCGGCCCTCGACTTCGAGGACCTGCAGCTTCGCGCCTGGCAGCTTCTCCGCGAGAGCGAGGCGATCCGGGAGGCGGAGCAGCTGCGGTTCCGATCCGTCATGGTGGACGAGTTCCAGGACACGAACCGTCTCCAGACGGAGATCATCGATCTCATCTGCGCCGGGCCGGCCAAGGAGATGTTCTTCGTCGGGGACGAGTTCCAGTCGATCTACGGCTTCCGGCATGCCGACGTGGCGGTCTTTCGCGCCAGGCGTGAGGCCGCGGCCCAGGTGCTGCCACTGACCCTCAACTACCGCTCCCGTCCCGAGGTCCTCGCCGCTGTCAACGAGCTCTTCGCGGGCGAGTTCGGGGATGAGTTCCAGCCGCTCGAGCCCGCTGCCGGCTACAGCGATCCGATCCTCGGTACGCCGGTGGAGCTGCTCGTCACCGACAAGGTCTCGTACGCGGACACGGGTCTCCACTGGCGCCGCGCGGAGGCGCGACACGTCGCTCGCCGCGTGCGCGAGCTGGTCGATGCGGGCGTCGCGACGGCGGGTGAGATCGTCCTGCTGTTTGCGGCAGGCACCGACGCGGAGTGGTTCGAGGAGGAGCTCCGTGCCGTCGATCTCCCGACGATCCGGATGACCGGTCGCCGTTACTTCGGCCAGCAGCAGGTCGTCGACCTGCTCTCGTACCTGAGGCTCCTGCAGAACCGCTACGACGACGAGGCGCTCCTCACCGTGCTTGCGTCGCCGTTCGTCGGCGTATCGAACGACGCCCTTGTCCTGATCCGCTCCACCGCCGAGCGCCGACCGATCTTCAAGGGCATCGAGCGGACGCTGCCCGCGGATCTCCCCGAGGATGATCGTCGCCTCGTCCGTGCCTTCCTGCAGCGCTACGAGCGTCTCGTCGAGAGCTCGGGGCGGCTCTCGCTCGAGCTTCTCTGTGAGCGCATCCTCGTCGAGCACGACTACGACCTGGCCGTCCTGACGCGGCGAGACGGCCAGCGGCGGTACGCGAACCTGCGGAAGCTCGCCCGGCTCGCGCGATCGTTCGAGGAGCTGCGGGGCCCCGACCTCGAAGGGTTCATCCGCTTCGTCGCCGAGCAGGATGCGGCAGGCGCACCGGAGCGTGACGCCGTCTCGGAGGAGGAGGGCGCCGATGCCGTACGGCTGCTCACGATCCATGCCGCGAAGGGTCTCGAGTTCAAGGTTGTCGTCGTTGCCGACGCCGGTCGTGAGCGGACGAGCAGCGACGAGATCCTCTGCCTCTCCGACGGCAGGTTCGGCTTCAAGGTCGCGCATCCGGATACGGGAACACGCGTCGTCACGAGCTCCTACCGGGACGTGAAGGAGACGCGTGATCGTGAGGAGGAGGCCGAGCGGCTGCGCCTCTACTACGTCGCGATGACGCGGGCGATGGAGAGGCTGATCGTGTCGGGTTCCGTCGATCGAACGAAGGAGCGTGACGAGCGCACCCCGATCGGCTGGGTTCTCGAGCGCCTGCAGCTCGGGGATGAGCTCGATCGGAGCGATCACATCGGGCCCGTCGAGGCCGAGCGCGGTGCGGCGCGCGTCGTCCTGCGGGTCGACCGCCTTGCTCCCGCTGCCGCTGACGGCGGCGTTCCTGCAGAGGCGGTCGCGGAGGAGGGGGCCGGACGCGGACCAGCTCGTCCTCTTCGAGGGCGCCGGTGAGGATGTCCCGGCCCCTGCCCCGCGCCTGCGCGGAGCTCGTCGAGATCCCGGCGCCGCCCGTATCGCACGTCGCACGGCTTTCCTACAGCGCCATCTCCCTGTTCGACCGCTGCGGCTACCGCTACTACGCCGAGCGGGTCGTCGGGATGACGCCCGCTCCCTGGGGTGGCGAGGCGGACGGCGAGGGACGCGAGGGGCTCCATCCAACGGAGATCGGGGACGCGGTTCATCGCCTGCTCGAGCTCGTCGACCTCGAGAATCCGTCAGCGCCGGAGCCGGCGGCGCTCGACGAGCTCGCGCGGGCCTGGTATCCGAGGGTTTCCGACGACGAGGTGCTGCGGGTGGGGGAGCTCGTGCGCGCATACACCGGTTCGGCGCTCGCCACGCGGATCGCGGCGCTCCATGACGTGCGCCCGGAGCGTCCGTTCGCATTCGAGCTGGACGGCGTGCTCGTGAACGGTCGCCTCGATGTTCTCTGGTTCGACGGGCCGAATGCGCTCGTTCTCGACTACAAGACGAACGCGCTCCTCGGGCGTGATCCGGCCGAGATCGTCGAGCGCGAGTACTCGACGCAGCAGACCGTCTACGCGATCGCGTGCCTGCGGGCGGGGGCAGAGAAGGTCGAGGTCGTCTATCACTTCCTCGAGGACGCCGATGCGGTCGTCTCGACGATCTACACGTCGGCCGACGCCGAACGGCTCGAGGAGGCGCTCTCGGGCTCGATCGCGCGGATCCGCGAAGCGGCCTTCAAGCCGACCCCGAGTCCGTTCGCCTGCTCCGGCTGCCCGGCTCTCGACGTCGTTTGCGCAGGTCCGCGCCTTGGCGGCCTGTCCGAGCCCGAACCGGCGTACGTGTCGGCGGAGTAGGCGGCACGTGGCGCCAAGCTACGTCTCCGAGGCACGACGGCGTGGTCTCGGCACACGGCGGGAGCGTATCGGGCCGATCATCGAGCGCCTTGCGGCGGAGCACGGCGACGCAGAGATCGCCCTCAACTTCGGTAGCGACGTCGAGCTCCTGATCTCCGTGATGCTGTCGGCGCAGACGACGGACGTGAACGTCAACCGGGTGACCGAGAAGCTCTTCGTCAAGTACCGCCGACCCGAGGACTACCTGGCGGTGCCGCTCGAGGAGCTCGAGCAGGATGTCTTCCAGACGGGGTTCTACCGGCAAAAGGCGAAGTCGATCCGCGGCGCGATGGCGGTGCTGCTCGAGGAGTTCGACGGTGAGGTGCCTCGCACGATCCCGGAGTTGCTGCGACTTCCCGGCGTCGCTCGCAAGACCGCCAACGTCGTGGCGGCCGAGCTCGGGGAGGCGCAGGGAATCGTCGTCGATACGCACGTGCGGCGCATCTCGCAGCGCCTCGGGCTTACCCGGGAGGACGACCCCGTGAAGATCGAGCGCGATCTGGCGAAGATCGTGCCGCGGGCCGACTGGCATCGGTTCCCGCACCTCGTCATCTGGCATGGGCGGCGTGTCTGCGACGCTCGCAAACCGCGCTGTGACGCGTGCGTGCTGGCAGGGCTGTGTCCTGCGTGGCGGGATCCCGATCGACCGTGAGCCTCGTTGTTCGTGCTCGGCGGGCCGTCAGGTCGCGGTCGATGCCGTGAGCGCCGCGTGTCGCAGGTCGCTCAGGAATCGTTCGGCGTCGAGGGCGGCGGCGCAGCCCGATCCGGCTGCGGTGACCGCCTGCCGGTAGGTGTGATCCTGGACGTCGCCCGCGGCGAACACGCCGGGAACGTTCGTCTCGGTCGATTTGCCCCTCGTGACGAGATAGCCCGAGTCTTCCTCGTGGTCGAGTTGCTCGAGGAAAAGCGACGTGTTCGGGTCGTGGCCGATCGCGACGAAGAATCCGTCGGTCTCGATCTCGCTCAACTCGCCCGTGACGGTGTCCTGCAGCCGCACACCGGTTACCTTCACGTCGCCGAGCACCTCGTCGATCGTCTTGTTGAGCACGAACTCGATCTTCTCGTCGGCGCGCGCTCGGTCGACCATGATCGGCGAGGCTCGGAACTCCTCGCGTCGGTGCACGAGGTAGACCTTGCTCGCGAAGCGGCTGATGAACGTCGCCTCCTCGAGGGCTGAGTCGCCGCCGCCGACGACCATGACGACCTTGTCCCGGAAGAAGGAGGCGTCGCAGGTGGCGCAGTACGAGACGCCCCGTCCTTGAAGCCGCAGCTCGGACTCGAGCCCGATCTGCCGGGCGCTCGCGCCCGTTGCGACGATGACGCTGTCGGCGACGAACTCGTCCTTGCCGACGTAGACCTTGAACGGCCGCTCGGAGAAGTCCACGCGGGTGACGTCGTCGGTGAGGAACTCCGCGCCGAAGCGCTCGGCCTGGCGGCGGAAGTCCTGCATCATCGCCGGCCCCATCACGCCGTCTGCGTAGCCGGGGTAGTTCTCGACGTCGGAGGTGATCATCAGCTGGCCGCCCCAGTTGAAGCCCTCGATCACGAGCGGCTTCAGGTTGGCCCGTGCGGAGTACAGCGCGGCCGTGTAGCCGGCGGGCCCGCCTCCGATGATGATCACGTTTCGTACGTCGCTCATCTGCTTCCTCAGCTCCTCGTCGTGGAATTCGCTCGTTCGTTACAGGTGTCGGTTACGCCCTACGGTAGTCAACGTCGAGCGCAGCGGACATGTTCCGGTGCTTTGCAGCCGGGAGCCCGGATGACAGGCGGAAGCCTGCCGCACTCAGGCGGCGCTGGCGTCTGCGGTCAGGATCTCGAGCGGGGTCGGAGCGTCCTCCGCGAGCTCCTGCGCGCTCAGCGTCCGTGTCTGGCGCTCGATCGGGACGAGCTCCGGCGGTTCGATGCCCGTGATCCCGAGCTGCTCGAACCGCCGCGCCTGCGGCAGCACCTGGCGCTCGAGCGATCCGACCGTTTCGTTGTACGACTTGACCGCGCCGTCGAGCGTGCGACCGAGCTTCGACATGTGAGCGCCCATTGTCGAGAGCCGCTTGTACAGCTCGCGCCCGAGGTCGCTGATCTGCCTTGCGCCCTCGGCGATCGTCTCTTGCTGCCACCCGTAGTGCACGGCGCGGAGGAGGCCGATCAGGTTCGTCGGCGAGGCCGGAATCACGTTGTTGGAGAGCGCGAGCTCGTGCAGTGAGGGATCGACGTCGAGTGCGGCGAGCCACGACGATTCGTCGTGGAGGAACATGACGACGAACTCGGGCGTCGCGGGCAGCTGCCGCCAGTACGCTTTCTGCCCGAGCTTCTGGATGTGATCGCGTACCTGACGGGCGTGGTCGGCCATACCGGCCCGCCGCGCCTCGGCATCCGCATCTTCCTGATGTGCTCGCAGGTACCCGACGAGCGACACCTTCGAGTCGATCACGATCGACTTGCCGCCCGGCAGCTTCACGATCACGTCGGGCCTCAACAGCCGTCCGTCCTCGCCCTCCATGGAGTGTTGCTCGTCGAAATCACAGTACGAGAGCATCCCGGCCATCTCGATCACGCGCTTGAGCTGAATCTCGCCCCAGCGGCCGCGGGTGTGGGATTCGCCGCGAAGCGCGTTGACGAGGTTGCCGGTCTGCGTTCTCAGGCCCTCGTTGTTCAGGCGGACGATCTCGAGCTCCTTGTGAATCTCGCCGTACGCACGTTGCCGCTGCTGCTCGAGCAGGCCGACGTTCGTCTCGACCTTCTCGAGGGACTTCTTGAGGGGCTCGACGTACTCGCCGAGCCGGCCCATCGCCTGCTCGGTGAAGGCATTCGCGTTGTCCCGCAGGGCCTCGGCCGAGATGGCCTTGATCGCGGTCTCGACGCGTGTGTCGAATGCCCCGCGCTCGGCGGCGAGCGCTCCTTCCGTCTCGGCGAGCGCCCGCTGGGCCTCCCGTGCCTCGACCGCAGCCCTATCGCGATCGAAAAGTGCCCTGCGCACTGCGACGAGGTACACGCCTGCGGCGCCGATGACGAGCCCGATCAGAAGTGCGAGGATGACCATGGGGGCACCGAAGGGTAGTCCGGTCACCGGACGGAGCCCGACGACCGTCTCTCTGGCTACGATTGCGTCGATGCCACCGACTCCGCGACCCTCGGGCCCGAAGAAGAAGGCCCCGGTCAAGGTCCCGTCCTCCGGCGACGATTCGAACCGGCGCCTCTTGATCATGATGGGCGGTGCGGCGGCGATCGTCGTCATCGCGGGCGTTCTCGGGTACGCGCTCCTCGGCGGCGGAAGCAGCGGCGGGGTTGATGCGGCAGACGCTACGAAGCAGCTCGAGGCGGCGGGCTGCACCGTCAAGTCGGTGCCGGCGCTCAAGGGTGATCACACCGTCGCAACCGCCGATGGCACGTCCGGCAAGTGGAACACGTCTCCGCCGACGAGTGGGCCGCACTACGTCCAGCAGGCGGTCTGGGGCGCGTACAAGGAGCCTCTGTTGCAGGCCCAGGTGGTGCACAACCTCGAGCATGGCGGCATTGCCATCCAGTACGGCAAGGACGTTCCGCAGGCGACGATCGACGAGCTGCAGGCCTTCTACGATGATCACAAGAACGGAACGTTGCTCGCACCGCTGCCGAGCCTCGGCTCCGACATCGCTCTCGGCGTCTGGACGACGAAGAGCGCAAGCAATGCCGACGACGGCACGGCCTACCTCGTCAGGTGCTCCGATTTCGACGAGGCCTCCTATGCCGCCTTCTTCAAGGCAAACCAGTTCAAGGGGCCGGAGCGCTTCCCGATGAGCTCCCTGCTGCCCGGCTCGTAGCGAACGGCAGTCGGCCGCCTGGTCGGTTCGGACGGAGGGTCAGGTGAGCGCTGGTGACAGTGCCACGGGCTGTCGCCGCAGCCGACCTCTACACTCGACGCTCTAGCCCGCCGGGGTGGCGAAACTGGTCATACGCGCCCGACTTAAAATCGGGTGTCCTTCGGGACGTCTGGGTTCGAGTCCCAGCCCCGGCATCGTAGGTTCAAGCCGTTTGCGGGGGCGTCGTGCGGAGGCGACACCCCGGATCTTGGGGGCTGTGGGCAACGCGGTGGGCAACAGGCGAGCGCGTGGGGGGCGAGTCGTACTCGGTGGAGACCCCGGGTACCCCTCGACGTACTCGAGCGCGCCTAGGAGTCCCATACGGGCCCCGTCTTCCACAACTGCGGCCTCGCGCACGAACGGTCTCGCCGGCTCGTGGAGGAGCTCGAGGCCACCGAGTTTTCCGCCGGGGTTCGCGGAGGCGCTCAGGCGGCTTGAGTCTCTGTCGTCAAGCACCGGGACTTGATGGTTGTTCACCAAGTGTCAGCCAACTTGGTGGACGCACGTCCAAAGGGGAAGGCCCGCCGGGTGGGCGGGCCTTCCGTGGTATCTGGGAGCCGGGCTGCTCTAGCCTCGCGTTGCCCGCTACGGCGTCGGATCGGCGTATGAGCCGCCGTAGATGTCCGTGTTGCCGAAGGTGGCCGGGCAGTCTTGCTGGGGCGCCGGCTTGGTCGGCACGGCGGTCCCGTTCTGCGTTGCGGCCTGGGCCGCGGCCCGCCAGCTGTCGATCGCGGGACAGTCTGCTCCGTTGCGGACGTCGTTCCACACGCCTGCTCCGTAGTTGTTCGTGGCGACGGCGTACACGTAGTCGCCGAGGAACTCGATCCAGAGATTGTTCTGGCTGGACGTTCTCGGGTCGCCCGGTGGACCTCGGTGGAGTTCCGACCACGGGCCCAGCGCTCCTCCGCTTCCGACGTCTGCATGCTTCACCACGCCGACGAGCGCGCGCGGACTCGATGTGTCGTCACGGAAAGGTGTCGTGAAGGCGTTGTAGACCAGGTACGCGTCGGCCCCGTTGGGCGAGATCGCGACGGCCGAGTAGTAGCCCCGGTCGCCGGTCGACTCGGTCTGGGACGGACTTGACCAGGTGGCACCTCCGTCCGTCGAGGTGCTCAAGTAGACGTGCTCGTGGTTGATGCCGTCGCGGCCGTCGACCCAGGTGCGGACGATCTCGTTGGTCGCGTCGGCTCCAGTCGGTGCTCCGTTTGCGATGTCGATGCTCGGGGCCGACGACAGGTCGTCGCGGGCGCCCGCCATCCCGTCCATCACGCAGCGGTAGCCGCTGCCGTCGAACTGAACCGAGAAGCACGTGTCAACGGCCAGGCCGATCTCCTGTGGCCGCGTCCAGTTCTTCCCGCCGTTATAGGACTTGATCAGGAGGTGCTGACCCTGCCCGGGCGACCCAACCGCGAACTGGTTCGCGAGCACGTACACGACGCCGTTCGAGTCGGTCCGAACGGTGCAGCCCGAGCGACCGAAGCCTTGCTTCTGGTTGAACGGGTTGTTGCTGGCAGAGGTCACCTGCTTTTCCCTCCAGGTCGTGCCGCCGTCGGTGGAGGTCGCCACGAGCAGCGGTTGCGGCGCCGCGATCCCGGAGCTGTTGCTACGGAAGGACGCCAGGCAGACGTAGACGTTGCCGAAGAAGGGGCTACTGGCGGCGTTGTCCGCCCAGACCTGCTCCTTATCGCTGAACGTCGTCGACGACTGCTTGGTGACGATCACCGGCTGCATCCAGGCGTTCTTGTCGCCGGTGGCCGCGGCCTGGACGGCGTCCGTCCTCGAGACGGCAATCGCCTCATAGCCCTTGAAGGTCGCCTCATCACGTGTTGCCCCGAGGTTCGAGGTCAGGTTCACGTAGTACAGCCGGGAGCCGTTCTCCCAAGAGAAGCTGCCGTCCGCCCCAGGCTTCGGCCCGAAAGCGAGCGCCGGGTCGCCGTCCGAGACAAGCCCGTTCTCGTAGTACCAGGGCACCGTGCCAATCGGCCCCACCCCGGGCGTACACGGGGCGTCGGAATCTCCCACCGCTCCCAGGCAGCCACGGGCCGTCAGGCCCGTATAGGTCGGCTGCGTCCAGGTCGCCCCCGAGTTGAACGAGAAGTAGACGCCCGAGCCGCCGATGCCGGGAGTGAACGGGCACGTATTGTCCGTGCCGGCGTTGCAAGCCTCCATGTCGATGTTGTCGTTGGACCCCGCCACAAGAATGTTCGGATGATTCGCGTCGACCGCGAGCGCCGGCTCGTTCTGCTTGTTCTGCGAGAACGGCGACGGCGGACTGCCGATGCTTACGAGTGTGTCGTCGCCGACCGTCGCGGACGCGCCGCCAACTGTTAGCGCAGCCACGAGCAACACCAGGCCCATACCGACCCTCCCACCCCAGCCTCCGCAGGACAGAAATCGTTTCATGAGCCAACCTCCCCTGGTTCCCTTCCATTGGTGCAGCAACACGCTGCGCCCAGCGAGAGAGAAGGCTTGCCGTCACAGCGCACAACAGCCCGCAGCGCGGCTTACGCGTCTCGACCGCCGGAACCTAGAATGCTCACACGTTCCCGCACGAGTGTCAACAACACGATTCGCGCGCCCACGCAAGAGCGATCGCCCCGCGGGTCGTTCGCGCCGCGGGACGCAGGGCAGGAATCGAGTGGCCCGTCGGCCTGCATACCCTGCGACACAGTGCGGCTTCGATCATGTGGCGACGGGGCGTAAACAGAGAGCAGATCCGTCGCGTCCTCGGCCACCATTCCTGGGACTTCACCGCTTCCACCTACGTCCACCTCGGAGAGGACGACATCCCAGACGGGTCGGTGCTGGGTGATCTCGTGGGCAACGAAAGGGCAAGCGAACTCACCAAGTTGAGCCGAGATGATGCGGCGGCAGTGCGGGCGGAATCGGCCTGAACGCGCGTCAGAATCCCCACACAAAAGACAACACGCGGACGCTTCGGCGCCGTTTGGTGAAGTAGTTCCACGTTAACTTCGTCGCGCCGGTCCGTCCGTTCGACCTCGCCGCGTTGAAACCGAACGCGCTGTAGAGGCCAGTTGCTCAGGGCCTCGTCGGCGTGTCGAGTAGCCAACCTGCGTGCCGTGCAAGGGTGGGCAGGTCATTGCGCCACCGCGCGCTTGGCCCGACGCGAGCGCGGGTGCACCGAATTCGCCCTGGCGGGTCACGGGGCGCACCCTCGTCCCAGTAGACTGCGGCGCGCGATGGCAAGCATGTACGAGGAAGAGCTGCACGAGCCCCTGGAGTGGGATTCTCCGCTCTACCGCACCGCCGTCGCCCAGTACGACCAGGCGGTGCCGTACGCCCACATCGACCCCGACGTGGCCGAGCGGCTGCGCTACCCGGAGCGCGCGTTCATCGTCAGCTGCCCCGTGCGGCTCGACAGCGGCCGTCGTGTCGTCTTCCCCGGCTACCGCGTGCAGCACTCGAGCGTTCTCGGGCCGACGAAGGGCGGCATCCGCTACGACCCCGAGGTCACCCTGGGCGAATGCGCCGCTCTCGCCGTGTGGATGACCTGGAAGTGCGCGCTCCTGCGTCTTCCCTACGGAGGCGCAAAGGGCGGCGTGCGCTGCAGCCCGCACGAGATGTCCCAGGGCGAGCTGGAGCGGCTCACGCGGCGATTCACGTCCGAGCTGCTGCCGGTGATCGGCCCGAAGGAGGACATTCCGGCGCCCGACATGGCGACGAACGAGCAGACGATGGCCTGGATGATGGACACCTACTCGATGCAGAAGGGCCACGCGGTGCCGGAGATCGTGACCGGCAAGCCGATCTCGATCGGCGGCTCGGTGTTCCGGCACGAGGCGACGGGAGCGGGCGTCGTGATGACGGTGGCCCGGGCCTGCGAGCGGCTCGGCTGGAAGCTCAACGAGCAACGGTGTGTCGTGCAGGGCTTCGGCAACGTGGGGGGGATCGCCTCGCTCGAGCTCGTAGAGCGAGGCGCGACCGTGATCGCGGTCTCGGACGTCTCGGGCGGCGTCTACGACCCGGCCGGGCTCGATATCCCCACGATGAGCGCGTACGCCCTCGAGCACGGGTCGCTCGAAGGGTGGGCCACAGGCGTTCGGATCTCGAACGAGGAGCTGCTCGAGCTCGAGTGCGACATTCTCGTGCTCGCAGCGCGTGAGAACCAGGTGACGCTCGCGAATGCAGCCCGCCTGCAGTGCAAGCTGATCGTCGAGGGGGCGAACGGCCCGATCTCGCTCGAGGCCGACGCGATCCTGAGTGAGCGGGCGATTCCGATCCTGCCGGACGTCCTCGCGAACGCGGGTGGTGTGACCGTCTCGTACTTCGAGTGGGTGCAGGACCTCGGCCGCCTGTTCTGGGGTCGTGACGAGATCCGGGCGAAGCTGGCGGAGAAGATGAACGACGCGTTCGACCGCGTCTGGGCGATCTCGATCGAGCAGAACCTGACGCTCCGCACATCGGCGCTCGTGGCCGGAATCAAGGACGTCGGGGCGGCACTCGAGTCACGCGGGCTGTACCCGTGACGACCGAACGCGTTCGCGACGCGATGATCTCCGACCCGCGCTCCCTTCCGGGGACGGCGTCGGCGCAGGAGGCGGGACTCGTGTTGACCCCGCAGGAGGTGCGCGCGGTCTACGTCGTCGACGCCGACGGTGCGCTCACGGGAGTGCTGACGCGCAAGACCCTCGTCACCAAGGTCGTCGCCGCGGGCCTCGACCCGATCGAGACGTCGATCGGGGGACTGGCCGAGGAGCCGTACTACACGATCGACGCGAATGCGCCGCTCGACGAGGCCTTTCACTTCCTCGAGGAGCACGACGCCGAGCGCGTTCCCGTGGTCGAGGATGGACGACTCGTCGGCGTTCTGTCGCGCAGCGTGTTGCAACGCCGTCTTGCCGAGGACGAGGAACCGTCCAGCGCGAGCGACGATTGAGCCCGATCGACGTCGCGAGGGCCCGGCGCGAGACGCCGGGCAGCGAGTCCGTCGTCCACCTGAACAACGCCGGGGCGAGCCTGATGCCCGATGTCGTGCTGCGCACGGTGATCGAGCATCTCGAGCTCGAGGCGCGAATCGGCGGCTACGAGGCGGCGGCGCAGGAGCACGAGAGGGTGGAGGCGGTGTACGACTCCGTTGCGCGGCTCCTCGGCTGTTCTCGTGCCGAGATCGCGATCATCGAGAACGCAACCCGCGCCTGGGACATGGCGTTCTACTCGGTCGACTTCCAGCCGGGAGACCGGATCCTGACGTGTGGCGCGGAGTACGCGTCGAACTACATCGCGCTGCTCCAGGTTGCGAGGCGCACGGGCGCCGCCGTCGTCGTGGTCGCCGATGACGAGAGCGGGCGGATCTCGCTCCGGGCGCTCGAAGCCGAGCTTGCGCGCGGAGCGCGGCTCGTCTCTCTCGTTCACGTCCCCTCGCAGGGCGGGCTCGTGCAGCCCGCCGCGGAGGTGGGGCGGCTGTGTCGGGCAGCCGGGGTGCCGCTTCTGCTCGATGCGTGCCAGTCCGTCGGCCAGCTGCCGACGGATGTCGGCGAGCTCCAGTGCGACATGCTGTCGGCCACGGGGCGGAAGTTCCTGCGGGGCCCACGCGGCACAGGGTTCCTCTACGTGCGGCAGGAACTGATCGGACAGCTCGAGCCGCCGTTCCTCGATCTCCACTCCGCCGAGTGGACCGGGCGCGAGACGTATGCGATCCGTGACGACGCGCGCCGGTTCGAGAACTGGGAGACGAGCTATGCGACGAAGCTCGGGCTCGGCGCAGCCGTCGACTACGCGCTCGGCTGGGGGCTCGACGCGATCGCCGAGCGTGTTGAGGGGCTGGCTGCGTCGTTGCGCGCTCAGCTCCAGGCGCTGCCGGGCGTCGAGGTACGCGACCGTGGGGTCGAGAAGTGCGGGATCGTCACGTTCACGGTCGATGGGGTGACGGCTCAGGCAGTCGTCGCTTGGCTTTCCGCTGCGGGAATCAACGTCTCGTTCACATCCGCCTCGTCTAGCCGCCTCGACCTCGGGGGCCGCGGGCTCGACGCGGTTGTGCGCACGTCTGTTCACTACTTCAACGCGGACGAGGAGCTCGAGCGGCTCGTCCAGGTCGTCGCCGGGGTCGGAACGGGCGCGTGACGGCTGAAGCTTCGCCGACCCGGAGCACCGGGCTCACCGGGCGTGAGGTGCTCGCCGACCCGCTCGTGCAGGAGCTTCTCGCGGCGCGCCTCGTTGGCGTGCTCCCGACGCTCGAGAGCGACGGCGCAATGCATGCGATCCCGCTGTGGTACGCCGTCGACGGTGACGCAATCGTGTTCGCGACGGGGAGTGCGAGTCGCAAAGTGCGAAGTCTTCGTCGCGATCCGTGCGCGACGATCGTGCTGTACGACTCGCACTCCGGCTTCGAGGTCTTCGGTGCGTCGATTCGGGGGCGCGTCGAGCTGGTCGAGGGCACTCCGGCGGCAGCGCTGATCGATCTTGTGCATCGGCGCTATGTGACGCTGGAGGGCGAGAGGCTGCCGGCGCCGTCGGAGTCTCTCGCCTCGGGCGTTCTGGCGGTGCGACTCGTTCCCGACGTGGCGTTCACGTGGGACGGGCGTGCGAGCGCCGCGGCGTGGGAGCAGGCCGCAGCACGCGCGGCACCCCAGGCGTAGGGCTGCGCGTCCTTGCTCCGCTGCAGTCCGTTGCGCACCCACCACGTCGCCGCCGCAGGCGCCTATCGACGGGCGGCGACGAGGTGGAGGGTCTCACTCGGTAACCGATAGGTTCACCGGGTGGGAGCGCAAACGGCATCTCGAACCGTCGCCGCGGGCCGGCCTTCTCTTGACAGTTCTCGCGGTGGCCGGTGGGGCGTACGCGATGCTCCAGTCGCTCGTCGTGCCGGCTCTCCCGACGTTGCAGCAAGATCTCCACACGACGCCGACAGGCGTCACCTGGATCTTCACGGCCTATCTCCTCGCAGCATCCGTCGCGACACCGATCGCCGGGCGACTCGGTGACATGTTCGGCAAGAAGCGCACGCTCGTGGTGGTGCTCGCCGGACTCGGCGGGGGAACGCTGCTTGCGGCGCTTGCGACGACGCTGCCCGTGATGATCGGCGCCCGCACGATCCAGGGCCTCGGCGGTGCGATCTTCCCCCTGGCGTTCGGGGTCATCCGGGACGAATTTCCGCGGGAGCGCGTCGCGGGCGGCATCGCGCTCGTTTCCGGGCTGCTCGGAATCGGCGGTGGGCTCGGAATCGTCCTCGCCGGCCCGATTCTCGCTCACCTCGACTACCACTGGCTGTTCTGGATCCCGTTCGGCGTGATCGCTGCAACTACGATCGCAACCATGCTGATCGTTCCGGAGTCACCCATCCGCGCTCCCGGCACGGTCAACTGGGTGGGCGCGATCCTTCTCACGCTCTGGCTCGTGTGCCTGCTCGTCTCGATCAGCGAGGCGCCACGCTGGGGCTGGCTCTCTGCCCGCACGATCGGCCTCCTCGTTGCGGCGGCCGTGCTCGCGGTCGTATGGATTCGGGTCGAGGCGAGATCTCGCTGCCCGCTCGTGGACATGCAGATGATGCGGCTGCGTGGCGTCTGGACGACCAACCTCGCCGGCTTCCTGATCGGATTCGGGATGTACAGCGCGTTCGTGCTCATCCCTCAATTCGTCCAGACCCCCACCACGACCGGCTACGGCTTCGGCTCGTCCGTGACCCAGGCCGGGCTCTTCCTGATCCCTTCCACGATGATGATGCTGATTGCCGCCCCTCTCGGCGGCAGGCTTTCCGGACGGTACGGCTCCAAGGTGCCCCTGGTGCTCGGAGCCGCGATCACGATGCTCGCTTTCGTGCTGCTCGCTCTGGCCCATTCCGCGCACTGGCAGATCTACCTGGCGTCGTTGCTGCTCGGCACGGGCGTCGGCTTCGCATTCGCCTCGATGGCGAACCTGATCGTCGAGGCGGTCCGGCCTGACCAGACGGGTGTTGCGACCGGGATGAATGCCGTCATGCGCACCATCGGCGGAGCCATCGGGGGCCAGGTCGCTGCATCGATCCTCTCGGCGAGCCTGCTCGCAGACGGCATGCCGAAGGAGCAGGGCTACACACTGTCGTTCACGATCATGGCCCTCGCCCTTGCCGCCGGCGTCGTCGCCTCGCTCGCCGTTCCCGCTGGAAAGCCCCACCGAGCGCACCGCGTCGCCCTCGCCGAACCCCGGGTCTCACTCGAATGAGCGTGCCCACGGCACCCCACATCGTCGTCGGCATCGACGGCTCCCCCGAAGCCGACGCCGCACTTCGCTTCGCCTATGCCGAAGCGAAGCTCCGCGGACTTGAACTCCGCATCGTGTGCGCCTGGGAACCACCAACCGCCTCCTACGTCGGGGAGGCCTTCGCAGCCACACCCGATCCGTTCCTCGAGGCTGAACACCACGCCGACGACGTGCTGCGCGCGGCGCTCGAGCGACTCCCGAGGGGCGATGTCCAGGTCGAGGCGATCGCGATCGAAGGCCGCCCCGCCGCCGTCCTCGTCGACCAAGCCGCCGATGCCGAGCTTCTCGTTCTCGGCTCCCGCGGACACGGCGCCACGAAACGACTCCTGCTCGGCTCCGTCAGTACCGACGCTGCCCACCACACCCCCTGCCCACTCGTGATCGTTCCGTCACACCACTAGGTCTCGGGGCTGTGGGGAGTCCCTCCCCAGTTCAGAGCCGGGACAACTCCTTCTCGGCCGAGTCCATCAGCGCCCGTCCACGCTTCTCCAGTCGCAGACGCTGGGCGGGCCAACACCGTCCGGGCGCTCGAATCGCTCTGCTGCTCGACATCGAACCGAAACATTGATTTTTCCGTGACGTTCGGAGGGCGGAGAGGCGGCAGTTGTTTCGCTCGGCGCCGAGTCGCGCGGCCCCACCTGCGTTCGGCACGATCGAGCCCTACAATCAGGACCGAGGGATGACTGACTCGACGATCGATCACCGCGGAGCGCGCGCCAAGGTCTTCCGCACGGAGATGAACCCCGTCGACTTGCTCGCGCGTGCCGCCCTCATGTACGCGGGGAAGGACGCCGTCGTGCACGGTGCTCGCCGCTACACGTATGCGCAGTTCGCCGAGCGCGCGTGGCGACTCGCGAACGGGCTTCGCGCTGCCGGTCTCCGGAAAGGCGATAGGGTCGCGACGCTCCTCCCCAACTCTCCTGGAATGCTGGAGGCGCATTTCGGCGTGCCGGCGGCGGGCGGGATCCTCGTCACGGTCAACACGCGGCTCTCGAGCGCCGAGGTGGAGTACATCCTGCGCCACTCGGGCGCCTCGACGCTCCTGCTCGACGCGGAGTTCGCCGAGCTCGTGGAACCGCTCGACCTCTCCGGCATCGAGGTGATCCGAGTCGACGACACGGGCGCCCCTGGAGACCCGTACGAGGATCTACTCGCTGCGTCCTCGCCGGAGCAGCCGGAAAGCTGGCTCGAGGACGAGGAGGAGACGATCTCGATCAACTACACGTCGGGCACGACGGGGCGCCCGAAAGGCGTCCAGTACACCTATCGCGGCGCCTATCTGAGCGCGCTCAACGAGGCGATCGTGACGGGGCTGTCGTCCGAGTCGGTCTTCCTCTGGCTGCAGCCGATGTTCCACTGCAACGGCTGGTGCTTCGCCTGGGGCGTGACGGCGGTCGCCGGCCGGCATCTCACGATCCGCAAGGTCGAGCCGGAACTGGTCTGGGAACTGATCGACGCCTACGGGGTCACCAACTTCAACGGCGCCCCGACCGTGCAGTTGATGGTCATCAACCACCCGAAGGCGCACCGCGTCGAGCGGCAGGTGACGGTGATGGTCGCCGCAGCGCCTCCCTCGCCCACCCTGTTCGCGCGGATGGACGAGCTGAATTTCCGAGTGATCCACGTCTACGGGTTGACCGAGACATACGGCCCGACGACCGTCTGTCCCGAGCAGGAGGAGTGGCGGTCGCTGCCGCCCGCCGAGCGGGCGCGGCTGCTCTCGCGCCAGGGCCAGGCGTACCCCTCGTCCGATCTCGTCCGCGTCGTCGACGATCAGGCGAACGACGTCCCCCGAGATGGCGAGACGATGGGTGAGGTTGTGATGCGCGGCAACATCGTCATGGCGGGCTATTACGACGACCCCGAGGCGACGGCGACGGCATTCCGCGGCGGCTGGTTCAACTCCGGCGACCTCGCCGTGTGGCATCCGGACGGGAACGTCGAGCTGCGGGACCGCGGCAAGGACATCATCATCTCGGGAGGGGAGAACATCTCCTCGATCGAAGTGGAGCAGACCATCGTCGCCCATCCTTCGGTTCTCGAGTGCGCTGTCGTCGGGATCCCGCACCCGTATTGGGGCGAGCGTCCCAAGGCCTTCGTGACGCTGAAGGAGGGCGTGACCACGACCCCAGAGGAGATCATCGCTTTTGCCCGCGACCGCCTCGCGCACTACAAGTGCCCCGATGCCGTCGAGTTCGGCCCGCTGCCGAAGACGTCGACCGGCAAGGTGCAGAAATACGTGCTGCGGGAGCAGGAGTGGGCAGGGCACGAGACGCGGATCGGCGCCACGTAGCGCCCGGCTCCACTCGGCGCTACTGTCTCCTGACATGGCCACCGCGACCCGCGAGCATCTTCTCGTCCGCATCGAGCCTCCGGCCGCCCGCATCACGCTCAACCGGCCGGAGAAGCGGAATGCACTCTCGCTGGCGCTGATGGAAGAACTGATCTCGGTGCTCGAAGAGGTAGGCGCGGCCCCGGAAGTTCGGGCGATCGTGATCGAGGGCGCCGGACCAGCCTTCTCCGCCGGGCACGACTTGGGGGAGATGGTCGGTCGCGACGCCGCGTTCTACGATCGGCTGTTCGACGTCTGCACGGCGTTGATGGAGACGATCCACCGCGTTCCGCAGCCCGTGATCGCGAAGGTGCACGGGATTGCCACCGCGGCCGGGTGCCAGCTCGTCGCCTCCTGCGACCTCGCAGTGACCGCGGAGGGGACTCGCTTCGCCACCCCTGGCGTGAGGATCGGCCTCTTCTGCTCGACGCCGATGGTGCCGCTCTCACGCGCGGTAGGACGAAAGCGCGCGCTCGAACTGCTGCTCACGGGCGAACCGATCGACGCGGCGACGGCACGCGACTGGGGACTCGTCAACCGAGTCGTCCCGGGCGACGAGCTGGAGGACGCCGTTTCGGCGCTCGTGGAGCGGATCGCTGCGTCGAGCCCGTTGACGGTGCGGATCGGCAAGGACGCGTTCTACCAGCAGGTCGAGCTTGACGAGAGCGGGGCATATGAGCTGACGCGGCGTGTGATGGCCGCGAACGCGCAGACCGGCGACGCGCAGGAGGGGATGGGCGCCTTCCTCGAGAAACGCTCCCCAACCTGGTCCGGGAGCTAACGACGGCGAGATTGGCGCTGCGAGAGTTCGGAATCTGACGGTTGGCGCAGAGGCGGCAACAGGAAGAGTGGTGGCGGGCGGTCAACGTGCTGTGCCGGGCTGCGTCTTAGCCGTCGCGTCAGGATCCGATACCGTCACGCCGATGCTTCGCCTTGCCGAAATCCTGCTCGAACCGCGCCCCACCGACGCCTGGGCGCAGCTGCGCCAGCTCGGGATCGCCGAGGCGACCGGCGTCCTCCCGCGCGGCTCGGTCGACTGGCGCGCCCACGCACCCGAGCAGCCGTGGCAGCTCGGCCCGCTGACGCTCTACAGGCAACTGGTCGAGGACGCCGGCTTCCACCTCACCGTGCTGGAGGACAACCCGCCCATGGATCGCCTCCGGCTCGGGCTCCCCGGCCGCGAAGAGGAGCTCGAAACAGTCCTCGAGCTCCTCACGGTGATGGGGAAGCTCGGGATCGAGGTGTGGTGTTACAACTGGATGCCGATCGTCTCGTGGTCGCGAACGTCGACGGCGTTGCCGGGTCGGGGTGGGGCAGAGGTCACGGGCTTCGACGCTTCCGTCTGGGTGGACAACCCGGCCCCCGGCGCTCCCGTCTCCGAAGACCTCCTCTGGGAGACCCTCGCCTGGTTCCTCGAGCGCGCCGTCCCCGTCGCCGAGGCGGCGGGCGTGAAGCTCGCCCTGCATCCGGACGACCCGCCGCTCTCACCTGTCCGCGGCATCGGCCGGATCATCCGCTCACTCGATGCCTACGACCGCGTTTTCGCGCTCCAGCCCAGCCTCGCGAACGGGATGACGCTGTGCCAGGGCAACGTGAGCCTGATGACCGACGATCTCCCCGCGGCGATCCGTCACTTCGGCGAGGCGGGCCGCATCCAGTTCGTGCACTTCCGGGACGTGCAGGGCACGAGCGAGCGCTTCGAAGAGACGTTCGTCGACGACGGTCCTACCGATATGGCCGCGTGCATCCGGGCCTATCTCGACGCCGGCGTCGACGCCCCGCTGCGCACCGACCACTCGCCGACACTGGCGGGCGACGCGGCGCTCGTGCCGGGCTACCCGACGCTCGGGCGCCTGCATGCGATCGGCTACGTGCAGGGCCTGCTCGCCGCCTCCCTGAGCTGACGCCCGGGAGGTGAGGCGGTGGTGGCGGGCGGTCGAACGTGCCGCGCCGGGAGCCCGGGTTTCTTCCATCGCGCCCACCGTGACACGTCAGCACGGCCCCGCGCTACCCTCCCCCAGATGATCGACCTCCACAGCCATGTCCTGCCGGGCCTCGACGACGGCGCCTTCGATCTCGCCGCGTCGGTGGAGATGGCGCGCTCGATGGCCGCCGACGGCGTCACGGTCGTGTGCGGCACCCCGCACGTGCGCGACGACTTCCCGACGTCGGTCGAGGCGATGGAGGAGGCGCTCGCCCGCGGTGCAGGAGGCGGTCGCAGAGGCGGGGATCGCGATCGAGATCCGCGGCGGCGGCGAGATCGCGCTCGACCGCCTGCCCGCGCTCGACGCGCGCACGCGCGCACGGTTCGGGCTCGGCGGCAACGCGATGCTCCTGCTGCTCGAGTCGCCCTACCTGGGCTGGCCTCTCGACCTCGCGCACACGTGCGCGCAGCTGCATCTCGAGCACATCGTGCCCGTGATCGCGCATCCCGAGCGGAACCTCGACGTCCAGCACCAGCCCGGAGGTGCTCGAGGGGCCTGTGCGGGCCGGAGCGTACGTCCAGCTCACCGCGGCCTCGGTGGACGGCCGACTCGGTCGCGCCGACCGCTTCGTGTGCCCGGAAGCTGCTCGAGCTGGAGCTCGCGCACTGCATCGCGAGTGACGCCCACGGGCCCGGCGTACGCGACGCCGGCATGTCCGCCGCCGCGAAGGCCGTGGGTGGGGGAGAGATGGCACGCTGGCTCACCTACGACGTGCCTGCCGCTCTGCTCGAGAACCGTCCGCCGCCGCCGCGTCCGGAGCTGCCCCGCCGCGGCCTGATCTCGCGGCTACGCGGCTGACGGTCGGACCCCATCGCGGGTCGTTTCGCGCTTGATTTCGACCGATATTTCAATATGATGTGAAGATGCAGTATCGGTCGAAAGCTCTGTGTAATATGGGATGTTCTCACCGATGAGCCGCCGCAAGCCCGGAACGCTGCGAATCGGCGAGCTTGCCGCCCGAACGGCGTTGACAGCTCCGACGATCCGCTATTACGAGCAGATCGGGCTCCTCCCGGGCGGCCCGCGGCCACGACGGTCGCACCGCCTCTACACGGAGGCCGACGTCGAGCGGCTCGACCTGTTGCGCCGCCTCCGGGACGTCCTCGGAGTGTCGCTCGAAGAGCTTCACGAGATCGCGTCCGCCGAGGAGGCGAGCGCAGCGCTCCCGTTGCGTCTGGCGGAGGCGGAATCGGCAACCGAGCGCGTCCAACTCGTCGACGAGGCGCTGCGCCAGGCGGATGCGGTACTTGGCCGGATTCACACGCGCGAGCGCGAGCTCGCGGAGCTCGAGCAGCTGCTCACGGAGCGCCGGCACGCGGTCGAGGCCACGCGCATCACCTCCGGCTGACCCGTCGTCCACATCACGCCGATCCGCTAGGCGGTCCTGGACTCATGGCCAGTGGCATTCACGCGAGCACTGGAGCAACGGTAGAGCCAGGGAGGAAGGCCGGGAGCGAGACCCGGCGAGATGCACCGGCTCGCTGAGCGAGCCGGATAGGGAGATGGGCAGCCCGGGGGGGTTGCCCGGATCCTCGGAGCAGGGGACATAGGGAGGGACACCGTGGACAGGACCGAACCCGCTGACAGCCGTCGTTGCGCTGCCAGTTCTCTGTCGGATTCGACAGCACATGCGTCCTGCACGTCCTTCCCGTCGAGTGTGGTTCGCGGCTGGGTGTCGCGGCTGCAGGTCATGGCGCTACGGGTCGACACCCGGCAAGCGTTTTCGAGCGTTCGCCCCTCCTGGGACGTGCGCGATCAGGCCACCGTGGCAATGGGGGACCTCGCCCCGGTGGCTGCTATCGACTCCTTGAAAGGGAGGTAGGGGAAATGCAGTTCTTGAAGACACGCAAGACCGTCGCTCTGGTCGGAGCAGTCGTCGTTGTGGCGATTGCTGCGGTCGGGGCGTACGCGTACTTCACGTCCACTGGCTCGGGCACGGGCTCGGCAACTGTGGGACTGATTCGGCTTGGACAGTCGACCAGACCGGCGCTGACACTCTGGCTGTCGGTCCGCTCTATCCGGACCCGACGGTGGGGGTTGCCGGGACGATCGCAGACCAATAGCTACCACGTCAAGATCAACGAGCGCCGGTCAACCAGTACCTGACCCAGGTCGACGTCAGGATCGCGAACGCGAACGGTTCGGCATGGTCGTCCGGATCCTGCACGAAGGATGACTTCTCGGTGGGCGGTGCAGCGGTTGGAGTCGACGCACACGGACACGTCGCTGTTCGGCAACCTTCGATCGCTGGCCAGGACAAGACCACGGACACGGTGACCGTCCAGATGATCGACAACGGTGCTAACCAGAACGACTGTCGGAACCTGACCGTGCCGTTGTACTTCGCCGCTTCGTAGCGGCGATCCACCTTGGTGGGGGGGCGGGCTGCGGTGCCGCCCCTCCACCAGCTTCACCCGGTTGCAGTGACCCCGACTTGAAAGGAACCGAAGAGTCCTGATGAGCCGTTTGACCCGTAGGAGTGCAGCACGGAGGACAGCGATCGTTGTTGTCTTGCTTGGTGTGCTCGTGGTGGTCGGCGGCGGCGCTTTCGGCCGGTGGGAAGCCTGATTTCGCGTTGACGGTGTCGCCGTCCTCGCAGACGGTCGTGAGGCCGGTGTCCGGGACAGTTGGCGGCGACGTATTCGTTCTCTGTGACGCGGCAGAACGGGATGACCGAGCCGGTGACGTTCTCGGCGTTGTCGGGCTTGCCCGCGGGTGTGACGGTCGGGTCGGCGGTGAGCCCGAATCCGGTGCCGTCGTCGGGGAACTCGGCGTCGTTGACCCTGAGAGTTGGGCCGTCGGCGGCGGTGGGAACGTATTCGTTCTCGTTGACGGCGGTCGGGAAGACGCCCGCACAGACGCATTCGGTCACGTTCAAGCTGGTTGTGAACGCGGCGCCGGCCCCGGACTTCAACATCTCGGCTTCTCCGGTGACGCAGACGATCTACCAGGGTGATCTCGCGACGCTCGGTCTGGTCGTCAGCCGCGTGAACGGCTTCACCGGGAACGTGGCGCTGTCCTACAGCGGTACTCCTACCCCGGCGATCGTGAGCTGGTCGCCGTCTGCTCTCATTTCCAACCCCGCGACGTCGGCGTCGTTGAGCATCGACACCGACCCGGGTGTGGCCACGGGCACGTTTACGGTCACGATCACGGCGACGAGCGGCGCGCTGGTGCATACAGCACAGGTGACGGTGGTCGTGCAGAAGGGGATTCCGCAGCGGTTCGATATCGCAGGCGGCGCTCGCGATGTCGTCTACCCGGGTGACCCGGTCGGAACGCCAATCGACCTGACGTTCCACAACACGACGAACCAGACGATCAAGATCACCGTCCTGACGGTGTCGGTCGAGCAGGCAACCAGCAAGCCGGGCTGCGGCGGCAGCGCGAACTTCCAGGTCAACCAGCTGAACCCGAGCGCCTACCCGCTGCTCGTGTTGGCGCCGGGCGCGACGAAGAGCTTTAGCGACCTGAATGTGCCCGACGCCTCCAGGCCGCACCTGATCATGCTGGACGCCGGTAACCAGGACGCCTGCAAGGACGCGACCGTCTATCTCGACTACAGCGGGACGGCAACGAAGTGATGCGCTTCTTCGCATTCCTCGGCAGGGTCGGCTCGCTGCTCGCCGCGATCGCATCTGTTGGCGGCAGGCAGGCCGGAACGTCTCCGACGGGCGTGCGCCGCATGTTCGAGACGCTCCCCGGGCCTGCCGGGCGGGAGCGCGAGCTGTTCCGCGTGATCGACTGGGGCAAGGCGAGCACAGAACCCGCTCGGAAACAGCCTGTAGCGGCTCCTGCGCGCCGCCGACACCCCGCACGCCGCCTCGCCCTGGTTGCAGTGACGGTGCCGGTAATCGCCCTTGTCGCGACGATGGGCGCTGTCGCGTTCTTCACATCGATCGGCACCGGTAGCGGCGCGGCGAGCGTCGGGACGCTCGATGCGACGACGATTGGGACGCATTCGGCCTCGGGGACGTCGGTGTCGCTCGATTGGAGCACCGTTGTCGCGCCGGATAGCGGCGCGGTTGACGGCTATTACGTGCTTCGAGATGGACTTCCCGCAGACGCGGCGTGCGGCAGCTCTGCGTTGCCGATCGCGACCACGAGTTGCACGGACACGGCACCGACGAGTGCCTCGCCGGTCACCTACTCGTACACGGTCGTAACGGTGTGGCGGAGTTGGACGTCGGCGAGCGGCTCGGTTTCGGTTCTCGTGAAGGGAACACAGACGATCTCGTTCACCTCGACCGCCCCTGTAGCGGCGATGGTGGGCGGTTCCACCTACACGGTCACCGCGACCGGCGGCGCATCCGGGAACCCGGTCACCTTCGCCATCGATCTCAGCGCGACGGCGGTCTGCTCGATCGCAGGAGCCGTCGTAAGCTTCACCGCGCCAGGAACGTGCAAGATCAACGCCGATCAGGCAGGAGACGCCAGCTACAGCGTCGCAAGCCAGGTGCAGCAGTCGTTCACGGTGGCGAAGGGTGATCAGACGATTTCGTTTACATCGTCGGCTCCGGGGAGCGCGAAGGTTGGCGGTTCGACGTATACGCCGACGGCGACCGCAACGTCTGGTTTGACGGTTGCGTTGACGATCGATGCGTCGTCGAGCACGGTCTGTTCGATCGCCGCGGGTGTTGTGAGCTTCCAGACGGTCGGGACTTGCACCGTCAACGCGAACCAGGCGGGCAACGGCAACTGGAACGCGGCCCCGCAGGTGCAGCAGTCGTTCACGGTGGCGAAGGGTGATCAGACGATTTCGTTTACATCGTCGCTCCGGGGAGCGCGAAGGTTGGCGGTTCGACGTATACGCCGACGGCGACTGCGACGTCGGGTTTGACGGTGGCGTTCACGATCGACGCGTCGTCGAGCTCGGTGTGTTCGATTTCGTTGGGTGTGGTGAGCTTCCTTACGGTCGGTACGTGCACGGTGAACGCGAACCAGGCCGGAAACGGCAACTGGAACGCGGCACCGCAGGTGCAGCAGTCGTTCGGTGTGGCGAAGGGTGATCAGACGATTTCGTTTACTTCGTCGGCTCCGGGAGCGCGAAGGTGGGCGGTTCGACGTATACGCCGACGGCGACTGCGACGTCGGGTTTGACGGTGGCGTTCACGATCGACGCGTCGTCGAGCTCGGTGTGTTCGATTTCGTTGGGTGTGGTGAGCTTCCTTACGGTCGGTACGTGCACGGTGAACGCGAACCAGGCCGGGAACGGCAACTGGAACGCGGCACCGCAGGTGCAGCAGTCGTTCGGTGTGGCGAAGGGTGATCAGACGATTTCGTTCACCTCGACGCCGTCTGCGCACGGCAAGGTCGGCACGACCTACTCGGTGTCGGCGACCGGTGGTGGCTCGGGGAATCCGGTCACGTTCGCGA
>CAVOVG010000022.1:0-21422 GCA_963699795.1 uncultured Thermoleophilia bacterium
GCTGCCTGACATCAGGCGCCTGACGCTCACTCGCGTCGGGAGGCCTTCGGTGCCGTTGTCGTCGTGACCAACGTCTTGGCTCCGCGGTTCCGCTTCGACGATCGGCTCGATGACGCCGCTGTCCGCCTCGTCGCGGCGGCGGATGAGATCTCCGCCGCCATCGGTTGGCTCGGAACAGGTTCTCGCGCCGCCGGATAGCGTCGCAGCTCGAGGCGGTCGAGCGATCAGGTCGATCGAGTTGCGCGGATCACGCGCGAGAGCGCGGTGACGAGCGCATCGTTCTCCTCGCGGCGGCCGATGCTGATCCGGGCGATCGAGCCGAGCGGACGAACGACGACGCCCTCCGCGAGCAGCGAGGCGGCGAGTTCGACGGCGCCTCCCGGCCTTGCCGAGCAGTCGACCGCGAGGAAGTTCCCACCCGAGGGATAGGCCCGCAACTCCAGATCCCGGAGCCGCGGAAGGAGGCGTTCTCGCTCGCTCGTGATCCTGCCGACCTGATGCTGGTGGTAGGCCTCGTCGTCGAGTGCGGCGAGGCCGGCATGGAGCGCCGGCGAGCTGACGGAGCTCCCGGGCACGAGGAAGCGGTCGACGTAGTCGAGTACCTCCGTGCTTCCGACGGCGTAGCCGACGCGGATCCCTGCGAGGCAGTACGCCTTGGAGAAGGTGCGCGTGACGATGACGTTGTCATATTCGTGAACGAGATGCATCGGATCCCGCTCGGGATCGAAGTCGGCGTAGGCGGCGTCGAGTAGGAGGGGCACGCCGGTCCGAGCGACGCGATGGACGTCGACCAGCTCCATCGCGTTTCCCGTCGGGTTGTTCGGCGAGCAGATGACAACGAGTTGCGTCTCCTCGTCGATGGCCGCGAGATAGCGTTCGACGTCGTAGCGAAAGCCGTGCTCGTCGACGGTGAGCGGAACTTCGATAATCTTCGCCTCGAGCGCCTCGAGCCGTCGCCGGAACACGGGCCAGGACGGGCCGGGCAACACGACCTTGCTGCCGGACCGCAGAAACGTCCGGAAGACGGCATCGATCACCTCGGTCGAGCCGGCCGTGACGAGCACCTGCGACGCGTCGACGCCGTATCGTCGCGCGAGCGCATGTTGCAGTGGAGGGCTCGGCGACGGTGAAAGGTTCGCATTGCCGAAGGCGCGCTCGAGCGCCTCGCGGACGCGAGGTGACGGCGGCTCGGTGTTCTCGTTCGATGCGAGCCGGATCAGATCGGGATCGCCGGCGGACGCCGCGAGGTGGGCGAGGTAGGCGCGGTTCGACGGAAGCGACCTGGCGGCCGGGACGAGATAGCCCTCGAGAGCCCTCGACGGTGTCATGATCAGGCCTTCACTCCTCGTAACGTGGCGGTTCGCTCCGCGCAGGTAGAGGCGCGAGCCGCAGCTGTGCGAGCGCGACGTCCAGGTGCGTCGACCAGGCGCCCGGCGCCGCGAGAACGACCTCGTAGTCGTTGCGTCGGTACTCCGCCACCTGCTCGGCCATCTGCGAAAGCCATTCGGTCGCCGTCTCGGGATCGAGGTCGGCGGGCGGGAGTTGCATCAACCCGTACCCGGCCTTTCGCAGGGTGGGGAGGAGGTCGGTGAGGTCTGCTTCGGGTACGACCGCGACCTTCTCGGAGCGGGGATCGACGGTCGTCACCCTTCCTCCTCGAGAAGCGCGACGAGCCGGGCGTGCTCCTCCGCCGGATCGTAATCGGGGAACCAGTGGCGGATTCCCGTGCGGCCCGGCACGGGGAGGTCGCGTGCAGCGAGTTCGGCACGCAGCTCTTCGAGGAAGATGCCCTCGCCGTCGACCATGGTCGTGTCGTCGGCACCGATGTTCGGCTCGCCGCCCCACGTGGTCGAGGACGGCTGGAACGACACGCCCATCGTCGGGCTTGAGTCGATTCCGATCATCACGACATCGTCGCCCGCGGACACGTGAGGCTCCATCGTGGCAGCCACCGTGCGTGCCAGTCGGCGGCAGTGGGCACGGAAGAGCGGCGTGTCCGCTTGCTCGCGCACCCACCAGAACCGGCGGACGCCGCCGAACGCAAGCTCGGGGCACGGCATCTGGCGGATCACCCACCCGCGCTCGAGAAGGGTGTCGATCACCGGCCCCCAGACGCCGGGCGTCTTGGCCCCGCCGAGGGTCTTCGCGTTCTGGTTCAGCAGGCAGTGCGCGAGGAACGCGACTTTCGCCATCGTCAGAGCTCCCGCGCGCCCACGATCCCTCCGGACGGGCCGGAGGACGGGACGCGATCGTCGGAGAGTGCACCGGTCAACGCTCCCTGAGCGTATGCGACCGGCACGGGTTCGGCGTCGGTACGCTCGTCGTCGTCGTGTGCGCAGCCCTCCCGGGCGGCGCGATCCTGCACTGGAGGCAAGATGCTCGCAGCGGTCTGTGCCCGATTCTCGCCGGACGACCCACTTGCCGGGCTCGAGCTTCGTGAGGTCGACGAGCCGGTGCCGCCCGAGGGATGGGAGGTCGTCGAGATCCGTGCGGCCGCTCTGAACCATCACGATCTCTTCAGCCTGCGTGGTATCGGCGTCAGCGAGGAGACGTACCGATCGTGCTCGGATCAGACGGGGCCGGTGTCACGGTCGACGGCCGGGAGGTCGTGATCTACCCGGTGCTCGTGGACAGGGCGCCCGGGCAGGACGAGACGCTCGCCGAGGACTTCCACATCCTCTCGGAGCGAGGAGTGCCGGGCACGCTCGCGGAGCGCGTTGCCGCTCCCTCGCGCAATCTCGTGCCGAAGCCGCGCGGGGCTGTCGTTCGCAGAGGCGGCGTGTTTCCCCACCGCGTGGCTGACGGCGTACCGGATGTTGTTCAACCGCGCCGACCTTCGACCCGGCCAGTCCGTTCTCGTCCAGGGCGCGGGGGCGGTGTCTCGACTGCGGCGATCATGCTCGGCCGTGCAGCAGGCCTCGTGGTGTACGTGACGAGCCGAAGCGAGGAGAAGCGTGCCCGACGCTCTCGACCTCGGCGCGACGGCGGTCTTCGAACCCAGAGGCAGACTCCCGCGAGCGCGTCGACGCGGTGCTCGAGTCGGTCGGCAAGGCAACGTGGGATCACTCCATGAAGTCCGTTCGAAGCGGTGGCACGATCGTCGTCTCGGGCGCGACGAGCGGACCCGGATCCGCCCGCCGACCTGGCGCGTGTCTTCTGGCGTCAGCTGTCGATCCATGGATCGACGATGGGGACGCTGCGCGAGTTCCTCGAGATGTGCAGCCTTCTCGAGACGACCGATGTCCGGCCGCTCGTCGATTCCGAGTTCGCGCTCCCCGGTGCGCGATCGGCGCCTTCGAGCGTCTCGAGGCCGGCGCGAACTTCGGGAAGGTCATTGTCGTCCCGTAGGTTCGGACGAGGGCGGTATGCAGCCGAGTCGGCTTCATCGGGCTCGGACAATCTCGGTCGCCATCTTGCGTGCAGCCTGCTTCGGGTGGGGTTCCCGCTGACGGTCAACGATCGCGACGAAACGGCCGCGGCGCCGCTGCTCGCAGCGGGCGCGACCTGGGGGGATCCCCGCGCGAGGTCGCGGCCGTCTCGGATACCGTGTTCACGTGCCTTCCCTCTCCGGCGGTCGTCGCCGACGTGCTCGGCGGTGAATCGGGCCTTCTGGCCGGCCTGCCTCCGGGCTCGACATGGATCGACTTCAGCACGAACGACCGTCACGAGCTGCGTCGGCTCGCCGCGCTCGCAGGCGCGCAGGGCGTCCGCTGCCTCGAGGCGCCCGTCACCGGTGGCGTCCACCTCGCGGCATCGGGTGCGATCACCGTTCTCGTCGGCGGCGACGAGAACGTCTTCGAGGTACACCGGGCCGCGTTCGAGGCGATCGGCGGCAAGGTCTTCTACATCGGCGAGCTCGGCAGTGCGTCGGTGATCAAGGTGATCACGAACATGCTCGCGTTCATCCATCTCGTCGCTGCGGGCGAGGCACTGATGCTCGCGCGCCGGGGCGGCCTCGACCTGGCGCAGGCGTTCGAGGTGATCAAGGCGAGCTCGGGCACGAGCTTCGTTCACGAGACCGAGAGCCAGGTGATCCTGAACGGCAGCTACGACATCGGGTTCACGATGGACCTCGCCTGCAAGGATCTCGGCTTCGCGCAGGAGCTCGGGGACGAGCTCGGCGTCCCACTGGAGCTCGCCACCCTCGTGCAACGGCGCTTCCTCCGGGCGCGCGAGGAGTACGGCGGCGCAGCCTGGTCGCCGATGGTCGTGAAGCTGCTCGAGGACGCTCTCGGCACCGACCTGCGCGCACCGGGGTTCCCCGAATCGTTGACAATGAGCCCGTGAAGGTCGTCGACGTCAAGACGTTCGTGGTCGGGAACCCGCCGCCGTCCTACGGCGGGCGCTACTTCGTCTTTCTCAAGCTGACGACCGACTCCGGGGTCGAGGGCGTCGGGGAGGTCTACGTAGCGACGTTCGGCCCCCACACGGTCGCGAGGATGGTCGATGACGTCTGCGAGAGGCACGTGCTCGGCGCCGACCCCGGCCGGATCGAGGCGCTCTGGCGAGAGGTGTACTCACGCGGCTACACGCAGCGGCCGGACGTGTCGCTCGTCGGAGTGCTCAGCGGCATCGAGATGGCGTGCTGGGACATCGTCGGCAAGGAGCTGGACCGTCCGATCCACGCCCTGTTCGGGGGCCGTGTGCGGGAGAGGCTTCGCTCCTATTCGTATCTCTATCCGGTGGACGGCGATACCCCCGACGTCTACCGCGACCCGGAGCTCGCCGCGGCGCGGGCGGCCGAGTACGTCGCGGAGGGATTCACGGCGGTGAAGTTCGATCCGCTCAGCGACTACGCCTCGCTCGATCCACGCCAGCCCTCTCTCGAGGCGCTCGAGCGAACCGAGCGCTACACGCGGCTCGTGCGCGAGGCGGTCGGCGATCGTGCCGACCTGCTCGTGGGTACGCATGGGCAGATGACACCTTCCGGAGCGATCCGGCTTGCGAAGAGGCTCGAGCGCTACGACCCGCTCTGGCTCGAAGAGCCGACTCCGCCCGATAAGCCCGAGGAGATGGCGAGGGTCGCCCGCGGTACCTCGATTCCGATCGCCACCGGTGAGCGTCTGACGACGAAGTACGAGTTCGCTCGGGTGCTGGAGTGTGGTGCGGCGTCGATTCTCCAGCTCAATCTCGGCCGCGTCGGCGGCCTGCTCGAGGGACGAAAGATCGCCGCGTTGGCCGAGGCGCACTATGCCTCGATCGCACCTCATCTCTACTGCGGTCCCGTCGTCGGCGCGGCAAACATCCAGCTGAGCCTCTGCGTACCGAACTTTCTCGTGCTGGAAGGGATCCATCGCTGGGGAGGCTTCCATGCCGAGATCCTGAAACGGCCGATCCTGTGGGAGGACGGGTACGTGCTGCCTCCGGCCGGCCCCGGTCTCGGCGTCGAGATCGACGAGGAGGTTGCGGCCCGTCACCCGTACGAGGGCGACGAGCTCCATCTCGAGATGTTGCCGGGCGAGCCCGAGCTCGAGACATGAGCGCCTACGACGGCCCCGTGATCGACTGCGATGTCCACCACGAGTGGGCGACGCAGGCCGACCTGCTGCCCTACCTGAGCGAGGGCTGGCGGGAGTACGTGCTGCGACCGACACGGGGCGGCGGCCCGATGATGCCGTTCGCGACACCGCAGGTCTGGCCTAACCCACTCGGCGACGGCTACCGGCCCGAAACGCACCCGGCCGACGGCGGCGCACCGTGTTCGGACTACGACCTGCTCCGCGAGCAACTGCTCGAGCCGAACGGGATCCGGCGGGCGGTCCTCGCCTTCGAATCGGGCGGCTACCTGAGCACGCTGCCGAACCCGTACCTCGCAGCCGAGGTTGCACGAGCGGCGAACGACTGGTCGATCGACACGTGGCTCTCGCGATCAGACGACCGGCTCTACGGGGCTGTCGTCGTCGCCACGCAACAGCCTGTCGAGGCCGCGAAGGAGATCCGGCGCGTCGGGGGTCATCCACGCATCTGTGAGGTGATTCTCGTCGGGACGGGTCTTGGGAAGCCGTTCGGTCATCCCGTCTACCAGCCGATCCACGAGGCGGCCGCCGAGATGAACCTGCCGCTCGCGATCCACGCCTTCGGCGAGGTCGCACCGGGCACGAATGTGGCGCCGCAGGCGAGCGGCATGCCGAGCTACTACTTCGAGATCCAGAGCCAGTCGCATCAGTCGCTCGCGAGCCACCTGGCCAGCATGATCGCGCACGGCGTCTTCGAGCGGTACCCGTCTCTCCGGCTTCTCCTCGTCGAGGCCGGTGTCTCGTGGGTGCCCGGCCTGCTCTGGAAGATGGACGACCAGTACAAGAGCGTCCGGACGGAGGTTCCGTGGATGAAGCGGTCGCCGAGCGAGGTCTTCCTGGAGCACGTCAGGCTGACGACCCAGCCGCTCGAGAGCTCGGCAGGGAGCGAGCGACTCGTCGCCGTGCTCGACGCGTACGGCGCAGCGGATGTTCTCTGCTTCTCGAGCGACTATCCACACTGGGATACCGACGAGCGCAGCCACGTCGCCCGGACGCTGCCGCGAAGCTGGCACGAGCGCGTCTTTCATGACAACGCGGCCGCGTTCTACGGTTGGGCCTGACGTGCCGCGGCCGCCAACCGTCGACGTCGGATCGCTCGAGAGCCTCGTGGAACGGCGGATGCGGATCGTCGATGTCGACGGGCTCCGGATCGGGGTCGTCAGGATCGGGGCGGAGGCCTTCGCGATCCACGACCGCTGCCCCCATCAGGGCGCACCGATCTGCAGTGGGCCGATCACGAGCCGCATCGGCTTCGAGGGGGGCAAGGTCGTGGCGCAACCGGGCGAGCCCGTGCTCGCGTGCCCGTGGCACCACTGGGAATTCGACCTCCGTAGCGGCAGGTCGCTCTTTGACGCACGCTACCGCGTCCGCACGTTCCCGACGGAGCTCGTCGACGGACGGGTCCATGTGCGGCTGCGCGACGCCTGAGTACCGACGTCGTTCGGCTTGAGGGTCAGTCGGCGGGCCGCTCAGCTGACTAGCTCGCGCGGATAGCGTCCATCACCTCGCGCGCGAAGAGCGTCATCGACGCGATGACGAGCTCGTGGTCGAGCCCGCCCTGGGCGGTTGCGGCAATGAAGTGGCCGAGGCCCACGGACTGGCGTAGATCGCGGAGATAGGCGACGGCCTCTTCGGGGCCGGTCACCAGTCTCGTTCCGAGCCCCTCCGCTTGGTCGGCGAACGCCTCCGTCGTGGCGGCCGCCGGTGGCCGACGACCGGAGGCGCACATCAGGCGGTGCATCGTGTAGGCAGGCCCGAGAAACTGCGCCCGCGCCACCGACGCCGTGGGGGCGATGTATGTGTCGAAGGTGGAAAGGGGAAACTCCAACGCCTCGGGTGAGTGGCCCCGCGCTTCGAGCAGCGCTCGGATCGCTTGCATGTTCCGCTTGTAGTCGTCGAGGTCACCCCCGGCGGGCGAGGTTGCGATTCGGAGGCCGAGATCGGCGGCCTGCTCCGCCGATTCGAGGCTGTTCGCCGTGACCCAGATCGGGACGGGCTTCTGGACCGGCCGCGGGAACGTGGTGATGCCCTCCGGAGGCGACCCTTCGCCCCAGAGGCCGCGGACCGTTGCAAGACTCTCCCAGAACGACGCCCTGCTCGAGGCGGGGTCGACGCCGTGGAGCTCGAGCTCGGAGGCGAGGTTCCCGCGGCCGACGCCGAGCTCGAGCCGGCCACCGCTGAGGACGTCGACGAGCGCGTAGCTCTCTGCGATGTGAATGGGACGGTGGTACGGCAGGATCGCAGCCATCGAGCCGAGGCGCACCCGGTTCGTCTTCATCGCGATCGCGGCGAGGAGGACGGCCGGCGAGCCGACGACTCCGAACGCAGAGTGGTGCTCTGTCACCCAGACCGAGTCGTAGCCGAGCTCCTCGGCAACGACAGCCTGCTCGAGGAGTTCGGCGAAGTCACGCTCGTGATCGCCTCTGACGTCGGGTGCTATCAGGAGGATGCCGAACTTCATGCGATCGTCAGACCGCCTGCGGCGCGACGGCGGGGCAGCGGACGGCGGGGTTGGCGAGCACCCACGCGTAGTACGTCGCGAGCTGGTCGGCGAGCGGCCGCGGCTCCCAGCCGAACTCGCTGCGCATACGCTCGATCGCGTATGCGTTCCAGCGCGCGCGACGCAGGGTCGGGTCGTGGTCGATGTCGGCGGTCTCGCCGTCGGCGACGACCACGTGCCGGAGGCCCGGTTGCGCGCGCGAGGCGAGGTCGAGAAGGTCGCCGATCGTCGTCAGCTCGCCGGCGGCGATGTTGTACGCGAAGTGCCGCGGCTTGGCGGCGTAGAGCAGTGAGCGCAGCGCGGGCGCGATGTCCGCCGAGCTGAGGAAGTCGCCGACGGAGGTCAGCGACCGGCGGGTCACGGTGACGGGGCGATCCTCTATGAGCGCGCGCGCAATGGCGTACGGGGGCGACATCAGCGTCCTGCTCGACGTGACACGCTCCATTGGGCCGAACACCCAGCTGAGTCGCACCGCGCGCACCTCGAGGCCGAAGAGGAGCCCGTAGCGCCGTGCCATCAACTCCGACGTGTACTTGGAGATCGCGTAGAGCTCGGGTGGGTTGAACGGGCCTGTCTCCGGTTGCGGTGCTTCGGGGCTGTCCGTGGTCGCGTCGCCGTAGACGCCACCACTGCTCACGTAGACGAACCGCTCGAGGGCGGGGAGGCGCCGCGCCCATTCGAGGACGTTCGACGTCCCCACGATGTTCACCTCTACGAACCGCGTCGGGTCATCGATCTCCCACTCGGGGACGTGCGCCACCATCGCGGCGTGGACGACGTGTGTGATCTCGTCCTGATGCGCGACCGCCGCGAGTGAGGCGGGGCTCGTGATGTCCCCAAGCTGAAGCGTGACGCGTTCTGCGAAGGGTGCGAACAGCCCGTGCGCCAGATCGTCGACGGCGCGGTCGAGGACGATCACGCGGACGTCGGGGTCCTCGGCGAGCAGTCGTTCGACGAAGTTACTTCCGACAAACCCGGCGCCCCCCGTGACGAGCACCGTTCTCGGTGTCATCGTCTCACCCTACCCGGCGCCCCGAGCGGGCGCCGTCGCCGGCCGCGCGGGAGCCGACCCTGGCTTCCATTCTGCATCATATCTCGTATATATTAGCCTCACGTGATCGACTGCGACATTCACCACGTGATCGCCGATCAGGAGGGCTTCCTCTCGTACCTTGATCCGGGGCAGCGCGAGTGGTTCCGGACGCGTGGAGACCTGGGCCTGCCCGGCTACCCTTGGACGCACCCGTTCGGCTTCGCCAACGACGAGGGCCTCTTCGAGCCGGGGTACTCGCCGGGGGCGCTCGATCGGATCTCGCGTGAGGCACTCGATGCCTACGGTGCCGACATCGGGATTCTTCACGCGAACGACGCGTCGACCGTGTCTCTGATGGCGAGTCCCTACCGGGCTGCCGCCTTCGCCCGGGCGCACAACGACTGGGCGCATGAGCAGTGGCTCGACGGCGAGCCTCGGCTGCGAGGCTCGATCCTTTGCCCGGCCCAGGATCCGTTGGCCGCGGCGCGCGAGATCCAGCGTGCGGCCGCCACGGATGACCGCTTCGTCGAGGTCCTCCTCTGCGCCGGTTCTGAGCGCCCGTACGGGGAGCCGCGCTACCTCCCGATCTTCGAGGCGGCGGCCGAGTGCGGACTGCAGGTCGCAGTCCACACGAGTGGCGAGGGGATGGGGATCGCGGCTCCGAGTGGCGGCGTGGGTGCGCACACGTTCTACATCGAGTGGCACACCGTCGGCTCGGCCACGAGCATCATGTCGCACCTCGTCTCACTCGATCTGCAACGGCACCTTCGAGCGTCTGCCGACCCTGAAGGTCATGTTGCTCGAAGGCGGGGTTGCGTGGTTGCCGGGCCTGCTCTGGCGACTCGACACGAACTGGCGCGGGCTCAGGGCCGAGGTGCCCTGGCTCGAGCGGCGGCCGAGCGAGGTCATGCGCGATCACGTCCGCTTCTCGACCCAGCCGCTCGAGCATACGGACGGTCACGACGCGCTCCTGTTCGAGATGCTCGAGGCAGTCGGTGGGCCGGACATCCTCTGCTTCGCGTCCGACTATCCTCATTGGGACTGGGACGACCCGAAGTTCGTCGTCAACAGGCTGCCGAAGGCGTGGCATCAAAAAGTGATGCACGAGAACGCCGCCGCGTTCTACGGGGACAAGCTCGGCCTCGTCCCGGCATGAGAGAGTGGCACGACGTAGCCGCGGTCGAGGATGTGGAGCGCGACGGACGGGCCATCGTCCGGGTCGGTGGGCGTGAGATCGGGGTTCTCGTCGACCCCTCCAACGGAAGCCTGAGGGCGCTTCGGAACCGCTGCCCGCACGTCGGGTCGCCCCTCTGTCGCGGCGCGCTGAGGACGCGCGAAGCGGGGACGCCCGGGTTATACACGCTCGAGGAGGGCAGGGTGCTCCGGTGTCCCCACCACGGCTGGGAGTTCGACCTCGTCACCGGCGCGTGCCTCGACGACCCGGCGATGCGCGTGGCCGTCTACGAGGTCAGGGTCGTCGACGGCCGCGTTCGCGTGCTCGCGTGACGACGGAGCCTTCGACCGGATCGGGACAGTCGAACGAGGAGCGCTGGCTCGCGCGTGCGATCGACCTCGCGGCCGAGAACGCCGCCGCCGGCGGGCGGCCCTTCGGTGCCGTCGTCGTCGTCGACGGGGAGATCGTCGGCGAGGGAGTCAACCGGTATGTCGCCGACATCGACCCGACAGCGCACGCGGAGCTCGTCGCCTTACGGACGGCGGCCCAGGCGCGCTCGAGCGCCGATCTCTCGGGCGCGACGCTGGCGGCGAGCACCGAGCCCTGCGCGATGTGCCAGGCTGCCGCGTTGCTCGCAGGCGTGACACGGGTCGTGTTTGCGACGAGCCGAGCTCGAGGCGGCGGTGCGAGGCTACGACGCCCGCGCGCTCCTTGCCGATCTCGGGCGCCCGTTCCCGGAACGACTGGCGATGCGTGTCAAGAAGCTCGCCGTTGACGGCGAGGAGCTTCCGTACGAGGTGGCGGCGCGGCTCTCGGGCAATCAGGGCGAGACGGGATAGCCGCGCGGGCGCGAGTCGACCGCGTCCCGGTGCCGCCACGAGCGCTCGATCCTCGATCAGTACCTCGCCACGGCTGATCGTCGTCACCGGGAGGCCGCGGACCGTCATACCGTCGTACGTCGAGTAGTCGATGTTCGAGTGGAGCAGCGTCATGCGACAGCGGTCAGCTCCCGTTCGGGGTCGAAGACAACGAGGTCGGCGTCGTAGCCGACCTCGACCCGACCCTTCGTCGGCAGGCCACAGACGACCGCGGGGCGCGTGCAGCATGCGTCCACGAAGCGGTGCAGCGACATCCGGCCGGCGAGGACACCGAAGGTGTGGAAGAGCGGCAGCCGCACTTCGATCCCACTGGTCCCCGGTGGCGTGTAGAGCCGACCGTCCGGGTCGAGGGCGCGTCGCCGGGGCCCGTGGTCGGTCGAGATCACGTCGATCGTGCCGTCGTCGAGCGCTGCCCAGAGCGCATCCTGATGCTCACGTGTCCGGAGCGGCGGGCTGAACCGGAGCGCCGTCCCGCTGAGCGGGTCGTAGATGTCGTCGTCGCTGAGGAGCACGTACTGCGTGCAGACCTCGCCGTACACCTCCTGGCCGCGAGCTCGCGCAGCCCGCAGCTCGCGCAGGGCCTCCGCGGCCGTCATGTGGAAGATCAGCGCGCGCGCTCCGGCGATGTCGGCCAGGGCGAGAGCACGGTGCGTCGCCTCGCCTTCGAGCTCGGCCGGCCGTGCGCTCAGATGCCATTCGGGCCCTGTCCGCCCCGCCTCGCGGTTCTGGCGCTCGAGCTCCTCGATCACCTGACGGTGCTCGGCGTGCACGATCGCGAGCCCGCCGCACGAGGCGACCGCCTGCATGGCTGCGAAGATGATCTCGTCGGGAAGAGCGTAGGTGTCGTAGTTCATGAAGAACTTGAAGCTGGGAAAGCCTCGCGCGGCGATCGCGGGGATCTCGGCCGACACGCTCGAGGCTCGCCTCTCGCAGGTTGACGTGCACGCTGTAGTCGATCAGTGACGACGACTCGGCCTCGGCGAGTCGGCTGTCGAGGCCGTCACTCAACGAGGTCCCGATTTCGACCTGGGCCTGGTCGACGATCGTCGTCACTCCACCGTACGCCGCGGCGATCGTGCCGGTTTCCCAGGTATCGTCGTAGACGTCGTTGGCCCGGTTCGTGCGCATGTGAACGTGGCCGTCGATCGCGCCGGGAAGCACGTACATCCCCGTGGCATCGATCTCCCGCTCGCCGCTCAACCGCTCGCCGATCGCGGCGATCCGCTCTCCGCGGACGCCGACATCCGCGACCACGGAGCGGTCGGAAGTGACGATGGTTCCCCCGCGAACGACGAGATCGTACGTCATCTGAGCATCATATACGAGATACGAACACTGTCGAAGACTATCCGGCGGTCCAGCCGCCGTCGAGACTCAGGATCGTCCCGGTGGCGAACTCGGCCTCGAGCAGGTAGGCGATCGCGTCGGCCACCTCTGCCGTCGTCCCCGGTCGACCGGCGAGGAGTCTCCCCTGCGTCCGCTCGCGCTCTTGGTCGGCAACGTCCGTCTGGGCGTCGCTCCGCGGAGTAGCGGCGTCTCGACCGGTCCGGGGCAGACGCAGTTGGCGCGGATCCCGTCAGGCGCGTGGTCGATCGCGAGGCAGCGGGTCAGGCCGATCAGCCCTGCCTTCGAGGCGCAGTAGGCGGGACTCGCGAGACATCCGACGAGCCCGTACTGCGAGCCGATGTTGACGATCGAGCCGCCGCCGGCGATGCGGAGCGCCGGGATGACGGCGCGGCAGACGTGAAACGCGCCCGTGAGGTTGACGTCGAGCGTCGCGTTCCAGGCGTCGAGCGGCGTCTCGACGACGTCGCCGGTATAGCCGCCGATCCCCGCGACGTTGATCGCCGCATCGAGGCCTCCGAGCTCTGGCAGAGGCGGTTCTCACGGCCGCCTCGACTTCCCCGTAGACGGTCACGTCCGCGTCGACACGCGAGTACCGTGGCGCCGCCGGACTGCAGCTCGGCGACGAGTGTTTGCAGCTGATCGGCGTTGCGGTCGAGCGCCGCCACCGACGCGCCCCTGGCGGCGAGGTCCTCGACCACCGCAACGGCCGATCCCCGAGGCAGCCCCCGTGACGAGTATCCGGCTGCCGGCGATCATGAGAGCCCCGCGAGCGGATCGACCTGGATCGTGCCACCGTTGACGATCGCCTTCTCGCAGGCGACGACTACCGCCAGCGTGCGTGCTGCCTCGAGGGGAGAGCAGGCAACGTCGTCTGGCGTGCGTCGGCGTCGCGGCCTCGACGAACCGGATCAGTCCAGCTGCGAACGGATGCTCGCCTGTCGGATCGGCGAAGACCGCCTCACCACCGTCACGACGCAAGGAGAACACCGGGTCGAGTTCGAGATCCAGGACGGACGTCGTGCCGAAGACCGTGAGCCGGTGACTGCTCGGATATCCCTCCGGAACCCAGAGGACGTGCACGATCCCGACTGCTCCCGACATGAAGCGGAGGGTCAGGACCACACCCGTTCCGGTTGCGGCGGACAGGCTGGCCGGTGCGCCGAGCTCTGCGAAGCCGAGCCGGCTCTCGACCGCCTGCACGGCGACGACCTCGCCACCCACCGCGCGCTGGAGATCGATGTGGTGGCTTCCCCGTTCGGCCACGAGTCCGCCCGAGAGCGTGGGGTCGCCGAACCAGCGGCGTGCCTGGGTGATCCCGATCCCCTCGCTGACGAGGTGTCGCGGGCTGTTGCCTGCGAGCGCCTCGGTGAGCGGAGCGAGCGCGGTCAGCGAACGCCACTGGTACCCGACCGCGCAGACCGCGCCCGACGCATGGCATGCCGTGACGATCGCCGCTGCGTCTTGGAGAGTCCGCGCGATCGGCTTTTCGAGAAACACGGCGAGACCCGCCTCGAACGCCTGCACCGCCGCTTCGCGGTGCGCACCGGGTGGGCTCGCAACCACGATCGCGTCGAGCTCGCCGGAGGCGATCAGCGCGCTCGCGCTCGAATGCGGGACGGCGCCGAGGCTGTCCGCGAGGTCGGCCGCCCGTGTCAGGTCGGGGTCGGCAACGCCGACGACGGTGACGCCGTCCAGCCGGGCGAGCGTCGCGCCGTGCTCGATCGCGGCCCAACCCGCTCCGACGATGCCTATGCGCACGTCGTCAGCTCGCGCTCCAGCCGCCGTCCACCATGAGATTTGCGCCGGTGATGTAGGTGGCCTCGTCGCTCGCGAGGAACAAGGCCGCGCGGGCGACGTCGTCAGGCGTTCCGAGGCGCGGGATGGGTGTCCGCGAGCGCCAGTACTCGGTCCACTCCGGCTCGTCCTCACGTCCTCCCTTACCCGTCTCGATCTTCCCCGGGGCGACGGCGTTGCAGATGATGCCGTCGGCTGCGTAATCCGTTGCGATCTGGCGCGTGATGTACACGATCGCGCTCTTGGAGGTGCCGTACGCAATGTCCTTGGGCGCCGCGATCATCCCGTGCTGCGAGGAGATGTTGACGATCCGACCGCGGACTCCGTCGCGCAGTCCCTGTTGCAGCATCTGTCCCACGATCGCCTTCGTGAGCAGGAAGACACCGGTCACGTTGACGGCGAAGACCCGGTTCCACTCCTCTTCGGTTGTCTCGAGGAGGGGCTTGCCGACGTAGGTCGCGACGTTGTTGACAAGGATGTCGACGCGGCCGTGCTCGTGCAGGATCGAGTCGACGAGGGACGCCACGTCGGCAGAGACGCCCAGGTCGGCGCGCACGAACGTCGCCTTGCCTCCCTCGTCGGCTATCAGCGCTTTCGTCGGTGGGCCGCCCTCGACCACGTCCTCCGTGCGGTCGGCGATCACGACGGTCGCGCCCTCCGAGGCAAAGAGCCGACTGATAGCGCGGCCGATTCCCGAGCTACCGCCCGTGACGATCGCGATTCGCCCGTCCAGCCTGCCGGCGGCGCTCCGAGCCGTGTCGTCGGTCATGCGGGCGGGTGCTTGTCGAGCCAGTGCTCCGCGATGTCCAGCCGCCGCATGAAGCAGGCACCGTCCTTGTTGAGCACGTATTCGATGAAGTCCCGGATCGCGGTGGCCCGATTCGCCTGGCCACTCCAACGTGCGTGCAGGCCGACGGACATCGTGCGGCCGCCGTATCCCTTCTCCGCCTCTTCGACCATGAAGTCGAGCGCGAGCTTGAGGTTCTCGAAGAAATGCCGTGGCGTGGCGTACGTCGGCGCGATCAGATAGCGGACGTCGTTGTAGACCTTGGAGTAGGGAACCACCAGGAACGGCTTGCCGAGCGTCGTCACGTAGTAGGGAAGCTCGTCGTTTGTCGAGTCGGAGTCGTAGACAAAGCCGCCGTCCTCGACAAGGAGCTCCCGCGTGTTGACGCTCGGGAACGAACGCACGATCCATCCCTTCACCCTCTGACCGGTCGTGCGCTCGATCGATTCGACCGCGAGCCGCATGTATGTCCGCTCCTCGTCACGCGGCATCCGCGAGTCCTCCGTCCAGCGGTAGCCGTGGCCGATGACGTCGTGGGTGCGCTCTCGAATCCAGCTACAGAACTCGGGGTTGCGCTCGAGTGCAATGGCCGGTGCGTCGATCGAGACGTCGATTCCGTACTCGTCGAACATCCGCACGAGCCGCCAGACGCCGACGCGGCTGCCGTACTCCATGTGCATCTCGGTCCCGAGGTCGCGCACCTCCGGCGGGATCTGGTACGAGTACTCACCCCACGTGTCGTTGAACTCGTCGCCGTCGAGGAGGGAGTACTCAGCGCCCTCTTCGTAGTTCAGCACGAGGTTGACTGCGACGGCGGATCCGTCGGGCCAGCGCACGTCCGGCGTCGTACGGCCGTAGCCGACGAAGTCACGGACGGGTCCGGCGTGGGCCCTGAGGGGCATCGTATTCATCGATCGTGCTCCTGACGTCGTTGGAATGAGGTCGCTCAGGCCGCTGGAAGCGAGTCGAGAACGTCGGCGAGAGCTTCGAGGATGTAGTCCTTGACCTGTCCGAGATGCGCGGTCATTGCGGCCGCCGCGGCCAGGCCGTCACCCGCCTGAATGGCGTTGGAGATGGCGACATGCCCTTTCGCGCACTCGATCGAGGCCCGCGCATGAGGAAGGTCGCGGCTACGCAGCGTGGCGATCAGTGCGCAGGCATCGTCGAGGAGGCCGGTCAGACGCGGGTTGGCGGCCGTGGCGGCAATCAGCTCGTGAAAGGCCGAGTCCCAGTGGCTGAACGCCTCGCGGTCACCCGCTTCCGCTCCGGCCAGAGACGCTTCGGCTGCGGCCCGAATCGACATCCGTTGCGCCGGCGTCGCTCTCGTTGCCGCGGCCCGTGCCGTGAATGCCTCCAGCGCCACGCGGATGTCGAAGGCCTGCTCGATCGCCGTCCGGGACGGCGCGATCACTCTTCCACCGCGGCGCCCATCGTCTTCGATGAGACCGATCTGCCGGAGGCGCAGAAGCGCCTCTCGCACCGGCGTCTTGCTGACGTTCAGGTGTTTCGCGAGTCCGGCCTCGGTCACCCGAAGCCCGGGTGGGAGCGACTTGTCGAGAATCGCGCTTCGGACCTCGTCGAAGACGAGATCAACCAGATTGGAGGCGCGGAGCTCGTTGAGGCTCCCGAACCGAAGGTCGCTCTCGTCGCCTTTGACGGTCTTGCTCTCTGCGGCGAAGAGGTCCGTGCTCATGTCCGCTCATTCTACACGACTTCGTATCCCATATACGATGCACGCAGAGACAGCTGCCATCGTCGTTTCGGGCCGAGGAGTCGTGCCGCGGTGAGAAGATATCTGGCCGACACGTCCGCTCTGCTCGTCTGGTCGACGCTCGCCGGACTGTTCGCCGAACTCGTCATCGTCGGGCTCGCAGTCGACCAATCCCTTCACGCCCGCCTCACGGGGATCCTGGTCGTCCTCGTTACGGCCCGCCCGTACGGTCTCTACCGCGATTGGGTATGGCGGGCGTGGCGCGCCGAGGCGGGAGCCGCACGACGACTTGCAGCCGACACGGTGGCGCTCGTCACGTTCCAGCTGCCGCTGTACTGGATGATCCTCGCGTTTGTGGGCGCGACGTTCTGGCAGATCGCCGGAGCCTCGGTGACCGCGATAGCGATCCTGGTTGCGTCGGGCCGACCATACGGAATCGTGCTCGACGTGTCGCGTCGGGTGTTCGGCGTGACGCCGCACGTGGCACGGCACGAGATCGAGTGAGTGCGCCGTGCCGGAGGATCGCGTGTCGGCTCTACCGGCCGAAGTCGAGCAGGACCTTGCCGAGCTTGCCCGTTGCTTCGAGTCGGTCGAACGCCGCCGTGGCCTCGGCAGCGGGAAAGACGTGATCGACGAGCGGGACGATCTTCCCGCTCGCAAGGTGTGGCACGACCTCGCGAGTGAACGCACCGACCGCAAGCGCCTTCTCCTCCAGCGGGCGCGCCCGCAACACCGTGCCCATCAGGCTCGCGCGCCTTCCCATCAGCTTCCGGAGATCGAGGGGCAGCCTCGGTTCCTGCGCCGGTCCCGACGATCACGATTCGGCCCTTCACGGCTAGCGCATCGAGGTTCGGCCCCAGGTTTGGTGCCCCCACGAGCTCGAGCACGACGTCAGCTCCACCTTCGAGGCGGCAGCGCTCGACCGCTTCCTCGGGCGCGATCACGGTGGCACCGAGTGACTCGACCTTTTCGCGGAGCTCGGAAGCCCGTACGGTTGCGAGCACGCGGGCGCCGGCCGTCGCGCCGATCTGGACGGCGGCGGTGCCGACTCCGCCGTTCCCGCCGTTGACGAGCAGCAGCTCTCCCATCCGCAGGTCGGCCCGCGACCGGATCGCATCGTGGGCGGTGATGAATACTTCTGGCACGGCTGCCGCGCCGAGGTCGTCGAGCGATGAAGGAACGGCCGTGACATGGCGCTCGTGGACGACGACGCGCTCGGCGAGCCCGCCGCCGCCCACAATTCCGAAGACGCGATCGCCGAGCGCGAACCGGCGTGCCGTAGGGCCGCACGCCGCCACGGTTCCGGAGACCTCTATCCCGGGGATATCCGCGGGCGCCCCGGGGGGTGCGGGGTACCGGCCGGCGCGCTGGGCGAGGTCTGCGGGGTTGAGCGCGGCGTAGCGAACCGCGACGATGATCTCGTCGCCGTTGAGCTCGGGCTCTTCCCGCTCCGCGAGCGCGACGACCTCGTTCCCACCCGCGCCCGTAAAGACGATCGCCTTCACGCGCTCGCGTCGCCAGCGCAAGCTTGCGATCGGCGACCGGCTTGACTTCGCTTCGCGAACATGTCATATATCGTATCTGTTTGGAGCCGAGCCTGCCATCTGACTGCAACGCACACGGGGCGTCGTGCCGGTGATGCCTAACTTCCGCAGCGGAGGGCACGTCGGAGCTTGCAGGCCGGTAACCGTCGGCACCGAGTCACGACGTAGGCGGGAGCGACAACGCCTTCGGTCAGATGTAGTCTGCCACGTAGCAGCCCAAAGGAACGAGGGAGGATCGAGATGAACTTCGAAGAGATGCGTCGGCTCGACCAGTACAGGCTCGACCGGGCGGGAGAGATCGAGAACGATCTCATCGACGAGTTCGCGAGTGGCGAGCTCGACCGGAAGGGTTTCCTCCAGAAGGCCACGGTGTTCGGATTGTCGATGGGGGTCATCGGCTCCGCTCTCGCGGCCTATGATGCGCCGCTCGCCTTCGCCGCGCAGTCGCGTGGACAGGTAGGCGGACGCTTGCGACTTGCGGTTCTGCCGCCTCCGGCGAAGGATCTCGAGCCGTACAAGCTGGCCGACACCGGCGGGCTCGTGACCGACGGTATCGCCGGCGAGTTCCTCAACCGCTCGACGAAGAACCTCACGGTAGTCCCCGAGCTCGCGCTCAGCTGGACGCCAAACAAGAACGCGACCGTGTGGACGTACAAGCTGCGGCCGAACGTCAAGTTCCAGAGTGGCCAGTCGTTCGGTGCCGACGATGTCGTCGCAACCTACGAGCGGCTGGTCAGCGCAGACTCCGGCGCCCTTTCGGCCTACAAGGGCGTGCTCTCGCCCGGCGGGACCAAGGCCATCAACAACCTGACCGTGCGGTTCACGCTCGACTCGCCGACCGCGAGCTTCCCCTACCTGACCTGCTCGTCGACCTACCAGGCGATCGTCCTGCCGAAGGACTACAAGGTGGGGACGTTCGACAAGACACCGCAGGCAACTGGTGCGTTCCGTCTCGTCTCGTACACTCCGGGCGTCGGAGCGAAGTTCGACCGCAACCCGACCTGGTGGGGCGGCAAGGCAGCGCTCGACGGGGTCGATATCACGTACTACAGCGATGTAGCGGCCCAGATCTCGGCGTTGCTCGGCGGGCAGGTGGACATGCTGAACGAGGTCCAGTTCGCTAACGCCCGCGCGCTGTTCAACAACCCGAACGTGCAGATCTTCGCCGTCCGCGGCGCGCAGAACCGCACCGTCGGCTTGCGCGTGAACCTCAAGAACCCGCTCAGGGATCGGCGCGTCCGGCAGGCGATTGCCCTCACGATCGACCGCCCTGCGACGGTCAAGACGCTCTTCAACAAGTACGCCGACGTCGGGAATGACTCGCCGTTCGCACCCGTGTTCCCGTCGACGAACAAGAGTGTTCCGCAGCGCAAGAAGAACATCCCGCTGGCCAAGAAGCTGCTCGCACAGGCCGGTTACTCGAGAGGCTTCAAGGTTCCGTTCATCGTCCAGAAGAACGGCGAGATGCCGCAGTTGGCTCAGATCATGCAGCGGTCGGCCAAGGCGATCGGGGTCAACCTGGCACTTCAGCAGCAGACCGATGCGCAGTTCTTCGCGGGGAGTCAGTGGTCGGCCCCGTGCAACTACGGCAACACGCCGTGGCTCAACGGCGCGATGACCTTGACCGGCTGGGGCGGACGCTCGGTGCCGAACGTCTACCTTTCGTCGGAGGTCAAGTCGTGCAGCATCTGGAACGAGGCGCAGTACAAGAACAAGGCGCTCGACAAGGTGATCGACAGGTACCTGGGAGCAATCGCGCTCTCGGATCAGCGGAAGTACGCGGGTCAGATCCAGCGGACGATGCTGAAGGACACGCCGTTCATCTTTCCGTACTTCTTCAACTCTCTGGCCGCAGGCTCGAAGAAGGTCAGGGGCTACAACCACGACGCCTCGGCGCTCGTGTACCTGAGCCGCACCTCGCTGGCCTAGAGTCACTTCACTCCGGGTGTCGGGTCGATCGGGCCCGGCACCCGGGGCCCTGATGTTCGAACCGGGAGCGAGCGATCACCAGGTTTCTTCTCAAGCGGCTCGGCCTCGCGCTGATCACGCTCTTCCTCCTGAGTGTGATCGTGTTCGCGCTGGCACAGCTTCTCCCGGGTGATGTCGGTCGCAATGTCCTGGGGCCGTTCGCGTCCCAGGAACAGGTCGACCGCCTCAACGAGGCGCTTGGTGTCAACCGTCCTCTGGTCGTTCAATACTGGGACTGGATCAGCCATTTCGTGCGCGGTGACCTCGGCACGTCGCTGCAGTACCAGGTCCCGGTCGCCGACCTGCTCGGGCCGGCCCTTGCCAACTCGCTCAAGCTCGCCGCGGTTGCTTTCGTCCTCGTCGTACCGCTGAGCATCCTCGGGGGCACGATCGCTGGGCTCAAGCGTGGCGGGATCACTGACCGGGTGATCACGGTCGGCGGGCTTTCGCTGACCGCAGTCCCGAGTTCGTGACCGCGATCGTGTTGATCCTCATCTTCGGTGTCACCCTCGGGTGGCTCCCGGTCACTGCGACGGCTCCCGAAGGCGCGAACATCGCGACCCAGATCGAGTATCTCCTCCTGCCGAGCTTCGCGCTCGTCGCGGTCCTGTTCGGCTACATCGCCCGGATCACTCGCTCCAGCGTGATGGAGTCCGTCGATGCCGACTACACGCGCACCGCGTACCTGAAGGGGCTGAGTCAACGGCAGGTCGTCGGCCGCCACGTGCTTCGCAACTCTCTGCTGCCCACGATCGCCGTCGTCGCGACGCAGGTCGGATACCTGATCGGAGGGTTGCTCGTGATCGAGAAGCTCTTCAACTACAACGGCATCGGCCAGCGCATCTACACCGCCGCCGTGAACAAGGACTTCCTGATGTTGGAGAGCGGCGTCATGATCGTGGGCGTGATCTACCTCGTCGCGACGTTTGTCGCCGATATCCTCTACTCCGTCTTCAACCCGCGAATCCGTTTTCAGGCGAGCGAATGAGCGGCATGACGGAGACGGCGGCGGGAATCCAGCCGCACGAGCGAGACATCGCGCGACGCGAGACGCTGCGGCAGCTCGCGAAGTCGAAGACGCTCATCGTCGGGGTCGTGATCGTCGGCTTCTGGGTCGCATGCGCGATCTTCGGCACGACGATTGCTCCGGACGATCCGCTCGAGCTGACC
>CAVOVG010000023.1:0-50203 GCA_963699795.1 uncultured Thermoleophilia bacterium
CTCCGCCTGGGACTCTCGGACGGGCCAGGATGGCCCCGTAGGCCACGCCCTCGCGAGCGAAGCGCCGCTAGCGAGGGTCAGCTGTTGATGCTGGCGTGCCGCCCAGCACGGCCCCCATGATCAGCTCCACCTCATCGGCGCCGCTCGCGGGCACGACGAAGCCGTCGAGTGAGAGGACGTCGCCGAGGCGACGCTCGATCTCCTCCGGGGTGGTCGGCTCAGGGCCGAGGTAGAGCCCCGGCGTGACGCCGAGGAAGATACGCCCGACGCGGCCGCCTCCCACGGTGAAGATGTGATGAGTGAGGGAGCACCGCTCGGAGGCGAGATACGCCACCACCGGTGCGACGTGCTCGGGAACGAAGTGCTCACCACCCTCTTCGATCAGCCCCTCCGTCATACGCGTCAAGGCGGTCGGTGAGATCGCATTCGCGAGGATGCCATGACGGGCCCCCTCGACCGAGAGCACGTTCATGAGACCGATCAGGCCGGCCTTCGCAGCGCCGTAGTTGGCCTGTCCGAAGTTGCCGAACAGACCGGACGCCGACGACGTGAGCACGACCCGGCCGTACCCCTGGTCACGCATGATCGGATAGGCCGGACGGACGACGTTGAACGCGCCGAGAAGGTGAACGGCGAGCACCGACTCGACATCGTCGTCCGAGAGCTTCGCGATCGACCGGTCCTCAGGATCCCCGCATTGTGGACGACGGCGTCGACCCGACCGTACGTGTCGAGCGCCTTCTGGATCAAGGCCGTGCCGCCCTCAGGCGTCGAGATCGAGTCGGCCGAGGCTACGGCGACGCCTCCGGCGGCCCGGATCGACTGGACAACCTTGTCTGCGGCCGATCCGATCGCCCCTTCGCCGTGAACGTCCCGTCCCACGTCGTTCACGACAACGGATGCGCCACGTGCTGCCATCAGCTCCGCATGCGCGCGGCCGATCCCCCCGCCGGCGCCCGTGATCACCACGACCCGGCCGCTGAAATCGATCCCTGCCTCCGCTTCGCTCATGCTTCCTCCGATCCGACGATGGCCACGAATGCAACGCACGAACCCGGCTGGCCGCCGAGATTCTGCGCCAGGGCGAGTCGCGCACCCTCGACCTGCCGGTCGCCCGCGTCCCCCCGCAGTTGCTGCCAGCACTCGAACAGCATCCGCAGCCCGGTAGCGCCGACGGGATGTCCGAACGATTTCAGACCACCGTCCGTGTTGACCGGGATCTCACCGCCGAGATCAAACGCACCCGCGAGTACGTCCTCCCACGCAGCCCCACGCTCCGAGAAGCCGAGATCCTCCATCAACACGAGCTCGGTCGGCGTGAAGCAATCATGGACCTCGGCGAGCGCAATCTGCGCGCGTGGATCGGTGACTCCTGCTTGCGCGTACGCCTGCGTCGCAGCGGAGACGACCTCCGGGAACGTGGTGAAGTCGTAACCGTCGTTGCCGAGGCCATCGCCCGCGCCGGAGACGAAAGCCATGCCTTTCAGGTACACGGGACGGTCCGTGTATCGGTGCGCATCCTCGGCGCGGACGATCAGTGCCGCCGCGGCACCGTCCGAGACCCCGGAGCAGTCCATGACGCCGAGCATCCCCGCGATCTTCGGTGACCTCGTGATGACCTCCGGGGAGACAGCCTTCCGATACTGCGCGCGCTCGTTGAGCGCACCGTTGGCGTGGTTCTTCGCCGCGATGTGCGTCAGCGCGTCCCGAAGACGGTCGTCGTCCACGCCATAGCGTTCGGCGTAGGCGGGGGCGAGCAACGAGAAGGCTCCGGGCGCCGTCCAGTCGACGGCGGTGCCATCGGAGGGGGGCCAACTGGCAGTCAGGCCCGAGTACGGCGAATCCTTGAGCTTCTCAACCCCGGTCGCCATCACGACGTCGTACGCGCCCGAGGCGACCGCAAAACACGCATTCCGGAAGGACTCGGAGCCGGTCGCACAGAAGTTCTCCACCCTCGTCACCGGCTTGTCCCGGAGGCGGAGCGGTTTCGAGAGGGTCATCCCCGACATGCCCGAGCCCTGCGTCCCGACCCAGTACGCATCGACGTCGTCGGCAGCGATCGCGGGGGCGGACGCGAGGCACTCGGAGACCGCGTCGATCACGAGATCGTCGGCCGACTTGCCCCAGTGATCGCGGAACGGCGTGCAGCCCATCCCGACAATGGCGACTCTGTCGGTCAGTCCATGACTTGGCATCAGGCGCCCTCCGGCCTCGTCTTCCAGAAGTAGTTGTGGATCCCGTCGGACGTGGAGAGACGCCGGAACGTCGGCACAAGCCTGTCACCGATGACAACGCCTTCGGGAGACACATCGGTCACCTCGGTACTACGCCGGCCACCGCCGTCGAGGTCGACGACTGCGATCGACACCGGCAGATCCGGCGTCGGTGCGAGTCGGTCGAGTGTCACGCTGACGACCGTGCCGCCGACCTCTCTCAACGAGTACGGCTCGCCCGCGTCGGCCGCCCCGCAGGTCGGGCAGATCCTCCCGGGAGGCGTCGCGATCGCACCACAGGTCGTGCATCGCGACGCGAGCAGCGCGTACTTCCAGCCGCTGTCGCGCAGCATCGGTGGCGACGCAGGCGCAGGGGGATCCGGTCGGCGTGCACCCTGCAGGTTGAGGAGGCGGCGAACACGGAGATACCGCTCGTAGCTCACAGCAGCCCGGGAGTCGAGCTGCTCCTGCACCGAGCGCCCACGTCTGGCGTCGCCGATCCCGTCCCCGACACCGAAGACCATCGCATCGACCCCGTCTGCCACTCCCACGAGCAGCACGGTTTCTCCCGGCGCGGAACGGTCGAGCGCATCCGCGAGTAGCAATCCGGCGTGGGCGGCGCCGGTGTGCCCCACGAGTGCGTCGAGCCGCGCTTCCTCGGGACTCGACCCGAGGGCGCGCCGTACAGCGGAAGCAGCGCGTGGATTCGCGCAACTCACGACGATCCGGGTCGGCTGCTCGACCCCGGCCCGCTCGAGAGCCACGCGGGCGGCTTTCTGTGCCGGGCCGGCGACCGCGTCGGCGGTGAACCGCTCGTCCCAGGCGCGCGGATGGAGGGCGCCGGGGAACCGCCAGCGGTCGAGAAGCTCCTGTGTCGTCGTCACCGTCGCGAGCCGACGGATGGCGGCGCTATCGGCAGGGGCGGTCGCGAACGCGGCAGCCGCGTCGCCGTGCGCCAGTTCGTCAGGTGCCCCCGGCGCCATCGTCCGGAGGTCGGCGAGAGCCGACGATGCCTCCCGTCCGAAACACGATCTCGAGAGCGCCCGTGCCCGAGCGCAACCCGTGCAGGTCTACAGCATGCAGGGCGTCGGGCAGGGCGGCAGCAGCGTGAACGGTCGACGCAGACGACTTGTCCAGATACGGTGGCTCGGAGGTTGCAAGCGCGAGGATGGATCCGTGTTCCGTGCCACCCTCGAGGTGACGAACCGCCTCAACGGCGAGAGTGACCGAATCCTCGTCGTGATTTGCGACGGAACGAACCTGCCGCGCTCCGCCGATCGGCGCGGCCGAACCGAAGACCGTCCCTGCGAGCGCCATCTCCGGCACGTATGCGGCATACGTGCCGATGCCGAACGCCAGGGGATCTCCATGCTCAGGAGCGCCCATCGCGCCCCCAGCCGTCCCAGTAGACGACCTCGCGAAGCGGCAGCCGCCGTGCCGGCTTGAAGTCGAGCCCGACGGTGTAGGCGACGGGGAGCAGGCAGCACTGGGCGACACCCTCGGGGATCTCGAGGATCTCTGCGACCCGGTCGGCCTCGTTCAGGTGAAGCGTCGTGATGATCGAGCCGAGCCCTCGCGACCGGAGAGCGAGGCAGAATGACCACACCGCGGGATAGACGGCACCCGTAGACCGCTGCGACGGTCCCCGACGCGGTGCGGTCGACGGACGGATCAGGGCGCGTTGCTGCCGCGAGAACGAGCCAGGGGGCTCGTCCGATGTTGTCGGCCAGATAGCGGGCTCCCTCGAGCATCCGCGCCGCCGCGGGCGACGTATCGAGCCGGCCGCGCACCTCGGCGGCGTCGTACCCGGCCGCGGCAAGCGGGCGTGCCACATACTCCTCGAAGCAGTCGTGGTAGACGCCGGCGACGCGTCGCTTCACGTTGGGATCCCCGACGACGACGAACCGCCAGTCCTGGGCGTTGCCTCCCGTGGGTGCCTGGAGAGCGAGCTGGAGGCAGTCGAGCACGACGTCACGCGCGACAGGCCGCTCGAAGTCGAGCCGCCGCCGAACCGCGCGCGTGGTCGTCAGCACCGTCTCGAAGTCGACAATGGGAAGTGCTGCGACCGGTTCATTCATCGCGTCGTTACGCCGCCCCGGGAACGGTCGGCTCGTAGGCGACGAACACGTTCCCGTCGGGATCGCGGAACGTGAACCGACGCTCGTGTGCGGATTCTACCCGTTCCCCGACGATGGTCCCTCCCGCCTCCCGTACTCGGTCCTCTACGGCATCGAGATCGTCCACCCTGAGCCCGATGGCCACGACACCGGCGACCGGCTGCTCCGATGTGTCGGCGAGCGCGAGCGTCCCCCGCCCACCGTCGAAGGCCGCGTAACGGGTTCCGTCGCGGAACTTGAGCGGGAGTCCGAGCGCCTGTTCGCAGAAGGTCAGCGCTGCATCGAGGTCAGCGACAGGCAGGATGACGTGTCCGAGCTCTGTGCCGCCGCTCATGCCACCGCACCGCCAGGGGCGACCGCGACCCGTTCTCGGAAGCGCGGCATCACCTCGTTCGCGAACCGCTCGACGATCGAACGCGAAACCGCCGGCGGGCAGCCGAGCCACTGCGTCCGAAAGACGAAGTGGTTGAAGCCCGCGCCCGCGAAGTCCTTGATCTTTTCGGCGATCTCGTCCGGGCTCCCGAAGAAGAGCGACTTCTGCTTGAACTCCTCGAACATCGTGTCGAAGTACTCGAGCCCATACTGGGCGTACTCGCCGTAGGACTGCTTGACGTAGCGCTCGGCAAGTGCGAACGCCTCGTCCTTCGAATCGGCGATGCACAGGTCACGGTGGATCGGATACGTACGGTCACGATCGGCGAAGCCTGCGGCGACGAGCTCCTCGCGGTACATCGCGAGATTCCCGACGGCCCAGTTGCGCTTCACGTTCGACGATGTCAGCCACGGATAGCCAAGGCGCGCCGCACGCTTGATCCCGATCGGTCCGTTCGCTCCCATCCAGATGGGCGGATGGGGCCGCTGGACGGGGAGGGCACTGAGCTCGGCTGCGTCGAGCGCGAAGAACTCACCGTCGTGGGTCACCGGTTCACCGCTCCAGAGCGGCAGTCATCACCTCGAGCGACTCGACCAGGCGCCGGAACCGCTCGCTCTTGTCGATCCCGAACGCGGCGAACTCCTCGTCGCGGTAGCCCGCGCCGACGCCGAGCACGAACCGGCCGCCCGACAGCTGATCGAGCGTCGCGATCTCCTCGGCGAGGTGCACCGGATGGACGAGCGGCACGATCAGGATGCCGGTGCCGATCTGCATCGACCCGGACGCATCGATGAGCCGCGCGAGCAGCGTCAGCGGCTGCAGCGTCCGGAGGCTCGCGAGGTAGTGGTGGATCCCGAAGACCGAGTCGTAGCCGAGGTCGCGCACGGTCTCGACGAACTCGACCAGCTCGGGGATCCGCTGCGCAAGGTCGTCGTCGGGAGCGTACTGATGGTCGAGCAGGATTCCGAACTGCATCCAGGCTCAGCCTCGGACGAGGGCTCGCGGAGGTCGTCCCGCGTCCTTCCGAGCCGGAAGAACGGAGCCACCATGTCGTCGCGATCCTTGAGCGCCTGACGCAGGCCCTTCTCGCGCCGCTCCCGGAGGAAGTTCCAGTCACCGTCCTCGAAGACCACGTTCGTCGCCCACCCGTGCCCGATCCAGCAGGTCATCGCGCCAATCGACTTGCCTCGCGCCTCGCTGATCATGTTCATCATCGACTTGCCGATCATGAGCGAGTCGATGGGCATCACGGCGATCGCCTGAGCGTAGTCGGTCACCCACTGCTCGAGCTCGTCGGGCTCGACGACGCGCGTGATGAACCCTGCCTGCTCGCCCTCGTCCGCTCGGAGCGGCCGCATCGTGAGCATCAGGTCCTTCATCTTCTTGATCCCGAGGTTCTCGATCCAGAGGTACATGTCCTGAGGCCCCGGGCCGAGGTAGCGGAACGCCGGGTGCGTGAAAGTGGCGTCGGGTGTGGCGATGACGATGTCGGCCGCGAGGGCGATCTGCATGTGGCCGCCGTAGCAGTAGCCGTGCACCTGGCAGATCGTCGCCTTCAGGCACTCCTCGATCGGCCGCTGGAACGCGTTGTTGAGAACGTTTCGGTCCGGCAGGATCCGGGTTCGCTGCGGGGGCCGCTTGCGCGAGCCCTTGTCCGTGCCTTTGCTGTAGCCGATGTAGTGGCCGAGCTCGGCGGCGTCCGCGCCGGTGCCGAAGCAGTCGCCCTCACCCTTGAAGACGATCACCTTGACGCGGTCGTCGGTCTCGGCCTCGCGCACGAGATCGCCGATCCGCTCGAACGCGGCGACCGGCAACGCGTTCGCCTTGTCCGGCCGGTCGAACGTAATCGTGGCCACTGACCGCTCGGCGTCGACCTCGTAGCGTACGTAGCGCTCGATAACTGCCGGATCCGTCTCCATGTGTTCCGGATCCCACTGCGCCGCGAGCAGTTCGGTCTCTGTCTTCTTCACAGGAGGGCCTCTCGTTGAAATTCATACCGTCTGGTCGGAACGAAATGTATAATTCGTGGTCGTGAGTGTCAAGGACGATACGGGCCGGTCGCGCCGTGCTGCAAAGCCTCGAGAACGGCGTTCTGACGCTCACCGTCAACCGGCCGGAGCGCCGGAACGCCATCGATGGCGCGACGGCCGATCTCCTCCAAGCGGCTGTCCGTTCCGTTCGCGACGACCCGTCCTGTCGCGTGATCGTGCTGACGGGGGCCGGGCCGGCTTTCTGCTCGGGCTGGGACATCCAGGCAATCGCCGCACTGCGAGGACTCGTCTCCGCCGAGGTGGCGAAGAGCTTCGAGCGCAACCGCGGCCTGCTCGCGGATCTCGAGGCAGCCCCACAGGCGACCATCGCCTCGGTCCACGGGGCGGTGCTGGGCTTCGGGCTCGGGCTCGTCGCGAGCTGCGACATCGCCGTAGCCGCCGAGAAGACCGTCGTCGGCCTGCCGGAGATCGCGCTCGGCGTCGTCCCCGCGCTCGTCATGGTCGACCTGTTCGAGCGGCTGCCGGAGAAGATCGCGCTCGACTGGTTACTGTCTGGGGAGCGGCGCAGCGCGGCGGAGGGGCTCGCGGCAGGCCTCTTCAGCAGGGTCGTCGCCGACGACGCACTCGGGCCGGAGGTCGCGGCGCTCGCCTCAGCGATCGCCGGACACGACGCCGCCGCCGTCCGGGAGACGAAGCGCCTCTACCGGAGCCTGCGGGGTCTCGGGCACGACGAAGCGATTCGCGCGGCGATCGCGACCGCCGCCGCGGCCCTCGTCAAGGACTAGGAACGCTCTTCGGCAACTCGTAAGCGCCGCCGTAGAACACGAGCGGGTGGCGCTCGTGGTCGATCGCGCCGAGCGCAACCGTGCCGACGATAAGAACGTGGTCGTGAATCGTGATCGCGTCCACCACATCGCAGATGAGCGTGGCGACGCAGCCCGCGAGCACCGGAACGTCGTGCTTCAGCTCGTAGTCGACCGCCGCAAACCGTTCATCGGTGGTCAGGCGCGCATCGGAGAACCGGCGCGAGACCTCCTCCTGGTCGCGCGCGAGCACGTTGACGCAGAAGCGGCCGGACACCCGCAAGCCAGCGAGCGTACGACTGTCGAGCCCGAGCGAGATGAGCAGCGAGGGCGGCTCGAGTGAGAGCGACGTGAGGGCGTTGAGCGTGCAGCCCATCGGGCGCCGGTCGGCGGAGGCGACCGTAATGAGGCTGACCCCCGTCACCCACGAGCCCATCAAGCGGCGATAGCTCGATCCGTCGACGGCGACGTGCGTGCTCGTCATCTTCCACCCTCCGTGAAGGCGGGAATCACTTCGTTCGCGAACAGCGAGAGCGATCTCTTGGCCGCTTCGGCCGGCATCCCGAGCCACCACGGACGGAAGATGAGGTGGTCAAAGCCGAGCTCGACGTACACCTGAATGCGCTCGATCAGATCGGAAGGGGAACCGATCAGGAGCGTGTTGACCACGAGCTCGTCGAACCGGTCCTTCTGCCAGCTCAGCTCCTCGTACTCCCCGTAGGTCGTGTACTCGCGCTTGACGAAGGGCAGCGCCTCGTCCCATGCAGCCTCCGATGTCGGCCCGCAGAACAACTCGACTCCGACCGGCCTCGACACGACCGTACGCCTCACGTCCGTACTCCGCCAGGGCGTCGTCGTAGGTCTTGACCGCCTTCTCGAGGTAGCGAGGACTCGGAGAGTTCCCCGGCGCGTACCACCCATCGCCGATCCGGGCTGCTCGCCGGACCGCAGGCACCGACCCCGCCCCGATGAGCACGGGCGGACCGCCTTCGCGATAGGGCAGGATGCCGATTCGCTGCTCCTCGACACGATAGAACTCTCCCTCGAAGTCGATGCGCTCGCCGCTCCAGAGCGCCTTGATCAGCCGAACGCCCTCGTCGAGCCGGTGGCCCCGCCGTTCCATCGGCACGCCCATCGAACGGAACTCGTGGGCTCGATAGCCGGCACCGACGCCGAGGACGACCCTCCCCCGGGAAAGCTGGTCGAGCGTCGCGAACTCCTCGGCGACGTGGACGGGATTGAACAGCGGCAGCAGCAGGATGCCGCTCCCGACCTGCATCTCGCCGCTGTGGTCGATCAGCTTCGCCATCATCGAGATCGGCTGCGGCGTGTTCAGGCTGCCGAGGAAGTGGTTGATCGCCCAGACCGAGTCGTAGCCGAGGCTGGCAGCGTGCTCGACGATGTCCCAGAGCTCTGCGAGGCGCTGCTGGAGGTCGTCCTCGAAGAGGTACTGGTGCGATGCCATGATTCCGAACTTCACTCCGGATCCCCCGTCTCGACCGCGTGGCGCTGAACCTTGCCGGCGGCGCTGCGTGGCAGCTCGGCCACGAAGACCACGTCACGCGGTGCCTTGAAATGGGCCAGGCGCTCGCGGCAGAGCGCGATCAGCGACGCGGCCAGCTCGTCGTCACTCGGAACTTCGCCCGGCTCGCGCACGACGACGGCCCGGGGAATCTCGCCGAGCCGCTCGTGGGGGACGCCGAGCACGCGCACGTCGCGGACGAGCGGGCTAGCCCGGATCTCCTCCTCGATCTCCTCCGGCCAGACCTGGAAGCCGCCGCACTTGATCATGTCGCGCTTGCGCCCGACGAGGAAGAGGACACCGTCCTCGTCGACGTAGCCGATATCGCCGGAATGCGTCCAGCCGTCCTGCACGAGCTCGCTGGTCGCGTCGGGGTCGTCGACGTAGCCCTTCGCCATCGTGATGCGCACGCACACCTCGCCCGCCTCGCCGACCGGCAGCGCGTTGCCGTCATCGTCGCGGATCTCGAGCACGACGTCGTCGTAGACGCGTCCCGCCGAGCCGGGCTTCCAGAGGCCGGCCTTCATGTCGGACGACGTCCAGCCCGCCACGTGCCCCGTCTCGGTCGAGCCGTAGTTCATGAGGATCGGGATCTCGAACCTCTCCTCGAACTGGCGCCGCAGGTGGATGCTGAGCGCCTGTCCCGCAACGAGGACCGAACGCACGGACGACATGTCGATCGGGACGTCGGCGTGGACGACGTCGTAGAGCATCGTCGGCAGCAGGAAGAGGCTGTCGAACCGGTGACGCTCGAGCAGCCGCGCCAGGCTAGGGGCGCTGAAGCGCGAGAGGACGACCGGGGAGCGCCCCACTCGCAAGGCGAAGAGGAGGGTATGCTGGCCGCCGCTGTGGAAGAGCGGCAGCGCGACGAGGTTCGGCGATGCCTCCGGCGGCGCGACGGGGTACGGGCCGGGCCGTCCCTTCGAGACGCGCGCGAGGCGGTCGAGAGACTCGCTGACGCCGCCGAAGGTGACGCTGACCGCCTTCGGCAGCCCGGTGGTGCCGCCGGTGAAGACGATCGCGACCTCGTCCTCCGGATCGAGCGAGGCGTCCTCCCACGGCCCGTCCCCAACCTCGGGGAACGGCTCGATCCCGTTCGCACGGCCCATGACCCGCACCGGGACGTCGAGGCCTTCGAGCCCCGCGAGGGCGACGAGGTCGTGCGCGTCGGTGACGACGAGGTCGGGCGTCGTCTTCTCGACCGACGCGGCGAGCTCGCGGGCGTTGTAGAGGCCGCTGATCGTGACGGGCACGGCGCCGAGCTTCCAGGCGCCGAAGAGGAGGAACGCGAGCTCGGGCCCGTTCTGCAAGTAGAGGGCGACGCGCATCCCGCGCTGGATCCCGAGCGAAGCGAGCGACGCGGCGACGGCAGCCGCACGCGCGTCCGCCTCGGCGTACGTCCACGAGCGGTCGTCGTCCGCGGAGAGGCCGACCCGACCCGGGGCCTCCGCCGCACGGCGTGCGAGATCGTGGGCGAGGTTCAGGAGAGTAGCCGCCGGAGGTCCGCGTCCATCGCGCAAAGATACCGTCTGGTCGGTATCAATTCAAGAGGCGGACGACGACGGCCACGGCGGCAGGGTGTCGAGGAAGGCCGCGACGATCGCGTTGAACTCCTCGGTCTGCTCGATGAACGGGTAGTGGCCGCACTGGTCGATCTCGACGTACGTCGACCCGGGCACCGCGGCTGCGATCTTCCTCGGGCCGTGCTCGGGCGGAAAGGTCCAGTCCTGCGTGGCGCCGATCACCAGGGTCGGGACGCGCAGCTCCGGCAGCCGGTCGAGCACGTCGACCGTCGGCAGGACCCTCACGGCGGCGTTGAACGGCGCGGCGCGGTAGGTCATCCGCGCGTCGACCTCGGCCATCGCCTGCTCGTCGGGGTTGCAGAAGTAGACGGGGAAGACCTCGCCCCAGACGCGCGCGTAGTGCTCGTCGCTCTCCATGTGCTCGAACAGCTCCGTCGTCAGGACGTGGAACTGCTCGGGCGTCGCGAGCCGCTGCGCGGCGGCGACCGATGCGTCGAGGTGGTCGACGCGCCCGCTCGAGGTGCAGACGACGAGCGCGTCGAGAGCGTCCTGGTGCTGGAGGGCGTAGGTCTGGACGACGAAGCCGCCGAAGGAGTGGCCGAGCATCGTCCAGCGCGAGAGCCCGAGCTCCTCGCGCAGGCCGTCGAGTTGGTCGACCCAGACGGAGACGTCCGTGACCGCGTCCCAGTCGTCCGGCGGGTCGCTGTGCCCGTTGCCGGCCAGGTCGACGAGGATCAGGCGCGCACGCGAGGCGAGCGGCTCCACGAAGGGCAGGAAGTAGGTGTGGTCGTGCCCGAGGCCTCCGTGCACCCAGACGAACGGGCGCCCCTCGCCCACCTCCTCGTAGCAGACATTCTTCCCCCCGACCTCGATCTCCATCGACCCTCCCCTCCGTGGTTGTGTCAGCTGGACGCGGCGTCGGCGTCGAGCGCGAGTGGGTGCAGGCAGCGGTACCCACCGGCGTCGGGCGCGATCTCCCAGTCGATCCGACCGGCCCCGCAATCGGCGACCGCGTAGCGGCACCTCTCGGCGAAGAGGCATCCGACCGTCTCCGCGGAGACACGCGGCGCCGATCCGGGAATGCCCCTGAACACCGTCGCACCACCCCACCCGGGGACCGACTCGAGCAGCCCGGCGGTGTACGGGTGATGCGGCGCCTTGAGGACGCGGTCGGTCGGGCCGGTCTCGACCATCTGGCCGGCATACATGACGACCACCCGGTCGCAGATGTCGGCCGCGAGCAGGATGTTGTGCGTGACGAAGACGAGCCCGACATGGCTCTCGTCGACGAGCTCGCGGAAGAGCGCGACGACCTCAGCCTGCGTCGTCACGTCGAGGGCCGTCGTGCACTCGTCCGCGAGCACGACCTTCGGTCCGGTGACGAGGGCGAGGGCGATGGCGACGCGCTGGCACAACCCACCCGAGAGATGGTGGGGGTACGAGTCGAGGACGCGGTGCGGGTCCGTGATCTTCATGCGGCGCAGGACATCCGTCATGCGGTCGGTCATCTCGCTCCGCGAGAGATCACCGCGGTGGGCCGCGAGGACCTCCTTCAGCTGAGCGCGAACCTTGAAGAGGGGATCGAGCGACCGAACGGCGTCCTGGAAGACCACGCCGACCTCGCTCCCCCGCGCGCTCTTCGTCTGGTCGATCCCCGGAGCGAGGACGGTGCGGTCGAGCAGGCGGATCTCGCCCGAGACGACGCTCACGTTCTTGTCGAGCAGGCCGACGAGCGATCGCACGAGCGTCGTCTTGCCGCTCCCGGACTCGCCGACGACACCCACGACCTCGCCCTTCCCGACCTGGAGGTCGAGGTGGTCGAGGATCACCTGCGAGCGATCGGCCAGCCTCGCCTCGACCGTCAGGCCCCGAATGTCGATGACCGGGGCGGCCATTAGTATCGGCGCTTCTTCGGATCGAAGGTCGTGAGCAGCGCGTCCCCGAGCAGGTTCACGAGCAGGACGACGACGGTGATCATGATGCCGGGGAACGTCGTGATCCACCACGCCTGGGTGAGCACGTCCTTGCCGCCCGCGAGGATCGTCCCCCAGGTGATGTCGGGCGGAGGGACGCCCAGGCCGAGGTAGCTGAGCGCGCTCTCGATCAGGATGACCGTACCGACCTGGAGCGTCGCGAGGACGACGAGGATTCCCGAGAGGTTCGGCAGGACGTGCCGCAGAGCGATCCTCGTGTTCGAGGCGCCCGCCGCACGGAGAGCCAGCACGAAGCGCCGCTCGCGGAGCCCGAGCGTCTCGGCGCGCACGATGCGCGCCGTCTGCGCCCAGCCGGTGATCGCGAGGACGACGAGGAGGACGCCGATCGAGGCGCCGCGGTTCGCGATGATCGCGATGGCGATCAGCACGAACGGGAGTGCCAGCACGGAGTCGATGAGACGCGAGATGACGGCGTCGTACGCTCCGCGGCGGTAGCCGGCGAGCATGCCGAGCAGCGTGCCGGGGATGATCGCGACGAGCATCCCGACGATGCCGATGAAGAGCGTCAGCCGGCCGCCGTAGACGAGCTGCGAGAGGAGGTCGCGGCCCAGCTTGTCCGTTCCCAGCGGATGCGCCCACGTGCCGCCGAACCAGACCGGGGGCTGGAGCGTGTCGAGGAGATCCTGCTCGTAGGGCGAGGGGAGCGGAAGGAGCGGCGCCGCGAGGGAGATGAGGGCGATCAGGAGCAGCGGCCCGCCGAACCAGACGAGCGGCCACTTGCCGTGGTCGCGCCCCCGGTGGGCGACCTCGAGCGGGCTCTCGACGCTCGTCGAGGTCACCGTGAGCCCTCGCGGATCCGCGGGTCGATGACGCCGTAGAGCAGGTCGACGGTCAGCGTGATGAGCACGAACGTCGCGGCACCGACGATCACGATCGCCTGGACGAGCGTGTAGTCGTGGAAGTTGACCGCGTCCAGGGCGAGCAGGCCGATACCCGGCCACGAGAAGACGTACTCGACGGCCACGGCGCCGGAGAGAAGCGCGCCTGCCTGGAGCGCGGTCACGGTGAGGATCGGTGGCGCCGCATTGCGAAGCGCGTGCTTCCAGACGATCCGCCGCGATGCGATGCCGCGGGCGCGGGCGGCGACGATGTACGGCTCGTGCATCACCTCGGCCATGGCCGACCGGGTCAGCCGCGAGATGTGGGCGGTCGGATACAGCGACAGCGTGATCGCCGGCAGGATGAGATGCGAGACGTCCCCGTCCTGGCCGGCCGGGAGTATCTGCCAGTGCACGGCGAACACGAGCACGAGGATCAGGCCGAGCCAGAAGATCGGGATCGACTGGCCGACGAGGGCCACGCCCGAGGCGAGGCGGTCCCACGCCGTGCCCTCCCGAAGGCCGGCGAGCATCCCAAGCGGCAGGCCGACGAGTATCGCGATGAACATCGCCGCGAGGAGCAGCTTGATCGAGTTGCCGATCCTGGACTGGACGAGATCGACGTTCGGCCGTGCGTACTGCAGCGACTGCCCGAGGTCGCCGCGGGCCGTCTCCCCCATGTACGTGAGGTACTGCCGTGAGGAGGGGCCGATCGAGGCCGAGCTCCGGCGCGAAGCTCCGCGACCTGCTCCTGTGTCGCGAACGGCCCGAGGATGCTGACCGTCGGATCGCCCGACGCGCGTCCGAGGAGGAACGCGAACGTGAGCGCGAGCGCGAGCGTGACCGCGGCCCAGATCAGCTTCGAGACCATGAACCGGCCGACGGCGCGGAACCGCTCGGCCGTCGACATGCGGGCGCGCGGGGCCTCGGCCTCGGGAGCCTCGCGATGCGCCGATCCCGCCTCGCCCGCACCGGCCACCGCCTGTCCGGGGATCGCCGCGACGAGCCTCTCCGTGTACTCGTGCTGCGGCCGCTCGAGCACGTCGGCCGCAGCTCCGGACTCGACGACCTGGCCCTCGAACATGACGAAGACGCGGTCGCAGAGCAGGCGGACGACGCTGAGGTCGTGGCTGATGAACAGGATCGAGATGCCAGCCGTGTCGCGAAGCTCGAGCAGGAGCTGGAGCACGTCGGCCTGCACAGAGACGTCGAGGCCCGACGTCGGCTCGTCGGCGACGAGGAGGCGCGGGTGGGCGAGAAGCGCGCGCGCGATGCACACGCGCTGCGCCTGGCCCCCGCTCAGCTGGTGGGGGTACCGGGAGAGGATCTCCGGCGGGAGCTTCACGCGCTGCATGAGACTCCTCGTCGGTGATCCAGCTCGACGCGCTCGGGCTGGAGCTTGCGAAGCTCCGTCAGGCCGGCCTTCACGCTCTGACGCGGATCGAGGGAGCCGTGGGGATCCTGGAAGACGACCTGCACGTCCGCGCGCGCGCGACGGAGATCTCGGGCTCCGAGCGATGAGAGGTCGGTCCCGAGCAGGGTCACGGTGCCGCCGGACATCCGCCCGAGCCCCGTGATCGCCATCGCGAGGCTCGTCTTCCCCGAGCCCGATTCACCGACGACGCCGACAATCTCGCCGGGCTGGATCGAGATCGAGACGTCGTCGACGGCGACGAGATGACGCGACCCGCGAGCGCCCCGGCGCGTGTGCACGACGCTCAGGCTTGTCGACGTCGATCACCGGGACTGCCGCCCGGTCGATCGTGGACGCGCCGGCAAGTCACCGTCGCCGGGGGCGTGACGGGAGCTGCGTGCTCAGTGTCGGGAGCTTGATCGACATACCGACCAGGCGGTATCTTACCCGGGCCGCCCGAGTCGATTGCGAGCCGGATCATGGACTTCGCCGGCCCGGGGACGCGGCACCAGGGGTCCGTCGCGGCGTCGCAGCCCGTCGAGCGCCATGTGTGCGAACTCGTCGGCGATCGCCTCGACCGAGAGGGGCCCGTCCGGGCCGATACCACTGATGGACCCAGGCCGTCATCCCGACGATCCCGAAAATCGCCACTCTCGCGTCGATCTCGGCGTCGAACTCGCCCTCCGCGATTCCGCGCCGGACGATCTCCTCCATCTTCTCCTCGACGAGCGTCCCGCCGCTGCTTGACGTCCGCGGCACGCGCGCCGGTCAGGTAGCGGCGCTCCTGGAAGAAGACGGCGACGTGCGCCTGGTAGCGCGCCACGGTGAGCACCGAGATCCGCACGAGCTCACGCAGCTGATCGGTCGGCGAGTGGTACGTCGCCGAGAATCGATTCGACGAGCTCGCGCTGCACCTCGAGGAACTCATCGTGGATGAGCCGAAGCGCATCCTCCTTGCTGGAGAAGTGATGGTAGAACGCGCCTTTGGTGAGGCCCTGCCTCCTGCACGATCTCCTGCACGGAGGTCGCATGGAAGCCTTTCGCCCCGAACAGCGTCAGCGCGCTCTCGAGCAGCAGCTGCCGGGTCTGCGCCGGGTCGTAGCTTCCGCGAGTGACGGCCGCGGCGGTGGCAGAGGGGGTTTGCATCAGGAAAGCTGTCCGGGGCCGGGTTCGGCGACGACAGAAGTATGCCTCACGGGCCCGTCGGTGCGCCGGCCACCTGGAGCCGTGGGCAGCACCTGCTCGCCGAACATGCGGATCGCCGCGAGCGCCTGGTCGTGGGGCATGCCCATGTACTGGAGGCGCATGTTGACCTGCGTGATCCCGGCCAGCTCCTCGAGCCGCTCCAGGCGCTCGACGATCAGCGCGGGCTCCCCCACGAGGCAGTGGGAGCGGATGAAGTCGTCCACCTCGATCGCCTGGGCGGCGTCCCAGGAGCGGTAGCGCCTGGTACTGCGAGGCGAGATGAGGCCGGATGCCGGCCACGGCCGCCTCGGTCGTCACGGCGATGCCTGCCTCTCGCGTGAGCGGGTATTCGCGCTCCAGGCTGTGGCCGTACTCGGCGAGCTGCGCGCGATAGGACGAGACGCGCTCGAGGATGTCCGCCTCGTCGCCCTCGGGGCCGACGATCCACGGCGCGTCGAGCGCCGCCGCACGCCGGATCCCGGCCGGCGCAAGGGCACCGAGCCAGATCGGCGGCCCTCCCTCCTGGACGCAGGACAGCTCTATCCGAGCGTCCTCGACCGCTCCCCATGTGCCGGATGCCGTGACGCTCTCCCCGCGCCAGAGATCCCGCAGGATAGGCACGTACTGACGCAGACGGCGGCCACGCTCCTCCCAGGCGACGCCGAAGGCGGCGCACTCGACCTTGCGGTAGCCGGCACCCAGTCCTGCGATGATCCGTCCCCCGCTCAACACGTCGAGCGTGGCAAGCTCCTCGGCCAGGCCGATCGGGTTGTAGAGCGGAGCGACGATGACGCCGAACCCGATCCGAACGCGGGTCGTGACGGAGGCGAGATGCGCAGCGAGCGAAAGTGGCTGAAGGAACTCGGAGCGCGCGAGATAGTGATGTCCAAGCCAAACCGAATCGAACCCCAGCTCGTCGGCAAGAACGGCCTGCTCCTCGATCGCGGCGAGGCCGACCGTCGCCGAGGTACCGGGCGGGAACTGCGCGCTGAGGAAGACGCCGAGCTTCACGCCGGCCTGGCGGCCTCCGCAGCCACGGGCGTGCGCTCGCACGGCAGTCCCGTTGCTCCGGAAGTGTGGGATGACCTCCGACGCGAACGTCTCCATTGACGACAGGGCGGCCTTGCGATCGAGGTGCGGGATACGCAGCCAGCCGATGTAGTGGGTCACCCCGAGCTCCTCCTCGAGGAGATGGATCGTCTCGATCACCTGCTGGGGCGAGCCGAAGTTGCCGCCGTGGGTGAGCGTCTGCTCGAGGGTCAGCAGCTTGATGTTCTTTGCCACCTTCTCGTAATAGTCGCGCTCCTCGGCCAGAGCCTCCTCCGACCCCGGTATGACCTTCTCCAGCGAACGGTAGTACTCGAACGTCGCCGTCGCGGCCTGGGTCAGGCCGGCGTCGGAGTCCCCGCACCACACCTGCTGCATGAAAGGAATATCGAACGACGATATGTCGTGACCGTTGTCCTTCATCGCCGTTCGGTAGAGATCGAAGTTCCGCTTCATGTGACGAAGGGGGGTGAAGTTCGGCGAGGTGATGATCCCCTCTCCCCGGCTGCCACGCTCCGCGAACGACTCGGGCGAGACAGTGCCTTGCAGGAGCGGCGGCCCCCCTGGCGTGAAGGGCCGCGGGTAGGTCGTCATATCGGTGTACGAGTAGAACTCACCGGAATACGACCAGTTCTCCTCGCTGAGTGCGATCCTGAGGATCTCGAAGGCCTCGGCGTATCGGCCGCGCGACTCGTCGAGCGGGATGCCGAAGCCCGAGAACTCCTTTGGCTGATATCCCCGGCCGACACCGACGCGCACGCGCCCGCCGCTCAACACGTCGAGCGTGGCGACGTCCTCCGCGAGGCGCAACGGATCGTAGAACGGGAGCACGAGCACGGCCGTGCCGATCGTGATGTTCTTCGTCCGGTCGGCAATGGCCATCCCGAACGTGAGAGGGTTCCCGAGGATGCCGTACCGTGAGAAATGATGCTCCGCAAGCCAGACCGAGTCGAATCCGAGCTCGTCGGCTAGCTGGATCTCCTCCAGAGTGTTGTGGAAGACCTCGTAGTCCGACTGCTTCTCCATCCCTGGAAACAGGTTCATGATCCCGAACTTCACGATCTCGCTCCTCTGCTCGATGGTTCCGGAAGCGTCGCAATGCGTAGCCCCCCGGATAGATTCCGACCGGACGGTATGTTACATTGACGAGGCCTCCGATGTCAACGCCAGGGCCCGCCGTCATCGTCACCCGCCGAGGCAACGCCTCGTGGGCGCGCATCTCCTGCCGCGAGCGCGGGAATGCGTGCGGCTCGGCCGTTCTGACCGGACTCGAGCGCTGGTTGTCCGAGTCGCGTGGTGACCCGGACGTCACGGCCCTCGTCCTGACGGGCACCGATACGGTCTTTTGCGCCGGGGCAGACATGAAGGAAGGCGCGGCCCACCTCGACGACACCGCCGCGCTCGCGGAATACATCCGCCGCGGCAGGGATTTCGTCGAGGCGTTCGCCGATGCGCCTGTGGCGACCGTGGCGGCGGTGAACGGAGGAGCGTTCGCCGGGGGCTTCGAGCTCGTCCTGGCAGCGGACTTCGCTGTCGCCACGCGCAGCGCCCGCCTCGGCGACTGTCACGTCGCCCACGGCGTCGTGCCCGGTTGGGGTTCGACGGCGCGCCTACCGCGCATCGCCGGCCCCAGGGCCGCGACGCGTCTCCTGCTGACCGGCGAGACGCTCTCGGCGGAGGAGATGTACCGGCTCGGCGTCTTGACATGCGTCGCCGAAGACGGCGAGCTCGAAGCCGTCGTGGACGACCTCGTCGGCCGGATCGCGTCCGGCCCCGCCGCGCGCCAGATACTGGCACTCGACCGACAGAGTCTCGACCGCTCTCACGACGCCGCGCTGGCCGCCGAATGGGACGCGCTCGTCGCGCACCTCGCCGACCCCGTGTTCAGGGCCGGCGTTCGACGGTTTCTCGGCCCCTCGTAGGTCCGTCAGGCAGCGAGCCGGCGGCGGCCGAGCGCGAGGCGGTGCCAGCGACCCCGCCCGAGCGAGGCGTCGCCGAACAACGCGCGCCGAACGAAGAGATGCGGGTCGGCCTCGAGTGTGATCCCGATACCGCCATGTACCTGCATGCTGCGCTCGGCCGCGAACAACGCCGCCTGCCCTGCCTTCGCCTTGGCGGCGTGGACGCACGCGGCGGCTTCGGGCGCACCGGTGTCGACTGCCCAGGCCGCGTACAGGGTCAGATCCCACGCGGCCTTGGTGGCGACGAACGCGTCGGCAAGCTGGAACGCAACGCCCTGGTACGAGCCGATGGGGCGACCGAATTGCTCCCGGTCGCGCGCGTACGCGGCCCCGAGCGCGACGGCGCCCTTCGCGGCCCCGCAGAGATCCGCCGCCACGATCACGGTCGCCCGCAGAAACGCATTAGGGGCGTGGCCGAAGGCCCGGATCGTGCCCGAGGGAACGAGGTCGACGACCGGACGTGTCGCGTCGACCGATGTCCGCGCGATGATCTCGCCGCCCTCGACGACGACGATCTCTTCGCCGGCGCAGACCACGAAGGCGTCGGCGTCCGCACCGTAGGCAACGAGCGTTTTCGGCCCCACGACCCTGTCGCCGTCCCGGTGGGCCTGCCACGCATCCGGGCCGTCGGCGGACGGCTCGTCCGCCGCAAGCGCCCAGCGCTCGGTACCCGTCGCAGCGGCCTCCACGTCAATCCCGGCGGCCGCGGCCACCTGGATCGCCGCGAGCTGTCCCGGCAGCCGGGTCGGCACGAGCGTGCGCGCGAGCGCCTCGACTGCGACAGCGATGTCCACGATCGTTCCCCCGAAGCCCCCGAACTCCTCGCCGAGGCCGAGAGCGCCGAAATCGGCGAGCAACTGATCGTCCGCTTGCGGCGCACTCCACCCTTCCTCGAGGCAGCTCCTGGCCGCAACGAGCCCTCCCGCTCCGAGCTCCGACAACGTCTGCTCGATCTGCTCCTGCTCCGGTGTGAACGTGGCTCGCATCGTCCTCCTCAGCGTGACCGCGGGAGGCCGAGAACGCGCTCGGCCAGGATCGACTTCTGCACCTCGTCGGTCCCGCCCTCGATCGTGTGTCCCCGAGCGCGGAAGTATCGGTGCAGGAGTACGAGGGTCGACTCGTCGTCGATGAGCACCCCGCCCGCCGTGTCGATCTGGAGGGCGAGGCGCGATGCGTTCTGGACGACCGCCGCCCATAGAAGCTTGAGGGCAGACGTCTCCGGCCCCGGACGCTGGCCGGCAAGGGTCTCCGACATCGCGCGGATCGAGCCGATCCTGACCGCATCGGCCTCGGCGGCAAGTACGCCGATCGCCTCGACGATGCCCGCGTCGTCCTCCAACCCTCGCTGCGCGGCCACGACGGCGAGGCGATCGACGGCCTGCTGCGCCCAGACCCAGAGCGAGAGCGCCATGCCCCCGCGTTCGAACGCCAGCGTCGTAAGCGCGATCGGCCACCCACCCCCCACCTCGCCGAGGACGTCGTCGTCGGCGACGAACACCTCATCGAGGTACATCTGGTTGAACTCGGCTTCGCCGTTCGTCATCACGAGCGGTCGCACGTCGATCTCGCTCATGTCGGCGAGGAAGTACGTGATGCCCGCGTGCTTCGGCGCGTCGAAGTCGGTTCGCGCGAGCAGCAGGCAGCGCTGCGCGTGGTGGGCGTTCGACGTCCAGACCTTCTCGCCGCTGACCCTCCAGCCACCGTCGACGCGGCGCGCAGCGGCCTGGAGGCCGGCGAGGTCGGAGCCGGCGCCCGGCTCGCTGAATCCCTGGCACCAGTACTCCTCGCTCGCGAGGATGGGCGGCAGGTACCGCGCCTTCTGCGCCTCCGAGCCGTGCGCGAGGATCGTCGGGCCGGCAAGCAAGGTGCCGACGCCGTTGAGGGCATACGGCGCGTCGCGACGGGCCGCCTCCTCGTTGAAGATCGCCTGATAGACGACGTCTCGGCCTCCGCCGCCGAACTCCGGCGGCCACGTCAGACCGGCCCAGCCCCCCTCCGAGAGTCGTCTCTGCCAGACACGAGACCACTGCTCGCGGTCCTCCTGCGAGAGCGCCTCCTGGGGCGGGATGTCGGCGAGGTGCTCGTCGAGCCACGCTGCGGCGGTGAGCCGGAATGCGGCCTCTTCGGGGGAGTCGCGGAAGTCCACGGCGTGCTCGCCTAGGCGGCGCTTCCCTCCTCGACGACGAGCCGCGCCTTGTAGAGCTTCCCGTTCGGGTCGCGCGGCAGCGCGTCGCGCACGTGATACGCGACCGGGCGCTTGTGCCGGGCGAGCCGCTCGGCGCAGAACGCCTCGATCGAGCCGCACCGCCTCGTCGCGATCGGAGCGCCTCGGGCCGGAGTTGGACGAAGGCGACGGGACCTCGCCGAGGTCGTCTCGTCGGCTGGCCCGATGCAGCCGGCATCGGCGACGAGCGGGTGCTGCAGAAGGACACCTTCGATCTCGGCCGGATAGACGTTCACGCCGCCGACGATGATCATGTCGGTCTTCCTGACCGGTGAGGTAGAGGAATCCCTCGTCGTCGACGTATCCAATGTCCCCGACGGTCAGCAGGCGCCCACGCCGCACGCTCGTCGTCTTCTCGGGATCGTTGTGGTACTCGAAGACATCCTCGCCCTGGCGCATGTAGATCACGCCCGTCTCGCCCGGCCCGAGGATCTCGCCGTCCGGGCCGTGGATCTCGAGCTCCGAGATCGCCGACGGCTTACCGACCGTGCCCGGGTGGGCCAGCCAGTCGTGCGGGAAGGCGATCGTCGTCCCGACCTCCGTCGAGCCGTAGTACTCGTAGAGCACCGGCCCGAACCAGTCGAACATCTGCAGCTTCAGCTCGATCGAGCATGGGGCCGCACCGTGGAGGATGAACGTGATCGACGACACGTCGTAGGAGGCGCGGACATCGGCGGGAAGCTGGATCAATCGGTGGAACTGCGTCGGCACGAGGTGCGTGCCGGTGACGCCGTGGCGCTGCACGGTCTCGAGGAACGACTCCGGTGTCCAGCCTCGCATCAGGACGAGCCTGCCGCCCATGTGAAGCGCGCCCGCCGCCGGAGTGATGTTCGCGGAGTGGTACATGGGAGCGGCCACGAGCCAGCTCGCGAACGCCGTTCCCATGCCGTACTCGTCGAAGAGCCACTTGTAGACGCGCGCACCCTCGTCCGCAGTCAGTCCGGAGAGCGGCCTCTTGACGCCCTTCGGCCGCCCGCTCGTGCCCGACGTGTACTGCATGAGCGAGCCGGCCGGCCGCTCGGCGGGCAAGCTCGTCGGCTGGCCTGCGACGAGGTCGTCGAACGCCTGTGGCACCCTCCGCGCCCCCGAGGGCGACGAACGCGACGTCGCGGTCGACCGCGGCGAGCGCAGCGGCGACCTGTTCGGCACGCCACGAGGGCACGCGACGACCGCCGAGGCACCCGAATCGTCGAGGATGTAGGAGATCTCCGGGCCGTCAGGTGGTAGTTGACGGTGACGAAGTAGAGTCCGCTCTGCATCGCCGCGAGGTAGACGGTCATCATCTCGATGCTGTTCGTCATCACGCAGGCGAGCGTGTCTCCGACCTCGAGCCCGACGACGTTCCGAAGCCCGTGGCTGACGCGGTTCACCTCCGCGAGGAGCGCGCCGTAGTCGAGCTCGCGACCGGAGTCGTCGACGATCGCGGGACGATCGGGCTCGGCCTGGGCCCAGAGGGCGAAGCCCATCCGATCTGAGTCGCGGGAGGTTGCGGTGGTCGTGGGAGTCATCTGCTCGGGCCCCGGCGGCGAGGGTGAATTCTCAATCCGACCGTTCGGTATGAATCGGGAGGGTACCGTCCTACCGGCGGCGGGTCAAGCGCGGGTCATCGTGGCAGGCCTAGCACGCGCTCCGCGATCACGTTGAGCTGGATCTCGTCGGTGCCCCCTCGAATCGAGAGTGACGGCGCGGTCAGATCCAGCGTCGACCAGAGCCCGTCGTCGAGCACCGCCTCCGGCCCTCGCAACGACCGGGACAGTTCGGCCAGCGATCGCACGGAATCGGCGAGGAGTACTTTCAGCCCCGCTGCCTGCCCTTCCTCGCGCGCGATGCGAAGGAGCGTCGCTCCGATGATCACGTCGGCTGCCTCGAGGCGTGCGACGGGATCCGTCGCGTGGCCCGATTCGTGCAGGAGATCGAGCACGGTGCGGGCCGAAAGGCCGACGCCCGCTGCATCGAGCGCAGACGAGCGCTCGCGACCGAGCATGGACATCGCGACGCGCCACCCGTCGCCGGGGCTCCCGATCTCGCTCCCGTGCGGCAGACGCACGTCGCCGAGGAACACCTCGAAGAAGTGATCATCGCCGTTCATCTGGCGTATCGGCGCCAGGCGAACGCCCTCGGCGCGCATCGGAAGAATGAACGCCGTCAGGCCCCGGTGCCGCTCGGATGGATGCTCCGAGCGCGCGAGCAGGAGACCCCACGCGGCGTATGCCGCCCGACTCACCCAGATCTTGTGGCCGTTGACGATCCAGTCGTCACCGTCACGTTCGGCGCGGGCCCTGAGCGACGCCAGATCCGAGCCCGCCTCCGGCTCCGAGAAGAGCTGACACCAGATCTCGCCGCCGGTGCGGATCGCCTCGAGGTGACGCGCTCGCTGGGCCTCGCTCCCGTGGGCTGCGAGGATCGGCCCTACCATTCCGATCCCGATCAGGAACGGGTAGAGATCGGGGCGTTCGAACCGGTCGAGAACGCGTTCGAGGACGGCGAGATCGCGACCGTCGAGGCCGGCCCCACCCACCTCGACCGGCCAGGACGGCGTTCCCAGGCCATCCTCCGCGAGGGCCGCGAGAAACGCGCGTCCTTCCGCGATCGACTCCTCCGATTCGGTGCCTGCGCCGAGCACCGAGACCTCGGGAGGCGAGCTGCGCCGACGGAGACGCCGAGCGAGTGTCTCCTCGAACGTCGCCCGGAGCGCCTCCTCGTCAGAGCTCATTCGGTCTCCTCCCGCGCGCCCAGACGACGAAACGACCATGCCTGTGGGGCGCGTTCGATCTCGACGGCCGCCGACCAGGACACCGGCGGAGGCCCCACCTCGGCGCGAAGCGAGCCGATCGCCGCCCGCGCGAGCTCCGGGTCGGCTCCACACGGCCGGGCGAGGGCGAGAGCCGCCGACTCGACATCACCGTCGTCGACCGCCTGCCATGCGAGGCCGAGCCGCTCTGCGCGCTCTCCGTCGATCACCGCGCCGGCGATGCCGAGGGCGACGGCAGCATCACGCCCGGCAAGTGCGGCCGCCATGGCGAAGAAGCCACCTCCCGGGTGCAGGCCGAGGGCCGGGAAGCCTGCGCTCAGATGGGCGTCGCGGGCCATCACGCGCATATCGGCCGCCATCGCGAGGTTGAGTCCGGCGCCGACAGCGGAGCCCCTGACCGCCACGATGGTCGGAACCGGCAGTTGCGAGAGGCGCGTGAAAACGCTGTAGACGCGAGTGGAGCGTTTGACGGCGGCGGAGGACGAGGGATCGTCCATCGCCCCGATCACGCCGCGCTCGATACCCGAGCAGAACGTCGCGCCCGAGCCGCTCACGAGGAGTGCGCCAACGGAGAGGTCTGCTGCGACCGTCTCCCAGGTGTCGTGGAGCGCCTCGACCATCTCCAGGGTCAGAGCATTCCGCTGATCGACGTTCGCGAGGGTCACGAGCGCGACCCCGTCGACGATCTCCGTGGTCACGTGCCCATTCATCATGTCGTCTCGAACGCTAGCGGGGTCGCGACCCGACGCCACGCGACGAGGTCGTCGCCCACACGCGCCGCCGCCTCGTTCCCGTCGAGCACGAGATCGGCCGGGACGCCTGCGTCCGCGAACGCGGGCATCCAGGCGCCCGACGGACGCCGGAGTATGAGCTCTGCTATGCGCCCGCCGAGGGGAGCGCGCTGCTCGATTCTCTCCGCTGAACCCCAACCCGATGCACCCGCCGGAAGCGGCCCGGCTCCCTCCAGCACGAGAACCGCCGCTGACCAGAAGCGCGGCTCGATGGCCGAGATCGCGATCCAGCGGCCGTCGACGCACGCGTAGATGTCGTTGGCAGGGTCGAGGGCCGGGCCGAAGCGCTCGGCGACGGCACCGCCGAGCCGCGGCGCCATCCACGCGAGGGCGAGATCGTCGAGCACGACCTCGAGGGCGGCTCCTTCCCCGGTGCGGGCTCGACCGAGCAGCGCCGCCAGCACCGCCTCCGCCGCCGCCGAGGCGGCGGCGAGGTCAGCGACTGGAACAGCCGGCCTGCGGGGCTGGCCACCGACAGCAGAGGGCCCGGCCGGTTCGAGCAGGGCGCCCGAACGGGCGAGAAAGGTGAGATCGTGGGCCGGCGTGTCGGCGAGCGGCCCGCCGGAGGGAAAACCGACCACTGCGCAGTGAATGAGGTGAGGCCGGGCAGCACGCATCGTCGAGGCGTCGAGCGCCAGCCGCCGTGCCGCCCCGGGCCGATAGCCCACGAGCACCACGTCCGCGCCGTCGAGGATCTCGTCGACGGCACGGACGCCCTCCGGCGTACGCAGGTCGACGGCGATCGCCTCCTTTCCGTGTCCGTAGAGCTCGTGCAACCAGCCACCGTAGAGATCCCTGGCAGGGTCGCCGGACGGCGGCTCGAGCTTGATCACGCGCGCGCCGAGGGCCTGGAGCCTTGCGGCCGCGGCCGAGACGGGAAGCAGGCCGCCCGCCTCGACGATCGTTACACCGTCGAGCGGTGGCGGACGTCATGCCGGCGGATCGAGCTCGAACACGGGCAGCGTGCAGTCGTCGGCCTCTTCGAGCCAGGCAACGTGTACCGCGGAACCGATCACGAGACCGTCGAGGGCACCCACGACGTTCGCCATCATGCGCACGCTCTCGTCGAGGTCAACGAGGGCGAGAACGTACGGCACGCGGTCCCGAAACGCCCTCGACGCCGCCTGATGCACGATCGTGAAGCTGTGCACGTGGCCGCGCCCCGACAGCTCGATCCAGTCCGTGTCATCGCCGAGGCATCGGGGGCAGCGCTCGCGCGGGTAGTGATATGGGCGATCGCAGGCACGGCAGCGCCTACACACGAGGCGGTGTGACCGCGCTGCCTCCCAGTACGGTTCGGTGTCCGCATCCGGGACGGGCAGGTGCGCCGCGTCCCGCGGCTCCCGAGCGCTCATCGGTCGACCCCGAGGACGACGGTGCCGCAGACGGAGAGCAGGCCACCCGTACCCGAGCACAACGCGACCTCCGCACCGTCGACCTGGGACGTCGACGTGCCGCGGAGTTGCCGGACACCTTCGACGAGCAGGAAGACTCCGCGCATCCCCGGGATGGTTCGACGAGAGGCCACCGCCGTCCGTGTTCGTCGGCACCGCACCTGCAGCGTCCCATGCCGCCGGCCGCGACCCATGCTCCGGCCTCTCCTCGGCCGCAGAGCCCGAGGGCCTCGAGCTGGAGGAGAACGGTGATGGTGAACGAGTCGTAGAGCTGGGCAACATCGACGTCTGCCGGCCCGATGCCTGCCTGTCGGAACGCGATCTCACCCGAGCGTCGGGCCGGGATGTCGGTGAGGTCGTCCATCTGCCCGACCGTCATCGTGCCGATGGCACTGCCCGCCCCGAGGATCCGCACCGCGCCGTGGCGGAGAGCGCGTGCGCGCTCGACGGTCGTGACGATCACGGCACCGCCTCCGTCGCTGACGACACAGCAGTCGAGCAGGTGCAACGGCTCGGCGATCGGCCTGGACGCGAGGACGTCGTCGACGGTGATGGGCTCGCGGTACATCGCGAGCGGATTGAGGACGGCATGCTCCCGTGTCGCCACCGCGACGGCGGCAAGCTCTTCGCGCGTGACGCCGAACTCGTGCAGATAGCGCTGCGCGGCCAGGGCGTACTCGGCCACGACGTTCGTCCCGTACGGCACCTCGAACTGTCGCGGGCCGACCGCGCGACCGCGTGTCTCGGTGCCGAGACGACGCCCCCGGTCGGAACGCTGCGTACTGCCGTAGACGATCAGCACGACCTCACACGCACCGGAGCCGACGGCGACCGCTGCGTGCTCGACGAACGTCTCCCACGCACCGCCGCCCGTGAGCGTCGAGTCGAACCAGGTCGGCTCGAGCCCGAGGTACTCGGCGACACGGACGACGTGCAGAAGGTCGATTCCCTCGCCGCACGTCATCAGCCCGTCGACATCTGCGGGCGAGAGGCCGGCGTCGTCGAGCGCGAGAGCGGCGGCGTCGGCGTGCAGCTGGAGCGCCGTCTTGTCCGGAACGATCCCGAATGCACTCTCCCCGATGCCTGCGATCGCGGTCGCTCTCACCGACGCGTTGCCTCGGCAAGCTCCGCGAGGAGCGACGTGTTGGCCTCCATCGCGTTCCGCGGGATCGTCAGCCGCGCCTCGTCAGTGATCTCGTGCCAGTGCCCGGCGACCTCTTCCGGGGAGACAGGGTCTCCTGACTCCGGCGAACCAGCCGTGGGTCGCGCCGACGACGACGCGGCGGAACATGCCACCGGCCGCCTCGAAGACCTGGCCCGTCTCCGTGCAGTCGGACGAGCAGAGATAGGCGACGAGCGGAGCGACGTGCGCGGGATCGAGATGCTCCTCGAGCCGTCCCAGGAGCCCCTCGCTCATCCGGGTCGCTGCGCCGGGGCTGACGGCGTTTGCGAGCACCCCGGCTCTCGCTCCCTCGACCGCGAGTACGCGAGCGAGCCCCACGAGGCCCATCTTCGCCGCGCCATAGTTGGCCTGGCCGAAATGACCGTAGAGGCCCGCACCTGACGTCGTCAGGACGAACCGGCCGTATCCGCGCTTCGTGAAGAACGGCATCGCGGCCCGGCTGACGTTGAACGCCCCGACCAGGTGGACGTCGAGCACGCTCCGCACGTCGTCGGGGGTGAGATTCGCGACCGTTCGGTCGCGGAGGATGCCGGCGCTGTGAACGACCGCATGCAGGCCGCCGAACGCACCGACGGCCGCGCCGACGAGATCCTCGGCCTCGGAGGGTTGCGTCACGTCGTGCGTGCTCGCGAGCGCGCGACCTCCGAGCGCCTCGATCTCGGCCACGACCTCGGCCGCGGCGGCTGGGTCTCGTCCCGAGCCGTCGAGGGCGCTCCCCACGTCGTTGACGACGACGGCCGCGCCGCGAGCGGCGAAGAGGCGCGCGTGCGCTCGCCCGAGCCCGCCTGCAGCACCCGTGATGAGGACGACCTGATCGTCGAAGCGAATCTCCGCCACGTCGGCCCATCTCTCCTCTCGCTGACCGGAAGACCGTTAAGATTCCAACCGGTTGGGATGTTACAGCACCCTCGTCGGCCCTTCGCGCACCGCTCCCGCGTGACGATCGCGCGATACGGATGACCGCGCTCTCGGACGTGGAGCGAGGCGGGTTCCGCGAGGTCGTGCGCGCATTCGTGGACGAGCACGCCCCGATCGCGCACGCGCGCGCCCTCTCCGAGAGGCCCGAGGCCGTCGATCGCGAGACGTGGACCGCGATGGCGAAGGACCTCGGACTTCTGAGCATCGAGATCCCCGAGCCGCTGGCGGCGGCGGGCTCGGATTCGGGGAGGTCGCGCTCGTCCTCGAGGAGCTCGGACGGAGGCTCGTATGCTCCCCCTTCCTCGGCAGCGGTGTCCTCGCGACGGGAGCGATCCTCGCCGGCGGGCACGCCGGCGAGCAGGAGGAGCTCCTGCCCCGCCCTCGCGGAGGGCTCGACCGTGGCGACGGTGGTGCACGGAGATCCCTCGTGCGGGTGGGAGCCCGTCGGCGAGGTGCGGCACCGACGCCGCGGCGGGAAGCATGTCCTCGAGGGAGCAGTCCGGCTCGTCCCCGACCTTCTCGCCGCCGATCAGCTGATCGTCATCGCCGTCGGCCGATCGCGGCCCGTCACTGCTCCTCGTCGACCCGACGGGGCCTGGTGTGCAACGCGCGCCGGAGATCGGTCTCGACGGAACGCGCCGGCTCGGACAGGTGCGTTTCGACCGCGCCACCGCCCGGCTCATCGGCGAGGAGGGAGCGGCGGCGCCGGTCGCGGAGCTCCTCGCCGACCGGGCGGCAGTCGCTCTCGCCGCGGAGCAGGCCGGAGCGATCCGCGCGCTCCTCGATCTCTCGGTCCGCCACGCCCTCACGCGGGAACAGTTCGGACGACCGATCGGGGCGTTCCAGGCCGTGAAACACGCCTGCGCACGCATGGTGATCGACGCCGACTCGGCCACCGCGGTGGCGACACATGCCGCGCGGAGCATCGCTCGAGAGAACGAGCCGCACGCACGCGCGGCGATCGCCTCCCTCGCGAAGGTGCACTGCTGCCGGGCAGGGGTGCGCACGGCCTCTGCGACGATCCACGTCCACGGCGGGCTCGGCTTCACGTGGGAGCACGACGCTCACCTCTACTACCGGCGTGCAGTCTCGTCGGAGCGACTCTTCGGCGGGCCCGACTGGCACCGGGAGCGCATGCTGCGCAACCTCGAGACGTCCCTCACCGGCCCATTCGCCTGACGTGTCCCTCGACGAGCAGGAGGGTCGTGCCCGCATGACCGACGTCCCGTCGCCTCCGCGGAAGCGGCCGGCTCCACGACCTGCCGTGTCGCAGACGGCGTCTGGTCGCTCCCGCTACCCCTGGGCGCGAACCCGATGGGCTACGCGAATGCATACGCGCTCGACCACGAGACCGGCGTGCTCCTCGTCGACGCGGGTTTCCCCGACGACGAGTGCTGGTCGGCACTCGGCGACGCGCTCCGGGTGCTCGGCCGGTCCGTCGCCGAGGTGACCGGGATCGTGCTCACCCACAACCACCCAGACCACGTCGGGCTCGCGCGGCGCGTCCGCGACGTGTCGGGCGCGTGGGTGGCGATCAGCGAGCTCGATGACGCTCTCCCAAGCCACGACGCCCTCGGCGTCGTTCCTCGACCGGCTCGCGACCGAGTTCCGGCTGGCCGGACTACCCGACGAGACGGCGACCAGCTTCGTGCACGCGTCTCGGCCCCTCGCAGCCGAGGCACGCCGGCTCTCGTTCGACCGCTTCCTGTCCGATGGCGAGCTCGTCGTCGAAGGCAGCATCGCCCTGAGGGTCGTGGCGACTCCCGGGGCACTCGGTCGGCCACGTCTGCCTCCACGACGAGCGCACGGGACATCTCTTCGGCGGCGACCTCCTTCTCGCGTCCGACGAGATTCAGCTGGACGTCGTCGCAGGGCCAGACGACGATCCGGCGTCGGACCTGATCGCATCGCTCGAGCGCATCGCATCGCTCCAGGTCTCGCTCGTCCTCCCCGGCCACGGTGAGTGCTTCGCGGACGCCGCGCGCTTCGCCGCGGCCTCCATCGCCGACCTCGAGCTCCGGGTCGGGCGGGTCGACGCGCACGTGCGGGAGCACCCCGGCCTGACCGCATGGGAGCGATGCACGATCTTCGACTGGGGCCGCGACTGGAACGAGCGGAGCGAGATGGGGCGCCGCTTCGCGGTCATGCAGATGATGGCGTGGCTCCACCGGCTCGCCGCCACCGGACGGGCCACGATCGACCCGGGCCCTCCCGAGCGCACGTATCCTCTTTGACGATGGACATCACGATCGGAGCTCTCTCGACGCACCTCGCGTCCCTCGGCGACGGCCCGCCGCTCGTCGTCGTTCACGGCGGCCTGGGCTCGGATCATCAGGTGTTCAGGCCGTGGCTCGAGCCCCTTTCGAACGAGTACCGCCTGCTGCTCGTCGACCTCCAGGGAAACGGTCGCAGCGACGACCCGGAGGACTGGAGCACGGTCGATCTCTCGACCTTCACGAACCAGCTCGACGGTCTCCGCCGCGCCCTCGGCTACGAGCGCTGGACCGTCATGGGCCACTCGTTCGGCGGGATCGTCGCGCAGGCATACGCGATCGAGCACCAGGCCGACCTCGACGCCCTCGTCATCTGTGCGTCGGGGCCGTCGGTCGACGAGTTCGAGGAACGGTGGGCGATCGCCGCGCGACACGCAACCGCGGAGCAGCTCGAGCTGATGCAGCGCGGCCTCCTCCGCTCGATGGCGAGCGACGAGGAGTTCGAGCGCACCTGGGAACGCGTCGCACCCGTGTACTGGGTCGACAAGTCGTGGATCGAGCAGATGCGTGCCCGGTCGCGCTACTCCTCGCAGGCGTTCAACGCGGCCGTCCGGATTCTCGAAACGCTCGACCTGAAACCGGACCTGCCGTCGATCCGCGTTCCGACTCTCTCGATCGGTGCCGCCGGCGACTGGTCGTTCCCACCGGAGGTCGGGCCCCGTGTGATCCATGACCTCATCGCCGGATCCGAGTACGCCGAGTTCGCACACTCCGGCCACTATCCGTTCGTCGAGGAGAGCGCCGCGTTCCTCGACGTCGTGCGTGGCTGGCTCGGACGCGTCCTCTAGCCGGGGTCTCGCCAGACAGGCTCGTAGCCGTCAAGGTTCTCACGGAGATCGCGCTTGAGAACCTTGCCCGAGGGATTTCGAGGCAGCTCGTCGAGCACGTACACGGCCTTCGGGACCTTGAACCCGCCGAGGTTCGCCCGGCAATGAGCGACGATCGCGCCGCCGTCGACGGTCTCACCGGCGACGGGAACAACGAACACGGCGGGAACCTCGACCCAGTTCGGATGAGGGATCCCGATCACGGCCGCCTCGTGGACGAACGAGACCTCGTAGACGACAGCCTCGATCTCCGAGCTGGCGACGTTCTCGCCTCCCGAGCGGATCATGTCCTTGAGCCGGTCGAGGATCGTCAGGTACCCGTCCTCATCGAGCTTCCCGATGTCGCCGGTGTGGAACCACCCGTTGCGAAACGCGTCGGCCGTCGCGTCCGGGTCGTCGAGGTAACCGTCGCAGACCTTCGGACCGCGAACGACGATCTCGCCGATGTGCTCCGGCGGCAGCTCGTCGTCGTGCTCGTCCACGATCCGCACGTCGATACCGTGGAGCGGCCGTCCCGCCGTGCCCAGCTTGCTCTCCATGTGGTCCGCGTCGAGGTAGGTGATGCCGTTGCACGTCTCCGTCATGCCGTACCCCTCGACGAGCCTCGCCCCGGGAAACGCCTCTCGTGTCTCCCGGTAGAGAGCAGGGGTCACCTGGCTGAAGATCAGCCACTTCACGGAGCTCGTGTCATACCTGTGCCGCTCGGGCTCGGCGCGGATGAGGTGCACCATCGTGGCGACCATGACCATCCCGGTGATCCGCTGCTCCTCCGTGATCCGGAGGATGGACGGTGGGTCGAACCGGCGCATGAGGATGATCGTTCCACCCGCGTACCAGACCGAATATCCGGGCACATCGAGCCCACCGACGTGATACAGGGGCGCGAACACGAGCACCCTGTCAGACCCGGTCAGCTCGAGCTCGACCACCTGCGCGCTCATGTTCGCGTTGCAGTTCCCGTGCGTGATTCGCGCCCCCTTTGGGCGACTCGTCGTGCCGGAGGTGTAGAGCACGCGCTGGAGGTCACCGTCCGCGAGCTCCGCGTCGGGGACGCGCTCGCCACGGTGCTTCGCGATGAGCGCCCCGACATCGAGCCAGCTCTCGTCGAGGCCGGGCAGGAGAGAGAGGCGCAGCGTGATGCGCTCACGACGGTCGGCGAGGCGGGTCGCGACGTCGCCGAGCTCCGGCTCGCTCGCGAGCACGCTGACGCCTGCGTGCTCGAGGAGCCAGGCGAGCTCCTCCTCGTGCAAGCGATAGTTGAGCGGGATCATCACGGCACCGAGCTTTGCGAGCGCGAGCGCCAGCAACAGGTACTCGGGTGAATTCAGCGCGTACAGAGCGACCCTGTCGCCCTTCCCGAGCCCCCGCTCGGCGAGCCCGGCCGCGAGCGCGTTGACGTCCACGTCGAGCTCCCAGTACGTCCACGAGCGGTCCTCGAAGACGAGGGCTTCGCGGTCACGGAAGCGGTAGCGCGCCCATTCGAGGATCCGGCTCAGGTTCGCGGTCGGCTGCCTACCATCCATTCCAGTGGATCACCTCGTCGCGGGGTAGTCGTCGCGCAGGGCGAAAGTCGAGGCCCTGCGAGTACGCGACGGGAAGGAGCGCCACCTGGTGGAACCCGTCCGGAAGCGCGAGCACCTCGGCCATCTCGCTCGCGAGATGGAGATGGATGCACGTCAACGACGAGCCAAGCCCTCGTGAACGAAGTGCGAGCTGCAGTGACCAGATGGTGGGATAGACGGAGCCCCAGAACCCGCTCGCATGGGCTCCGAGTGGCTCGCGCGGCGCGCGGTCGTCGCTTCCTGCGAGGACGAGTACCGGCACCTCGTGGAGATGCTCGACCAGGTGATACGCGCTCGCCATGATGCGCTTCATCTCGGGCGGCAGCTCGCGCGAGGGCTCTCCACGCGACTTCCGCTCCTCCGACCGCCGCTGCATCGGCTCGATCACGAACTGCTCGACTGCTCTGCGATAGACGCCGGCCATGGCGGCTCGAAGCTCGGGGTCGTCGACGACGACGAACCTGCAGTGCTCGGCGTTCTCCGCGATCGGCGCCTGACGGGCGATATCGATGCAGGTCTCGATGAGCGCACGCGGGACCTCGCGCTCGAGGTCGAGCCGTCGCCGCACCGCGCGCGTCGTCGTCAGAACCTCGTCGACGCCCTCGACGACGGGTCCGTAGTCCGTCACCGTTCCCCCGCCCCGGACGGTCGGCGAGCGTCGAGATCGGCGGCCGCGCCCTGGGAATCCCGGTCGCGTAGCGCCCGCTTGAGGACCTTGCCGGAGTCGTTGCGTGGGAGATGATCGACGATCTCGAACACCTTTGGCACCTTGAACCGCGCGAGGTGCTCGGCGCAGAAGGAGACGAGCTCGTCGGGGGTCGCTTCTGCCCCCGGTCGCAGCAGGACGAAGGCCATGGGGACCTCGTCCCACTTCGGATCGGGCACGCCGACGACCGCCGCCTCCGCCACTGCCGGATGCGTCACGATGACCCGTTCGACCTCGGCGCTCGCAATGTTCTCGCCGCCGGACCGGATCATGTCGTTCTTCCGATCGGCGAACCAGAGGCAGCCGTCCTCGTCGAGCGAGCCCATGTCGCCGGAGTGGAACCATCCGTCGCGCCACGACGCCGCCGTCGCCTCGGGATCGCGCCAGTACCCCGAGCTCACCTTCGGGCCGCGAACGGCGATCTCGCCGATCACCCCGGCGGCCGTCGGTCGACCGTCACCGTCGACGATGCGTATGTCGACGTGCGGGAACGGCGTGCCCTGGGCCCCGAGCTTCTCGTCGGCGTGGGCCTCGTCCATGTACGTGCCGCCGTTACAGAGCTCCGTCATGCCAAACGTGTCGACGAGACGTGCCTGCGGGAACGCAGCCTGGACGAGACGCCGCTGTGCCGGCGGCACTCCCCCGAAGATGATGAACCGGAGAGCCGAGAGGTCGAACGAGCTCAGGTCAGGCATCGCGAGGATGTCGTAGAGGATCTGGGCCGCCAGGACGACGCCGGTGATCCGCTCCCGCTCAGCCAGCTCGACGACGTCGCGACCGGCGTAGCTGCGCGTGATCACCATCGTCCCGCCGGCGTAGAGCGTCGAGTGACCGGGCGCCTCGAGGCCGGCGACGTGAAAGAGCGGCGCCGACAACATGCACCGATCGGCCTTCGTCAACTCGAGCTCGAGGATCTGGCCGAACTGGTTGGCGATGACGTTCCCGTTGGAGATCATCACACCCTTGGGGCGCGACGTCGTTCCGGACGTGTAGAGAATGCGTTGCAGGTCGTCCATCCCCACTTCGGCATCGGGGACGGGGGCGGACGACGCCTGCTCGAGAAGGTCGGGCAGCGTTGGAGCTCCACCGACGGCGGCTGCGGAGTGTGAGATGACGCGCACGAGGTCGCCGGTACCGACGAGAGACTCCGCCTTCTCACGGAACTCCTCGTCGACGAGGAGCGTCGTTGCCCCCGCGTGGCCGAGGATGTAGGCGAGCTCCCGCTCGTGCAACCGCCAGTTGAGAGGAAGATGAACGCCGGCGATGCGCGCGATGGCGAACATCTCGATCACGTACGTGGCCGAGTTTCGACCGAGGACCGCGACGATCTCCCCGGGCCGGACACCAGCCGCGAGCAACGCATGTGCGTGCCGATCGACGGCGGTATCGAGCTCGGCGTAGGTCCAGCGATCGTCCCCGTCGACGAGCGCCTCCTTCTCGGCACGGCGCACCCTGTTCCAGCGCAGCAGGCGCGAGAGGTTGGCCGTCGGCATCGGTCAGTCCTCCGCGCCGGCGCGGAACGCGAGGATCTCCTCGCGCGAAGGCAACGCAACGAGTTCGACCATGATTCCGTCCGGATCGCGGATCGCAAAGGCCGTGATGTACCCGTAGTTCTCGAGCCGAACCCGCAGGGGCTCCGAGATGCACTCGGCATCGAGCGAGCGGAAGCGATCGTAGATCGGCCGAATCTCGTTCTCCGGCACCTGGAACGACAGCAGCAGCGGGCCGAGCTGATAGGGCGAGGAACGCTGTTGCCCCTCGTGAGGCTGCTCCCACTGGATGAGCTCGAGCTGCCCGATCTGGCTCGGGCCCTGGAGGTACTGGACGCGCGCGGCCGACCCGGGTGGCAGGCCGAGCGAGATCTCGAAGTCGTCGCCCGAGACCGCAGCGGAGAGAGTCCTGCGCCAGCCGAGGCCCTGCTCGTAGAACGCTGCCGACCGCTCCAGATCGGAGACGATCATCGCAACGTGATGGATCTCACTGACCGGCACGGCAGCTCCTTCGAATCGGACACGGGAATTCAGACCGAACGGTATGGTACGGCGACAACGCGCCCCTGGTCAAACGGGATAGAGACGGCCGAGAGACTCGGCCACGCAGACGGGCTTGTCTCCACCCTCTCGCTCGAATACCTGCTCGATCGTCACCTGCACCCCTCCTGCCACGGGCTCGAGCTTCGTCAGGGTCGCCCGCATCCTCACTCGACTGCCGACCGGCAGCGGCGCGGGAAACCGCACCCGACCGAGGCCGTAGTTGAGGCCGTGCGAGAACCCCTCCATCTGCACGATCTCGTTCGAGAGCATCGGGCCCAGCGAGAGCGTCAGGTACCCGTGGGCGATCGTGCCCCGAAACGGCGTCTCCCTCGCGCGGTCGACGTCGACGTGAATCCACTGATCGTCGCCGGTGACGCGGGCAAAGTCGTCGACCATCTCCTGCGGCACGGCGTGCCACTCGCTGACCCCGAGCTCCTGCCCGAGATGCGCCTCGAGTCCGTCGACACCGGTGATGACGAGCTGTGGCATGAAACTCCTCCTGATCAGGTCGCTGGCGGGACAGCACCCGTCGCGTCGACGATGTGCAACGTGTCGCAGTACTCACGCACTTGACGGATGCCTTCGGCTCCGGCCTCGATGACGAACGCATAGCGGTTCTGGTAGACGCGGCCGCTCGGCAGCGCCGCGTACCCCTCGGCCTCGAGCGCAACAAGCGTGCCTGCGCCGAACATCCGCACGGGCGTCACGACGAGTGAGGCGCCGCCGTACCCGCGCTCGAGTCGGGCGCGCATGGCATCGAGCTTCGCCTCGATCGGGACGACGCCGTGGAGCGGCCACGTGCCCGGCGGCGCATTGATCCGATCGAAGGCGCCCTGCTCCCTGTCGGTGCCACTGTCGGTCCACCACGACCCCCCGGGGGCGAAGAGCGCGCCGAACCCATCGACGTCCGCCTCCGCGAGCGGCGCCCAGAGCGCGAGCGCGAGCTCTTCGGCGTCGCTCGTCGCGACGGGGGGATCCGTCGCAGCGGTCGGCGGAGCGATCGAAGGGGCCGTGAGGCCGTCACTGCCGAAGACCTCCACCGCGTGAAGGGTGTCGAGGTACTCGCGCACGGACGAGATGCCGTCCGCGGCCACGTCGAAGACGAACGCGTACCGGTTGCGGTATCGCTGGCCACTGATGTGAACCCCGTCGCCCTCGGCCTCCACGAGCGCCAGATCGTCGGTCCCGAACGAGCGCGAGACGATGCGCCGGCCGAGGCCCTGCGGGAAGATCTCGGGCGCGACCCGCGAGACGAGGTCGAGCTTCTCCTCCATCGTCATCGTCGCGTGGAGCGGCCAGGGCCGGCCCGGGCCGGGATCGTGGCCGCGGCGGCCGGCGAGGCGGTCGCGGCCCGTGTCGATCCACCACGTCGCAGCCGGGGTGACGAGCTCCCGCAACGTGGCGGCCCGGACGTCGAGCGATGCGTCGTCGAGCGCCTCGACAAAGGCGAGCCCCGCAGCGACCGCGCGCGGCTGGGTCACCCCCCGGTCTCCCACGTCTCCCAGTGGAGGATCTCGTGGATAGGGCGTCTCGGAGCACGTTTGAACTCGAGCGTGTCGGTGTAGGCGACGGGGACCATTGTGATCGGGTGCGTGCCCTCGGGAAGGCGCAGGATCGAGGCGAGGCGATCGGCGTGGAAGACGATGGCCGTCGCGAGCACGGAGCCGAGGCCGCGACTGCGGAGCGCGAGCTGGAACGACCAGGTGATCGGGATGATGGACCCGTAGTACCCGGAGGCCCGGTCACCGAGCGGGCTCGCAGGCACGGGCTTCGCGCTGCAGGCGAACACGAGCACGGGCACGCGCTCGAGATTGTCGACGAGGTACTTGACGCTCCCGAGGATGCGAGCCTGGCGGGCGGCATCGCTCTCGTCCTCGCGCGCGTCCGGCGCGAGGCGCTCGACCGTGTCCGGGCGGCGGTCCGCGAGCGGGATCTCCACCGTCTGCTTCCAGACGTCGCGGTAGATCTCGGCGATCGCGACCTTGCGAGGAGCCTCCGTGACGGCGACGAAGCGCCAGTCCTCCTGGTTGCTGCCCATCGTCGCCTGCTGGGCGAGGGTGAGGCATTCGACGATCACCTCGGGCTCGACGGGGCGGTCGAAGTCGAGCCGCCGTCGCACCGAGCGCGTCGTCGTGAGCACGTCGTCGATGTCTGCGATCACCTTCGGCACTGGGGTCTCCTCAACGGGCGGTCACCGCGCCGCGTGTGCGTGTCGGGGTGTGTGGTGGGCACCCCGACACGCGTGTTGTGCGGCTGGCTGTGTTTAGCCGTTTGTGACTTTGTCGAAGTAGACCGTGTTGAGAGGTGTGAACACGAGTCCCTTGACGTTGTTGCTCATCGCGGTGTAGGTGACCGGCCGGTAGATCGGGTAGAAGCAGGCCAGGTCCTTGACCGCGAGCTTGTCGAGCTTGTCGTAGATCGGCTGTGCGGCCTTCTCGTCCTTACGGGTCAGGGCAGTTGCGGTCAGGACGTCCATCCGCTTATCGATGCAGTTCTTCGTGATCGACGTCGAGGTCAGGAACCCCTGCGCGAAGAAGTTCGCATCCGGCACGTTCGGGACAGCGCCCGTCAGCCAGAGCCCGCTCATCGTGCCACTGAGGACCTTCACGACACCCGTGATATACGGCTCCGGCACGAGCTTCACCTTGAAACCCGCGTCCTCGAGCATCTGCGCCATCGCCTGCGCGACCTCGGCCGTGTTCACATACCTGTCGGTCGGATAGCTCAACGTCACCGACGGCGACCCCGACACGAGCGCCTTCGCAGCGGCCGCGTTCGGCGTCACCGCGTTCACGGCCTTCTGCCCCGGGATAATGTTCAACAGACCACCATCGGCCTGATACGCACCCTGGAAGATGCCCTTCACGATCTTGTCACGATCGATCGCGAGCGAGATCGCCTTCCGGTTCTTGATGTTGTTCAACGGCTGCTGCTTCGTGAACGCGAACAACACCAGCTTCAACGTCGTCGCGACACGCAACACCTTCAACTTGTTCGTCGAAGCAGCCTGCGCCTGCGCCGGCGTCAGATCGAAACCGATATCGACCGCGCCGCTCTGCACCAACGCCAACCGCTGCGCAGGATCAGGCGCATACGTAAACGTGACCCGACCCACCTTCGGCTTCGCACCCCAATACCCCGGGTTCGTCACCACCGTCACGCTCCGCCCCGCCTGCACACTCTCCACCTTGTACGGGCCCGTCCCCACCGGAGCAGCCCGGAACCCAGCACTCCCAACCTGCTTGTAATACTTCGGCGGCATCAGAAACACCGTGCTCAACTGATTCGCGAAATTAAACTGCGGCAACTTCGTCCGCACCACAACCGTGGTCGCGTTCACCGCACGAACCGACGCCAAATTCTGAAAATACGTCGACAAAATCGCGCCAGACGTGTACTTGTTCAACGCAATACTGTTCGCCACCGCGAACGTGTTCCCCGGCTCACCATTCGTGAACTGCACACCCTTACGAACCGTGAACCGCCACGTCTTCGGATTCGGATGCGACCAATTCGTGATAATCCCCGTCTTCAACAACCGCCCCTTCGCATCAACCGAAATCAACGGCTCCAAAAACGTCCCCCAAATCCACTGACCACCACGCGAACCAACAATCGGATCCAAATTCTGCTGACCCGAAAGCACCACACTCAACGAATCCGCCTGCCGCTTCGCAGGAGCAGACCCCGCCGACACACCAACAACAACCAACCCCACCACCAGCAACACCACCAACAACCTACGCCGCCCAACCGACATCGACAGGGCCCTCATCGCAACTCCTCTCATCGTTTGAAATCTTCGCCCAGCGCGGTGCTCTACGTGCGTGCCCCGGTGTTGGATTCACGCCCCTCGCGGACCACAACGGAACTCGAAGAGGCCATCTAATACCGACCGGACGGTATCTGTCAAGTCAGGTGAGCCGCTCGAACGCTCGTCGCCGACAGGCTCAAGGACCTCAGCGCGCCTCGCCGTAGTCCCTGAAGCCCCGGCCGGTCTTGCGTCCGTAGTGGCCGGCGTCCACGAGCGCACGGATGTTCTGAGGCGCCCTGAACCGGTCGCCGTAATGCTCGACCAACCCTTCCGAAACCCGCAGAAGGGTGTCGAGGCCACTCAGGTCGGCGGTGTCGAGCGGGCCGAGGGCGTGGTTGAACGCAAGCTGACACGCCAGGTTTACGTCCTCCACGTCCGCGATCCCCTCTTCCACGATCCGGGCTGCCTCGACGACGAGGAGAGCCGCCAGCCTCGACGTGATGAACCCCTGCGTATCCTTCCGGCAGATCACTGTCTCCTTGCCGTAGCGATGAGCGAGCGCCGTAGCGGTCTGCAGCGTCTCATCGGATGTCTCGACCCCCCGTACCAGCTCGATCAGCCGCATCATCGGCGGAGGGTTGAACCAGTGCGAGCCGATCACCAGGTCTGGCCGAGCGGTGACCGCCGCAAGTCGCGAGATCGACATCTGCGAGGTGTTCGAGGCGATCACGACTTCGGGCCGGAGATGGGCATCGAGCGCGCGCAAGACGTCCGCCTTGAGTGCGAAGTCCTCGACGACGCTCTCGATCGCGTGATCCGCTGTAGCCGCTGCCTCCTCGAGCGAGGTCGTCGGCCGGATGCGGCCGATCGTCTGCTCCGCCTCGTCGGCGCCGAGCTTTTCCGCTTTCACGAGCCGACCCAGGCTTCGACGCACACGCTCGAGACCCAGCTCCGTCGCCGCCTCGTCGACGTCCAGGAGCGAAACCTCGAGTCCTGCCCGGGCGACAACCTGACAGATCCCACTGCCCATGAGGCCGCCGCCTCCGACGACAACAACGTGATCGATCGACATCTCGTCCCCCTTGTCCGCGCTCGTGATCGGGCCTCGAGCGCTGCTTGACAGCTCATCGCACCTCGGGTAAGTATCCCTATCAGACTGACTGGTATGTAATTCAGGTCGTCAACACCGAGGCAGCCGGGGAAGGACAGCCTGGGGCCGTGAAACTCGGCAAGGAGAGCGATGCGATTCAGTATTGCGCCGGCAGTTCAACGGCTCGTGGATGGCAAGCGCGCGCTCGACATCGACGGATTTCTCGCCGAGTGCGAGGCAGCGGAGCGAACCGGCTGGTTCGGCGCCTACACCGGCGAGAAGCATCGCGGCGACACCTCGTACACGGCGAGCCCCCTGCTCCTCTGCGGCCACGGCCTCGCCCGAACCGAGCGGCTCACGTTTGGAACGTGCGTCTCCGTCCTCCCCGTGCATCACCCGGTCACGACGGCGGAGGACGCCGCACTCCTCGACGCCCTGTTCCCCGGTCGCTTCCGCCTCACAGTAGGTGCGGGCTACTTTGCCGGCGACTTCGACCCGTTCGGGATCGAGGTCTCCGACCGGGTCACGCTCCTGACAACCGGCATGGAGGCGATCGCCGCCTACCGAAGCAGAACCCCATACACGCTCGACGGACCTTGGTCGGGCGAGGTGCCGGCCCGGGACGAGGCGCTCGGGCCTGACCGGCTCCAGGTATTCATCGGCGCCTGGAGCGTGCCAGGTGTCCGCCGTGCGGCGCGGACTGCCGACGGGTGGATCACCGATCCGATCCGAAGCGGACGCTGGATCGCCCACCTCGCCGAGGTCTATCGCGACGAGTGCACAAAGCTCGGGAAGATGCCGCGGATCGTGCTGTTCCGGGAGGCGTGGGTCGGAGAGACCGATGCGGCGGCGCGCGAAACGTACGGCCCGCACGTCCTCGGCTACTCACGGGTCTACTTCGAGCGCGGCAACGCGTACGACGTCCGCTTCGACCCGTGGCTGCCCGACGTTTCCACGGCAGATCAGCTCACACTCGGCCATGTGCTTCCTGATCGTGTCCTCTGCGGGTCCGTCGAGACGTGGCTCGAGCAGCTCGGCGAGTGGCAGGTGAGCCTTCAGCCCGAGGAGATCCTCGTGCGGCTCCGCCACTTCCAGGGCCCGAGTCTCGAGGAGACGCTCGAGGCGATCGAGCACATCGGCGCGGACATCATCCCCCGAGTCGACTGATGGCGGTCACGGTCAGAACGTGGGACGTCGGCGTCAGCCGACGCGCGGATGGGCAGCCGTGGCCGATCCGCTTCGTCGAGGTCTCCGGGGCGAAGCCGGGGCCGACAACGGCGTTCGTCTCCGGCGTGTTCGGCGACAAGCCCCTCGGCACGATCGCCTTGTGGGGGTTGACGCGCCGCCTCCAGGAGGAGGGTGATCTTGCAGGAACGGTTGTGCTCTGCCCCGCCGCAAACCCACCGGCGCTCGAGGTCGGAACCCGGATCAGCCCGGATCACCTGTTCCTGAACCGCGTCTTCCCCGGGAGCGAAAGGGGCTTTCTCACGAACCAGATCGCCCACGCCGTCATCACCGAGGTGCTGCAGCACACAGACCACGTGATCGATCTCCATTCAGGCTCGCCCTCGATGGCCCTCTGGTACACGTACGACTACGGCGATCTCGACCTCTCGGCATCGTTCGGCTATCTCCCGATCGTCACGAACTTCGCCCAACCCGGCCAGCTGAGCAAGGCCGTCGTCGACGCCGGCGGCCGGTCCGCACTCGTCGAGTTCGGGGGCGGCGCACTCGGTGACCCAACGATCGGCATCGAAGGGTGCCTCAACGTGCTCCGCTACCGCGACCAACTCGGCGGCCGCGCGACCGGCCCGGCGCGGCTCCCCGTCGTCGACGGCGACGTTGCGCTCTATCTGCCGTCCGAGATGGGGATCCTCAGCTCCAGGCACGCGACCTCCGAGGTCGGATCGCGGATCTCCCCCGGGGTCGTCGCCTGGCTCGACGCCTGCGGCACCGGCGAGCGGCTCGACGAGTTCGTCGTCGACCGCGACGGCGGGTTGCTGATGCTGGCGAATACGTCACCGACAATTGTCTCACCCGGAGCGTTCGGGTCGGCCGTCGCATTTCCGGCCAGAGAGGTCGACGTTCCCGGTGCCTGATGACGGTGCCTGATGACGGTGCCTGACTGATGACGGCGCCTGATGACGGTGCCCGCGCCGGCGAGCGACTCAGCGCCTCGGGCATCCCACTGCAACCCTGGTACGGCCCGGACGACCTCACCGACGCCCGACGGAAGGTGACGGCCGCCGCCCCCGGAATAGCGCCTTTTGTCCGCGGAGCGTATCCCGGGATGTACCGCACGAAGCCCTGGCGGATCTTCCAGCTGAGTGGCTTCGGCAATCCCGAGGACGAGCGCCAGCGCCTGCTCTTCCTCCTCGAGCAGGGCGAGAACGGCATCATCATGGAGCACGACCGGAACACGGCCGACCACCTCTACGACGTGGATCACCCGGACGTCGTCGCCCGGCGGGAGGACGTCGGTCTCACGGGTGCGGTGATCATCGGGCTCCGGGACTACGAGACGATCCTCGACGGCATTCCGATCGGCGAGCTCTACGTCCACCCCGGGGGTGCTGTGGTACAGCACGCCCCATTCGCACTCGCCTGCTACTGGACGGTGGCGCGGCGGCGTGGCATAGACCTTCGCACCCTGTCCGGGACGGGGCAGAGCGACTTCTTCCTCACCTACGTCGGGTGCTTCCCGAAGCAGCAGATCCCCCCGCAGGCCGGCCTCCGGCTCAACCTCGACATCATCGACCACACCCTCGAGCACCTGCCCCGCTGGGTGCCCGTCTCGATCGCGGGGTACAACGGAGCCGACAGTGGCCTCTCGGCACCGGACGAGCTCGCGACGGTGTTCGCGACGGCGATCGAGTACCTCGACGCGGCAAAGGCGCGAGGGCGACACGACCTCACGGAGCTCGCGCACAGGGTCGGCGGCGTCAACTACCGCGTCGGGATGGACTTCTTCGAGGACATCGCGAAGCTCCGCGCGGCACGCAAGCTGTGGTCAGACCTGCTCGTGCAGCGCTTCGGGATCCGTGACGAGCGCGCACGCCGGCTTCGCATCCACGTCGTCACCGCCGGCTCGGCGATGACCTACCAGCAGCCGCTCAACAACGTCGCCCGCGGCACCCTGATGGGGCTCGCGGCCGTGCTCGGCGGCGTCCAGTCGCTCGGTGTGTCGGGCTACGACGAGGCGCTCTCGGTCCCCTCCGAGCACGCCCACCAGATGTCCCTTCGCATCCAGCAGATCCTCCAGCACGAGACGGGGATCGACGCGGTCGCCGATCCCCTCGGCGGCTCGTACTACGTCGAGGCGCTCACAGCCGAGCTGGAGGAGCGCGCCCTGGGCGCGCTCGCCGAGATCGAGGAGCAGGGAGGGTTCATCGCCGCACTCGATGCCGGCTGGATCCACGAGCGCGCGGAGGCGCGCCAGGGGCAGGAGTACGTTGACCGTGAGACGGGAAGCCGCCTCACGGTCGGCGTCAACTGCTTCGAGGGCGACGTCGCACCGTTTCGGATCGACGGCTTCGAGGGGGTGACCGACGCCTGGGAGCGCGCGATGACGAGGCTCGACACGGTCCGCTCGTCGCGCGACCGAACGGCATGGCGACGCGGGCTCTCCGGGCTCGAACGTGCCTGCAGGACGTCGGCGAACATCATGCCGGCGATGCTCGATGCCGTCGCCGCCGACGTCACGGTCGGCGAAGTGGGAGAAGTCTTCCGCGAGACGTGGGGCGACTGGCGCGCTCCGGTGAGCGTGTGATGCCGCGGGTCCTGCTCGCGAAGACGGCCCTCGACGGGCACTGGCGAGGGACGCTTCTCGTCGCCCGCGCCCTGCGCGATGCAGGCTTCGACGTGATCATGATCGGCATGGCCCGCGCCGACGAGATCACGCGGGCGGCCGTCGACGAGGGCGTCGACCTCGTCGGTCTCAACGTGGGCGGCCGGGTCGAGATCGTCGAGCGCATCGTCGACGCGCTCGCCGCCGAGGCGCCTGGCGTCCCGGTCTTCGCGGGGGGCGTCCTGCCGCCGTGGGCGTGTGAGCGCCTTCAGAGCCGCAGGATCGAGGTGTTCCCCCCCGGCTCGAGCCTCGCGTCGATCGTCGCGGCCGCGACACGGCTGACGGCTGACGGGCACGAGGGCGCACGCGCAACGACAGAGAGCGAGGTCGAAGATGGTGCATGAGATCGAAGCCCTGCGGCGAGGCCGTCTCGGTCGCGCGACGATCGGGGACCAGCTCAGACGGCATGCCCAGCACACCCCGGAGAAGCCGGCGATCGTGTACTACGGGCCGGACGGCGCGCGCGAGGTCGTCACGTATCACGACCTCGACGGGCGCGCCAACGCCTTCGCGCAGTACCTCGCCTCGGTCGGCGTGGGCCGCGGCGACGTCGTCGCGATGATGTCTCGCAACTGCCCCGACTACATGGTCGCGTGGTTCGGCACGCTCAAGCTCGGCGCGGTGTTCACGGGAGTCAACTTCACACTCGCCGGTGCGGAGATCACGTTCCAGCTCAATCACTCGGGTGCGACCGTGATCGTGGCCGAGGACGCGTGTTGCGGGGCCGTGGACGCGGTACGCGACGACCTCACGACGGTCGCCACCTTCGTCGCGAGCGGCCCGCGCGACGGGCAACCGCCTCACGGATGGGTGTCGTTCGCGGCCCTCGCCGGTCGGAGTGCCCCCGAGCCGGAGTGCGAGATCGACGAGAACGATCCGGCGATGCTCGTCTACACGAGCGGGACGACCGAGCACCCGAAAGGCGTCCTCGTCTCGCACAGGAACTACCTCGTCGCGACGACGCCCGCCTGGTCCCTCTCGCTCGGGCTCGGGCCGGACGTCGTCTGGCTGTTCGTGATGCCGTTCTTCACGATCGCCGGGCTCGGCTCGATGACCTCCATCGTCGGGTGCGGCGCTACGATCGTCCTCGTCCACGCGATCGAGCCGACGAAGGCGCTGCGCATCATCCGGGACGAGCGGGTGACCTACATGGCGCAGACGCCGACGTTCTACCTTGCGATGACCCAGGGCGAGGGGTTCGCGGAGACCGACCTCGCCTGCCTCGAGCGGTGCATCACCTACGGCGGCACCGTCCCGGCCCACATGATCGCGGCGTGGCGGGCCGCATCGCCCGGGATCACGTGGGGGACCTACTGGGGCCAGTCCGAGCTGAGCCAGCTCGGCTCGGTCGGCTGGTTCGCCTCGCTCGACGACATCCCCGGAGGGGACGTCGCGTGGATCGGCAAGCCCGTGCCGCAGCTCGAGGTCAGGGTCGTGGACGACGAGGGGAACGACGCGGAGGTCGGCGAGCTGCTCTGCCGCTCGCCGTCGGTGATGCTCGGCTACCACCGCGACGACGAGCGGACGCTGCACGCCTTCCGCGACGGCTGGCTGCACACCGAGGACATCGTCCGCGTCGACGCGGACGGCAATCTCTTCTTCGTCGATCGCAAGAAGGACGTGATCAAGACCGGTGGGATGAACGTCTCGTCGGTCGAGGTCGAACGAGTCGTGTACGAGTGCGACGGCGTCCTCGAGGTCGCCGTCGTCGGGATGCCCGACGACTACTGGTCGGAGGCGGTGACGGCGTTCGTCGTGCCGCGGCCGGGCACGGAGGTCGACGAGGCGGCGGTGATCGCCCACTGCAAGGCGCACTTGGCAGGCTTCAAGGTGCCGAAGGCTGTCCGGACGGTCGACCGGCTGCCGAAGGACGTCCAGGGGAAGATTCTCAAGCGCGAGCTGCGGGCCGGCGGAGGCGCGACGTCGTGATCGACCGGTACGAGGAAGCCAACATCGACCTGGAAGGTGGACGCATGGGTGAATTCGAAGACCACGACATGGTGGGGCTCGTCGGCCTCGTGCGCGCGGGCGAGGTGACGCCCGACGAGTTGCTCGACGACGCCCTCGCACGCGTCGAGGGGCGAAACGGCCCGCTCAACGCCGTCGTCACGTCGCTGGAGGGCGAGGCCCGCGCCGCTCTCGCGGCGGGCCTTCCGGAGGGCCCGTTCACCGGCGTCCCGTTCCTGCTGAAGGACATCAGGGCCTCGTACGCGGGCGTTCCCACGACCGCGGGAAGCCGCTACTGGGTGGACAACATCCCGGATCACGACAGCGAGCTCGTCGCCCGGCACAAGCGAGCCGGTCTCGTGATCTTCGGCAAGACCAACACACCGGAGTTCGCCTGCTGCCCGAGCACGGAGGGCGCGCTCTACGGCGCGACGAGGAACCCGTGGGATCTCACCCGAAGCGCCGGCGGATCGAGCGGCGGGTCGGCGGCGGCGGTGGCCGCCCGGATCGTCCCGGCTGCCCACGGCTCGGACGGCGGCGGCTCGATTCGCATCCCGGCATCGTGCTGCGGAGTCTTCGGGTTCAAGCCGACGCGGGGCCTCAACCCGTCCGGCCCGGACTACGGCGAGGTATGGAGCGGGCTCAGCGTGGAGCACGCGCTCACCCTCAGCGTGCGAGACAGCGCGGCACTGCTCGACGCGACCGCCGGCCCCTCGCCCGGCGACCCGTACGCCTCCCCCTCGATCGTCAACCCCGTTTCGCGAGGAGGTCGACATCGAGCCGGGCCGTCTCCGTGTTGCGGTTCAGCGGGCTCCGCTCTCGGGCGCGTTCGTCCACCCCGACTGCGTCGCCGCCGTCGATGCGACCGCGGCCCTTCTTGAGGAGCTCGGCCACGACGTCCGGGAGGATGCCCCGACCTACGACACGGCGCGCATCGGGGCGGCATACCCACTCCTGATCGCCGCGAACGTCCAGGCCGCGATCGACCAGCATGCGGCGCGGACAGGGCACGAGCCGGCCGACGGCGAGATCGAGAACGTGATCAGGGTCCTGGCGGAGGACGCGCACGTGAAGACCGCGGCGGACATGGTGCGGGCGGTGTGGGCGATGCACGACACGGGCCGCAAGGTGGCCCCGTTCTTCGAGACCTACGACGTGCTCCTGACCCCCGTCGTGGCGACGCCGCCCCCGCCCCTCGGGACGCTCGACACGTCGGGATCGGACATCACCGCCTACCTCACGGCCGTCTTCGGGTTCATCCCGTTCACCGCACTCTCGAACATCGCCGGGATCCCGTCGATGTCCGTCCCGCTCCACTGGAGCGAGGACGGGCTGCCGATCGGCGCGCACTTCGTGTCCGGGTTCGGGCGCGACGGGCTGCTCTTCCGGCTCGCGGGACAGCTCGAGGCGGCGCGCCCGTGGGCCCACATCCGACCGCCGCTTTCGGCATCCGTCGGGTAGCCGCCTACGCGGCCGTCCGAATCCATCCGACACCGAGAAAGGCGACCACCAACATGCTTCCCTTGCTGTACGTCGTGAGAATGGACGTCGAGCCCGACTACCTTGCCGAGTTCGTGGCCTGGTACGACACCCGGCACGGCCCGGACCTGATCGCAACCGGGTTCCTGAGCTGCAGCGCCTACCACTCCGTGCACGGCGGCCCCTTCATCTGCAACGTCTACGAGATTCCCTCCCTCGCCGTGCTCGAGTCGGACGCGTACGTGGCCGTCCGACACGACGACCGCCAACTCGTCGACGAAGTGCTCCACAAGATCAGCAACCACTCCAACACGGTGTACACGCAGGAAGTCGTCGTGGGCATCCCCGACGCCGCTGTTCGCGAGGACACGCGTCCGAGCCGAGCCGGCGCCGTGTCAGCACCCGTCGTTTCCACCTTGCGCCTCGACGTGGCGGAAGGGCACGTGGGGCGTTTCCAGGAATGGCTCACGGGCGAAGAAGCACAAGCCCGTGAGAGAGCACCCGGGTTCATGCGCATGCGCGCCGGAGCGCAGTCCGGGAAGCATCCGCTCTTCCCATCGGCACAGCCCGACTGGATCGTGCTGACTGAGTGGGCAACGGCCGCCGACGCGCTCGCCGACAACGAAGCCGACCCTGTCGTCGAGCGCTACGGCGCCGCGCTCGGCAAGGGCGCCGCACGGCTCGAGTATCAGGTCGGAGCACACAGCGCGACGTTGCTGAACACGTCGGACTGGACGACCTGAAACGAACGCCGCGTGTGCGTGTCGGGGTGTTGGTGGCACCCCGACACGCGCGTTGTGCGGCTGGCTGTGTTTAGCCGTTTGTGACTTTGTCGAAGTAGACCGTGTTGAGCGGTGTGAACACGAGTCCCTTGACATTGTTGCTCATCGCGGTGTAGGTGACCGGCCGGTAGATCGGGTAGAAGCAGGCCAGGTCCTTGACCGCGAGCTTGTCGAGCTTGTCGTAGATCGGCTGGGCTGCCGCCTCGTCCTTGCGGGTCAGGGCAGTTGCGGTCAGGACGTCCATCCGCTTATCGATGCAGTTCTTCGTGATCGACGTCGAGGTCAGGAACCCCTGCGCGAAGAAGTTCGCGTCCGGCACGTTCGGGACAGCGCCCGTCAGCCAGAGCCCGCTCATCGTGCCGCCGAGCACCTTCACGACTCCCGTGATGTACGGCTCCGGCACAAGCTTCACCTTGAAACCCGCGTCCTCGAGCATCTGCGCCATCGCCTGCGCGACCTCGGCCGTGTTCACGTACCTGTCGGTCGGATAGTTCAGCGTCACCGACGGCGACCCCGACACGAGCGCCTTCGCAGCGGCCGCGTTCGGCGTCACCGCGTTCACGGCCTTCTGCCCCGGGATCACGTTCAACAGACCGCCATCGGCCTGATACGCACCCTGGAAGATGCCCTTCACGATCTTGTCACGATCGATCGCGAGCGAGATCGCCTTCCGGTTCTTGATGTTGTTCAACGGCTGCTGCTTCGTGAACGCGAACAACACCAGCTTCAACGTCGTCGCGACACGCAACACCTTCAACTTGTTCGTCGAAGCAGCCTGCGCCTGCGCCGGCGTCAGATCGAAACCGATATCGACCGCGCCACTCTGCACCAACGCCAACCGCTGCGCAGGATCAGGCGCATACGTAAACGTGACCCGACCCACCTTCGGCTTCGCACCCCAATACCCCGGGTTCGTCACCACCGTCACGCTCCGCCCCGCCTGCACACTCTCGACCTTGTACGGGCCCGTCCCCACCGGAGCAGCGCGGAACCCAGCACTCCCAACCTGCTTGTAATACTTCGGCGGCATCAAGAACACCGTGCTCAACTGATTCGCGAAATTGAACTGCGGCAACTTCGTCCGCACCACAACCGTGGTCGCATTCACCGCACGAACCGACGCCAAATTCTGAAAATACGTCGACAAGATCGCGCCAGACGTGTACTTGTTCAACGCAATACTGTTCGCCACCGCGAACGTGTTCCCCGGCTCACCATTCGTAAACTGCACACCCTTACGAACCGTGAACCGCCACGTCTTCGGATTCGGATGCGACCAATTCGTGATAATCCCCGTCTTCAACAACCGCCCCTTCGCATCAACCGAAATCAACGGCTCCAAAAACGTCCCCCAAATCCACTGACCACCACGCGAACCAACAATCGGATCCAAATTCTGCTGACCCGAAAGCACCACACTCAACGAATCCGCCTGCCGCTTCGCAGGAGCAGACCCCGCCGACACACCAACAACAACCAACCCCACCACCAACAACACCACCAACAACCTACGCCGCCCAACCGACATCGACAGGGCCCTCATCGCAACTCCTCTCCTTCGCTCTCAGGCGTTCCTCGGGTACACGCTCTCGTCTTCTCGATAGGACGCGCGACGGCCATCGAAAGTTGAAACCGGCGCTCGACGGCCAACGTCAAGGCCTCGAAGCGTCCCGGAGTACG
>CAVOVG010000024.1:0-84085 GCA_963699795.1 uncultured Thermoleophilia bacterium
CCTCATGGATACATGTTATATGTTTAGACAATACTTCACTCCCAAGGGGAGTGACAAGATTTGCATGATCGCTGCAGCTGACTGCAAGGCACAAGGTCTCGACTCCGGTCAACTGGCAGCCTGGCGAGGACGTCGTGATCGCCGGCTCGGTATCGGACGATCAGGCGCGCGAGATCTGGCCTGACGGCTGGGAGTCGCCGAAGCCCTACATCAGGATCGTGCAGCAGCCCAGCTGATCCTCCGGGGAGCGCAGGGCGTCCTGCGCTCCCCCTTTCGCAATCTCGATTTTTCCTCGACGGGCGAGTCCGTAATTGACCGCACGGGGGTCGGTTTCCTCCCCGATGCGATCGGGATGCGCCTCGCGCAAGCTGGAAACGTCAGCGAAGCGCGGTAAGCTGGAGACGTCAGCGAAGCGCGGGCCGGAAGGCTCGCAGCGAGGAGAGAGTGATGAAGACCATCGTTGTCGGCTACGACGAGTCCGATCCTTCGAAGAACGCGCTTGCTCGCGCCGCGGATCTCGCGACGGCGTTCGGCTCCAGCGTCATCGTAACGAGCGTTGCTCCAGTACTCGCCGGGTCACGCGAGATGGGTGGGGTCGACCCGGTAGATCCGCCCGAGTTGCACGCCGAGGAGCTCGCGCACGCCAAGGCGTTTCTTGCCGAGCGCGGCATCGAGGGGCAGTTCGAGCTGGCAGTGGGCGACCCGGCAACAGCGATCGTCGAGCTCGCCGACCGTGTCGGTGCCGACCTGATCGTCGTCGGCACGCGGCAGCAGAGCCTGATCTCGAGCATTCTCGGCCTCAGCGTCAGCGGCGCCGTGAAGCGCAAGGCCCACTGCGACGTGCTCACGGTGCAGTAGCGCGCGGATCGTCTCGTGCCCGACCTGAGCGATCGGGAGGCGCGGGTTGTCATCATCGGGGGTGGCGTTGCCGCCCTCGAGGCGGCACTCGCTCTCCAGACGCTGGCGGGCTCACGCGTCCTGGTCGAGGTCGTGGCCCCCGAGCCACAGTTCTTCTACCGGCCGCTGTCCGTCGCTGCACCGTTCGACCACGGGGAGTTGCGACGCTACGACCTCGGCGCGCTTCTCGCCCGCGCCGACGCCCTTCTGACCCTCGGGACGGTGGTTGCCGTCGACACCGGCTCACACGAGGCGCACACGGCGGACGGTGCTTCGCTCCAGTACGACGCGCTCCTCGTCGCCTGCGGAGCACTGCCGCAGGCTGCGGTCGAAGGCGCGCTCACGTTCCGCGGCCCCGCCGACGAGGAGCACCTGTCGGCGCTCCTCGCGGAAGCGGCATCAGGGTCCGTCAAGAACATCGCATTCTCGATCCCGGGTGGCGCCGTTTGGGGACTCCCTATCTACGAGCTTGCACTGCTGACCGCAGCGTGGCTCGACGCGCATGGACAGCGAGACGTCTCGCTCGTGCTCACCACTCCCGAAGGCGCCCCGCTCGAGCTCTTCGGTCCGGAAGCAAGCGCCACAACGGCAAGGCTCCTCGAGCAGCGCAGAATCGAAGTTCGCCCCCGAACGCGCGCGCTCGCCGTGCAGGACGGAAATCTGGTCCTCGCCTCGGGTGAGACTTTGCCGATCGACCGGGTCGTCGCGATACCGAGGCTCGTCGGGCCGCGAATCGCCGGTCTGCCCCAGACGCGGCACGGCTTCATCCCGATCGACCAGCACTGCCGGGTCGAGGGTCTCGCCGGGGTCTACGCCGCCGGGGATATCACAACGTTCCCCGTCAAGCAGGGCGGCATCGCCGCCCAGCAGGCGGATGTCGCTGCCCAGGCGATCGCGCTTGCAGCGGGAGCTGATGTGGTTCCGCAACCCTTCCGCCCCGTGCTGCGCGGGATGCTGCTGACGGGATCCGCACCGCAGTTCATGCGACACGATCTCTCTCATCCCGACGAGACGCCTGCCGTGAGCCTCAACGAGCTCTGGTGGCCGCCGGCGAAGATCGCAGGGCACTACCTCGGGCCGCTCATCCTCTCCCTCGACGACACGAGCATCGCTGACTTCGAGGCGAAGGAGCCGCCGACCGGCGTCGCGGTCCACGTCGAGCTCGATCCAGCCGCTGTTGCACCGAACACCACGATTCCCGACGACGTGGAGCCAGTCGTTGCCGGGGAGACGGTCGGCGACCTATCATCGGCACCGCTCCTTCTCGTAGCTCCGGAGGACACGCTCGGTGAGGTCGCTCAGCGCATGCGCGACCTCGACGTCGGATCAGCGGTGGTCGTCGAGTACGGGAAGACAATCGGGATCATCACGACGCGTGACATGCTCGAGGCCTTCGCAAGTCGCATTCACTCGAGCGAGGCGCGCGTACGCGCCTGGATGACCGCCCATCCGGTAACGGTTCGAGCCGGGCAAAGCCGGGCCGTGGCGGCTGTCCTGATGACGGAGCACGATATCCACCACTTGCCGATCGTCGATGACAGCGGCCACGCGGTCGCGATCCTCGGTCTGCGCGACGTCGTCGCTTCGATGGGCCGGCACCGCGATCGCTCCGTTCGGTAGAGTTCTCGACGGTGTGGGATCCGTCCCGCTCCGCATCAAGAGAGGCTGAGGGACCGGCCCTGTGACGCCTCGGCAACCTGCCCCCCTATCGGGCGACGGTGCCAATCCCGGACGGATGTCGAGCGACGACCAGGAGGTTCTATCCGATGCCCGCTGTTTCCCTTTGCTGCCGCATCTGCGCGACCGAGCACCCACTCGAGGCGACCGGTACGTGCTCGCGCTGCTTCGGCCCTCTCGACCCGACGTACGACTGGGACGCGCTGCGCACGCGAGTCAGCCATGCGTCGATCGAGGCCGGGCCTCCATCGATCTGGCGTTACGTCGACCTTCTCCCCGTGTCGGCGCCGCTGGACGCGCGTCTCGCTCCGGGAATGACTCCGCTCGTTCCCGCACCTCGGCTCGCCGACGAGCTCGGCGTCGGCGAGCTCTGGCTGAAGCTCGACACGGCGAACCCGACGCACTCCTTCAAGGATCGCGTCGTCGCCGTCGCTGCCCGCAAGGCACAGGAGCTCGGCCTGGAGACTCTCTCCTGCTCGTCGACAGGCAATCTCGCGGGAGCCGTCGCGGCGCGGGCAGCTGCGGAGGGTCTCGAGGCGGCCGTCTTCGTGCCAAGCGATCTGGAGCCGGAGAAGCTGGCCGCCGCTGCAGTCTTCGGTCCGCGCATCTACGCCGTCGCGGGCACGTACGACCACTGCTCGAGGCTCTCGGTCGAACTGTCATTCGAGCTGCCCTGGGGCTTCGTCAACGTCAACCTCCGCTCGTACTACGCCGAGGGGTCGAAGACGCTGGCCTACGAGATCGCCGAGCAGCTCGGGTGGGAGACCCCCGATGCCATAGCGATCCCCATCGCGTCCGGTGCGCTGTTCCATAAGGTCGGGCAGGGCTTCGGGGAGCTCGCGGCGCTCGGCCTCGTCGACGGGGTCACGCCCGCCCTCTTCGGAGGTCAGGCCGCGGGCTGCGAGCCGGTCGCGACCGCTTTCCGCGATGGGACCCGGGTGGTGCCCGTCCGCCCGGCGAGCATCGCCCGCTCCCTCGCGATCGGCAACCCGGCCGACGGTGACTTCGCCGTTGCAACAGCCCGCGCGACAGGAGGAGCTATTCACACCGTGGCCGAGGACGAGATCGGCGCCAACATGGCGTATCTCGCGGCTACGACAGGCGTCTTCGGCGAGACGGCGACCGGAGTTACGCTCGGTGCGCTGAAGGCCGCCATCGCGATGGGACAGGTCGGGCCGGACGCGCGAGTCGTCCTTCTCGTCACCGGAGACGGGTTGAAGACACCCGGCCCGGTCTCCAACACCTACGATCCGACCATGATCGAAGCAGACGCAGACGCGTTTCTCGACGAGGTGCTGATCGCCTAGTGCGCCGCCTCGTAACCTTCCACCGGAAACCCTCTCAGGACGAGGCGCATGCCTCGCCCTGGAGCGACCGCGACCACCACCACCTCCCGGCCAAACCGGCGCAGCGTCTTGAGGGGCCACAATAGTGGCGGGGCGTAGCCTGTTCGAGAAGGTCTGGAGCCGCCACGTCGTTCGCGACGAGCCGGGCGAGCCAACTCTGCTCTACATCGATCTCCACCTCGTGCACGAGGTCACGTCGCCCCAGGCGTTCGAAGGGCTCCGGCTGGCGGGCCGGAGCGTGCGCCGCCCCGACCTGACCGTCGCCACGATGGATCACAACGTTCCGACGTTGCCCGGCCCTGTCACGGACCCGATGGCGAAGGCACAGCTCGATGCGCTTCGCGACAACTGTGCGGAGTTCGGCGTCGAGCTACACGGCACCGGATCGGGCAGCGAGGGAATCGTCCACGTCATCGGTCCGGAGCTCGGGCTCACGCAACCGGGAAAGACGATCGTCTGCGGCGACAGCCACACGTCCACCCACGGAGCGTTCGGAGCGCTCGCGTTCGGGATCGGCACCTCCGAGGTCGAGCATGTTCTCGCCACGCAGACGCTCAATCAGATGCGCCCGAAGACGATGTTGCTCGAATTCGTCGGCGATCTTCCTTCCGGCCTGACCGCGAAGGACATGATCCTCGGCGCCATCGGCCAGGTCGGCGTCGACGGTGGCGTCGGCTACGTCGTCGAGTACGCGGGCGAGGCGATTCGAGCCCGGTCGATGGAAGAACGGATGACGATCTGCAACATGACGATCGAATGGGGAGCGCGAGCAGGGCTCATCGCCCCCGATGACACCACCTTCGCCTATCTGGAGGGGCGCCCGCACGCACCGCAGGGAGCCGACTGGGAGCAGGCGGTGGCCGACTGGCGCTCGCTCGTCTCCGATCCGGATGCGACCTACGACACGTACGTCGTCGTCGACGTCGCGCAACTGGTCCCGCAGGTCACCTGGGGGACGAACCCCGGGATGGTCGTTCCGGTCACGGGCACGGTGCCGGATCCGAATTCGTTCTCCGATCAGGACGATCGGGACGCAGCCGAGCGTGCCATGTCGTACATGGGCCTCCGAGCCGGTCAGCCCATCGAGGAGATCGCGATCGACCGGGTCTTCATCGGGTCGTGCACCAACTCGCGCATCGAGGATCTCAGGGCGGCCGCCGAGATCGTGCAGGGGCGAACCGTCGACCCACGCGTGACCGCCCTCGTCGTTCCCGGGTCGGCCAAGGTGCGCCTGCAGGCAGAGGCCGAGGGGCTCGACCAGATCTTTCTCGACGCAGGTTTCGAATGGCGGCTGGCGGGCTGTTCGATGTGTCTCGGCATGAATCCGGACGTGCTCGCACCCGGCGACCGGTGCGCATCGACCTCGAACCGGAACTTCGAGGGACGACAGGGACGCGGTGCCCGCACCCATCTCGTCAGCCCGCAGATGGCTGCTGCAGCCGCTCTGCACGGGCACTTCGTCGACGTCCGGGCACTCGCCGAGCCGGTGTCGTCGTGAAGGCGATCTCGCAGGTCTCGGCGCGCGTCGCGGTTCTCGACCGGCCCGATGTCGACACCGACCAGATCATCCCGAAGCAGTTCCTGAAGCGCATCGAGCGCACCGGATACGGCCAGTACGCGTTCTTCGACTGGCGATTCGACGAGGACGGGAACGACCGGCCCGGGTTCGAGCTCAATCAGCCTCAGTTCGCAGGAGCGCGAATCCTCCTGACCGGCCGGAACTTCGGCTGTGGCTCGTCGCGCGAGCATGCAACCTGGGCACTCCAGGACGCCGGCTTCGACGTCGTCATCGCGCCGTCGTTCGGGGACATCTTTCGATCGAATGCCGGCAAGATCGGCATGGTCATCGTTCAGCTTCCGGAAGACCAGGTGAAGGAGCTGATGGAGTCGGTCGACCTCGATCGAGGCTCCGATCTGACGGTCGACCTCCAGACGCAGACCGTGACGAGCCCCGACGGCAAGGTCTTTCACTTCGACTTCGATCCCTCGACGCGAGAACGGCTCCTGAACGGCCTCGACGACATCGATCTGACGCTTCAGCACGAAGCCGAGATCGCTGCCTACGAACGAGCGAGGAGCGAATGACGCACGTGGCGGTCTTGCCGGGGGACGGGATCGGGCCGGAAGTCACGGCCGAGGCGGTTCGCGTGCTCGATGCCTTCGGGATCGGCCACACGGCACATCCCTTCGGCGGGAACGCGATCCTCGCGCAGGGGACTCCGCTCCCGACGGAGACGCTCCAGGCATGCCGCGAGGCGGATGCGGTTCTTCTTGCCGCGGTCGGGCTCCCCGAGCTCGAAGGGCAGCCCGTACGGCCCGAGCAGGGCCTTCTCGAGCTGCGAAAGGAGCTCGGCGTCTACGCGAACCTGCGGCCGGCTCGTGCGTCAGGGATCGACATCATGATCATCCGCGAGCTCGTCGGCGGCCTTTACTTCGGCGAGAAGGGCACTCGCGAGGACGGAACATGGTTCGACACGTGCGAATACTCGCGGCCCGAGGTCGAGCGAATCGCACGTCGCGGATTCGAGATCGCGCAGGCCCGAGGCGGCCGTCTCACCTCGGTCGACAAGGTCAACGTCATGCACACGTCGCGCCTCTGGCGCGATGTCGTCACCGAGATGGGCGCGAGGGATTACCCCGCCGTCGCACTCGAGCATGCACTCGTCGACTCCTTTGCGATGACGATCGTGCAGGCGCCGGAGACGATCGACACGGTCGTGACCGAGAACACCTTCGGCGACATCCTCTCGGACATCTCGGCAGCGGTGACCGGTGGTCTCGGCCTCGCCGCGTCCGCGTCGCTCGGCGACGTCGGCCCCGGCCTGTTCGAGCCGGTCCACGGTTCCGCGCCCCAGATCGCGGGCCGCGGGATCGCCAACCCGGCGGCCATGCTGCGGTCGGTCGCGCTGATGCTCCTCCACGGCCTCGGCCGCGCCGAAGACGCTGCAGCTCTCGAGAACGCCGTCGACGAGGCACTCGCGAGCGCGCCGACCCCCGACCTCGGTGGGACGAGCGCCACGACCGACGTGGGTGACGCGGTGTTGCGCACCCTCGAGTCTGCCCGTACCCTGTAGAGACGATGCGTCGCGCGCCCACAACTCGCTCTCTCCGCGCGCAACTCGGCTTCGCGTTTACCGGCTAGCCGGCGCCCTCGACTCTTGCCTCGCGCCGTCTAGCTCACTTCCCCCGGCGAACCGACCAACGCGAAAGGCGCACCGACCATCATGGCTTCCATCGAACTCACCGTCGCCTACCCGGGGCGTGAAGGCGCACACTCGGCCGCTGCGTGCGACCGGCTCTTCCCGGCGGCGCGGCTCGTGCCACTGCCGACGTTCCTGGACGTGATCGAAGCGGTCGCAGCGGGTCGTGTTCCGTACGGCGTTCTCCCGATCGAAAGCTCGCTCGTCGGTCCGGTCGCGGAGACTCATGACCTTCTCTACGAATCTCCGCTCTCGATCGTGGCCGAGGCGATCATCCCGGTCAACCACTGCCTCGTCGGGCCCAACGAGGTCGAGCTCACGAGCATTCGCGAGATCCACAGCCATCCGGTCGCGCTCGACCAGTGTCGAAGGCTCCTGGCCTCACTGCCGAACGCGATCGCCGTAGCGGCAGCGACGACCGGGGACGCCGCCTCGATCGTGGCCGAGCTCGCCGATCCGACCGTCGTCGCAATTGCGAGCGACCGGGCCGCGCGCATCAACGGCTTGACGATCATCGACGACAACGTCGGCGACCATCCAGAGGCGTACACGCGGTTCGTCTCGGTCGCTCCCTACACGCGACTCGATCGTCGCGACGGACAGTGGCGAACGGCGTTCTCCTTCACGACCGATCACCGTCCCGGTGCGCTGTTCCACGCCCTCGAGCCGCTGTCTCGCAACGGGGTCGATCTCAATCTGCTGGTCTCACGGCCGATCCCATCCCGCCCGTTCAGCTATCGCTTCGACGCTGTCCTCGGGGGCCACCCGCTCGATTCGGCGATCTCCGTGACCCTCAGGGAGATGCGCGACCTGACAGCGCAGCTCCGCGTCTTCGGCTCGTATCGCGCCGATCACGAAGGCGGGATCGCCGCAAGGAGCGTGTAGCGCGAATCAGGCCGCCGCGTGCTCGAACTGCTCGAGTGAGGGCAGGTACTGGCGCCAGGTCTCGGGCACTCTCTGGGCTGCCAGGCGAATGAAGAGCACCGGCGCGGGCGCGCGTGGCGGGCACGGCAGGGTCATCGGAACCTCAGCGAGCAATCGGTCGCCCTTGCGAAGATTGCACGGGGCACAGGCGGTGACGACGTTCTCCCAGACCGAGTCCCCACCCTTGGACCGTGGAATCACGTGGTCGAGCGTCAGCCGTCCCGAAGCCGTGCCACAGTAGACGCACTTCCAGCCGTCCCGGGCGAAGAGCGCGCGGCGCGAGATCCGCCGCTTCACAGCCCGAGGCACCCGAACGTACTGGAGGAGCCGGATCACGTGCGGGCGGATGAATGAGCGCTCCGCCGATCGCAGCGGGTGTGAATGCTGTTCGACGACCTCTGCCTTTCCCTTCCAGACGAGGACGTGCGCGCGCCGGTCGGAGCACACGTTCAGTGGCTCGTAGCTCGCGTTCAGGACCAGGACCTGATGCACTGCGCGAGCGTATCAGCGGAGGATGAAGCCAAAGCGTGGGGCTGTGCATGCGATCGCGCCGACCAGACACGGGCCAGCGGAGCGCTCAACGCCCCATCGCCCGCTCGATCGCCGTCTGCTCCTCCGGCGAGAGCGCCACGGACGCCGTTCCCCGCTCGACGTCCTTCACGTAGATCCGAGCGTAGTCGCGGCCCTGGATCGCGGTGACCACGGTTCCAGTCCGATTGGCGTCGAGGAAGGCGAACGACGCCGACTGCTTCCCACCCGTGTCCTCGTACGCGTCGTACCGCACGACAGCGGTGTTCGTGATCGCCCCGTCGACGCGTCGGTCGACGCGGGAAAGTCCAGCTGCAATCTCGTCGACTGCACGGCCGAGATCGTCGATTCTTCCCTGCAGCGACACCGCGAAATCGACCATGTCATGCGATGCGCCTCCGAGGACTGCCTTCTGATCACCCCGGAGCTTCCGGAGGCCACGCATGAGCACCAGAGAGGTCAGAAGCGCGAGAGCGGCCACCAGGCACGCCGCTATTGCGACGGCGAGCGTGGCGTCCATTACTCGAGCGAGAAGATGACGGGATACTCGGCGCTGTTGTTCGCGGTGTTGGTCTCGCCCTGCACCGGCTTGACGCTCACCTGAACCGATGCCTTCTCGCCGAACGGCGGGTCGGGGAAGTCCCTGAACGTGACCGACTTCGTCTCGCCGATGTCGAGCAGGTCTATCGTCTGCTTCTTCACGATCGGCGCGGTGCCCTTGGGCACCGTCAGCGTCACCTCGATGCCGACCTCCTGGTTCTCACCGGTGTTCTTGACGAATACCTCGAACGCCAGAGCGGTCGACGCCTTGATCGTCGTCTCGGTGTCGGGGGAGAGCTGGATGGCCCCCGGTTGGACCAGCACCTTCTGAAGTCCCGTGCCGTGGACGCCAGATGGGCTGCCTCCGGTCGAGGCCCCGTGCACCCGGAGCCAGATCGCCGTCATGGATCGCGCCGAGTAGAGCGCGACCGTCTGCACGAACACCGAGGGCGGTGCCTTGATGTCGCCGAGCCCCTCGTCCTCCAGGGTCACCTGGGCGGGCATCTGGAAAAGGGCCTGCCAGACGACGTCGCTCGCATCGAGCAGGCGTGCCTGGGCGGCGAGCTTGTCCCCGGCCTCGGTGGCGTTGCTCGAGTCAGCCGCCTTCGTCGCTACGAACGTGTCGAGGAGACCCCGCATGCCGGTGACGCGCAGCCCGAGCGCCTCGATCGCATGGTCTGTCGCCGGCCGAAGCGGCCCCGGAACGTCAAGCGCCTCTGCACTCTCAAGACCCTGCTGCTGTCTGTCGATCAGCCCGCCGAGCTTCGTCTCGAGCTCGGCCTGCTTCAGCCCGGGCGTCGTGAGAAGCCCGGCGAGATCGCTCCCGATCTTTGCCGAGCTCGCGCCGATCGTTCCGAGCTCGGTCATTGCATCCCCGTAGTTGTTCCGCTTCTTGTCGCTCGAGCAGCCCTGCCCCCAGACGATCAGCAGGACGACGATCAGGATCGCGAACGCGACGAACCCGACGAGGCGCAGGATCGGAGCAAGTCCGTGCGGTGCGCGCAGAGACGGCCGCCGGGGGCCGCCGCGACCACCTCCACCACCACCCGAGGATTCGGGGGCTGTGGTGCGTCGCCCGCTGCCGGAGGTGCCGCCGGACTCTCGGGTCGCGTCGTCTTCGAAGAAGTCGAAGTCGAGGATGTCGTCGTCGTGCGAGCTCACTGAGAATGCTCCCTGCAGGGGACGAGCGGAGTCTACGCCATGTTCCGGCCTGGAAGGGACGCCTACGGCCGCGGCGAAGAGTCCGAGGACGTGTCGAGCACAGCGTACGCCCTTCCAACACCCGAGCTCGTCCTCGACCGTTACCGGCCTCTCCGGCCGATCGGTCGCGGGGGCTCAGGATCCGTCTGGCTCGCGAGGGACGAGCGAACCGGGCTCGAGGTGGCGCTCAAGATCGTTCCCCGTGAGGGCAAGCGCGCATCGCGTGCGGCACGGGAGATGGAGGCTGCTTCGCGCCTTCGTCACGAGCGCTGCGTCCGTGCGTACGACTTCGGCGGCGACAGCGGCCACGTCTACATCGCCTACGAGTACATCCAGGGACAGACGATGCGCGAGGCGCTCCGGGCCGGCAGCCTCGACGATCGGGATGCGATCGAAGCAGCTGCACAGATCCTCGACGCTCTTGCCCACGCACATCGCCTGGGAATCGTGCATCGCGACGTGAAGCCGTCGAACGTGCTCGTGGAAGAGGGGCCCAGGCTCTCGATCAGGCTCCTCGACTTCGGTCTCGCCCAGTTCGACGAGGCCGACACGCTTACGGCTGTCGGAGATGTGCCCGGCACACTCGCGTACATTGCGCCGGAGCGCCTCAAGGGCGGCGACGCGACCACCGCGAGCGACGTGTGGGCCGTCGGCGTGCTGCTCTGGGAGGCTCTCGCCGGCGAACATCCATTCTGGGGGGTTCCCCTGCCGCAGGTCGCCGCTGCGATCGAGGCCGGCGCTCCCCCCTCTCGACGAGCCGTGCCGATCTGCCACCGTCCGTGGTCGATGTCGTCGCGACCGCGCTTGTAATCGATCCGGCAAAGCGCCCCTCGGCCGAACAGCTCGCCCGAGATCTCCGGGCGTCGGTCAACGCTCCGCGCCGTGACCGGACGAGCCCGGCCCGGCAACGGAAAGCTGCTGCTGCACCGAGGGTCGTCGCGCCCCGCGTTCCTCTCGAGCGCCGCCTCGTGCCTGCGGGCTTCGCCGCAATCACCGCGGTGGTCGGAGCCTCGTTGCTTCCATTCTGGACCCCGGGGCTGACGATCGCACTCGCACTCGCTGCGGGCGTCGCAACGCTCCGCTCGCCCCGCCTCGGGCTGGCGATCGCGCTTTTCGTCCCCGTCTTTCCTCTCGGCAACGTCGCCCAGGCCGCAGCCATCACGTACGCCATCCTCGCCATCGGATGGCTCGCGATCTGCTGGCGTGACGCAAGAGCCGGACTGCTGTTCATGGCCGGCCCCGTGCTCGCAGCCGTGGGTGCCCTCGCGCTTCTTCCCCTCGCGGTTCAGCCGGCCCGGGGACGAACCCGCCGCGCGATTCAGGCATACGCAGGAGTGTTCGCGGCAGTCGCCGTTGCAGGGTTGCGAGGTAATCCTCTTCCTCTGACGGCAGTGTCCGTACCGGATCTCGGGGTCGGAGAGTCGACGAGCATCGCGGCGGTTCTCGGGCCCGTCGCGGCACTGCTCGAGAGCAACGGCGGCTTCGCCACCCTGGCGCTCGTGCTCGCGCTCTCGGCGTTCCTGCTCCCGGTTGCGCGCAAGCGCGGCCTGCTCGGAATCGCTGTCCTCGGCGCGGGCCAGATCGCCCTGCTGCTCCTCCTCGCTCCAACGCTCGCAGCAGTCCCGCTCGTGCTCGGAACCTGCGTCCTCTGCGCGATTCTCGCAGCCCTCTCGTTCGCTGCAGGCCGCTACCCTTAGCCGGGAGACGGCAGCCCCGGCAATGAGTGTTCTCCGCACCATCGAAAGCAAGATCGAGGGCCTCTTCGAGGGTGTCTTCGGGCGCGCTTTCCGGACCCACGTCCAGCCTGTCGAGCTCGCGCGGAAGCTCGCGAAGGAGATGGACGAGCATCGCTCTGTCTCCGTCTCACGCGTCTACGTTCCAAACGAGTACACGGTGTACCTCTCGAGCGGCGATCGGCAGCAGTTCCTCTCCTACGAGGGGTCACTCGTGGGCGAGTTGCAGGAGTACCTGACCGAGCACGCTCGACGGGAGGCATATGCCTTGCTGACGCCGCCCCGCGTTCTGTTCGCAACCGATGACGACCTCGCTGTCGGCGAGTTCGGAATCGCAACCAGGGTGGCTCAGCCCGAGGACGGACTGGCTTCCCTCCCGACTCCCGCCGCTCAGCCGCCGGCCCAGAGCGTCTCGATTCCCGTCGCAACGCCACCGGTCGTCGTCCCGGAGGCGGCAACGGTGACGACGACGATGATCTACAGGCAGGCCGACGCGGAAGCCGCCGAAGACTCCGCGGTGCCGGCCCCCGAACCGGCACGCGAGATCGTGACCCTGACCCTCGACGGACGCGCGCACCCTGTCACGGCAACCGGAGCCGTCATCGGGCGCTCCCGCGAATGCGACGTTCGCGTCGCAGACGGTAACGCCTCTCGCCGCCACGCCGAGGTCGTCCAGGAAGGCGAGTCCTACCTGATCGTCGACCTCGGGTCGACGAACGGAACGGAGTTGAACGGCCACCGGATCACACGCGAGACACTGAACGACGGCGACCGAATCACGATCGGTGCGACCGACCTCGTCTTCGGCCGCGCGCGCCCGTAGCGTGATCGCTGACCTCGACAGCGAGCAGACCCTGCTCATCCTGAAGATCGCGTTTCTCGTCCTCCTCTATCTGTTCATCTGGGCGGTCGTTCGGTCGGTCACGCGAGATCTCCGGTCGGCGCCACAGGAGTCGATCGTGCTCAGCGCGCAGGAGGCCAACGAGCTCCGGGCGAACTATGAGCCGCTCGTCCCGGTCCATGTCGCCCGCCTGATCGTGCTCGATAGCCCGATGCTCGTGGCCGGCAGCACGATCGAGGTGCGAGAGCCGACCCGACTCGGCCGCGGCGGTGAGAACGCGATCCGGCTCGACGGGGACGAATTCGCGTCGACGCGTCACGCAATGCTCGAGCCGGGTCCGGACGGGCTCTGGGTCGAGGATGTCGGTTCGACGAACGGCACGTTCGTCAACGGTGCGCGTGTAACGAGCGCCCGGCTGCTCGCCCCGGGTGATGTCGTCCGGATCGGCAAGACGGACCTACGGGTGGAGGCATGAGAACGGGCCGCGCGAGCGCGCTCACCGATACCGGCCATAGGCGCCCGCACAACGAGGACACGTTCGTCTGTGACCCGCCGCTCTTCGCCGTGGCCGACGGCGTCGGAGGTGCACAGGCCGGCGAGATCGCCTCTCGCCTCGCAGCCGCGACGCTCGAGGAGCGCGGCCCGGCCACTCTCGGCGGGGAAGCGCTCGCAGCGCTCATTGTCGGAGCAAACGACCGTATCTACAGGCGAGCGCTGGACGAGCCCGAGGCGGCCGGGATGGGAACGGTGTTGACGGCACTCCTCGTCGACGAGGCGGCCGGCACCGTCGCGATCGGTCATGTCGGCGACTCCCGCGCCTACCGTCTGCGCGGTGACGTCTTCGAGCAGCTGACTCCTGATCACTCGCTCGTCGGTGAGCTCTTGCGCGCAGGCCGGCTGTCGCACGAGGAGGCAGAGCAGCATCCCCACCGGTCGGTGATCACGCGTGCTGTCGGGACAGAGCCGGTCGTCGAGGTACACACCGAGACGCTTCCCGTCGCACCGGGTGATCTCTTCCTGATCTGCTCCGACGGGCTGACAGATCTCGTTCGTGACGAGAGAATCCTGGAGCTGATCGTCGCAGCCGACCGCGATCCGGAGCGGGCCGTTCAAGCGCTCGTCGACTCGGCCAACGATGCCGGTGGGCTGGACAACATCACGGTCGTCCTCTTCGAGATCCTCGACGGCGACCCCATCCCGCTTCCTGAACCGCTGTCCGTCGGCGAGCCGGACGCTGACACCGCGGAGCACATCGTCGGGCTCGAGGCGGACAGCGCAGTGCCGGCGATCGCGGCTCCGCCCGCCCCGGTGCATCGTCACGGTGCCGGCGCGGGCGGTCGCTGGCTCGCTCTCGTGGCGATCCTGCTGGCGATCGCGATCGCGGGCCTCGTCATCTGGTGGAGCCTGAAGCGTTGAGCGCCCGGAACAAGGAGCTTCTCAATCTCGGTTTTGCTGCGCTCGTCGCCTCGGCGGCCTTCGCGAGCGTCTTCATCGTCGGCACAGGGCTCGTCGCGACGCGCTCGCTCGCCTATGTGGGTGTCGTCTTCGGGCTCTACCTGATCGCACACGTGGTCGCGCGGTTCACGGTCCCGTACGCCGACCCGACCCTCCTGCCTCTCGTCGGCCTCCTCACCGCCCTCGGCCTCACCGTGATCTATCGACTCGACCCCGAAGATGCGCGTCGTCAGGCCGTGTGGGTCGCGCTCGGGATCGGGGTCCTCGCCGCAACGCTGTTCTGGCTCCGGTTCGACTATCGCGTGCTCGAGCGCTACAAGTACCTCTTCGGAATCTCGGCGGTCGTCCTCCTGTTGCTGCCGTCGGTTCCCGGCCTCGGCCACCGCGTCAACGGCGTCAAGCTCTGGATCAACATCGGGCCGATGCAGTTCCAGCCGGGAGAGCTGGCGAAGATCTTCATGATCATCTTCCTCGCCGGCTACCTCAGGGACAAGCGCGAGGCGCTGGCCCGCGGCCGGCTCAAGGATCTCGGCCCACTCCTTCTGATCTGGGGCGCCGCGATGCTCGTCCTCGTCCAGACGAGCGACCTCGGCTCGGCGTTGCTCAACTTCGGGATCTTCCTGGCGATGGTGTACGTGGCAACCGGGCGGCTCGTGTACGTCGCCGTTGGCCTCGGGCTCTTCGTCGCGGGCTCCGCGGCGCTCTACAACGCCCTTGACCGCGTGCAGCAGCGCGTCACCGTCTGGCTCCATCCGTGGACGGACGAGAGGGTGTTCTGCTCGATCAGCGGCGAGCTCGACTACCGGCAGAACTGTGACTCGTACCAGCTCGTGAAGAGCCTGTACTCGATCGCGAACGGAGGGTACGGCGGCACCGGGCTCGGGAAGGGAACATTCACGACGGTCGACGGAACCCAGCTGATTCCGTATCTCAACACCGACTTCATCTACTCGGCGATCGCCCAGGAGCTCGGATTGATCGGTGCCGCAGCGATTCTCCTCGTCGTGATGGTCTTCGTCGCTCGGGGAATGCGCATCGCGCTGATCGCCCAGGACGGCTTTTCCAAGCTCCTGGCGACGGGCCTCACGTTCGGCCTCGCGCTCCAGACGTTCATCATCGTCGGAGGCGTACTCCGGGTTGTGCCCCTGACAGGGATCACGCTGCCCTTCATCTCCTACGGCGGCTCCTCGATCCTTTCGAACTTCGTGATGCTGGCGCTGCTGCTTCTCGTCTCGAATCGTGCGGCCGCATCGGCGGCGAACCGGTGAACCGCCAGATCTCCCGCGTCGCCGGCCTGGCAATGGGCCTGATGATCGTCCTGATCGTGGCAACGACGTACTGGCAGACGTGGGCCCGCCCGGCCCTTGCGGAGCGCCAGGACAACGCGATCCAACGTGTCGCCCAGTTCGAGATCAAGCGTGGGCCGATCCTCTCCCCGTCGCGTGTGCTGGCGCGAAACAGGGAGAAGGAGGTCGGAGATCGAACGTTCTACCTCCGTCGCTACCCCCAGGGCCGGCTTGCCGCCCACGTCGTCGGCTACTCGACGGTCGCGCGCGCGCGCACCGGCCTCGAGCGGTCGCTGAACTCGGTTCTCACCGGGTCGGAGCGAGGTCTTTCCTCGCTCGTCGACCGCTCCCTCGATCAGCTGAACGGGCGTCCGATCGTCGGAGACACCGTCGTGACGACACTCGACCTGGAGGGCCAGCGCGCTGCGCTCGAGGCTCTCGGCTCGCGGTGCGGCGCTGTGGTCGTTCTCGACCCGAGGACAGGACGCCTCCTCGTGATGGCATCCTCGCCGAGCTACAACCCGAACCAGGTCGAGGAGAACTTCGGGCGCATCGAGAGGATCCGGGCCGACTGCACCCCCGCCTCACCGCTCCTCAACCGCGCAAGCCAGGGCCTCTATCCGCCGGGATCCACGTTCAAGGTCGTGACGGCCTCGGCCGCACTCGATTCGCGAAAGTTCACGGCCGCGTCCACGTTCTCTGATCCGGGCTACTGCACGGTATACGGCAAGCGCGTGAACAACTTCGATACGAGCCGGCCGTTTGGCACCCTCACGCTTGCGACGGCGTTGCAGTTCTCGGTGAACTCGGTGTTCTGCAACATCGGCCTGAGCCTGGGCGCGAAGGCGATCCTCAAGCAGGCCAAGGCCTTCGGCTTCTACGAGCGGCCGCCTCTCGAGACCCCGGAGAGCGAGCGACTGCCGAGCGGGCTCTACAAGGGCGGGGATCTCTACGAGCCACGCCGCGACCGGGATGTCGACCCGGGTCGAATGGCGTTCGGGCAGGAGCGTCTGCTCGTCACCCCGATGCAGATGGCGATGGTCGCCGGTGCGATCGGGAACCGGGGCATCCTGATGCGTCCGTTCGTCGTCGAGAAGACCGTCAGCCCGAACGGCAAGACGCGCTCCCGAACACGCCCGACGAAGATCCGTCGTGCGGTAAGTCCCACGACAGCTCGGGACGTCGGTGACATGATGGTCAGCGCGGTCCAGGCAGGCACGGGCACCGCGGCCCAGATCCCCGGCCTGCGAATCGGCGGCAAGACCGGAACGGCCGAAACGGGAATCGCCGGGAGCAACACGACCTGGTTCATCGCGTTCGCCGGCGACGAGGATGCGAAGCCGCGGTTCGCCATCGCCGTCGTCCTCCAGAATCAGTCGCTGACGGGAGGAGCGACGGCTGCTCCGATCGCACGCCAGGTATTGCAGGCACTCTTGACGTCGACGGCGAAGAACTAGGAAGCGAACTTTCATGGCACCCAACGACCTCACCGGCACGCTCTTTGCGGAGCGCTACCGCCTCGAGCGCAAGCTCGGCTCGGGCGGGATGGCCGACGTCTGGCTCGCCGAGGATCAGGAGCTCGGTCGCCGCGTCGCGGTGAAGATCCTTCACGACCGCTACGCGACGGACGAGCAGTTCGTCGAGCGCTTCCGCCGCGAGGCGACACACGCCGCAGGCCTGTCCCATCCGAACATCGTCTCGATCTTCGACCGTGGGGTCACGGACGGCGACTACTACATCGTGATGGAGTACATCGAGGGCCGAACGCTGAAGGAGCTCGTCGTCACGCGCGGGCCCTGCCCTGTCCCTGTCGCGATCTCCTACACGCGTCAGATCCTCGCCGCCGTCCGCTACGCGCACAAGAACGGGATCATCCACCGCGATATCAAGCCACACAACGTGCTCGTCGACCGGGAGGGGCGCGTCAAGGTCGCCGACTTCGGCATCGCGCGCGCCGGTGCGAGCGAGATGACCGAGGCTGGATCGATCGTCGGGACCGCGCAGTATCTCTCGCCCGAGCAGGCCCGCGGAGCCCCGGTCGACGAAAGCTCTGACCTCTACTCCACGGGAATCGTCCTCTATGAGCTGCTGACGGGAACGGTGCCGTTCACGGGCGAAACGCCGGTGGAGATCGCCATGAAGCATCTTTCGCAGACTCCGGAGGCCCCATCGGCTCGCCGGCCCGAAATCCCACGCGATCTCGATCTCGTCGTGCTCCGGGCTCTCGCCAAGGAGCCTGTCGACCGGTACCGCTCGGCGGGGAACTCGATCGCGATCTCGAGCTCGTGGCCCGTGGCGAGCCCGTCGGCTCCGAAACCGAAACGGCTGCGACGATGGTTCTGGCAGGTGCCGGGGCGATGGACGCTACGGCCGCGACACGCGTCGCGGCACCGCTCTCCCCGGCGACAGGCGGAACGTACGCGGGCGACGAGCGCTACCGCGCCTACGACGCGCCGGTTGCCCGCAGGCGAAGCCCGTGGCCCTGGGCGCTCGCCCTCCTCGCCCTGATCGTGGTAGGGATCGGCGGGTGGTTCCTCTACGAGAACGTCCAGAAGCAGATCAGCGACAACAAGCCGCTCGTCGTACAGCAGTACACCGGCATTCTCGAGGTGCGTGCCGTCGCTCTGATCAACGAAGACGGGTTCGAGCCGAACGTTCGTCGCGTTCCGAACGCGGATCAACCCGAAGGGATCGTTTTCGACCAGTCGCCGGTCGAGGGAACAGGGCTTGCCCGCGGCGGCATCGTGACGATCCTTGTCTCAACGGGGAAGCAGGCGGTGAGCGTACCCGACGTGGTCGGAACGCAGGTCACGGACGCCGTCGCCACCCTCACGCGAGCAGGTCTCGTCGCGAAGAGTGTCGGCGTCGCCTCGAACAAGCCGTCAGGCACCGTCACGGCACAGGACCCGGCTGCGGGTACGTCTCTCGTCGAGGGCGCGACCGTCCGCATCAACTACTCGATAGGCCCGAAGCCGGTCGCCGTTCCATCCGTGGTCGGACTCGACTACTCCGCCGCGCTGCAGCAACTCCAGGCGGCCGGGTTCGCCGTCGCACGCACCGACGTCGAGAGCGAGCAGGCGGCAGGCGTCGTCGTGGGCCAGGTTCCCGCAGGCGGCTCGACCGCCACGAAGGGCGCGACGATCACGCTGTCGGTGTCGAATGGCCCCCAGACGACGCCCGTGCCCGATGTAACGGGGCTGACGGCTGCCGATGCCAAGACAGCCCTGGTCGACGCCGGTTTCAAGGTCACGGTCACCAAGCAGGACACGGACGTGGAGACCTTCGACGGGGTCGTCATCTCGCAGGATCCGCCAGGAAACACCCAGCAGGACCCGAACACCGTGATCACGCTGTTCGTCGGGGTCTTCGTCCCCCCGAAACGACTCCCGTCGACACGACGACAACAACAACGACAACGACACCGAACCGACACCGACACCGACACCAACACCAACACCAACACCATGACCCCACGCATACGCGTCGCGGTCCTGGCGGGTGGGCGGTCGAGCGAGCACGAGATCTCGCTCGCATCCGCACGATCCGTGGTCGAGGCACTCGATCCCGAGCGGTACGAGACGAGGACGATCGAGATCGGACGGAACGGCGTCTGGGCGCTCCCGCCGTCGGCGGGCGGCGCAGCCGTATCGCAGGGCACGCCCCACCTGCCGATTCCCACGTCGGCGGCACCGGAGGCCCTCGGGGCGATCGACGTCGTGCTGCCGATCCTGCACGGGCCGTTCGGTGAGGATGGCACGGTCCAGGGACTCCTCGAGCTCGCGGACATCCCGTACATCGGGGCAGGGGTGACCGCGTCGGCCCTGTGCATGGACAAGGATCTCTTCAAGGCGGTGCTCCGCGACCGGGGCGTCCCCGTCGCCGCGAGCGTCACGCTCCGTACCGGCGATACGGTTCGGAACCCGTTCGGATTTCCCGTGTTCGTCAAGCCGGCACGCCTTGGATCCTCGGTCGGGATCTCGAAGGCCCGGACGCCAGACGAGCTCGAGGCTGCCGTCGAGCTCGCCCGACGGCACGACGACAAGGTGCTCGTGGAGGAGTTCCAGCCCGGCGTCGAGGTCGAGGTCGGGGTGCTGGGGAACCGGGAACCGGTCGCCTCGGTCGCTGGCGAGATCGTTGCGCATTCCGACTGGTACGACTTCGAGGCGAAGTACGCCGACGGCGGCATGGATCTCGTCGTTCCTGCCCGCCTGCCCGCCGAGACGACCGAACGCGTGCGCCGACTCGCAGTCGAGGCGTTCGTAGCCACCGACTGCGAGGGAATGGCCCGCGTCGACTTCTTCGTTCGCCCGGACGGGCAGGTCGTCGTCAACGAGCTCAACACGATCCCTGGATTCACGGCGACGAGCGTCTACGCGAAGCTCTTCGCCGAGAGCGGCACCTCGTATCCGGCGCTGCTCGATCGTCTCATCGAGCTCGCGCTGGAACGTCACACGTTTCGACGATCGCTCGCGTACTAGTGGCCCTTGAGACAAGGTGGCACGTGAAACCCCTCGTCCACGAGGCGGGGCCGCTCTACAGAAGCATCGTGTGGGGCTAGTCGAGCACGCTCTCGAGCGCGTCTTCCCAGATGGCGAGAGCCTCTTCCAGAGTGCCGTCCTCGATCGTAAGCGGCGCGAGAACCCGAATGCAGTTGCCAGAGACGCCCGCCTTGAGGAGAATCAGACCCCGCTGGAGCGCCGCATCGATCACCGCGCTCGCGAGCTCCGGCGCGACCTCCTTCGAGACGGGGTCGTTGACGAGCTCTATCGCAAGCATCGCCCCGAGGCCCCGAACGTCGCCGATCTGCTGCCAGCGAGACTGCCAGCCCAACATGCGCTCTCGGATCCGCTCGCCGAACCGATTCGCGCGCCCAACAAGGTCCTCCTCAGCGAAGACCTCGATGACCGCGAGCGCCGCGGCGAGAGCGACGGGGTTGCCGATGTACGTTCCCCCGATCGCACCGGCATGCGGAGCGTCCATGACCGACGCCTTGCCGATCACGCCCGACAGGGGTAGGCCAGCGGCAATCGACTTGGCGATGCACATCAGGTCGGCTTCGACGTCGAAGTGCTCCATCGCAAACATCCTTCCGGTGCGACCGAACCCGGTCTGCACCTCGTCTGCGACGAGGATGATGCCCTCCCGATCGCAGATCCTGCGAAGACCTTCGACGAACTCGGGCGGGGCCGGCACGAAGCCGCCCTCCCCGAGCTGCGGCTCGAAGACGATCGCGGCGACCTGGGACGCCGCGACGTCCGACCCGAACATCCGCTCGAGCTCTGCGAGCGCGTCCGCGGCGGACAGGCCGCGGTACGCGTTCGGGAACGGAGCTCGGTAGACCTCGGGCGCGAAAGGCCCCATCCCCGTCTTGTACGGGTGAACCCTCGATGTCATCGTCATTGCAAGCATGGTGCGCCCGTGGAAAGCGCCTTCGAACGCGATCACGGCAGGGCGACCCGTTGCCAGACGTGCGATCTTGACGGCGTTCTCGACCGCCTCCGCTCCCGAGTTGAAGAACGCCGCTTTCGTCGGACCCTGGAAGGGCACGAGCTTGCCGAGCTGCTCGGCAAGCTCGATGTACGACGCGTATGGAACGACCGTGAAGTCGGTGTGAACGAACCGCGCCGCTTGCTCCTTGATCGCATCGACGACCCTCGGGTGGCAGTGGCCGACGTTGACGACTCCAACCCCGCCGGCGAAATCGATGAGCGTATTGCCATCGACGTCCGTCACCGTTGCGTTACGGGCCTCGGCGACGAAAACCGGCAAGTAGACCTGGAGAGGCTTTGCGATCGCAGCCTCGCCGCGCTCGAGGAGCTCACGCGATCGGGGCCCAGGGATCGCCGTGCGAATCTCGATCGATCTCGTCGTGGCCACGGCGGAAGCGTAGCCGAGCGCCGCGTGGCTACTCTCGGCGGATGGACTTCGAGGACAGCCCGCTCGATCCTCACGACCTGTTCGGCGCGTGGTTCGCCGAGGCGGTCGCAGCGGGGGTTCCGCACCCCGAGCAGATGGCTCTCGCGACCGCCGACCTTGCTGCAACGCCATCGGTCAGGATGGTGCTGCTCAGGGGGCACGATGCGCGCGGGTTTGTCTTCTACACGAACCGAACGAGTCGGAAGGGAGCCGAGCTCATGGCGAATCCGCGGGCCGCAGGAGTCCTCCACTGGAAGCCGCTCGAGCGGCAGGTTCGTCTAGAGGGTGGAGTCGTGGAACTGACCGACGCCGAATCCGCCGCCTACTTCGCTACGAGGCCCCGCGAGAGCCAGGTCGGCGCCTGGGCGTCGCCGCAATCACAACCGATCATGGATCGGAGCGAGCTGGAACGTCGGGTCGCCGCGATCGAGCTGCGGTTCGCCGATCAAGCGGACGTGCCGCTGCCGCCATTCTGGGGTGGATACCGCATCGTGACAACGGCTATCGAGTTCTGGCAGGGACGACCGGGAAGGCTTCACGACAGGATGCGCTACACCCTGAGCTCGGGTGGCTGGGAGTGGCAACGGCTGGCGCCGTAGAGACAAATCAGCCCCCGTATGTCGTGCCGGCGGGTGCAAGTGCCGCCTTCGTGTACAGCCCTCTGGCGTTCCAGAGCAGATACCCCTTCGCCCCCTGCAGGCGCGCCGCCTCGATCTGGGCGATGACCTGGCCGGCCGTGAAGTCCCAGTCCTGGATCCAGGGGACGAGCTGGACCTGCGAGCCCTTCCCTTCGCGTCGGAAGTCCCCGAGCGTTCTGAACACCGTTTCCCCTGGCTCCGCCGCGGGGCTCTCGAGGCCCAGCTCTCCGTCGCCGTAGAGCACCGGGTAGGACATCGGCGAAACGCTGTCGGCGTGCTTGGAAATCCAGCGTGGCACCTGCCCGATCCCGAGATCACGCGTCGCTGCGAGACCGAAGAGCGCGGCCGAGACTCTCGTACCGTGCGGCTCGAGGCGCCTTTTCGCGTATGCGACGAAGTCTGCGATCACGCGTCCCTTCGGGACGCTCGTGCGTCCCGGGTACACGGCGCTGTCGACATCACCATCAGAGGGAAAGCGCACGTAGTCGAACATGATCTGGTCGAATCCGGCCTTCGCTGCGGCCTCGGCGATCGAGACGCAATAGTCCCACACGCGGCGGTCGTACGGATTCACCCACCCGAGACCGGCCGAAGTCGTCCAGACGCTGCCGTCCGCCCGCTGAACCGCGAGGTCGGGCCGGGCGCTCGCGAGGGCCGGATCCTGGAAGCAGACCACCCGTCCGATCATGTAGACGCCGTTTCGGTGCGCCAGCCCGACGAGCTTCTTCGGGTTGTAGTACGGGCGAGTGGCACCGACGGTCCGCGCCAGGGGCACATCGGTGGGTGTGAACCCGATCTCGCCACCCTCGTCCTTGATGTCGAGCTCGATCGTGTTCAGGCCGTAGCGCTTGTAATCGATGTACTCACGGAACTTCCCGGGAAGAGACGCAAGCGCCCCGGTGACGTGAATCCCGCGAATCTCGACCGGAAGCGGTCTCTGGCTGCCGGCCGGCGCCTGACCGGCCGGTGAGGACGTGGTCGCCTTGCTAGCGCGAGCACCGCTGGACGTGGTCTGCCCGTTGCCGACGAACCGTGCGCCCATGACGACGACGATGACGACGAGGAGGAGGAGAGCCAGGACCGCGGCGCGCCGTCGCCGCTTCACTCGGCGCGTCTGGTCCCGACGAACGCGAAAGCGCTCATTCGGGTCCATTGGTCCGTAGAGCATGGACACCGGATCACCGAGCGTACCGCATTCGAGAGCCTGTGCGACAGAACTGGGCGATCCATCATCTAGGATCGCGGGCGTGGTTCTCTCCGACAGGTCAATTCGTCGACTGATCGACGAGGGCAGGATCGTCATCGATCCATACGACGACGGGCTGATGCAGCCGGCGAGCCTCGATGTACGGGTCGACCGCCTGTTTCGCGTCTTTCGAAATTCGCGATACCCCTTCATCGACGTAAAGCGCGAGCTCGAGGGTTTGACGGAGCTCGTCGAGATCGAGGGTGACGAGCCGTTCATCCTTCACCCGGGTGAGTTCGTCCTCGGTTCGACGCTCGAGCGAATCGCGCTGCCCGACGACCTCGTCGCCCGCCTCGAGGGAAAGAGCTCGCTCGGCCGTCTGGGACTGCTCATCCACTCGACGGCGGGCTTCATCGATCCCGGCTGGGACGGGCACGTCACGCTCGAGCTATCGAACGTCGCGAACCTTCCGATCACGATCTACCCGGAGATGAAGATCGGCCAGCTGTCGTTCGTCCAGCTTCTCGAGCCGGCGGAGCATCCGTACGGCTCGAGTGGACTCGGCTCCAAGTACCAGGGACAGCGCGGCCCGACGCCGAGCCGTTATTGGAAGAACTTCGAATCGCCGGCGTGAACTCCAGGGCGCTGCGCCCGCTTCGGCGCAAGGCGACGATCTTCCTCGAGAAAGACGAGGCCGCCTTTCGGCGGCCCTCGATCCCGGTAACCAGCGTCGGATTTGGCAGAGGCGCTTCCTGCCCGCCCGCTCGCCCGGAGGCGAAACGGCCGGCGGCGCGGAACGCGCGTCCCCTACGCTTGGCTATGGCGATTCCCCGATGGGTCTCGGGAACACGCCTCTACCCGCTGGTACCTCCACTGCCGGTACTGCTGGAATCTGTCACGTCCGGACCACCTCCTTTCCGCGGTTAGTCCGAGTGTATACCGACCGAGGAGGACGACGACAAGTCCAAACGAAACACGAACCACGTGACCGTGGTCAGGCGTCGATGACAACCATGCCGTCGTCCCGAACGCGGACCGGGAACGTGGCGACGTCGATGTAGGCGGGAAGCGTCAACGCCCGCCCCGTCGTGATGTCGAACCGGGCCCCGTGACGAGGGCAGACGACAACCCGTTCCCGGCAGTCGAAGTCGCCCTCGCAGAGTGGCCCCTCGTCGTGGGTGCATTGATCCTCGATCGCGAGCAGATCACCGTCGCAGTTGTAGACCCCGACCGAGAGGGATGGGGAGACCTCCACGAGGCGCATCGTCCCGGGGTGGAACTCGGCGAGCGGACACACGTCGATCTCGGACATCGTCAGTTGACCAGGATATCGCCGCTCGAGGTGGCCCACTCCTCCGGAAGCGGGGTTCCCCTCGACCGGTGCAGCGCCACCTTGAGAACGCCCATCCCGAGCAGGGCACATTTCGAGCCGAACGGGGCTCAACGGGATCCCGATCTCGTCGAGGAGCTCCTCTTTCTGCATCACCGCTACCTCCTGCGCCGAGCGGCCCTTGACGAGGTCGGTGAGCATCGACGTCGCGGCCTGGCTGATCGCGCAACCACGCCCTTCGAACCCCACGCTTTCGATGATGTCGCCGTCGCGGAATCGCACCGACAGCGTGACCTCGTCGCCACAGAGGGGATTCTGTCCCTCGGCGACTGCGTCGTGCGGATCGAGCAAGCCATGATTCCTGGGCGACCGGTAGTGATCGAGAATGACCTCGCGGTACATCTGCTCGAACTCGCTCATCCGAGGTCCTTCTGCACCTTGTGGAGACCGTCGACGAGGCGATCGACCTCCTCGGCGATCGAGTACAGGTAGAAGCTCGCCCGCGTCGTTGCCGCGACGCCGAGGCGGGTCATCAGCGGCTGCGTGCAGTGATGACCGGCACGTACTGCGACACCCTCCCAGTCGAGGATCTGCGCGACGTCATGCGGGTGAATGCCGTCGACCTCGAACGACACGATCCCAGCCCGGCGCTCGACGGGAGGTCCGAAGAGGCGCACCCAGTCGAGCTCGTCGAGACGCGCCACCGCGTATCGGGTCAGCTCGTGCTCGTGCTGTTCGATTGCATGAAGGCCGATGCTCGTGATGTAGTCGATCGCGGCTCCGAACCCGACGGCCTCGGCGATCAGCCGGCGTTCCCGCCTCGAACTTGTACGGAAGCTCGTTGAAGGTAGTCCTGTCGAGGCTGACCGACCGGATCATCTCGCCACCGAGGTTGAACGGCGCCATCACCTCGAGCAGCTCTCGGCCGACCCCAGAGGGCCCCGATCCCGCTCGGGCCGCACAGCTTGTGGGAGGAAAGAGCGAGGAAGTCGCAGTCGAGCGCCTGCACGTCGATGAGGCGGTGCGGCGCAGCCTGCGCGGCATCGACAACGATGATCGCACCCTGCTCGTGCGCCCACGCCGCAAGTCGCTCGACCGGGTTGATCGTGCCGAGAGAGTTCGAGACGAGGCCGACGCAAACCACCTTGATCGAGTTGTCGCGCGCGAGCCCGGCGAGGGAGTCGAGCTGCAGCTCGCCGGAATCATCGATCGGGATGTGGCGGAAGGCCGCACCGGTTCGGCTCGCGATGAACTGCCACGGAACGAAGTTCGCATGATGCTCGAGCTCGGTTATCAGAACGGTGTCGCCCGGCCCGAGGTTCTGAAGGCCCCACGCAGTACGCAACGAGGTTGATCGACTCGGTGGCGCTGCGGGTGAAGATGATCTCTCGCTCGGAGGGGGCATTGATGAACGATGCGACGGTGCCACGGGCGCCCTCGTACCCCTCGGTCGCCCGCTCGGCGAGCCGATAGACGCCGCGGTGGACATTGGCGTACTCGTGCTCGTAGAAGGTGCGCATTCGATCGAGAACCTGGCGCGGCTTCTGCGTCGACGACGCCGAATCGAGATACGCGAGCGGACGGCCGCCCGAGAGCTCCTCCAGAAACGGGAAGTCGGCGCGGAGTACGGCCGAATCGAGTGGGCTCGCTGTATCGACGATCATCACCGACCCATCGTAGCCGGGCCGATCATCACGCCCCCTCGCGGAGCGGGACGAACCGGTCGTCGGTGAGCCAGAGAAAGCCGATGGCGATCCCGCTGCCGATCGCAACCAGAGTCATCGAGGCTGGGTTCGGGACGGCGAGCTCGAAGAAGCTCCTGAGGCCGGGAAGCAACAGAACCGCGACATAGGTAGCGAACAGAAGGCCGCACATGACTCCAACGAGCCTCGCCCGGCTCCTGCTCGTCGCCTCGAGGGCAAGCACGAGATAGAGGCCGATGATGATGAGAGCCGTCGTGGCCGCCGTCCGCGACTGGAGGAGACCCAGATCGAAGACGTTGAGAGCGATCAGATAGGTCGCCGTCACACCGAGCCCCGCTGCAATTCCTGCCGGAACCGCGAACCGCCCCACTTCACGAAGGAACCGATCGGTGCGCCACGGCCCATCGCTCGGCGCGAGTGCGAGGAAGAACGCGGGGATCCCGACGGTCAACGTCCCCACGATCGTCAGATGCCGTGGGAGCAGGGGGTACTCGGCGGGCGTGATCCCGATCGCGACGATCAGGAACGCCGCGAAGACCGACTTGGTCACGAAGAGCTTGGTCACCCTCTGGAGGTTGCGAAGGACCCGACGTCCCTCCGCCACCATCCCGGGGACGGCCGCGAAGTCCCCGTTGACGAGCACGACATCTGCAACCGCCTTCGCCATCTGTGTCCCCGACCCCTGCGCGATCGAGAGACGCGAAGCTTTGAGAGCGGGGACGTCGTTCACGCCGTCCCCGACCATCGCAACATACCGGCCATTGCGCTTCAGGGACTCGACGACGCGGCGCTTTCCCTCGGGCGAGATCCTCCCGACGACCCCGACGACGCCGGCCCACCGGTCGAGCTCGCGATCGTCTTCCGGAAGGTCGTCTCCCGCGTGGTCGGGTCCTCGCTCGGGGATGCCTGCGTCCCTCGCGATCGCACCAACGGTCGTGGCCGAATCGCCCGACAGAACGACGATCTCGACGCCCTGCTCGGTCAGAAAGGCGATCGTCTCTCGTGTTTCCGGGCGGAGCTGCTCCGCGAGGACGACGATCCCAAGGGGTCTCACCGGCGGGAGGGAACCCCTATCGGCCGGAAACGACGCCGTTGCGATGCCGAAGCCGATCACTCTACGGCCGGCCCGCTGTTGCTCCCTCGCAGCCTCCGCGAGCTCTCCGAGTGCGAAGATCTCGGGTGCGCCGAAGACGTACCGAACGCCACCGATCCGCATGCCGCTCCAGCGGCGGCGCGAGAGGAACGGGACAGCGTCGTCGGCTCGCTCGGCCTCGGCCGGCCACGCTGCCGCTACCGCGTCGAGCGTCGCGTTCCGCCCCTCCGACGAGGCGGCGAAGCGCCCCAGTGCCTCGCCGAGCTCGTCCTCGCTCACTCCGGCAAAGGGGAGGGCAGAAACGACCCGCAACGCCGGCTCGGTCAGCGTGCCCGTCTTGTCGATGCAGAGCGTATCGACGGACGCGAGCGACTCGATCGCGTTCAACTGCTGCGAGAGGGCGCCGACTCGCGCCATGCGGACGGCCGCTGCCGCGTACGTGACCGAGACGAGCAGCACGAGCCCTTCGGGAATCAGGGTCACCATTCCGGCGACGGCGGTCTCCACCGCACGACCAACCGCGACGTCCTGCTTCCACAGCGCGATGATCAGCATCGCCCCGAGAGGCACCATCACGGCGAGAAGCACGTAGAGCAGGCGATCGATCGCACGCTCGAGCGGCGAACGCGGGTGGCGGAACTCCCGCGCAGTACCCGCGATGCGCTCGGCATAGCTCTCGGGACCCACCGCTTCGACCTCGAACGACCCCGTCCCCTCGACGACGAACGAGCCCGAGCGGATCTCGCCACCGGCGCTCTGGGAAACGGCCTCTGCCTCCCCGGTCAGAATCGATTCGTCGAGACGGAGATCCGTACCTGCCAGGAGCCGACCGTCGGCCACCACCTGATCTCCGGGAGCGAGGCGCACGAGGTCTCCCACGACGACCTCGGAGACGTGGAGCGAACGCGGCACTCCGTCCCTTACCACGGTCGCCTGCGGTGCAACGAGCGCGGCGAGCTCGTCGAGCTTCCGTCGGGCGCGGAGCTCCTGCCAGATCCCGATTCCGGTGTTTGTCAGGATGATCCCCAGGAAGAGGGCGTCGCGCCAGTCGGCGAAGAGGAGCGTGAGAAGGCCGAGCGCGAGGAGGATCGCGTTGAAGGGCGTGATCGCGTTGGCGCGGACGATCGTCGATGTCGATCGGCTCGTCGAAGACTCCGGCGGCTCACCTCGTGCCGCGAGGCGCCGCGCGGCTTCCGACTCGGAGAGGCCCGCGCTCACGAGGCGGCCAGCCGCGGCCGAACGGAGTGCAACCGACAGATGCGCAGCTCAGTCAGGCGGGCGCACCCTGCCGTTCGAATGCGCCCGCGCCGCGATCAGCTTCTGCCGCTCGACGGTCTCGGCTGCGATTGCCAGAAGCTCGCAGAGGCGCACGAGCCGAACGCGCTCGGAGCTCTCGGCGAGCAACTCCTGCTTGAGATCGGGCGAGAGCTCGAAGAGGCCCGCAACGACGAACGACAGTTCAGGAGTCTCGGGATCCGGAGGTTCGAGATCGCTTCCTGTCAGCTCGGCAAGCCGCACGAAGAGCGCAAGGACGCGCTCGACGTCGGTGCTCTCCGCCGGATCGTCCTGATCGGCGAACGGCTCCACACTGGCGGTCATGAACGCACTTCCGGATGTCAACTCCAACAGTCGAAATCGCTCTCCCCCCTCGACAACGATGTTCAGCCGACCGTCCTCGAATCGCTCGGTCACCTCGTTCACCGTTGCGAGCGTTCCCACCTGTCGCAGGCCATCATCGTCCGCATACACGATCCCGAACGGGATCTTCCGCGCGAGGCTCTCACCGATCAGCTCCTGATAGCGCGGTTCGAAGATGTGCAGAGGCACCTGTTCTGCCGGCAGCAAGACGAGTCCGAGCGGGAAGAGGCCGATTTCCGACATCCCCCAAAGCCTACTTGCGGCTCTGTGGGTTCACTCGGATGGGTGAGCGAACGCGAGATTCTGTTGCCGATCCACCCCGTACCAGCCGTGGAGCTGTCTTCCCCCGGACGAAAGGCGTAGATGGGTCGGATCGCCGTCACCACCATCGGCGTGATCGCGTACCTTGGCCAGGGTTTCGCGCCCAGCAAGGCTGGCGCGTGACTTCCCGGGGGCACGGGCTCGCCCTCTCTTTGCTGCTCGGGGTCTCAACCGCCGCCGGAGCCTACGGTCTCATCACCACGACCAGGCTCGGCGACGCGCAGACCAAGCCAGAGGTGATCTCGAGTCGACAGATTGCGAAGCGCGCGCAGAGGCTCGACACCTGGGAGGCGTCGCTGCAAAAAGCGCTGAAGGCTCGTCCGCCGGCGCTACCGGCATTGAACCGCTACGCCGCCGTAACCTTCGTCGCCGCTCCGGGGGCCGCTCCGCTACCGACGCCAGCACCGGTCACCCAGTCGGCGGCGGTACGACGGACGGAGCCGGAAACACGGCCGAAGACGAATCCCCCGCCGAACGGGACGGCAAGAGTGCCACCGAAACGGGCAAGCCCGCGAGCGGTGAAGATCCCCGATGACGACGCGCGGGAGAAGACAACTCCGGTCGCCGTTACCGCACCGAGCGCCCCCGCACCGAGCGCCCCCGCACCTGCGCCCGCGCCCGCGCCGGCCGTGGCCGCCCCCGCCGCTACATCTGTGCCGACGACGACGTTGTCGGTCGAGCAGCAGTGCCGGCAGCTCCTGCAAGCAGCCGAGAACAAGAGCGAGCAGGTCAAGCAGGCGGCCGAGAAGCAGTGCGAGGCACTCAAGGACGCAGCCGAAAGGGGCAAAGGCGGGTGACGAACCATCTCGCTCGCCTCTACAGCGCCGCCGGAGCGATCATCGCCTTCTTCCTCCTCTGGGTGACCATCGCAGCCCACCCGTGGGCGACGACCGAGCCCCTGACGCTGCAGGATCCACGACTCGTGGCACTTGCCCAGCGCGAGAAGAGACTCCAGAAGCGGGCAGCTGACGTCAAGCGCGTCGTAGGCCGACGCTGGGCGGTGTACGAACGGCAGGCAGCGAAACGGCAATGGCAGAACTCCGTGGCGCTGCAGCGGCACCTCCAGCAGCTAGAGGCCTCGCAGGCCGCGGCCGTTCGCGCTTCCCGTGTCGCGACTGGGCAGGCCGAGCAGGCCCGGGCGTACGCTGCAGGTGTTGTCGCCTGGGCAAACCAACAGCTTCAGGGAGCCCCAGTGGCGGGAACGGCTACGCCGGCTGCGGCGCCGGTCGCCGTCCAGACTACCGGCCGCTCCGCGGCCGCTCCCACCGCCTCCGCAACCACCAAGACACCGGCGGCCAGCGCACCGGTCCCGGTCCCTGCCCCCGCCTCGCCGACGCCGGCAGCCCCCGCACCCGCACCGGCCCCCGCACCCGCACCGGCCCCCGCCCCCGCACCGGCCCCCGCCCCCGTCGCCGCGGCCCCACCTCCGGTACAGGTGGTGACGCTGCCGCCGGTCACGACGACGAAGGTGTCGAAGAAATGAGTGTGCTGCTCGACCACGAGGTGGCGCATTCCCTGAGCAGGCGGGTGTTCGAGGCAATGGGATCGAGAATCGAGCTGATCCTCGCCGGCGAGCCCGCTAATGCCGCGGAAGCACTCGACGCCGCCGAGCGAGAGATTCACCGGCTGGAGGTGGTGTTCTCCCGCTTTCTCCCATTCTCGGAGTTGTCGCTGCTCAACGAGGCCGGCACGCTCGACGTATCGCAGGAGCTCGTGGAACTCATCCGGCTTGCACTCGAGGCGAGGGAACGCACCGGCGGCCGTTTCGACCCAACCGTGCACAACGCGGTAGTGGCTGCCGGGTACGACCGCTCGTTCACCGAAATCGCCCCGTACGGGCCCGGCATCGTGCCCGGCTCCCCTTGCGGGGGCCGTGTCACCGTGATCGGGTCGCGGATCGAAATCGAGCCCGGGTACCGACTCGACCTCGGTGGCATTGCGAAGGGCTACGCTGCCGATCGAGCCTGCGCGGCGCTTGCGGATGCGGGACCGTGCATCGTCAACGCCGGCGGTGATCTCGCGATCCACGGTACGCCAGACGGTGGAATCTGGCCCATATCCGTGGAGGTCCCGGGCGTGCCCTTGACCCTCGGGCTTCGAAGCGGCGCCCTCGCGACATCGGGGCGCGACTACCGTCGCTGGCGACGTGGCGGCGTCGAACTGCACCATCTCGTCGACCCTGCGAGCGGACTGCCCGCGGTGACCTCGCTGCGGCGCGTGACGGTGCACGCCGAGACCGCGGCCGCTGCCGAGGTGGCCGCGAAGGCACTCCTGCTCGCCGGCGAGTGCGCAGCGACAATCGAGGCAGAGGCGCTCGGTATTCCCGCCGTGCTGGTGACGGACGACGAGCGGGTCGTGCTGGCTGGGGGACTCGCGTGAATTCCGACCCGACGTTCTGGATCGAGGCCCGGGCGTCCGGCATGCTCGCGTTCGCGCTCTTGACCCTGTCTGTAGTCGCCGGGCTCCTCCTCAAGTCGCGACCCTTCGGCACCGCGCTGAAGCCGGCAACAGTGACCGACACCCATCGCTTTCTCGCCCTCCTGTGCGTGGGAGCAACGGGGATCCACGGTCTTGCACTCGTGCTCGACTCCACGGTTCAGATCGGCGTCGCCGGTCTGCTCGTTCCGGGCTTCGTGCCGTACCGCCCGGTCTGGGTCGGAGTCGGGGTCGTCGCAGCAGAGCTGATGGTGCTCGTGTACGCGTCGTTCTCGCAGCGCAAGCGGATCGGGGCGAAGAACTGGCGGCGCCTTCACTGGGCGACCTACGGGATCTTCGGCGCCATGGTCGTGCACGGTGTGATGTCCGGCACGGATACAACGCAGCCGTGGGCGCTCGGGATGTACGTGGGAGCGATCGGCGCCGTCGTGACGGCAGTGGTCTGGCGGGCGCTCGTGCCTCCGGTGAAGCCGCAGCGCAGGCCGCGAGCCGCCCCGGCCGAAGCCGCGTAGCTCCGGTTCAGGCCTGCGGAATCCGAGCCTCGAGGGCGGCGCCGAGCGCTGTTCGCACCGGCTCGAGCTCGATCCGATCGAGGACATCCTGGAAGAAGCCCCGCACGATCAGGCGCTCGGCCTCCTGCCGGGACAACCCTCGCGCCATCGCGTAGAAGAGCTGCTCACGGTCGACCTGACTCAGCGTGGCGCCGTGGGTGCAGCGAACATCGTTGGCCAGGATCTCGAGGCCGGGGATGGAATCTGCGTGCGCCGTCTTGGAGAGCAGCAGGTTGCGGTTCTCCTGATAGGCGTTTGTCTTCTGCGCATCCTTCTCGACTCTGATCATCCCGCGCCAGACGGCGCTCGCCGTATCGCGCAGCACGCCCTTGAAAGCGAAGTCGGATGTCGTGTTCGGGGCGATGTGCTCCTGAAACGTGTCGTAGTCGAGCCGCTGGGCGTTGTCGGCGAAGTACGCGCCTGTGACCCGCGAGGTGGCTCCCTGGCCGGCGAGGTCGTTCTGGATCCACACCTTGCCGCCGCCGGAGCCGAAGCCGCCGGCAACCCAGTCGAGCTCGGCGTCGCGACCGACGGTGGCGTGGTGGGAGGCAAAATGCCACGTCTTCTGCGAGAGGTTCTGAACGGAGACGTACTCCACTTTGGCCCCATCCTCGACAATGATCTCGACGGCAGCGTTCGAGTAGCCCGCGAGCTCGGGCGTCGCGGAGAGGTACTCCTCGATCACCGTGAACTGACTCTGGGCCTCGGCGACGATCAGCAGGCGCCAGAAGAGCGACCCGCCCTCGACCGAGTTCGCGATCCGGATGTACATCGGCTTCTCGACGACGGCGCCTTTCGGCACGTGGACGAGAAGGCCGTGCTCCCACATCGCAGCGTTGTGGGCGGCGAACTTCTCGTCATGGCCGACGAGAGTTCCGAGTAGCGGGTGGTCGTCGGTCAGCAGCTCGAAGCGGACGCCTTCCGGAGCGTGCTCGATCGTGATGCCCGCCGCACCGACGGCCGCAACCCCGGACGCGTCGATCTCGAGCATCGTCTCGGGCGCCGGAACCGATGCGGTGGAAGCGGCCGTGAACGAGTCCGGATCGAATCCCGCGAGGTCAGTGAAGCGCCAGTGCTCATCCGACTTTGTCGGCAGCGGGATCGCCTGGTAGCGGTCGAGCAGCTCAGCCCGCATCGGGGACATACCGGTGGTGGAGCATCAGCCCGTTGCCGTCGGGATCCGAGAAGAACGCCATGTGGCAGACACCGGTGTCCCGCGTGTCGCCGTGGAAGCTGACTCCCTGTTCCTCGAGCTCGCGGCGGGCAGCTTCTACATCGGCCACGCGAAGCGCGAGCGGCGCGGGATTTGGCTGGAACTCCATCCCGACTGCAACCGGCTCCCAGACACCGATGGTGACGTTACCGGCCGCGAACTCGTACCCGATCCCGGTCGGCTTCTCGACCATGAGGCCGAGGACATCTCCGTAGAACGCGAGAGCGCGCTCCTTGTCCTGCACCGGAACCGATATGAAGTCGACCTTCTCGACCTGCACCTAGCCGACCGAGCCTTCCATCTGCAGCTGGATCAGCCGGTTCATCTCGACCGCATACTCGAGCGGCAGTTCCTTCGTGATCGGCTCGACGAACCCGGAGACGATCATGGCGCTCGCCTCGGCCTCGGAGAGGCCGCGGCTCATGAGATAGAAGAGCTGCTCCTCGCCGATCTTCGAAACCGTCGCCTCGTGGCCGAGATCGACATCGCTCTCGTCGACCTTGATGTACGGGTACGTGTCGGAGCGCGACTCGTCGTCGAGGATCAACGCATCACACACGACCTTCGACTTCGAGCCCGTCGCACCACGCGCCACCTCGAGGAGACCGCGATAGCCGGCCCTGCCGCCGTCCTTCGAGATCGACTTCGACGTGATCACCGACGAGGTGTTCTTACCGACGTGCACGACCTTGCCGCCCGCGTCCTGATGCTGACCCTTGCCGGCGAACGCGATCGACAGCACCTCGCCGTGCGCCCTCTCGCCCATCAGCCAGATGGCGGGGTACTTCATCGTCAGCTTCGAGCCGAGGTTGCCGTCGACCCATTCCATCGTTGCATCCTCGTGCGCAACGGCTCGCTTCGTGACGAGATTGTAGACGTTGTTCGACCAGTTCTGGATCGTCGTGTAGCGGCAGCGACCACGCGGCTTGACGATGATCTCGACCACGGCCGAGTGCAGGGAATCCGATGAGTAGATGGGCGCCGTGCAGCCCTCGACGTAGTGCACGTATGCGTCCTCGTCGACGATGATCAGCGTGCGCTCGAACTGGCCCATGTTTTCCGCGTTGATCCGGAAGTACGCCTGCAGCGGCATCTCGATCCTGACGCCCGGCGGGACGTAGATGAACGATCCACCCGACCAGACCGCGGAGTTGAGCGCGGCGAACTTGTTGTCGTTCGCCGGGATGATGGTCGCCATGTGTTGCTTGACGATGTCCTCGTGCTCGCGGAGCGCCGAGTCCATGTCGAGGAAGATCACACCCTTCTTCTCGAGATCCTCCTGCAGCTTGTGGTAGACGACCTCTGACTCGTACTGGGCACCGACCCCGGCGAGATACTTCTTCTCCGCCTCGGGGATGCCGAGCTTGTCCCAGGTGTCGAGGATCTCGGCCGGGAGGTCCTCCCACCTGTCGACCTGATTCTCGGTGGGCTTGATGTAGTAGTAGATGTTCTCGAAGTCGATCTCGCCGACGTTTCCGCCCCAGGTCGGCATGGGACGAGCGTAGAAGTAGTCGAGCGCCTTGTGGCGGAAGTCCCGCATCCACGAGGGCTCGTTCTTGTGCTCGGCGATCGCCTCGACGACCTCGTGGGAGAGACCACGGCCGGACTTGAAGAAGTAGTCCTTTGCCTCATCGGGGTTCGAGAAGCCGTACCGGTACTCGCTACGAATCCCCTTGACGACGTCGTTCTCGGTGGTGCTCATGCGCCCTCGCCTCCGACTCCCGCTGGGATGAAGGCCTCGTAGCCCTCCGCCTCGAGCTGCTTCGCAAGCTCCGCACCGCCCGAGGCCACGATCCGTCCGTCCACGAAGACATGCACGTGATCCGGCGTGATGTAGTTGAGGATCCGTTGATAGTGGGTGATCACGACGGCGCCCATCTCTGGCCCGACGAGCTCGTTGACGCCGTTGGCGACGACTTTGAGCGCGTCGATGTCGAGACCCGAATCGGTCTCGTCGAGCACGGCGATGCGGGGCTTCAGCATCGCCATCTGCAGGATCTCGACGCGCTTCTTTTCGCCGCCGGAGAACCCGTCGTTCAGGTAGCGCTGCGCCAGCTCGCGCGGAACCTTCAGGTGCTCCATGGCTGCCAGCATCTCGACGCGGAACTCCTTCACCGCGATCGGGTCGTCTTCGCCGCCGTTCGCGGCCTTTCGCTTCGCGTTGATCGCGCTGCGCAGAAAGCTCGTCACCGTTACACCGGGGATGGCGTGGGGATACTGAAAGGCGAGGAAGAGGCCCTTCTGAGCTCGCACATCTGCACCGAGCTCCACGACGTCGACGCCATCGAGGAGGATCTCGCCCTCGGTGATCTCGTAGGAGGGGTGCCCCATCAGGGCGTACGCGAGCGTCGACTTGCCCGACCCGTTCGGACCCATGATCGCGTGCTTCTCGTCGGTGTTGACCGTCAGATCGACGCCCTTGACGATGGGGGTGCCGTCCTCGAGTGCGACGTGCAGGTTCCTGATCTCGAGCAGTGCCACTGATCTCCGTCCTTGCCGTATGTGGGAAAGCCGCAGGCTCCTTGCGGGAAAGCCGCAGGAAGCGTCTCCCCGCAATGGTACCCGGACCACGAACGGCCGCCGAGAGAGGGCCGTTCACTGCTACTCTCGCCCCATGCCGTTTGGAATTGGTATCTGGGAGCTTCTCATCCTCCTGCTCGTCTTGCTTCTCGTCTTCGGCCCGAAGAGGCTGCCGGAGATGGGACGTCAGCTCGGCAAGGGGATGCGCGAGTTCAAGGACTCCGTGACGGGCGACTCGAATGACGACGAGGTTTCGTTGCCACCCGCCGAGCCGGCAGTTCCAGACGAGCCGGCCGTTCCCACCGCACCTGCCGCGTCTGAGTCACGCGAGCGGGACACCGTCTCCTAACCCAGCGCGAAGATGTTCCGAAGGCTCGCCCCGCGCCGTCTCGGCACGGACGAAGAGGCGACCGTTGTCGAGCACCTGTCGGAGCTTCGACATCGCCTGCTGATCGCGATCGCGGCGATCATCCCCGCGTTCCTCCTCACCTTCGCGTTCCACACGACGCTGATCGAGTGGCTGAAGCGGCCGCTTCCTCCCGACAAGACGCTTGTCACCCTCGGCGTCCTCGAGCCGTTCACGACCGCCGTCAAGGTCAGCGGCCTGGCGGCCGTCGCGATCGTGCTGCCGATCCTGATCTGGCAGGTATGGGGCTTCCTCGCTCCCGCGGTCGATCAGGCGACGCAGCGGGTTCTTCGCGTGTTCATCGTGATCGGAGCCTGTCTCTTCGTGACCGGAATGGCGTTCGCCTACTTCGTCGTCCTGCCGGCCGCGATCGACTTCCTGACCAACTTCGACGACGACATCTACAACGTTCAGCTCCGCGCGAGCTACTACCTCTCCTTCACCTCGCTCGTGCTGATCGCGTCGGGGCTCGCTTTCGAGATGCCGATCTTCATCCTCGCTCTCGTGCGGATTCGCGTCCTCAGCTACTCCATGCTGAGCAAGAACCGCAAGGTCGGCTACGCGATGATGGTGGCGTTTGCGGTGCTGCTGCCGACGGTGGACCCCGTCTCGCTCTTCTTCGAGGTGATCCCGTTGCTGATTCTCTTCGAGGCCTCGATCTGGCTCTCGAAGGTGATGGAGAAGCGCTGGAACCGCAACCAGCCCGAAGAGGAAGCGCCCGAGGCAGCTCCGGACGACGACGAGACCGACGACGACGTCGCCGACGAACCAGAGACGCTCGAGGGCGGGACGATCGAGATCGACCTCGACGAGCCCGACAACACCGGGGTGCCAGAGGCTTCGGAGGACGACTCTCCTTGAGCGTGATCTCGGCGGACTGGGTCGTTCCCGTCGAGGGTCTACCGATCGAGCAGGGCGCGATCGCGGTCGCCGACGACGGCACGATCGCCGCGGTCGGCCGAATCGAGGATCTCGGGCGAGGCAATCACCACGAAGGGTGCGTGATCATTCCCGGGTTCGTCAACGCGCACTCGCATCTCGAGTACGCGGTCTACGCGGGTTTTGGCGACGGACTGCCGTTCGTGCCGTGGATCGGGATGCACATCCAGCGCAAGGACGCCCTCGACCTCGAGGACATGACGGCAATCGCCACCGTCGGGGCCTACGAGTCGCTCCGATCGGGCGTGACGACGGTGGGTGACTGCAGCTTCTCGGGCGCGACCGCGCTGGCGGCCGCTTCCAGCGGCTTGCGCGCGACCGTCTACCTCGAGGTCTTCAGCAGCGACAGGCCGCCGCTCGACCGATACCACGAAACACACGCGCTGATCGAGCACGTGCTCTCGGACAGGGTTCGGGTTGGCGTCTCGCCGCATGCCCCGTACACCTGCACGGCCGAGATCTACCACGCGTGCGCCGAGCTCGGCGTTCCCCAGGCAACGCACTTGGCCGAGAGCGCCGCCGAGCGCGATTGGCTCGTCGACGGCGCAGGAGACTGGAGCCCACTGGCGCGGTTTCTGGCACCGCCGCCCGGCGAGACCGGTATCCGGATGCTCGCTGCAGAGGGACTCCTCGGTCCAAGCCTGATGGCAGCCCACTGCGTTCACGTGGACGCGGAGGAGATCGGGCTTCTCGCTCAACACGGCGTCGGCGTCGCGCACTGCCCGCGTTCGAACGGTTACCTCGGCTGTGGCGTCGCCCCGGTCGAGGAGCTTCGGACGGCTGGAGTCGTCGTGTCGATCGCGACCGATAGTCCAGCGTCGACTCCGTCGCTCGATTCCTTCGAGGAGATCCGGGCCGCGATCATCGCGGCCCGGGCGCGCGCCCGCAGCCCCGAGGCTCTGTCAGCACACGATGCGCTCGAGCTGGCCACGCTCGGCGGCGCGCGCGTTCTCGGCCTCGCCGATCGGATCGGCTCGCTCGTGCCGGGCAAGCAGGCCGATCTCGCCGTGATCTCGCTCGTGAATTCGCCGTTCGACCCAGTTGAAGATCCTGTTATTGCCGCAGTCCTGGGCGGATCCCCCGACCGCGTCACAGCTACTCTGGTTGCCGGCGAACTGCGCTACGTGAAAGGAACGACCCGATGGCCCGATTCGACAAGAGCAGCACGAAGAGCCCGCAGCAAGATGCTGCCCTGAGGGCCTCTCGGCGCGCCAAGAAGTCGACTGCGCCCTCGATCGAGGACACGATGTTCTTCCCGAGGTTGCGGCGTCACGCCAAGTGGATGTTCGTCTTCCTCGCAGTGGCGCTCGGCGGCGGCTTCGTGCTCTTCGGCGTCGGCGCCGGCGGGACGGGCGTCGGGGACATCCTCCGGGGCGGCGGCGGCAGCAGCGGCCCATCGATTTCGAGCGCCCAGGCACGAACCGAGGAGAACCCGAAGGACGTCGAGGCGTGGCGCGACCTGTCGACCGCCTACCAGGCGGAAGGTAAGACGGACGAGGCGATCGAGGCGCAGAAGACGGTCGTCGTGCTGGCGCCGAAGAACACCGACGCGCTCCGCGAGCTCGCCAGTCTCTACCTCGCTCAGGCGGGCGCCAAGCAGCGCGAGGCACAGATCCTGCAGATCCAGGCGGCCTACCAGGGAGTAGGTCAGGGCTTCCCCGGTGCGTTCACCTCGCCGCACGGGACAACCACTTCTCGACGATCAGATCAGCACCGTGATCAAGACGCAGAGCTCGCCGAGGATCCAGGAACTCGCGAGCGCTGCGCAGAGGGCCTCGGCAGCAAGCGTCGAGTCCTATAAGACGATCGTTCTGATCAACCCGCGCGATCCCAACGTGCAGCTCGAGCTCGCCCAGGCCGCGCAACAGGCCGGCGACACGGCCACGATGATCTTCGCCTACAAGGCCTTTCTCAAGCTCGCACCCGACGATCCGAATGCGCCGATCGTGAAGCAACAGTTGAAGCAGCTGACAGCAGCCACATCGGGATAGACTCGCGGCATGACGACGCTGACCCGCTTACGACCAGGCCGCCGCGCGCTGACACTCGCACCCGTTTTCTTCGTCGGAGTGGCGCTGCTCCTCGGCGGTTGCGGCGAGACGGTCGGCTATACCGAGGCGACGGGCGACAAGACGAACGGCAAGGAGCTGTTCACGGCGAAGTGCGGTAGCTGCCACACCCTGGCCGACGCCGGCACGACGGGCGCGATCGGGCCGAACCTCGATGATGCGTTCGCCGAGTCGAGACGCAACGGGCTCGGCGAGAGCACCTTCGTGCAGGTCGTCAGAGACCAGATCGCCTACGCAATCGAAAATCCCCCGACCGGCGCGCCCGGGATGCCTGCGGACATCGTCACCGGCCAGGATGCGATCGACGTCTCGACCTACGTAGCGAGCGTCGCAGGGACGGGCAAGACACCGGCGGCAGCTCCTGAGGCGCCGGCGCCCGAGACACCCAGCGAGCCGGTCGCAGAGGGCGACGCCACCGCAGGCAAGGTCGTCTTCACGGAGTCCTGTGGCAGCTGTCACACCCTCGCCGACGCAGGTACAGGCGGCAGCATCGGCCCGAACCTCGACGACAAGATGCCGAGCGCGGCGCTGGTAACCGAGAGGGTGACGAACGGCAAGGGTGTCATGCCGTCGTTCGGCACGACGCTCACGCCCGCCCAGATCGCGGACGTCTCGGCGTACGTGTCCGGCGCTGCCGGCAACTAAGCGCGCTCGCTCAGAGATTCAGGGCGTCTCGTTCACGATCCGGGAGCTCGTCGATCGTGACATCTCCGATCACGTGCGTGACCGGCACATCGAAACGGCCGCGCGCAGTCTCGACGACGCCGCGTTCGAGCCAGTTCGATGTCCCCACGGGGTGCGTGGAGATGATGATCGCGTCCGCAGAGAAGCTGCGGAGAGCATCCTCGAGCGCCTGGAGCGGGTCGCCGTCACCGATCTCGCCCCTTGCGCGGATTCCGGCATCACGAAGCATCGCAAGCATCCCCGCCAGACGAGTCGCCGCGGCCCCCCGCGCGCCGTCCTCGTCCGATGTCCACGTGCGTAGCTGTGAGTTCAACGCCGGACAGACGACGAAGACGTCCTCCGCAACGCCGTGAGCCGCGCTGACGATCTCGTCACGAAGATGGTCTCCCTGCAGCGTCTCGTTCGCGACGACGAGGATTCTCCAGGTGTCCTCGACGCGCTCGCGCTCCACGGGCTCGAGCGAGGGCGGCTGCCCTGTGCCACCACGAAGCTTCGACAGTGCCACCGCGGTGAGAAGCACGAACACGATCACGGCGAGCCAGGTCGCGATCAACGAGGCAATCACGATCAGGGCGAAGTACGCGATCGTGCCGAGGACGAACCGGAAGGCCGTCTCCTCGTTCTTGAACGGGTTGCGCACAGGGGCTCCCCTGATCGACGTCAGATCATGATGCGCGATCGGGCCCCGCCGCGCAAGCGCCGGCCAGCTCGCCGTTAGAGCAGGTAGACGGTCACGTAGACCACGATCCACATGACGTCGACGAAGTGCCAGTAGATGCCCGGAAGCTCGACACCGTGGTGGTGGTCGGGTGAGTAGTGGCCACGAAATGCGCGAACCGTTGCGAACGTGAGCAACAGAAGGCCCACGAGGACGTGAGCTCCGTGCAGTCCCGTGAGGCCGAAGAAGACCGAGGCGAAGGCTCCGTCACTCGTGTTGAACCCGATGTGCGCATACTCGATGAACTGGGTGAGGAGGAACGCCGAGCCCATCAGGATCGTCAGCAGGAGCCCCGCCTGGAGCCCTCGCCGGTTATTGCGCTTGATCGACTGCAACGCCCAGTGCATCGTGAAGCTCGACGTGACGAGGATCGCCGTGTTGATACCGGCGACGAACTGCGGGAACTCGAACGGGTGCGGCGGCCATGCGTCAGAGGCATCCGGATTGACGACCCGCACGAAGAAGTACGCGGCGAAGAACGATCCGAACAGCATCGCCTCCGTGCCGATGAAGAGGAACATGCCGAGGATCGTCGGCGCAATCCGCGAGCTCTGGTTCGCCGGCGGAGGGCCGTGATGATCGCCCCCGTGCAACGTGGCCTCGGCGTGGGCACTCATGCGGGCGTCTCCTGTGGGGTGGCCTTGTCGGCGAGGATCGCGTGGCGCGCGCCGGGTACGCCGTACTCGTATGGGCCTCCGACGACCTGCGGTATCTCATCGAAGTTGAAGATCGGCGGGGGCGAGGAGACCTGCCACTCGAGTGTCATCGCGCGCCACGGGTTCGGGTCGGCGATCGGGCCGCGGGCCCAGCTCGTGATCATGTTGTAGAAGAAGACGACGATCGAGGCCCCGAGCGCGAACGACGCGATGGTGACGACGAGGTTCAACTCCGCGAACCGGTCGGCATAGTCGGCAACGCGCCGGGGCATGCCCACGAGCCCTACCCAGTGCATCGGGAAAAACGTCAGGTTGAAGCTCACGAATGTCAACCAGAAGTGCAGCTTCCCGAGCCGCTCGCTGTACATCCGGCCGGTCATCTTCGGGAACCAGTAGTAGATCCCGGCGAAGATCGTCAGCACCGAGCCGCCGAAGAGGACGTAGTGGATGTGAGCCACGATGAAGTAGGTGTCCGACGCATGGATCGTGATCGGCACGGAGGCGAGGTAGATACCGGAGAGGCCACCGATCACGAACATCGAGATGAAGCCGAGCGCGAACAGCATCGGCGTGTTGAGTTGGATCCGGCCTTCCCATAGCGTCGCCAGCCAGCTGAAGACCTTCACCCCGGTCGGGACAGCGATCAGCAGGGTCGAGATCATCATCGGTACGCGGAGCCAGTCGGCCATGCCTGCAACGAACATGTGGTGGGCCCAGACCGAGAATCCGAGCACGAGGATCCCGAGCAGCGACATCGCCATCAGCCGGTAGCCGAAGATCGGCTTGCGGCTCATCACCGAGATGATCTCGGAGATGATCCCGAATCCGGGCAGGATCATGATGTAGACGGCCGGGTGACTGTAGAACCAGAAGATGTGCTGGTAGCCGAGGACGTAGCCCCCGTTGTCGGGGACGAAGAAGCTCGTGTGCATCACCCTGTCGAACATCACGAAGAACTGGGAGCCGGCGATGAACGGCGTCGCGATGACGACGAGGAGCGACGTGGTGAAGTTCGCCCACACGAGCAGCGGCATCCGCCAGAACGTCATCCCCGGCGCACGCATGGTGATGATCGTGACGAGAAAGTTCAGAGCCGTGAGGATCGACGAAGCTCCTGCCCACTGGACGCCCATGTTGAAGAAGACCTGGCCGATCGGCTGCTCCGAGGCCAGTGGGGCGTAGCTCGTCCAGCCCGTGGCGAACGCGCCGCCGGGGGCAAGGAAGCTGCAGAGGAACATGGTTCCGGCAATGGGCAGGAACCAGAACGACAGCGCGTTCAACCGTGGGAATGCCATGTCCGGCGCGCCGAGCATCAACGGCACCGCGAAGTTGGCGAGACCGGCGAACGCAGGGATGATGAAGACGAAGATCATCAGGGCCGCATGCATGGAAACGAGACCGTTGTAGGTCTGCGTGTCCATGAACTGCATTCCCGGCTGCGCCAGCTCGGCGCGGAACAGCATCGCCATCAGGCCGCCGAGCGTGAAGAACACGAAGGTCGTCACGAGGTACTGGACGCCGATCACCTTGTGATCGGTGTTGACCTTGAAGTAGTCCTTCCAGGTGTGCGCCCCGTGGTTTGCGTGATCGTCCGGGATCGTCGGGCGACCGGAGATCCAGTAGAGCCAGTAGTCGAAAGAGCCGAGACCGAGCAGAAACCCGACCGGCGCAAGCACCAGTCCGCCGACGAGCACGATGATGTTCCAGTCGTAGACCGGATCCCAGCCGGCGAACCAGCGAATGCCGGCGACGAGGTAGAGCCCGATCAGGAAGAACAGGGCAAAACACCACGCTGCCCGGACAAAGCCCGGGCGCATCAGGATTCCGCGCTTGTGCGACGGCGCCCCGCCGCCGTGATCGGCTCCATGCGACGTGTGCTCGACGACGCTCACGCGATCAATCCTTTCACGTTGCTCACTTCGCTCCCGTCAGATACGCGACGAGGGCGTCGATCTCCTCATCGGAAAGCGTCTCGCCATAGCTCGGCGGCATCACGCCGTCCGCATAGCCGGCCGCGATCACCTTCCCGGGATCGACGATAGCTTCGCGCACGTAGTCGGCCGGATCCTGTCCCGCCTTCTGCGCTGCTGCGACGAGGTTGTCGAGGTTCGGGCCGATCTCACCGGTCGACCCGGCCGGGGTAAAGGTGTGGCAGCCGCCACAGCCGGCGTTCGCGAAGATGGCTGCGGCTTTGGCCGGCTCTCCCCCGCCACCCTTTCGCTCCTCCAACCACGCAGCGAAGTCCTCCTGGGACACGACCCTGACCGCGGCGCGCATCGTCGAGTGACCGACACCGCAGAGCTCGGCGCAAACGAGGGAGAACACGCCGGTACGCGTAGGCGTCACGATGATCGACGTCTTGATCCCCGGCACGAGGTCTTGCTTCTGTCCCATGTCCGGGATCCAGAAGGAGTGGATCACATCGGCCGATTCCAGCTCGAAGTCGACGCTGCGATTCAGCGGAAGGACGAGCTCGCCCGACTTGACCCCACCATCGTCCGGGTACGCAAAGCGCCAGGCGAACTGCTGCGCGAAGACCTTGACGTTGAGTGGGTTCGGGCCTGCCTCGCCATTCTTGGACAGCACGAACGCGCTGAGCACGCCGATCGCGATCACGAGGATCGCGGGGACGACCGTCCAAGCAACCTCGAGCCCCGTGTTGCCGTGGATGGGAGGGCCGTCCGACTCATCCTCGGGTGGCGAGCGAAAGGCCATCACAGAGTAGAGGAGGACCGCCATCACGAGGGAAAAGACGGCGATGGAGATGACCGTGGCGAACCAGTAGACGAACTCGATCCGATCCATCTCTTCCGAGGCCGACGTCGGCAGCCACGGGATGAGGACCGCGACCAAGGTGACGAGGATCGCGATGACGACCCCGATCCCGGTCATGCGGACAATTGCACCCCTGCGCACCGGGCGAGATTACATCACGCGACCTGACGGAGGCGCATTCAACGTGCTCGGGAATCGCGGATCTCCGTTCGTCGGGGAGGAGGGAAGGGCTCGATCCACGGGATCCGGCCACGACCGCGCACGTCACGACCGCGGCGGCCCGTCATCTTCTGGGCACTCATCGGGGGACTCGAGCGCGACGTCGTGCTCGACACAGTCGGCGCCGACCACATCCACGAGGACGTCAACGACGCGGTGGAAACCGAACGGGCGCCGGGCCGCTGTCGGGCTCAGCCTTGCAGCGCCCGTAACAGACTCCGAACCCCGCACTCCTTGCAGAACATGAACCCGAGGGTCCGGAGCCGTGCCGCTGTGTCCGCAGCGGCGCAATTCCGGGGGAGTTGACACCGGGCGACACCGGGCAGAGGCTTGGAGCTGACACCCGCGGCATGGTCAGTCGGGTTCAGCGACAACAGAGGAGAACTCGTGGTCACACAGCGGCGTGTTGATGGCAAACGGGGCCTTGCCGAGTGGGCCGGACTGGGGGGCGTGGCCTACATCGTCCTTTTCATCATCGGCCTCTTTTTCATGTTCCAGGGCGAACCAGATATGAGCAGTCCGCCGGACAAGATCATCGCGTATTTCAGTGACTCGGGAAACAGGGACAAGATCAGCTTCGGGTGGATTCTCGCCGGGCTCGGTCTCCTCTTCTTCCTCTTCTTCGTCGCGTCGCTTCGTCAGACGGTGAGCAGATTCGACGACGGCATCCTCACGACGTTGACGACCCTCGGTGGTGGCATCTACGCAACACTCGCCCTGGCCGCGATCGCCCTCGAAAGCGCAACCCGGACGATGAGCGACGACACCTACGAGAACACGGTCTACCCCGAGATCATCCACGCTGCCGGCGACGCGGGCTACATCCTTCACGCGACAGGCGGAGTAGGACTGAGCGTAATGATTCTCGCGGCATCGATCGCGTTCATCCGGTCGGGCGTCGTCCCGAAATGGGTGGGGTGGGTCGGAGTCGTCGCCGCGGTCGCCGCGCTCGCAAGTGTGGCGTTCATCCCAACGTTCGTCTGGCTGCTCTGGATCCTTATCGTTGCGCTCGTTCTGTTCTGGAAGGGCACGGGAACCGTGTCAGATCCGGTACAGGGACCTTCTTAGGCTCGGCGGGAGGCCCGCTGCCAGCAATCCGGACAGAACACGAAGAGCGTGCCCGTCCCGTCTCACTCGGCCCGCCAGTCATCGTCGCGGTGGGTCTCGTCGGGCCGAGGGGACGGCCGCTCCAGGGCGTTCTTTTCGTGGCGGACGGTTCATGAGAGGCTAGTGCGAGATGGAACGGGTCGAGATCGGCGGTTTGGAGATCGCCTTCGAGCGAACGGGTTCGGGGCCACCGCTCGTCCTGCTGCACGGCGGGCTCTCCGATGGACGGGAGTGGCGGAGGCAGCTCGATGGACTTGCGGCTGACTTCACGCTCGTTGCGTGGGACGCGCCTGGTTGCGGAGGTTCGTCGGATCCTCCCGCCTCATTCCGGATGCCCGACTACGCGGATTGTCTGGCCTCGTTCATCGACGCTCTCGGTCTAGACCGCCCGCACGTGCTCGGGCTGTCGTGGGGCGGCACCCTCGCCCTGGCGCTATACCGCCGATGGCCCAGGCTTCCGAGGACGCTGCTGCTGGCCTCCACCTACGCGGGTTGGGCGGGTTCGCTGCCAGAAGACGTGGTAGCTGAGCGGCTCGATGGGTTGCTACATGACCTGGAACGGCCTCCGGAGCAGTTCGTGCACGGCTACATCCCGAGCCTGCTCACCGATCACGCACCCACCGAGATGATCGACGAACTGGTCGAGATCATGTCCGACTTCCATCCGGGTGGATGCCGCCCGATGCTTCACGCGATGGCCGAAGCCGACCTTCGTGACGTCCTGCCCCGGATCGACGTTCCGACGCTGCTGCTCTACGGCGATGCCGACAGACGATCGCCCCTCCATGTCGCCGAGCAGCTCCACGCCGAAATACCTGGCTCGACCCTCGCCGTGATCCCCGACGTGGGTCACCAGAGCAACATCGAAGCAGCCAGCCTCTTCAACGCTGCGGTGCAGGACTTCCTCCGATCGACCTAGCCGATCGCGGATCTTGTGTGCCGTGCGCCGTCGTCGTTGATCGGAATGCCGAATAGTCGGGGAATCCTGGCCAGTTGCTCTCCCCGGCCGCGATTGACTACCTGTCCAAGCCGTTTTGGCGATCGGTCGTGAAAGCTTCGAGCCTTCGGCCCTGGGAGTAGAGGCCGGTTGATCGAGGCACGCCCACCGTTCTAGGCTGTTCTCAGGTGCTGTGACGTTCTCTGAGTTGCTCGGGTCACGGCGGTTCGGGACACGGTTGGGACACGCGAAGCTGTCCAAGCCGCTTGTGCATGGGCCGTGAAGGATTCGAACCTTCGACCTTGGGATTAAGAGTCCCCTGCTCTACCAACTGAGCTAACGGCCCGAGCGGATCGGAAGTGTAGCCACCACGTGGCACCCGTTTGCAAGGAACCTCACGATGAGAGTGTGGCCGGCGTTGCATGCGACCGCGGTGCGAGCAACGCGAATGCGACTCCGGCAGCAGTCACTCCCGTGACGGCGAAGGCCGTACGCACGCCCGCGCTGCCGTCTGCGAGACCGGCCAGGAGAGGCGTGAGCAACGCCATCACGGCCCAGGCGAGGTTCATCACCCCGATCACCGCGGGTGCCGAATCGCCCGAGCCGGCCCGCGCGCCGACCGCGTAGTTGAGAGCGTTGATCGTCGCCCGGCAGCCCGTCGAGACGAAGAGGAACACGATCAGTGCAAGCGTCGAGAGGCCGAACGCCGGGAGCAGCCAGGCGCCCGCCAGGACTGCGACCGCGACGCCGACGCCGCGCAAGCGCACCGCGGACGCACGAAGCCGCCCGACGAGGGACGCCGACGCGATCCAGACTGCCGCGCTGATCCCGAAGGCGAGCCCGATTCCCCCTGCGGAGAGGCCGTTGCCGGCGAGGGCGAGTGGGAGCAGAAGGTTGGAGACACCCCCGGCGACACCGAGTAATCCACTGACGATGGCTGCGGCCGCGATCGCACGGTTGCTCCGGACGAGCGCGAGCGCCGCGCGCAGACGCAGGCTTTCGAGCCGCTCGCCGGTACGGCGGGGCTCGGCATACCGAGCGACGAGCGGAATCACAGGAAGGGCGAGGATCGCGAGCGCCATCGACGCGGCGCGCCAACCGGCAGCATCCGCCACGACCCCGGCGACGACCGGACCGACGAGCCACCCCACCCCCGAGGCAGCGATCAGCGGTCCTGTGCCGCCTGCACCGCGACCCCCGGCCGCGGCTCGGGCCGGCGCGATCACCCAGATGATCCCGAAGCTGAGTCCGAACAGGAGACGTGCCGCAACGAGCATCGTCAGCGAACCCGCGAACGTCTGGCCGACGAGCGCCAGCGGGATCAGCGCCGCTGCGAGCACGAGTGGCGCACGGGTGCCGAATCGGTTCGCGGCAAGCCCCACCGGCATCGCGACAACGAGCATTGCAAGCGTCGTGGCCGTCAACACGAGCCCCGCCTGGAGCGAGCTCAACCCGAGATCGTCGCGGATCGTCGGGAGTAACGGTACGAGCGAGGACTCGGCAATACCGTTGACAACGGCCAGGGCGAGCAGGACACGAAGCTCGAGATCGAACCGTTTCATGCATTCAGGATCGTCACTTCCGATCGATAAGTAAAATGCGATAAAGTGCATCACTTGATCAAAAAACCTGGTCGCTTGGCGAAAGTCGAAATTCGGCACCTGGTCGCGCTCCAGACCGTGATCGAGACGGGCTCGTTTCGACAGGCGGGAATCGAGCTCGGGTACTCGCAATCAGCGATCAGCCAGCAGATCGCCGCGCTCGAAGAGGCGGCCGGGCTCCCCTTGCTCGAGCGGCCGGGTGGGAGACGCCCGGTGACTCCCACCGACGCCGGTGAGCGGCTGCTCCGTCATGCGCACCGTGCGTCGGCGGCGATCCGCGCCGCCGAGGACGACCTCCGTGCGCTCGCCGAGGGCGAGGCCGGGACGCTCCGCGTCGGAACGTTTCAGAGCGCCGGGGTGCGGCTCCTTCCCCGTGCGATGCGCAGCTACGTCGAGCGCTGGCCGGACGTCGAGGTGCGCTTGATGGAGGCCGGCTACGACCAGGATCTCTTCGGTCTGCTGGAGGGCGGCGACATCGACCTCGCCTTCGTGCTCGAGAACGACGATCCGGCGTTCGAGCACACAGCCGTTCTCACAGACCCCTACGTCCTGCTCGTCCCGGCCGCCTCGGAACTCGCACGGACGGAAGGTCCGATCCGCCCGCGCGACATGGCCGGGCTGCCACTGATCGGCTACCGCCGAGCTACCGAGGGCGTCGAAGCATTCCTGCGATCTCGCGGTCTCGAGCCACAGATCGTCTTCCGCTCCGACGAAGGCGGAATCGTGCAGGGACTCGTGGGAGCGGGAATCGGGCACGCGGTCGTCCCTCTGCTCGGGGTAGACCAGAACGCCGACGTCGTCGCGCTCGAGGTTGCCGGCGTGCCCCCTCGCGTGATCTCGATCGCCTGGCGCGCTGACCGACCGCCGACCCCGGCCGGTCTCGCGTTCATCGAGATCGTCACCGAGATCGGGGCCGAGATCGAAGCGGGCTACGCTGACCGGGTGAACATTCGACCTTCGCACCCGGACGCAGGCAGGTGAGGCTTCTCACCGTCGTCGGCAACCGGCCCCAGTTCATCAAGTCGGCCCCGCTCTCGATCGCTCTCCGCGAGCACGGGGTCGAAGAGATCGTGGTTCACACGGGTCAGCACTGGGACGACGCGATGTCCACGATCTTCTTCGACGAGCTCGAGCTGGCGCCGCCGACGGTGACCCTCGATCTGCGCACGTCGGACGTGGCGACGATCGAGACCGCACTCGGAGAAGCGATCGCCGTTCACCGACCAGACGTGGTGCTGGTCTTCGGCGACACGAACTCGACGCTCGCGGGAGCAAGGGCCGGAGGCAGCCGCCCTGTCGCACACGTCGAGGCCGGGCTGCGCAGTGGCGACCTGTCGATGCCCGAGGAGCGGAATCGGATCGAGATCGACGAGATCTCGGCGCTCCTGTTCGCGCCCGACGAGCGCTCGGCGGCGACCCTTCGCGACGAGAGCGTCAGGGGCGAGATCCACGTCGTCGGCGACGTGATGGCCGATGCGACGGCCCGGTTCGCCCCACTCGCGCGCGAGCGCTCGGACATTCTCGGCACGCTCGACCTCGAGCCCGCCACGTACGTTCTCGCCACCATCCATCGCGAGGCGAACGTCCGGCCCGAGCGACTACGGCGCATCATCGAGGGTCTCGGCGCCTCAACGCGGCGAGTCGTACTGCCCGCCCACCCACGCACGCGGGCCGTGCTCGAGAGCCATTCGATCGAACTACCGTCGTCGATCGTGCTCATCGACCCCCTCGGGTATCTCGACTTCGCAGCGCTCGCGTCGCAGGCGGCGGTGATCGCCACCGACTCCGGCGGCCTGCAGAAAGAGGCCTACTGGTACGGCGTCCCCTGCGTGACGATGCGCCCCTCGACGGAGTGGGTGGACACCGTCCACGCCGGAGCGAACGTGCTCGTCGACGACGATCCGGGGCTGATCGCAGCCGCGATAGAAGCCGCCAGGATTCCGGCGCACCTTCCCTCTCTCTACGGCGACGGGCACGCCTCACAGCGGATCGCGACCGTCCTCGGCGGTACCATGGCGCGCTGTGCATCGTGACGTCGCAATCATCGGCGCCGGCTACGTCGGCCTCCCCCTCGCGCAGGTGTTCGCCGACGCGGGCCGCTCGGTGCTTCTCGTCGACGTGAGCCCCGAGCGGGTCGACCAACTCAATCGTGGCGAGAGCTACATCGAGGACGTTCCGAGCGCCAAGCTGACGGAGCTCGTCGAGAAGCGCGGCCTGCGCGCGACGAGCGACTATGACGAGCTGCGGGAAGCCGACGCGATCGTGATCGCGCTTCCGACCCCGCTCTCGAAGCAGCGCGAGCCCGATCTCTCGATCGTGCGGGCGGCAACGGGCGAGATCGCAACCCGCCTGCGCAAGGGCCACCTCGTCGTGCTCGAGTCGACGACCTATCCGGGCACGACCCGGGACGAGCTCCTGCCGATCCTCGAGCAGGGGTCGGGACTCACAGCCGGCGTCGACTTCCACCTCGCGTTCTCACCGGAGCGCATCGATCCCGGCAGGATCGATCACACGACGAAGAACGTTCCGAAGGTCGTCGGCGGGATCAACGAGGCATCGACCGACGCAGCGGCGGCGCTCTACGGCACTGCGATCGACACGATTCACCGGGTCTCGTCGCCCGAGGCGGCGGAATTGACGAAGCTGCTCGAGAACATCTTTCGCTCGGTCAACATCGCGCTCGTCAACGAGCTCGCCCAGCTGTGCGACCGAATGGGAATCGATATCTGGGAGGTCGTCGACGCCGCCGCGACGAAGCCGTTCGGGTTCATGCGATTCGAGCCGGGCCCCGGTCTCGGCGGCCACTGCATCCCCATCGATCCGTTCTATCTGACATGGAAGGCGAGAGAGTTCGACTTCTCGACCCGTTTCATCGAGCTCGCGGGCGAGGTCAACCAGAATATGCCCTACTACTGTCGCTCACGCGTCTCGCAGGCGCTGAACCATGGCTTGGGCAAGTCGCTGAACGGCTCGCGGATTCTCGTTCTCGGGGTCGCGTACAAGGCTGATATCTCGGATTGGCGTGAGTCGCCGGCCGTGAAGCTGATCGAGCTGCTCGAGAACGCCGGAGCGGATGTGGCGTACCACGATCCCCATGTTCCCTCGTTCATCGAGGACGCAGCCGAACGGTTCTCGCAGCCCCTCGACCCTGGTGCCTACGAGGCCGTCGTTATCGCGACTGCTCACACGGAGATCGACTACGCGCGACTCGTCGCCGATTCGCACCTCGTCGTCGATCTCCGAAACGCCGTCGGTCGGCGCGGAATCTCCGACGAGAAGGTCTGGAAGCTGTGACCCGGGTCGCCCACGCGGGCGTCGGCGGCTGGGGCAAGAACGTCGTACGGGTCGTCGGAGAGCTGTCCGAGCTCGCATGGGTGGTCGACACGGACGAGGGTCGGCAGGTCGAATACGCGTCGCGGTACCCGCAGGCCTCGATCGCCGGCTCGCTGGCGGACGCGCTTGCGGACGAAACGGTTGAGGCCGTCACGATCGCGACACCGGTGCCCTCCCACTACGCCCTCGCGAAGCAGGCGCTCGAGGCGGGCAAACACGTCTTCGTCGAGAAGCCGCCGGCGATGCGAGGCGAAGAGATGGAGGAGCTCGTTGCGATCGCTCGCGCAAGCGATCTCGTTCTGATGCCCGGCCACCTTCTCCTCTACCACCCGGGATTGCGCAAGGTGAAGGAGCTCGTCGACTCCGGCGAGCTGGGAGACATCGCCTGCGTCTACGGCAACCGCCAGAACCTGGGAGTGATCCGTTCCAACGAGAACGCCCTGTGGTCGCTCGGTGTCCACGATCTGTCCGTGATCCTCTGGCTTCTCGGCGAGGAGCCCTCCGAGGTGGTCGCCTACGGCCAGGACTTCGTGCAGCCGGGGATCGAGGACGTCGTCTTCTGCTTCCTTCGCTTCCCTTCCGGGAAGGCCGCGCACATGCACCTCTCGTGGCTCGACCCTCACAAGATGCGAAAGATGACGGTGGTCGGGCGCGAGAAGATGGTCGTCTTCGACGACATGGAGCTCGAGCGCAAGGTGACCGTGTACGAGAAAGGCCCCTGGGAGGCGACCCACGGCGAGTGGCGTACCCGCACGGGCGACATCTTCAGTCCGAAGATCGCGAACGACGAGCCGCTCAAGCTCGAGATCGGCCACTTCCTCCAGCTCGTTGCCGAAGGCCCCGGCGACCATCGCGAGGCGACGGATGGGCTCGCTGTCGTACGCACGCTCGATCGCCTGACCACCTCGCTCCAAACGGGCGCGCCCGCGTGAGCGCGGAGATCCACCCGAGCGCGATCGTCCACCCCGGAACGGTTCTCGGCGAGGGCGTCAAGGTGCTCGAGAACGCCGTCGTCGGCAAGCAGCCGACGCTCTCGCCCCGTTCGACCGCGAGCCGCGAGCCGTTACCGCCGACCGTGATCGGGGCCGGCGCAATCGTCTCGACAGGCGCGATCGTCTTCGCCGGCACACAGATCGGTGAGCGCGTGATCCTCGGCGACCAATCCTGCGTGCGCGAGCGCGTCACGATCGGCGACGATGTCGTCGTCGGCCGGGGATCCCTGATCGAGAACGACACGACGATCGGGGCCATGACCAAGATCCAGGCGGAGGCCTACATCACCGCCTACTCGACGCTCGAGGACCATGTCTTCATCGCCCCCTGCGTCGTGACGACGAACGACAACTGGATGGGTCGTACGGAGAAGCGGTTCGGCAACGTCAAGGGGCCGACGATCCGCCGCGGAGCCCGCGTCGGCGGCGGAGCGATCATCTGCCCAGGGATCGAGATCGGCGAGGACGCGTTCGTCGGGGCCGGCGCCGTCGTCACGAAGAACGTTCCGGCCCGGGTCGTCGTTGTCGGCTCTCCGGCACGCGTCCTGCGGGATGTCCCGCCAGACGAGCTGCTCGACGCCTGAACCTACCGCGTCTTCGAGACGCCGATGCGATACCGACCGGTGACGCGCTGGGTGGCCCGCACCTGCAGGATGTACCAGCCGGCAGCACGCGCGCGATACCGGAGCGCGTTACCCGCCTGGCGCTTCGCCAGTCGCCGAGTCGCCGCCGACTTCGCGTCGACCGTTTGCGTTCCGGGGAGCCACAGATCGAGGGCCGGACTCACCGGCATGTCCGGTGCGGCCGTCACGACGAGGCGCTCCCGGGCCCGGAGGTAAACGCGATAGAAGTCGTCGCGATCATTCCAGTAGTCGAGCGTGGCATCGACCTTCCGGCCCTTGCCGAAGAGCGGGTACGCATCGGCGCCGACTCCATCGTTCGGTTCGTACCTATCCGCGGCCGGGAGATCGGAAGCGAGAAGCTCGAGCGACGCTGTCTGGTCGAGCCGCCCGAAGCCCGTGAATCGATCCCTCCCCGCTGGGCACCATCCGCACCCGTTCGCCCGATTTGCATCGACGGCGCCTTCGAGAAGAAGGGCCGTTACCTGGTCTGCGGTCAGCCTTGGCTCGGACGCGAGCAAGACGGCTGCGGCCGCAGTCACCTGCGGCGCGGCGAAGCTCGTCCCCTCGGCCGTTCGGTACTCCTCCGGCCCGCAGCTCGAGTACCCCTGCTCGACGCAGTCGGGGAACACGGCGGTGAGCGGGAGCGGGAAGGTCGAGAGGATCTCATCGCCCGGCGCTGCGATGTCGTTGAACTGCGTGTCACGGTTGGAGAAGGCGGGGGAGCCACCAGACCGGCTGAGCGCGCTGACCCCCACGACGTGCGGTAGGGCGGCGGGCCAGCTCGCGTACGGCCAGGGCTGCGCGGGTGACTGATCGGCGTTGCCGACTGCAGCGACGACGAGGACGCCCTTCGAAACCGCGTACGCAACGGCGTCCGCCTCGAGTTGCGAATACGTATCTCGGCCGGGATCGCGGGGATCGCGGGGGCCGCCGAGGCTCATGTTGATGACGCGGGCGCCGCGCGCGACAGCCCAGCGGATCGCCTTCGCCTCCGCCTCGACCGGTATGGATCGTTGCGGCCCGACGACTTTCGCGATCAGAAGCTCCGCCGGTGGCGCGAGGCCCGCGATTCCCACGCCGTCGTTCGTCTCGGCGGCGATCAGGCCGGCGACGAACGTGCCGTGCCCCTGGGTGTCGACTGTGGCGGGCCCGGCGACGAAGCTCTTCGACGCGGCGATCCTGTTCCGAAGCTCGGGGTGGGTCCCGTCCACGCCGGAATCGATCACCGCAACCCTGACCGAGGCGAGTGGCGGCAGCGGGTCGAACCAGTGATCGAACGCACGATTCTGGCTTGCATACCACTGGCGTGTGAAGAACGGGTCGTTCGGGAGGTATGCCTGCGTGCGGCTGCGGAGCTCCTCGACGTAGCTGACGCCGCGGAGGCCGCGCAGCCTGCTCGCGTCGGGCGCGGAAACCGCGAGCGCCCGGATCGGCCGGAGATCGACGATGCGGTTCACGCCGCGCGCACGAAGCCGCTTGGCTAGGCCCGTGCTGGACTCAACGTCAGCGACACCGACGGCATACCGAGCGGCGGCGGCGGAAGGCGCGATGGTGAGGCCGAATGCGGCCACGCCGATCGCGACGAAGGCGACGGCGAGCATCGGCCGTGGTTTCACTCGGGCGCCTCGGGTAGAACCGTGACCGTGAGGGCCGGGCCGGTGACGCCGTCTGCAGCAAGCCGGTACGTCGTCGTCAGCTTCGGTCTCACGGTCGCGACGAACGTGCCGTCGGGCCGCGGCTTGAGCTTGGCCGAGCGCAGCCAGGTGCCCTTGCCTCCGAGCTTTTCGAGCACCGGTGTCGCGACGTCGCGGGCCACTCCGGTGATGACGATCGGGGAACCCGGGCTCGCCGACGTGGGCGGTGAAGCGACGCGCAGCACACCCAGTGTGAATGCGGTCGAGCGTAGGCCGAGTTGCGTCCGAACGTCACTTCCCCGCAGAAGCACTTTCGCGCCCGTCGTCTTGACGAGCGTGACCGTCAGCGGTCGGCCGGACGCTGTTTGCTGCACACTGACGTCGGCGACAGGGCCCGACAGCCGGAACGCCTGCCCGAGCGCCGCCGCAGTGAACGCGCGCGAACTCCACCGGTGGTTGGGAGAAAGCGTGTCCCAGGGGTCATCCCTGGCCTGGAGGTACGGCGTCACGACCCCGAAGACGTCTTCGCTCGAAGCGGTGCGCCCACCCGATGACGAGTAGTAGAACGTCGTCGCGACCTTGCCGTCGTAGGTGAGGATCTCACCTCTGGTCGCTTTGACCGCAGCGGTCGTGGAGGGAGCTTCAGCCGAGACGCCGGAGTACACCTGACTGCGCGTATCGGAGTAGAGGTCGAACGGCTTGCTCTTGACGATGCTCGCGAGTGCGTAGGAGCGAGCCGCGACCGCCTGTGCCTCCAGCGCCGCCGCGGGCCATTCCTTCGGCACCTCTCCCGGGACGACTCCGAGCAGGTACGCGTCGAGGCCGAGAACGTCGATCACCTGCAGCGCGCTCGCTACGACCGAGACTCGGATCTCGCCCCGGTACTCCTTGTCGTCGAGCCGGAGCGACGCGCCCTTCCCGGGAAGGAACGCGAGTGGCCCGGGAAGTGCCACCCGCTTTCCGTCGATGACGATGCGAAGGCCCGGCTTGACGATCACCTCACCCGGCTCGAGCGTGATCACGTTGCCAGAGCCATCCCTGACCGAGAAGGGCACCGGCGACGCGAGCTTCACGGACGAACGGCCGTCGCCGAGGAGCACGCGGACCTTCCGCGCGGGCGACTTGGTCACCTCGGTGCCGGGGTAGTAGAACGCGAGGATGTCGCGGTAGCCCCTGTTCGCCTGTGCCTGGGCAAGCGCACCGTACTGGTTGAGGCCCACGCCATGACCGTAGCCCCCACCTGCAAGAACGTAGATCGGGGCCGACATCGCGGTCACCGGAGTCCGGGGAGCCGATCCCGATTGCTCGGCCGCCAGCGTCGCTCCGGCAGTGCCGGCAAGAGCGAGGGAGAGGATCGGGACGAGAGCGCGTCGTATCACGAGGTACCCCACGTAACTGTTCTCGGTATGACGGCTCAGGCCTTGAGTCGGTTTGCGTACTGCTCGTCGTAGTACGCGCGGTACGCACCTGACTTGATCGGCTCCCACCAGGAACGGTTGTTGCGGTACCAGTCGATCGTCGCCGGAAGCCCGCCCTCGCCGAACGAGTGCTCGGGAGCCCAACCGAGCGCTCTCAGCTTCGAATCGTCGAGCGCATACCGCCGATCATGACCCGCCCTGTCCTCGACATGACGGATCAGTGACGGATCAGCGCCCGTCAGCTCGAGGATTCTGTGCGTGATCTCGATGTTCTCGTGGTCCTCTCCGCCGACGTTGTACACCTCGCCCGGAGCACCCTCTTGGAGAACGAGCTCGATGCCCGCGCAGTGATCCTCGGCGTGCAACCACTCGCGCACCTGCTTGCCGTCGCCGTAGACCGGTAGCGGCTCGCCCTCGAGCGCGTTCGTGGTGAACAGCGGCACGAGCTTCTCCGGATACTGGTTGGCCCCGTACGTGTTGGCCCCGCGCGTGATCGAGGCGCGCACGCCGTAGGTACGCACGTACGCGAGTACCTGCAGGTCGCCTCCCGCCTTCGCTGCGCTGTACGGACTGGACGGCCGGAGAGGATCGCCCTCGAGCGCCCGCCCGCCGGCCTCGAGGTCACCATAGACCTCATCGGTCGAAACCTGGACGAAACGGGCACCGGTCTCGCGTGCTGCCTCGAGCAGGCACATGGTGCCGAGGACGTCGGTGTGAACGAACTCGGTCGGGCCGAGGATCGAGCGGTCGACGTGCGTCTCCGCCGCAAAGTTCACGATCGCATCGCATCCCGCTGTCGCTCTTGCGACTGCAGCGGGGTCGGCGATGTCGCCGAGAACGAACTCGTGCTCGATCCCGTCCAGGTTCGCAGGATTGCCGGCGTAGGTGAGCTTGTCGAGGACGACGACCGTGTCTCCGCGATCGACCAGTCGACGAACGAAATGGGAGCCGATGAACCCCGCGCCACCGGTTACGAGCACACGCATCGGAACAGGGTAGCCACACTCTCCGAGTCCTCCGCGATGATCCGGGGACTGGCAGCGCGTTGGCGGCGGTTCGATCTGCGCCGTTACTTACGACGGATCGAACGCGGCGAGGCACGCCGCGAGGCCCTCGCGCCAGTGAGGTAGCTCCGGCGCGCCCTTCTCACTTCGCAGGATCGAGACCGGCGGGCGCGGAGCCTTCGCCCCGAAGTCGGCCGTCGTGATGCGCTTGACACGGCACGCGAGCCCGGCCTCCTCGAAGATCGCCTCTGCCAGATCGGCCCAGGTGCAATCTCCGGCGGCGGCCAGGTGCCAGACTCCGAACGGTGCCGAGGCACCAACGAGCTCGCGCGTTGCCGCGGCGAGATGCCCGACGTAGGTCGGGCATCCACGCTGATCGTCGACCACGGCCACCTGGTCCCGCTCGGCCCCGAGCCGAAGCATCGTCCGAACGAAGTTGTGTCCGGTCGGGCCGTAGAGCCAGGAGCTACGAACGATCCACGCCTGCTCCCCGGCCGCCGCCTCGGCGTGGAGCTTCGTTCGCCCGTACGCGGAGAGAGGATTGGGGCTGTCGGACTCGACGTAGGGCGAGCCCTTGCTCCCGTCGAACACGTAGTCGGACGAGTACGCGACGAGCGGCACTCGAAGCTCGGCGGCGTGGGCGGTGCCGCCGACGTTCACCTCGGCGGCGCTCTGCGGATCGTCCTCGGCACCGTCCACGTCGGTCCAGGCGGCAGTGTGGAGCACGAGATCGGGCCGCGGTAGCTCTGCCGGGGCGGGAAATCGCACGTCCCAGTCCAGCCGGGTACACGCCGTCACGGCATCCCCTGCAAAGACGTCCGCGAGCGCGACCCCGAGTTGCCCGCCGGCACCCGTGATCAGGACGCGGCGGCGATGTCTCGAGTCGACAGGATTGGTGTGTCGGTGCTCCACAGGTCCTTCACGCGGGGGTCGTCCCACGCGACTCCATGCTCGTCGGGATCGGCCGGATCGTACTCCTCGGTCACGTGGTAGACGAACAACAGATCGGTGAGAGCCTCGAACCCGTGCGCATGGCGGCCCGGGATGTAGAGCGCGACAGGATTACCGTCACCGATGTCCTCCGTGAAGGTGGCGCCGGTCTGCCGGTCGAGCACGACGACGCGCGCTAGCCCCTGGAGGCACGCGAACAGGTCATCCTGCCCGCGCTCGTGGTAGTGGAGGCCGCGGATCACACCACGATGAGAGACGGAGACGTTCGTCTGCACGGTGGGTTTCGGCAGCAGGCTCTCGCGGCGCAGCTCGCAGAACCAGCCACGCTCGTCCTCGAACCTCCGCAAGGGGATTCGCACGATGCCCTCGACCCTCACTTGTTGACACCCGTCTCGTCGATCAGACGGCCGATCTCGGCGAGATGCTGCCAGTGCTTGCCGGCGTCTTCCCACCATCCCTCCACCGAAGCGGTGGAGAGCCGGCCGCTCTGGGCATAGGCACGGTTGACGTCGGTGATCTCCAGCTCACCTCGGCTCGATCGTTCGAGGCTGGCGATCACGGAAAAGACGTCCGGCGGGTAGCAGTAGAGGCCGACAACGGCATCGTTGGTCGGTGGCGTCGGATACCGCATGTCGACGACACCTGCCTTCTCCGCGAGATCGACGACGTTCCCGTCGCTGTCGTAGACGACGACACCGAAGTTCTCCGGATCGGGAACGTCCTTCACGAAGACCTGAGCGCCGGCTGCGCTCGCCCCCCACGATGTGATCGCCGCCGCGTGGGAGTACTCGAAGATATTGTCGCCGAGAACGACGACGATCGGCTCGCCGCCCGCGAAATCTTCCGCCATCCCGACCACCTCGGCGATTCCTCCCGGCTGCGTCTGCACCTTGTACGTGAGATCGAGCTCGAGAAGCGGCGCCTCGCCGCCGCGCACCGTGAGGTGCCCGTCGCCGAGCAGGTCGATCATCTGGCCGGCATGGCCCTTCCCGGTCACGAGGAGAACCTCGCGAATCCCGGCAAGCTGAAGGAGCTCCAGTGGGTAATAGATCATCGGCCAGCTGCCGACGGGAAGCAGGTGCTTGTTCGTGACACGGGTCAGCTCACCGAGCCGCGTCGCCTCTCCGCCTGCACAGACCAGCCCCTTCATGCTGCGATGCTAACTGGCTCAGGCGGCGTGCGAGGCATTCGGAGCGGCCTTCGCGATCGGACTGTGCGCGAGGAGCCAGAAGGAGAGCTCGACCGCCGGGCCGATCCCGAAGGCGAAAGCGAGGGTGCCGATGCCGACCGTCCCACCGAGCGCGAAGCCCGCCACGGTCACTGCAACTTCGATCGTGGCACGGGTAACGCCGATCCTGACGCCCGATCTGCGTGCGCTGACGAGCATCAGCGAGTCGCGGGGGCCCGCGCCCATGCCGGCCCCGATGTAGAACCCCGTGCCGAGACCGATGATCAGGATACCCGCCACCATGAGCACGATCCTGACGGCGAGTGACGTGTCGGAGAGTGCGTCGATCGCGTCGATCGCGATCAGCCAGTCGACGAAGAGCCCGATGAGGACGGCGTTGGCGACGGTGCCCGGGCCGATCCGCGCTCCCAGGGCCCATGCGACGATGAGAACCGCGACGGCAATGACGATGTTCGCTGCGCCGAAGGAAAGCGGTGTCTTGTCGGAGATCCCTTGCGCCAGGACGTCCCACGGGGAGAGCCCGAGCCCAGACTCGAGGAGAAAGACGATGCCGAGGGCAAAGAGCAGAAGCCCGAAGACCAGTGACGCGGAGCGGATCGCGACCGACCCACGAATGACGGGAGGGACGTGCATCCCGTCAGCGTACGGGTGCGGGTGTCAGCCCCGGCTGTGCGTCATTCGGAGCCGGCCCGCGCGGCCCGCGCCGCGACCTTTCGCCGACGAACTCGCGGTACTGCGCGTACCGCGGCAAACCATACGTACAGGAACACCGACAGAGCCGTCGCGGCGAGGAGAACGGCCTGTTTGAGACGTCTCACGGTTGAATCCATCGTAGTCGACGATACATCGTCATACTTCAGGTCCACGTTGCACGAGGAAAGGACGGCCGAAATGGCGAAGAAGGACATGAAAATCGCGCCGACGGTCGAGACGCTCAAGCCGTATCTCGATCGCGCGCTGAACGACAAGGAATTCCGCGACGACCTCAAGGAGGCGCTGTCCGCGGCGAAGAGCCTGTACGGCCCACTGGCCAAGAACGCCCGGGACGACGGGGCAGTGAAGTCGGCCTCACGGCTCGCGACCGACGCCAAGGTTCAGGAGAACCTCCGCAAGGCGCTCGAGGAGTTCGGAAAGGCAGCGGGCACCCTGAAGGGCAAGAAGAAGAGCCACAAGGGTCGCAACGCGATGCTTCTGGCGGGCCTCATCGCCGGTGCGCTCTACAACCCCTGGTCGGGCCCGCAGACCCGCGACTGGCTGATGGACAAGGTCGCCGGGGACGACGATCTCCAACCGCTCGAAGAGTTCGACTTCGGGGCCTCCGGAGCCGCTGACGGCTCGGCGGCCGGAACGAACGGCGCCACAGAGACCGTTGCGGATCCGGTCGAGGCGACCGAGGAGTAGCCGGTCTAGCGATCCCCGCCGGCCTGGCTCTTCGGAGCCTTGCCGGCAAGGGTCGCGTTCAGCCCGCCGGGAGTGAGGCCACTCGAGCTCGAGATGTCAGAGGCCTCCAGCAGCACGACCCCTGCCGGCGGCGCGATTGCGCTGCGCGAGCCGGCGGGGCCGTCGAGCGGCAGGTAGGCGCGACCGGCGTCGAACGAGACGTCCTCCGCGCGCCGCCAGGCGTTGAGGAAGGGATAGGCCGCCACCACCCCGTCATAGCCCCGCGAGAGAAGCGAGACAGGGTGGATTTCGAAGTGGAGATGCACGGGGCCGAACTCGGCGTCGCCCGTCTTCCCCATGAAACCGAGGACATCTCCGGCCTTTACCCGCCCGCCGTTGACCGCCAGTGGGGAGTAGGCGGAAAGATGCGCGTAGTAGAACTCGTTACCGAGTCGGTCGCGGAGCCACATGCGCCACCCGCCGATGTCGTTCCATCCGACCGAGAACATCGTTCCGTCAGCCACCGCCAGCAGCGGCGTGCCGAGCGGGGAGAAGATGTCCTCGCCGTGGTGCCATCCGCCGGAGACATCGGCACGGGGTGCGCCGAACGTATCGCCGAACGACGCCGGGCCGTAGACGGGGAAAACGTAGCCGGCGTTCGAGAGTTGAGCCGATACCTCGGGTGCCGGCCGAACGAGCTCGGGTGGTGCTCCTGCGATGGACTCTCCCGGCTCCTTCGGAGCGTTCGGCGGGATGACGGGCAAAGGCTTGAAGTTCGGTAGCGACGGCTTCCTGGGCTCCTTCGGGGGAGCGACGGCTGCTGCCGCTGTCGTGGAGCTCGAGATCGCACCGATCTCGATCAAGCTGCCTGCAGGGAGTCCGCCGTGACTCGAGGTCACCCTGACGCGTAGGGCAACGAGCGACACCTTCGCAGCCCTCGGGGCCGTTCGCGTCGTCTCCGACGTTGACCCGAGCACCTCGAGCGTCCCCCAGTCCGCGAGCGCGATGACGGTATTCGGCGCGGGCGTGACGAGCTGCCCGAGTACGACGAGGCCGCTGATCGCCGACGACGAGATATCGACGGACGAGTTCGCCGGGCCGGCCGCGACGCTTGCCCGAAGATCGATCGCTTCGGCGGAGATCTCGCCGTCGAACAGCGACACCGAGACCGCGTTGACGCCGCTCTGCGCGAGCGACGTCACGCCCGGCTGAGCGAGGACCCTGACCCCTGCAGAGCTGACGCGAACGATCGTGCCATCGTCGGGGTACGAGTAATTCGCGACGATCTGGTCGCCCGGCGGCGGCGCGGCCAACCCGAGCGAGGTCGCGTCGGCAAGGCCAGGTTGCACGACGCGGGAGACAACCGCTGTTGCAGCGGCATCCGGATCGCCGGGCGCAGCAGTCGCGAGCGACACGGCGGCGACCGCAACGACGACGAGAAGCACCGGCAGGGCGAGGAGGGACGGGCGACTCACTTCGAACTAGGGTAGCGCTCCTTCGGGATCCTGGCGTGCCACGCGAGCTGCGCGGCAACCGCGAGCAGCAGTAGCCCGAAGAGTCGCCGGAGGAACTCCTCGGGAAGTCCCGTGGCAATCCGCACCCCTATCTCGACCCCGACGATCGAGGCGGCACCGACGATCAGCGCGGGCCGGACGCGGAGATTACCGTACCGCGACTGCCTGAGGGCACCCACGGCCGCCGTGGGGACGATGGCGAGCAAGGAGGTGGCAGCAGCCTCAACCTGACCGAGGCCGAGCGCGATCAGCAGGGGAACGAACAGGATCCCGCCGCCGACACCGAGGAGCCCGGACATCACGCCCGCGAGCAAGCCGAAGCACACCGCGATGATGATCGTCGTCGTGCTCATCCCACGATCAACCAGACGCCGACTGCCGCGAGGAACACCGCGAACGCCGCGGTCAGCGCCCTGCTCGAGATCCGCTGCTGCACGCTGGTGCCGATGAGCGCGCCGACGATTGCGGGAAGCCCGACGAGCAGCGCGTAGCCGACATCGACTTCGCCGCGGAATGCATACAAAACCACTCCCGCGGTCGCCGTGATCACGATCGCGCCGAGCGACGTCGCCGTCGCCTCTCTCGTGCCGAACGCCGCGACACCGACGAGGAGCGGCACGATCACGATGCCGCCGCCGACGCCGAAGAGCGCGCTGAAAAGGCCCGCGACAAGGCCGATGATGACGATTCGCACCTACGTCATCCTAGGCCGAGGGCCGGATCCCTGCCGCGCCGAGGAAGGCTCCCGGAAAAACTACCCTGCCGCCTCGCGGCGCAGGACATCCCACGCGAGCGCAACATCGGACTCGCGCGTGCGAACGTTCCCGATCACGAGACGGAGCACGAAGCGACCATCGAGCTTCGTGTGGGAGAGAAAGATCTCACCGCTCTCGTTGACCCGCCGCATGATCTCCTCGTTCTCCTCGTCGGTACCGATCTTCCGGAAACACACGAGCGCGAAGGGCCGCGGAGCGCACAGCTCCCAGCCGGGCTCCGCCGCGACCCAGTCCTCGAACAGCGCTGCCAGGCGCACGTTCTCGCGAATCGCAGCCTGCAGGCCCTCTCGTCCGAAGCACCGCAGCGTTGCCCAGAGTTTCAGTGACCGGAACCTGCGTCCGAGCGGGGAGGCGAACTCGCTGAGGCTGACGACGTCCTCGGGCACCCGCAGGTATTCGGGCACGAGGCTGAACGCCCGGCGCAGGTCGTCGGGCCGACGGGAGAGGAAGACCGAGCAGTCCATGGGCGTGAACAGCCATTTGTGCGGATTGATGCCGATCGAATCGGCCCGCTCCCAGCCTTCGAAGTGGTGCCGAAGCTCCGGACAGACGGCGGCCGACCCGGCGTACGCGGCATCGACGTGGAGCCAGGCGCCTTCGGCCGTCGCGCGCTCCGCGATCGCCGCGACCGGGTCGATCGCGGTCGAGGAAGTCGAGCCGATCGTGGCCACGACGGCACACGCTCCGCTGAGGTCGAGCGCGTCGGGACGCATCGCGAAGGCTCCGTCGACCGGCGTTGTTCGCACCTCGAGCTCGAGGAGCCGCGCGGCCTTGACGGTCGAGACATGCGTGTGCTCGGAGCAGACGACGACCCGGCGGTCGGGCGAAGCTGCGCGGGCGGCCGACAGCGCCGTGATCAGGCCCGATGACGCCGTGTCCTCGATATGGCCGTGGATGGGCTCCGGTAGGCCGATCAGCTGACGCAGCCAGTCGAGCGTCACCTCCTCGAGCTCCTGTAGGGCGGGCGACGAGCGCCAGAGAAAGCCGACCTGATTGAGACCGGCGATCAGAAGCTCGGCGAGGATCCCCGGATCCGCCGCAGTCGACGGGAAGTAGGCGAAATAGCGTGGGCTCTGCCAGTGCGTGAGCCCCGGCATCAGCACCTGGTCGAGGTCGCGGAGCACTGCCGAGAACGGCTCCGCCGCCTCGGGAGCCGAGGCAGGGAGCGCAGCCTTGATCGCGCCGGGCTCGACCTGCGACAGAACCGGGTGCTCGTCGATCGTCTCGAGGTAGTTCGCAACCCAGTCGACCGCGGCCGCCCCGTCCTCACGGAAGGTACTCACTGCAGGCGCTCGGCGATCTCCGCCCAGGGCCGGGTGTTGAGCACCTGCTCCTTGGTCAGCCAGGCACGGCGCGCCTGTCCGATTCCGAGCTCGGCGTAGGCGAGTGACTCCGTCGAGTGCGCATCGGTCGTGACGGGAATCGCGACGCCCGCTTCGCCGGCGAGCCGTGCTTGGACATCGCGCATGTCGAGACGGTCGGGCTGGCCGTTGATCTCGAGTGCCGTTCCCTTCTCGACGGCACGCTCTATGACGCGGGCGACATCGAGATCGGCCCCCGGACGGCGCGAGATCCGTCTGCCGGTCAGGTGGCCGATGCAGTCCACATTCGGGTTGTCGATCGCCGCGAGCACGCGCTCGGTGGGGCTCCGGTCGAACGACGTGTGGAGGGAGGCTACGACCCAGTCGAGCTGGGCAAGGATCTCGTCAGGGACGTCGACGACACCCTTTGCGTTGATGTTCGCCTCGACGCCACGGAGCACCCGGAACGACCCGAGACGCCCGTTGACCTCGTCGATCTCGGCCCACTGCTCCTCGATCCTGCCCGTCGCGGAGGTAGTGCGAGTGGTCGGTGAGGCAGAGGAACTCGTAGCCGCGGGCGGCAGCGGCGCGAGCCATCTCCTCGATCGTTGCCTTGCCGTCGGCCGACCAGGTGGAGTGACAATGCATCTCGCCTCGCAGATCCGAGAGCTCGACGAGATTCGGCAGCCGCCGCTCACGCGCTGCCTCGAGCTCGCCGTTCGACTCTCGCAGCTCGGGCGGGATGAAGGAGTACCCGAGGAACTCGTATAGCGCTTCCTCGTTCTCGAACGTCCGTACCTCGCCCGTCTCGACGACAGTGACGCCGTACTCGGAGATCGAGAGCCCGCGCCGCTGCGCCTCCTCCCGGAGCGCGACGTTGTGATCCTTCGAGCCGGTGAAGTGCTGCAGCAGGTCCCCGTAGCATTCGGGTGGAACGACCCTCAGATCGAGGCGCAGGCCGCTTCGGTCGATCACGGTCGCCTTCGTGTCGCCGTGGGCAACGACCTCGAGCACCCAGGGGAGCGAGACGAAGTGCGTCGTCAGGGCCGCAGGATCGGTCGCGGTCGCGATCACGTCGAGATCGCGGAACGTCTCGCGACGGCGGCGGGTGCTGCCGGCCTCGGAGACGTCGATCGCGGCCGGGTGTGCGCGGAGAGCCTCGACGACGTCGCGCACGACCGGCAGTCCCTTGCCGAGCAGCCCGCGCCGTGGCTCCGACGGGCCCTCCCCCGCCTCCAGGGCCTTGAGAATCTTCGCCTCCTTCGTCGCGCCCATGCCGGAGAGCGCGCGGATGCGCTCCCCTTCCGCGGCCGCCTTCAGCTCGGCGAGCGTCGTGACGCCGAGCTCATGCCAGATTCGCGCCGCAGTCTTCGGCCCGAGGCCGGGGAGGCGCATGAACGACGCGACCTCGCCCGGAACTTCCTCGCGGCGCTTGGCGAGCGCTGCCATGTCGCCGGTCTCGGCAATCTCGACGATCTTGGCCTCGATCGTCTTGCCGATGTCCGGCAGCTCCTTCGCCTTTCCCTCGAGCGCCAGCTCGGCGACGGCCGACGCCGTATCCCGGATCCGCGTCGCCGCGCGGCGGTAGGCGGCGATCCGGAAGGACTGCTCGCCGAGGATCTCCGAGAGGTCGGCGAGCAGGTCGAACTGGTCGGCCAGATCGGTGTTACGAGGGAGCACAGCGGCCATGCGCCGATCATAGGTGCGCCCGGACGTGCAAGATTGGCTGATGCGCGCGATGGTTTGCCTCCCGACATACAACGAGCGAGAGAACGTCGAGCCGATGGTGCGCGCGCTCGGTGAGCAGCTCGACCCGGCGCGCGATCGCGTTCTCGTGATCGACGACAACTCCCCCGACGGCACCGGCGCGGCGGCCGATGCGCTCGCCGCCGAGCTGCCCTGGGTCGAAGTTCTCCATCGGCCGGGAAGGAAGGTCTCGGTCCGGCCTACATCGCGGGATTCAGGCATGCGATTGCGGCAGGCGCCGAGCTCGTGATCGAGATCGACTGCGACTTCTCTCACGACCCGGCAGACGTCCCCCGACTCATCGCCGCGTGTGAGGAGGGAGCAGACGTCGTCCTCGGCTCGCGCTGGGTGAAGGGCGGGAGCACCGTCAACTGGGGCCCCGGCCGCAAGCTCATCTCCCGCGGCGGAAGTCTCTATGCCCGCACCATCCTCGGCGTCGGCATCCGCGACCTCACGGGGGGCTTCAAGTGCTTCCGGAGCAGACGTTCTCGAAGCGATCGATCTCGACGCGATCTCCGCCAGGGGCTACGGCTTCCAGATCGAGACGACCTACCGGGTACTGCGGAAGGGGTTCTCGGTCGTCGAGATCCCGATCACCTTCGTCGACCGTCGAGTCGGTGAGTCGAAGATGGGTGGGTCGATCGTCGTCGAGGCGATGCTCCAGGTTCCCGTACTCCGGGTTCGCGCACTCCGCGGACACGTGTAGGCCGCACTGTAGAACCTCGTGGATACGAGGCCACGCCCGTCCTCGGCCTACACTTGGCCCATGGACGAGGTCACCGACGCGACGTTCGCAGCGGAAGTTCTCTCGAGCGACGTTCCGGTGATCGTCGAGTTCGGCGCACCCTGGTGTCGGCCGTGCAAGGCAATCGAGCCTGCGTTGACGGAGATCGCCGCCGCCGCCGCCGGGCGCGTGCGACTCGTCAAGCTCGACATCGACGGCAACCTGGGAACGCCTTCGAGTTACGGCATCCTTTCGGTTCCGACCGTGATCCTCTTCGCCGGAGGCGAGGCGAAGGAGACACTCACAGGACCCCAGAGCAAGAGCCGCTACGAGCGGGCCTTCGCACCGTATCTCGACGGGTGACGAGCCCCTGGGACGACCTTCTCGTCGGTGAGGAGCTCGCGTTTCGATCGACCGAGCCTTCCCGCGAAGCGCGGATCGAGGCGCTGCCCCTCGATCTCGATCCCCGAATCGCAGTCGCGCTCTCCTGGATGGGGATCGACGGCCTCTACGTCCACCAGGGCGAGGCATGGGAAGCAGCGGCTCGCGGTGAGAACGTGCTCGTCACAACCGGGACTGCGTCCGGCAAGTCGCTCGCCTTCAACCTGCCCGTGCTCGATGCGATCGCGCGGAGCCCGGCTACCCGTGCGCTCTACCTCTACCCGACGAAGGCGCTGACGCAGGACCAGGCGAGGGGGATCGCAGGATTCCGCTTGCCGGGCGTACGACCGGCGATCTACGACGGTGATACGGAGCCCGAGCGCCGGGGCCAGATCCGAAAGTCTGCAAACCTGATCCTCACGAACCCGGACATGCTGCACGTGGGCATCCTTCCGCATCACGACAGGTGGGGAGACGTGCTCCACAACCTGCGCTACGTGGTGATCGACGAGGCCCATGTCTACCGAGGGGTCTTTGGCTCCCACGTCGGCAACGTGATTCGGCGGCTACGGCGGCTGGCGCGCCTCTACGGCGCCGAGCCCCGGTTTCTGCTCGCATCCGCCACGATCGCGAACCCGGCCGAGCTTGCCGTCGCGCTTACCGGCGAAGCGGCGACGATCATCGAGGCGGATACCTCAGCCCGGGCGAAGCGCGACGTCGTCCTCTGGAATCCGGCTCTGCTCGACCCGGAGCTCGGCATTCGCGCGAGCGCGCTGTCGGAGGCGTCGCTCCTGATGGCCGGGCTCGTCTCGCGCGGTCTGCGCACGATCTGCTTCGCCAAGAGCCGGAAGGCGGCCGAGCTGATCCACCGCTTCACCTCCGAGCGTGTCGACACCGCGACAGCCGCGCGACTCGCACCGTACCGCGCCGGCTACACGCCCGCGCAGCGGCGGGAGATCGAGCGACGGCTGATGGACGGCGAGCTGCTTGGCGTCGCCGCAACCGACGCGCTCGAGCTCGGAATCGACATCGGGCGGCTCGACTGCGCGATCTCCGTGGGCTTCCCTGGAACCGTCGCCTCGCTGCGCCAGCAGTGGGGACGCGCCGGCCGGCGCGATCACGGTCTTGCAGTGCTGATCGCAAGCGAGGACGCGCTCGACCAGTTCTTCATGCGCGAGCCGGAATCCCTCCTCGGGCGGCGTGTCGAGGCGACCAGGCTCGACCACGCGAACCACCGGATCCTCGACCCGCATGTCTGTACCGCCTCCTTCGAGAGTCCCATCGCCGAACGGGACGCGGCGATCCTGGGCCCGGAGGCGCTCGCGCGAGCAGCCGTGCTCCCCGAGCTCGAGCTGACGCCGGCAGGATTCGTCTGGAAGGGACGAGACACACCCGCGGGGCGGTTCTCCCTCCTGGTCCGGCGATCGAGACTCGTTCACGATCGTCGACGCGTCGACGGGATCCGTCCTCGGTCTGATCGAGCGCGAGCGGGCCTACTCCTCCGTCCACCAGGGTGCCGTCTATCTCCATCTCGGCGCCCAGTACCTGGTGCGCGAACTCGACGGCGTCTCGCGCACCGCCGTCGTCGAGCCGGCCGGTGTGGACTGGTACACCCAGGTTCAGAAGGACACCCAGACGGCGATCGACGAGCCGCTCCGACACGCGCGGATCGCGGGGGTCGATCTCCGGTTCGGTCGGGTCTCCGTGACCGAGCAGGTGATTGCGTATCAACGAAAGGCGATCCGCGACGGCTCCACCCTGGCCGTGATCCCGTTGATCCTCCCCGAGGTGACCTTCCAGACCGAGGCTGTGTGGTTCTCACCCGAGGGCGAGCTGCTCGAGGGTCTCGACGAGATGCCGGGACTGCTCGGCGCGCTCCACGCAACGGAGCACGCGATGATCTCCTTGCTCCCGCTCTGGGCCATGTGTGATCGCTGGGACATCGGCGGGCTCTCGACGAACATCCACTTCCAGACCGGGCTGCCAACCGTCTTCGTCTACGACGGCCACGCGGGCGGAGTCGGCATCACCGAGCGCGGGTTCGACTGCTTCACACATTGGGTCTCCGACACGGCGCGGCTGTTGGCCGGCTGTCCTTGCGCGAGCGGCTGCCCCTCATGTGTCCAGAGCCCCAAGTGCGGCAACCTGAACGAGATGCTGGACAAGGAGGCAGCGTCGCTCCTCCTCGACCGGATGTCGTGCGCCTGATGGCGAAGGTGTCGATTTTCGCGGGCGCCGTTCGTCGTCATGGTGAAATCACAAGCAATGCAAGGGAGGCAACGTGGAGTATCTGGCACTCGTGTACAGCGATCCAGCCTCGTGGGAGACGATGGCCGAGCCCGACCGCGCGGCGGCGTATGAGGGGTACGTGGCGGTCGCCCGCGACGCAGAGGCTGCAGGAGCTCTCGTCGACGCCGGCGAGCTCGAGGTGACGGCGGCAGCGACGAGCGTCCGTGTGCGGAACGGTGACGTGATCGTCACGGACGGGCCGTACGCCGAGGCAAAGGAGTCGCTTGGCGGCTACTACCTCTTCTCGTGCAACACGGTCGAGGAGGCGGTCGAGTGGGCGGCGAAGATCCCGGCAGCCTGGCACGGCGGTGCGATCGAGGTCCGGGCCGTTCACGTCGACGAGGAGGTGGCGGCATGAAGTACGCAATGCTCGTGTACAGCGATCAGTCGTCGTGGGAGGGGCTCCCCGACGAGGAGGCGGCCCGCCTTCGGGCGGAGTCGATGCCCCGCTGGATCACGCTGTTCGAGGAGATGGGCAAGGCCGACCCGAACGTGACAGGCAGGGAGCTGGTCGGGTCGTCCGAGGCGAAGGTCGTGCGCGTCGTCAACGGACAGACGATCGTCACGGACGGCCCGTTCGCCGAGACGAAGGAGCAGCTCGGGGGTGTATTCGTGACCGACCTCCCCGATCTCGACGAGGCGATCCGGCTCGCGACGCTCGTCCCGGCGGCTGCCCACGGCACCCTCGAGATCCGGCCGCTCGCCAGCCGGTGAAAGACGGGCTCGCCTCGGTCTATGCCGAAGAGTGGCCGCGGTGCGTCGCAATCCTGACCCGTGTCCTCGGCGATCTCGAACGCGCCGAGGACGCGGTGCAGGATGCATTTGCAACCGCGATCGAGAGATGGCCCCAAACGGGGGTGCCGGACAACCCAGGCGCCTGGGTCGTGACGACCGCTCGGAATCGCGCGATCGACCGGATCCGGCGTGATCACGTCCTTGCCGACAGGACCGCAGTGCTCGCACGCCTGGAGTCGCTCCCCGAGGGCGCCGACGAGGTGAGCGCGCTCCCGGATGAGCGTCTCGCTCTGCTGTTCACTTGCTGCCACCCTGCGCTGGCGGTGGACGTGCAGATCGCGTTGACGCTGCGCGAGGTCGGCGGCCTCACAACGGCGGAGATCGCGGCGGCGTTCCTCGTGCCGGAGCAGACGATGGCGCAGCGGCTCGTGCGTGCCAAGCGCAAGATCCGAACCGCCGGAATCCCGTTTCGCGTGCCGGCCGATGCGATGCTGCCGGACCGGCTCGCCGCCGCGCTCCGCGTGATCTACCTCGTCTTCAACGAGGGCTACGCGGCGAACTCTGGTGGCACGCTCGTCCGCCGTGATCTCTGCAGCGAGGCGATCCGACTCGCGAAGCTCCTCTGCGTGCTGATGCCGGACGAACCAGAGGCCTACGGGTTGCTCGCGCTGATGCTCCTGCAGGATTCACGACGGGACGCGCGGCTGTCGGCGGACGGGGACCTCGTGTTGCTCGCCGACCAGGACCGAAGGCTCTGGGACACCCGCGCGATCGACGAGGGCCTGCGGATGCTGGCGCGAGCGGAGGCTCAAGGCCGACCCGGGCCTTACCAGCTCCAGGCTGCAATCGCCTCAGGGCACGCACAGGACTCCGACCCGATGACGCTCGTGGCGGCCTACGAGACGCTGTTACAGCTCGACGACTCGCCGGTTGCACGGCTCAACCATGCGGTCGCCGTCGCACTCGCCGGAGACGTGCTGGAGGGTCTGCTGCTCATCGACGCGATTCCCGGGCTCGACGGCTACCGCCACTTCCACTCCGCGCGAGCCGACCTATTGCGACGTCTCGGCCGCGAGAGCGAGGCACGATCGGCGTACCGCGCGGCGATCGCACTCACCGACGAGGGGCCCGAGCGACGATTTCTCGAGGGTCGTCTCGAGGTCTGAGCAACAATGAAGGGGCAATGGACCTCGCCCCTCTCTTCGCCCTGCGGCTGCGAACGCCCCGACTCGAGCTCCGTCTCGGCACTCCGGAGGAGATCGACGAGCTCGGAGCACTCGCAACGCGGGGGATCCATCCCCCGGAGGAGATGCCGTTCGGCGTCGCATGGTCGGATCAGATCGGCGCCCCGGGGTTCCTGGACGAGTTCCGGGCCTACCACGCGCAGCGACTCGCTACCTGGAGGGTCGACTCCTGGAGCGCCGGCTTTCTGGTCTGGGAGGGCTCCGTCCTCGCCGGCGCCATGGGCATCTCGGCAGAGCGTTTCGGAGCCGAGAGAACGGTGACGACAGGTTCCTGGCTCGGGGCCGCGTTCCAGGGTCGTGGCATCGGCACGGAGATGCGAGTCGCCGTCCTGGAGCTGGCCTTCCGCGGCCTCGGCGCCGTGGCGGCCACGAGCGGTTGGCTCGAGGGCAACCGGGCATCCGCGCGCGTGTCGGAGAAGCTCGGCTACCACGAGACCGGCGTGAGCGAGATACGCCCCCGTGGCGTACCGATTCCTCATCACGACCTACGGCTCGAGCGAGCCGCCTGGACCCCACCCGTCCCGGTCGAGTTGAGTGGGTTGGAGTCGGCACTGCCGCTCTTCGGGGCGGTCTAACCGAGCGAACGAAGCGCCGCGCCGAGCGACTGGCGTCCGGAGAGCACGGGGGCGAACAGGTCGCCGTGCCGGGCGATTCGGGCGCGAACCTCGTCGAGCGTGAACACCGAGGGGTCGAGGCCCGCGCGCACTTCGTCCCAGCGAAGCGGTGTCGATACCGGCGCCCCTGCGCGAGGACGGACCGAGTAGACGGCGGCCGTCGTTCGACCCGGCCCGTTCTGATTGGCGTCGACGAGCACTCCGCGCCGCTTCTTCTTGGTCCACTCGGTCGTGACGAGACCGGGGTGCGATCGGGCTAGCGCTCCCGCAACGATCCCGGCGAACTCGCGCGTCTGCTCGAATCCATGCCGCCGCGTGATGGGCACGAGGACGTGGATCCCGCGTGAGCCGCTCGTCTTCGGAAGGCTCTCGAGACCGACGAGTTCGAGGATCTGCCTCACGAGCAGGGCCACCTCGACCACCTCGGGGAAGCCCACGTCCTCGGACGGGTCGAGGTCGAAGATGACCCAGTCCGGGCGCGTGGGAAGGTCGGCGCGTGAGGTCCACGCGTTCATGTCGATGCAACCCATGTTCACCATCCACAGAAGCGCCAGCTCGTCGTTGACGAGGGGGTAGTCGATGACCCGTTCCTCGCCGTCTCGCGTCGAGGCGGGGAACGGAGCGCGCTTGATCCAGGGCGGCATGTGCGACGGCGCATCCTTCTGGAAGAAGTGCTTGCCCTGCCAGCCGTCGGGATACCGCTTCATCGTGAACGGTCGTTCGCGGAGATGCGGGACGAGCACCGGTGCGATGTCCCGGTAGAACGCGAGCAGGTCGCCCTTGCTGATGCCCTCGTCGGGCCAGAACAGCTTGTCGAGATTCGAGAGCTTGAGCGTGCGCGAGCCGCGCCCGAGCTCACCCTGCATCGGAATACGCTCCGTAACGACGTCCTCTGCGCGCTTGTCGTCGCGCACGCCGAGATACACCGGAGCACGGAGGCGCCCGTCGCGCGTCCACTCGGCGAACTCGACCTGGACGACGAGTGACGGCTCCACCCAGGTCACGTCTTCGCGGCGGGCTCGCGGCAGGCGCGGCATATTGTCGAACGGCGAGTCCGACCGGGCCTGCGGAGCGAGGATCCCCTCCAGACGGTCGAGTTCCGCGTCGCTGAGCCCTGTGCCGACATTGCCGGCGTACGCGAGGCCCGACGCACCGTGAACGCCAAGGACGAGCGAGCCGATGCTGCTGCTCCGTCGACCCTTGCCCCTCGTGTAGCCCGAGACCACGAACTCCTGCCGATGTTTGAGCTTGAGCTTCCGCCAGTCCGACGAGCGGCGGCCGGCGTGGTACCTCGAGGCGCGCTTCTTCGCCACGACGCCCTCGAGGCCGTGCTCGCGCGCCGCAGCCTCGAGCGCGGCGCCGTCGTCGAACGAGGGCGAGAGCAGCACGCCCGCAACGTCTGCGTCGACCAGATTCTCGAGCGCGTCACGTCGCTCGTCATACGGCCCGTCGACGACGGGTAGACCGTCCAGTTCGAGCAGATCGAAGGCGACGAATACGAGCGTGCCCTCGCCTCGTTGCAGCAGCCCGAACTCCGACAGACCGTCTTCGTCGAGAGCGCAGATCTCGCCGTCGACAACAGCCGCCGGCGATCGCACCGCGCGCGCAAGCGCCTTCGCGACCGTGGAGAAGCGCTCGGTGAGATCGTTCCCGTTGCGGCTGCGAAGCGTTGCCTCGCCGCCCGCGACCACGGCAATGGCGCGATAGCCGTCCCACTTCGGCTCGAACGCCCACTCCTCGCCCGTCGGGAGGGTCTCGGTCGTCGTCGCGAGCATCGGTGTGTAGTCCCGCGCCGCTGCACCGCCCTCCTTTCGCAGAAGGAGCCAGTTGCGCGAATCGCCGTCGAGGCGGGCCGGCACAAGCGTCCAGAGACCCTCGAGCCGGGCACCGTGCAGTCGGACGGTAAGACCTCCGTCCTGCTTCTCCTCGACCAGGTCGTAGGTGCCACGATCCCAGATCTCGACCGTCCCGGCGCCGTACTGACCGATGGGAATCTCCCCCTCGAAGTCGGCGTACGAGAGCGGATGATCCTCGACGTGGACGGCCAGATGTCGCTCGGCTGCCGTCGTCGGCATGCCCTTCGGCACCGCCCAGCTCTCAAGGACGCCGTCCCGTTCGAGCCGCAGGTCGTAGTGCAGCCGACGGGCCGCGTGGCGTTGCACCACGAATCGCAGCCCATCCAAGACAACGCCGTCCCCGAACGGCTCCGGAGTTCTTCCAGAATCCCGCTTACGGCGATAGTCCTCGAGTGCCACCCGCCGAATCATCGCCGATCGCGGCTCTCGCACTTAACATCTCCTACACAGTTCGGACGATATGCCTGCAAATGGGGGCGTCTCAGACCGGGGATAAGCCTGTGGAAAGTGTGGAGAGATTCGAATCTAGGCGAAGACGCCCATCGCGCGGAACTTGGCCCGCCGTTTGCGTCTGAGATCGTCAGGGGCAACTCCCTCGAGCTCGTGCAGGTGTGAGACGACCGACTCCTTGAGGAGGGTCGCAGCTGCATCGGCGTCCGTCTGAGCGCCGCCGACGGGCTCGGGAACGATCCCCTCGATCACGCCGAGGTCGAGGCAGTGGGCGGCATCGAGGCGGAAGGCAGAGGCGGCCTTCTTCGCCTGCGATGCGTCGCGCCAGAGTATCGCCGCACACCCCTCGGGAGAGATGACCGAGTAGATCGCATTCTCCTGCATCAAGACCCGATCGGCAACGGCGATTGCGATCGCCCCACCGGAGCCGCCCTCGCCGATCACGACGGAGACCGTCGGAACTCCGAGCCGGACCATGACGGCCTGGGAGCGTGCGATGGCCCCACCCTGACCATGCTGCTCTGCTGCGACACCCGGAAAGGCACCAGGCGTGTCGACGAGCGTGATGAGCGGGAAACCATGCCTGTCCGCGAGCTCCATCACGCGGATCGCCTTGCGGTACCCCTCCGGATAGGCCATTCCGAAGTTCCGCCTCGTCCGCTCCTTCAGATCGCGGCCCTTCTGATGCCCGAGCAGCGCAACCGTACGCCCTTCGAGCTTGCCGATTCCGGCCACGATCGCGTGGTCGTCCATCCTGCCTCGATCGCCGTGCAGCTCGAAGAAGTCGTCAAGGACTCGTTCCACGTAGTCGAGCGTGTACGGTCGCTCCTGGTGCCGGGCCAGCTCGACGCGCTTCCAGATCTCCTCGTCGGAGGTGTCGTCCTTGAGCCGCTCGAGCTGCCGCTGGAGACGCTCGAGCTCCGCCGAGAGCTGCGTGCCCCGGAGGAGCTTGACCCCGCTCAGCTTGGCGAGGCGATCGCGCAGGCCGAGCTCCGCGTCGCTCGTCACGGCTTGCTTCCGAAGAGACGAAGGAGCTGCGCAAGCACAGGGCGCAGCTCACCGCGCGGCACGATCCTGTCGATATGGCCGAAGCGAAGGTTCGACTCGGCGAGGCCGAAGTCCTCGGGCAGCTTCTCACGCGTCGTCTGGGCGACGACACGTGGCCCGGCGAACGACATCAGGGCGCCGGGCTCCGCGACGAGCACGTCACCGAGCGAGGCGAAGCTCGCGAGGAGGCCCCCCGTTGTGGGGTGTGCCAGGACGGAGATCATTGCGCCGCCCGACTCGTGGAGGTCCTCGAGCGCGCAGATCGTCTTCGGCAGCTGCATCAACGCGAGAATTCCTTCCTGCATCCGCGCGCCGCCCGACGACGACACCGATACGAGCGGCAGACCATCGGCGGCTGCGTGCTCGCAGGCGCGCGCGAACTTCTCACCAACGACACTTCCCATCGAGCCGCCCATGAAGAAGAAGTCCATCACCGCGAGCCGGCAGGGCAGCAACTCGATCCTCGCGGTGCCCGTGATCATCGCGTCACCGAGACCCGTTGCCACCTCGGCCTCTGCGAGGCGCTCCGTGTACGGCTTGAGATCGAAGAACTCGAGTGGATCACCCGAGCGAAGCGCTGACTCGTCCTCGACGAAGCTGCTCGGGTCTACGAGCTGCTTGATCCGCTCGGGACCGCGAACCGGGAAGTGGTGCCCGCACTGCGGACACACGCGGAGGCTGGCCTCGAGCTCGTCGTCGCGGTAGTGAGATCCACAGCCCGGGCACGTGTTCGGATGCTTCTTCGCCGTCCCGTCGTCGAGCGTGGCCTGCTTGTGCTCGATCGAGACGTCGATCTTGTCGGTGGCGGACATCAGCGCCATCTTAGACCCGCACTCCGGGTAGACGGTTACAGGCCCGCGGCTGCGACGAGACGAACGAGGGTCGAAGGATCCGCCTCCTCGGTGAATGCGGTCACGCCGAGGCCGGCCAGATCGCACCTCGCCGAGATCTCGCGGAGCAGCGACTCCGCTTCCTGAACCGTCGGCCCGCCGGGCTCCGGCATGAATACCGCGAGCTCCCCCGGCCGGAGGACATCGCAGTCGAAGGCCACATACACCCGCTTGCAGCCGTCGAGAGCCCGGCCGATATCGTCGTCGATTCCCGCCGCGGCCATGTACGCCACCTCGGCAGGGTCGAGGCTGCGAGCCCCGACGAGAGCGACGTCCCCTGAGTCAACAGCGCCGGAGTCGAGCGCCATTCGCAGCGGCATCCCCCAGAGGTTGCCCGAGGGCGAGGTCTCCGGTGTATTGAGGTCGCCGTGTGCATCGATCCAGATAACGGCAAGGCGACCACCCCTCGGTCGCGCCGCAAGACCACGGATCGCTCCCACGTGAGAGCAGCAGCAGCCTCCGACGATGAGCGGTAGCACCGGTAGGTTTCGCATCTGCACGGCGATCTGCTCGTCGAGCGTCGTCTCGTCGATCACGGCGGCCTCTGGATACGGGAGCGCGAGCGATGCCGCTCGAGCCATCGCCTCGCCTCCGTCGCCCCAGGCTCGGGGAACGCGCACGAGACCCGCGGAAAACTCGCGCCCACAGCTATGGCACTGATACTCGGTATCGATCGCAACCGCAGTCAGCGTTCGGCAGTCAGGACACCGGGCGCGGAGCGTGCTCACGACGCACGCACCTGGACGCAACTCCTTCTGCCAGACATCGGCGCGCCAGAGGACCTGCATCCCGACCCGCTCGTAGAGTCGGGTCGCCCCGGTGGGATTCTCGCTATCGACTCCGAGCGCAGCCGTCGTCTCGCCGCGCTCGGCGAAGCGGTAGAAGCTCTCGTGGAGCAGAGCCATCCCGAGGCCTCGTCGGCGCCACGCCGGCCTGACGGCGAGGGTGCCGATCCAGCCCCAGTCCCCCATGCGCTTGTCGTAGTTGAGCGCGAGCGCGGCGACCTCGTCCCCCTCCCAGACGATGGCGAAGAGCTCCTGATCGAACCTCGACCAACCGGTGGTCTTCTCCCGCCACTCGGAGTACTCCTGTGGCCGATGGCCCCACTCGTTCGCGAATGCCTCTTCGAAGGCCGCGTGGACTACGGGCCCGTGGAGATCGGGATCGAAAGCCCGCAGCTCGAGCCCGTCGGGCCACGCCGGGGGCGCTTCAGGCGCCCCGAGCTGCCGCACCATGCGGAAGAACGTGCGCACCCTCGTGTACTCCCTGCTCGAGAAGAGCGTCGGAGCGCCGGGATCTCCAACGAGGTGCGCCGTCTCGAGGTAGACGCGTTCACCGGGATCCAACTCGGGCTCGAGCTCGCGGGCCCTCCGCTCGATAGCGTGGAGCAGCATTCCCCCCGCACCGCGTCCCGTACGTTCGGGATGAACGTACCCGTCGATGATGATTCTTCCCCCGCGGATATCGGCGAAGGTCACGATCCCCGCAATGACGTCGCCTTCAACGGCGAGCCACGCATCTTGCTCAAGATCGAGTGCGTCCCAGTCCTCGCGCAGCTCCAGTTCGGTCCAGTCCGACCCGCCGTAGACCGCCCTGTCGCAGGCCTGCAAGAGGGCCAGCACCGCTTCGAAGTCGGTGATCGCGTGCGGGCGCCGAAGTTCCACGGCCGCGAAGTCTAGGGCCACCCGATCAACTCGCGGCGAGGCCGGGCTCCCTCTTCGCCAGTGCGGCGTCTCACTACGTCACGCCTGTCTGCCCCTGAGGCTCGGCGGCGAATCGCTCGCCCCGGGACAGGCTGCGCCAGCCCCCTACAGGGGTTTCGGGTGCAACGCTCGGAGGCGGTGCACTAGCTCGCGTCGTGCCAGCGGCGGAACACGAGACACGCGTTGTGGCCGCCGAAGCCGAACGAGTTCGAGACGCCGATCTCGACCTGCTCGTGGCGGGCTTCGTTCGGGATAAAGTCGAGATCGCAGGTGGGATCTGGCGTCGTCTGGTTGATGGTCGGGGGAAGAACTCCGCGTTCCAGCGCGAGAATCGTGAAGATCGCCTCCAGCGCACCGGCCGCGCCGAGGCAGTGGCCCGTGGCGCCCTTTGTCGATGAGATCGGCGTCCGGTACGCCTTGTCCTCGCCGAGCGCTACCTTCAACACGCGCGTCTCTCCGGAGTCTCCCGAAGGAGTGGAAGTGCCATGGGCGTTGACGTAGCCCACGTCGTCGGGCTCGATCCCTGCGTCCGCAAATGCCATCGTCAGCGCCCGCGCAGGGTTCTCACCGGTCGGGTCCGGATCCGAGACATGATTTGCGTCGGACGACACACCGTAGCCGAGTAGCTCCGCGTAGATCTTGGCGCCCCGCGCCTTCGCGTGCTCGAGCTCCTCGATCACCACCATGCCCGCCGCCTCGCCCATCACGAAGCCGTCGCGCTCACCGTCGAACGGCCGGGAGGCACGTTTCGGATCGTCGTTTCTTCTCGAGATCGCACGCATCGCGGCAAAGCCGGCGATGCTTACCCTCGTCACGGGAGCCTCGGTACCGCCACAGATCATCACATCCGCGCGCCCTAGTCGGATCGCGTCCATTCCGTCTCCGATCGCCATGTTCGACGCGGCGCACGCGGTGCACTGCGAGAGCAGAGGCCCGCGGGTGCCGAGTTCGATCGACACCCACCCGGCAGCGAGGTTCGGGATGATCTGCACGATCGAGAACGGGTTGACGCGATCGGGGCCACGCTCGTTCAGCTGGTTCACACACGTCTCGAAGGACTTCAGCCCGCCAATGCCCGTCGCCACGGCGGCGCCAACGCGATCGGCGATCGGAGCGATCACGAGGCCGGAGTCGGTCTCGGCCTGACGTGCCGCTGCGAGCGCGAGATGCGTGAAGCGATCCATGCGACGGGATGCCTTGTAGTCCATGTAGTCGGTGACGTCGAGATCGCGAACCTCGCACGCAAAGTGAACTGCGTAGGCGCTCGAGTCGAACTGCGTGATCGGACCGGCACCCGACTCCCCTGCGATCAGCCCGGCCCACGTATCCTCGGCCGTGTTGCCCAGGGAGCTCACCGCACCGATCCCGGTGACGACGACTCTTCTCTTGTCGTAGCTCGCATCCACCGGAAGCCAGGCTACATGCCGAGGCCACCGTCGACGAGCAGCACTTCGCCCGTGACGAATGAAGCCTGGTCGGAGCAGAGGAAGCGTACAGCGCCCGCAACGTCACGGGGATCTCCGAGCCGGCCGAGCGGCGTCTGCTGCAGCATCGCCTCGGTCGCCTCCTCGGGAAGCACCTCGGTGAGCTGCGTCGTGACGTAGCCCGGGGCGACAACGTTGGCGCGGACGTTCCGACTTCCGAGCTCGCGGGCGAGCGACTTCGTGAATCCGATTATCCCAGCCTTCGAGGCCGCATAGTTCGTCTGGCCCCAGTTGCCGTGAACCCCGACGATCGATGAGACGTTGACGATCGCACCCGCTCGCTTCTTCATCATCGGGCGCGCGACGGCGCGACACGTGTAGAAGACCGAAGAGAGGTTCGTCTCGATCACGGTACGCCAGTCGTCATCGCTCATGCGGGCGAGCAACCCGTCGCGGGTGAGCCCTGCGTTATTGACGAGAATGTCGATATCGCCGGCGGCCTGGACGAGCGCGAGCGCCGACTCGGGGTCCGAAACATCGGCCTGCACGGCGCGGCCCCCGATGGCCCGCGCGATCTCTTCCGCCTCCTGCTGCCCCGATCGGTAGCCGACGACGACCGAGGCACCTGCAGCCGCGAGCTCCTCGGCGATCGCACGGCCGATCCCTCGGGAGGCGCCGGTGACGAGGGCTGTCTTTCCCGCGAGGGAGCAGAAGTCGGTCATGACGCCAGCGCCTCTCTCGCCTTCTCGAGACTTGCGAGATCGTTGACCGAGATCGCGCGGACGCTCCTGTCGATCCGCTTGATCAGCCCGGCGAGCACGTTCCCTGGCCCGACCTCCACGAACGTCGTGACGCCATCGTGCACGAGCTCCCTCGCCGCCTGCGTGAAGCGGACCGGCGCGGTCACCTGCTCCACGAGAATCGCCGCGAAACGCGTCGCCGGCTCCACATGCGCCGTGACCGTCGACATGAACGGCGCCACCGGGTCATGAAAGCGGATCGCCTCGATTGCGGGCCTGAGGCGTTCAGCCGCCCGTTCGACAAGAGGGCTGTGGAACGCTCCTGACACCTTGAGCTTGATCGCGCGGCGAGCGCCGATGGATTCGGCTTCGGCGCAAAGCTCCTCGACTGCTGCGTCCTCGCCTGACACGACGATCTGGCCGGGGCAGTTGTAGTTCGCCGGCCAGACACCGTCGATTCTGCGGCACAGCTCCTCGACCACCTCGTCCTCGAGACCGAGTATCGCCGCCATCGAGCCCGGGTGTAGTCGCGCGGCCTCGGCCATCGCAAGTCCCCTCTCCCGCACGAGGCCGATCGCCTCTCCCGTGCCGATCGCCGAGACCGACGCGAGCGCCGCGAACTCGCCGACCGAGTGGCCGACGACGACATCGGGCTCGATGCCACCTGCGCGAACCGCAGCCAGGATGGCGAGAGAGGTCGCGATCAGGGCCGGTTGCTGAACCTCGGTGTCGACGAGATCTTCGAGCGGCGTGTGAAAACAGAGCTGCTGGAGATCGAGGCCCGAGGCCTCACTGCCGACGCGATAGACATCCATTGCCGCCGGCACGGCTTCTGCGAGCTCTCGCCCCATGCCCGCCTCGAGGGCTCCTTGCCCCGGGAAACAGAACGCAACTTTGCCCATTCTCAATCCTCCTCGGCCCTCGATCAGCGACTACGGCACACGGCACAGATCATTCTTGCTCACCGCGCGGTACCGCCCCATTCGAGCAGCGCCGAGCCCCACGTGAGGCCGGCGCCCATCCCGGTCATCAACACGAGCGCGCCGTCCGTCAGGCGCCCCTCCGTGCGCGCATCCGCGAGCGCAAGAGGAATCGACCCCGAGGACGTGTTCCCGAATCGATCGACGTTGACAACCGTCCTCTCAGGTGCGATGCCGAGCTTTCCCACGGCGTAGTCGATAATCCTCTTGTTCGCCTGATGCGGTACGTAGACGTCGACCTCGTCGATCGTCTTGCCGCACTGCTCGAGAACGGCTTCGGCAGACGAGACCATCACGCGCGTCGCAAACTTGAACACCTCGCGACCGTTCATCACGAGCGCCGGCTTCGGGCCGTCGAAGTGACGCGAGCCGCTGCCCGGGTAGCAGAGGTGGATACCGCCGCCGCCGTCCGCGCCGAGCTCGAAACCGAGGAATCCGCCACTCTGCACGGGCTCCATCACGACCGCGCCCGCCCCGTCGCCGAACAGAACGGCGGTCGAGCGATCATCCCAGTCGAGGGTCTTCGAAAGCAGGTCGCCGCCGACGACGAGGGCTTTCTTGGAGAGGCCGGATGCCAGCATCCCGTAGGCCTGAGCGATCGCGTACATGAAGCCGGTGCACCCGGCGAGGAGGTCGTACGCGGCTGCGTTCCTCATACCCAGGGTGTCCGCCATCAATGCCGACGTGGTGGGGAACAGCATGTCGGGCGTCACGGTGGCACAGATCACGAGGTCGATCTCGGACGGGTCGGCTCGTGCTTCGGTGAGCGCTTCACGGGCGGCGGGGAGCGCGATGTCCGTCAGCGCCTCCTCCTGTTTGGCGATCCGCCGCTCACGGATCCCGGTGCGCTCGCGAATCCACTCGTCGGAGGTATCGACGAAGCGGGCCATCTCGTCGTTCGTCATCACCGTCTCGGGAACGTTCGTCCCGAGACCTGTGATGCCGATGCCCACGCCTGTGGCCGAGCCGATCATCGCTCCACCGCGAAGGTCAGCGTTCCGCGTGCCGCGAGCGCGCCGTCAACGGTCGCCGTCGCCTTCCCCCGGCCGACCGGGCCACGCATGGCATCGATCTCACAGGTAAGGGTGAGAGTCTCCCCCGGCGAGACGACCCGCTTGAACCTACAGTCGTCGATGCCGGCGAAGAAGGCGATCTTGCCGCGGTTCTCCTCCTCGACCAGCACTGCCACTGCTCCGGCCTGAGCCATGGCCTCGACGATCAACACGCCCGGCATCACGGGCCGCTCCGGGAAGTGACCCGGGAACCACCAATCCTCCGCGCGGACGAGCCGCGTCGCGACGACCTTCTTCCCGGGCACGAGCTCGATCACCTCGTCGAGGAGCAGGAACGGCTCTCGGTGGGGCAGGATCCCTTCTATCGCCTCCTTGCCGAACGGAACCTTCGGGATCACGCGGCTGCTCCTTCCTCGAGGAGCTCGCGCATCGTCGCGCGTGCTCTGTGGGCATAGCACTTGGCGGTGCCGACCGGCATCCCGGACGACGCGGAGATCTCCTCGAACGAGAAGCCAAGGGCATCCTTGAGGACGAGGACGTGCGCCTGGGCAGCGGGCAGCGTCGCGAGGCCGTCGCGCAGGTCGGAACGGAGTTCGGAGAGCTCGGCCTGACGATCCGGTGGAAGGCCCGGAGCCGCCCGCACATCTTCCTCGAGCGGCTCATGCCGGCGAGAGGAACGCCGAAGCGCGATGTCGCGACATGCGTTCAGTGTCAACCGGTGCAGCCACGTCGAGAACGCCGCCTCTCCGCGGAACTGGCTCAACTTGACGCAGAGCCTCGCCAGGGCATCCTGGGCCGCGTCCCGAGCGTCCTCCGGATCACCGAGGACGTGCCGGCAGAGTCGCGAAACCCGAGGCGCGTGGCGCTCACACAGCGCCTCCAACGCCAGGGTATCGCCGTCCTTTGCGCGTCGCACCAGAATGGGATCGCTGAGTCGTCCGTAAGCGAGCTGGGGCTCCGGACGAAGTGGAGCGCCGATGCGACTTCGTGGACGCCGAGACGGTTGCACCCGACGAGTCTACTGTCCCGCCGTGAGGATCCCGGCCAGTCGGCGCGATCGACGAGGGATCCGGCACGACCCTGATAGAGTCCGGACTGTAGTTGCCCGCTGCACCTGCGGGAATTACTCGGCAACCGCAACCCCCGCCCTCCGAAGGGACGTCTCGTGAACACCGGTCTGATCGTCGGCGCCGTCATCGTGGTCTTCTTGCTGATCATTCTCTCGGCGACGGTGAAGATCGCGCGCGAGTACGAACGGGGCGTCATCTTCCGCCTCGGACGCCTGCTGCCCGAGCCGAAGGGCCCCGGCCTATTTCTCCTGATCCCGTTCGTGGACAAGATGGAGAAGGTCGAGCTGCGCACGGTGACCCTGAACGTCCCACCGCAGGAAGTGATCACGAAGGACAACGTCCCCGTGCGAGTCAACGCCGTCGCGTACTTCAGGATCGTCGAGCCGAAGGCGGCGATCGTCCAGGTGGAGAACTACATGAACGCGACGTCGCAAATCGCGCAGACGACGCTGAGATCCGTGCTCGGCCAGCACGTTCTCGACGAGCTCCTGTCGGAGCGCGACAAGATCAACGCGATCCTGCAAACGATCATCGACGACGCCACCTCGCCGTGGGGGATCAAGGTCTCGGTCGTCGAGGTGAAGGACGTCGAGATCCCGAGCGACATGCAGCGGGCGATGGCGCGACAGGCCGAAGCCGAGCGTGAGCGCCGCGCCAAGGTAATCTCGGCCGAAGGTGAGTATCAGGCGTCTGAACGACTCAAGGACGCGGCCGCCGTGATGGCCCAGGAGCCGATCACTGTCCAACTCCGTTACCTGCAGACGCTCCTCGAGATCGGCTC
>CAVOVG010000025.1:0-59444 GCA_963699795.1 uncultured Thermoleophilia bacterium
CGGTCGTGTTCGACCTGGACGGCGTCATCGTCGACACCGAGCAGGTGTGGGACGAGGTGCGGGAGAAGCTCGTCGCCGACTGGGGCGGGCGCTACTCACCCGGCGCGCAGCGGGCGATGATGGGCATGAGCTCGCCCGAGTGGTCGCGCTACCTGCACGACGAGGTCGGACTGCCGCAGGCCCCGGAGGAGATCAGCGACGAGGTCGTGCGGCGGATGCTCGCCCGCTACCGGGCCGACCTGCCGCTGATCGACGGGGCCGTGACTGCTGTCCGCGATCTCTCGAGATCGTTCCCGCTCGCGGTCGCCTCGTCGTCGAACCGGCCCCTGATCGACGCCGTGCTCGACACGGCGGGGATCATCGGATGCTTCGCGGCCACGGTCTCGTCGGAGGAGGTGGCGCGCGGGAAACCGAGCCCCGACGTCTATCTCGAAGCCGCCCGGCGGCTCGACGTGGCGCCCGCACAGTGCGTGGCCGTGGAGGACTCGGCGAACGGCATCCGCGCGGCAGCGGCGGCCGGGATGTCCGTGATCGCGTTCCCGAACCGGCACTACCCCCCGGATGCCAGGGCGCTCGCGCTCGCGGACGCCGTCATCGAGTCGCTCGACGACCTCGTTGCGGCCGTCGGCGAAGCGGGTACGGACTCGATCTAGGAGCCCAGGTGGAGGACACCGTCCTGCTCGCCAGAACATGGTGGCTCATGAGCAGCGCTCCCGTCGAGACTGCCATCGAAGAACCGCGCGTCGTCCCCGACCACCATTGGAACTGGGGCCTGATCGTCGTACTCGCTGCGTGCCTCGTGTTCTGGTTAGCGGTGATCGTCGGCGTCACCGTTCTCGTGTAGCAGCGCACACATTCGTGGAAGCCGCCAGGCTGCTGTGATCGTTCACGGCTGCGAGAGCTACGTGTCGTTCGCCGCTGTCGGGTCCTGCAAACGAGAGGAGAGATCGGCCACGAGCCCCTCCGGCTGGGTCTTTCCCTCAGCGTCGAGCGACTCGAGTGCTCCCGCCAGAAGCTTCCGCACGCGGTGGCGCTCGTCCTCGACCGAGGTGACGAGGCGATCGGCCTCACCCCGGGCGTCGGCCAGGATCTCGTTCGCCTCGCGCTCGGCCTGGATGCGCCGTGTCTCCGCCTCGGCGAGTATCTCACTCGCCTTGCGCTCCGCCTGCTCGGCCTGTTCGCGACGCTCATCCAACCCCGCACGAATCTCGTTCGCCTCACGTTCGGCCTGCTCCCGGCGCTCGAGCATTTCGGCCACAGCCGCACGCTCGCGCTCGGCCTCGTCGTGTAACTGCGCGGCGCGTTCGCGTGCCCTGATCAACGTGCGCAGCGCCCGGGCGCGGGACGCCTCACGCACATCCTCGGCCGCGCGCGCGGCTGCGACGAGCAACGTCGCAGCCTCGCGATCCACGCCGGCAGCCTCACCGGGACGTTCTGCCTCTCCCCCCTGCCGTTGGCGGACGTTGCCATACGCGTTGAGGCGCCTCTCGAGATCCGACGCTCGCTCCGACACCTCGCGCAGCTCCGTCACGGCCCGTTTCCGATCTCGCTCGGCGGCATCGAGCTTGGCCGCCAGCTCGTCGCGGCTCTGCCGCGTCTGCGCCAGCTGATCCCCGGCCGTCGAGCAGCGTTGGATCAACTCCGCTACCGACTTCGAGCTCGCCTCCGCCTCACCCTGCACCGCAGCAAGCTCCTCCTCCAGCGCCCCCAGCCGCTCCCGCAACGCGGCGCCGTCCCGCCAGGTCCGGAGGTACGCCTCGGAGATGCGCTCGAGCAGCCGATCCGTTCGCCCTCGGTCGTAGCCGCGCATCACCACCGGCAGTGCATGCTTCGTCACGTCTTCGGGGCGCAGCGCGCCCGCCCCCGGTTCGGAAGGCGAGGCCGCCGGGTGTGCTTCGGATGAGGACATGGCCAAACCGTACTGACGATCGTTGGGTACGCCAGTCGAGGAAGGTGCCCGGAATCCCACGCCGACACGACCAGGCACTTGCGGGTCTCGTGCGCCCGGCGGTCATGCAATCGTCTCAATCCCTGATCTCGACCGGCGTGCCCTCCTCCACCAGGCGCAGCAACCGCTGGATGTCGACGTTGTGAATCCGGAGGCACCCGTGCGAGACGGCGGAGCCGATCAGGCCGGGAGCATTCGTGCCGTGGATTGCGATCGGGCCGCCCTGAGGCCAGTTCAGGAGCACCGGGGAGAACGCCGAGATCCCGACTGCTCCCGGCCCGTAGCCGCCCAGTGGATTGGACGTGAGCAGGCGCTGGTTGACGTAGAACCGCCCGGTCGGCGTCGGCGTCGACGGGGCGCCGATCACGGCCGCCGTCACGAGCACCGGTCGACCGTCGCGGAACACCGTGATCCGACGCTGCGACAGGTCGACCGCGATCCGGGTGCGCACCGCACGCAGGCGGACGTCGACGGCGCGCACCCAACCGGTGGAGCCGTTCGGCCGGATCGGCAGTTGCACCTTGTAGTGGGTCGCGCGACACGACCGGTCGACACGCGCCGCGAGGACGCCGAACACCGTCGCGACGCCGTTGACGTTTCGCAGCTCGAACCGGGTCCTGGCGCGTCCGGCAAGCAGCCGGTGCGCGTCGAGCGGCCTGACGGCGGTGACGGCGTAGGAAAGCCGATCGGTCCGCATCCGGTGGATCGAGCCGGGTACGCACCCGGCGATCGCTCCGAGGGTGCGATCAGGCCGGGCTCCCTGGGCATCAGCGCCCAGCACGACGGCCAGCGCGAGAGCCACAGCGAAACAGCGGAGCCTCACGAGCCGGGGCACCTCGACGTCCCTCCGTGCGCAAGTGTCATCTGACGCCTCGTCTTCGACTCAGTCGCCGGGATCCCCGAGCACGTTCACCCATACGACGACATGCGATGAGTCGCCGGACGGGGGCAGGAAGACGACCGCGAGCCCCTGCTCACGCCAGTCGGCCCGAAACAGGTTCTCCCGGTGCGGCGCACTGTTGAGCCACGCGTCCACGGCGGGGCGCGGAGCGCCGAACGGCCCGCTGGCCAGGTACAGGTTCTCGCCGAACGCGCCGGTGTACCCGGTCGACCTGATCGAGGCAGTCCAGTCGCCGCCGCAGGGATTGTGCGCGAAACGACCACAACGGAGAATCTGCTGCCCCTTCGTGGCGGAAGCACCGTTGAGGATCGAGGCCACCGCAAGCCGCCGCAGCCCACGCCTCTCGCGCGCGAAGTTCAGGAGACAGGCCACGGTTGCTGCCTGACGCTTCGGGGGGAGATCCGTCCGCTCCCCCCCGGGACACACGCCCTCGCTCGCGAGGTACCGCTTCCACGGATCGTTCCTGGCGTAGAGCGCTCTCGTGCTCATACTCCGGGCCGGAGAGGAAGCAGCCGACGAAGCGAGAACGAGGCGGAACGGCTCCGCGTCCGAACCCGGGCGCGCACCGACGCCAACCAACGCGAGCGCGACGGCCGCCGACAGGCCCGCAAGCGCGAGCCGAAGGAACCGTGAGTCAACCGAGGGCGAACCCCCAAGCGTACGTCTCCCCAAACGCATCCGGGGAGGCTAACAGCGAATCCCGGCCGCCATCGGGCCAACCACAGCCCGCGCCGATTCGCGGCAACACGGGGTTGCAGACGGCCGGCTTGCGACTATCGTATGAGTATCATCAGTTGCATCAAGAGCTATCGAGGGCGGGAGACACGGGGTCATGAACGCTGACATCAAGAGATCGAAGCCGGACGCTTGGTTGCTCTTCACCGGCGCAGTCCTGGTTGTCGTCGCTGTCTTCAGCCTCGGGGGGCCGAGCATCGCCCTTGGCGCATCTCCATCGACGAGTCAGGGCACGTCTGCGGCAGGTGACCAGTACGCCAGGTCGGCGGGTGCAGCCGCCGGGAATTCTGGTGGCGGGAGCTACACCCCCCGTCGACGAGCAGTGCGACGGGTGGCGCTCTTCCGTTCACCGGCGTGTCGCTGATCTGGCCCGCTGTCGCCGCGGTTGCCCTGGTCGGCCTCGGCTTGGGCTTGCGTCGGCACGAACGCAAGAACGGCTGACGCACGGCGGACAGGTCGGATCGACGGCCGTTCGTGACGTCAACCGCTGGGAGGCTCTACTCCACGCGGGTTCAACCTTCGGACGCGTGCAAGCGACTCCCGGCGCTCCGAGCCAACCGACACCTCCGACAGGGCGAGCCACGCGCGCCAGTTGCCTGGATCCCGCGCCGTTGCATGCCTGAAACTCGCACGCGCTCCCGCCGCGTCGTTCAGGGCGCGCTGTGCGCTGCCGAGCGCCAGCCACGGCTCGACCGACCAGCGAAGCGTGCGTGTCGCTCTGCGCGCGCTCTGGATCGCGGCGGCGGGGCTTCCCCTCGTCAGCGACCGCTGACTCGCCTTCACCTCCCGGTTCCCGACGAGACTGGCGAAGGAGAACAGCGCCAACAGGAGTGCAACGGCGACGGCTCCACCGCGCGGTAGGCGCCCGAGCGTCAAGGGCCGGTCTCGAGTGCCGGCAGCCACGAGTCCGACGGTCGCAGCCACGATCGCCGCTGCCGTGAGTCCCACCACCTCCCAGTCCCAGTCGATGCCCGCGTGTGCCGCGAACGCGACGAATGCTCCGGCTGCGGCGGGAACGTACGGTGCGGAACGGGAGCGCGCGAAGGCTACGAGTGGCACTGCGACGGTGCCGAACAGGAAGAACAACCCTATTGGGCCCAACTCGGCGAGCACTTCCAGATAGAGGCTGTGCGCGTCTCTGATCGTCAAGTCGTTTCTGCGCAGGCGGTACCAGACCTGCTCGTACGTCCCGGCTCCCGAGCCGAGAACAGGGTTCGCGCGGTAGTCATCGACCGCAACGCGCCAGTGCTCGATCCGGCCGTGAGCGGAGATGCTTCGGAACCGGTCGCTCAGATTCTCCGACGGGACGTTGAAGTCCCCGGTGAACGCCATCCAGCCGCGATCGACGGCCTTCGCGGGGCCTCCGTGAGAGATCAGAACGACGACGACGGCCAGCACGGCGACGATGCCCACGCCGATCCCGAAACGGCGCTCCGCCGTCGCGCCCAGATGCAAGCGGGCGATCCCTCGATGCGCAAGTTCGACGAGCAGGGCCGCCGCACACACCATGAGGATCACCGCCAGGGCGTACCAGCGCCCGGAGTGCGCCGCCTCCGCCAAAGAAGCCTGGTCGTCCGTGAGAGGCCTGGAGGTCAACCCGAGCCAGACCAGGCATCCCACAGGAACAGCGATCGCTGCTGCAGCCGCCGTCAACGCGATCCGGTCAGAGTCGAGTGCGAACATCGTGACGAGCCCGATACCAGCCGCGGCCCAGGCACCACGGCTGAAGGTGAAGAGCATCGCGGGCGCGATCACGCAGGTTGCTGCTCCAGCCGACATCCGGACAACGCGCACGCGAGCATCGCCGGCTACCCCGACGGCCAGAATCATTCCCATCGCAGTAAGCAGCCCGAGCGCATTCCAGTAGCCGAGGGGAACGGAGAGCTGGTACGCGGAGATCGGGTCGGGCGCCGGGAAGTGGGTCGGGAAGAGCCGCGTCGCCAGCCCGTACCCGGCCACGCAGGTGATTCCGGCGAGGAGGCCGAGCGCCAATCCGGGCGCGGAGAGGTATCTCCCGAAGACCGTTAGGGCAAACGCCAGTCCGACGTAGACGACATCGCGCTCGACCTCGCGCACAGACCCCGGAAGGCTATCGCTCCAGAAAGCCGAGAGCCCCACCCACGCGACGAATGCCGTCAACCCGATGAGGAACAGCGCCTGCAGTCGGAATACACGAACCGAAACCATGAAGGTCAACCCTGTGGCGCCGAGCGCGAGGAAGACCAGCGCCTGCCATCCCCACGACGTCGAGAAGTAGGAACCGTTGCGGGCGCTCAAGACGACGACGATCGTCAGGGCTGAGGTTAGACCAGCGATACCGCCGACGGTGAGCGAGCCGGAGTCGGCCCGGCTCGAACCACGCGCGGCGCCGTGCTCGGGCTCCGACGGTGGATGTGTGCTTGGCGGAAGAGACAAGATCACGCGCCCAAGAGCCTGCTGACAGGGTCGGCGCGAGACCCTACCCGTCGGAAGTTCGCCCCCAATTCCAGGGAAATCCTAACCGGTGCCGCGCTCGGGCCGATGACGAGGCGCCGCTACTGTTTGCCCGATGCGGAGAGTGAGACGGCTGCTCGGCTGGATCCTAGTTCTCACGGGGATCGCTATCGGCACCTGGACAGTCACCGTCTGGCAGTGGCAGGACCCGCTGACCGCGCTCTACGCTTCGCATCGTCAGGCCCAGCTCAGCTCCGATCTTCGGCAGAGCGCCAAGGCCTTCCTGGATGGTCTCCCGAAACAGGCCTCCCCTGCGATCTCCCCGCGTATGGCTCCGTCTGCAGCGGAGCTCCGACGTCTCGCGACCGCGTACGCGTCACGAACGTCGGAGGGGGCTCCGCTCGGCAAGCTTCGGATTCCGCGCCTTGGCCTGCACGTCACCTTCGTCAACGGCACGAGCTCGGCAGATCTTCGAGGCGGCCCCGGCCGTGACGAGCGCACGGGCCTCCCCGGGCAGCATCGCCTCGTCTACATCGCCGGGCATCGCACGACCTTCGGCGCACCCTTCGCCAACATCGACCGGCTGCGACGAGGAGACACGATCGTTCTCGAGCTTCCGTACGCGGTCTTCACGTACCGCGTGACGCGAACGCGAATCGTCGACGCGCACGATCTGTCGGTGCTGCGGCCGGGAACACGCGAGCTCGTCGTTCTCCAGGCCTGCCATCCGCGGTTCCTTGCGACGCAGCGACTTCTGGTCTATGCCGAGCCGACGAATGTGGCTCCGCCGCAGCGCTTCTGAGCGTCGTCCCGGCGCCGTTCTCCCGTACCCGAGACCGGCCCGAAGCCGTCTCAGATCACGTCGATCGGGCAACGGATGCCGAGAGATCGGGCCTGCTCCGCGATCTCGTTCGCATATGTCGGGTTCGAGATCAGGATGAGGTCAACTGGGTCTTCGAGAAGGTTCTCGGGCGGAACCACCGGAACGGCGGTGCGAGGAAGATACAGGCCCTGTCGTAGCGGGTTGATGTCAACGGCGACCGCCACCGCTTCGACGACTGCCGGGACGAGCGAGAGGAATCCGATCGCGCGCGCCCCGGCACCCCAGATCGCGGCACGACGACCGTCGACAACGAGGGCCTCGGCTCGGTCCGTCCACGCGGCACGAGCCGAGTCCAGCTCCCGTCCGAATGTTGCCAGTGTTGATGCAAGCCCGTTCTCGTTCGGCGAAACCGGTTGGTACGTCGACTGTCCGGCCAACGGTCTTGCCTCTATCCCCAGGTACTCGTCGTGCCAGCAGCGAGACACGTCCGTGATCTCCAGTCCCGAGGCATCGAACAGGGCGCGGGCGGAGTCGGGTACGAACCACGTCCGGTGCTCGTACACGATGTTCCAGAAGACGCGATCCTCGAGCGTGTGACGTGCGTCGGGGATCTCGAAGTACGCCACGCCGTTCGGCCGGTGGAGGAGCGTTCGCCTCACGAGATCGAGAAGTGCGGCTTGATCTTCGATGATGTCGAGCACGTGCCGACAGGCCACGAAATCCGTATCGTTGCGCAGGTATTGCTCCGCGTAGGCTTCCGGGACAACATGCCAGCGCTCACAAGCGTGGCTTTCTCCCTCGCGGGCTACGTAGCTCGGGTCGAAGCCGATCCCGACGTTGTCCCCCAGGGAACAAATCGCATCGAGGAAGTATCCTCGACCACATCCGATCTCCAGGACTGTACGACCTCGAAGGTCGTACCGCTCGACAAGACGCCGACACAGCTCGCTGACAAAGCGTTGAAACGACGGAGAGTGCTGCAGCGAGACGTCATAGCCTGCGAAGCTCACCTTCTCTGGGTCGTGCGACGCGTTCCACAAGTAGGAGCACCGGTCACAGAGGACGAGGCGAATATCGCCGAGCGGAGATGAAAGAGCCGCAGCGACGGTCTCCCAGAGCACGCCGTCCTGTGTTGGGACATCCGCGAGCTCGAGAACGATCGACACTCCGGTCGAACGGCAGGAGGGGCATGAGACACCCGCGGGGATTAGTTGAATCTCCGATAGACCGGCTGCACTGGCCTGCCGCGGAGAAACCGCTCGACCCCCGCGTCCAGCGCGTCAGCGTACACGGCGAGCGCGTCGCCAATGGTCTCGACCGTCCGATCGACGTCGGACGGCGTGTGCGAGTAGCTGATCACGAGGGAAGGGGCGAGAAGACCTCGCGATACCGTCTCCTGCAGGAAGAGAGTACGGAACGCCTGCGACGGCTCGCCATCGGGGCCTCTCGTGCCGTAGAAGAGGCACGGCGCCTTACCGAACACGGTGAAGTGCTTTTCCACCCCGTGGGCTCGAATCGCGGCCTCGACGCCGCTGCGGAGCCTCTCGCCGTGCTCGTACATCGTCGCGATCACGGGCTCATCCTGGTAAACGCCCATCGCCGCGACCGCCGCGGCGAGACCGACGTGCTCCGCCCCGTGCGTCGTCGAGAGGAGGAAGACGCGCTCCCGGTCATGTCTGAGCCCTCCGAGCTCCATCACCTCCTGTCGACCCGCGAGCGCAGAGAGTGCGAATCCGTTCGCGATCCCCTTACCCCAGGTCGAGAGGTCGGGCACGATGCCGTACACTGCCTGCGCTCCGCCGTTGTCCCACCGGAAGCCCGTGACGTTCTCGTCGAGCACAAGCAGACAGCCATCCTGCCGGAGCAGCTCGTGAAGCTCGTTCAGGAATCCGTCGCGCGGCGGGTCGGTGCGCTCTGCCTCGAGCACGAAGCAGGCGATCTCTCCGGGGTACCGGTCGAGCAGATTCGTGACGGAGTCGAGGTCGTTGTAGCCGAACGTCAGCGTCAGCTCCTCCACGCCGCCAGGAATGCCGGCGCGCAGAGGTGTCGCCACCATCGCCCAGTCGTCGTACGAGAAGAAGGGATGGCCGCCGCAGATCGCGACGCGGTCGCGGCCGGTGAACGCGCGAGCGAGCTTCACCGCAGCGGTGTTGGCCGTCGACCCGTCCTTCGTGAACTTGACCATGTCGGCCCCCGCGATAAGCGCGAGGAAGGCCTCGGCCGCCTCGAGCTCGAGGATCGACGGACGAACGAAGTTGGTACCGAGACCGATCTCGGCCCTGACAGCCTCCACGACACGGGGGAAGGCGTGGCCGAGCGTGACCGCCCGCAGACCCATGCCGTATTCGATGTATTCATTCCCGTCGATATCCCAGACCCGGCAGCCATCCCCTCGCCGAATCACGGGAGCGAGCCCTTCGGGAAACTGGTCGTCGCCTTTCGCGTACGTGTGCGCACCGCCCGGAATCGCCGCATGCAGGCGCTCATTGGCGTCCAGTGAACGCCTGAGACCGCCGTCCACGCCTTGCTTGCCGGTGAATGTCATCGCTGGTCACCCATCCCGAGAGACCGATCGGCTCGACAGCCGACGTCAGTCCGTGCCCAGCTCAGAATATCGATGGATCTGTGCTTCGGCGACAGCACGAACGTCGAGGCCGGCGTCGTGGGCGCGATACCACTCGACGAGCCACTCGAGGGCACGTTCGACACCGAGACGGGGACGCCAGCCCAGTCTCGCATGCGCCTTGCTGGCATCGAGCTTGAGATACGTCGACTCGTGCGGATGATCGCCCGGCTGGAGATCCCAAGTGCCCGACGCACCCCAGAGAGCGGAAATGCGCTCGACAATCCAACTCACCGGCTTTGCGTCACGGTCGTCCGGGCCGAAATTCCAAGCCTCGGCGTACCGATCCCCCTCCTTGCACAGGCGCTCCGCGAGCGCGAGGTAGCCGGACAGCGGCTCGAGCACGTGCTGCCACGGGCGGGTCGCTTGAGGCGAGCGGACATCCGGGTCGCGACCTTCGCGCAGGGCGCGAATGACGTCGGGGACGAGTCGATCCTCGGACCAGTCGCCTCCGCCGATGACGTTTCCCGCACGCGCGGACGCGATCGCGACATCGGAACCGACCGGGAAGAAGGATTGGCGCAACGACCGCGTGACAATCTCCACGCAGGCCTTGCTGGCCGAGTACGGATCGTGGCCACCGAGACGCTCGTCCTCTCGATAGCCCCAGTACCACTCTCGGTTCTCGTAACACTTGTCACTCGTGATGACGACGACGGCGCGCGGCGTCGGGTCGAGCCGGATCGCCTCGAGCAAGTTCACCGCTCCCATCACATTCGTCGAGAGCGTCGAAACAGGCTCTGCGTAGCTTTGGCGGACGAGCGACTGGGCCGCCAGATGGAAGACGACCTCGGGACGAACCTCGGAGATAAGCGCAACGAGCGCCTCGAGTTGACGGACGTCTCCCATGACCGAGTCCATGCCGGTCGCGACACGCGCGTCCACGAAGATGCTCGGCTCGGTCGGTGGGTCGAGCGCGTAGCCCGTTATCTCGGCACCCATGAGCTGAAGCCAGATACTGAGCCAACTGCCCTTGAAACCGCTATGGCCGGTGACGAGGACTTTCCTGCCTGCCCAGAAGCCGGGGTCGGGCGATTCGGAGGACGCCGCCGACGGTGTGGTGACGTCCGGCACGACCCTGCACGGTAGCAGCGGGTCGGGGCTTTCCGAATTCGCGATCGTCCCATACAGTGAGACGAGGCGAGGCAGTCGTGCTGGGAACGGCTCCGTGACGGGAAAGGAACAAAGCGAATGAAGGTCGTGTTGTTCTGCGGTGGCCTCGGGCTGCGAATGCGCGAGGCGTCCGAACGGATACCGAAGCCGATGGTGCCGGTCGGGAGTCACCCGATCCTGTGGCATGTCATGCGCTATTTCGCCCACTTCGGTCACAAGGACTTCATCCTCTGCCTGGGGCACCAGGCAGAGGTCGTCAAGGAGTACTTCCTCACGTATCAGGAGACCATCTCGAATGACTTCGTCCTGGACAGCGGCACCAAGAACGTCGAACTGCTGTCGAGCGACACGCACGACTGGCGAATCACGTTCGTGAACACGGGACTCAAGGCAAAGGTCGGCGAACGGCTGATGGCGGTCCGCGAGCACCTGGAGGGCGAAGAGGTGTTCCTCGCCAACTACGGCGACGTCCTCACGGACGCCCCGTTGCCGGACATGATCGCACGGCTGGAGCAGAGCGGGAAGGTCGCTAGCCTGCTCTCCGTGCGACCCAGCTACACCTTCCACATCGTGTCACTCGACGAGACCGACGGTGTCGTGAACGACATCGAGGATGTCACGCAAGCTGACCTCTGGATCAACGGCGGCTACTTCGTGCTGCGCAAGGAGATATTCGACTACATCGAGCCGGGCGAGGATCTGGTGATCGAGCCCTTCAAGCGGCTCATCGCCGCTCGCAACCTGCTCGCGTACCGGTATAACGGGTTCTGGGCGCCGATGGACACCCTCAAGGACAAGCACGTCCTGGAGGCTCTCGTCCAGAGCGGGCGTGCACCGTGGCAGGTCTGGGATCCGTCGCGTAACGGCTCCGCTGTCCACGGCTCCACGAACGAGATGGACGAGTACCTCGTCAGGCAGCTCGCCGAGTGATCGGCCTCCAGTTCGAGCCCACCGGCGATCGTCCGCTCTCGATCCTTGCGCTGGGGGCGCATTGCGACGACATCGAAATCGGCTGCGGCGGGACGATTCTTCAGATCATCTCCGAGAGAGACGTGGATATCACCTGGGTGGTGCTCGCCGCCCGCGGAGAGCGTGCCGAAGAGGCCCGCCACAGCGCCGAGACGATGCTGGTGGGAGCGCAGAGGTCACGGATCGTGCTCGAGGAGTTCGAGGATTCGTACTTCCCCTACGACGGCCGCAGCATCAAGCGACGCTTCGAGGAGCTGAAGAAAGAAGTCGCGCCCGACGTCGTCTTCACACACCAGAGAGACGACCTGCATCAGGACCATCGGCTCGTATGCGAGCTGGCCTGGAACACGTTCCGCCACCATCTCGTGCTCGAGTACGAGATTCCGAAGTACGACGGCGACCTGTCGCGCACCAACGTCTACTCCCCGCTGACCGAGCAAACCGTCGAGCGCAAGCTCGCGCACCTGCTCGATCACTTCTCGACCCAGAGGGAGAAGCGCTGGTTCACTGCCGATCTCTTCCGCGGGCTGATGCGTGTCAGGGGGATGGAGGCGAACGCGCAGTCTGGACTCGCAGAGGCGTTCGTCGCTCGAAAGCTCCTCCTGGGAGGCACTGCCCCGTGATATTCCACGAGAACGGTATCGAGGGGTCGTTCCTCGTCGAGCCCGAGCCTCACGGCGACGATCGTGGACGCTTCGCGCGCGTCTGGTGCGCGACGGAATTTGCCGATCACGGGATCGACGCAGCTTGGGTTCAGGCGAACACGGGCTTCAGCACACGCCGCGGTACCCTCCGCGGGCTTCACTACCAGCTCCCCCCCGCTGCCGAAGCGAAGCTCGTTCGGTGTACTCGAGGCGCACTCTTCGACGTCGTCGTGGATGTTCGCGACCGGTCGCAAACACGCCACAGCTGGTTCGGAACCGAGCTGACGGAGGACAACGGTCGATCGGTTTTCGTGCCGGAGGGCTGCGCCCACGGCTACCTGACGCTCGCCGACGCGACGGAACTGGCATACCTCACCTCCGCTGTCTACACCCCGGAACTCGAGCGAGGGGTGCGCTTCGACGACCCGCTCCTGAGAATCGCGTGGCCCGGGGCACCAACGGTGATCTCCGAACGAGATGCCGGATGGCCCGGGTTGAAGCGTTCGAGTGACACCGTGGGCGAACCGTGATCATTGTCGATACAGCTCTTGCGGAGCGCGCCCGAAGCCGGAATCCGGTTCGTGTAGCCATCGTCGGGGCCGGCTTCATGGGCTCCCGAATCGCCCGCCAAATCGGCGAACGAGTCGACGGAATGGAGGTCGTCGCCGTCGCGAGCCGCGATCGCGACGATGCGGCAGCGGCTCTCGCAGGAGCAGGCTACGAGGAGATCGAGCTCGCCGATTCGGCGGACGACGTCGAGCGGGCCCTTGCGCGGGGCCGAGCGGTCGCGACGGTTTCTCCCCTTCACGTGGCGAGTGCAGCGGGGGTCGATGTCGTCGTGGAAGCGACTGCGGACGTCGACTGCGGCGCTGCAGTGTCGCTGGCCGCGATCGGGGCCGGTCACCACGTCGTTCTCGTCAACGCCGAGGTGGACGCAACAATCGGCCCGATCCTCAAGGTCTACGCCGATCGCGCCGGGGTCGTCATCACCGGCAGCGACGGCGACGAGCCTGGCGTTGCCATGAACCTGATTCGCCATGTTCGCTCGATCGGATACACGCCGGTTCTCGCCGGGAACATCAAGGGGTTCTTCGATCACTACCGGAACCCCGACACCCAGCGCGCGTTTGCCGAATCGGTCAACCAGGGGGCGCGGATGATCACGTCGTTCGCCGATGGGACGAAGCTCTCGATCGAGAGCACACTGCTCGCGAACGCCTCAGGGCTTCGCGTTCGCGAACGAGGGATGAAGGGCTACACGATCGGGCACGTGAGTGAGCTGCTGGGCCTTCTCGACCCCGCCTCGTTCGCCCAGGGTGGGTTCGTCGACTTCACCCTCGGGGCCGAGCCCGGAACCGGAGCTTTCGTCGTCGCCGCCGGAGACGGCCGCGAGGACTCGTTCATGCGCTACTTCAAGATGGGCGACGGCCCCCTGTTCCTCTTCTATCAGCCTTTCCACCTGCCGCACCTCGAAGCGCCCCTCACGGTCGCACGGGCGGCGTTGTTCCGTGACGCTGCCGTGACGCCGCGCGGTGCTCCCGTTTGCGAGGTCGTAGCCGTGGCGAAGCGCGACCTCCCAGCGGGCACGGTACTGGACGGAATCGGCGGGTTCGACTGCTACGGAGTGATCGAAAACGCAGCGATCTCCCGGGCGGAGAGCCTTCTGCCCATAGGCATGGCTTCGGAATGCACGTTGCTTCGTGAGATCGAGCGGGACGAACCCGTCTCGCGGATGGACGTCGAACTGCCCGCCGAGCGACTCGTCGACCTTCTCTACACCGAACAGCTGAGCCACTTCGGGCTGGCGGGCTGAAGAGCCGCGGAAAGCCGGCTCCGACTGCCGGCACTTCCGACTAGAACGCCTGGCGCTTCCTGAAGAGCGACGGGAGCGTCAGCAGGATCAGGCGAAGGTCTTCCTTGAGAGACCAGCTCGTGACGTACAGGAAGTCGAGCTTCGTCATCTCCTCGAAGGGAATATCGCTGCGCCCAAGTACCTGCCAGAGCCCCGTGACCCCGGGTTTGAGGGAGATGCGCTTCCGCGCCCAGTCCACGACGTATTGATCCTCCTCGAGAATCAGCGGCCGCGGCCCAACGAGAGACATCTCGCCCTTGAGAACGTTCACGAGCTGCGGAAGCTCGTCGATCGACCAGCGTCGCAGAAACCGCCCGACGCGCGTGACCCGTGGGTCTCCCGGGATCTTGAACATCCGAGGGTCCGCCTCTCCGTGCATGTTGAGGTGCCCAACCTCGGACTTCGTCGATTCCGCATCCGCCGACATGGTACGAAACTTGAGGATCTCGAACGTCGACTCGCGCGTGCCGCGTCGAACCTGGCGAAAGATGACAGGTCCGGGAGAGTCGAGCTTCACCGCCACCGCAACCACGGCGAGGAGAGGCGACAGGACGAGAAGTCCGAGTGCCGAGAGCGAGATGTCGAGGAGCCGCTTCAGGAATCCTGACGAGGGCGACAGTCTGAGCGCGGGGAGTCCGACAAGAGGCATTCCCTCGACCATGTGCACCCAGCTGTTCGTTCCGACGACCTCGTAGAGGCGGGGCACGATGTCGATCTGGACCTCGAAGTCGCGCAACTCTCGCACGAGCGCGATCGTCTGCTCGGGGGAGTCATCGGTGAACGCGACGATGACGCGCTCGATATCGAGCGCGGAGATGAGCTCGCGGAGCTCCGACGGTGCCCCGAGAACGGTGATTTCGTCGGCCTGCTTCGGGCAGGGGTCGATGAAGCCCATCAGATTGAGCCCGTATTCGGGATGGGCGAGGATCTTGCGCGCGAACAGCCTGCCAACCGGCCCGGTTCCCACGACGACGGTGTTCTGGACGTATGCCAGCGACCTGCGGGCAAGCACGCGCGCGATCACCCGGCAGACCGGGACGGACAGCAGTGCCAGCATCCAGAAGCTCGTCAGCCGAGGGATGGAGGGCAATCCGTGGTTCGTCACGTTGATAACGAGGAAGGTCACCCACGTGCCGACCGTGATCACCACGAAGACTCCGGCGATATCGTCGACGGTCGAGTGATCCATCCGCGTGCCATCCTGGTCGTACAGCCCGTGGAGCTTGAAGAGAAGGATCCAGGCGGGAAGGCTGATGACAAAGAAGATCACCGCAGTCACGTTGGTCACACGATCGAGGTCGACCTCCGCCGGAAAGAGCGCGAGCGCGGCCACGAAGGCGACGAGGAGGCCCACCACATCGGCGGCGGCGAACGCGCGGTGGACGAGCCAGCCTCTACGTCGCGCGGAAGGGGCAGCCCGGCGCCGTAGCAGGATCTCCCGGGTGCGCTCGTCCAGCGCTTCGGGAAACTCGAGTCCGGTGAGGTCTGTAGCCGTTGTCATGGTCAATCAAAGGCACGCCGGTCCCGCCAGCAGGAAACCGGCACGCCTCTCGTGGCGTTCGGCTCTTGCCCGGCGAGGCTGCGAGTGCCCCTCATCCCTATGCGTTCCTCCCTTGTGACCCGAAAACCGGGCCGCCACCACACCATAGTCCAGGTTGGCCAACTCCGATAGGGGTAGGTGAACAGGTCTCGTTGCGGCGAACCAATGCGTTGTGATCCTGACCCGCCGGGCGGACGACCCCCTCCGTGCCGCCTCACGGCCCCTCGTCCTCGAGGCCGCGCCGACACGGCGCCCTGCGGACGCGGCCTGGGCCGCGGGCGCGCTTCCTCGAGGCGCGGGCGGGTCGGGCGACCGCGTTAGAGGCGAAGCATTCGCAGCTTCAGCCTGTGCTGAAGCGCCCGTACTCTGCGCTTCAACGGTCCCTCTTCGAGGCTCCGGTTCGAGGTGCCGGAGCACCCGCTGATGATGGGGGGCTCAGGGTAGGGACACCACCCGAGGCCGTCCGCCATACCACGATGGACAGCGCGAGCGAGAGCATGCTCGACGTAGAACCCCTTCGAATCGTCGGCCTGCAGTCCGTACGGGCACACGTAGCGCCTGAAAAACTCGGCAGTACCTCCGAGAACCCGTCCATCGCTCCACGTCAGACACTTGTTGAGATCACACAGAATCTCTGCGGCAGGGTTTTCCAGTGCTCGGACGAATGCGGCGATGTTCTCGACATAATTCCGACCATTGACTCGAATAATGGTGTTCGATGTTTCCGACAGCAGAGTTGAATTCTCGATCGCATACTCGATATTCAGAGCCTCTCCATAACCCTTACCAAGGTGCCGTGGAAATTCTTGCCCGTAAAAGGACAAGAATTCAGTTCGCTTGGCTGAGGTACCCGCAATTTCCTTAAGGCTCGCGAGATCGTATCCCGAGTTCTCAACGAAGACGAGGCTCTCGATCTCGTTACACTCGAGCCACTTGCGCAGGGCCCAGGAATAATCGGCAAGGCGTGTTCGAGGGTCGCTCCTCGCCAGATGCGCAATGGAGCGGACATCGACAGTGGCCGTGAGAAGCAAGTTGGTGCCGTTCATTGGCGGATCGTACAACCAGCGCCTCCCTGCTCTGCGCAGTCGCCTCGCGCCTCTCGAAGGTGTGCCCTGCTGTGCGCGTCATGCGAACTCAAACGACCGACTCCGACGCTGAAGGCCGGCAGATCCTCACCAACGGGCGCGGCCAGCGGGGACGGAGCGCCTCGCCGCTTAACATCCGAGCCCGATGACAGATCTCCAACCCGCAACTATCATCCGGCGAAGACGGCCCACAACTCGGGGGAACGATGACGCACAACGATGGAGACTCAGCCTGGGACACTCTGGCTGCCTACGCCCAGGTGGTGCGACGCCGGTGGTGGGTAGTGGCCGTCGTGGCCGTCCTCTGCACCGTCACGGCGATCGTCGTCAGCAAGCTCCAGGATCCCGTCTATGAGGCTTCGGCGAATGTCCTCGTCAGCCGCGAGAACCTGGCTACGAGTCTTTCCGCCGTGCCGGACACGCTGTCGGGATCCGATCCGGTGCGCTTCATGCAGACCCAGGCGCGTCTCGCCCGCACCACCGAGGTGGCACGGCGGGCGCTTGCTGCGAAGAATCCGACGAACCTGAGCACGGAGGAGTTCCTCCGCTCGTCGGCCGTCAGGGCAGAAACGGATTCCGACCTTCTCGTCCTCTCGGCCCAATCCCCGGCACCGGCCACCGCCGTGATCCTCGCCGATGCGTACGCACGCGGTTACGCTCAGTACCGCAACAAGCTCGACTCCGCACCCTTGCGACGGGCACTGAGCACCATCAAGGGCCGTCTCGGGGCGCTGAAGCGTGCGGGCGACACCGATTCTGCTCTTGTGGCCTCGCTCCTCGACAAGCAGCAGCAGCTCCAGACCATCGAAGCACTGAAGACCGACAGTGCGACTCTCGTCGAGCCTGCCTCCGGCGCCACGAAGATCAAGCCGCAGACATCGAAGACAGCGCAACTGGCGCTTGTCTTCGGTCTATTCGCCGGGCTCGGCCTCGCGTTTCTCCTCGAGGCGCTGGATAGACGCCTGCGTTCCCCGGACGACATCCCCGAGCGTCTGCAGCTCCCGACCCTCGGCCGCATCCCACGGCTCCTGGGGCGGGAGAACCTCCCGACCATGACGCAGCCCGGCGGCCCTCACGCGGAGGCATACCGAATGCTGCGGATGAACCTCGAGTTTGCGACAGCCGACCGCAAGATGCAGACGGTGATGGTGACGAGCGCCATGGCGGGGGAGGGGAAGTCGACGACCGCCGCCAACCTGGCCATCACGCTCGCGCGGGCGGGGCGGAACGTTGTGCTCGTGGACGCAGACGTTCTGCGACCGTCACAGGCCGACCTGTTCGCGGTCGCCGCAAGGCCCGGGTTGGTTCAGGTCGCAAGACGCGATGCAGAGTTGACACGAGCCCTCACGAGGATACGCCTGCCCGATTCCGTGGCCGAGGGCACCGCCCCGGCCCCATCCCCATCGTTGGTATCACTGGCGTCCCCACCCACCCGAGGGCGACAGAGTGCCGATCGGAGAGCGAAGCCTCTGGAGCCGCACGGCGTCCTGCGTCTCCTTGCGACCGAGCTCGCACCAGTCGACTCGACCGAGGTCATGGTCGGAGGAGAGCTCCAGCGGATCCTCGATCAGCTCGCCAAGGAGGCGGGCATCGTGATCATCGATGCGCCGCCACTTGGCACCAGCATCACGCTCTGGCTCGGGTCGCTCGTGGACGGCGTTCTGGTTGTCGCGAATGCGCAGATGCTTCGGGACCGAATGCTCGACGAGCTGGTTCACTCTCTCGACGAACTCCAGAGCGAGAAGCTCGGGCTCGTTCTCACCGCGATCGACTCGTATCCTCACCGTGGATACACGTACAGGAAGCCCACGCCCGAGCGTGCCGGCGCGGAGCGACCGGCGAAGAGAACGTCGGTCGCGGCGAACGACAGAAGCTCCTGATGAGCCCATCGCTCGACGGTTCGCCTTCCCTCGATAGAGCGACTGTCCTGGGGATCGATTGTTTCCGGGGCGACCTGGACGCAGCAGCGACGGCTGTCATCGAGCGTGTCCGCGCGGGAAAGGGCGGGTACGCGTGCCTGTGCAACGTGCACGTCCTGATGACGGCGCGGCGTGATCCCGCCGTGCTGGCGGCGCTCCACGGCTCATGGGTCGTCTTTCCCGACGGAGCCCCGGTCGCACGGCTGATCCCCCGCTCGAGCGAGCATCCACGCCCTCGCCGTATCGGCGGGCCTGACCTGATGCCGGTGGTGCTCGACCGGTCTCGCACGGAAGGCATCCGCCACGGCCTCTACGGATCGACCCCGGAGGTCGTGGATCGCCTGAGGCGTCACGTCGAGTGCCGGTATCCGGGCCTACGCATTCCGGTGTCGATCTCGCCGCCGTTCGGTCGACTCGACGACGACGAGGTTTTCGGTCACCTTGCCGAGATCGAGCGCGGGCGAGTCGACGTTCTCTGGGTCGCGCTCGGAGCCCCCCGACAGGAGCTCTGGATGGCCCGGTACTCGGATCGCCTCCCGTCGACCGTGGTCATCGGTGTCGGAGCAGCGTTCGACTTCCTCGCAGGCACCAAGCCGCGCGCACCGAGATGGATGCAGGGATCGGGTCTCGAGTGGGCCTACCGTTTCGCTTCGGAGCCGCGCCGGCTTGGCCGACGATACCTCGTGACGAACGCCCGCTTCATTGCCGCGGCGGGCCACGAGGTACTCCACCGACGCCTCCGGCCATGATCGGCAAGCTTCTCGCCCTTGCTCAGCTCGGGATCTTGCTGGCGAGCTTTGCAGGCATCGTCTTCGTCATCGCGCGGAGCGCCCTCGCCGGCGCCATCGTCGTCCTCGGATCGTTCGTGCTGTTCGAGGCGACGTCCCCTCAGCTGATCGAGAACGTGGTCATCACGTTCGGGAGCATCTCCGTCTACCCCGTCGACGTCGTCTCGCTCGCTCTGCTCCTCGTCGCGGTACCTCGCCTGTTCGTCCTCGACATCCGTGGCCCGGCGCGCCTCGTGCTCATTCCGTCGTTCTGTTGCTCGCGGCACACCTCACGTGGGGGATCGCCGAGTTCGGGGTGCAGAGCGCCGTCAATCACTCGAGAGACTGGATTCCGATCGTCAGTGGAATTGTCTACGGCGCAACCGTGCGGACGTGGGACCGGCGGCTCCCGACAGCGTTCATCGCGACGGGCTCCCTTCTTGCTGTGCTGAGTTTGATCGGGATTGTTCGGCACGGGCTCTTTGAGGCGAATCAGTTCATCCTCGTGAACGGCGAGCTCGTTGACGCGCGGCCCGTCATCTCGTTGAGTGTCCTCGTGATGCTGCAGGGGCTGATCTTCCTGGTCGCCCGGGGGCGGATCACCGCTCTCACCGTCGGGTTGGCGGTGCTTCTAATGAGCGGCGTGGCACTCGTTCAGTACCGGACGCTCTGGATCGTGGCACTCGTATGCCTCATGCTGGGGTGCCTATTCCTGGCGGGACGCTTCCGTTCCACGAACGAGCGAATGGTCTATTTCGGGACAGGAGCAGCACTCATCGCCCTACCGTTCGTCGCGTTCGCCGTCGCACAGGTCGGGAGCTATCAGCAATCCGTCCAGTCGGCCACCGGAGCGTCGAGCACGCTCGCCTGGAGGGTGGATGCGTGGAAGGTTCTCCTCAGTCGACACAGCTCGCCCTTCGACGTGGTGTTCGGCACTCCGAGCGGCACGAGCCGGGAAATCGACGTCGGCGGCCGTGTGACGAACCTGAGCGCGCACAACCTGTACGTCGAGGCGCTGCTGCTCTTCGGCGTGATCGGGATCCTGGCGCTCTGCGCGCTCTGGGCGATGGCGCTCGCGCACCGCAACGAGACGGCCGAACAACTCGGTGTCGCCGCTCCGGCGATCCTGATCATCATCGTGTCCCAGATACTCGTCTCCCTGACGCATATCCCCGATCAGGTTCAGGGGCTCCTGCTCGGATCCATGCTTTCGATGGCGTGTCTGGGCTGCGAGCGCAGCCCCTCGAGAGCACGTGTAGCGCGAATGTCCGACTTTGTACCGCCGACACCTATCGGGTAGTTCCGATCCGTGTCCTCCCAATGAGCGGACAGGCGTCCACCGGTTGTCGACGTCGCGGGCAGACTTGAATGGTCTTCTCGAGAACGTATCCTCCCGCTCGCAGTCGCGTGCGCTCAGGTCGTGCGGTGTACGGGCCGGACGTGTCACGAAACCCCGCCACCGGGCTGGGTCGAAGACAACAGAACCGAGTCCGGGGCGAGAGTGTCGTCTCCTGAGCTCTCCGTAGCCCAACGGGTCTTCCGTGGAGCAGCGTGGAACTACGGAGGTGTCGCCGCTGCCGTCATCGGCCAGATTGCGTACACGGCGGTGACTGCACGGGCGATCAGCCCAACCGACTTCGGATCCTACGCGGCGGCCCAAGCGCTGCTCTCGATCGCGGGATACTTCACGTTAGGCGCCATTGGCAGCGCCGTCATCCGACACCCCTCACCCGATCGACGCGTCGTCGGCTCAGCGTGGTTGCTGTCCGGAGTCGCCGGGCTCGCCGTCGCGGCGGTCGTCTTCGTGCTCGCGGGCCCCTGGGCCGACCTCTGGCGATCCCCGGGAGCCGATCGGCTTCTCCGGCTCTGGGCCCCCGGCGTCTTGCTCGGCTCGCTTGCGGTCGTGCCGCTCAGTCTGCTGCTGCGGAGCCTGAAATACCGACTGACGGCACTCATCGAGACAATCGCCGTCTTCTGTGGGTTCGGCGTCGGTGCAGCGCTGGCTCTGAGGCTGCACAACGCCGAGGCTCTCGTCCTCGGCCAGGTCACGAGTTCCGCCGCGTTGTGCGCGATGAGCGTCCTCGCCGCTCGGTCGGAGCTCGCGGTCTCCCTTTCGCGGAACGAAGCTCGTCGTCTCTTCTCCTTCTCGGCCCAGGTCTCGTTTCAGAACCTCGCGCACTACGTGAACGGTGCCCTGCCCGGGTTTTCGGTTTCTCGCTGGCTGGGCGCGACAAGCCTCGGGTTCTACTCACGGGGCTCCGTCCTCGTCGGCCTTCCCTGGAACTTCATGATCCAGGGCATCTACAAGACGCTCTATCCGATCTACCCGCGGTACAGGGAAGATCGGGTGGCCTGCCAACGCATGATGGTCGACGTGACGAGTGTGACGACGACCCTGAGCTGGCCGCTGTTCGGAGCGCTCGCCGGGCTCGGGCCCCTCGTGATCGAGATCCTGCTCGGCCCTGAGTGGAAGGCAGTGTCCGGGGTACTTCCGGCTCTCTGTCTGTCTGCTGCGGTGGGGATCTCGTACACGGTTTTCGTCTCGATGTCTGAGGCGTTCGGCTTCCTCAGGCAGATCTGGGTCCTGCAGAGCACGTGGATGGTCGTGCTCGTCATCGCACTCGCGGTGACGATCTACGCCGGCGGCGGGATCGAGACCATCGCCCTTGTCGCGGCATTCGTCGGCATCGCGATCCACCTACAACAGCTTGCCCTGATCGTCCCGACGCAGCTGATCGATCTCGTCCGCACTCTCCGCGCCGAAGGGGCGGCGGCGCTTGTCGCGGGAGCGTGGTATGTGACGACTGCACTCGTGACAAGCCGCACCGCAGAGTCTTCGCTGACACTCAGAATCGTTGCGAGCGGCGCGGTCCTCGCAGGCCTCACGCTTCTTACGTACGTAGCGCTGCCGCACCTTCCCGCGGGCAAGGCGTTCGCCCGTCACGAGATCGGCCCGTTCTGGCGCTCGAAGCGCTCGCGGCCGTCATCCTAGTCCGTGCCGGCACGGGAAGGCAGGCGCGCTCGGCCGTCACGTACCGCGATACCGCAGTGCGGTCATTGCCCGGGATTTTGCTGCGAATCCGATATCGCGAACGGTCTTGCCCGGACTATTGCTCGGTACCCCGAGGTAGTGAGCGAGGTCAGGCCGAGGCATGATAGGCGCGTCGGCCCGCGGTCGCCGAAGAGGGTCGGTGAGGACCGCGTAAAGACGGCGGAGGCCATAGCGCTTCTCTGCCGGGACGTGCCAGAGCACCAGGTTTTCGTCATCCGGCGCAGTGTTCCGAAATCGAAGCGGCTGCGTCCAGAGTCGTTTGGCGTACGGGTGCGCCATGCCTGTTGGCAGCCCCATGTCCCAGTAAAGCATCGACAGGAAGTGCGCCTCTTCCATCTCGGGCGTCGAGGAACGAGAAACGCGCGCGACAAGGCCTGGCCACAGCTCACGCGCCCGGGCTCCCAGCTGCGTGGCGGCAGAACCACTGAGACCGATCATCTCCCCGCCGCTGTAGGGAATCACGAAGCCAGGCACAACCTGCACGCCGAGGGACCGGGCCAGTGAGGTCACATCTCGCCGCGTGAGCCCGTTGACGCGTTCGTCGATGTCGAAGTCGATGTGCAACGTCAGGCTCTCGTCCCGTTCGAGCCGCGACCACATGGCTGGAGTTAGATCGGATCCAGACCAGACGACGTCGCTGTCCAGGAGAAGGACGAGGTCGTGAGCAGAAGCCATCGAGGTGAGAACGTCGAGCGCGTCGAAGACGAAGAACTGATTGCGCCACGCCGGTGCCCAGGTGGTTGGCGGGGCGAACGAGTACGGTTGCACACGAACGATCACCCCGAGCTGCGTCAGGATCGACGAAACCTCGGCGGCCACGCGGCTGGCGTCCTCGCGCCATGGCCTGTTGAGCACGAGCACCAGCTCGCTGGCAGGATTCGCCATCCTCGCCGTCACGAAGTAGACGGCGACGCAACGTCGATAGACGTCGCGGAACGCCTCTGAACTCGGGTCGCCTCGGACCTGTCGATAGGAGCCAGCTTCGTCCGGATCCTGTTCATAGAACCACGTGGCCACGAACGAGCGGCGTTTCGGTTCCTCGATCATGTAGTTCGCTCCATGGGGGCCTGGAACACCCCCGGGATCCCTCTTAGACGCGAGGAAGAAACGGATTACGACCTCGTCGAGCCTCGTGATCCCGCAGGCAGGTCAGCATCATCTGGCGGCACGGTACCGAACTCGAGAAGATCGGGCGGCGCTGCGCGTGCCACGATTCTCCGTTCTAAGTGCTCCAGCACAGCTTCGGGTACGTGGCCGTCCATCCCGACCGCGAAACCTCGCGGAGTGGGTTGCGAGGGTAGCTCCGACTCCAGGCCTCGGGCGCTGAGGTCGCTCGGGTGCGTGGTGCCCTCGTGATAGGCCGCCGGCGCGTCGGACCAGATGACGCTTCCGTCCGACCGTTGCGTCAGCTGGTCACGGAACCAAACGTACGGCGCCTCGGATAGAAAGGCGGCCCACATGCTGTAGCTCGAGATCGAGCACACCACCAGGTCGGTGCGAGAGAGAGCGACGAGATCGCTACACGCGTTGAACGGCAGGCCGAAGGTCGAGGAGACGTTGCCTCGGCCGGCCAGAGGCGTGACATCGGCGGCCGTCCCGTTGCTCGAAAGAAGGAAATGAACACGGTCGCCGAGCTCCCGGCTGATCGAATCGACGATGCCAACGTACCACTCGATCGGGAGGGCAACGTTGAACTTCCCCTGGAAGTCCACAGCTGTCGCAGGCGTCATGAAGTCGGTTCCACGGTCGCCGGGTGACCCTTGCGTTCTGACGTGGAGGCCGACGAGCGCCCGTCCTTTCGGAATCTGCTTCCTCAGGTGGTAGAGGTTCCCCTGTGTATTCCGCTGGCTGGAGAGAAGAGCCCGCACCCAGTCTCTCGTGTCTCGGATGGCCCGGAAACCACCCCATATGCCCTCGGTCTGGAGCACATACCACGACCGATCATCGAGACCGTGGTGATCGGCGTAGACCCTGATCGCCCGCGAGAAGTCGGCCTCACGCGTCGCCCGGTAGTCCTCTTCCGAAAAGTGGAACGTGGGGAGCGCAAGGGAAAGCGCGCGGTGCCCGAGCCAATCGAACCGACTTGTCCCGAAGTCTGCGCGATAGCCGTAGCGACTCGTCCCGAACGGCGGATGCAGCAGCCGCAGATCGAGCTCCTGGCTGGCCAGGAATCCCTTGGCCCAGCCGAAGAGCTCGTTGCCCAGGCCGGCACCGCGTCCGATTGCGAGGGGGGCGCAAAACTTCATAGGTCCGTGCCGTGCACCGTGGTGGTGAGGTCGGATCCTCGAGATGCCGCTTGGAGGAGCACCCGCCGATAATGCTCGGACACCCGACGAACGTCGAACCGGGCCCGGAGATTCTCTCTCGCGGCAGCATCCGGTCGCCAGGCATCCGGGTCGAGGAGCACGTCGACGAGGCCACGCGCGATCTGCGCCACGTCCCTCACGTCGTCGACATATCGGGCTAGCCCGTCGGAGACGTCGGGGAGCGGGGCGATGTTGCTCGTGACGACGGGGACACCGAGCCCAAGAGCCTCCACCACCGGCATACCGAATCCCTCGAAGAGCGTCGGAAACGCCATGAGCGCTGCGCCCTCGTAGAGCTCCCCGAGTTCGGCATCGCTGACGTGTCCCGTCTCGGTTATCCACGGCTCGCTCGTGTCGAGAAACGCGCCTCGTGTCCCTAGCAACCTCGCCCCGGTTTGCCCGACGAGAACGAGCCTGGTGCTGCCGAGTCTCGGATGCCGCCGAACAAGCTTCATCGCGGCGATCAGCCGTTCCAAGTTCTTGTGCGGGTAATGAGCTGCGACACTCAGCACATACGGGGTCTCATCCGCTCTCGAAGCTTCTGCGCTCGCAGCAGACGTCGTGAAGCGCGCCCAATCGACTGGGTTCTCGATTACGACGAGCTTGGGCTCGAATGCACTGCCGTAGGATCGAACGATGTCGTCGTACACGGACTGCGAGATGGCCACCACTGTGTCGGCCCTGCGAAGAGATGCCTCATGCGAACGGCGGAGCCACAGCCGCTTGCGTCTCGAGAAATACTCGGGGAAATGACGATATTGCAGGTCGTGGATGACTGTGACGACACGTTCGGCATGTCGGGATGCGCCGGGAGGCGTGAAGTAGTTGGGGCAGAGCAGGGCTCTGGTACGAAGTCCCTGCAAAGCGAGTGTCGAACCGATGAATCGGTTGACATGGTGGGGGGCGCCAATCCACCTGACGCGATCGCTCACCAGCCACGGGCTCTCCGCCGAGAGAATCACGATAGTCGGCGGATCCGGAAGATCCACAATGCCCGTCACGAGGTTCTTGAGCATGTTCTCCGCTCCGCCGACACGCCCCGCGCGAACGAACGTGGCGTCAATGACCAGGTCTCCGGTTTGCTCCTCCCTCATGCGTGCGCTCACGTCTCCCGTTCATTGTCGTCGTAACCGCGGGGATCGCGCCCCCGAGGTGGAGGCCACGGCAGCGTCGGTCGGTCTCTGCCGGACATCAAGCTCTCCTTGATACCCTGAGCGCACCGCAGAGTTTGCTTGCATCCTCGCACGCCTCGATCGAACCCTCTCTTACGTACCTCGTCGTCGTTCAGGACTCTCCCGTTTTCGATCGAGCACTGTGGCAACATCCAAACTCATCCGAAGTCCGTCTGCCAGCGGGCAGCGTAGCGTTCTGATCGTCCAGGAGTATGTCCCTGAATTCCGCCGACGGTTCTTCGAGGAACTCGAGACGAGGCTCGCCGCGGATGACATTCGGCTGCGCCTCGCCGTCGGGAGGCCGTCTGACTCCCAGGCCTTCCGCAGGGATGCGGTTCTGGATTTGCCTTTCGTCGAAACGGTGCCCAACAGGTCCGTCTCGTTCTTTGGGCGCCACCTGGCCTACAAGAGGCTCGGCGACGGCTCGAGCTCGGCAGCTCTCATCATCCTAAGCCAGGGTCTCCGGAATCTCGAGACGTACATGCTGCTGGTTCGACAGAGCCGCGGCGGCACGAAGGTTGCACAGTGGGGCCATGGAGCCACGCTGGTCAAGCCGATTACCCGACTTGAACGGACACTCAGCGGTCGGCTCACGAACGCCACGAGCTGGTTCTTTGCGTATACCCGAGCGGGCGCAGCGTATGTGGTAGAGCACGGCTATCCCGCGGACCGGCTAACCGTCGTGCAGAACACAATCGACACGACGGAGCTCCTTGGCTGGCGCGGCTCCGTGAGTGCAGGCGAAGCCGACAGGCTGCGAAGCGAGCTTCACCTTCCCGAGCGGGGTGCCTGCCTCTTCGTCGGGGGCCTCGATTCCTCGAAGCGCCTCGGCTTCCTTCTCGATGCCAGCCGCATGATCAGCGAGCGCGTGCCGGAGTTCACGCTGATCGTGGCGGGCGACGGCGTCGATCGGGATCTGGTCGAACGAGCTCTCGCTTCATCACCGTGGCTGCGCTACGTGGGTCGGGTCAACGGAAAGCGCAAGGCGGAACTCGGGGCCGTCGCCGACCTTCTCCTCATGCCCGGCCGGGTAGGGCTCGTCGCCGTCGATTCGTTCGCGCTGCAGACACCGATCGTCACGACACGATGGCGGTATCACGCGCCGGAGGTCGAATACCTGGTGGACGGTTTCAATGCTCGTTTCACCGAAGACAACCTGGCGGACTACGTGACAGGCGTCGTGGACATCCTCGAGACGCCCGAGATCGTTCCGCAGATGAAGGTGGGCTGCGCCTTATCGGTCGATCGGTACTCTCTGACCCGCATGGTGGACAACTTCACCGGCGGCGTGAAGGCGGCCCTCGCCGCGCCGCGTCGCTAGGAGACAGTCGGCAGATACCATCACCGGCCGGAACCGGAAGATCGCCTTCGAACCGAGGCGATGAGGGAGCCCATCGTGAGCTTCACGTATGGCGTGGCCCAGAAGATCGGCCAGAGAACACCACCGTGCCGTCGCAGATAGCGAGCATGGGACTGCATTGGCAGGCCCTTCGGGCTCTGGATGAGCCGCCAGCGATCAGCCAGCGGGAGGGTCGAGTCGAGAAATGTCCCACGTTGAGCATTTCGCGGGCAGGTCCCGACGGTTCCGGGGGCAACGACAACACGGCAGTCGGCGCGACGGGCCCGCAGGCCGTAGTCGAAGTCGGCCTGCCCGTGCGAGAACCGTCCGTCGATGGGGCCTACTCGGCCGCTGACGGCGCGATCGATGAGCACGACGTTGCCGTTGAACGTGTCGGCGTCGACGGGCCCTTCACCCGGCACTACGAGACGCGTTCTGAGCGGGTGCCACGAGCTGCGCACCACACCCGAGTAGGTGAGCGCGCCCGTCGCAGGGTCGCGGAGTGCACCAACGATGACCGCGCCCGGGCATTCCCCCGCAGTCGCCAGCAACCGATCCAGCGCACCCGCGTCGAGCTCGACGTCGTCGTTCAGCCAGAGGAAGAAGTCCGCCTGTTCCTCTCGTGCGTGCAACTCGGCGAGTTGCATCCCACCGGCCCAGAAGAGGGTGCCGTCCCCCGTGACCACACGAGCGCCGCTGAAGCTGGCCTCGACCGCTCCCCGGGTGCCGTCCGAACTACCGTCGTCGACCAGAATCGCCGCAAGCTCCGGATCAGTACCGGAACAGGACTGTGAGAAGAACGAATCGAGGCAGCGAAGAGTCAGATCCTTCCTGTCATGGCATGTGAGGAGAGCGACGACCTTCACGTCGATCGGCACGCGACTCTCGGGCGCCGCTAGACGGATGGTGAAACGCGGACGAAGCGGAGCACGGACGTATCGTAGCGATCCAGCCCGGCGGCATTATCAGGCGCCGACCTGGATTCCGGCTGCACCGAGCTTGGAGAGCCACGCGGGCCATTCCGCCTTCTCCGTGCTGTCGGTTATCTGATCGGGCATCTCAGTGTTCAATGCGTAGTCGCCGGAGGGCGCATCGGGAAACCACATGTTGTTTCGCCGGCCGTCATACCGCACGTAGCCAACGGTATTGCCGATCGAGCGATTGTTCGCGAACGTCGACTCGGAGTTGTAGTTCCAGACGATAAGCCCGACGTTTGCGGCGGCGAACAGGGGGCCACCGTTGAGCCTTCCGTCTGACACGACCTTGTTGCCGTGCACATAGTTGTCGTGACCGGATGTGATGCCAATCGCACCGTTGATCGAGTCGACCACGGTGTTGTTGTAGACCTCGTTGTCGTAGGATCCCGTCTCGATCGAGATCGCGCCTCCCGTGTACTCGCCCGCAAGCGTGGTCGGGTACCCGCCTTGAATGTAGTTGTCGTGAACCTTCGCATGGGCACTGCGATACATGCTGATGACATCCTCGACCGAGGACTCACCGAAGACGTTGATGATCTCGTTCCACGACACATCCACTGATGCCGTCGTCACCTGGTTGAACTGGAGGAACTGCCTGTAGTCGCCACCAGGGTCTCGCTGCACGTTCCGCTGCTTGTTGCGAGTTACGATGACAGTGGCACCGGCTACCGGCACCGAGAGCCTGATCCCACCGGTCTTGTCGATCGTGCAGTTCTGGATTCTGACGGACTTGAAGCCTTCTGCCTCGAAGAACCTTCCCGTCCCGCCGAACCCCCTGACGCGGGTCAGTGTGACATCGGTCTGAACGTTGGCGGCGGCGTCGATCAGCTTTCCTCCCGCGAGATTTGTGACCGTCGCGTCCGTGATCACAACCGGAGCGGTCGTCGTGATCCGGACTGCAGGAGTGGCCGAAGTCGAAACCCAGCACCCGGAGTACGAACCGCCAACGCTGATCGTGATCGGCGGCCCGCAGTCGGGAGCAGGCGCAGGAGCAGGAGCAGGAGCAGGAGCAGGAGCAGGAGCAGGAGCAGGAGCAGGAGCAGGAGCAGGAGCAGGCGCAGGAGCAGGAGCAGGAGCAGGCGCAGGAGCAGGCGCAGGAGCAGGAGCAGGAGCAGGTGTCGGCGCAGGAGCAGGAGCAGGAGGTGTGGCAGCACATGCTTGAGTCGCCGCCTTGGTAGAGACCGAGTTCGCGCTCGACGCCCTGGTTGCCGTGACTCCCATCCTGTAGGTCGTGCCGCAGGAAAGTGAGGCGACGGTGATCTCTGTCCGGCCCGTCTTCGCAACCTGGCGTCCGTCACGAGTCACGACGTACCTCGTAGATGCGCCGCCCATCGGAGCCCACTTCAGCGAGACGGTGGAGGTCGAAGCTCCCACGACGACCAGTGGGGAAGACTTGAGTGGGGTCGAACGATCGTTTCTTGCCGGGGCGCCGGCAGCCGGTGCGAGCAGCACCAGGGCGACGACGAGCAAGACGAGGGTGGACGGACTGACGCGAACGTGCTTGAGCGCGGCGGCGGGAAGAAGCCTCATCCTACTTTCATCGGATGCATGATCCAGCCTGGCACCCTCGAACGAGTGAGCCTCCCACCCGCACGAGGGATTCGACGGGTGCGGTCGAGACGCCTAATCCCGACAGAGCGGCGCGGGCGCTGTGCTCGAGAAGCCGTTCGCCGGCCTGCGGGACACGCAGCCCCCAGAGTTCCTCGGGCCGACGCCATTGGACACTCCTCGTTCCCCGTGCGGCCGACGCAGGGGAGCGACACATCGGCGTCGAAGCCCTAGGTCCGATGAACGGCTCGTTCGACGAACCGATCACCCCGGAGCTCGTACTCGTCGACCCGGAGCTCGCGGCCCGCTTGAGAGCGCTCGCTGTCGCCGAGACGACTCACCTGGCAGAAGCGGGCTCCTCCCGCCCGGCGGCAGCCGCGCCCGCTCTCTCCATCACTCCCGCGACGCCTACGAACAACGCCCACACTGCCGGGGCAAAGCGCACGAGATCGCACGGATGGGTCCGGGTTGGCAGGCTGGTCGCACTGATCGGGGTCGCTGCCCTGCTCGGTGCGTCGTTCGCCCGGCCACGCGATGCGCCGTCCATCGACGAATCGCCGTCCTTCTCGAGGCCGTCGGCTTCTCCTGCGATCACGCTGGCCTGGCAGACCACCACTCCGTCGAGCTACTACGTGGTCGAGATATTCCGCAGTCGTCGCCTTGTCCACGCGGAGTCGGTCAGCGCGAATCGCCTTCCGGTTCCCGCCTGGCTCGCTCCGGGGCGGTACATGTGGTTCGTCCGGGCTGGATCGGGCTCCCCCGTTGCCCGCCGCGAGGGTGAACCGTTCGAACACGGGTGGTTCGTCGTCACCGAATAACGCTGCCACACTGCGGCGACGAAGGGCAACGGTCGCCCGACACCGACGACCGGACTCGCGTCCCTACGACTCGACGCGCCCGAGCAACACGCACCCGTTGTGCCCACCGAGGCCCATCGCGTTCGACAGCGCCACGTCGAGGTCGACCGGGCGGGCCTCGTTCGGGCACGTAGTCGAGGTCGAGCTCCGGGTCGGGATTCCGGTAGTTGATCGTCGGCGGCAGGACCTGGTGGTAGAGCGCCCGGGCGCACATCATTGCCTCGATCGCGCCGGCGGCACCGAAGCAGTGGCCGGTGACCGACTTGGTCGACGAGACGGCCAGCTCGTATGCGTGGGGCCCGAAGACCTGGCGGAGGGCTCGGGTCTCGGCGAGGTCACCGAGCGGCGTCGACGTCCCGTGGGCGTTGACGTAGCCGACGCGCTCCTGCGCAATCCCCGCCGCGACGAGCGCCGCCGTGATCATCGCCGCCACCCCCGTCGCCTCGGGCTCGGGCTGGGCCAGGTGGTGCGCGTCGTTCGAGGCACCGTAGCCGAGCACCTCGGCGTAGATCGTCGCGCCCCGCGCCCTGGCGGCCTCCAGCTCCTCGAGCACGAGGATGCACGCCCCTTCCCCCATCACGAAGCCGGCGCGCGTCGCGTCGAACGGACGCATCGCCAGGGTTGGATCGACCTCCTCGGCCACGAGCCCCCTCATGGCGCAGAAGCCGGCCAGGATGAGCGGCGTGATCGCAGCCTCCGTGCCACCCGCGAGGACGATGTCGGCCTGGCCGCGCACGATCGTGGCAGCGCCCTCGCCGATCGCCGTCGAGCCGGTCGCGCACGCCGAGACCGGCGCGAAGTTCGGGCCCGTGAGCCCGAGCTGGATCGCGATCTGGCCACTCGCGGTGTCGACGAGCGCCGACGGGATGAAGAACGGCGAGACCCGGTCGGCGCCCCGCTCGAGGAACACCTTCTGCTGCTCGGCGATCGTCGCGATCCCGCCGATCGCGGAGCCGACGAGGATCCCGACTCGGGCCGGGTCGTACTCCTGCACCGCCGCTTCGTCCCACGCCTCCTGCGCGGCGGCGACCGCCATCAGGACGTTGCGGTCCATCCGACGCGCCTCCTTCGCCGGAATCAGCGCGGACGGGTCGAACCCCTTCACCTCACCGGCGATCGTGACCGGGAACTCGCTCGCGTCGAAGGCCTCGATGAAGCCGATCCCGCTACGCCCCGCCAACGCGGATTCCCAGGTGGAAGGGGCATCGAGACCGATCGGCGTGACGGCTCCGAAGCCGGTAATGACAACGCGCCGCATGGAGGGCAGAGAGTAGTAGTTTGCGGAGATGGCAGGCGCACCTGAACGTCCGGCCGACCTCGATCCTCTCGTCCCGTTTCCCCCGATGGAGGCCGAGCTCGTGCGTGAGCTCCCGCTCGGCGACGGCTGGGCGTACGAGCCGAAGTGGGACGGCTTTCGCGGCGTGCTCGAGAACGCGGGCGATGAGTTGCGGCTCTGGTCGCGCAACGGAAGGCCGCTGCTGCGCTACTTTCCGGAGCTGCGGCCTCTCGGTGAGCTGCTGCCCCCGCGGTCGGCGCTCGACGGCGAGATCGTGATCGACATCGACGGCGCGGTCGACTTCGACGCGATGCAGACACGTCTGCATCCGGCCGAAAGCCGGATCCGCAAGCTCTCGGGCGAGATTCCCGCCCGCTTCGTCGCCTTCGACACGCTCGCCTGGGACGGCGTGCCGCTCTGGGAGAGCTCGTTCGCCGAACGACGCACCGCGCTGGAGCGAGACGCCGCTGCCTTCTCGCTCTCGCCGTCGGTGGCCGACCCCGAGACCGCGACGGCATGGCTCGACGAGCTCGAAGCGCTCGGCCTCGACGGCGTCGTCGCGAAGCGGCTCGACCGGCCGGTCGAGCCGGGTGCCCGTGGCGCCGTCGTCAAGGTGAAGCCCGAGCGCACCGCCGACTGCGTCGTCGTGGGCGTGCGCTGGAAGTCGAAGCCCAAGGTGATCGCGACGCTGCTCCTGGGCCTCTACGACGATTCGGGCGAGATCGGCTACGTGGGGTCGGCCGCGGTGGCCGCGAGCCGCCACGCCGCGATCGCCGAGCAGGTGCTGCCGCTTCTCGACGAGACCTCCGACCGGCGCTTCTCGGAGCCGAATCGCTGGGGCGGCAGCGGTCTCGAGGAGCAGCCGTTGCGCCCCGAGCTCGTGGCCGAGGTGCGCTACGACAAGGTGCAGGGCCGGCGGTTCCGGCACGGCACGAAGCTGCTGCGCTTCCGGCCCGACAAGGATCCGCGTGCGTGCACGTGGGCCGAGCTGCGGCCGCCAGGCAGCGCCGACGGGCCGACCGTGGCCGATCTCCTCGGACGGTGATAGGCTGCAGCCTGCTTGACCTCAGGGGTTCAGAGCGTCCGGCAGCCGCAACCCCGGCGACAGGCTGAAGCCTGTCGCCCCGTTAGGTCGACCGGGTCTACGACCCTTCCGCGCGGCGGCGCGAGGGCTGCACCCGCGGCGGCTCGCCGGGCATCTTGGGGAAGTTCGGCGGGTACGGCGCCTCACCTACACCGGCTGCCTCGTCGCGCTCGACCCACTCGAGCAGCACGCGCAGGTCACAGACCGTGTCGTCGATCGCCGCCTGCACGTCGCCGAGCGCCGCGAAGCGGGGTGGCATGGTGACGAGCGTGAAGTCCTCCGTCTCGACGTCCGGTAGCTCGTCCCAGGTGACAGGCGCCGACACCGCCGCGTCGGGGCGCGGCCGCACCGAGTACGCCGAGGCAATCGTGCGGTCGCGGGCGTTCTGGTTGTAGTCGATGAAGACCTTCTCGCCCCGCTCCTCCTTCCACCACGCAGTGGTGACGAGCTCCGGCGCACGCCGCTCGATCTCACGCGCGAAGGCGAGCGCACAGCGGCGCACGACCGGGAACTCCCACTGCGGCTCGATCCGGCAGGCGATGTGGATGCCGCGGTTGCCCGACGTCTTCGGCCAGCCCGTGTAGCCGACCTCGGCGAGCGCCTCGCGCACGAGCGCCGCCACCGCCTTCGCGTCGGCGAAGTCCGTGCCCGGCTGCGGGTCGATATCGATGCGCAGCTCGTCGGGATGCTCGGTGTCCGCGCGCCGGGAGGGCCAGGGGTGGAAGTCGATCACGGCCAGGTTCGCCGCCCACGCGACCTGTGCGAGCTCGGTCACGCAGAGCTCGTCGGCATGCCGGCCCGACGGGAACGTGACGCGCGCGGCCTCGACCCACTCGGGGCGCTTCTCCGGCACGCGCTTCTGGTAGATCTGCTCGCCCTCGATTCCGTCGGGGAAGCGGCGCAGCTGGGTCGGGCGCTCGCGGAGAGCGCGAACGATGCCCTCTCCGACGGAGAGGTAGTAGCCGACGAGATCGCGCTTCGTGTGACCCGCGGCGGGAAACAACACCTTGTCGGGATTCGTGACCTTGACGACACGCTCCCCGACCTCGATCTCGATGAACGGCGAAGCCATCGGCTAACCGTATCCATCCTCGCGACGTCCAACACTATTGGGAATGAAGTAATAGGGGGGCGTGATACGCTCGCCCCCGCTTCGAGGATCCGACACGGGAGATTCCGCCATGCGCAAAGCACTGCTCACAGCCCTCGTCCTCAGTGGCGCACTCGTCGTCGCGACCACCGCCAGCGGACGCCCGGCCGCGTCCGGGACGACGGCCGCGATCCCCGGGTGTGCCAGGGACAGCCTCAACCTCGTCAAGGACGGGACCCTCACGATTGGCTCCGACAACCCGGCCTTCCCGCCCTGGTTCGCGGGGCCGGAGAAGAAGCCGTGGAAGGTGAGCGACCCGACGAACGGCAAGGGATTCGAGTCGGCCGTCGCGTACGCCGTCGCCAAGCAGCTCGGGTTCGCGAAGAGCGCGGTGGCGTGGACGTACGTCCCCTTCAACAACTCGTACAAGCCGGGCAAGAAGAGCTTCGACTTCTACATCCAGGAGGTCTCGTACAGCGCCGACCGCGCCAAGCAGGTGGACTTCTCGAAGGCCTACTACTTCGTGAACCAGTCCGTGGTCGGGCGGAAGGGCAAGCCGATCGCCTCCGTGCGCTCGATCAAAGGGCTGAAGAAGTACAAGCTCGGCGCCCAGATCGGCACGACGAGCTACTCGTACATCGTCAGCAAGATCAAGCCGGACTCCAAGCCGCTCGTCTACGACACGAACGATGCCGCCGTGCAGGCGCTGAAGACCGGGCAGATCGACGGCCTCGTGGTCGATCTCCCGACCGCGTTCTACGTCACGGCGGTGCAGGTGCCGGACGGCAAGGTGATCGGCCAGTTCGCGTCCACGGGCACGAAGGAGCGCTTCGGGCTCGTGCTCGAGAAGAAGAACTCGCTCACGGGCTGCGTCAACAAGGCGCTCACCCGCCTCTGGGCGAACGGCACGATCAGGAACCTCCAGCGCATCTGGCTCGCCAAGGCGACCGGTGCGCCCGTCCTGAAGTAACGCCCTGAACGAAGGCCGCAACTCGCGGATCCTCGGCGGCGCGACCGTCCACCTCTCGAAGGAGGCGCGGACGGTCGCGATCGCCCTTCTCTCGACGGCGATCTTCGTCGCCGCCGTCGTGGTGGTCGTCACCCGGTCGCCCGGCTGGGGGGCGTTCAAGGCCTACTTCCTGGACGGGACGATCTACCGTGACAGCTTCCCGGAGATCCTCGACGCCTTCTGGCTGAACGTGAAGCTGTTCTGCACGGCCGAGGTGCTCATCCTGCCCGCAGCGCTGTTCGTCGCCGTCCTGCGCTCGCTGCCCGGCCCCGTCTTCTTCCCGATCCGGGCCCTGGCGATCGCCTATGCCGACCTCTTCCGCGGGATCCCGACAATCCTCGTCATCTCGATCCTCGGCTTCGGAATGCCGGCACTGGGGCTCTCCTGGATGCCCAGCTCGCAGTTCTTCTGGGCCGTCGTCGCCCTCGTGCTCGTCTACACGGCGTACGTGTCCGAGGTCTACCGCTCCGGGATCGACTCGGTGCACGCGAGCCAGGACGCGGCCGCACGCTCGCTCGGTCTCTCGCACGGGCAGTCGCTGCGCTTCGTGGTGCTCCCCCAGGCCGTGCGGCGCGTGATCCCGCCGCTCCTGAACGACTTCATCGGACTCCAGAAGGACACCGCCCTCGTCGGGACGCTCGGGGTGGTCGAGGCGTTCAAGCAGGCGCAGATCGACCAGTCGGCGACCTTCAACGGCACGCCGTACCTCGTTGCGGCGACGCTGTTCGTGCTGATCACGATCCCGCTGGCCCGGTTCACGGACTGGCTCGTGGCGCGCGACAAGAGGCGGCAGCAGGCGGGGAGGGCCGCGTGAGCGGGAGCCCGGGAAAGGCAGCACGCCCGGACGACAGGCTGAAGCCTGTCGCCGCCGCGCTGCGCGTGGAGGGCGTCCACAAGGCCTTCGACAAGCTCCAGGTGCTGCGCGGGATCGACCTCCAGGTGGGCGAGCACGAGGTCGTCTGCCTGATCGGGGCATCGGGCTCCGGCAAGTCGACGCTGTTGCGCTGCATCAACCTGCTCGAGCCGATCCAGGCCGGCCGAATCTTCGTCGGCGACGTGGAGATCACGGCGCGGAACGTCGACCTCAACGCGATCCGCCGCCGGATCGGAATCGTCTTCCAGTCGTTCAACCTCTTCCCCCACATGTCCGTGCTCGACAACGTGACGCTCGCACCCCGCAAGGCGCTCGGACAGTCCCGGAGCGAGACAGCCGCGCAGGCCGCCGCCCTGCTCGACCGCTTCGGCCTCGCGGACAAGCAGGGCGAGTACCCCGACCGGCTCTCCGGCGGCCAGCAGCAGCGCGTCGCAATCGTGCGCGCCCTGGCGATGCAGCCCGAGCTCCTGCTGCTCGACGAGGTGACGAGCGCCCTCGACCCGGAGCTCGTGGCCGAGGTGCTCGACGTGATTCGCGAGCTCGCGGCGGGCGGGATGACGATGGTGATCGCGACCCACGAGATGGGCTTCGCCCGCGATATCGCCAACAGGGTGTGCTTCCTCGATGCCGGCACGATTCTCGAGGAGGGACCGCCGCAGCAGATCTTCAGCGCCCCGCGCGAGGAGCGGACGCAACAGTTCCTGCAACGAATCGTCAGCGCAGGCCGTCTCTGACCTATGCTTGGTGGATGCTAGAGGAGTCGAAGAACATCGATTCATCGCTCGAGCCCCTCGACGAGTACGTCGTCATCCAGCCCGTCAGCGACGAGACGGAGACGCGCGCCGGGCTGATCCTGCCCGCGTCGGCGCTCTCGACCGTGGCCGTTCGCACGGGGATCGTGACAGCGGTCGGCTCGGAGCCGAACGGGATCGAGCGGGGCGACAAGGTGCTGTACCCGCACGAGGCGGGCTACGACGTGCGCCTGGGCGGGATCGAGGTCAAGGTGCTGAAGCGCTCCGAGCTGATCGGCCGCATCCACGACTGAGCTCCTCGGGCGGGCGACAGGCTTCAGCCTGTCGCCGGGCTGACACCCGTCCCGCAGAGAGGTGTCTCACGTCCGCCGGTAATTCGTCCGTTATCCTCTGCCCACCGGGAGAAGTGGCCGAGTGGCTGAAGGCGGCGCCCTGCTAAGGCGTTATGGGGGTGAACTCCTCCATCGAGGGTTCGAATCCCTCCTTCTCCGTTCCGGGCCGGTTGCAGGGCTGCCGGCACGAGCGCAGGGTGTTCGCGGGTCGCCCGACGTTCCCGGCCGGCGGCGCCTCGACCCCGGCGCGTTCGCCCTACCGTGTCTTGGCGTCAGAACGCCATAGTTTATTGGCGCAATCACGCCATAACATCTAGGATTCCCCGAATGCCGATCACGGACGTCAATCCGTTCGTCTACTCGCACCCACTCGTTCCCGACGACATCATCGATCGGGACGAGGAGACCGAGCAGTTGCTCAGGAACGTCGTCGGCGGCCACTTCGTCCGTCTCTACGCACCGCGGAAGTACGGGAAGACCAGCCTCCTGAAGCGGGCGCTCCGCGACGGCGAGGTGACGGAAGGCCTGATTCCCGTCCACGTCGATCTCTACCGGGTCTCGTCCATCGCCGACGTCACCGTTCGCTTCGAACGGGCCTACTCACAACATCTGAAGGGCGCGATCCGCGGACGGGTGGAGGACTTCCTCCAGAAGACGGGGATCGGACTCTCGCTCGGCGCCTACGGCATCAGCGCGAAGCTCCAGCTCAACCCGAAGAGCGACCCCCTGCCGGCCCTCCACGCGCTGCTCGACCTGCCGTTGCGCCTGGAGGCGAGCGGCGGCTACCGGGCCTTCATCGCCCTCGACGAATTCCAGGACATCGACAACGTCCCGGATCTCGACGGTCTGATCCGGAGTCACATCCAGTACCACGGCGAGGTCGCGTCGTACGTGTTCGCCGGGTCGGAACCCGGCCTGATGCGACAGCTCTTCGAGACCCGGGATCGCCCGCTCTACGGCTCGGCTGTCCCGATGCGCCTCCAGCGGCTCGCCGACGACGACATCGCGGCGTACGTCGACGAGCGGTTCCGGCAGACCGGTCGGGGCGCGGGCGAAGCGCTCCACCCCCTCGTGGAGGCGGCGAAGGGGCATCCGCAGCGCGCGATGCTGCTCGCCCACCGCCTCTGGGCGGAGGTGCCGGCCACCGGGCGCGCAACGCTCGACCACTGGCAGGCAGCGCACCGGGCGGCGCTCGCAGAGCTCGATGCCGAGTTCGACGCGCAGTGGCGCGGGTACGACACGACCGAGAAGAAGACCCTTCGCGCCCTGGTGGCCGCAGCCGGGTCTCCCTACCGCGCCGCTGTGCTCCAGCGACTCGATCTGACCGCGGACGCCGTCAAGTGGGCGCTCCCGCGCCTCGAAGCAACCGCCGAGATCGAGCGAGTCGACAGGAAACGGCTGGTCGTCGATCCGCTGTTCGCCGAATGGATCGCGATCCTCAACGACGGGACTGCGATCGGTCGCGACGGCGAAGTCTGATCGCACCAGGACCGGCCAGACGTTAACGAAGCCTGAACCCGGATCACAGGTCGTTCTCAGGAGCGCGCGTTTCAATGAGCCCATGTCCGCTCCACCCTCCTCCTCCCGCCTCGCTCCCGCCCGCCGGCGCGCTCGGCTCCTGAAGGCCGCCTCGGCGGGTGGTGCGCTGGCGGGCTTCGCAGCACTCTCGTTCGTCGTCCGCGGCGCCCAGACGGTTGGCCCGGACAGCACGACGCCCGCGGCGAGTAGCGGCCTCGACGTCTCGTCACGCATCAGCCGCGAATTGGAGCAGAGCGGCTCGTTCTTCGACTCCGGCTCGGTCGGCCCCTCGCAGTCGTCGAGCCCGCCGCAGGCGTCGACCGGCACCTCATGAGCACGCACCGCTTCAGGGCAATGGGCTGCGAGGTGGTGGTCGGCGGCGCAACGTGCGACGACGCCGCTGCGATCGAACGCCTCTTCGCGGCGCTCGAGGCCTCGCTTAGCCGCTTCCGGCCCGATTCAGATCTCGAGCGCCTCAACCGCTCACCGTCCGAGGCCACGATCGTCTCTCCCCTGCTCGCGACGGCCCTCGACGACGCGCTGCGTGCCGCTGCCGCGACGAACGGGCTGTTCGACCCGACGATCGCGGCTGCGCTCGCAGCGGCCGGGTACGACCGCACGTTCGCGGAGATCGAGCCGGGGCCTGGTGGCGATCCTCTCCCCGCGGGCCGCTGGCGCGAGATCCGGCTCTCCGGGCTGCTGGTTCGGCGGCCGGCGGGACTGAGGCTCGACCTGAACGGCGTCGTCAAGGGACGCGCCGTCGACGATGCGCTGGCGCTTCTCGAGGGCGAGGGGTTCGTCTCGGCGGGCGGCGACCTGGCGACGCGCGGCGAGCTCGTGGTGGCGCTTCCCGGCGGCGGCACGGTGACTCTCCACTCGGGTGCCCTCGCGACCAGCGGCGTCATGACGCGAGCATGGGATCGCGCCGACGGCAGCCGTGCGCACCATCTGATCGACCCCGCGACAGGCGCGCCCGCCGACGTACGCTGGGCGTGCGTGACCGTGTGCGCGTCGACGTGTCTCGCAGCCGATGTCGCCGCCAAGGCGGCATTCCTCCTGGGCGACGACGGGCCGGCCTGGGTGGAGCAACAGGGTCTCCAGGGCAGGTTCCTCGCCGAGACGGACGTCGTCCTCGCCGGCGGCTGGCCGGAGAGCTCGGCGGCCGAGACATGCATTTCGTAGCCTCGACGACAACCTGGTACGCCGCCCGCGCGGGCGGCGTCCTCGCCTACCTGCTCGTCTCGGCGAGCGTGCTCGCGGGCATCCTGCTTGCGGGCAAGGTGCGCGTGCCGGGTCTCCCCCGCTTCGCGGTCGAAGATGTCCACCGGTTCCTCGGCATCCTCGCCGGCGTCTTCATCGCGGTTCACGTCGGCTCGGTGGCGCTCGATTCGGTCGTGCCGTTCTCGCTCTCGCAGCTCGTCGTTCCGTTCACTGCCGGCTACCGTCCGCTCGCTACCGGGCTCGGCGTCGTCGCGCTCGAGCTGCTCCTGGCCGTGGCGCTGACGAACCGGCTTCGCCGCCGCCTCCCGTATCGCGTCTGGCGGCGCGCGCACTACGCGACGCTCGCAGTGTGGCTGCTCGCCACGGTTCACGGCATCCTCAGCGGCACCGACCGCCAGCAGACGTGGCTGCTCGTCCTGTACGGCCTGGCGGTTGCGGCAGTGGCCGGTGCCGCGGTGCTGCGCTTCGGCCGGGCGCCCAACGCACGCCGGCTCGGCCAGGGGCTGGTGGCAGCGGGTGCCGCGCTCGCCGTGGTGCTCGAGCTCTCGGCGCTGTCTCAGCAGGCATCGCCCCCGAAGCAGGTGGCGCGTGCGGCCGAGCCCGTTCCCGAGATCAAGGGCGATCTCAGCGGGAAGATCGAGCGGAGCGACTCGGGCATCCTCTCGATCAGCGGCACGGCTGCCTCCAACTCCGCGTTCCGGATCGACCTGCTCACGAACGGTGGCGATCGCGTCGCCGACAGCGCACTCCAGCTGCAGTTCGCGGGCGGGGCGACGTGCGAGGGCACGCTCACGTCGCTCGACGGGGCCGGGTTCACCGGTACCTGCGCCCTGCCGGGTGGCGACCTGCGCTCGGTTCACTCCGAGTGGACCGTCTCCGGCGGCACGGTCGCCGGGACGATCTCCACCGCAAACGGCGACTCCTCGGCACCTGCCGCCACCTAGCGCTCGATCCGCCGGAGTAGGGTCTGCCTGTGCAGTGGGCTCTACCCGCGATCGCACTCGCGCTGCTCGGTTTCGCGGCCGTCTCCGGCCGCCTCGAGGGGACGCCGATTACGGCCCCGATCGTCTTCACGACGGTCGGCGTCGTCCTCGGCGCCAACGCCCTCGGCCTCGTCGAGCCGGGCGTCTCGAGCGAGCCCGTCAGGCTGCTCGCGGAGGCAACCCTGGCGATCGTCCTCTTCGGCGACGCATCGCGCATCGACCTTCAGGCGCTCCGAGACGAGGTGTCGATCCCCGCGCTGCTGCTCGGCATCGGGCTGCCGCTCACGATCGTTGCCGGCAGCGTGGCCGGTCTCGGTCTCCTCGGATCGCTCACGACCCCCGAGGTGCTGCTCCTCGCCGTCGTGCTGGCGCCGACGGACGCGGCGCTCGGGCAGGCGGTCGTCACCCTGCCCCGCCTGCCCGTGCGCATTCGTCAGGGGCTGAACGTCGAGAGCGGGCTGAACGACGGGATCTGCGTGCCGCTGTTCTTCATCGCGCTCGCGCTGGGCCAGGCAGACGCGGGCGACCTGAACGGCGGCGCAGCGGCGAGGTTCGTCGCCGAGGAGATCGGCTACGGATTGCTTGGCGGTGTGGCGGCAGGGGCCACCGGAGCGGCCGTGATCGTGTTCGCGGGACGTCGCAAGTGGATCAACGAGCCGTGGCTCCAGGTCGCTCCGGCGGCCACGGCCGTCCTCGCGTTCGGGGTCGCCGACGGCCTCGGTGGCTCCGGCTTCATCGCGGCCTTCGTCGGTGGGGCCGTGTTCGGCGGACTTCGCCGCCGCCACGGGGGCGAGGTCGGCTACCTGGTGGAAGAGCTCGGGGGCGTTCTCGGCTCGGTGACGTTCGTCGTCTTCGGGGCGATCATGCTGGGGCCGGCGCTCGGTGCGACGACGTGGCAGATAGCGCTCTATGCCCTGCTCAGCCTCACGGTGGTGCGCATGCTCCCGGTCGCGATCGCGCTGGTCGGGAACGGGCGCCCGCCGGCCGACGGTCGGGTTCATCGGCTGGTTCGGGCCGCGCGGCCTCGCCTCGATCGTCTTCGCGGTGATCATCGTCGAGGAAGGCGGTCTTGCGCATGAGGACGTCATCGTCACGACCACCGTGCTGACGGTCGCGCTCTCGATCCTCGCCCACGGCGTCACGGCAGCGCCGCTCGCCGACCGCTATGCCAAATGGTTCGCGTCCCACCCGAAGGACAGCCTGCCGACGCTCGAGAGCAGCACTCCGACCCACGTCCGCTGGCGCAACCCCGGGATTCCCGCGCGACCGGTCGAGCCACACTGAGCGGCTACCGGCCAACGCCTCCGCACCGGTGCGGGTACCCTTTCGCAGCCGAGGAGAGGTGGCAGAGCGGTCGAATGCGGCGGTCTCGAAAACCGTTATCCGTCATACGGCGGATCGAGGGTTCAAATCCCTCCCTCTCCGCTCAAGGAGACGAAACCCGCCTGCGAGGGTGGGTTTCGTCGTTCCTTGCACCGCCCTCGCCGACGGGCGCTTGCGTTGCCTCCGGTTGTGTTCGAGAAGACTCCCACCGATGATCAGGCCGTGGGATACCATCGCTCAGAAGCGTCAGCCGGGGAAGGCCGGACGCGCGACGGCTTCGCGCTCATCGGCCTCGGGGCGGGGGGCGGACGGTTGGGCTCGCTGTCGGCACCTTCGCGGGCCTCGCAACGGTCGTGCTCGCCGTGCGGCTGCTCGAGCCCGCTGCCTACGGAGCGCTCGCGTTCGGGCTCTCGACCGCGGTCGTCTTCGCGGGAGCGGGACGGCTCGGGCTCGAGGCGGCGGTGGCACGCGCTGATCGCGATCGACCCGGCCGGAAGCCCGACACGGCAGTCACACGACGTCGCACACGGTGCCCTCAGCCTCGTGGCACTGACGGGCATTGCCGGCAGCGTGGCGACGTTTACCGTGATCGAGCTCTGGGCGAGAGGCATCGACAACCCATGCCCGCACCGTCCTTGCCGTATCCCTCGGGCTCGTCCTCTACGGGTCGAACCTCGCCGCGGTGGCAGGCGCCCTCGCCCGCGGCAGGGGACGGGTGGTGTCGATGGAGCTGCCGAACCTCGTCGCCACGCTCGGGCGCTTCGCGGCTGTCGGGCTCCTAGCAGTGCTCGGCGTGGCGAGCCTCGGGTCGGTCGCGTTCGGATACGGAGTGGCGGCGATCGCCGGCATGGTGGCATCGCTTCACGTCACCCGTTCGCTCGGCACCCCCTCGCGGGTCTTTCTCCCCGGGGTCGACGTGGCCCGGCGGATGCTCGCGAGCTCGTTGCCGTTCGCTGCCACCGGGCTGGCGATGATCGTCATCTCCCGCTTCGACGTGCTCGTGCTAGGGATCGCTGGCAGTAGCGCCGAAGTCGGCCGCTATGAGCCGGTGCTCCGCATCGTCGAGCAGGCGATGCTCCTCGTCCCGCTGTTGTTCACCGCCCAGTTCCTCCCCGTCGCGAGCCGGGTGTTCGCAGCCGGGCGGCTGGACGGCTTTCGCGACCTCTACGTGTCCATCTCGAAGCTCGTCTTCGTCGTTGCGTTTCCGGCCGTCATCCTGCTTGCAGCCTTCCCCGAGGCCGTCCTGCACGGGCTCTACGGGGCCGAATTCCCTGCAAGCGGGCTCGTGGTCTGGCTCCTCCTGCCCGGGTTCGCCGTGAACCTGGTCTGCGGACTCAACGGGTCGGCGCTCGCGGCCACGGGAAAGCGGGGAGCGCTCGCGCGCTCCGGAGCAGGCGCCACGGCGACGATGATCGTGCTCGGCGTCGTCCTCATCCCGTGGTTCGGCCCGGAGGGAGCGGCAGCTGCGACTTCCGGCACGTACATCGTCCTGAACCTGTGGGTCGCGGTCGAGCTCTACCGCATCACCGGGGCCCATCCTCTGAGACGTGATTTCGTCGCCACCCTCGCGACGGGAGCGCTGCCACTCGCTGCCGCGCTCGCGGTGCAGGGCGCTTTCGGGCCCGTCGATCTTTGGCGTGCAGCGGCTGTGTCCCTCGGTCTCGCGGCGGCGTGGTCGGTGCTGCTGCTCGGCATCCATGCGGTTCGCCCGTTCGAGCTTCGCCGACTCGCGCCCGGATCGCCATGACGGCCGTACGGGAGCCGCTCGTCACCGTGGTCGTTCCGACCCGCGACCGGCCGATGCCACGTGACGAGGGCCGTCCGGAGCATCCTCGGGCAGACATATCGAGCTCTCGAAGTCGTCGTGGTCGACGACGGGTCGAGCCCGCCGCTCGAGCTCCCGGCCGGAATCGCGCACGATTCCCGCGTTCGCGTCCTCTCGCTGAGTCCGTCGGTCGGTGTTGCCGCGGCCAGGAACATGGGCGTGCGCGCGGGCCGCGGCGAGCTCGTCGCGTTCCTCGACGATGACGATGCGTGGCGGCCGTCCAAGCTCGCTCGCGAGGTCGAGGTGATCGCCGGCTCGCCTCCGGACATCGGCGCCGTCGAGTGCGGTTACGACCTGTGGGATGGCAACCGGCTCGTCGAGCGCTCGATTCCTGCCACCGGACGCGATCTGCGACTGACGCTTCTCGAGCGCCCGTGCCTCCAGCCGTCGACCGTCCTCGTACGGAGGGAGGCATTCGAGCGCGCAGGCGGCTTCGATCCGAGCCTGCGACGCGTCGAGGACTGGGAGCTCTGGGTGCGCTTCGCCGACCTCTACGACGTCGCCGTGATCCCCGAGGTTCTCGTCGATCGCGAGCGGAGCCAACCCACGGACGAGCTCCACTGGTACCGCGTGCTCGTCGAACGCCTGGAACCCCGGCTCGCCGCGCTCCCCGCGGGTGAGGCGGCGCGGATCAGGGCCGTACACATGCTCGTCCAGACGCACCTCCTCGCCCGTGAAGGCAGAGAGGAGTGAGACGGCCCTGGCCGCCCTGGGCGCAGCACGTACCCACCCGGGCTCGTCGCCCCGCGCCCTCCTCTACCTCTTTCGCGCGGCGGCCGGAGAGCGCGCCTGGCACCTCGGCAAGCTCGGTCTGCTCCCGCTGCGCCGCGCCCTCGGGCGCGACCCTCGGCTTCATGGAAGGCCTTGAACGCCGCCCGTTGCTCCTACGAGCCGGTGAAGAGCTCGAGCGGGCGTCCCATGAGCGCGGGGTGCGGTTCGACGCCGAGGAGCGCCAGCACGGTCGGTGCGACGTCGAGCAGGTTCCCGGCGTAGTCGCCGATCGTTTGCTGCCCCGAAGGGGCGATGCCCGGTCCCGGCCGACGATCAGCCCGACGTGGCGGTGCTGGCCCGTGCGCGGGTCGTCGAAGTCGAGCTCGAGCGTGCCGATCTCCGGCGCGCAGAGCGCACGCACCTGCTCGCGATCCGACCAGACGACGCAGATATCGGGGAGCGGCCCCTCGGCCGGGTGGCCGAGCACCTCGTCACAGCGCACGACCCGGTCGACGACCGAGGCGCCGGACTTCGCCGAAGTCAGCGAGCCGAAGAGTCGCGCGAGCTCTGTGCAAACCCGTGTCGTACTCCTCCCCCGGGTGCACGATCCCCCCGGGCTCGCGCCCCGCCAGGTTGATACGGACGTACGAGGTCATATCGCTCGGCAACGCGAAGGCTCTGCTGCCTGCCCAGTCGACATGGGCGAGCGGCATGGTGGCGAGGAGGCCATCGTCGGCGAGGTGACTCCGGGCGGCAAGGCGAAGCCGGGTCGGGACGACACGGCGTCCGACGCTCCAGGCGCCCCGCACCAGCCGGCCTCCGAGGTCACCTCCCCCGCCGGCCCCTACAGGCACGAGCCATCCACTCTCTCGGAGCACGGCCTCCGCGGGATCGTGGATGTAGTTCGCCCGCATGCCGTGCGGGGTGAAGACGAAGACCCGCGTTCGCGGCCCTGCACGCTCGACGAGCTCGCCGATCCTGCGGTCGACGGCACGGTAGATCTCCATCATCGCTCCACGCAGGTCTTCGGCGAGACTCGGGTCGTAAGCCGGGTGCGCCGGGTCGGAGAGGTGCCAGATGAGGTGTCCGGCGTGGTGCGTCTCGGCGAAGGAGCCGAAGAAGAAGTCCCAGCGCGTCTCTTCGAGCAATACGGCAAGGCCCTTCGCCTGCTCGTCGACCGAGCGCAGAATCCGGTCGCGGTAGGCGCGATACTCAGCGGTGGCTCGGGGCGCCGTGGTGCGGTACAGCTGCTGTCGTGAGCCCACGGCGCGCGTAAGCAGCGCCTCGGTCTCCGGTGGCTCGAATCGCATCTCCCCGTGCTTGGTGGAGTACGGGTCGATCGTGCCCCAGCCCTGTACCTGGGTGCCGCGCAGACCGGGTACGACGGCCGTGCTGTAGATGCTCACCACGGTCGAGTCGAGGCCGGCGTCGCTCAGGTGCTGCCAGAACGGCATCTGTCCGATCGCGCCCGCGCGCACGTCGACGATGCGATATGAGCCCGACTCGAGCTGCCGGTCGAGCACCGAGCCGTGCTCGTAGACGTCCGTTCCCGTGACGGTCGCGATCCAACTGGTGTTGTGGAAGCCGGAGGGCACCGGCTCGAGCAGCGCCGAGCGTCCTTCTTCGACGAGTCGCGCCATCGTCGGCAGCGATCCGTCGTCGATGCCCTGCTGCACGAGCGAAGGCTCGGCGGCGTCGAAGCCGAAGAACGCGACCGGATCCGGAGTGGGGCCGGTCATGCGGCACGCTCGACGGACGCCGACTCGAGGAGGGCGGCAGGGCTCACGACCTCGCCCGTCGAGATCGAGCGCGCCGCCGCCTCGACGATCGCGACGGTGGAGAGGTTGTCCTCGATGCCGAGATCACCAGGCTGTCCGCTCTTCGCCGCCTCGAGAAGCTCGGCGAGGATCGCGGCCTCGGGAGCCGGGCTCCGGGGTACCCGCACGCGCCGTGGCCGGTGATGCGGGAAGAGCGTGCTGACCGCTGGTCGTGCACGAGGATCGCGCCGCTCTCCCGCTCGATCCACTCCGAGTGGAAGTATCCCGGTGCTCCCTCGCTGTGCAGGTAGACGGCTCTCGGCCCGCCTGACCAGCCCAGGAGGATGCGGTAGTGGTCGATCTCACGTCCCTCAGCGCGACGGACAGTCGCCTCGACGGTGTCGGGCACTCGGCCGATACGGGTGCGCAGAGCGTCGAGATGGTGGAGGCAAATGTCCCAGAGCGCGCCGTTCGCGATCTCGGCGACATGCGGGGGCGCCACCGAAGCCGGCCGGCCGAGACGATCGACACGCTCGTCGGACTGCCCCGGCCGCCGCCAGAGCGGTGCGAATCGCGCGTTCGCGCGGCAGGAAGCGGAAGTTCTGCCCGACGAGCACCGGCACCCCAGGCGCGGATCGACGGCCCGCGCGACCACGCTCGCCTGCTCGGTCGAGAGTGCAAGGGGCTTCTCGATGAGGGGTGGGACGCCGGCCTCGACGCACGCGAGCGCATGGGGGACGTGCTCACCCGGAGGCGATGCGATGATGGCCGCCTCGAAGCGCGCCGCGGCGAGAGCTTCGTCTACCGTCTGCCAGACCTCGAGCCCCTCCCGGCGGGCAGCGTCGGCCGCGGCGAGGCCCGTGTCGACCGCCCCGGCGATCTCGACTCGCCCGCGGGCGCAGGCACTGTGCCACTGACGGCCGCGTGTGCCGTAGCCGACTAGGAGAATCCGTGGAGGATGTGAATGCATGTCAGTCTCTCACCGTAACCGGAATCCGCCCAGAAGCGAGTCCCCGCTCGGTGTCTCGGTCGTGATCGCGACCCTCGACAGGCCGGAGAGCCTGACGGAGACGATCGCGAGCGTGGCCGCCTGCGTCCCGCTCCCCGACGAGATCGTGATCGTCGACGGCGACGGGGGCTCCTCCGCACGGGCCGTCGCCGAGGCGTGGAGCCGCCCAGGCGCCGGTCTGCCCGTGCGCTACCTGGCTTCGCCGCCCGGTCTCACCCGGCAGCGCAACGCAGGACTCGCTGTCGCACGTGCGGAGATCGTCCTGTTTCTCGACGATGACGTCACGATCCCGCCGCACGCCGTGGCGACGCTGCTGGCGGCCTACGAAGATCCGGAAGTCGTAGGCGTAACCGGACGGATTGTCGGCGACCGCTCCCAGCTGGTGAACAGGGAGTCGCGCCTTCGGCGCTTCCTTCCGGGCGGGGGCCGTGAAGGGTCGTTCACCCGGTTCGGCTATCCCCGCTACATCGAGAGGGTGACCGAGCCCCACGACGTCGAGTACATGCACGGCTGCTTCATGAGCGCCCGCCGCGATCTGGCCGGTCGAGGTCGGGTTCGACGAGCGGCTGACGGGGTACGCTCTGGCCGAAGACGAGGACTTCTCGTACCGGCTGTCGCAGCGCGGTCGCATCCGCTACATGCCGGCGATCGTCGTCGAGCACCGTCTCGCGCCGCACGCCGGCTCGGCGTCACGCGCGTTGAGCCGGATGCTCGTCGTCAACCGCGCGTACCTGTTCCGCAAGAACTTCGCCCCGACGCTCGCCGCCCGGGCGCAGTTCGCGCTCCTCGTCGTTCTGCTCGTCGTGCATCGGATCGCGGCACGCGACCTGGCCGGCGCGCGCGGCATCGTGGAAGGCGCAGCGGTCGCACTCCGTGAGGGCGGCGGCCTGCCGTCCGCCGGACCGCAAGGGTGAGCACCGGGCGCATTCCCGTCGCGTTCGTCTCCTCCCACGCGCGGGACGGTGGAGCAGAGCGTCATCTCGAGCGGGTGGTCGAGGCGATCGACCCGCGCTGGGTCGCCGTGGTCGTGTCGCTCGAGGACGGGCCTTTACCCCGCCGCGCGGCCGACCTCGGACACCGAACGGTCGTCATCGAGACGGGCAACCGTCGCCGCGACCTCGTCGTCTCGGCTGTGCGCCTGCGCCGCGCGCTCACGGCCGTACGCCCGCGCGTCGTGTGCGCGAGCGGCATCAAGGCCGCGGCCGTGGCCGGCATCGCGACGTTGGGCGCGGGGATCCCCGTCGTCTGGCTCAAGGTCGACTTCAGCTTCGACGGGCGCACGGCTCGCCTCGTCGCCCGGCGGTGCGCGATCGTCGCGGGAGTGAGCGAGGCCGTGCTCGCGACGTTCCCCCGGGAACTCGCTCCCAGGCTGCGTGTCGTCTACAACGGCGTCCCCGACGTGCAGGTCGACCGGCGTCGAGGCCGCGCGCGCGTCGTGCAGAGCTTCGGCGAGGCACCGCCGGAGAGGGTCGTGGGGCTCGTCGGCCGCCTCGACCCGAGCAAGGGTCACCGGCAGCTGGTCGAGTCCGCACCCGCGATCATCGAGCGCGTGCCCGGGACAGGCTTCCTCCTCGTTGGTGGCGCCGACCCCGACTCGGACTATGCCCGTGCTCTGCAGAGGCTCGCACGAGAGCTCGGGGTCGAGGACGCGGTGCGATTCGTCGCCCATACGGACGACGTGGCGGAGATCATGGCCGGCCTCGACCTGCTCGTCCACGCGAGCGTAAGGCCGCCCGGCTACGTCGACACGGAGGGGTTTCCGCTCGTGGCGCTCGAGGCGATGCTCGCGGGCGTTCCCGTCGTCGGATACGGCAACGGAGGGCTGCCGGAGCTCGTCGGGACGACGGGGCGCGTCGTTCCGCCGGGCGATCGTCAAGCCCTGGCGGACGCGGTCGTCGAACTGCTTGCGAACGACGAGTTGCGGGCGGATCTCGGGGCGAGAGCGCAGGCCCGGGTCCAGCTCGTTCCTCCTGCCGGCGAGCATCGACGCCCTCGAGGCGTGCCTCCGCGCTGCCGGGGGCTGACACGGGCCAGAGCGCAGCTCGACCACTGGCCGTCGAGACGAAACGAACATAGACTCGTCATATGAGAAAAGACGATGTGAGCAGCGATTCTCCGTCGATGACCAGGGTGTACGTGGACGTCGTCTGCGATCTGTTCCACGTCGGGCACGTGCGCTTTTTCGAACGGGCACGGTCCTCGGCGACACGCTGATCGTGGGCGTCAACACCGACGATCTCGTGATCACCTACAAGCGCAGACCTGTCCTGTCCCTTGCCGAGCGTTGCGAGGTCGTCGCAGCGTGCCGATTCGTGGACGAAGTCATCCCCGGGGCTGCGAGCCCGGTGACCGAGAGCTTCATCGTGGAGCACGGAATCGATTGGGTAGTGCACGGGGACGACATGGATGCGTCCGCTCTGGAGTACTGGTACAGCGATCCAATTCGTCTCGGAATCCTCCGAACCGTCCCCTACTACCCCGATCTGTCGACGTCGACGATCATCGAGCGAATTCGTCGTCGGATCCACGACGACGACATCTGAGATGTCGATGCCTTCGATGAGTTCGCCGATTCCTACCGCGATCGTCTCGGTGGAATCAACCTCGACCGAGCGATCGAAGCGGTCCTGATCGCGTTCGGACTTCCCCGTCCTGATGCTGTGCGTCCGGTGACCGTAGGGTACGAAGACCTGAACGTCGTTCTCGAATTCGAGGCCGACTCCCACTTCCTGAAACTGTTCCGGTCGGACAGGACGGCCGCGGAGTGCGAGCGATACGCGTCGATCGCGTTGCACTCGATTCATGCAGGTGTTCGGCACCCTCGCCTTCGGCAGCCCGTTCGTGGGCACGAGATTCGGGAAGGGCTACCTCTCGCCCGCTGCGTCGTGGATGGGGCGTGGTTGTGGGCGTGCTGCATGGAGTACATCCCGGGAGCGACACTCGACCTCGTGGATCGCCCGTTGTCGCAGGCGCAACTGCTGGACCTGGCGACGCAAGTCGCCCTCGTCCACACGCTGCCGCCGACACCCAACCCCTCGTACGACCACTGGTCCGTCAGGCACCTTGCCGAGGAGTTCGGCCAGGCTCGCGGTCTCCACGGCGACGACAAGGTCATGGTGGTCGAGGCGGTCGAGCGATACCTCCCTCGGCTGAGCCTCCTCGACCTCGGATCGCGTATTGATCCACGCCGACCTCGTTCCCACGAACATCATCCTCGGGGAAGACGGGTTGCTGTACGTCATCGATCTCGGTCGGGCCGATGCTGGCTCAGCGGCGCAGGAATGGGCCATCATCGTGTCTCACACGCTGTTCGCGGATACGCACGGCCCGGGATTGCCCAACCTGGCCCGCACCGCGATGGACGAGTATCGGAGACTGAGACCGGACGGCACGGATGACCTCGAGCCATCCCTCACGGCGTACTGCGCGTGCGTCAATGCCGCGTACATCGTGGCTGCACATCGTGTCCTCAACGAAGGTCTTCACAACGAGGAGAATCAGTACTGGCTCGATCGCAGCCGCCAGGCGCTGCGATGGGCGCTCGACCTCGAGCGTCGCGTAAGCGCCGACGTTCGACGACTCGAGGAATCGTTATGTCGGCCCCTGCTGGCGTCCGAAACACCAGACAACAATCGCGACATCAGCCAACCGAGATGCACCCGGCCGCGCCGATAGGCCGGCGAGCGGGTTCTAGCTCAGGGCTTGTTCATGTCGCGAGCGAGATGCCTCGACGAATTCCTTCCGTCGTTCCCAGGGACGACGCTCGACGATGGAGGGCTCTGCCGCATGAACGAGAACCCGGGTCAGGGACATGCCAGTTGCCGTACAGAACGGAAAGCTCGCGGTCGTGATCGAGCACCTTCGACCAGGTGCGACCAAGAAGCTCGAACGGAACGAGCGGTTGGGCAGGGACTCGCAGAACGAATTCCGTCGGGCGACGCTCAATGCCGTACGCGCGCGTCTCGAAGAACCCGTCGCGTTCGTCCACCAGGAAGAACTCGAAGAGAGCCCAGTTTCGCCGCAACTTGATCTCGGCCAGCAGGTCGTCGTTCCCGATGTACCGGCTCTCCACGAAGAACCCCTGTGACTCCAGCAAGGGGAGGGCGCGCTCGAGGCGCTCGAGGTCATCTCGACGAATGCAGAAGTCGGCGTCCCGAAGGTCATGACGCAGGGGCCCACCCTCGCGCGCCCAGCCGAGAAGCAGCCCACTCCACACCCAGATCACGTCGATGACGCCTGCCTGGGTCAGAAGATCGTGGAGGAGCCGGAGATCCGACGCGAAGCTCTGCGCGAGAGCGGACGGGTCGACGGATTCCTGGCGCATCCCGGCAAGGCGGGCGCGAACACGCGGGAACGACCCGAGAAGCCCGACGAGACGGTCGCGAAGGGAGATCTCCACGGTGGGAGCCTACCGCGAACAAGGCCAGTGTCCATCGTCTCCTGAACGCGGACGGCAGATCCGATCACGTCCTCCAGACGGCAGACCTCCATCCCACCTTCCGCCGGGCCGCGTCGACCGCCCAGGGGGCGCTGCTCGTGCACCCGCTCTGGTTCCCGACGATGGCGCAGGGCCTCGCACAAGGCACTGCGTCCGCCCGGGAAGCGGGCCGAGCACTGCTGGCACGAAGGCCGTAGCGGGTCGTCGGGCCCGCGCGGCTACGTTCGGTCGGCGTCCGCCGGGCAGCGAAACCTTCCTCGACGCGAGCATCGCAGCCCGCGCATCAACTGGCGGCACCGCCGGCGTGCTCGAGCAGGGCCCGCTCCACGTCAGGTGCGACCGCCTTCGCCAGCTCGTGGTGGGTCTTCCACGCGAGGAGTCGGTTGCTCTGCTCGGTCTCGACACCGCCGTGGCGCAGCACCTCGGCCGCGGGCGCCGTCAGGTGCGGATCGCCGAGCACGAGCACGAGCGGCCAGCCCCGCGTACGGGCCGCGACCGTGCACGTCGCCGCGACGTCCCGAACGAACGCGATGCGATGCTGCTCCAGCCTCCGCTCGAACAGGTCGCGCTGGGCGCTCGAATGAGTCCCCGGAGCTCGCTCACCACTCCCTCTGGGATGCGATGCGGCCGGGCCCTGCAGCTCGTGGCTGTCGGCCATCGGCTCGCCGAAGTCGAACCGCTCGACCTCCACGGCGGCGCCGGGCCGCCACTCGTCGAGGCGGGCTCCGTCTCCGAAGACCAGCAGCAGGCCGACATGCGAATCGGCTTGAGACGTGGCTTTCATCTTGCAACCTCCTGTAGGCACCTCCAGCATCGCCCCGGCACGGCCGCGTCGCATCCGGTGGAAGCAGCGAACCCGCCTCGGAGAACTACGCGTCAGGAAGCGCGCCGTAGAACGCCGCCAGCCGACGCATCCCCTCGGCCACGCTGACCGCGGGCCGCCAGCCGGTCGCTTCGCGAAACGGGCGCGGGTCGAACCAGTGCGCGAGCGCGAGCTGGTCGACGAGGAACCGCGTCGCCGGCGGCTCGGCCGTCGGACGGCTCCTGGCCCACGCCCGCTCGGCAGCGCCGGCGAGCATGCGGGCGACGCCCAGGGGGAGGTCTCTCCTGGGCGGCGGCACGCCGGCCGCCGCGCAGATCCGCACGAGCAAGACATGCACGGGCAACGGCTCGCCGTTCGAGACGACGAAGGCCCGGCCGGCGAGCTCACCCCCCGGAGCGAGCTGCTCGGCCGCGACGACGAGCGCGTCTGCGGCATTGTCGACGTAGGTCGCGTCGATCAGCGCCCGGCCACCCGCGACCACGAACAGGCGCCCCGCACCCGCCCGCTCGACAATGCGCCCGACGAGCTGGATGTCGCCTGGGCCCCAGATGACGTGCGGGCGGATCGCCGTCACTGCGAGCGCGGGCCCGTTCGCAGCCAGGGCGATCACCTCTGCCTCACCCTTCGACTCCGAGTACCACGAGCGGTCGCCTCTGGCCGCGATCGGCGCCTCCGCCCCGGCCCCGACCGTCGGCACCGACTCATAGCCCACGGACGGCGACGAGACGACGACGAGCCGCGGCACCCCCGCCTCGCGGCAGGCGGCGACGACCGACTCGGTGCCGCCGACGTTGGCCCGGCGGAACTCCTCGCGCGTCCCCACGACGCCGACGCGCGCGGCTCCGTGGATCACGGCGTCACAGCCGGCAGCGGCGGCGACCACGGCCGGCCGGTCGCAGATGTCCGCGAGGACCTGCCGGCAGGCCAGCTCCGGGCTCTCCCGCCGCTGCAGCGCAACGACCGCGTGGCCGCGTGCGGCGAGCGCCTCGATCGTCCTCCTCCCGAGCAGGCCCGAGCCTCCGGTGACGAGCACCCGCATCAGAGCCTCCGCGGCGCCGGTCCGCCGGCGAGGAGCGCACCGGCCCAGCGGCCGAGCCGCGTGCGGTCGATCTTCGAGTTGTGGCGGCGATCGACGGGGAACGTGGGAACGGTCAGGACTGCGGCGAGCGCCTGCGGGGCGAGCGCACCGCGCACCATCGTGTCGAGGTCGGTGCCGGCCAGCCCCGCCTTGCCTTCCTGCTCGACGACCACGACGACCTGCGCGCAGCCCGCAGGCCCGACCCCGGTCACCGCGCAACGGGAGCCGGTGGCCGCCTCGGCCGCGATCTCCAGCGGCACCGGCGTCACCGGGCCGTCTGCGGTGGCGACGACGTGCGCCATTCGGCCCTCGACCCACAGGCGTCCCGCCGTGTCGAGGCGGCCGACGTCACCCGTGCGATGCCACTCGACCCCCTGCTCGTCGACCGTGCGCGCGCTGTCGGTCGTTCCCCAGAGGCCGTCGTACCCGAGCGACTGCCAGGGCGCGCTGACGACGATCTCTCCGCTCTCGCCGTCACCGCCGTCGAGCGGCTCGATCCTGATCCGCACGCCCTCGACTGCGTGGCCGACGCAGACGCCGCGGCCGGATCCCACGGCCGCGAGCGTCGCCAGGTCGATGTCGGCGATCGAGAGCACTTCCGTCATTCCGTACGGGGTGTGCAGCTCGGCGCCGGGGGCAAGCCGCGCGAACTCCTCGAGGATCCTTTGGGGCACCGGAGCGCCCGCCGAGAGAACGAGGCGGAGCGCGCCGAGTGCCTCGCGACCGGCGGGCGACAGGTCCTCCCGCGTGGACAGCACGCCGTCGAGGGCGGCGGGAGCGGCGAAGACGATCGTGGCGTCGATCGCAGCACAGGCGTCGGCCAGGGCGTCGGCGCGCAGAGATGCGGGCTTCGTGATGTCGCAGTCGGGAACGCCGACCGGGATCCCGAGCGCCGGCCCGTAGAGGGCGAACGGCGCAAACGCGGCGACGAGGCGGTCGGCCGGGCCGATCCCGTAGCAGGCCCGCACCGCCTCGAACTGGGCCGACATTCGCTGCTGGTCGTAGAGGACGCCCTTGGCGGGACCCGTGGCGCCCGAGGTGAAGACGACTGCCGCCGGCGCGTCGGCACCGGGCGCGAGCCGCTCGACGACGGCGGACAGCTTCGCCTCCCGTCCGAGCAGAGCCCCGATCTCGAGCCGGCGGGCGCCGGGCGCCCAGCGCAACGCCCGTGCGACGCCGAGCGTCTTGCGCGTGCCGAGTAGCCAGCGTGGCTCGGCGCTGCGCAGCGCACGGGCGAGGCCGCGCAGGCCGAGCCCGCGGTCGACGACGACGGCGACGGCCCCGCTGACCCAGCACGCGTAGGCGGCGGCGATGAAGTCCGGCGGCTCGGGAGCGAGCAGCCCAACGCGGTCACCGGGGGCGACACCCGCCTCCCGGAGGCCCTCGGCGAGCGCGGCCACCCGCCCGGCGAGGTCGGCGAACGAGAGCGAGGCTCCGCCGCCGACGGCGACCCCCGTCGCTTCGTCCGCCTCGCGGGCGACGAGCGCCTCCCACAACGCGGCCGGCGCCTCCTGCGGCGGGGCGATCGCCGGCGGGCGCCTCGGCTCCAGGAGCCGGCCGATCCAGGCGTCGGCGAGCGCGGCGACGTCCTCCTCCTCGACCACGAGGTGCCCCGCGAGCGGAAAGCGGTGCAGCTCGGCGTGCGGCAGGCGCCGGCGCAGGTCGGCGGCGAACTCGAGGTGGAAGACGGGGTCGCGCTCGCCCCAGGCGAGCAGGACGGGCACGTCGAGCTCGGGCAGCCGCGTGGCCACCCCGGCGAGAGCGGCGAACGACGGGTGCCCGGGGGTCGTCGGGATGTCCGTGACGAAGTCGGCGATCGCCTGCCTGTCGCCGCTCGCTGCGTACGGGCGAAGATACGCTCTCTTGACGTCCCGGCCGATGCGGCCGCGCGCCGTGGCGAGCGTCGCTCGAAGGAACAGCGGCGTCTGCCGGCAGGCGAGATCGCAGAGCGCCCGATGGCGCGCGAGGCGAATCAGCGGCGGCACTCCGCTCGCGGGAAGGGCGACGCCGGTGTTGCCGAGCAGGATCGCCTGCACGCGCTCGCGATGCGCGAGCGCCCAGCCGAGGGCGATCGGCCCGCCCCAGTCGTGCGCCGCGAGGACGACCGGGCCCTCGACCGCGAACGCGTCCAGGATGCGGCCGAGGTCGTCCACGCGCTGCGCGAACGACCTCGGACCGGTGCGCTCGGAGAGACCCATCGAGAGCTGGTCGACGGCGACGACGCGGTAGCGGTCACCGAGGCGGCGGTGAAACGACCGCCACATGAGCGACCAGGTCGGGTTGCCGTGCACGCAGACGACGGTCAGCAGCGGTGGGCGGCCGTCACCCGGCGTCGCGTCGAGCGCGTGCACCCGCCGTGGCGTGCCGTCGGCGAAGGTGACGTCGAGGTTGCGCGACCAGTCCGGCTCGATGCCGAGGCGCTCGAGCCGCGCCGCAGCGAACGCGGCCGGCGCCGGGCTCACCAGATGATCTCGGCGGCGCTCGCGTTCAGGCCGGACCCCATGCCCAGGCAGAGGACGCGTTCGCCCGGCTCGATCTCGGGCTGAGCCCCGGCGAGCGTGAACGGGATGGCGGCCGGGCCGATGTTGCCCTGCGTCGGGAAGGTGAGGGGCGCCCGTGACTCGTCGATTCCCAGGGCGGCACACAACATGCTCGTGTGCACCGAGCTGACCTGGTGCAGGACGTACCACGAGACGTCGTCGTGCCAGCCGAACTCCGGAGCCGCCTCGGCCCAGGTTTCCGCAGCCAGCACCATCCCGGCCTGAAGGAGAGTCCTGGTGTCGGTCGTCATCCGATCCAGATCGCCGACGCAGACCCGGTGGTGCTGCGTCGCTGCACGCGAGACGCCCCCGATGAAACGGTGCGCCGTGGGGCTGTCGTCCAGGCTGCCGAGCACCATCGCCGCGGCACCCGAGCCGAGAGTGAGGCTCGCGAACTCGTCGTAGACGTCGGTGGTGGCCGAGGCCGAGTCGCGCAGGCGCGCAATCGTCGCCAGCTGCGTGTGGCGCGATCCCTCGCCGTCGACGATCAGGGCGTACTTCGTCTGGCCGGCATCGATCGCCGTCGCGGCGAGGTGCATCGCGTTGACGAAGCCGAGGCAGGCGTTCCCGAGGTCGAAGTTGAGGCACCCGGGAGCGAGGTCGAGATGATGGTGGACGGCACAGGCGACGGACGGCTCGAGGTGGTGCTTGCATACCGACGTCGAGATCAGCATGCCGATCTCCGCCCGGTCGATGTCCGCCGCGACGATCGCCTGCTCACCCGCGAGGGCGGCCGCCTCGTCGAAGCGCATCTCCTCCGGCCACCAGCGACGCTCCCTGATCCCGGCGAGCTCCTCGAGCAGGCCGGGCCGGACGTCGCAGCGGGCGAAGACGTCGGCCAGCTGCTCGTCGATCCAGGCAGAGGTGACGACCTCTGGAGCCTCCACGGCCTCGACCGAGACCACTCCCACGTTGGCATGGCGCTGGGTGTGGTTGCTTGCACCGGCCCGGCTATCGGGTCGTCCGCCGGTGCTCTGTCTCGTCTCCATCTCTCACTCCGTCCCTTGGTTGGTCGAGCCGTGATGCGAAAGAGGCCCGCCCAGGGCCCCATTCGTAGCGGAGAGGGCGGGATTTGAACCCGCGAAGCACCTTTCAGCACTTACGCGATTTCCAGTCGCGCTCCTTCGGCCGCTCGGACACCTCTCCGTAGCCGCGAAAGCGTAGCCGCAGGAGCGGGCCGCAACGGCGGTAGACCGTCCCACGCTGTGCTGCTTCTGCGCTACGAGGCGCCGGCGACGGACGAGACGTACGCCGCGACGTCCTGGATCTGCTGCTCGCTCAGGTCTCCGAAGGCCGGCATCACGCCCTTGCCGTTCGTGACGCGGTCGACGACCAGGTCGTAGGGCGGCTTCGCTTCGTCGAGATTCGGACCGACGGCCCCGGCCGCACCCGCGTCGGCGAGCGTGTGGCAGCCGCCGCAGCCAGACGCAGCGAAGACTGCCTTGCCGGCCGCCGCATCGCCTGCGCCGCCGGCGGGCGTGGTCTCTGCCGGGGTCGTCTCCGCGGGCGTCGTCGCGGCAGGCGTCGTCTCCGCGGGCGTGGTCTCCGCGGGCGTGGTCTCCACCGCCTCCGTCCCGACCTCCTGCGTGGTCGTGACCCAGTACACGGCACCCAGTTGGGCGACGAGGAACAGCGACGAGACCAGCAGGAATGCGGTCAGGGTGGCAGGAAAATCGGGGTTGCGCCTCGGGACGAAGATGGCCGTGACGAGCGCCCAGGCGATGAATAGCCCGGCGACGACGAGCAGGGTCACCTTCCCGGTTGTCGTGATCGCGTAGAGCACGGACGGGACGCTACCACGGCGCCGCCGACGGGCTGCAGGTGAACGGGCGCCGCCGGTGTACGCTGCGTACCGTGACGCCCGACGAGCGACTCACGCGCTACGCCCGCCTCGCCGTCGAGGTCGGGGTCAACCTTCAGCCGGGGCAGTTGCTGCGGATCGCCGGCCACCCCGATCACCTCCCGTTCGCCCGCGCGATCGCCGACGTCGCGTACGAGGCCGGCGCAAAGTACGTCGAGGTGCTCTACGCCGACCCGCATGTGCGGCGCTCCCGGATCCGGCACGCCCCGGAGGAGACTCTCGACTGGTCGCCGCCGTGGACGCTCGCGCTGGTCGACGAGCTCGCCGCGACAAACGGCGCCATGATCGCGATCACCGGAGATCCCGAGCCTGAGCTCTTCGCGGAGCTCGACCCGTCACGGATCGCGAAGGCGCGGCCGCGGCTCGTCGCGGAGCGCATGATGGCGGCGACGGGGGGCGGGAGGATTGCCTGGACGATCGTCGGTTACCCGAATCCGGGCTGGGCCCAGGCCGTTTTCGGGGAGCCCGACGTGGAGCGGCTCTGGAAGGCGGTCGAGATCGCGATCCGACTCGACGAGGACGATCCGGTCGCCGCCTGGCGCTCGCACATCGCGAAGCTCAAGGCGCGCGCAGACGTGCTCAACGAACGCCGCTTCGACGCCGTTCGCTTCCGCGGTCCCGGCACCGACATCACCGTGGGCCTGATGGCCGAGTCGGTGTGGCTGTCGGGGTCCGAGCAGACCGTGACGGGGATCGAGGAGGTCGTGAACATGCCGACCGAGGAGGTGTTCACCTCGCCGCACAGGCTGCGCACCGAGGGCGTCGTCCGCTCGACGTTACCGCTCGCCGTGAACGGTCAGATCGTACGCGACCTCACGATGCGGTTCGAGGGTGGGCGGGTGACGGAGGTGAACGCCACGAACGGCGCCGACGTCGTCCGCGAGGAGATGCACACGGACGACGGCGCGTCGTTCCTCGGCGAGGTCGCGCTCGTCGACGGCGAGTCGCGCGTCGGCCAGACCGGGATCACGTTCTTCGACACGCTCTTCGACGAGAACGCGGCCTGCCACATCGCCTACGGCGTGGGCTTCGCGAAAGCCGTCGAGGCGCCAGCAGGAGCGACGCCGGAGGAGCTGCTCGAGCTCGGCTGCAACGACTCGACGGTGCACACCGATTTCATGATTGGCGGCCCCGAGGTCGAGGTCGACGGGATCGAGATGGGTGGCAGCGCGGTGCCGATCCTGCGCGACAACGAGTGGCTGCTGACGTGAGGCTTCATGCTGCACCTGCCACCGCGCCCGTGCGCTAGCCTGCGTACCCTCCCGGGCGCATAGCTCAGCGGGAGAGCGCTCGCTTCACACGCGAGAGGTCCCTGGTTCGATCCCAGGTGCGCCCAT
>CAVOVG010000026.1:0-19699 GCA_963699795.1 uncultured Thermoleophilia bacterium
GATCACCGAAACGACGCGCCCGCACCGGCAGCACGATCTACCCCGTTGCGAGCGCCGACGCAAGGCGAAACGAACGACGAGGCCGGAGTCCCGCATGCGCGCGGGACTCCGGCCTCTGAGCGGAGAGGGAGGGATTTGAACCCTCGACGAGCCTAACGACCCGTAACGGTTTTCGAGACCGCCGCATTCGACCGCTCTGCCACCTCTCCTCAGCCGCGACAGGGTACCGCACGGGATCGGGGCCGGCCCCACCTGGGCTTCGGGGCGACCGAGCCTGATCGGAAGAACGAGTCGGTGCTCTCGGCCTCACGCGCGATCCGATTCGAGACACCCAGAGCACCGGACGCGGGAACAATCGCCTGCGTGCCCGCGCTCGCCGGATGCGCACCGCGGACGACGACCGAGATAGCGCCGAACCCCGCCAGCGCAACGCCCGCCGACGCGACCTTGAGAAAACGGGCGCGCCGGCGGGCGGGTGCGAGGCGAGAGGAGGAGGACACGATGTCATCCAAGCGCGGCGGGCTGAGAGCACGCTGTGATCTCGGTTGCGTCCGCGTTATGTGTCTCCCGGGTCCGCGGTGTGCTGTTCGGGGGCGGGCATGCGCCAGCGAACGTGGGTCGTGCTCCGGCTCTCCATCATCGGGCGCGCATCCTTCGGATGCGCGTCGAACCAGGCGGCGAAGCGGTTGGCGAGCGGTGCCGCGGTGAGGCCGTGGGCGACGATCGAGACGCCGATCGTGATCACGATCGTCGTCACGAGCAACGACTCGTGTGGCAGCCCTCCCTCCTCGACGATGAGCACCGCGAAGACGATCGACGCGAGCCCACGAGGTCCGAACCAGCCGAGGAAGGCAACCGTCGGGCGGCGCGCACCCGTTCCGACCAACGCAGCCGCAACCGGAAGCATTCGCACGATCGTGAGGCTGAGGACGGCGTAGAGCACGATCGCCCACGTTGTGTCTCCGAGGTTCGGACCGAGCAGGACTGCGCCGAAGACGATGAAGGTGACCGCGCTGAGAACCCCGCCGAGCTCCTCGAGCAGATAACCTACCTCGCCGCCGTGACGCCGCCGCAGGCCACCGAAGACCATGCCGCCAACGAAGGCCCCGATGAAGCCGGAGCCACCCATCTCGTCGGCCAGGCTGTAGGCGAGCGCCGCAGCGGCGAGCGGCACGACCTGGAGCCACGTCGGCTCGACGAGGTGCCGGCGACCGGCGACGACGACGATCGCCGCGGCGAGCGCACCCGCTGAGGCTCCGCCGACGACACCCCAGCCGATCTCCTCGGCGACGAGCCGGAAGGCGGCCACATCGGTGACGTCGCCGGCCTGCGCCTGGGCGATTGCGAGGACGACGAAGAAGACGGGAACGCAGATCCCGTCGTTGAGGCCGCTCTCGACGTTCAATCCCTGGCGGACGCGGGAAGGCAGCCGCGGAAGCGTGACGACCGCCAGCCCGAGGGCTGCGTCGGTCGGCGCCAGGACGACGGCGAGCAGGAGCGCCTCGGGCCAGGGGAGGGTGCCGAGCACCCCGAGCGCGACGACGAACCCGACGAGAAGTGTCAGCGGCAGGCCGAGCCCGAGCAGCCGGGCCGGGATCGAGACCTCCTCGCGAAGAGCCTTGAGGTCGATGCGCGACGCGTCGCCGAAGAGGACGAGAGCCAGCGTTGCCTCGGCGAGGAGCTTGACCGCTTCGCCTGAGACGGCGGGATCGACGAGCCCGAGCATCTCGTCGCCGACCAGCAGTCCGACCGCCGTGAACACCATCGCCGCCGTGATCGGAGATCCTGCAAGGCGGCCCGAAACGGCGGCGTAGCCGAGAAGGGCCAGCGCGAAGATCGGCAGGGCCCAGCTCACGAGAAGAGCCTACTGGACGCAAGCCCGAGATCCAGGGGCGCGACGGGTCTTACTCGTGAGCGCCTCGAAGGAATATCCTGTCCGGCGTGGTGCAACGGCGGTTGGGGTTGATCTGGGCAGCCTGCTGCGCGGCCGTGGTCGGTGTGCTCACGGTCGCCCTGGCGGGGGGAAGTGCGCCGTCGGTCTGCTCGTTGTGACGTTCGTCGCTGTCCCCGCCGCGATCACGCTCTATGTCCGCCTCCCCAGAGACGACCTGGCGGAGGACAAAGCGCTGTCGCGCCTCACATCGCAGCCGCGTCGCGCAGGCCCGAGCAACGTCCTTCCGAGGCTGACCGGTACGCGCTAGCGGCCCTTTGCGGCGCTCTCGACAGCCGGCAGCTCCATTGGCTACGCACGAACGACTTCGTTACGCCGTGGCTCGATGGGAGGGCGCGCCCCGCCATCGAGCTCGCCCCGGCCGTTGCCGCACTCGGCGACCTTCGAGAGCGACATCCAGGATGCACTGCTGCACCTGTTCGAAGCGACCTCGGCGGTTCGTCGATTTCTATGATCGCAACACCTCCGCTGATCCGCTGCTCCTCGGTGACGAGTGGCAGTTCCTCCAATGGGACGATCGCGGGTCCAAGAAGGAGCACGCGTCATACGACGAGCTGTGGGGCGGGCGCGCGCTTCGCCTACACCAACTCTCGGCCCGACTGGCAGAGTCGTATGAGGCTCTGACAGCTGTTGCGGCTCCAAATGCGTTGAGCCAACGAACGCCCAAGATTCTCATCGAACGGTAACCGCACTCGCAGCGGTGTTGCGACGGAGAAGGAGGGATTCGAACCCTCGATGGAGGAGTTCACCCCCATAACGCCTTAGCAGGGCGCCGCCTTCAGCCACTCGGCCACTTCTCCCTGGGCGCAGAATAACGGACACCCGGGCTGGCCGCCCATCGTCAATCGTGGATGCGGCCGATCAGCTCGCTCCGCTTCAGCACTTTGACCTCGATCCCGCCGAGGCGGACGTCGAAGCCTGCCTCATGCGGGTAGAGCACCTTGTCGCCGCGCTCGATCCCGTTCGGCTCGGAGCCGACCGCGGTCACGATGCCGGTGCGCACGGCGACGGTGGCGAGGGCCGACGCGGGCAGGATCAGGCCGGCGCGCGTCTCCGTCTCGTCGCTGACGGGCTGGATGACGAGATACTCGTCGAGCGGCTCGAGCGACGAATCGATGTTCTTCGACTGATCCAACACACTCGAATCATAGGTCAGAGCTCGGCTCAGCGGCGGCCGGCGTCGACGATGCGCTGCAGGAACCGTTGCGTGCGCGGCTCCAGCGGGCCCAGGCACTCGTGCACGGGATACGGTTAGCGGGTGGCCTCGCCCTTCATCGAGATCGAGGTCGGGGAGCGCGTCGTCAAGGTGACGAACCCCGACAAGGTGCTCTTCCCGGCGGCCGGCCACACAAAGCGCGACCTCGTCGACTACTACCTCTCCGTCGGCGACGGCATCGTCCGCGCGCTGCGCGAGCGGCCCACGCAGATGCGCCGCTTTCCCGACGGGATCGAGGGTGAGCAGATCTACCAGAAGCGGGTGCCGGAGAAGCGGCCGGAGTGGATCGAGGCGGCACGGGTCACGTTCCCCTCCGGTCGGCACGCCGACGAGCTGTGCGTGACGGAGCTCGCGCAGGTCGCATGGGCCGCGAACCTCGCGGTGATCGACTTCCATCCATGGCCGTCGCGCCGGGCCGACACCGAGCACCCGGACGAGCTCCGGATCGACATCGACCCTCAGCCGGGGACGGACTTCGGAGACGCGAAGGCCGTCGCAGCGATCGTGCGCGAGGCTCTCGTCGAGATCGGGTTCACCGGCTGGCCGAAGACCTCTGGCAACCGGGGCATTCACATCGCCTGCAGGATCGAGCCGGAGTGGGAGTTCCCCGTCGTGCGCCGTTGCGCGCTCGCGTTCGCCCGCGAGATCGAGCGGCGCGCACCCGAGCTCGTCACGACCGCGTGGTGGAAGGAGGAGCGCGGCGAGAGGGTGTTCATCGACTACAACCAGAACGCTCGCGACCGAACGATCGCCTCGGCCTACTCGGTGCGCGCACGCCCGGATGCGGCGGTGTCGGCGCCCGTCACCTGGGACGAGTTGCCCGACGTCGAGACGGAGGACTTTACGCTGGTCTCGATGCCACCACGATTCGCCGAGCTCGGTGACGTGCAGGCGGCGATCGACGACGGGTGTGCGACCTGCGCGTTCTGCTCGAGTGGGTCGAGCGGGACGAGGCAGCCGGCGTCGGCGAGGCACCGTACCCGCCGAACTTCCCGAAGATGCCGGGCGAACCGCCGCGCGTGCAGCCGTCGCGGCGGAAGAAGGAATGACCCCGGGGAGAGACTGAAGTCTCTCCCCGGGGGTGCAGCCTCCCTCCGGCTCACTCCTCGAGCAAGCCCGCGACCGTGAGCCCACCTGCCCTGCGGGGCGGTCGCAGCTCGGCCCACGTACAGGCTGCCGGGTCCTTGTCGGGCCGGAAGCGCAGAAGCTTCGTGCCGTGGCGGAAGCGGTGGCCCTGGACCTTGTCGTAGCGCACCTCCGCCACGAGCTCCGGCCGCAGTGGCTGCTCTTCGAGGCTACTGCCGCCCCAGCGGTTCGGCTCGGAGAAGCGACGATCGGAGCGTCTCGTCGAGGAGCGGGAGCACCTGCTCGACGATTGCCGTGTGCTTCCCTGCCGCGACGGCTGCCGAGCCGACGTAGGTCGTCTCGCCGTGCTCGTCGTAGAGACCGAGAAGCAGTGTTGCGATCACGTCCGGCTTCGACTTCCAGCGCACGCCCACGACGACACAGTCGGCCGTCCGCTCCGGCTTCACCTTGACGACCGCCCCCCGTGCACCAGGCTCGATCGGCAGCTCGAGCCGTTTCGCCACGACACCGTCGAGGCCGAGAGTCTCGAGCTCGTCGAGCCACGCCGTCGCTCGTCGCGGGATCCGCGACCGACGGCGAGAGCGAGAACGCCGCCGCGTCTCGCTCGAGGGCGGCGCGTCGCTCGGAATACGGCCTCTCCCACTGCGCCGCCCCGTCCCAAGCGAGGGTGTCGAACGCGACGAACCGTGCCGGGATCTCGCCGGCAAGCCGGTTGATCCGGCTCTCCGCCGGATGAAGTCGCGTCTGCATCGCGTCGAAGTCGATCGCCCCGTCGATATCGATCACGATCTCTCCGTCGAGAGCGGACCGCGGTGGCAGCAGCTCACCGAGCAGCCGTAGCTCCGGGAAGTAGCGCAGCAGGGGCTTTCCGTTCCGCGACCAGAGACGCAGCTCTCCACCGGCGTTCTCGAGCACGCCGCGGAAGCCGTCCCACTTCGGCTCGTACGCCCAGCCGTCACCGAGCGGGAGCTCGCGAACGAGCTCGGCCTCCATCGGTGGGAACGGCACGAGTGGGTCGAGCTCGGCCGGCCGCTCGACCGGCTCGCCGCTCCTCGTCTTCCTCGGGCGCGCCATCCGTGGACGCTACACGCCGACCGCGTGCGGAAGGGCAGATGTAATCTCTCGCATCATGCGTCGCGTCGTCATCACCGGCTTCGGAGCCGTCACGCCGATCGGCCTCGATGCCGAGTCCACCTGGGAGGCTGCGCTCGCGGGCCGAAGCGGCATTGGTTTCATCGAGGCGTTCGACGCGAGTGAGTTCCCGGTCACGATCGCCGGCGAGGTCAGCGGGTTCGATCCATCCGCGCTGATTCCGGCGAAAGAGGCACGGCGGATGGACAGGAACGTCCTTCTGGCCGTGGCCGCCGCGCAGGAGGCCTGGGATGCGGCGGCTATCGAGGAGTTCGACCCGACGCGCGTCGGGATCCTCGTGGGCTCCGCAATCGGAGGGATCGCGACGATCGCCGAGCAGCAGCGGGTGTTCCTCGAGCGCGGGGCGGATCGCGTCTCGCCGTTCTTCATCCCCTCGGCCCTCGTCGACACGGCGAGCGGGCAGATCGCGATCCAGCTCGGGCTGACGGGCCCGAACTGGGCCCCCGTCTCCGCCTGTGCGACAGGCTCGACTGCGCTCGGCGAGGGCGCGGCGACGATCGTGCGCGGTCAGGCCGACATCGTGCTCGCGGGCGGCACCGAGGCCGCGATCACGCCTCTCATCCTCGCCGGGTTCTGCGCCATGCGTGGGCTCGTGGCCGAGGAGGTCGACCCGACGCTCGCGATGCGTCCATTCGACGCGACCCGTGCGGGGTTCGTCATGGGTGAGGGGGCGTGCATTCTCGTGCTCGAGGAGCTATCCGCTGCCCGCGCGCGTGGGGCGACGATCTACGCGGAGCTGCTCGGCTACGGCGCCTCGAACGATGCGCACCACCTGGCCCAGCCCGAGCCGGAAGCGACCGGGGTCGCTGCGATGATCTCTGCTGCCCTGAAGGCGGCGAATGTCGCTCCCGAGCGCGTCGGCTACGTGAATGCGCACGGCACGTCCACGCCCCTTGGGGATCTCGCCGAGACGCGCGCGCTCCGGCAGGTCTTCGGCGACCACGCCTACGAGCTCGCCGTCTCGTCGACGAAGTCGGTCACCGGGCACTGCTTCGGCGCCGCCGGTGCGGTCGAGGCGATGATGTGCGCGCGAGCGCTCTACCACCAGGAGCTGCCGCCGACGATCAACTACCGGAATCCCGACCCCGAGCTCGACCTGGACTACGTGCCAAACGTGTCACGGAAGGTCGATCTCGACGTGGCGCTCTCGAACGCGATGGGGCTCGGTGGCCACAATGGGTGCATCTTGCTCGGGCGCGGGTCGTAGCCGTTTGCCGCCCAGGGCCGACACGAGGCTCGTCTTGGCAGACGCTCACTCACGTATGGGCAGGGCGCCGCACGCACGCCGCTGGTTGAGGCACACGTCGACGAGTAGCTCCAGGGCTGCTCTGTCCCAGCTGTTGACGAAGTCGGCGTGTCCGCTGTAGCGGCCGCCGGATGCGAGCGCGAGAGGGATGCCGCGCGGAACGGCCGGATAGCGATACTCGAGTGTCAGCGCCGGCACACCCACCGGTCGCGACTTCGGGCACCGGCTTCGTGTTGGGTACGCGACGTGACTCTGGTGATCCGCCGAATCTAGGTTTCGTCCGTCCCAGCAGCTCGGGAAATTGACCCGTATAAAAAGGCGACTTCGCGTCGGGCAGCCGCCGGTGGGGAACGGTCTGGTCGCAGTGGCTCCTGGTGCTGCGCAGACCCATGCGATGATCCTTCGACCCTGGGAGACTGATGCCATCATGTTTCCGGCGATCATCCGAAAGCCTTGAGGAAACGGTGTCACCCGAGCTCGTATCGCGCGACGGTAGTACGCGACGGCGACCTCTGGCATGACGGGCACGTTGCCTGAATAGAGTGTCGGCATCCAGTACGCGGCGTTGTCACCCGGACGATCGCAGGTCGTTCCCGCTGAACGCAGTGTTGCGAGCGTGGAGTTCGCCTTGGTCGACTTGTTGCCGACGTATGTGTGGTTGTGAGAACGTCCCGGCCTCCCAGGCAAACGGATCATGTCGTCCCGATTCGTATGACTAAATCCACACTTCACGACGAAGAGCGCATTCGCGACATGCGAGTCGCTGCTTGTGTCGCCCATTTTCGCCGCATTTGTCGACGCGGGGCCGACGAATGTTCCCAGCGCGAGGCTCGAGACGAGCGCGAGACGCAGGAATTTCCGCTTCGGCATCAGTACTCAGCGGCAGAGGTTAGCGGGTGAGAACGGGCACAAGCGCCTGTTGGAGGTGATTGTCACCGTTGGCAGACTGCTGTGGGCGATACTGTAGCCCAATCTTGCGCAAGACCGCTTCATCTACCGTGGACTGTCCTCTCGTGGTGCCTTGTTCGGTCGCGATCGCCACCGATACCGATCGAAGCTTCCGTTGGTCCGGGCGCCACAATACCGCGGACGCGCCATGATGACGCCGGTTGAGAACGCGCGTCGGACGGCCCGGCTTCTTCTCGACGAGGAACTCGTTTCTGGACGGCTCACGGAGATCGAGGCAACCGCACCGTCGGTGATAGCGGCGTTGCTGCAACCGGTATCGATCGTCCGGCGCCAGCGCCTAACGGCCACGTTGGGCCTCAGATTCCGTCTCGTTGAGGGGATCGCAGCGAGCATCTCGCAGGCACAGTCGGTGAGGGAGGCCGCGCTCGGTTCCGAGGCGGGCGGGGAGCCCCGTTTCCTCGTGCGAGTCGACGAGTTTCCGATGGCGTCGGCCTCCGATCCCGACCGCATCGGTCTGGATTCCTTCCGACGCTTTCACCGGGCGATGTCCGGCCTTGACGGCAAGTACCTACTCGCTGTTGTCCCGGAACTCGCCGATTCGTACCTCGACCCGTCCGCCTCCGGCACACGCGTGCTCACCGACGCCGAGGTCGATCTTCTCCGCGACCTCGGTAGCGAGGGTGTCGTTTTCGGCCAGCATGGTACGACACATCGCTCGCGGCGTCGCAGCCCGAGTCGGCGTTCCGAGTTCATCGGCCTGCCCGCGAGTGCGCTGGAAGCTCTTCTCGACTCGGGCCGTGCCCGACTCGCGACGGCCGACATTCACCCGAGAGTGCTCGTTCCCCCCTTCAACCGATTCGACGCCAGACAGTGGGAGGTGCTCGCCGGCAGGTACCGCGTGATTGCGGGTGGCCCCGAGTCGGTTCTCATCGTTGGTGCGCTGCCATCCCCTTCCTGGAGGCAGGGCGCGGTCTATGTCCCCTGCTACCCGCCGTTGTACGGTCGGGCGTCGTTGATCACGCGTGCCGTACGGAAGATCATCGAACTCCGGCCGGGCACCTGTGTCCCGATCGTGCTCCATCCGAGCTGGGAGCACGAGGACGGTTTTCGCGCCGTCGAGGAACTGATCAGTGTGATCGGGCAACGAGCGTGTTCGTGGGACGACTTCATCGCCGCGGCGGATCGCAGCGCAGGGCCGAGTGGCTCTCTCGACGAGCAGGGTTGATCACCATCCGCAGGTGAGCCGCTAGGTTTCCCGCTTGTCGAGCCCGGCCCCTGCGAGGGCCGACCACCGCTCGATTCAAGCGAAGCCCCTGACGTGGCGATGAATGGGACATGGCGTTCACGGCGAATTCCGGTACAGCGAACGGATGATCGGCACCGAGAGCGACGCGCGAGAGGCGGGCTTTGTGGAACGTCGAGTCGAGAACCTAACGCCCGAGCTCGCGCTCGTCGACCCACGGCTCGCTGCCGAAGCACGAGCTCGGCTACCCGACCCTCCTGACTGCCTGGCCGCTCGCGTAGGCCCCCCCGAGATCGTCGTCCACTCGACGGACGCTGCGATCGAGGGTCAGACGCCGCCCGTGCGAGCCCGGAGGGCGCGAAGCATCGCCGTTGTGTTTGCGTGGCTCGTACCAGTCGCGCTGATCGGGTCGTCCCTTCTCGCGTTCATACCCCCTGGCGAGTCGTCGCGACCCCGAGTCCTGACGTCGAGTCCAGAGGACGTCTCTCCGGCCCTCGCGCAGGCGACGTCTGACCATGCGAGCCGACGTCCGCAGAGTCCGACCGTTCAAGTCGTGCAGAGTGCGGATGGGCGGATTGCCCTCCGATGGGATCGGGATCCCCAGGCGGGGTCGTATTATGTCATTCTGATCGGCGACGGCGAGCGCGTCGAACTCGGGCCGGCCCCGAACAACTACGTGACGTACGTCACGAAGCCGGACCCGGCTCGGCTTCGGATGACCGGGGGAGTGAGATACCGGTGGTTTGTCTATCCGACCGAGGAATCGCCGGGAGGAGGGCAGCGCCTGCTTGCGACCGGCGAGGTCGTGCTGCTCCCGCCTGGCGGGGATAGCGGCGTCCGGGACGACCGTTAACTCACGACGATCCGTCCCCGCCCGGTGATTTCCGGAGAAGCAAGATCGTCTCGTAGATCTCTCTGCTGTTCGGGTAGAGCCGGCTCGCTCGGTCGAGTGCCTTCCGCCGCTGTGTCCCTGAGCTCGCGACCGCGAGGCCCAACCACGCTCGCCAGTAGCGGGGGTCTTCCGCGATCGCTTGTCTGAAGGCATCTTCTGCCGCCTGCCGGCGCCCGAGCCCGAGCAGCGCCTCGCCGCGGACCGTCGGGGGGTAGGGAGACCACGGAGCCCAACGCTCAGCCGTCTCCGCGTCGTCGAGGGCCAGGCGAGCGTTCCCCTGATCGAGCGCATCTCCGCCTCGTTCGAGCGCCCGGTTGCTGACGTATCCGATCGAGGCGGCGAGCGCGACCGACATGGTCAGTGCGCCCATTGCGAGACGGGCCGGTAGCCGAAGGCGAACCATCGCTGTCCGACGCGTGGCGATGACTGCGGGAGCACCCGCGAGGAATGCCGCGAGCGTAACGCCGGTGAGCTCCCAATCCCACTCGATCCCGGCGTGCACCGCGTACACGCCGAAGGCCCCAATCGCAGCCGGGACGATGGGGTGTCGGCGCGATTCGACGGCGCATCCGACGACCAACCCAAAGGCTGTGAGAAGGGTAGCCAGCCCGAGGGGCCCGAGCTCGGCGAGGGTTTCGAGGTAGAGGCTGTGCGCATCGCGTGCCTTGAACTTGGCATCTTCGTCCCGTTGCCAGTAGCGCTCGAACGAGCCGGCCCCGACCCCCATGGCCGGGCTCGTCCGATATGCGGCGACAGCCACACGCCACAGGTCAACCCGTCCGCTGCCCGAGAAGTTCAGGAAGTGGTTGTTGAGGTCATCTTCCGATTGCTGGGGAGGGTCATCTTCCGATTGCTGGGGAGGCAGGTCGAATCGGTCTGTCGCGCGCTGCGCCACGGACAGTGGGCCGCCCGCCAGCATGAGAACGCCGGTCGCGAGCGCGACGATCGCTACGCCGACGGCAACGCCAACGAGCCGTCGGCTTCTCGGCGCGAGGGCGACGCGCGTCTCGACGGTGGCAAGAAGCAAGGCGGATATCGCCGCTGCGGCGGCGAGAACCACGATCCAGAGCGTCATCGAGCGGCCGTCGTCGATCGCGCGGGCCAGACCGGTCGATTGGTTGGTCAGCCCATATTGCTGGGACGCGATCACGACCGCGACTGCCGGCGCGGGAACGAGAAAGGCGAGCGACCCGAGCGTCGCGAGGCGGCGAGGAGATACGGCGAGCATGACTCCGATCCCGCAGGCGAGCGCCGCAACGGACCCTCGGCTGAATGTGAAGTAGAGGCTCGGGGCGAGGATCACCAACGCGATCGAAGCAACGATCCGCTGCCACCGCGTGCGCGTTCCGACCACGATTCCGACCGCCAGCACGATTCCGATCGCAGCGAAGGCTCCGAGTCCGTTCCAGTATCCGATCGGTCCGGCAAGTCGATATCCCTCGGAGAGATCGAATGACTCGTTTCGATCGGGCGCGAGACGAGTCGCAAGGCCGTATCCGGTCAGAGCAGTGATTCCGGCCATGACCGCGAAGGCGAGATGTGTCTCGCAGCCCCGGATCGCGAGCACGAGAACGGCTGCCAGGCAGACGACGAGCACAAGAGCTCGTTGGCCCTCGAGAACGCTATTCGCCGGGGCGTCCGACCAGAACGTCGAAAGGGCCGTCCAGCCTGCAAAGGAAGCAAGCGCCGCGACCAGGACTCCATCGCGCCACGTGGCATCCGTTCGGGCGCCGACGACGAGCCAGAGTATGATGACAGCGGCACCGACGGCGATCGCCGGCGCCCATGCAGTCGGGAAGTACCCTCCCTGCGAAGCACCGAGGAACACGACGGCGATGAACGCCGCGATTGGCGCGGGCAGCACGTCGGAGCGACTGCCGCGCCGGACGCGGCTATCCAGAGTGGTCACGTTGGCGTTTCACGACGCCGCTGGCGTAGCCACGGCGACGGTGTTACGTCTTCGGAACGATGAGCCCTGCCTGTCAACGGTGCGGCGCCGCTACCTCGCGTGACCCCGAGGGCTGTCGTTCCAGCTCCCGCGGGCCCTGACCGTACTGCGCGGTGCCGTAGAGCTCCTTGGGCTCGACATTCGTCTGGACGAAACCCAACTTCGGGCACTGGCAGGACTTGAGCGCACGCGACAGATCGCGGAGCGCAGGGCGATCGATCGTGTCGAGCCGGACGACAACGAACAACGCATCGGCGAGTACGGAGAGCAGAACGGCGTCCCCGACGGCGAGAATCGGCGGCGCGTCGATGAGGACGAAGTCGAAACGCTTCCTGAGCTCGCCTACGACTTCGGCGAGCCCGTGCGATCCGACGAACTCGCCCGGGTCGTGAGCAACCGTTCCACTCGTAACGACGAAGAGTGCGCCGCTGCCAAGCTCGGCACCGAACGGAGCGCGAGATGCCGCGGGTGGGGGCAGCCTGATCGGCACCAGCGCCTCCTGGAGCGTCGTCTTGTCCCGGACGACATCGGTAATCCCCGCGCGTGCTTCGATGTCGAAGTTCCGGGCTTGCGTTGGCCCCCGCAGGTCGAGATCGACCAATGCGACCTTGTGGCCCGAGCGGGCGAGGGCAACCGCAAGATTCGCGAGCGTCGTCGACTTGCCTTCCCTCGGCGCGGCGCTCGTCACGAGAAGCGTCTTGATGTCGCCATCCATCGCGGCCAACTCGACGTTCGTTCGCAGGAGTCGAACGGATTCCGCGGCGGGATGGGACGGATCGCCCAGCATGACGAGGGCCTCGCGTCCTTGCCGCCCCTTGGCGTACTTCGACAGCCGCGCAAGGAGAGCGAGCCCGAGCCCGTCCTCGATCTCGTCGACGCTGCGGACGCTCCGGTCGAATGTGTTTCGCAACACGGCGAAACCGAACCCGAGGATGATGCCGAGCACTGCGCCCAGAGCAACACTTCGCACCGGCCTCGGCCGCACCTGCTCGGCGGTTACCGCAGGTCGGACAACCGACGCCCTCGATTGCAGCAGCTCGAGCGTGCGTATGTCCTGAACCTTCTTGAAGACGTCGGAATACATCTGCGATCCGACTGCGCCTGCTTTGCGGAGGCTCGTCAGCCGTCCCTCCAGTTCCTTTCGAGCCCTCCGGAGGCTCGCGGTCTCGGACTCCAGCTTGTTGCTCGTGAAGGCCGAGGCAAAAGCCGTGGCCAACTTCGCTGCGTCCGATGCGTTCGGGCTGTCCACCGTGAATCGAAGGAGATCCGAGTCGACCCGGGGCTCGATCGTCGAGTTGTTGAGAAGTGACCGTGGCGTAACGCCCGAGACGCGCGAGATCCTTATGGCGCGCTCCGCAACTGAAGGCACGCTCGCGATGGCGGCTTGCGTCCGAGCATACCGCTCCGGGTCCGCGTCCGAGCTCGCACTTGGAATTCCTGTCAGGGCAGCGCCGAGGTCCTGCCGATCGAGCAAGACCTCCGACGTCGCCTGGTAGACCTTGCCCTGCTGGGTCGAAACGAGCAGCGCGACGATCGGAACGATGATCGCCGAGACGATGATGACGGACTTGTACCGGAGAGCAATCTCGATCAGGTCTCCCAGCGGCCCATGTGTCGGATTGTCGTCTAATGTCAAGGGTTGGGCCTCGGAGCGCGCGGGACGGGGAGCGGACGGGATTGGCACGGGCCACGGTAGCAACGTGACGTGTCGGCGGTGAGCGTGAACGGAGAGGTGGGCTGTTGACAAGCGCCAGCCCGACGCGGCGACGATGGCCACGAGATACCCATTCCTGGACTTTGGTCCAGAACGCCACAAATGTGAAGGCCGACCGTTGCGCTTCACCGGATTACGGATAGAGTTAATGTGTACTGCTGGAATCTGGTTGCTCGTTTCGAGGAGGAAAGGTGGGTATGGGAACCCGAAGTTTGAATAGGGGACGCAGGTCGCACACGGGGAGGCTCGCGATGGCCGGGCTTCTGGTGCTACTTGTCTGTTCGGTGTTCGCGTCCGCCGCTCTTGCGGCGTCAGGGACATCAGCCGCGGATCAGTACGAGTCGACTAAGGCTGTCAAGCCGGCGACGGTCGTCAAGGCTGCGGTTGCGACATCGTCGACTCCGAAGGCGACAACGACGTCGAGTGGAGACCTGCCCTTTACGGGGCTTTCGTTGGTCTCGATCGTCGTGATCGGCGGCGCGCTTGTCGCTGTGGGGTTCGTCCTTCGCCGGCGTAACGTCCGCGACGAGCTCTAGGCAAATCGAGTGACGGCTCGCTGCGGCGAGCCGTCACCCGAAGCCTTCACCGGCGGACATCGGACGCCGGCCGAATGAGCCCGGGCCGGGCAAGGAAACGTGTCTTGCGTGTTGATCACTTTGAGATCGTGTTCGTTTGTAGTGGCAACCAGGCACGGAGCCCGATCGCCCAGGGCCTTCTCGTACGGCGGCTCCACACCGAGTCCGTGGTGGTTCGTTCAGTAGGGACCCTCGACGTCGGCCCGGCTCCCGCCCTTCCAGCGGCCGTGCAGGCCGCGGCTGGAGTCGGCCTCGACCTCACCTCCCATCGGGCTCGCACGATGCGCACGGGAGAGCTCGAGGGAACCGACCTCGTGGTTGGCTTCGAGCCGGGCCATGTCTCGGCCGCGGTCATCGACGGATGGGCGGACCGTGCGAAGACATTCACGCTCGTCGAGCTCGCCATGCTCCTGGAGGGAAGCCGCGCGGAGTTCGAGCTTGGCGCGCCGCCGACGACGGTCGTCCAGCGAGCGCACGCGTCACGAACGACGGGCTTCCTCGACGCACCCGTTCTCACCGATCCGCATGGTCGGTCCAGCGGTTTCTTCGAGCGGACGCTCAAGGTGATCGATCATCACGTGGCAACGATCGCCGAGGTGATCTTCGGAGTCTCCACGGTGCCCACCAGATCGATCTGACGGGGCTTCGGGCCCGTTGCGAGGGCTCCCCTTGATTCCTATGGCGATCGCCGGCGCTCTCGGGCCGCCGTATGACCGGGCGCGGGGTGGTTGGCGTCCCGGGAGCAAATCATTCCCCCAGATTTGAGAGATCAGCCAGATTCGAGAGGTCAGCGCTCGTCGCGCTGACTCGGGGTCACTCGGCTTTGCCGCGAAAGATCTCGGGAATTGTGAGCAACAGGATCTTCAGGTCCAGCCAGAGTGAGAAGTTCTCGATGTAGTAGTTGTCCCATTCGACACGGTCGGCGATCGACGTCTTCCCGCGTAGTCGATGCACCTGAGCCCAGCCGGTAATCCCGGACTTCACGCGGTGCCGAGCGTCGTACCGATGGACGTGGTCGCCGAAAAAACCGACGAATTCGGGCCGTTCGGGCCGAGGGCCGACGATGCTCATCTCGCCCTTGAGGACGTTCAGCAGTTGAGCGAGTTCGTCGAGCGCGAACGTACGAAGGAATGCGCCTACCCCCGTCCGCCTATCGACGCCCTCAACACCACCCGGCGCTGTGTCTGCATCGATGTCGAGTGTGCTCGTGTCGCCCTCGACTGGGGGTCGCATCGTCCGGAACTTCAACATCTCGAACTCTCTGCCATCCATCCCAACCCGCCTCTGTCGGAAAAGGACGGGGCGACCGAGGGAGAGGAGCACGGTACATGTGACGGCGACGAGGACTGGCGCAAGCAGAAGCAACAGTAGAGCAGCGACGATCCGGTCGATCGCGTACTTGATCGCGTAGGAGATGCTATGCGGGCTTGTCGGGTACATCTCGATCAGCGGCAACCCACCTGAGTGAGAAACGCTGAGTCTCGAAGGCACCCGCTCGAAGAGTCGCGGGACGACGACGACCCGGATACCGAGGAGCTCGCAGGTGTCGATGAGCCGAAGCATCACATCATGGGGAGCATTGGAGAACGTCAGCACGACGCACTCGATCTCGTGAGCAGCGACGGCGTCCTCGATGTCCCAGCTTGCGCCCAGGACGGGAATCGGCATGTCGCGGCCGTCGATCGGCATCGGATCCTTGTCGAGGAATCCGACCGGTCTCAGGCCGAACTCGGGGTGCGCGAGCAGTCGCTCAGCTGTGTGCCGCCCGACGACACCTGCTCCGATCACGAGCGTTCTGGCACAACCCTCGCCGTGCAGGCGCTGCCGGGCCACGACCTGCGTTGTTGCGAACCGGTTCGCGAGGAGAGCAAGGGTCGAGATCGTCCAGATTCGCACCCAGTCGCCAGGTGCGATGGGCGCGTCGACGACGAGCGCGGTCGACATCAGTACCATCGCCGCAGTTGCTGTGGCCGCGATCGTCGGGCGAATCTCCTCGAAGGATCCGCGCCCGAGGCGGAACGCGTACGATCCTGCCACCGCGAGTGCGGCAATGGTCGTGACGCCGAATCCGATCAGCCAACCGAGCCCGACAGACGCACTCGGGCCGAGGGTTGCCAATCCCAGGCCGAGCGCGAGCGTCCCGAGGTCGACGATGAGGCGCTTCCGATCGACGCGACGCGGGGCCTCGCGTGGCCGCACCGGGCGCGCCAGGGCCAGCCGTCCCGTCTCGATCAGCGGCCCCGACGCTTCATGGTCGCTGTGGTCTCGGTCCGCTGAGACGCTCGCGGACATCATCCGTTCACGCGCCGACATGTGATTTCCCACTCTTCCCCTTGGCCTTCGTCGATCTCGTCACTGAAACATAGCCTGATTCCACTATTGGCCTGTCCATAGGGTTTGTCAATCCGTTTAGCCCTACCCGAAAGTACAGTTCTCCCGAGCTGCCACGCGACAGACCTGGCGTCATCGTGCTCGGACCGATCGGAGCGTTGACGATCTGCGGGGAGCTCGTGCGACAACCTCGCACACGACCTCGATCATCGTGCACCGAAACCGTTCTTCCGAGAATCGCTCCGCGCTCGCTCGTATCGTCTTTTCCTCGAGATCGGTCGTCACAGCGGTCCGTATGGCGTGCCGGAGTTCGTCGACATTCTGGCGTCGAATGAGCCACCCGGTGACGCCGTGCTCGACGATATCCAGCGCACCGCCGGCTGCGAGCCCGATCACCGGAGCACCACAGGCTTGAGCTTCGGCCATGGTGATCCCGAAGTCCTCGTTGACGGGAAAGACGAGCGCGCGAGCTTGACGGTACAGATCGCGGAGTTCAGCATCGCTCACGCTGCCGAGCAGTCGGACGTTCGGGCCAGCGGAGCTTCGAAGTCGGTCGAACATCGGACCCTCTCCGACAACGTCCAGTTCGGCCCCGAGGCCGGCGAAGGCGTCAACGGCGATATCAGGACGTTTGTACCCCGTCAGCCGCCCGACGTAGAGGAACCGGTCGCCCCGCTCGCCCGACGGGGTGAAGAACGTCGTTCGAACAGGAGGATGAACGACATCCGCCGTGCGCCCGTAGTAGGCGGTCACACGGGACGCGACAGCGCTCGAGTTGGCGACGAAGTGCGTGACGCCCGCCGCAGTGTTGCGGTCCCACCTTCTGAACGCCCTCATCGCAAGACGGGCACCCGGACGCACGGCGGTCGGGAACCTGCCCTTCTCGGACCCGAAGTCCCATGCGTAGCGCATCGGGGTATGACAGTAGGCGATAATCGGAGTTCCGGGTGTCGCCCGGACGGCGTGCGCGCATGCATGACTGCTCGCGACAACGGCATCTGCATCGCTCACGGGCGGTCGCAAGCGCCAAGCCAGGGGCATCAGGCCGAGGGCCCATTCGTGATGCGCTCGAATACCCGGGACACGATTCAGCAGGGAAGGCTCGGCGCGCCGGAGTGAGCTCGGGAGGGCGCCCGGGTTCACGAGTGTCGTGACGAGGCGTGCGCCGGGGAACGTTTGGAGGAGTTGTTCGACGACCCGCTCGGAACCTGCGTAGCGCACGAGCCAGTCGTGGGCGACGACGACCCTCAAGGCCTCGCGGTGCGGTGGGTCACCCGCCGCTTCCTGTTCGCCCATTTCGGACCCCATGCGTCCTACGGTAGTCATCACCATCGTCTCGACCGCACCGACCCCGGATTTCCTGTCCGTTCAAGGACAACCGGTCCCGCGTCTGTTTGGAATGTGTCCACACCACGATGACTGGTCGATCGCTCGCCGGTGATCGTCGCGCCGCAGTCCTGATGACTGCGGCGCGACGATCCCGGCGCAGCGCTCAGTCGGCCGGCCCGTAGACGAGGGCTTCTTCGATCGAGGTGCCGGCGGAGGTTCCCTTGGTGGTACCGGTGACGCGGAGGTAGCGGGCGTTCACCTGGTTGAAGCTGGATGTCCGGGTGCCTGGGCCGCCGAGCGTTTCGTTGGCGACGGTGGTCCAGTTACTGCCGTCGGTCGAGGTCGAGACGGTGTAGGTCTTCGGCCAGGCCCAGCGGTTGAACGTGATCGTGGCGCTCGTGACGGCCCGGTTCGAGCCGAGGTCCACCTGCCACCACTGGTTGTTCTGGAAGAGGGAGCTCCAGCGGGTGTCGGTGCTGCCGTCGTTCCCGAATTGGGGTGCGTACGTTCCGTGCTCCGAACTGGAGGCGCTCGTCGGCTTCCCTGCCGCCTTCTCCGTCTCTCCACCAGAGGTCGTGATCGTGATCAGCGTCGTGTTGGTCGCCTCCGCGTTGCCGGCATTGTCCCAGGATCGATACTTGACCGTCGTCGTCTGCGCGACGCTGAAGCTGGCCGTGTAGAGCGGGCTCGATGTGGTGGGATCGGTGCCGTTGGTCGTATAGCGGGTTGCCGCCACACCCGAGCCCGCGTCGGTGGCCGACAGCGATACGGTGACGGCTGCCCCGTACGCGCTGCTCGAGCAGGCGGCTCCGTTACACGCGATCGACGAGACCGGAGCGGGTGTCGGTCGGTGGAGGAGGAGGAGGCGGTGGAGGCGGTGAGGGGTTCAGTCGGCTGGTCCGTAGATGAGGGCTTCTTCGATCGAGGTGCCGGCGGAGGTGCCCTTGGTGGTACCGGTGACGCGGACGTAGCGGGCGCTCACCTGGTTGAAGTTCGACGTCCGGGTGCCTGGGCCGGCGAGCGTTTCGTTGGCGACGGTGGTCCAGTTACTGCCGTCGGTCGAGGTCGAGATCGTGTACGTCTTCGGCCACGCCCAGTGGTTGAACGTGATCGTGGCGCTCGTGACGGCTCGGCTGGATCCGAGGTCGACCTGCCACCACTCGTTGTTCTGGAAGAGGGTGCTCCAGCGGGTGTCGGTGGTGCCGTCGTTCCCGAGTTGGGGTGCGTACCCGTCGTGCTCCGAACTGGACGCACTCGTCGGCTTCCCTGCCGCCTTCTCCACTGTCTCTCCGGGCGCCGGTGCCGGTGCCGGTGTCGGTGTCGGCGTGGGGGTCGGGGTCGGCGTTGGGGTCGGGGTCGGGGTGGGCGTGCTGGGTGTGGATGTGGGTGTGCCGAACCACGTCCTGAGCTCTGTTGTCAGAGCGCCCTTGTCTGACCCGTCGGTCTTCACCACGCCGAAGTAGTCCTCGCGCTCACTCGTCGCGCCGCTCGGGCGAAGGTCGGTGAGCATGTAGTAGATGACCTGGGCGAGCCGCGATCCGAAGGCGGTGTCCCATGTGGCCATCGTCTGCTTGAACGTCGTCGCGGCGCTCGAGTACGTCATGTTCGTTGCGAAGCCATAGTTGTTGCTCAGCGTCCGTCCATTGTCGGTCGCGAGTCCCCACTCCGTGAAGAAGAGCGGGACAGACGACGACCACCCGGCTGCCGCAGCCTGTTGGACGACGCGCTTCACCTTCGTCGTGCCGGACGTGCCGTACGGGTGAACGGTCCAGCCGGCGGCGTACCGATCGAGATCCGGCACCGCGGCCCGCATGTTCGAGACCCAGGGCCAGTCGCCACCGTCGTCGAGCTGAACGAGAAGCCCGACCCCTGTGCCGTCGAGTGCCTGGGCGGCCTCCTTGGCGCGAACGGCATACGTCCGTGCGCGGTTCGCATACGACGATGTCGAGTTGTCCGAGAACTGCCAGCTGTACGACGTCTCGTTTCCGAATTCGATGAACCGGATGGCGCCGCTTCCCTTGGGGCCGTACCGGAGCGCCCATGACCGGAGATTCTGCGCTTCCGCGGTCGTCGGGACACGGCCGTGGAACGACGCGAGTGGCTGAAC
>CAVOVG010000027.1:0-12373 GCA_963699795.1 uncultured Thermoleophilia bacterium
GCGGCTCGCTCCGGGTGCGCGGCCTCGGCAGCCGCCAGCAGATCGATCAACGTCTCCGTCGTGTGCCTCCTTCCCCCGGGGCCGCTACCCCTCCGGACGGCCGGGGACGAGATGCACCGTCCCGCCGACGGACACGCTCACAGGCCCCTTGGCCATCAGCTTGAGCCCGTCGACGTTGACCATGAACGGCCACCCGTTTGCGGGGCGGACGGTGAGCGCCCGCACGTCACGCACGATTGCACCGAAGCGGCCGGGGTCGTCGAGCACCGCGGCCGTCTTGCACCCGGCTGCCTGCCGGACCGTCTCCGCCGCGCCCCTGAAGGGGAGCGCGACGACCCGGAACGTGCCGTCGCCGAGGCCGAGCCCGCGACCGAGCGGGAAGCTCTTCCCGAGGTCGCCGTTCATGACGATCACGGAGACCCAGGCTCGCGCCGGCAGTTCGTCCCCGTCGAGCGTCAGCGCGAGGGCGGGAACGCGGCCGAGGAGGCGCCTGCCCTGCCAGGAGGCCGCCGAGAGAGCGAGCCCCGTGAAGAAGGGGCCGAGGTCGCCGAACAGCGTGCCGAGAATGCCCTTGTAGAACTTGATCACACGGGACTCCGTGAACCGCGGGATGTCGCCGAACACGCCGAGCCCGCCGAATCCGACGAGGTGGCGGGTCTGCGCCGAGCCGTCAGGTGACGTGCACTCGACGACGAGCACGTCGGCGTCGACCGTGGCACCGTCGTCGATCCCGCCCACGATCGCGCGCACCGCACCCGACAGATCGTCGGGGATGCCGAGCACCTTGCCGATCAGATCGGCCGATCCCTTGCGGAGGAAGGCGATCCGGAGGTCGTCCGGGATGCGCCCGTCGATGTGCGCTCCCTCGAGCACGGCGTTGAACGTCCCGGCTCCCCCGGCCGAGACGATCGTGCGGCCGCCGCGGACGACGATGCCGTGAGCGAGCTCCTGCGCCTCCATGTGGGTCTGCGCTTCGTGGACGCGAACGGGCCGCGACGTCCGGCTGCGGAGCTCGGGCCCGATGCGCGCGACCTTCGCCTGATCCTTCAGCGAGCCGGACATCGTCGTCGCGACGACGTCGATGTCGTCGGTGGAGGTGAGGTCGGGCGTCCGGGCCGAGCGGTTGCGCTCGACGAGCTCGACGGTCGCGGAGACGACCCGCGCCACGGTCTCCTCATGGGAGAGCACGTCGACCGGAAGCCTGACGACGGCGATCCCCCGCCGCTTCTCGAGCAGGAGGCAGACCCGTTCGTACGCAAGGCCGAGCTCCCCGAGGAAGGCCGCGGTCTCGTGCGCCTGCAGCGGCTTCCCTCGTGCGCGGATGCGCTCCAGCGCGACCTCGGGGTCGATCTCGAGGAGGACGATCAGGTCCGGGTACGTGAAGCGCCCGAGCCGCAGCCGGTTGAGCAGCAGGAGCTGCGGCGCCCGCCGGAGGTGGTAGCCGACCTCACCGATCGGGATCGTCTCCTCGCTCGTGAGGCGCCTGAGCAGGCGGTCGAGCTCCTCATCGTCGTCTGCGAGCTCTGCGCGGTAGAAGCGTGCGGCCGCCCAGGCGGCGGAGTTCAGCGTCGAGTCTCCGTCGCACAGGATCACCTCGGGTGCGTCGTGCCGCACGACCCAGTCGCGCACGTGCGTCCGGCCCGTGAGCTCGAGGAACTTGACGTTCTTGTAGAGGTTGCGCCAGCGCAGGCCTTTCGCGAGCCGGCCCGTCGCCTGCGTCAGGCGCGACCGCGGGATGTCGAGCCGCTCCCGGAGAGGCTCGTCCGGCCCGCCACTCAGAGTCCGATCTCCGATCCCCACGACCGGTAGGCGTTCGGCGACGCCGGCCAGCGCGTCCTCGAAGGTCGAGCTCTTCCCGCAGCCGTCGATGCCCACGATCGAGATCACCAGAGGCGAGGCGGCGGCCGCCATGGCTCTCGGAGCCGACGTCTTGTCGGGCTCGGGGCGCTCGAGCGTCCGTGCACTCGTGCTCATCATGACCTCCGATCGTTCCGTGCCCGTGCGCAGGCAACAAGAGGCCGGATCTCTGACCACCCTAAGCATGGCAGCCAGCCCCGAGGAGGGCATCGTGGAAGTCCGGCGTCCCGGCTCCGTAGAAGGCCGCAGGTTGCCGCCTATGCGGCCGCGGCGAACGCCCCGTAGCCGACGACCCGGGAGCGGTCGCCGGACGTGTCCGCCGACGTGCCGAGCGCGAGGAGCTCGATCGTGAGCCCGGCGCGGCGCGCGTGCTCGACGAAACCGCGCAGCGCCCGGCAACCACAGGCCGCCCCGTCGCCGATTGCGTCCGGCCTCAGGCCCGTGATCGCCTGGGCCGTGGACACGTCGATCGCCCGCGCCGTCTCGTCGTCGAGGTAGTGGCTGAGGTCGGTCGACACGACGACGAGCGTGTCGCTCCCGCCCCAGAGTGCTGCGACGAGATCGGCAGCATCGTTCGTCGACATCTCGCCGATCGCGACCGGCAGGACCGAGAACTCGTGTCGGAGCACCCGTTGCAGGAACGGCAGCTGTACCTCGAGCGAGTGCTCCGGTGCGTGGGGAAGGTCGGCAGGGTCGGCGTGGGCCCGAAGCGCGACCGCCCGGAGGTCTTCCGCCACGGGGACGACGCCGAGGGGCGTCGCCCAGGCGTCCGCGGCGGGGACGGCGGCGCCCTCGAGCGGAACGAAATGCGGCGGCCCGAAGAGCACGACGTGGCGGATCTCCCGGGCGCGCTCGGCCACCGCGCTGTACGCGGCTGCCGCGACCGGACCCGAGTAGGCGTACCCCGCGTGCGGCACCACCACCGCCTCCGGAGCTCTGCCGGCCCCGCCGCGCGCCGCCGCGAGAAGGCAGTCGACCATGGTCGAGAGCTCCGCGGGCTCGGCGGGGTAGAAGACCCCGGCGACTGCGGGCGTGCGGATCCGCCCGTTCATCGTCCGATCCTCACCGGCAGCCGGCGCGGGCCCCAGTCGCCGGGATGCTCCTCGAACACTCCCGCGCAGACGCCGCCACAGCGTGGACAGCGGCCCGAGGGGTCGAGCCGCCAGGTCTCGATCGCGTAGCCGTCCCTCACGATCAGCGGCTCCCCGCACGCGTGACAGAACGTCGTCTCGCCTTCGGGGTCGCGGACGTTCCCGACGTACACGTGGCGCAGGCCGTTCGCAAGAGCGATCCTCCGCGCGCGCCGGAGCGTCGCCGCCGGCGTCCAAGGGCGGTCGAGCATGTGGTAGTCCGGGTGGAAGGCGCTGAAGTGCAGCGGCACTTCCTCGCCGAGGTGCCCGGCCACCCAGCGCGTGAGCGCGTCGAGCTCCCCGTCCGAGTCGTTCAGTCCCGGGATGACGAGATTCGTGACCTCGAGCCAGCAGCCGGTCCCGTGTCGGACGTACTCCAGCGTGTCGAGCACGGGAGCGAGCCGTCCGCCGCAGATCCTGCGATAGAACCCGTCGCTGAACGCCTTGAGGTCGATGTTGGCAGCGTCGATATGGGCGAAGAGCTCCGCACGAGGCTCGGGGCAGACGTACCCCGCGGTCACGGCTACCGCCTTGATCCCCCGGGCGCGGCAGGCGATTGCGGTGTCGATCGCATATTCGAGGAAGATGACCGGGTCGTTGTAGGTGAAGGCGACGCTGCGGCAGCCCAGCCCGTCGGCCGTGGCCGCGAGCTCCGCGGGTGACGCGGCGTCGGCCAGCGTGTCCGTCTCCCGTGACGCGGAGATGTCCCAGTTCTGACAGAACTTGCAGGCGAGGTTGCAGCCCGCCGTCCCGAAGGAGAGCACAGCGGTGCCCGGAAGGAAGTGGTTGAGCGGCTTCTTTTCGATCGGGTCGACGCAGAAGCCGCTCGAGCGGCCGTACGTGGTGAGGACGACGGCGTCGCCCTCGCGCATCCGTACGAAGCAGAGGCCCCGTTGGCCCTTCCGCAGGCGGCAGTGGCGGGGGCAGACGTCACACTGCACGCGGCCGTCGGCCAGCGGCTGCCAGTAGCGGGTCGCGCGCGGGCCGGGAACGATGACGGCGGCCATTTCTCCTCCTCGTCCTTCTCATTCTCGGGGGCGCCGGCGACCCTGGCATCGGTTGGAAACCCCGACGTGCATGGGGGAGAATCCCGATCCAGCGGTGTGCGTCGCGTACCGACCGCAGTCGGTGCCGCGACGATCAGATCTCGAGCGCGGCGACGGCCTGCTCGAACTGGTCCTCGCGGACGTAGACCACGTATCCGAAGGAGCCCCGGCCGTCGCCGACGCCGGATGACGCGTACACGTCCACACCCGCCTTGAAGAGGCGCTCGTGGATGCCCGCCAGCCTGCCGAGCGCGTCGTCCCCGTGGACGAGCAGCGCGTGATGCGGGCCCTCGACCTCGATTTGTGCGCTGCGCGCCTCGGACGTGAACCGGCTCGGGTCCTCGGGAAAGAGCGCGAATTGCGCGCGCTCCCCGCCGCTCGGCACCGCAGTGAACGCCAGAAGGTTGACGCCTCGCTCCGCGAACGCCGATAGCACATGGTAGGCGGCACCCACCTCGTCGCGGGTGTTCACGTAGAAGTACTGGACAGGGCGCACCGAGAACGACATCGCACGCCCATTCTCGCACGCTTCGCCTACGTGTGCTCCGGGTGATCAACCGAGCCGTCCGGCCGCCTTCGTGCCGTAGAGTCCCGAGTCGTGACACGCGCACTGACCCTGCCACCGGAGGGCATCCCGGCGCCCCGGTCGAGCGAGGCTACCGGGTGTTGAGGAAAGCGATCCTCGCGGCGGCCGAGAGCCCCCGCCTGCAGCGGAACGTGCGCCGGCACGGCATGCGGCTCGGGGCGGGCAGGTTCGTGGCCGGGGAGACGCTCGACCAGGCCGTCGCCGTTCTGCGTCGGCTCAACGAGAAGGGCCTCCGCGCCAACACGACTCTGCTCGGCGAGGGGGTCGGCAGCGAGAGCGAGACCCGCGCTGTCGTCGACGCGTACCGGGAGATCCTCGACCGGATCGCCGCCGAGCAGCTGCGGGTCAACGTCGCTCTCAAGCTCACGCACCTCGGGCTCGCCTTCGACGAGGAGCTCGCGCAGGCGAACATCGAGGAGCTGGTCGCCCACGCGGGTCGGCTGGGGAACTTCGTCCGTCTGGACATGGAGGAGTCGGCGTTCGTCGACGCGACGCTGCGCGTCTTCCGACGGCTGCGCGAGAGCGGCCACGAGAACGTCGGCACGGTCCTGCAGTCCTACCTCTACCGCTCGCCCGCCGACCTCGAGGCGCTGCTCGACCTGGCGCCGAACCTCCGCTTCGTCAAGGGCGCCTACCTCGAGCCGCCGACGGTCGCCTATCCCGAGAAGAAAGACGTCGACGCCACCTTCGCCCGGCTGGTCGAGCGCTCGCTCGGTGCCGGCGGCTTCACGGCGGTCGCGACGCACGACGAGGCGCTGATCGGCCACACGATGGCCTATGCGGAGGACAACGACATCCCGCGCTCGCGATTCCAGTTCCAGATGCTCTACGGGGTGCGTGGCAAGCTTCAGCTCGACCTCGCCCGGCAGGGGTACGACGTCCTCGTCGCGACACCGTACGGGCCCGACTGGTACCGCTATCTGATGCGGCGTCTCGCGGAGCGGCCTGCCAACGTCCTCTTCATCGCGAAGAACCTGACCCGGCGCTGAGCCCCGTTCCCGGTTCACAGATCGAGCATCGAGACTAGTCTGACGCAGGACATTGGTGTCGACGCCGGGGGTGGAAGATGGCCGGGTTGGCCATGGTGACCGGAGCCTCTTCGGGAATCGGTGAGGCGTACGCAAAGCTGCTGGCGGAGGGTGGGTGGGACCTCGTGCTCGTCGCGCGCCGTCGAGACCGGCTCGAGCAGGTGGCGGCCGGGCTCGAGGCGGAGCACGGCATCTCCGCTCGCGTCGTCGAGGCCGATCTCTCGAACGCGGCGCAGCTCGAGGTGTTGTGCGCAGAGGCGTCCGAACTCGCCCTCGACATGATCGTCAACAACGCCGCCCTCGCGCACTACATGCCGTTCGCGGACCTGCCCGAGGAGTCGGCGCGGGAGCTCGTGCAGCTCAACATGCTGGCCCCGGTGCTCCTGACGCGCTCCGTCCTTCCGGGGATGATCGCCAGGGGAACGGGGTCGGTCGTCAACGTCGCTTCGCTGCTCGCCTTCAGCGGCGCCTGGGAGGCGCCGTTCCTGCCGCGGCGAGCGGTCTACGCCGCGAGCAAGTCGTTCCTGGTGACCTTCACGGAGATCCTGGCTCTGGAGCTGAGCGGCAGCGGCGTGCGGGCTCAGGTGGTGTGCCCCGGGCTCGTACGCTCCGAGTTCCACACCCGCCAAGGGATGGACATGAGCGCGGTGGAGCGGATGGAGCCGCGCGCGGTCGCTGTCGCGAGCCTCGCGGATCTCGCGCGCGACGTTGTCGTTTCGATTCCCGGAGCCGAGGACGGAACGGTCTACGACGCCGTCGCGGTGGCGCAGCGGGAGCTGATGGGCGCGACCCGAAGCGTGGAGCTTGCCACACGCTACCGCGGGGAGCCGGGAACGGCACCGGACTGAGGCTCGGCCGCCCGCGGAAACACGTGCTCGCGGCCCAGGCGCTCACGGCCTGCAGCGGCGGTCCACCCGGCCAGCCTGCGCGCCTGTGCCAGAGACAGCGGCTGCTCGAGCCTCCACTTCCAGTTGTCGCCGTTCACCGTGCCGGGGCGGTTCATCCGCGCCTCGCTGCCGAGCCCGAGGAGGTCCTGGGCGGGGATGATCACGAGCTCGTTCTCAACCGCGAGCACGTTCTGCAGCAGGGCCCGGTGCTCACCCGCCCTGGATGCCGCCCCGGCGGCGAGCTGCGGCTGGTTGTCCCTGCCCCAGCGCTGCCACCACCCGGCGAGCGTATCGGAGTCGTGGGTCGAGGTATAGAGGACGGAGTCGGTGCGCCAGCCGATGTCCGAGACCCGGGCGACGACGTTCATCCCGGGCAGGTCGACGGCCTCCCGCAGCTCCACCACGTCTGGCGTGATGTGACCGAGATCCTCGACGATCAGCGGCAGGCCGCCGAGCCGCTCGCGTGCCGCGTCGAAGAACGCGATCCCCGGGCCCTCGCCCCAGAAGCCCTTCGATGGATCCGGTTCGTCGAGCGGCAGCTCCCAGAACTTCACGAGGCCCCGGAAGTGGTCGATCCGGAGGAGGTCGAACAGCTCGTGCTCCCGCTCCAGCCGGGCCAGCCACCACGCGAAGCCCTCGGCCGCGTGGGCCGGCCAGTCGAACACCGGCATGCCCCAGCGTTGGCCCTCCGGATGATTCAGCGACGGCGCTGCACCCGCGACGACCGAGTGGTCGAAGAGGGAGGGATGGGAGATCGCGTCGCACGAGTCGCCCGCGACGTAGAGCGGGATGTCTCCGATCAGGCGGATCCCACGCTCGTTCGCGTAGCGCTTCAGCGCCAGCCACTCGCGCTGAAACCGGGTCTGCGCCCGCCGCTCGTCCTCGCCCGCGAAGCGCACCCATTCCTCGAGCCAGCTTCCCTGAGGAGCGCCCTCGTCACCCTCTCCGCCGTCGTAGTGGCGCGAGCCTGGAGGGGCGAGCAGGCCCTCGTAGCCGGCGAAGGCCGACCGGGACGAGTAGGGCGAGCCGTGCTCGTCGGGAATGTGCAGTGGCAGAAGCTGCCACCAGGACTGGCCTGCTTCGACGAGCCAGTCGACGAAACGGTAGGCCTCTTCGTCGAGCCTGCCGGAAGGGAGGGAAGTGACGTGCAGAAGCACGCCGCTCGAGCGCAGAGGGACCGACACGGCGTCTAGCGTCCGAGTGCCCTGGTGATCGCTGCGACGTGCTCGGGCGTCGAGCCGCAACACCCGCCGACGATCTTTGCGCCCTGCTCGACGTACCGCGCGACGTGCTCCGCGAGCATCTCCGGGCCGGCTTCGTAGACGACCTCCGCGCCGACCACCTTCGGCACGCCGGCGTTCGGCTTCACCCACACGGGGACGTCGCCGGCGGCGGCGAGGATCTCGGTGACCACGAGGTCCGCGTCCTTCAGCGAGCGCCCGCAGTTCGTCCCGACGGCTGCGATGCCGAGCGGGATCACCGCCGACACCGCGTCGGTCGGGCTCAGCCCCATCATCGTCCGGGTGCCCATGTCGAACGAGAACGAGACGACGAGCGGCAGGTCGGTCACGCTCTTGATGCCCTCGACCGCCCAGACGGCCTCCTCGACGGCGAAGATCGTCTCCAGCACGAGCAGGTCGACGCCACCGTCTGCGAGAGCCTGCGCCTGCTCGCCGTACGCCGCGGCGGCGTCCTCGCGGTTGAGGAGGCCGTAGGGCTCGATCAGCTGCCCGGTCGGACCGAGCGAACCTGCGACGAGACGGTCGGGGCCGGCCCCCTCGCGCGCGAGCTCGGCAGCACGAAGGTTCACCTCACGGGCCCGCCCGAGCAGTGGCCCCTCGGTGAGCCGCAGCGGTGTCGCCCCGAACGTGCAGGTGAGAACCATGTCGGCGCCGGCGGCCACGAAGGCGCGATGCAGCTCGATCACGCGCTCGGGCTCCAGGAACAGCCACTCCTCGGGCGCCAGGCCGGGCTCCATCCCCATGTTCTGGTAGTTCGTGCCCGTCGCGCCGTCCGCGATCAGGACTCCTCGTTCGGCCAGCTGCTCTGCGAACGTCGCTCTCTCGTCTGTGAACGTCGCTCTCTCGGTGGTGCTCACCCTTTCCTCCTCGCTCGACATCACCCCGGCTGTGGCACCTTGCGCGAGGCGCAGGTTGCCGAGGCATCAATGGGCCGGGGCCCTCAGCCTCTCTCGATGCGGAGCGGTGATGGCGCCGCGTCCGGCCTGCACCATACCGACGTGGCCCGACGGTGCGTCCGGCCACCGGCGCGGGGCGGGCGAACGCGGCGCGCTAGACGTTGTAGATACAGATGAGCTGTGTCACGGAACCGTCGGCGGGGCGAACGTCTGCGACCGTCCACTCCTCCCCGTCGACCTCGATCACCGACTCCGCCGCAATGTCGGGCGCGAGGTCCAGTGTGAGGTGCCTCGGGCTCCCGGCGAGCAGCACGACGTCGTAGGGGATCCGCATTCCAACGGCGGGGCGGCCCCGGTCTACGAGAGCAGCACGGTTAGCCCGTTTCACGGTACTCCGTCCCGGTCCCCGGGTTCGCCTCGTCAGCGGCCCCGGCGGCTCGCCTCAGCGAGCCGGTCCAGTGGGCCCGCTGGAGCCGATGGATCTCGACCACGATGCCGTCGCCGAGCTCGAACAGGCGCAGGCGCCGGAACCCGACCTTGGCAAGGACACGGGCGGAGGCGCGATTCTCGACGCGGCAGCGGCCGATCAGCTCGCCCATTCCGCAACGGTCGAACGCATCGTCACGGATGGCGAATGCCGCCTCCGTGGCGATGCCCTCACCCCACCGTGCCGGCTCGACGAAGTACCCGATCTCGACGTCGTCGTCGCGCGATCCCTTGCCGGGGCCGACCGGCGAGAGCTCGGCGAAGCCGACCCACTGACCCGTGTGCTTCTCGACGATGGCGCGCTTGCCGAAGCCGTGGAGATCCCACTCCATGAGGGAATGCTCGTGTTGCTCGAGCGCGCGGAGCCGATCGAGCGGCTCGGGGCGGATGTAACGGATCACGTCGGGGTCGCGCATGAAGTGCGCAAAGCTCTCGAAGTGCGAATCGTCCCACGGCTCGAGGTGCAAGCGAGCGGTCTCGATCACGTTGCGCACGACGACGTCCTCACGGCGGGTAGCCATGCCCGGTGCATCGGCGTTTCAGTCGCCCGGCTTTACCGCCCTGTTGCGCACGGCCCCTTGCCTACGGTGGGGCGACGTGCTCCGTCAACGCCTCGATCGGCACCGCCTCGAGTGAGCGCTCGTGCGTGGCGCCGAGAACGACCGGAGCCGCAACGCCGGCACGGTAGGCATCGTGCCACCGCGACGCGCACACACACCAGCGGTCACCCGGCTGCAGGCCCGGAAAGCCCCATTCCGGGCGCGGCGTCGAGAGGTCGTTCCCCGCCCGGATGCTGAACGCGAGAAACTCCTCCGTCATCACGGCACAGACCGTGTGGCTCCCGAGATCCTCGGGCCCGGTCGAGCAGCAGCCGTCCCGGAAGAACCCGGTGACAGGGTCGGACGAGCACGGCCGGAGCTCGCCGCCGACGACGTTACGGTCGGGATCGCGATGCATACCCTCACTCTGCCCGTACGGCGAGGATCGTGCCGCAGCAACGACGCGGGCGCTCTGTCTAGGCTGTCCCCGTGGAAGCAGATGCCGTCGAGATCCGGGTGCTCGGCTGCCTGATCGAGAAGCAGCGGACGACGCCCGACGCATACCCGTTGACACTCAACTCGCTGCGCCTGGCCTGCAACCAGGCGACGAACCGCGACCCGGTCGTCGACTACGACGAGGAGATGATCCGCGAGGCGCTGCAGCGGCTCTGGCGCAAGGAGTGGGCGCGGCTCGCGTCGGGCCAGGGCAGCCGGTCGGTCAAGTACCGGCAGCTCGCGCAGGAGACGCTCGGGCTCGCGGACGACGAGATCTCGATCCTCTGCGTGCTCATGCTCCGCGGCCCGCAGACGCCGGGCGAGCTGAAGCAGCGCACCGACCGGCTCCATCCCTTCGCCTCCCTGGCAGAGGTGGAAGAGAGCCTCGAGCGGCTGATCGCGCGCGAGCTCGCGGTGCGCCTCGACCGTCGGCCCGGCCAGAAGGAGGAGCGCTACGCGCAGCTTCTCGGCGGCGAGGTCGACGACACGGCCGAGCTCGACACGCCGCGACCCGTCCTCGCCCGCGATCCGCTCGAAGAGCGGGTCGCAGCGCTCGAGGCGGAGGTTGCAGCACTGCGTGCGGCGCTCACCGACCTCGGTCTCTAGGGTCGCGGCTCCGACACGATCTCTGCCCGTCGTGCAGAATCGCTCGGTGACTGACCTGTGACCTTCGACTACGACCTCCTCGTGATCGGATCCGGGCCGGCCGGGCAGAAGGCCGCGGTCCAGGGCGCGAAGCTCGGAAAGCGGGTCGGGATGGTAGAGCGTCGACACATGGTCGGCGGTGTGTGCGTCAACACGGGGACGATTCCGTCGAAGACGCTTCGCGAGGCGGTGATCTTCCTGACGGGACTTCATCAACGAGAGATGTACGGGTCGAGTTACCGGGTCAAGGCGGACATCACGATGGCCGACCTGGGGGAGCGGACGAAGCGGGTGATCGCGCGGGAGATCGACGTGATCAGGGATCAGCTGCAGCGGAACCACGTCGCTCTGATATCCGGCAGCGCCCGGTTCGTCGACACCCACACGATCGGCATTCGGCATGACTCCGGAGCCGAGGAGAACGTGACGGCAGCGAACATCGTCATCGCCGTGGGTACCCACCCGACGCACCCGGCGCAGGTCGAGTTCGACGACCTGACCGTGATCGATTCGGACGGGCTCCTCGGGCTGCGCGAGATCCCGGCATCGATCGTCGTCGTCGGCGCCGGGGTCGTGGGGATCGAGTACGCCTCCATGCTCGCCCCGCTCGGCACGAAGGTGACGGTCGTCGAGCGCCGTCCAACGATGCTCGACTTCTGCGACGACGAGATCGTGGAAGGGCTGCGACACCACCTGCGCGACCAGGGGCTCGTCTTTCGCTTCGGCGAGGTCGTGACGGCCGTCGAGCGCCAGAACGGGGGAACCGTGACGACGCTCGCGAGCGGAAAGCGCATTGCCGCGGACGCCGTCTTCTACTCCGCGGGGCGTGAGGGGGCAACGGGAGAGCTCGGTCTCGAGGCAGCCGGTCTCGAGCCCGACGAGCGGGGCCGGATAGCCGTCGACGCGTGCTTCCGAACCGCGGTGCCTCACATTTTCGCCGTCGGCGACGTGATCGGCTTCCCGTCGCTCGCCGCGACGTCGATGGAGCAGGGGAGGCTGGCCGCGCGTCACGCCTTCGGCGAGGAGGCGAAGGTGATGTCCGAGCTGCTTCCCTACGGGATCTACACGATTCCGGAGATCAGCTTCGTGGGGAAGACGGAGGAGGAGCTGACCGAGGCGGGGATACCGTACGAAATCGGGATCTCGCGCTACCGGGAGCTTGCGCGTGGACAGATCCTCGGCGACTCGCACGGTCTTCTGAAGCTCCTCGTCTCCGCATCCGACAGGCGTCTCGTCGGCGTGCACGCTCTCGGAGCCGGCGCCACCGAGGTGATCCATATCGGCCAGACGGTGATGGCTTTCGGGGGGACGATCGACTATCTCGTCGAGGCGGTCTTCAACTACCCGACGCTGGCGGAGGGCTACAAGGTTGCCGCTCTCGACGCCGCCAACAAGATCGCCGCGCTTGCCCGCATGAGCAGCTGAGCTGCAAGCGCGTCGAGCGCAACAACAAAAGACCTCACGAGGTGCCGTCACATCCCGACAGTAGAGTGGCACTCCCGATGTCCGCTCCGTTCGTTCACCTCCACGTGCATTC
>CAVOVG010000028.1:0-167385 GCA_963699795.1 uncultured Thermoleophilia bacterium
GCAGCATCAAGCGCACCAGCGCACTACGCGGGGAGGTTGGACGTCCCAGTATGCGCTCGACGACAAGGTCGACGCCGCCGGAGGCACGTATCGCCGCCGCCACGATAAACATCGCAGCCACCGTCATCAGTCCGGTATTGGCGAATCCCGAAAGGGCTTCATCGGGCTTCAGTATTCCGGTAATGCTAAGCAACAACAGCGCGCCCATCAGCACCAGGTCGGTGGTGAGACGCGGAATGGTGATCAGCGTGGCGAGTACTGCGACGGTCAGCGCGACCGTGAACCATCCCTGCCAATCCATTATTAATCCCCTCGCAGCGAAGTAGTATGCATTGCAAACAACACCGGCAGTGTAGTAGCGATGACGCCACGCGCGTGGACCCGAAGATGCGGCTCGCACGCCTACCCGAAAATGCTATGGACTCCTTTGAAAGCCTTCGACCAGGTGGTGCGTTCTGTCACAAACTGAGCAGGGGTGAATCCGCCTGGGTATAAACCTTCAAATAGCGCTTGTACCAATCGACGGTGAGCCGCAAGCCCTCATCGAGAGATACGGCTGGAGACCATTCAAGAACCTCCCGGGCTCTTGTCCAATCGGCCGCCATCCGCCAGATTTCAGTAGGTCGATATTCAAGTGCACCTATCTGGAGCTCTGACCGCGACTCGGTAAGGACATGAATTTTTCTGATTAAATCCGCAATGGTGATTTCGACACCGGACCCGATATTTATGATTTGGCCGACAGCTTTTTCTGTCGTGGCCGCCCGCAAGACCCCGTCGACGAGGTTTGTGACAAAATTGAAGTCCCGGGTTTGTATTCCCCCGGTGGACCTGACTGTTTCCCCCAGCAGGCACTTGATAATGATTTCGGCGATCACCGCCCGCGCACTCTGATACGGACCGAAGGCATTGAATGGTCGCAAGATTACAATTGGATACTTATTCACATGCCACTGCATCTGGGCAAACAGCTCGCCCGCGTATTTCCCGACAGCGTAGGGCGATGTCGGGTAGGGCAGCATGTCCTCGCGGAACGGAACCTCTGTCTGGTAGCCATAGACTTCCGAGGTGGCAATATAGATGAATTCTCATACCCGGTGTAGGCCTCCATCAGATTGGAAGTCCCTAAAGAATTTGACGTCAGGGCCTCCTGCACATGAAGAAAGCTGTCGCCTACATGATTGTAGGCAGCCATGTGAAAGATAACCTGGGGTTTGATTTGACTGATTTGCTTGAGAGAGTCGGGATTCCTCAGGTCCGCTTCGACCGGGATGATTTTATTCCAGCAGGAAGCAAGCCTTACATTGTCGATCACGCTATTGTATTTGGTGGTGACGTAGATCTCCCGGGCGCCGGCATCCACTAATGTTTTGACAAGATGGGACGGGAAAAAACCTGAGCCGCCTGTGACCAGGATTTTTTTGTCTGTCAATTGACTTAAATTCATGTTCCCTCGTTCACTGTATAGTAACTAAAGTAATTTTTAAGATGCTGATCGGCATTCAGCCGCTCCGATTCAGTATTAAACGTCACCTGGAAACCCTTGTGCCGGTAAGCGCCCAAAAGCGATCTGGACGCTAAATCCTGGAACCACAAAACCAGACCCTGCCCGTCGGGAAGGTCCAGAAGATCAGTGGGAATCGTATCCAACGCATCCCGATTGAAGGCAAAACAGCCGATATAGTAATCGTGCAGGGGCTTTTCGACAAACTCCTTAACGAGACCATTTTCCCCAAGCCTGATAACGCCAAAAGGATTCTGGAACTGCCCGGTCACCATTGTAGCTGTATGGTTTGATGCTCTATGAATCTGCAGGAACTCTGCATAATTGATATCGATGAACGTATCACCATAGGAGACGATCACTTGCTCTTTTAAATTGCCGCGGGCACTATAGATTCGATTCAGCATGCTGGCGTCAACGCCCGCATTAGATATGGAAAAACTGAGGTCGCTTCTGGTCGTTGTGAACTCCTCTATCTTTTCAGAGAGAAATCCGGTACTCAGCGTAATTTCCAAAAACCCCTCAGCCCGAAGGTGTTCCGACACATAGTCAAGCATAGGCCTGCCGTTCACAAGGGTGAGGAGCCTTTGGCGTGCTGAGACCCGCTTCCCCGAGTCGACTTCCCTTGCCCCCGCACAACACAAGTGCAGAGGCGTTCCTTAACGCGGCCGCTTTTGAGAAGGAGAAATCGCCCTCGCCGGGATCATCTCCCTCAAGCGTCATTTTTATCCTCCTCTGAGGTTTCCTGAATAATAAAAGACGGGCGCTTTTTTGATTCGATAAAAATGCGCCCGATATACTCGCCCAAAATACTCATGCCCAGCAGCTGGATGGAACCAAAGAGTGTAATGGTGACGCTCAAGGTGGCCCAACCCGGAGGGGGGCTTGCAGAGTCGATGCCCAGACGGTAAGCGACGCCCTCGTACAGGTTATACATCATGAACAGCGCAGAAGGAACAAACAGAATAATGCCGGCTTTCATCAGCAGCCGCAAAGGTTCGATGGAGAACGAAGTGATGCCCTGAAAGGCCAAATCAAATAGATCGCGCCGCCTGAACTTGGATTCGCCCTTGTTTCTCTCCGCTACGGTATAACTGATACAGGTTTGCGAAAATCCCATCCAACTGATTAGTCCCCTTAAAAATTTTTCTGACTCTGGCATGCTCAAAAGTTCATTGACGACACGGCGATCAAGCAGCCTGAAATCGGCATGACCCAGCTTCAATTTGGCCATCCTGTCCATCAGATAATAGAAAGCGCTGTCCATTGCATAGCGCAGCAGTCCCTTCTGTGCAGTCTCCTTTTTCGACATCACTATCTTGAATCCATTTTCCCAGGCCTGGAGCATTTGGGGGATGACAGAAGGTGGGTGTTGCAAGTCAGCATCCATGGTTATCACCGCATCGCCTCGCGCACCCGTGATGGCGGCGAGAAGACCGCCTTGCGCGCCAAAGTTGCGACTCAGGGACACATACCGCACGCGATTGTCTTGTGCGTGCAGCTTGCGCAAAATCTCAAGGCTGTGATCATCGCTGCCATTTTCACAGATGATGATCTCAAAATCATATTTTTCGACAGGTATGGCCTTGGAAACTTCCCGGCAAAAATCCTCCAGGTTGAGTTCCTCATTATAGGCCGGGGCACAAACCGAGACGAGTCTTCTGGCGAGTTGCTCATTTTCAGATCTGATAAGTTCCACTCATCGCCCTTTCTGCGCGCTCAATCGTTTTAAGTGCGCTTACTGTCCCGGTAAAAGAATGAGTATAAGAGTGGGCATGGCAATTATAAAGGGTAAGTTAGCGGAAAGTCGCGTTTTTTGCGGCAGTCCGGCTTTAGCAAAAAGTCATGTTTCCCTGAAAATCTGTTGCTCGCTGGAATTATTCTGGTTTTAAACCAGGCGAGCCTGCCCCTAGTCCCTTACCTGTGTTTATTGAATTTCGCCGCGTACAGGTAGGAATACATGGTTATATAAATGTAAATATCCCTGTTATATTCTTCCCGCGGCGCACGGTAAACTGTGCCCAGATATCCTGTCGTAATACTTTCGAACAGTATCTCACCCAAAAGCACTCCCTTGAGTATGTTCTTGTCCAAAATAATTTTTTTATTGAACTTCGTTGACTGCAGCAAGCCCTTGCCGAATTCGATGGATTTCAAAACGTCTGTGCCGGCTATGCCGAGCGAAAATACTTTTCCGATGATGGAGGGGTAAAGTTGGATTTTTGTGTCTTGCTCTCGACGAACTCATTAAATCCCGTCAAGAAAACTTCCAGCGAACTGACAATTTCATGATCGGGCATAGCGAATATTCTGTAGCTGTCGCCCTGTGAAACAATATCATATTGCTTGTAATATTTTTGGGTGGCTTCCCTTATGGCGTCGTCGTAGATGTGCCTTCCAAAAATCGATTGTTTGATGGTGTTTTCACCAAAATCAAAAACATCTCCAGGATACATATCCAGGAGTTCGATTTTATTCAGTACGTCCCTGCTCAAATTGTTCCTGATATAGTCGGGGGTCGGGAAAACACCTTGCGTCAAGTAGTTTTCCTTTCCTTTGATAAAAACTTGCGCGAACCCGGCGTAACTGTGGAAATATCTGGCCCCTACCGCAGCGCCGTTTTCCATCCCCGAGCAAATGATGTCGCCCACATGTTTTCGCAGCAAATCGGCTTTCTCACTTTCGGTAAAATCATCAAATATCACGGGAAACCCGGACGCGATATTTGTTTGGGACATATAGATGGATTTGCCGTTCCCGCACAAATCCACTTCCATTTTTATCTCGGCGATAGTTTCGGGTGGAAACGCCCTCCAGTTGTCATTGCCGTGTATTATGATGCCTTCGTCGCATCGTATGGTGTATAACGCATCGTCCAGGGAATAGCGTTCGTTCCTGAAGCTCCTTATAAAAAACGCACCTACCTGCCTGCCTTCGCGCCCAATACCCAGATAATTGTCAAAACCGTTCTGCTGCATCCGCCTTTTCACGCTGGACGAGGCGTAATCGGAAGACAGGATTCTTGTATCCTTGTCAAACAAACTCAAAAAGTCATGATCGCTGTGATCGTCGTGGGCATGCGATATCAATATCGTCAATTTATCCTTCAGTGCAGCCAGATACGCGGGGTGGACGAACAGCGGCGGGTTGGGCAACCAACTGCCAAATGCGGGTTTTTCAAACCAGGGATCGCACAGCAGATATTCATCGCCTTTCGTTATCAAAACGCTGGCGTGATTCAAAAAAAGCATTTTCAAAGTAGTCATCGCTCAAGTATATGGTAAATGAAAACATTGTCGAGATCGGGCTTCCTTCCCGGCAATACATGCGCAACGCAACAGCGCTGGAGCCGCGCCCGGTTTCGCCCTACCATAACAACCCCGACCGCTAAGACACGCACGAGGCAGCATGCAACAATCCCGCGCTCCGCGCCGCTTGTTTGACGACATCGTGGCGCAACTGCAGTCGCGCCAGACGGAGCAGGCCATCGCCAGTTGCCAGGCACTGCTCGCACGCTATCCCGATGACATCAATATCCTGGGCTTGCTGGGCGCCGCACTGGGCGATGCTGCGCCGCTTTGACGAGGCGGAAAAAATTCTCCTCAAGGTCATCGACCTGGCGCCCACGTTCGCCAAGCCCTACGAGGATCTGGGCACCTTGTTGATGCAGCAACACAAAGCGCGGGAGGCACTGCCGCTGCTGGAAAAAGCCGTGCGCCTGGACCCACAACTGGAAGAAGCGCACTTCCAGCTGGGTAAAGCACTGGCCCAGCTGGGGCGTGGGCGGGACGCCGACGACTCCTTCGAGCGCTGCTTTGCCTTGTCGCCGGTGCGGCGCATGATGGCGCTGGCGGCAGAACACCACAAAGCCGGTCGCCTGCAGGATGCGGAACAATTATGCCGCAAGGTGTTACAGACCAATCCCCGGCACGTCGACGCGCTGCGCATGCTGGGCCTGATCGCCGCCGCCTCTGGCGACCTGGACGACGCGGAGCACCTGCTGCGCCAGGCGCTTGCGTCCGCCCCGGACCACACGCCGGCAATGTTCGAGCTGGGCCGGGTGCTAAAAGAACTGGAGCGCCCCGAAGACGCCATCGTGGTGTACCGTGAGCTGCTCGCCCTGCAGCCTGACAACCCCAAGGCGCATTATCGACTGGCCGGAGCGTTGGCGCCGGCGGCGCTGAACGAGGACGCCGCCGCTGCCTACCGCCACTGCCTGGAACTGGCACCCAAACACGCGGGGGCATGGCTGGGTCTGGGGCATATGCTCAAAACTCTCGGGGAGCAGGAGGAAGGTATCGCCGCCTATCGGCGCTGCATCGAGCTGGAGCCGGACTTCGGCGAGGCGTATTACAGTCTGGCCAACCTCAAGACCTACCGCTTTGATGACGCCGCCATCGAGCAGATGCAACGGCAACTGGAGCGCGCCGCACTCAATGACACCTCCCGCGTCAATTTCCTGTTCGCCCTGGGCAAAGCGTTTGAAGATCGCGAGGATTACGACTCAGGCCTGGCGCTACTACGAAGAGGGCAACGCCACACAGCGCATGCTGGTCAGCTATGATCCGGTGCAGACAGAGACGATCAACGACGAATTGATCGCGTTTTTCAATGCCGGTTTTTTTCACGCCACGGCCGGCCATGGTCACCCGGACCCCGCGCCGATTTTTGTAGTTGGGCCTGCCGCGCTCCGGCTCCACCCTTATCGAGCAGATCATCGCCAGCCACAGCCAGGTCGAGGGCACCAGCGAGTTGCCCTACATCGGCCGCCTCACTAAATCACTGAACCACAACCGCGCCGACGCCATGCGCTATCCGCAGGTGCTGGGGGAACTGCAGCCCCGGCATTTCCAGCGCCTCGGCCAGGACTACCTGGAGATGGCCGCACGGCACCGCGTCGAGGGCACTGCACGCTTTATCGACAAGATGCCCAACAACTTCCCCAGCGTCGGCTTTATCCACAGTATCCTGCCCAACGCAAAAATCATCGACGCCCGCCGCCACCCCATGGACGCCTGCGTCGGCAACCTGCGGCAACTGTATGCACGCGGTCAGACCTTCAGCTACGACCAGAGCGACATCGGCGAGTACTACCTGCAGTACCTGCGCATGATGGCGCACTGGGATGAGGTGTTGCCGGGCAAAATCCTGCGCGTGCAGTACGAGGACGTGGTGGCCGACCTGGAAACGCAGGTGCGGCGCATTCTCGAGTTTCTGGAGCTGCCCTGGGAGGATAACTGCCTGCGCTTCCACGCCACCGAGCGCGCCGTGCGCACGGCGAGTTCAGAGCAGGTGCGCCAGCCCATCTATGATTCGAGCGTGGGGTTCTGGCGGCACTACGAGCCGCACCTCGACGAGCTGCGGGAGATTCTGGCGCCGGTGCTCGAGAGCGCCGCAATCATACCCCAATTCCGGTTACGCTGCGTATTGCGGGATGATCGGGTACGGGTGCGCCGGGTTGCAAGCCCGTTCCCGATACGCGAAATTGCCAGCCGGCGCGAATTCCGTCAGGAAGTGTTTTAATAGGATCCGGTGGCGAAATTTGCGAGATCGGAAGCACGAAGCTTTCCCGGCGGTCCTGCCACAAGAACAAAGTACGTCAAGTTATTTCGTGTGTACCGAGTAACAAGCTGCCGAGGTTACGCCCGAGCGCATCGAACGGCCACACCTCCAGCCCGTGGATGGCGTTGCGGATGTCGTGGCTCAGTGTCACCACACTACGATGTTCGCGCCCGCTGCAAGATCGTGTAGGGCAATGGTCGAGGGCGAGGAACCCGCCGCCACCAGCGTGTCATCGATGACACACAGGCCGCGCCCGAAACCGGCGCGGGCGATACGCGAGTCATCCAGCTCGGTGTGGGTCAGCTCGGCGGCATCGATGATGGGCACGGCAAAGCTGATCTCCCTGCCCGGCCGCACCAGGCGCACCCGATCCGCGGCGGTGTCGTTGAACAACACGCCATCGCCAAAGGGACGCGCATTGTGTATGCCTCTGGGCAAACCGGCAGCGCGCCGCAATGTGCGGCCGTCGAACTTCACCAGCGCGCCAGTCTTCAGTCCGCTGATATACAGTCCTGAAGCGTCGCAATACACATTGTTGAGGTGCAGCAGATTGCCGGGCGCGGGGCCATTGTCGCGCTGCGGATCGAAAGGGCTGCCCTGGAAGCGCCTGCCCGACGGCGACCATGTGCAGACCGAAACAAAAGCGGTTCTCGTCCAGATCGAAGCCGAGCACAGAGTCGAAGCCGGTGGACGTGAGGTACAGGCGACGCTGGTAGACGGCGATCTCGTGGCAGTGCCTCAGGTAGGGGTTGCGGTAGGAGGCCAGCAGTTCGAAGTCCGGCGAATACACGAACAGCTCATTGCTGGCGGCGATGAACACGCGCTCGCCGTCGAAGGCGATGCCGCGCAGCCCCCGGTCCCAGCCGCGACCCTGCCAGTCGATATCGGCGCTGTTCCAGTCGATAACCTGTGTGACCGATTGACGCTTGAAATCCACCAGATAGACGCCGCCGTGACTCTCGCCCTGATGGCTGCCCCTGACCACCGAGGTCGCAATCAAGGTGGTCACGCGTTGGCGACCTCCCGGCCAAGGTGTTGGGGCGGCACATAGTCGAAGATAAAGTTGATGCGTGCCTCTGTGCCTTTGTTCATCACGCTGTGCACCAGCTGGTTATTGATCTCGTACACCTTGCCAACTTCCAGCTTGTACGGCCGGCCATCGATCATGAAGCGTACGCGGGGATTGGTGACGATGGGTAGATGGATGCGGTGCCCGTAGTGGAACGAGGGGTGCGTGTCCCGGTGCGTCTTGATCACTCCTTGGGCCTGCAGTCGCGCGGCCATGGCGCGGATGATCGTGCCGCCCAGTGGGTAGTGGTCGGCCAGGATCTGGTGCATCAGGGGCATGGCCGACGCCGCGAGCACATCCCAGCCCGCCTGCCGCTGCACCTCGATCTGCGGCCAGCCGGAGCCGTCGGTGAAGATCATCACCAGCGAGTGCGTCATCTGGTGCACGTCGTACTCCTGCTGGCGGAAGGTATTGTTTAGCCAGGCGTCCTCAGACGCTGCCAGGATGACTTCGCGCAGTGCGCCAATGTCGTAGGTGCCAAGTTCACGCAGGGGAACGCCGATATCCATTGCAGGGTTTTTCGTCCAGTAACCGCGGGGGAGTCGGCGTCAGATTAGGATGCCGCCCGGACCCCGTCAACCGCGGCTGGGCAGGTCGACGAAGTTTATTCTGGCGTGCTTGCCGATTTAACCTTGCAATTGCTCCTATTACATTAGGATTCGCCCAATAAGAAATCACGCGCCAGGACAACGGCCATGAGTCATAAGTAACTACCCGTCGCTGCCTGCGACCGAGCTCTGGCATTCCCGCCCGGAAAAAAACGCTGGCGCTCATGGTCTCGGCGGTACTGGGCACTGCGCCAGCGGCATATTCCCAGGACCAGACGCTGGAAGAAGTCATCGTCACTGCCACCAAGCGCAGGGCTAACCTGCAGGACCTGCCCCAGGCCATCACCGCCTTCAACACCGCCGATATCGAGCGCAAGGGTTTCGCGGTACTGGATGACTACGCCAACAATATCCCCAGCCTGGCGTTTGCGCGGCGTGAACCTGCAGGCACTTCAATTGTGTTCCGGGGTGTGGCGGCTGCCGGTATTCAGTACGGCACCAATCCCTCGGCCAGTGTGTATCTGGATGAAGCGCCGATCACCCAGGCCGGCCTCAACCCCGACCCGCGGCTTATCGACATCGAGCGTGTCGAGGCCCTGAGCGGACCTCAGGGCACGCTGTTCGGCGACGCGGACAATCCGGGATCGACGCAGGGCCGGGCACACACCCGGCCCTGCTCGTTACAGCGCCTCGGTCAGCCCGGGAATCCAGTTCGTGCCGGCGAGCGGAACACGCGCCATCGCAGCCGCCTCGATCGTGAGCGCGACGAGGTCTTCCGGCTCAAGGTTGTGAACGTGCGACTTGCCGCACGCGCGTGCGAGCGTCTGCGTCTCGAGCGTGAGCACGCGGAGGTAGTTGGCGACCCTGCGGCCACCGAGCTCGGGGTCGAAGCGGGCCGCGAGCTCGTCGTCCTGGGTGGAGATCCCGGTGGGGTCACGGCCGGCCTGCCAGTCGTCGTAGTAGCCGGCCGAGCTGCCGATCTTCTGATACTCGGCCTCGTAGTCCGGGCTGTTGTCACCCATCGCAATCAGGGCGGCGGTGCCGATCGAGACGGCATCGGCACCGAGCGCGAGCGCCTTTGCGACGTCGGCGCCGCTGCGGATCCCGCCCGAGACGATCAGCTGCACCTCGCGGTGCAGGCCGAGCTCCTGCAACGCCTGCACGGCGAGCGGAATCGCGCAGAGCGTCGGGATGCCGACGTGCTCGATGAAGACGTCCTGCGTCGCCGCAGTGCCGCCCTGCATTCCGTCGACGACGATCACGTCCGCGCCGGCCTTGACGGCGAGCTGGACGTCGTAGTAGGTGCGGGTCGCGCCGACCTTGACGAAGATCGGCTTCTGCCAGTCGGTGATCTCACGGAGTTCGCCGATCTTGATCTCGAGATCGTCGGGACCCGTCCAGTCGGGGTGCCGGCAGGCGCTCCGCTGGTCGATGCCCTTCGGTAGGTCGCGCATCGCGGCCACGCGGTCGGAGATCTTGTGGCCGAGCAGCATTCCGCCGCCACCCGGTTTCGCCCCCTGACCGACGACGACCTCGATCGCGTCGGCCCTGCGGAGATCGTCGGGGTTCATCCCGTAACGGGACGGCAAGAGCTGATAGACGAGCATCGCCGAGTGACCGCGCTCCTCGGGGGTCATCCCGCCGTCGCCTGTCGTCGTCGAGGTTCCCATCTCGGTCGCACCGCGGCCGAGCGCCTCCTTCGCGGGTGCCGACAGCGCGCCGAAGCTCATCCCGGCGATCGTGACGGGGATCTTGAGCTCGAGCGGCTTCTTCGCGAAGCGCGTCCCGAGCGTGACGTCGGTGTCGCACCGCTCGCGGTAGCCCTCGAGCGGGTAGCGCGAGACGCTTGCGCCGAGGAAGAGGAGGTCGTCGAAGTGCGGCAGCTTCCGTTTCGCGCCGAAGCCGCGAATGTCGTAGATACCTTCCTTGGCCGCCCGCTGGATCTCCGCGATCACGTTGCGATCGAAGAGGGCCGACTCACGCAGGCCCGGCTGCCACCCGCCGCTCATCCGCGCACCGTCCTCGAGCCGTCGACCGATAGCCGGTAGGGGACAGGCGCATGCCCGCCCCGGAAGCGAGCGCGTGGCGTGCTCACCTCTGGAGCAAAGCCGCGCTCCATCAATGGACCGCGCATCAATAGGCCTCCGCGTTGTCGATCGTGAAGTTGTAGAGCTGGCGTGCCGAGCCGTAGCGGCGAAAGTCAGCCGGATCGACATCCTCGATCTCGGCCCGCGCAAGCAGGTCGCGCACCTGCGCCACGTGCTCGTCGCGCATCTCCTTCTCGACACAGTCCGCCCCGAGACCGGCCACGTCGCCTCGCACATAGAGGCGTGCTTCGTAGATCGAGTCGCCGAGCGCGTCGCCGGCGTCGCCGCAGACGACGAGGCACCCGGTCTGCGCCATGAAGGCGCTGAGATGCCCGACCGAGCCGCCGACGACGATGTCGACGCCTTTCATCGAGATCCCGCACCGCGCGGCAGCATCGCCGTGGACGACGAGCAGCCCGCCGTGTGCCGTTGCGCCGGCCGACTGACTGACGCTCCCCTCGACGACGACGAGGCCTGACATCATGTTCTCGGCGATCCCGGTGCTCGCGTTCCCCCGCACACGGACTGTCGCGTGCTGGTTCATCCCGGCGCAGTAGTAGCCGACGTGCCCGTCGATCTCGACGTCGATCTCGGCGTCGAGACCGCAGGCGACGGCGTGCGCCCCACGAGGATTGACGATCCGCCACCGCATCGGCCCCTCGCCCGTGAGCGCCACGTCGTGGAGTCTCTGGTTGAGGTCACGGAGAGGCGTGACCGCGAGGTCGACGACCTCGGCCTCGAGCGTCGTGCTCATGCGACGGCCGCCCTGTCCCAGACGTACACGACGCCCGGCTCCGGCTCCCACATACGCGCGTCGTCGGCCCCGGGGAGCACGGCGATCGCATGGTACTCCGATGCCATCGCGACCCAATCGTCGGTCTCGGCGAGCACCGCAGGCTTGCACGCGATCGGGTCGCGCAGGACGGCGAAGCCGTCGGCTGTGCCGACCGCGAACGTGTAGAAGCCGTCGAGATCATCGAGGCAGCCCTCCAGCGCCTGCTCGAGCGACGCCCCTTCGCGGAGCCTCCACTCGAGGTAGCCGGCGGCGACCTCGGTGTCGTTCTCCGTCTGGAACTCGATCCCCTCGCGCCGCAGCGTGCGGCGCAACGTGTTGTGGTTCGAGAGCGAGCCGTTGTGCACGAGGCAGAGGTCAAGGCCCGTCGAGAACGGATGAGATCCTTCGGTCGTGACACGGCTCTCGGTCGCCATCCGCGTGTGACCGAGCGCGTGGCTGCCCTGGAGATTCGAGAGCTCGAACGCGGACGCAAACACCGCGGGCAGGCCGACGTCCTTGTAGATCTCGATCACCCGACCTGCGCTCATGATGCGAAGATCCGACCTCGCCGCCCGCACCCTCGACTCCGCCTCGCCCGCTTCCGCAGCAACGACGATGACCGCGTGGCTCGCTCGAACCGAGTCGATCTCGCCGTCGATCGCCGAAGCGAAGGCTCGCCAGTCCTCGCCCTCGTGCGGCGAGTAGAGCGTCAGCTTCGTCAGGCCGTCCGTCACGGGCTCGCGATAGACGGCGACGCCGGCGCTGTCCGGGCCCCGGTCGCTCATCTGCGCAAGCATCGCGACGAGGTGTGCGCCGAGGTGCGCCTCGACCTCGGGCGATTTCGCGAACAGTCCGACGATCCCGCACATATCCTGCCTTCTCTGTGGAGGTTTCCTCTACTCACTCGGCGAGCGAAAAATGAACGATACGCCTGAAAACAGCGTCTCGACTGCCAGTCTTTCCTTGCTCAATATGGAGGCTAACTCCATACTCGGGCTCGCACGCCTGGCGATCAGAAGCGTGTCAGGTACTCGCGCACCTCCCAGCTGCTCACCTGCTCGTGATAACGGAACCACTCCTCCTGCTTGACGCGCACGTAGTAGTCGACGTACTCCTCGTTCTCGCGTGTCCGACCGAGCGCTGTGCGAAGCACGTCGTCCTGCTCGAGCTCGACGGTCGCCTCGTAGAGTGTCGCGGGCAACGAGCGCAGGCCACGCTCGATCAGATCGCGATAGGGGGACGAGTAGAGGTTCTCCGAGTTCGGCTCGCCGGCATCGAGCTTGTTGGCGATCCCGTCGAGGCCTGAGGCGAGGACGGCCGCGGCCGCCAGGTACGGGTTGCAGGAGCCGTCGACCGTGCGATCCTCGATCCGTCCCGGTGCCGGAATGCGCAGCATCTGGGTGCGGTTGTTGTAGCCATACGAGATCCAGACGGGAGACCACGTGGCGCCGCTCGACGTGGAACCGAGCTTCAACCGCTTGTACGAGTTGACGGTCGGTGCCGTGAGCGCGCTGTATGCCCGTGCGTGGGTCTTGAGGCCGCCGACGAAGTTGTATGCCACATCCGAGAGGCCGAGGCCCCGTGGGTCGGCCTCGTCGAGGAAGACGTTCGCCCCATCCTTCCACAGGGACATGTGGAAGTGAGCCCCGTTGCCCGTGAGTGTCGTGAACGGCTTTGGCATGAAGGTTGCGATCGCGCCGTGTTGCTCCGCGAGGGTGTGCACCATGTAGCGGAAGAAGATCGCGCGATCGCATGTCACAAGAGCTTTGTCGTAGTCGAAGTTCTGCTCGAACTGGCCGTTGGCATCCTCGTGGTCGTTCGCGTAGTTCCCCCAGCCGAGCTCGTTGCAGTACCGCGAAACCGTTGTGAGGAAGTCGTACTGCCGGGTCAGGCCCGCGATGTCGTAACACGGCTTCTCGAGCGTGTCGTACTTGTCTGCGATCTCGATCGTGCCGTCGTCGTTGAGGTTGACGAGGAAGTACTCGAGCTCGATCCCGATCTTGAACTCGTATCCCTGCTCGGCTGCCTGCGAGACGACATTGCGCAGGATCGTGCGGGGACAGTACGGCCAGGCCTCGCCTTCCACCGTCACGTCGCAGGCGAAGCGAGCAAGGTTCGGCTGCCACGGCACGGGCGTGAAGCTGTCGAGATCGGGGATCGCGGCGATATCCGGATCGTTCGGGAGCTGCCCGATCTCACCCGCCGCAAAGCCCGCGAAGCCTGCGCCGTCCTCGACGAGCGTGTCGAGATAGGCAGCGGGCACGAGCTTGGCGCTCTGGCGCCCGTACATGTCGACGAACTGCGCGAAGATGAATTCGATCTTTCGATCGGCAATCGTCTTCCTGATCGTGTCCAGCCTGCTGTCGGTAGCCATGGGTGTTCTCCCTCGTTCGGTAGGGAACAGATATCAGTCACTCGTCGCCGGATCGATGGAGAGAGCCTCCACCCTGACAGCGGCGTTTATGGGGCACCTGTCTATCTTGCAGCGAGCGCGATTCGGAGCTGAACGAGCTTCACGGCGATCTCGATCATCAACCAGTCGTCGCGGCGAAGGTCGATTCCGGAGAGGTCGCCTATGCGTCGCAGACGTTGGCGCAGGGTGTTGGCGTGAATGTAGAGCGCATCCGCCGTGGCTCCGATGCTGCCGTGGCGCTTGAGGAACTCCTCGAGCGTGGGCAGCAAGAACGCGCCACGATCGCTGTCGTAGTCGGCGATGCGCGTGACGGCCTCGATCGTCGCATCGCGGACGCCCCCGTCCGCAGCGATGCGAAGGAGGTACTTGTAGGCGCCGAGATCTTCGAAGGCGACGACAGACGCCTCCCGCTTGAGCACGGTCGTTCCGAACAGCGCCTGTCGCGCCTCCTCGAACCCCTCGAAGAAGCTCGGAGGAGCCTCACATACGCTCGAGAGCCCGATCGCGAGTGGCCCCTCGCAGCCGGCATGTGCCCGTCTGACCATCTCGATCGCCCCTCGCTCGCTCCCGCCCGCCGGAAGGCGGAGCAGGCCGCGCAGCGAGTCCTCGCGCCTGTCGAACAGCGAACCTGGGAAGAGACCGAGAAGGGCGCGTTCGAGCGCATCGTCGGCCGGCTCGGCCGCAAGGACGACGTGCGGTCGGCCGAGGTCGCAGCCGAGTCGCGCCGCCCGACCCTCGACGATTCCAGCGTCGCGGCCGCCTGCGAGCGCCTCGAAGAAATCCTTGATCAGGTTCTTCTCCGTCAGTCGCTCGATCAGCTGGATCTTCTTGATGCCAACCGCGATCTGACTGGCGACGGCGCGTGCGATGTCGGCGGCCGTGCTCTCCTCCGCGACGAGGAGCCCGAGTAGCTCGTCGCCCGCAACGAGCGGAACGGCGACGCGGGAGGTGCGTCCACCGCGGGCCAGCTCAGGCCCGAGCTCGGCGAGTCCGAGCGTCGGGCGGGTCGTCGCGTGCTCGGAGACCGGAGCGGATGCCCGGAGCTCGAGCTCCTCGCTGCCCGGCTCGAGCAGGTAGAGATGGCACGCGCTCGACTGGAGCAACCCGCGCGCACGACGAGCGACCTCGGGGAGGAGATCCTCGAGGGTGCGCGCGCCCGCGATCACCTCGGCGAGCTCCGTGATCGCCTCGAGCTCCTTCACCCGCGCGCGCGTCTCGTCATAGAGCCTCGCGTTCTCGATCGCTCCGGCAACAAGCGAGGCGCTCGTGACGACGAAGTCGACCTCACCCTGGGTGAACGCACGCGGCGCCTCGGTGTGAGCGCTGATGACGCCGATCACGCTGCCGTCGCGGGCAGCGATCGGCACGCTGAGGAGAGACTGGAACCGTTCTTCCTCGAGCTCCGGCACGTAGGCGACGCGCGGGTCGTCGAGCAAGTTGTCGGGAATGAAGGCCGGCTCGTTACGCTCGGCGGCCCACCAGGCGAGTCCGCTTCCCCGTTCGAGTGAAACCTTGCCGATCAGGCTCTCATAGGGGTCTCCGGCTGCGCGCAGGACGAGGTGATCGCCTTCGACGAGATAGACGAAGCAGGCGTGCACGCCGCTCGCATCCGAGAGCATGCGCACGACTGCGCCGAGCACGTCGTCGAGCTCGAGCGTCGAGCCGACGGTCGAGATGATCCGCGCGAGAACATCGTCGCTGCGTGCGGTCGTCGATGCCAAGTGGGCATCGTAGAACGGCGCGCCTCACAAAGGCAACCGCGGGCCCGGTGTCGGCTCCGAGCGAACACGACGAGCCGCAGCAAGAACGACGATCGACGAATCAGACCTCGACTCAACCCGGTCTCGGCCAATCCGACCCAGGCCAAGCCAAACCAACCCAACCCAACCGAACCCGACCCAATCCATCCTGACCTCGTTGCGGCGGTTCAGGGCCTTTGCGTCGAATCAACACCATGTTGCCGACCGGATCCCTGACGGGCGCTCGTGAGTCCAACGGCCGCAAGACCGAGCGCTACGAGCCCCGCCGTCACGACTCCGCCCCAGCCCCACTCCTGCCACGCGAGGCCCGGGAGGTAGGCGCCGAGGGCGCCGCCGGAGTAGTAGATCCCGAAGTAGAGCGCCGTTGCGGCACCGCGGTCGATCCGGGCGACATCGCCGACCCCGAGTTGGGTCGCCGTGTATCCCGTGAACATCGCGGCGGCGATGCAGGCGAGCCCGAGGACGAGCAGCGGGAGCACATCGGGCAGCGTCAGCAGGAGCCCGGTCGCTGAGAGGAGGACGGTACCGAGAGCGAGACGGAGCCACCCGACTCGGTCGGCGAAGCGACCGGCCAACGGCCCGACGAGGCCGATGAACCAGAGCAGGAAGACGAGGCTCGCGGCGGCGAGCGAGAAGGAGAAAGGCGGCTCCTCGAGCCGATAGGTGACGAACGTGAACGAGCCCACGAACGTAAAGAACAACGCGGCAGCGCCGACCGAGACGCCAAGGAGGCGAACGTTCGTCAGGTGCCGCCTCCAGCCGCCACCCCGTGCAGCGATGTCCGGCTCGGGTAGCCCCCGACGCATCGCGAGCGCTGCCCCGAGGGGGAAGAGCGCGAGGAGACCGATGGCAACCCGCCAGCCGACGAGGGAGCTCGCGAGAGCGACGCCGAGCCGTCCGACGAGGCCTCCGGCAACGAGCGCCGACACGTAGTACCCCATCGCCCGCGCCCCGATCCGCGGCACGAACGCCTCGACGACGTACGGTGCGCCGACCGTGAGCAGGCCCGGCATGCAGAGCCCCTGGAGGGTGCGGCAGGCGAGGAGCGCCTCGAACCCGGGGGCGAACGCCACGCCGATCGTAGGCGGCACGAGCAGAAGGCTCGCCATTCGGATCGCGCGGGGCCGACCGATCCTGTCCGACACCGGGCCCCAGAAGAACCCTCCGATTGCGACGGCCAGCACGACGACCGAGATCGTGAGCCCGGCTCGAGAGGGACTGACGCCGAAGTCACGCGACAGCTCCGGCAGAATCGCCTGTGTCGAGTACATCGTCGCGAACATTCCGGCCGCGCCGAGCATGAATCCCGCAAGCGCCTTCCGGGTGGGATCGGCCGCATTCATCCCGACAGGCTACGCAGGCGGGGTATCCTGGCCCGACCGATGGCACCAGCGAAGATCGACGCCCGTCCCTACGCCTCGGTCGAGCAGAAGTTCGCCGAGCGGGCGATGCGTCGTCCTCGATGGAGGAACAGCCACCGAGCTCCAACGCAGGCTTCCGGTCGCAAGTCGCGGCGCGAGGGACGATCTGTGGGGCACGTGGCCCCTCTACCGCGCTCCCGAGACGGTTGTCGACGTCCATCGCTCGTACGTCGAAGCGGGAAGCGATGTGATCTCGACGAACACGTGGTCGGTGCTCGCCGACGCCGAGGGGGGCGGCCCCGGCACCGCCGGCCTGCTGCACTGGATGGACATCGCGCGGACGGGAATCCGACTCGCGCGAACGGCGGCATCCGGCGCGTCGGTACCACGCGCGGTCGCGTTCTCCCTCTCCGAGGACGCCGAGTCGCTTGCGCGAAGCGGCACGACACGACTGCTCTCGAAGATCTTCGACGACGAGCAGCCCGACCTGATCCTGCTCGAGACGCTCTCGCTCGTCCGCGAGCCCGAGACGTTCGACCTCGTCGAGGGCCTCCTCGAGCTTGGGCTGCCGGTCTGGGTGTCGTTCCGCCGCTGCCGGCACGGCGTCTGCGGCGTGTACGGCCAGCACTGGGGCCCTCCCGAGGGCGACCTCTTCGGCCGAGCTGCGCGCCGCGTAGAGGAGATGGGCGTCGATGCCCTGCTGATCAACTGCCTACCCATCGACCACGTGCCGGGGATGGTCAGCTGGCTCCGCGACTTCACGGAGCTCCCGCTCGGCGTCTATCCCAATCTCGGGCACCTCACCCGCGAGCACTGGCGCTTCGACGAGCGGATCGACCCGGATGCATACGCAGCCCTCGCACTCGAGTGGCGAGAGGAAGGCGCACAGATCGTCGGCGGCTGTTGTGGCGTCAGCCCGGAGCACATCGCTGCCGCGGCGAAGGCGCTCGAGGGCACGGTCGCCGGTCGCCGCCGGGTGACACCACGATCCGAGGCGGTGAGCGGCCATGCGGCTCCGGTCGTCGAGAGCTGGCGGGACGAGCAGGGTCGCCCCCTCTACCCGCTGCCGTTCCCGGATATCGCCGTCGAGCCCGGCGTCTTCGTTCCCACCCAGGGGAGCTATCTGCTCTGGAAGCATCTCCAACGAACAGGCGACGGCGCGAACGGACGCTGCCTCGATGTCGGCTGCGGGTGCGGCATCCTCGCAATCCAACTCGCACTCAACGGCGCGACCTCCGTCCACGCGATCGACATCGACCGCGGCTCCGTCGCCAACACCCTGGCGAACGCGTTCCGCAACGGCGTCGCGGATCGCGTCAGCGGGGACACCGTCGACCTCTTCCAGTGGGTTCCGAGCGACCGGTTCGATCTGATCGCGGCGAGCCTGTACCAGATGCCGGTCGACCCGTACGAGGAGCCGAGCGGCCACCGTCCGCTCGATTTCTGGGGTCGGAACCTCTTCGACCGCTTCCTCGCACTCCTCCCTGACCTCCTCACGCCGACCGGGCGCGCCCTCGTGCTGCAGCTCTCCATTCTCGGTCAGGTGCGAACCGCGGAGCTGCTCACGTCACACGGACTCGAGGCGCGCGTCGTGGACTACAGCTTTTTCCCCTTCGGCGAGGTCTTCGAGTCGCATGCCCCGCAGATCGCGCGGGTCGAGGAGCTCTCCGACGCCCACCACCTGGCGATTGGCGGCGACAACGTGATGATCGCCTACCTGCTGGAGATCACGGCGCGTCAACGTCCCACCGGTAACCCGTAGGGGAGAGGCGCAGCCTCTCCCGGGACAGGTCACGCAACCCCGGGGCCTCCTCGACAGACGGACGTCACGTCGAGAGACGCCGTTCTAGTGCCGCGCGACGACTCCGAGGTGCTGCTCGTACGCGCCGCTCTCGACGATCTCGCCGATCTGGTCGATCGTGAACTCGAGCTCGTCGTCGGAGTTGTAGTAGTGCGGCCCGAGCCGAATGCCGTCGGGTCGGAAATCGCAGAGAATCTGGCGCTCGGTGAGCTCCTTGTGGACGGCCGCGAACTCGGGCACGTGGACGGTGACGGTGCCTCCGCGACGCTCTGCGCTCGTCGGACTCCGGATCTCGAACCCGGCAGCCTCGGCACGATCGATGAGCAGCTGCGTCTGGCGCAGCGAGTTCGCACGAATCCGCTCGACTCCGACCTCCTCGATGAGGTCGTATCCTGCCGTCGCCGCGTACAGCGCGGGGACGTTCGGCGTCCCGGTGAGGAATCGGGTGGCGCCACGCGCATAGTCCATCTCCTCCTCGAAGCCGAACGGCCGCTCGTGCGCCTGCCAGCCGGTGAACGTGGGCTCGAGGCGCTCCGCGAGATCGGGACGAACGTACAGCCAGCCGTTGCCCGGTCCACCGTTGAGCCACTTCACGGAGCCACCTACTGCGAAGTCGACGCCGAGCTCCGTCACGTCGAACGGGACGATGCCGGCGCTCTGATAGCAGTCGAGGATCACGTGCGCTCCCACCTCGTGAGCACGCTTGATGATCGGCTCGATCTCCTGAATCTCGCCCGTGCGGAAGAGGACGTGACTGATCGGCACGAGCAACGTTCGTTCGTCGATCGCGTCGACGATCGCGCCGTCGTCCTCGCAGACGACGACCTCGAGCCCCGGCTGCGCCTGGTAGAGATAACGCACCGAGGGAAAGTTGCCGCGCTCGTAGACGATACGGTTCCGGGCGGGGTCGATCGGGAAGAACGACGAGAGCACGACCGCCTCGGCGACAGCGACGTTCTGGTGCATCACAGTCGTCCCTTCGGGGCCGCCGATGATGCGGCCGATCTGGTCACCCACCGTCACGGGCATCGTCCACCACCCCTCGCCCCACGAGCGGATGCCGCGCTCCTTCCACATTCGCGCGTATTCGGCGAGGCGATCCTCCGCCTTGGCAGGCATCGCTGCGAGCGAGTGGTTGATCAGATAGGTCGTGTGCTCCAGGATCGGGAACTCGGAGCGGTAGTCGATCAGGTCGCGCATCGGCGTACAGACTACTCCGTCGATCGAGACGAGCGTCACGGAGGCAGGGTAGAGGCGATGCGCGACGAGACCGCCGGCTCCACAGCCGGCGGCTGCGCGTTGACGAGCACAGCGGCGGCGAGGAGAACCAGCATCGCAACCGAGCTCTCGCCGACGAGGCTTCGCCGGAGACCGCGTGGAGCCTCATCTCGCTCGAGTCGCGGCCGGACGACGAAGTGGTGCGCAGCGCCCCAGGCAAGGGCGGCGCCGACGATTGCGATCTTGATGAGGAGCGTCCTGCCGTACGCCGTCGTCCAGAGGTCGGAGAAGGACGGCAGCCGCGAGATGGAGAGATACGTGCCGGCGACGATGAGCACGGCGACGAGCAGGGTCGCAATGCGCGAGAACCCGAGGAACGCGGAGCGCCTCAGGGTGGGCGCGAGCGGCCAGACGCACATCGCGAGCGCAACGAGGCCGCCGACCCACAGCGTCGCCGCGACGAGGTGAATCCAGTCCGCGAGCGCGGTGAGAGACGTCGCGTTCGGCTCGACTCCCTGATGACCGGAAAGCGAGAGTCCCGCTGCGAACCCCAGCCCGGTGACGAACGCGGGCCACAGCAGCACCGGCCGATCGAGGATCCAGGAGAGGAGGACGAGCGCCGTGACGAACGCGTAGGCCAACGTCATGACGATGAACGCCATCCCGAAGCGCGTTTTCGTCGCAAACGGTGAGAGGTCGCCGTAGAGCAGGTCGCCGAACGGAAGCTGCAACGCATCGTCGGCGCGCATCACGAACGCTGCGATACCGACGTTCAGCGTCGCGATTCCGCCGATGGTTGCAATGACGTAGAGGCGGTTGGAGAGCCTTGGCGGTATCGGCTCGCGGAGCACGAGGAGGCGCAGGCCGGTGGTGCCGAGAAGAAGCGTCAGTGCGACGAAGAACGCCCAGCGCGCGGCGTCGTCGGTCCAGCTCGGCCCGGTCGCCCCGTACGCCTCGGTGGGTGGTGGCGGGGTAACGCCGACGCCGAAGGTGAAAACGCCGGAGCCGGTGTGCCCGTCGGAGGAGGTAGCGCGCCACCGCACCGTGTAGGCCTCTCCTTGCCGAAGCCCCGTCAGTGGCGCGGACAGCATCCGGCCGTTCGGCGCGCGCTCCGTCGGCCCGGATACTCGGCGTCCCGTGGCAGAGAACACCTCGATCGCCCTGACGGTGGGCGTCACCGCCTGGTCGAAGCGGAGAGCGAGTTCCTTTGGTGGGGCGGCGAGCCGCGACTGCGTCGGGGGCGAAGCTCCCACGAGCGTCGCGTGAGCGAAGGCCGCACCCGGGAGGACGAGGGCGGCGATGATGGCCGCGAGAAGCTTTCTCACCGCGACCCACCGGCCAGTTCAGACAGATGACCGAAGATCGGTGCGACGTCCCGGTCGGCAAACAGCATCACGGCGAGCACGATCCACGTCGCCGCAAACCCCACACGCCATAGCGCGCGCCGGGGTTCGAGAGCCTGCCCGAGCGGGAAGATCGCAGCGGCGAGGAGCGTCCAGCCGATCGCGTGATGCAGGAAGGAGGACCGCGAGAAGAGCCAAGGGTTCTGCTCGTGGAGGAGGAAGGCCGCGGCGCTGACGAGAAGCGTGAAAGACAGCGACAGCGCCCACCATCGGCTCGTCAGCTTCCCACGCGCGACCGCGAGCTGGACGGCCCCGGCCAACATCGCTACCTCGGCCCACGAAGCATGCGCCAGCATGTGCAGCGTCGAGCTCGTGTAGAAGACCGCAACGGGCCAGAGCGCCACTCCGAGGCCGAATGCGATCGAGGGCCAGAGATAGAGGCGCCAGCGGCGCATCGCGAAGACCTCGGTGCCCACGATCACCTCCGCGAGCAGAATCAGTCCGAGCAGGAGAAAGCCGGCCCCGAATGCCCAGTGGACGAGCTCAGCTCTTGGAGCCACGGTCGCTGCGGAGGTCTTCGATCAGGCCCGGCGCGATCACGAGGGTGAAGAAGAGACCGACGCCGATGACGAGCAGCGGCCCCTGGGCCAGGTAGTCGTAGACCCCGTGGTCGGAGCTACTGAAGAAGACGATGCGATACGGCTGGAGGATCGCCCAGACGATCCCGCCCAGGATCGACAGTGGACCGAGCGACTCGATCGCCAGCTCCCGTCCCGCACGCCCTTCAACTCGTTCTCGTTCGGAGACCCGATCGATCGGGCCGACGATCTCCGAGCTCATCGCGCCTCCCGAGGTTCGCCACCGCACCCTGAGGCCGTAAGTCTGCCGGGACGACGCACATTTAGCAACCCGCTACCGACCTACACGCCGTACGCCTCCAGAAGCTTCAGCCACAACTCGCTGCGCGTGGGGAATGAGGGGACGGCGTGCCAGAGGTCGTCGATCGACACCTCGGCGACAACGGCGATCGTCGCGGCATGGAGTGCTTCGGCCACCTCGGCACCCGTGATCGTGGCACCGACGATGATCCGTCGATCCTCATCGACGACGATCCTGGACGTACCCGCTGCGTTCCGGCCGACGAACGATCCACCCGCATTGCTGCTCGTACCTACGTCGACGTGGCTCACCCGTAGTCGCGCCTCCTGCGCCCCAGCGAGGGTGTAGCCAACGGCCCCCACCTGAGGATCGGTGAAGATCACGCGAGGCGAACGAAGGCCGTCCAGCCGCACCTGCGCCTCCCGGCCGAGGATCGTGTCGGCTGCGAGGCGCGCCTGGTATTTCCCCATGTGAGTCAACAACGCACGGCCGTTGACGTCGCCAACCGCGAGGAGCCAATCGTGTCCGGGGACGCGGAGATCGTCCGTCACCTCGAGGGGGCCGATGCCGGACAGGCCGATCGTCTCGAGGCCGAGGCGGGCCGTCCCTGGAACCCGTCCGAATGCGACGAGCACCTCATCCGCATCGATCGTCGATCCGTCGTCCAGTTCGATCACGACGCGATCCGGGCGTGAGACGCGATCGGCAGTGCGCTGCAGACGAACATCGACACCGCCCTCCTCGAGGGCCTCGAGCACCTGCATGCTCGCAAAGGGCTCCTCCCTCTCGATGAGACGCTCGCCTCGATGCACGAGTGTCACCTCCGAACCGAGCGCAGCCCACGCCTGAGCCATCTCGACGCCGACGACTCCTCCGCCGAGGATCGCGAGCCGGGGCGGTGCCGCTGATGCTGTCGTCGCCTCGATATTCGTCCACGGCTGAGCGGCTCGGAGACCGACGATGTCCGGAACCGACGCGGTTGAGCCGGTCGCAACGATCACCGCCGTCCGCGCGATCAACTCCTCCTCGCCAACGACGACACGACGCTCGCCGTCTAGCCGGCCGCGCCCACGAACGAGCGCCACCCCACGTGACTCGAGCCAGGGAACCTGCCCCGAGTCATCGAGGCCGGCGATCACATCGTCGCGCCGCCGCAGCACGGCGGCAACGTCGATCGGCCCGACATCGAGGCCGGGGACGCGCGCGACCTCCCGCGCAAGCTCGACGGGGCGCAGAAGGGCCTTCGACGGCATACACGCGTAGAACGAGCACTCGCCGCCGACCAGCCTGTCCTCGACGATCGCCACCGAGAGGCCATTCTCGGCGAGTCGTCCCGCTGCCACCTCGCCCGCCACGCCGGCACCGATCACCACCACGTCGAACTCGCGCACGCTCTCTCCCATCCGATTCGCGATACCGATTCCCGGCCAGTCTCCGGTTGGGCCGAACCGTTACTCAGCGTGTGATGTTGCCGTTCGCCGAGATCTTGACGCCCCGCCGCCCGAAGTCCTGCTGGGAGAGCGTTCGGACGATCCCGTGGGCGCTCTCGGCCGGATCGAGCACCGGCACGCCGGCCCGCACGAGCCTTGTCGGCACGAGCGTGGCGCTCTCGAACTCGCCGTTCCCGGTCAAGAGTGACGCGAAGGATGCCGCTGAGCGAGAGCTGTCCGCCGAGCGCAAAGACCTTGTATCCCGCGAAGTTCCCGAGCGAGTAGGCGATCAGGCGCCCCTTGTACCACTCCATGCCCCTGAGAACGTGGGGGCCGTGGCCGATCACGACGTCGGCTCCCGCGTCGACGACAGCGTGCGAGAACGCGACGAGGTTTCCGCGGTTCTCGCCCAGATAGGTCTCCGTACCCGGGCTCACATGGGTGTGATCGGTGCCCTCGGCACCGCCGTGCATGCTCACGATCACGACGTCCGCCTTTCCGGCCGCCTTCTCGACGAGCCGTCGCGCTGCCGGAATGTCCGTCAGGGACTGCGCCCAGGGGTACGGCGCGAAACCCACAACGGCCACCTCGATGTCACCGACCTGCTCGTACGCGATCTGACCCGGACGTCCCGTGGAGGCGAGACGTTGCGTGGCGAGCGCAGCGAGAGTCTGTTTCTGACCCGAGGCGCCGAAGTCGTACGCGTGGTTGTTGGCGACGTTCATCATCGTGAACCCCGCCTTCTTGAGCCAGGCCGCGTAGGAAGGCGGCGTCTGGAAGGCGTAACAGTTGCTGCTCCCCGAGCCGCACTTCGAGCGCCCGCCCGTCGAGAGAGTCCCTTCGAGGTTGCCGAGAACGACGTCGCCCGCGAGATCGGACTTCACGCCGTTGAAGAACGACCGCCCCCCGTCGGGAGGCAGGTTCGGCGTCGAGCCCATCACGATGTCGCCCGTCGCGACGATCGAGACGACACCAGCCGGCCCCTTGCGAGCCGGCTTCTTCGTCACCGCAGGTGTCTTCACAGCCTCCGCCTGCTCGGGCGCCGCCTGAACCTGCTCGGTGACGGGCTGCGGCGCGCCGTCGATGAGGAGCGCGAACAGGAACCCGACCGCGAGGACGACGGCGCCTGCGCGGACGATCAGTGCAGCCGGCCGCACAGGAGAGGGCTAGTTGCGACCGAGGTACGTCATCGCGAAGTATGCGAGCTGCGTGAGTGCAGCAAGCGCAGCGGCGACATAGGTCATCGCAGCGGCGCTGAGTACCTTGCTGACCCCCCGCTCCTCGCCCCCGCTCACGAGCCCGAGTGAGTGGAGCTGCACCTTGGCGCGCTTCGACGCGTCGAACTCGACCGGGAGCGTGACGAGCTGGAACAGGACGACGACCGCGAAGAGGAGGATCGCGAGCTGCGCGAGACCGGCGATCTGCGCGAAGACGCCGATCAGGAGAAGGATCATCCACGACTGCGAGGCGAAGGCGACTGCCGGGAACATCGCGCTCCGGATCTTGAACTGGACCGTACGCCTTCTCGTGCTGGATCGCGTGACCCACCTCGTGCGCGGCGATCGCGACGGACGCGACGGCATTCCCGTCGTGAACACCCGGCGAGAGGTTGACCGTTCGCTGGCGCGGGTCGTAGTGATCGGAGAGCGGACCGCCCGGCGCCTGTTGGACGGGAACATTCGAGAGACCGTTGTGGTCGAGGATCATCCGCGCGACCTGCTCACCGGTCATCCCGTTCGCGATCTGCGCCTTCATCTGCTCGGCCACGGTCTTCTTCAACCGGTGCTGAATCACGAAGCCGATAACCAGCGGCGGGATCAGGAAGATGAAGTAGATACCCAGGTTTCCCATATGCAGCGATAGTACCTTCCCTGCCCCTCGATGCCGGGGCCGGGAGCGCGGCGACGAGATCGCATAACCGTTTCGCAACAGACGACAACCCCCGTCCGGATTGTGGGAGACCACCTAGCTGTGTTACTTTCAGAAGTGAAGCGTTGACCATCACGAGCGGTCGAGGGAACTGGCCCGACGAAACCGCCGCAACCGGGACATCCGTCCGTCAGGTGCGAACTCCAGCCGCGAGCCGGCCGTCCCGGGCGGTGAGCGGGAAGATGGGAAGACGTTGCACCCGCCGACGGCGGGAGCACCGAAGGCCCCGGGACTGGATGTCAGGGGCCTTTGCCGTTCCCGGGACTCGACGGAAGGAGCAGCAGATGAGCGACCACCGGCCGGAGACGATCGCCCTCCACGGAGGACAGGTACCGGATCCCACCACGAAATCGCGCGCGGTGCCCATCTACCAGACGACCTCGTACGTCTTCGATGACACCCAGCACGCCGCGGATCTCTTCGCGCTCGCGGTACCCGGCAACATCTACACCCGGATCATGAATCCGACCCAGGATGTGTTCGAGCAGCGCGTCACCCAGCTCGAGGGTGGGATCGCGGCTGTCGCGACCGCGTCAGGACAGTCGGCCGTGGCGTACTCCGTGCTCAACATTGCGCGCGCGGGTGACAACATCATCTCGGTCTCGACCCTCTACGGCGGGACATACAACCTGTTCGCGCACACGCTTCCCCAGTACGGGATCGAGGTGCGCTGGGTGGATCCGGATGATCCGAGCGCCGTCGCAGCGCTGACCGACGACAACACCAAGCTCGTCTTCGCGGAGACGATCGGCAATCCGAAGCTCAACGTGATCGACATTCGCGCCTGGGCCGATGCCGCACACGCCGAGGGCCTGCCGCTGATCGTCGACAACACCGTCCCGACGCCGATCCTCGCGCGCGTGTTCGACCAGGGGGCCGACATATCCGTGCACTCGGCCACGAAGTACATCGGCGGGCACGGAACCTCGATCGGCGGCATCGTCGTCGACTCGGGGAACTTCGACTGGACGGCGCAGGCCGACCGTTTCCCCGGCCTGACGAAGCCGGATCCGTCGTACCACGGGGTCGTCTGGGCCGACGCGCTCGGCCCGGCTGCGTACATCGGCCGGGTTCGCACCGTGCTTCTGCGGAACCTCGGGGCGGCAGTCTCTCCGTTCAACGCATTCCTGTTCCTGCAGGGACTCGAGACGCTGCCCCTTCGGATCGAGCGGCATTCGTCGAACGCACTCGCCGTCGCACGTCACCTCGAGGGCCACGACGGCGTCAAATGGGTGAACTACCCGGGCCTCGATTCGAGCCCGTACAAGGACGTCGCGGATCGGGTGCTCACCGGCGGCTACAGCGGACTCGTCACCTTCGGCATCTCCGGTGGGGCCGAGGCGGGCAAGGCGTTCATCGAGAGCCTCGAGCTGTTCAGCCACCTCGCGAACATCGGTGACGCGAAATCGCTCGCGATCCACAACGCGTCGACGACCCACTCCCAGCTGAACGAGGACGAGCTCGCGGCCTCCGGCGTGACGCAGGACACGGTGCGTCTGTCCGTCGGCATCGAGAACGTCGAGGACATCATCGGCGACCTCGACCAGGCACTCCTCAAGGCAGCGGTTCCGGCGGCGGTCTGATCGACGCCGTGCAGCGATCGCTCGGACATGTCGAGCCGCAGCGGGTCGTCCTCTTCACGGAGGACGATCCGCTCGTGCTCGAGTCGGGCGCCAGGCTGGCGCCGGTCGAGGTGCAGTACGAGACGTACGGCACCCTCTCCCAGGATCGGTCGAACGCCGTCTTCGTCTGCCACGCACTGACCGGAGACGCGCACGCAGCGGGCCATCATGGCAACCCCGAGCGCCGGGGCTGGTGGGACACGTTGATCGGCCCCGGGAAACCCCTCGATACGAACTCGCTGTTCGTGATCTGCCCGAACCTGCTCGGCGGCTGCCAGGGAACGACCGGCCCCTCGTCCATCGACCCGGCGACGGGAACGCCCTACGGCCTTCGGTTCCCCCACTTCACGGTGGCCGACCTCGTCACCGTGCATCGGCGGCTACTCGCCCACCTCGGGATCGAGCGACTGCACGGCGCGATCGGAGGCTCACTCGGGGGCATGCAGGTACTCCAGTGGACGCACGATCACCCAACCGAGATCGAGAACGGCATCCTCGTCTGTGCGTCTGCACGCCTGAGTGCGCAGAACATCGCCTTCTCGGCGGTCGCCCGAGCTTCGATCACGGGCGACGAGCATTTCGTCGGCGGCGACTACTACGCGACGGGTGAGAAGCCCCGCGTCGGCCTTTCGATAGCGCGGATGATGGCGCATATCACCTATGTCTCGGAGGAGAGCCTGCTCCACAAGTTCGGGCGCGAGCGAATCGGAGAGGAGCCGACGTTCGAGGTCGACTTCCAGGTCGAGAGCTATCTGGAGTACCAGGGCCAGAGCTTCCTCGACCGCTTCGATGCCAACTCGTACCTCTATCTGACCCGCGTGATGGACTACTTCGATCCCTTCGCGGACGAGGCAGCCGCAATCGCCCGCCTCCGAGACGTGACGACGCGCTTCCTCATCGTCTCCTTCGACACGGACTGGCGCTTCCCGACGGCGCACTCCGCCGTGATCGCGCGGGTGCTCCGGCGCGCAGGCTGTGCGGTCAACCAGGAAGAGGTGGTCTCACCCTGGGGGCACGACTCGTTCCTACTCGAGGTACCGCGCTATCACGCGCTCGTCGCGGCGCAACTGGCGCAGCTGCCCGTCGCCACCTGAGACGCGGGACTCAGGCTCCGGAAGCACCCGCCCGTCCAGCATCTGCACGATGCGATCGGCGCGAAGCGCCAGGTCGGGCGCGTGGGTGACGAGCACGAGCGTCGCCCCGCGATCTCGACAGACCGACTCGAGCAGCTCCATCACCTGAAGGCCGGACGTCGAGTCGAGGCTGCCGGTCGGCTCGTCAGCCAGGATCACCCCCGGCTCGTTCGCGAGCGCGCGGGCAATCGCAACCCGCTGGCGCTCGCCACCCGAGAGCTGCGTCGGCAGGTTGCGCTCGCGCTCCCCCATCCCGACAAGCTCGAGCAGGTGCCGCGCGCGCCGCTCGCGCTCGGACGGGCGGATGCCGAGCTCGAACATCGGCATCTGGACGTTCTCGACCGCCGTGAGGGTCGGCAGGAGGTTGTGAAGCTGGAACACCATCCCGACGTGTCGTGCCCGGTAGTGGCTGAGATCGTGCTCGTGGGCCAGGTCGTGCCCCGCTACGACGATCGACCCCCGATCGGGCCGGTCGAGTGCCGCGATCAGGTGCAGCAGCGTCGACTTCCCGCAGCCCGACGGGCCGACGAGGGCGACGTAGTCGCCCGTAGCGACGTGCAGCTCCATCCCGTCGAGCGCGCGAATCCTGCCTTCCTCGTACGACTTGCCGACTCCCGTCACGTCGATCGTGGCCGCCTCATTCATGGCGCAGCGCCTCCATCGGCGAGAGCCGCACCGCGCGCACAGTGGGGTAGAGCGCACCGGCGATCCCGACGCCAACCCCGACGGCGAACGCCTTCAGGAACAGCCCGGACGAGTACTGCGGCTCGAGAAACGACTCGATCGCCGGTACGAGCAGCAACGCCCTCGTGGCCAGGACTCCGAGCGCGATCCCGATCACGGCGGCGACGAGACAGAGCAGAAGCGACTCGCCGATGATCATCCGCATGATCCGGGAGCTGCGCCACCCGAGTGCCCGGAGGATCCCGATCTCCCGCGTCCGCTCGAATACCGACATGATCATCGTGTTCGTGACACCGACGGCTCCGATCAGCACGGCGAGGAGCGAGATCGCGAGGTTGGCGGCGTCGATCGCCTCGACGCCTTGGTCGACCTTGCCGTACTCGTCGACCGATGAAACGGTCGTGACCGTGTCCCCGTCCGCCTCGATAGCAGCGGCGACCGCCCGCGGGGCGGTGCCGGCCGTCGCCTTGACGTACAGAGCCGTCACGAATCCCTCTCTGTGCGTCAGCTCCTGCACCGTCTCGAGCGGCGCGTAGGCGCCCCCGTCGAAGAGCGGCATCTCGCCCCGGAAGACCCCGACGACCTCGAGTGGACGTCCGAGCAGGGTGACGGTACTCCCGACGTCCGCCTCGAGATCGGATGCGGCGCGGCTCCCAAGCATCACGTCGCCTGTGCGGCCCGGCCGCAGGAGCCGGCCACGAACGAGCTCTGGTGGCGCCAGGGCGAGCTGCTCGGGTTTCACTCCGAGAAGGGCGAAGTACGGGTTCGAGCCGATGCGGCTGACGTGCATGAGCACGCCGGTCACACGCTCGACGCCGGGACGGGCTGCGACGGCGTCCCACTCCTGCTGGGAGACAGAGCTGAAGGTGAGGTCCGCGGAGCCTTTCTGCGCAACGATAAAATCGGCGCCACCCGTGCGCAGCATCGCGCTGGCCGTCGCCCGCAACCCGCTCGCGACAGCGCCGAGCGCCACCACGGTCGTGATCCCGACGGCGACCCCGACGACCGTCAGCGCCGTCCGCATCCGTTGTCGCGCGATGCTCCGCAGCACGAACGAGAAGAACGTCATCGTGCCCCGAGCATTCAGCTTCTCGCTTCCGACGGCATCGGAGATTCCGCTGATCTTCGTTCGGCGAAGTACGTTCCGCCGCGCGGCCAGTCGTCTACGCTGCTGCATGGACTTCCGCCGCGTCGACAACCTGCCGCCGTACGTCCTCGCGGTCATCCGCGAGCTGACGCTCGAGCTTCGCCGCGCGGGCGCCGACGTCGTCGACCTCGGCTTCGGCAACCCCGATCTGCCCTCTCCGCAGCTCGCCGTCGACAAGCTCACCGAGGCAGCGCAGAATCCGCGCAATCACCGCTACTCGGCATCCAAGGGGATCCCGAATCTCCGTCTCGCCGCCGCCAGCCTGTACCGGCGCAGGTTCGGAGTCGAGCTCGACCCCGACACGCAGGTGCTGAACACGATCGGCGCCAAGGAAGGGCTCTCGCACCTGATGTGGGTGCTCCTCGAGCCCGGTGACTCCGCCCTCGTGCCGAGCCCGAGCTACCCGATCCACATCCACGCGCCGATCCTCGCCGGAGCCTCGGTGACGCGGGTGCCGATGGGTGCCGACGAGGACCTCTTCGCGAACCTCGAGGAGGCGTGGGAGCGCGCCCAGCCGAAGCCGCGCGTCGTCATCCTCTCGTTCCCCCACAACCCGACGACCGCGACGGTCGACCTCGCGTTCATGGAGCGCGTCGTTGCGTTCGCACGAGAGCACGAGCTGCTCGTGGTCCACGACTTCGCCTACGCCGACCTCGCGTTCGACGGCTACGTGGCACCCTCGATCCTGCAGGTACCCGGGGCCGACGAGGTCGCCGTCGAGCTCTACACGTTGACGAAGTCGTTCTCGATGGCCGGCTGGCGCGTGGGGTTCGTCGTCGGGAACGCTGCCGTCGTCGGCGCGCTCGCCCGGCTCAAGTCCTGGCTCGACTACGGCACCTTCCAGCCGATCCAGATCGCGGCAACGGTGACGATGAACGAGCTGCCGGACTATCCACGCGAGGTCTCGGCAATCTACGAATCACGGCGGGATGCACTGTGCGACGGCCTCGGCCGTGCCGGCTGGTCGTTTCCCAAGCCGAGAGGCACGATGTTCGTGTGGGCGCCCGTCCCGGAGCGATTTCGATCGCTCGGGTCGCTCGCGTTCGCGGAGAGGCTCGCGCGGGAGGCAAGCGTGGCCGTATCGCCCGGAGTCGGCTTCGGCGCGGACGGAGACGGATTCGTGCGATTCGCGCTGGTCGAGAACGAGCAGCGCATCGGACAGGCCGTGCGCGGTATCCGCAAGCTGCTCGAGAAGTAGGATCGTCCACTCGGCGACGGGTTCAGCCGCGCAGGTACGCGTCGTCTCCACGCAGCCAGTCGTCACGCACGGGCGCGAAGACATCGAGGACGAGTGAGTCCTCGAGCGCCTCGACCGCGTGCGGCACGCCACCCGGGATGAACATGCTCTCACCGGCCACGACGTCCTGCTCCTCGCCGTCGACCACGAACCGCAGCCGCCCTTCGAGCACCGTGGCAACCTGCTCATGGGGATGCTCATGGCTCGGAACAACGGCGCCCATCCGAAGATGAATACGCGCGATCGTCATGGTCTCGGCATGAACGACCTGGCGCCCGACATGCGAGGTCATCTCCTCGATCGGCTGGTCCTGCCAGCGATGAATTCCCATGCCGGGAGTCTATGCTCAGCTCGTGATCCTCGTCGACCCGTATCCGAGGACACTCGACCAGATCTTCTCCCCGGAATCGCGTGCGCGCCTCGAGACACTGTCGCCCGTGACCTGGCACGACGGCCCACCCGCCGCTGCCGAGCTCGTCGAGCCGTTGTTGCCCGAGCTCATCGCAATCGTCGGCCAGACCGCCCTTTCCGCGGGGCGCCTGGAACGGGCGAGCCGCCTGAAGGCTGTGCTCAACGTCGAGGGCAACTTCCTTTCGAACGTCGACTACACGGCCTGCTTTGCACGCGGCATCGACGTGCGCGGGATCGGACCCGTCTTCGGCCCTCCGGTCGCGGAGCTGGCACTCGGTCTGGCGCTCGCCGCCGCGCGAGACATCCCCCGCGGGGACGCGGAGATTCGAGCCGGCACCGAGATCCTCTTCGACGAAGGCGTCAACGGTGACTCGTTCCTCCTTGCCGGGAAGACGATGGGCCTCGTCGGCTGCGGAAGCCTGGCCCAGGCACTTCTCCCCCTGCTGCGGCCTTTCGGCGGCGAGCTGCTCGGGCATGATCCCTGGCTCGACGACGGGGCCGTCGCCGAGCTCGATATCCAACCGGTCGGCCTCGTTGAGCTCTTCACGCGCTGCCGCGTCGTCTTCGTCCTCTCGCCCGTGACGACCGAGAACGTGGCCGGGATCGGACAGGACTGCTTCGACGCAATGACGGGCGGCTCGGTGGTCGTGCTCGTCTCGCGCGCCGCCGTCGTCGACTGGCCCGCACTCCTCGACGCCGCTGCCTCCGGTCACATCCGTGTTGCGACGGATGTCTTCCCCGAGGAGCCCATCCCCGCCGCCGAGCGCGCCCGCACGACGCCGGGGACGATCCTCTCTGCCCACCGCGCAGGCAACGTGCCCGAGATCTGGAGACACGTCGGCGAGATGGTCGCCGACGACCTCGAGGCGATCTTCAGCGGGAACCCACCCACGCGGACGCAACCGGCGAACCCGGCGACTGTCGGCAGGCTTCGCTCTCCGCCGATCGGCGACAGGCTCTAGCCGAACGCCCTCTCCCCGGGCGATCAGGTCGTGTACCGAAGCTGGATCCGGCCCACTCGAGGCGTGTCATGCGACACTGGGCGGGCGATGGACATGTCCCCGCCGGAATTCCTGTTCGCAATCGCGATCGCCGCGGGCGTCTCGATGCTCACGTTCCGACACGCAGACAGGCACGGAAGCACGCATGCGACGGCCTGGGGGATCGGGGCGTTCCTCGCAGCCGGCGTCGTCGTACCCGTCTACTTCATCCGTTTCTGGCTGCGGAAGCGCCGCCCGACCGCGTAGGAAGCAGACGCGATGAACGGAAACGACGAGCCCGAGTGGCTCCTCCCCATCGACCTCATGGTCGACTCGTACGCGCCGGAGCAGATCGCGGTCGAGCTCCGGAATCGGCACCGGCACTACCTCCGGGAGGCGCAGCGCCTCGTGCTCGACGGCCTCACTCCCGACGAAAGCGGGCTCGCGGCGGGAATCCGGGCCGAGACGAGCCGGTACCTGATCTCGCAGCCCTGGCTCGCTCACGCGACACTCGAACCCGCGAGGACTGCAGTCGAGGACGAGACGCTCGAGGCGCTGGAGGCGATCGTCTCCTCCGCCCGCGGGCCGGCGGCTGCCGTGCCGACCGCGCCGCCGCCCCGACCGATCCGGCGGCTCGCGCTCCAGCCGTCGGCGACGATCGTCGGGAACATGGCCGTGCGCAAGAAGCCGGCGGACACGGGCCTCGAGCTGTCGTGGGATGGGGCACCGAACGTCGCGGAATGGGCGATTCGGGTGAGCGCCCGGCCCGACCCGCGCCAGGACTACGTCGAGGGCGAGCTCCTCACGCTTCCGGCGGGCGCTTGCTCCTTCGTCGTTCCACTCGACGACCACCCGCGTCGGATCCAGCTGTACGGGCACGCCCGCGACGGACGCATCGTTCGCCGCGCGATCATCTCGGCCCTGACGCGCGGGAACAGCAACGCGCAGTGGAAGCGGCAGGCAACTGCGAGCTGACGCACCGGCAGGGCCTTCTCAGGGACGGGTCGCTCGGCTACTGTCAGTCGTGTTGCACCGACATGAAATCCTGTAGTTCTCAACGCAATACACGCCGCGTGGCCCGCGCCGCGCGCTCAAGGAGACACTGATGACCGAGATCGCCGTTCGTGAGTTGTCCGCCACAGATTTCCGCGTCGCGGATCTCTCGCTGGCGGAGTTCGGCCGCAGAGAGATAACGATCGCCGAGCACGAGATGCCCGGCCTGATGTCGATGCGCCGGGAGTTCGGTGCCGAGCAGCCGCTTCGCGGCGCGCGCATCACCGGCTCGCTGCACATGACGATCCAGACCGCTGTGCTGATCGAGACCCTCGTCGCCCTCGGAGCCGAGGTGCGGTGGGCGTCGTGCAACATCTTTTCGACCCAGGATCACGCCGCCGCCGCGGTCGCGGTCGGCCCGACCGGGACGCCCGAGCAGCCGAGCGGCGTGCCGGTGTTCGCGTGGAAGGGCGAGACGCTGACGGAGTACTGGTGGTGCACCGAGCAGGCCCTCACGTGGCCCGACGGTGGGCCGAACATGCTGCTCGACGACGGTGGCGACGCAACGATGCTCGTCCACAAGGGCGTCGAGTTCGAGAAGGCCGGTGCTGTTCCCGATCCCGCGTCGGCCGAGTCGGAGGAGTTCGTGGTCTTCCTGACGCTGCTCCAGGCATCGCTCGCCGAGGACGCCGGTAAGTGGACGGGGATCGCCGCCGAGATCAAGGGAGTCACCGAGGAGACGACGACCGGTGTGCACCGCCTGTACCAGATGGCCGAAGCCGGGACTCTCCTCTTTCCCGCGATCAACGTCAACGACTCCGTGACGAAGAGCAAGTTCGACAACCTCTACGGCTGTCGGCACTCACTCGTCGATGGGATCAACCGGGCCGTCGACCTGATGCTGTCCGGGAAGCTGTGTGTCGTCTGCGGCTACGGCGATGTCGGCAAGGGCTCGGCAGAGTCGCTGCGCGCGCAGGGTGCTCGTGTCGTGATCACGGAGATCGACCCGATCTGCGCCCTGCAGGCGCTGATGGAGGGGTACGAGGTACAGATGCTCGACGACGTGATCGACAGCGCCGACGTCGTGATCACCGCGACCGGTAATCGGGACATCGTCACGGTCGCGCAGATGCAGCGGATGAAGCATCTTTCCGTCGTCGGCAACATCGGCCACTTCGACAACGAGATCGACATGGCCGGTCTGTCCGCAGTACCGGGGATCGAGCGGATCCAGATCAAGCCGCAGGTCGACCAGTGGGTCTTCCCCGACGGACACGCAATCATCGTGCTCTCGGAAGGGCGCCTGCTCAACCTCGGTAATGCGACAGGGCACCCGAGCTTCGTGATGAGCAACTCGTTCACGAACCAGACGATCGCGCAGGTCGAGCTCTTCACGCGCGCCGAGGAGTACCCACTCGGGGTGCACGTGCTGCCGAAGCATCTCGACGAGAAGGTCGCCCGCCTCCACGTCGAGGCGCTCGGCGCCAAGCTCACGAAGCTCCGGCCCGACCAGGCTGCCTACACCGGCATCCCGGTCGACGGGCCGTACAAGCCCGACCAGTACCGCTATTAGGGCGGTTGCTCGACGAGGGACGCGCGGCTGCCCCACAGGTCGATGGGGCAGCCGACCGCTCCCGGGAGAGGCATGCGCCTCTCCCCTAGGGCCCCTCCCACTTCCGCAACAGACCGCACGCGAGCGCCGTCTCGGGTCCGGTCTACAGCGAGAGCTCGTCCTTGATCGCGACGAACTGCGCCACCGCGAAGTCGATGTCGTCGAAGCTGTGGGCCGCCGAGAGCTGGGTACGGATGCGGGCGGCGTCCCGAGGCACGACGGGAAACGAGAAGCTGATCGCGTAGACGCCACGGGCCCACAGCAGCTCCGCGAAGCGGGCCGAGACGGTGGCGTCGCCGAGCATCACGGGAACGATCGGGTGCGTTCCCTCGACAATCGCGAATCCCGCGTCGGTCATCGCCGAGCGGAAGCGGGCCGTGTTCGCCCAGAGGCGGTCGCGCAGCTCGGGCGAGCCCTCGACGAGGTCGATCGCCTTCAACCCGGCGGCGGCGATCGGTGGCGCGACGCTGTTCGAGAACAGATACGGCCGGGCGCGCTGGCGCAGAAGCTCGACGATCTCGCGACGGCCCGAGACGTAGCCGCCCGAAGCGCCACCCATCGCCTTTCCGAGCGTCCCCGTGATGATGTCCACGCGGTCCGTGACGCCGTGGAGCTCTGGCGTCCCACGGCCATTCGGCCCGACGAAGCCGACGGCGTGCGAGTCGTCGACCATGACGAGGGCGTTGTGCGCGCTCGGCGAGATCGCAGATCCCCGCCAGGTCGGCAATATGGCCGTCCATCGAGAAGACGCCGTCGGTCGCGACCATCCGGGTGTGGGCGCCCTCCGCCTCCACGAGCCGCGCTTCGAGCTCGCCGAGGTCGCCGTTCGCGTACCGGAGTCGCGCGGCCTTGCAGAGTCGGATCCCATCGATGATCGACGCGTGATTGAGCGCGTCGGAGATGACCGCGTCTTCGGCGCCGAGCAGCGCTTCGAAAAGGCCGCCGTTCGCGTCGAAACAGGAGCCGAACAGGATCGTGTCGTCCGTGCCGAGGAACTCCGACAGGCGCTCCTCGAGCTGCTTGTGCAGCGTCTGGGTGCCGCAGATGAAGCGCACCGACGCCATCCCGAAGCCCCATCGCTCGAGCGCGTCGCGCGCGGCCTCGATCACCGCAGGGTGATCGGCGAGCCCGAGGTAGTTGTTCGCACAGAAGTTGAGGAGCTCGCCCATGCCCTCGACCTCGACGTGCGCCGACTGCGGCGACTCGAGCACGAGCTCACCCTTGTAGAGGCGAGCCTCCCTCAGTCCGTCGAGTTCCTCTACAAGCTCCTGCTGGAGCGATCCGTACACGAGTGCCTCCGTCCCTAGAGGTCGGTCCAGTCGAGTATCACCTTCCCGGAGCCTCCCGAGGCCGCGACCGCGAACGCCTCCTCGAACTCCAGGTGCGAGAACCGGTGCGTGATCACCGGGCTGATGTCGAGGCCGGATTGCACCATCACCGACATCTGGTACCAGGTCTCGTACATCTCCCGCCCGTAGATCCCCTTCAGGGTGAGCATGTTGAAGACGATCGGCGTGAAGTCGATCGGCACCTCGCCGGTCTGGATACCGAGCAGCGCGACGCGACCGCCGTGTGCCATCGCCGGCAGAAGCCGCACGGAGCGCAGCGGCCTGTCCCGACATCTCGAGCGCGACGTCGAAGCCCTCGGTCATCCCGAGCTCTCGCTGGATCTCGTCGAAGCCGCGCTTCGTCGGATCGACCGCTGCGGTCGCACCCATCTGAATCGCAAGGTCGCAGCGATAGCTGTTCGGGTCGGAGATGACGATGTGTCGCGCGCCCGCGTGCCGGGCGACGGCGACCGCCATACAACCGATCGGCCCCGCGCCCGTGACCAGGACGTCCTCGCCGAGCACCGGGAACGTGAGCGCCGTATGGACAGCGTTCCCGAAGGGGTCGAAGATCGAGGCGACGTCCTCGTCGACGCCATCCCAGTGGTGCCAGATGTTCGTCATCGGTAGCGCCACCAGCTCCGCGAACGCGCCCGGCCGCTGCACACCGAGCCCGATCGAGTGCGCGCAGAGGTGCCGCCGCCCGGCCATGCAGTTACGGCAGCGACCGCAGACGACGTGACCCTCGCCGCTGACGATGTCGCCGGGTTTGAAGTCGCTCACGTTCGAGCCCACCTCGACGATCTCGCCGACGAACTCGTGCCCGATCACGAGGGGCACCGGGATCGTCTTCTGTGCCCAGGCGTCCCAGGAGTGGATGTGCAGGTCGGTGCCACAGATGCCGGTCTTGCGCACCCGGATCAGGACGTCGTTGATCCCGACCTCGGGCTCCGGCACGTCCTCGAGCCAGAGGCCCGGCTCCGCTCTTGCCTTGACGAGCGCTCGCATCCTCACCGGCTCCCTGCGAACGTGAGCACGGGCATCCCGGGTTTCGGGACATCTCCATCGGCTCCGAGCTCAGGGAAGCAGCTCAGGTCGTACCCGTAGGTGTCGACGCGCACGATCTTCACGTCGTGAGCCCGGCTGAAACCGCCATCGTCGGCAGGGCCACGGATCGCTGCTCGTGGAGCATGCGACGGAGTCTAGGCGACGACTCGTCGATCCCCGGCGGTAGCTTCCTGCCCAAGCCGGGTGGCGCTGGCCGCGCTGCTGGATCGATCGACTCGGCGACGTGGCCCGCGACGCTCCACCGCCCGTTGCCGACCTCGACTGGTCGCCCGAGCGCACGACCGCTTTCGGTACGCGCGTTCTTGAGCTCTACTCCTCCCTGCTCGCCGAATTGCCCGAGGCCCCGACGAGCCCTATCCGTAGTTCCGGGTAGGCGAGATCAGCAGCTGCGCGGATGCGCGCGCTCGGAGGTCCGGCGATGATGGCTGCAGAGAGGAGGTGATCCCTTTGAAAACCGTCGTAAAGTGGGATCCGTTCCGCGAGCTGGACCTGATGGAGCGGAGCATGCGGCGCTTCGGGATGCCGTTGATGCCCGTGGCGGCGCTTCCGGCAGCCGACATCTACGAGACCGAGGACGAGTACGTGATCGAGCTCGAGGTGCCCGGCTACGCCGAGAAGGAGCTGACGATCGAGGTCTCGAACCACCTGCTCACCATCATCGGCAGGCATGAGGCGGTCAGTGACGAGAAGGAGAAGACGTACCGGCTTGCCGAACGGCTGCAGATGGAGTTCGAGCGCCGGTTCGAGCTTCCGTCGGAGGTCGACACGGAGAAGATGAAGGCGACCTTCAAGGAGGGCGTGCTCGAGTTGCACACCCCGAAGATGGTCGCGGCCGTGCCGAAGAAGATCCCGGTCAACGCGTAGTCCAGGGATCTCCCTCGGAACAGACTGTGGGCGCCAGCGCGCCCACAGTCGTCGTTGGTACATCGGTGGGCGCGGACCGAATCGGTGGTCACGGCCGACCTGACTCCGAGATGGAGCGAGGGCTCCCAACAGGACGTGGCGGCGCGGAACCGCTGGCCGCACCGGACTCGGTAGTTCCGAGTAGACGGATCAGCGGCTGCGCGGATGCGCTGCGGGCCGGCGTGCAGCAGTGTGACGTCAAGGAGGCGGGCCAGAATGCTGGCTCGTGCCTCGATCGATCCGAGAGGAGGAATGATGCAGATCGAGGAGTTGGTTTCGGGTGCTCGGGACGTCGTGAGCGTCAAGCGCGTCTACGGGGAGCCCTATGAGAAGAACGGGCTGACGGTGATCCCGGCTGCAACCGTCCGCGGTGGCGGCGGGGGCGGCATGGGTGAAAGCGAAGGGGGCGAGTCAGGAGGAGGCGGAGGCTTCGGGCTGACAGCGCGCCCGACTGGAGCCTGGATCGTCGAGGACGGGGAAGTCGCCTGGAAGCCCGCGATCGACGTGAACCGTGTCGTTCTGGGCGGCCAGATCGTCGCCTTGACCGCGATCCTCGTTATCGGCCGGATTCTGCTGGCCCGTTCTCAGGGCGGTCACTCGTTGCTGAAGCGTGTCCCACGCGTGCCACGACGACAGCGGCGTGGGCGGCTCCACGTGGCAACGCTTGCTCATCGTTAGAGGCACCGGAGCGCGCGGGGACTCGCGGCGCGGGCCCCCGCGCGGACACCGAGCGAGACGGCGGCATGGCCTCTGCGTTTCCGCGCCCACAGGAAACCGCGCGGCCGGCAACCCGGGTGACCGACTGAAATCGGCCACTCAGTACCAGATCGCGACCGCGAGCCCGTCCCGTGGCTCCGGCGGATCTGGCAGCGAGACCGCGTCGGCCCGCGCGGCGGTCCACGCACACGCAGCGGCGTCGAGCAGATCGTCGAGCGGGATCGTCGCGGCCGCACCGAGCGTGCCCGGATCGATGTTGATCCCGTGCCGTCGCAGTAAGCTGAGGCGCTCGAACGCCCCTCCCGCCGACTTCTTGCGGAACTTGAGGCGCTTCATCCCGTTCATCGCGGTGAAGCAGACCTCCGGATGGACCTCGCGCAGGCGGCCGTCGGCGGCAGCGAGCGCGGTGACGTGGCGGATCCTGTCTCCGAGTGCGTACGCCTGCGCGGAGATGCCGCCACCTTCGGCAAACGGTGCGTCGAACTTCGCTCGCTCGGGGATCGAGAAGACGGAGCTTCCGCCGACGACGGCCCGGGCCAGGCTCGTCCGCCGCGCGGGGGCCGTAGCCGATCGGGACGTCGATCGCGATCCGCTGCATGTCGGCGAGCTCGGAGAAGCTCGACTCGACCCCGTCGATGAGGCGTGCCTCCCGAAAGCGGCCGTCGATCAGCACCACGGCGACCCAGCCGCGCTTGCACCCATCGACACCCGCCACGAGCTCGGCCATGGGAAACAGTCTGCCGACACAACGCCGCCGATGCGGTCGGCCGACGGGGTCTCGGACGCTCTGCTCACTCGACCCGGGCCGCACCGCCGGATTGGCGCGCCTGGACACCCTGGGCGGAAGAGGGCATGATCAAAGGTGGTGAGCACGGCGTATCCCACCGGTGTAGTCACGCTGCTGTTCACGGACATCGAAGGCTCGACGCGTCTGCTGCACGAGCTCGGCGACGGCTACGGCGAGGCACTCGGCGAGCATCGCCGGGTGCTCCGGGAAGCGTTCGCGGCGCACGACGGCGTCGAGGTGGACACGCAGGGGGATGCGTTCTTCGTCGCATTCGGCACGCGCGACGGACGCCGTGGACGCGGCAGAGGCGAGCCAGCGCGCGCTCGCCGACGGGCCGATCCGGGTGCGGATGGGCCTGCATACCGGAGAGCCGACGCTCACCGAGGAGGGCTACGTCGGTCTCGACGTCCACAAGGGCGCCCGCATCGCAGCGGTCGGGCACGGCGGCCAGGTGCTTCTCTCACAGACGACACGCGCGCTCGTCGATCATGACGTCCTCGATCTCGGCGCGCACCGGCTGAAGGACCTGAGCGCGCCCGAGCGCATCTACCAGCTCGAGATCGACAGGGCTCCCGGGAGAGTTCCCGCTGCTGAAGACGACTCGAAGCCGGGATGAAGAACCTGCCGCTGCCAGGCACGTCCTTCGTCGGCAGGATCGCCGAGCTGGATGCGATCGACCGCCTGCTCGACGACCCCGACTGCCGCCTGCTCACGCTCGTCGGACCCGGAGGAGCCGGCAAGACACGGCTCGCCCTCGAGGCCGCCGCACGTCGCGTCGACCGGTACGCGCACGGCGTCCATTTCGTCTCCCTCGCCTCGGTCGTGCTCCCCCGACCTCCTCGCCCCGGCGCTGGCCGAGTCGATCCAGTTCGCCGTCGACGCGCGCCCACAGCGGCTTCTCGGCGCAGGAGCAGCTCCTCGACTACCTGAGCGATCGCTCGACGTTGCTCGTGCTCGACAACTTCGAGCACCTCCTCGAGGGCTCCGGGCTCCTCGCCGAGATGATCGAGAGCGCGCCGCACGTCGAGCTCCTGACGACATCGCGCGAGCGGCTCAACATGCAAAGCGAGTGGGTGTACGACGTCGAAGGACTCGGATTCTCGGAGAGCGGCAACGGCGACTCCGGCGCCGTCCAGCTCTTCGTCGAGCGAGCACTGCAGGTGGAGCCGCGGTTTCGAACTGGACAACGGCGAACGCGAGCAGGCCGTGCGCATCTGCCGTCTCGTCAGCGGCATGCCACTCGGCATCGAGCTCGCGGCCTCGTGGGTCTCGATGCTTCCGCTCGCGCGAGATCGCGGACGAGATCGAGAGCAACATCGACTTCCTCGCAGACCATCGATGCGCGACGTGCCCGAGCGCCACCGCAGCCTGCGGGCCGCGATCGACCAGTCGTGGCGGCTGCCTCGACGACGAGCAGCGTCGAGCCTTCTCGCGACTGTCGGTCTTCCGCGGCAGCTTCGATCGCAACCGCGGCGACCGCCGTCGCGGACGCCGATCTCCGCGTGCTCTCACGAGCTCGTTGCGAAGTCACTCGTCCGGCGTCCGGACTTCGGCCGCTTCGAGCTGCACGAGCTGCTGCGTCAGTACGCGGCCGAGAAGCTGGCCGAGTCGTCCGCACGACGCGGCGGATACCCACGAGCGACATGCACGCCACTACACGACGATGCTCCTCGAGCGACAGGCGCCACTCATGGGCCCGGACACTCGCTACCGCGCGCGACGAGCTGCGCGGCGAGCTCGCCAACCTCCGCGCCGCCGCCGAGTGGATCGTGACCGGGGCCGACGAAGGGTCGGCTCGCGAGGTGCTCGAGGCGCTCTACGGGTTCTTCTGGGTGCACAGCTGGTTCGACGGCGCCGAGACGCTCGAACGGCTCGCACGCGCTGCGGGGTTCGACCCCGACGACCCGGAACGTGCGACGACGATCGCCCTCTCGGCCGGGACCTACTGGGCAGCCACGGGCTGCGGTCTCGGCTACGACCCGGCGCTCGAGCAGCTCGCCGCGCGCTGCCTGCCGGTCGTACGGGAACGAAATCTGGACCGAGAAGTAGCGGGGTGCCTGTGCACGCTCGGGGTCATGGCGGTGTATCGAGACGTCTACCCGGAGGGCGTGACGTTCCTGGAGGAGGCCGCGGCACGGGCGCGGTCGCAGGGCGATGGGGTGACCGAGAGCGAAGCGCTGTCGTGGCTCGGTTTCGCGCGACTTCTGCTCGACGACCTCGATGGCGCCCACGAGGCGTTCGAGGCGGAGTTCGTCCTCGGTGAACAACTCGGCAGCCCTCTCCTCCGTGCCTACGCGACGAGCAAGCTCGGCATCCATGCCGACGCCGAGGAACGCTACGGTGATGCGCTCCGGCTGCACACGGAGGCGAACGAGTTGTTCGCCAGCGTCGGTGACGTCGGCGGAACGGGGTACACGCTCAGCCGGGCGAGCATGAGCGCCTTCGGACTGGGCGACTACTCGGAGGCGTTACGGCTCGGGCGGGCCGGGTACGAGGCGTTCTCGGAGGTGAACCATCGCTGGGGAACGATCGCGGCTCTGTGCCGGATCGGGTTCGCCGCGCTCGCACTGGGAGATCTCGCCGATGCGCGACAGTGCTTCCGCGAGGCACTCGAGAGGGCCCACGCGGCACAGGCGATCTCGCTCGAGCTTCTCGCGCTCAGCGGGATCGGCGCCCTGCTTGCCGAGGAAGGCGAACGGGACCGCGCAGCGGAGCTCCTCGTCTTCGCGCTCGGCCACGATCAGCTTCCCGGCGCCTACGGGTTCGCGGCCCGCCCGGCTCTCGACCGGCTCGAGGCCGAGCTCGAGCCCGACTCCCTTGCGAGTGCACGTGCGGCAGCCGCAGCCGCGGAGCTCACGACCCTCGTCGCCGAGGCACTCGCCGCGTAGCGCGAGCAATCCGCGACCGAGACGTGGCGGCCCGATCTGCCTCGCGACCCGAGCGCCGCGACGATCACTGCCGGCCGAGCTTCTGCGCCCTTGGGAGCGAGAGGCCCTGTCGATAGGTCGTGAGGACAACGACGACCTGTCCCCTTCGCGCGTACACGATCGCTTCAGTGTGACGGGCTGACGAGATCCAACCCTGCTGGGCCATCGGCAGCGCTACGCGTCTGCGCTTGCGTCAAGGGCGAGCGCAGCGCGAATGAGGCCGAGATGGCTGTACGCCTGAGGGTGATTGCCGAGGCCGCGCTCGGTCAACGGATCGTACTGCTCGGGTAGGAGCCCGGTTGGGCCGGCGGTGTCGACCATCTGCTGGAAGAGCTCCTCGGCGTCGCCTCGCCTGCCCGTGCGAAGGTAGGCCCTGATCAGCCACGCCGTGCAGAGGTGGAAGCCACCTTCCGCGCCCGGCAGGCCGTCGTCCCACAGGTAGCGATAGACAACGGCCCCGCTCCGCAACTCCGCTTCCACCTTCAACACCGTGGCAAGGAAGCGGGGATCGTCGTCCGGGACGAGGCCGGACAGACCGATCCAGAGCGATGATGCATCGATCTCCTCATCGCCGTAGGCGACGGTGTACGCGCCGGCAGCCTCGTTCCAACCGTTGGTGAGCACGTCTGTGCGAATGCGATCACGCAACTCGACCCAGTGGGGCCGCTCCTCGCCTCGCAGGGTCTGGATCTGCAGTGCGCGGTTCACCGTGAGCCAGCACATCACCTTCGAGTAGACGTGGTGGCGCGCCGGCAGCCGCGCCTCCCAGATCCCGTGGTCCGGCTCGTGCCACCGCCGCTCGACTGCCCGCACCATGGCCTCGACGACGCGCCAGTCCTTGTTCCGGACCGATCCGCGAGCCTCCACGACGGCTGCGAGCAGGTCGGTGATAGGCCCGAAGACATCGAGCTGGATCTGCCGGTTCGCGGCGTTTCCGATGCGAACCGGCCTCGATCCGGCGTACCCCGGCAACGTATCGATCACTGCCTCGGGCCCGAGCTCCATCCCGTCGACCGTGTAGAGGGGATGCAGGCGTTCGGGATGACCACCCGTCCGATCGACGCACTCGTCCACCCACCGCAGCAGCGCTTCGGCCTCCGCGAGCGACCCCAGGTCGACGAGGGCGCGCGCTGACATTGCCGCGTCGCGCAGCCAGCAGTACCGGTAGTCCCAGTTCCTTACGCCGCCGATCTCCTCGGGCAGCGACGTCGTCGCGGCAGCGAGGATCGAGCCGGTGGGCGCGTGGCACAGCCCACGAAGCGTGAGCGCACTGCGTAGAACCTCCTTCTTCGCAACCTCGGGGAGCCGCAGGCTTGCCGCCCAGTCGCTCCACGGCTTTTCGGTGAGAGCCTGGCGATCTTCGATCGACCCCGGGTAGGGCCGGACGCTCGCGGAGTCGAAGCGCAGCTCGATCACGACCCTGCCGCCGGCGGCAGCCAGGTCTACGACGGCCCGCGCCGTATCGTCACCGCCGTCGTCGAACACCTTCCATTCCACTCCCGGCGCAAACAACACGATCGGCTCGCTGCAGCCGTGGACGAGAAGTCCGTCCTCGATCGGCTGCAGCCTGATCGCCACCTGGCCGAATTCGGGTCTCGGTGCGAATTCGAGCCGAGCGGCAGCGGTACCGGTCAAAACGCGAACGAGCGTCGAGGCGCTGCCACCTGGGCGCTCACCTGCCGGGAGAGCTGCACCGTCTGGCACCTCACACTCCAGCCAGTCGGTCACGGTCACGCCGGACCAGCGGGTCTCGACAGTCATCGTGCCGGGGCGGTAGCGCTGGCCTAGTGGGATGCCGTTTCGTTCGGGTGCAACCGAGAAGTGCCCGGCTCGGGGTCCGCCGAGGATGTCAGCGAAGATCGCAGCCGAGTCCGGCCGGGGATGGCACAGCCACGTGACCTTCGCGTCGGGAGCGAGAAGCGCCACCGTGGAGCCGTTCGAGAGCATCGAATGCCGCTCGATCGGCACGGCGTGCTCGCCGTAGAGCCAGTTCCGGCGAGTCTCGAGCAGAAGGCCGAGCACGCGCACGGCGTCGATCGGCGCGCCGACGCGGTGCGAAGCGAGGGTCTCCCCCTCGCCGATCTTGATCCCGACGTCCGGCCCGTGGAGCTGCGCGAACGCGTTCTCGTCGGTGACGTCGTCTCCGAGGTACAGGACGGCGCTGGCGGACGCCTGGACGCGGAGAGCGCCGATGGCAGCCCCCTTGTCCGTGGCCAGCAGCGAGAGCTCGATCACTTCCTTGCCGTTCGTCACATGGATGTCGGGCCACGTCGCAGGACCGCAGCGGACGGCGTCGAGGGCCCGTTCCGCCACGTCTGGATCGGCGCCTCGAACGTGGACGGCGACGCTGGCCGGCTTCGTCTCGAGGCGGATGCCCGGATGATTCCGCGAGATCTCCGTCAGCTCCGCGAGAAGGCTGCCGTGGAGGTCGCGAAGCTCTGGTGCGAGCCGCTCGATGAAGCCCAGGTCAAATTCGGACCCGTGGCTACCGACGAGGTGGACCTCGCTCGGCAGGCGTGAGAGCGTCGCCAGATCACGAAGCGCCCGGCCGGAGATGACCGCCACCACAGTCTGTGGAAGCGCAGCGAGCGCCCGGACGGCGGCGACCGCCTCGGGCAGTGGCCCGGCGGCGGTCGGATCGTCGACGAGCGGCGCGAGCGTGCCGTCGTAGTCGCAGCCGATCAGGAGCTGTGGCACCCGGGCGATGCGCCCGATCGCAGCTCTCAACTCGGAATCGAGCTCGCCGCTCGAGCTCGGGTGCTCGGATTCGCTCACCTGTGCACCTCGAGTCCGTCCAGGCCGGAGAGGAACGACCTGGCCCAGCGATCGACGTCGTGTGACCGCAGGTAGCGCTGCATCGTCCTCATGCGCCGCCGCCCGTCGGCCGGATCGACGTGCGACGGCGCGCATGAGGGTGTCCTTGACCGCGTCCGTGTCGTGCGGGTTGCAGAGGAATGCGTGCCGCAACTCGTTCGCTGCACCGGCGAACTCGCTGAGCACGAGGGCGCCTCCGTGGTCGATGCGAGCCGCCACGTACTCCTTGGCCACGAGGTTCATACCGTCGCGGAGCGGAGTCACGATCATCACGTCGGCGGCGCAATAGAGCGCCGCGAGCTCGGCTCGACTGTACGACTGGTGCAGGTAGTGCACGGCAGGGGTGCCGACCTGGCCGAACTCGCCGTTGATCCGCCCGACCTCCCGCTCGACCCTGGTTCGCAGCAGCTCGTAGTGCTCTACCCGCTCGCGACTCGGCGTGGCGACCTGAACCAGGGTCGTCTCGGGGGTGCTGAGCACCCCGTCCTCGAGCAGCTCGCCGAACGCCGTGAGGCGAAGCTCGATCCCCTTGGTGTAGTCGAGCCGGTCGACACCCAGCACCAGGGTCTTCGGATCGCCCAGTTCCGAGCGGATCTGCGCCGGCCCGCTCGCGAACCGCCTCCGACGCGGCGAGCCCTTCCATCTCTTTCGTGTCGATCGAGATCGGGAACGCCCCGACCGTGACGGGTCGTCCGTCGACGTCGATCGTGGTCCCCCGGTAGCTCAAGCCGAGGAGGTGACGGGCGAGCCTGAGGAAGTTCTGCGCCGCGAGCTTCTGCTGGAAGCCGACGAGGTCGGCCCCGAGAAGCCCCCGGAGGATCTCCACCCGCAGGGGCATCTGCATGAACAGCTCGATCGGCGGGAACGGAATGTGGAGGAAGAAGCCGATCCGCAGGTCGGGGCGAAGCGCACGAAGCATCGCCGGCACGAGCTGAAGCTGGTAGTCGTGCACCCAGACGGTTGCCCCATCGGCGGCGACCTCGGCGGCCGCCTCCGCGAATCGCTCGTTCACGGCCCTGTACGCGTTCTGCCACGTGCGGTGGTAGACAGGCGTCTCGACGGCGTCGTGGTAGAGCGGCCAGATCGTCGAGTTCGACTGGCCCTCGTAGAAGCGCTTGAGCTCGTCCTCGCTGAGCGCGATCGGATGCAGCCTGATCCCGTCGTGAGCGAACGGACGGGCTGCGGCGCCAGACCCGCCGCCCCACCCGATCCAGGCACCCTGACGTGCCTGGGCTACAGGCCGGAGCGCCGTCACGAGGCCGCCAGGGCTCCCACGCCATCGGCGGCGTCCGTCCGGAGTGATCTCCTCGTCAACCGGGAGGCGGTTGGCGACCACGACGAACGAGCTTCGCGTCGTCACGCTTCGGGTTCTTTCACCATTCGGATACGTAGCCTAGCCCCGTTTCGGCGGGGTGGCTCTCCCGTTGCCGTCGAGCGCCGGACCACGGCGCCACACCAGCGACTCGTCAACGCCGGCGTCGACGTGGACCTACGACCAGGACAAGAACGCCCCGCGCTGCGGGGCTCTATCGATCAGGCGTGAAAGCTGACGGTCACAGCCGGTGCGAGACACGGCCATCGGCGTTCGCGAGGTGGGCGGCCGCCCACCTCGCGCGCCCCGGTTCTACGGGTTCCAGATGGGCGTGAAGCCCGCCGTGCCCGGCGTGTTGCCGGCCTCGGGCCCGCCGTTTGCGTTGTACGCATTCGGGTTGGCGTTCTCTCCGGCCTTGTTCTTGCCCGGAAGGAGCGATGTACCCGCGGGCGGGTTGATCGCTTGCACGCCGTTCAGGCCGTTGTGGGCATCGGCGTTGTTCACACCGGCGCCGACGATCGGGCACAGGAACTGGCTGCCGGCGGTGGCGACGCCCGTCGTTGCGAGTCCCAGCGCAGACAACGCCAGAAGCGTTGCGGTGAGCTTCCTCATGGTGCTCTCCCTCGTTCGATTGATGCGACCCCGCGATCCTCGCTCCCGATCCTTCCACCGAGGTTACGCACCGCTTACGGGTTGCTTAACTCGGCGACAGAACGAGCTGGTTGCAGTCTCGGCCTGGGCCTCGCGGGTTGCCTGTCGCCCGCGCCGAGGGATTCGAGCGTGGCTTCCGTGCAGGGATTGCCACATGCCCGTCGCATTGAGGGAATGCGCGGTTGGGTGGGTGCCGGCAGCGTCTCCTGGGAGGCCGAAGATGAAGACAGGCAAGATCCTTCGCCATTCCGTGTCTATCGACGAGCAGGAGGTCTTCTGCTTGATCCACAAGCCCGTCGAGTTACTCGAGCTCCAACCGAGCCGTTTCGCCGGCCGCGTCGCCTCGTGGGCCGAACATGCGGCGCTTCGCTACGGCGACTCCATCAACCCCGTCATGACCTACGTCGAGAACGGGCCTCACAGAGTTTCGTGGATCCACCACGAGGGCGAGGACTGGCGATCGGGCGAGAGATTCTGCACCTACCACGTCGTTTGCGACTGCATCGCCGGTGTCGAGGGCAACTCTCCACGGGAATCCGTGGATGCCATCCTGGGCTGTGGAGCCGTCCTCCGCGCGCTCCAGAGACGGGCGGCCTTCGTCGACCATACGTATCGAACGTGCGAGATCCTGGCGGCCCTGAGAGACCCCGATACCGGCGACTTCGAGCAGTCCAACGCCTTTCACAGGTTCGCCGTCAAGACCATCGGCAACATCCTCGAGCTCGACGCGAGGCATCCGGAGGAATGGCCCGGCAACGTCCTCAACGGCGAGCACCGCGTCAGCGTGCTCTCGACCCTCTTCCAACTGCACCCCGAGGTCGTGAAGTGGTACGGCCGGCTGCTGGAGGAAACCGGCGTGATCGAGGAATTCGATGGCGAGATCCTGAAGCTCCGCCCGGAAGCCCTCGCTGCATAGGTTCGTCGCTCGAGGCTGTGTATCGCAGAGCTGAAACCCGCAGGCCACCGAAGCGGACGCGCGGACTCTAGCCCGGCACAGTGCGCAGGTTCTTTCGATGCAACAGCGTCGCCTTCCAACATCGGATGCGTCGATGCAGGACCTGATCCCGCTCGATCGTCGCTCAGGCCTCCAGTCAACGTGGGTCACGCCGGTCCGGACTGTCGGCTTCCCCGCGACGAACCCTTCCAAGGTCCACGCTGACGAGCGCGGCGACACCACCAGCGATGGCTAGGCATTCAGCGCGTTCATGATGAAGTCGATCGTGCCAGGGTCCCGCTTGCTCGGCATGTGAGGCCCTGTGGGCCCCAAGCGCGTGCCGTGATCGTGTCGGTTCCGGGAAAGTCCGGCAGCGTTCGCTTCAGCTCGAACGAGCGCTTGGGCCGAATCGTCCTGACGGTGCCTTTCCAGGCGACCCGGCGTTCGTGCACGAGCGCGACCCGCCAGGCGGCGCCCGGACGGCTGTGGTCGAGCTTGAATCGCAGTTCGATGCCGCCGTCAACGGTCTTCAGCCTCAGCGCGGCAGTTGCACCGCGGCCGCAGGTCGCGAAGACGCGAACGTCGTCACGACCGTCCTTCGCGACTGCTGCGGAAGGCGATGCGACGAAGAACGAGAGCACGCCGGCTCCGAGAGCGAGCGCGAACAGACGGCGATCGATTCCGGATGGGCGCAGGAGGCAGATCACACGGACCAGTCTGCGCGGCGACAGCTCAGACCGCAACGGGACATTGGTCGCATCGGCTACGGCCGTAGTTCGCTCCGGAGCCCCAGCCGTTCGACCCAGAGGATGGCCTGGACGCGGTCGGTGACGCCGATCTGCCGGAAGATGCTGGTCAAGTGGGACTTCACGGTCTTCTCGCTGATCTCGAGTCGCCGAGCGATCAGCTTGTTCGGCATCCCGTCGAGGAGTAGAGCGAGCACCTCGCGCTCGCGCGGCGAGATTCCGGCGAGCGGGTCGGGCTCGCTCTTCGCCTCGAGCAGCGAGCGCGCCGCGCGCGGGTCGAGAGGCGAGCCGCCCGCCGCGGCGGTGCGGATGCCCCGCAGCACCTCTTCCGCGGATGCGTCCTTCAACAGGTAGCCGACTGCGCCCGCGTCGAGCGCCCCCGTGATCCGCCGCCGATCCGAGAAGGAGGTGAGTACCAAGACGACCGTCGCTGGCGACTCCGCGAGAATCGCTCGCGTTGCCTCGATGCCGTCCAGGACAGGCATCTCGAGGTCCATCAGCACGACGTCGGGCGCCGCCGAAAGGCAGAGCGCGACCGCCTCGGCTCCGTTCGCGGCGGTGGCGACCAGCTCCATGTCGGGCTGTGCAACGATCACGCCCGCGAGTCCGTCGCGGAGGACGCCGTGGTCGTCGGCGACGGCGACGCGGATCACCGTTGCGGCACCTCGAGCTCGACCCGCGTGCCCACACCCCCGCCGGAACTGATGATCTTCAAGGTGCCGCCGGCGTCGCGTGCGAGCTCTTCGACGAGCGACAGGCCAAGGTGGCCTTCTGCCAGCCGCCGCTCCCGCACGCCGGGGTCGATGCCGCGTCCATCGTCCCAGATCACGAGTCGGGCAATGCGGTCGTCGACCGTCAGTTCGACCCCGACTGAAGCGGCGTCCGCATACGCGACAACGTTCCGCACCGCCTCCTGGGCGACCCGATAGACGAGCGCCTCCTGTTCCCGGCCGAGGCGCTCCTCCCCATCGATCGCGACCGACACGGCCACGCCGCCTGCCTGGAGCGGGCTGACGAGATCGGCGATTGCTGCCTCGAGCCCAGCGGCTGCGAGGTGCGCCGGGTGAAGCTCGACGAGGAGCGCGCGCAGGTCGCGGACGGTGCTGCGAAGGCGCTCGATCGTCGCGTGGAGCACATCCGCCTCGCCGCTCGCGCCGCGCGCGACCGCCCCGTCGGCCAACGGTGCGAGCGAGAAGGCGAGGCCGGCGATCTCCTGCACCGGCCCATCGTGAAGATACGAGGCAACGCGGCCGCGTTCCCGCGCTGACGCCATGATCGCGTTCCCGAGCAGCGCCTCGCGCTCCTCGTGCCCGCGCTGGAGCCTGCGGGTCAGCGACCAGACCAGCGGCACCTGGATGAGCACGATCAGTCCGATCGCTCCCAGGATCGGAGGAGCCAGTGCCGTGAGCAGTCGCCGCGCGCTCGCCCTGACCGAGCCGAAGCTCTGGTAGATCTCGAACAGGACAGGAGTCCCCGCCGGCGTCCGAATCCGCGTATACGCCTCGATCACCTCGCCTTGACCGCGGTCGAGGGCGTTCTCGGGGCGGCTGAGATCGCTCACCTCCACCTGCGCTCCGCCCTCACGCAGGAGGCGCTGCTGGCCGAGCTCGAGCGCGTAGCGGCCTCCGATCTCGGCCGGATCATCCGAGTAGAGGACACGCCCGTCGGCCGACCAGATCTTCACTCGTACGACGGAGTTACTCAGCACGCGCGCGACGACGACATCGTCCACGGCCGACAACGCCACGGGACTCCCTGTCAGTAGACCCTCGGCAACGGTCGCCTCGACGAGCTGCGCCGCCTCTTGCACTTTCGTCCGCGTCTCGCGTTTCGCCTCGTCGATCGCGACCGAGCGAAGCGCGAAATAGCCACCGATGACAACCACCGAGATCGCGAACGCACTCCCGATCGCGAACCATAGGAGCACCGAACGAACCGTCGGCGGACGACGTCCGACACGGCGACCGTCTCTGGCAAGCGGCACTTTCATCACCACCATCATCGCGTCTCCACGAGCACGGAGGGGCGCACTCCGACCAATGTCGCATTGCCGGCCAGACCAGACAATCGCGACGCTCCTCTCGTCACCAATCGTCGACTAGGAGGAGAATCAATGTTGAACGTCCGCATCATCACCCTCGCCGTCACCCTTGCCGCCAGCGCCACGGCCCTGACCGTCGCGCCCCTGGCGTCCGCGAAGGACGGCGACGACGTACGAGTCTCGGGCGCCTGCACCCAGGGCTCGACGGCCAAGCTCAAGCTGAAGCGGGAGGACGGTGGGATCGAGGTCGAGTTCGAAGTCGACCAGAATCACAACGGCGTTCCCTGGAACGTCACTCTGCATCGGAACGGCTCGCTCGTCGTTTCAACAACCGTGACAACCCGTGCTCCCAGCGGCTCCTTCTCCCTGGAGCGCCTGGTCTCGGGCGCGCAAGGGAACGTCTCCGCCGTAGCGACCCGCGCCTCCGGCGAGCGTTGCACGGCTCAGGCAAGCACCGTCGCAGGTACCGAGGCAAGGGCGGTGGCAGGTGCCCGGGCCGACACGGCCAAGAAGCGGTTCGACCTCAAAGGCGAGGTCTACGAAGACTTCAAGATCGAGATGAAGAACAAGGCAAACCGTGCTCTGAGGACCACCAAGGCAGGGACGTACCGGATCAAGGTCGACGACAAGTCTGCCATCCACAATTTCCACCTCATCGGCCCCGGAGTGAACAAGTCGACGTCCGTCTCCCGGGTCGGAGAGACGACCTGGACAGTGAAACTGAAGCCGGGCAAGTACACGTTCCTCTGCGACCCGCACGCGTCCGGGATGCGCGGGTCGTTCCGGGTGATCTCCTGAGGGAAAGCTGCTGACGACCTCGCCTCGGAACGGCGGGGTCGTCAGCAGCCCATCCATCGCCTGCTGCTGCCTCCTCGGACGGTGTCTCCGCGCGGCGCGTCGGATGCCGACCCGATCGCTTCGTAGCCGGTCGGGCGTAACCCTCTTACCCCGATCCTGGCTCGGAGGGCGTGGATCGCAAGCAGCGTTCTGACGACATTCGGCACCGGAGTCTCGCCGATCTGCGATCCCGAGCCGGTAAGTTGTTGGTGGGGGTCGCGTAGCCCGGACGTGTCTGTGCCTGGCGCCAATCGGCCGATGATTGTCGACGAGAGGTGTGTCTTTGGCTCGAAAGAATGGACTTCGCGCCTCAGGGGGTCTGCGTCAGCCGTGGCTTCGTTCGGATGGGACGTTGCCGCGGTTGGTGCTCCGTCCGCTCGAGCGGTACCTGAAGCTCGAGGCAGGCAGCGCCTCGCTGCTGTTCGCCGCGGCGGTCGTTGCGCTCGTGTGGGTAAACGGGTGGCCCGAGGCGTACGAGCGCGTCTGGACGAGGAGCGTAACCGTCGATTTCGGGCCGCTGGTGCTGGAGGAGGACCTGAGGCATGTGGTCAATGACCTGCTGATGGCGGTCTTCTTCTTTGTGGTCGCGCTCGAGGTGAAGCGCGAGATGGTCTTTGGCTCGCTGCGCGACCGACGGTCGGCTTTTGTTCCGATCGCTGCGGCGCTCGGAACGATGGTGGGCGCCGCCCTGACCTACGTCGCCGTCAACCTGATCGGCGACGGCGACCTTCGTGGCTGGGCAATCCCGATCGCGACCGATATCGCCTTCGCGATCGGAGTGCTCGGGCTCGTCGGACGGCGCCTACCCAAGGAGTTGCGCGCGTTCATGTTGACACTGGCGGTCGTCGACGATCTCGGCACGATCGTGGTGATCGGCGTCTTCTTCTCGAAGGGCTTCTCGCTTGGCTGGCTCATCGCCGCCGTCGTGGTCACGCTGGTCGTGGTGGTGGCGCAGCGCGTCGGGGTGCGCTCACTCGTCCCCTACGTTCTCCTCGCGAGCCTGCTGTGGTTCACGGTGTTCGAGTCGGGCCTGCATGCGACGATCGCCGGGGTCGTGCTCGGCTTCTTGACACCCGCTGCGGCGTTCTACTCGCCAGAGAAGACAGCCGCCTTCCTCGGCGCGCGTTTGACCGAGATCTCGGGTCCCGACCGAGAGCTCGACGAAGCAACGCTGCTCGAGACCGCGAGGGTTGCGAAGGAGTCCGTATCACCGCTGGCGCGATTAGAGGAGAGCGTGCACCCGTGGAGCGCGTATGTGATCCTTCCGGTGTTCGCCCTCGCCAACGCCGGCGTGGAGGTCTCGCGCGACGCGTTTGCCGACGCACTGAGCGGACCGATCGGCCTGGGCATCCTCCTTGGCCTCGTCGTGGGTGCTCCGCTCGGAGGACTGCTGTTCGCGTGGGGGATCGTCAGGTTCGGCCCGGCACGCATGCCAGACGGCCTCGACTGGCCGGCGGTTGGGGGCGTCGCGCCACTCAAGGGAATCGGCTTCACGATTGCCATCTTCATCTCCGTGCTCGCGTTCGACGAGACGAGGCTGCAGGAGCAAGCCAAGCTCGCAGTCCTGGCCGCATCCGCCACCGCTGCGGTGATTGGCCTCGTCCTCCTGAATGTGCGGTCTGCGATCCTCGCCCGGCGCACGAACGAACAGGCGGGGCCGGGTCGGGGCCCTCACCCCTGAGCCTCGACCGGCCGGCACCGGTCACCGACGCGGGCTTCAACCTCGTCCGCCGCCGGACGAACGAGCCAGATGGTTGGGTTCCGGGTAGGTAGATACGTCCCGGGAGTCCGGGTGCCGACCCGGGATGCGATGCCGCTCCTCGTTCCGAACCGACCACGGCGCCCGGCCCCGATGCAATGAACTGTGCGATGATGAGCGTTCGATGGAAGACGCCTCGGGTTACGACAAGGCCGCCACCGACGCCGCTGCCGTGGCACGAGTTGCGGCCGGCGACGCGGTCGCCCTCCAGGATCTGTACGACCGCTACGGCCGGGTGATCTACTCCTTCGCCTACCGGCTGACACAAGATTCGACCCTCTCGGAGGAGTGCGTGCAGGATGTCTTCCTCGCCCTCTGGCGCCGTGCCGCTGACTTCGACCCGACCCGCGCGAAGCTGACGACGTGGCTGTTCGTCGTGGCCCGCAATCGTGCCATCGAACTGGGCCGCCAGAAGACCCGCCGGCCCGAGCTCCGTGACGACCTCGAGCCGGTCGGTTCATCACCCGACCCGGCAGACCTGGTCGCGGTTGCGGACGAATCGCAGCGAGTCGCAGAGGCGATGGCGGAGCTGCCCGAGGACCAGCTCGCAGTTCTCCGACTGTCCTATTTCGACGGGCTGTCTCACTCCGAGATCGCCGAAGTGATCGGAATCCCGTTGGGGACCGTAAAAGGAAGAATGAGACTGGCGCTCGAACGACTGCGGAGCCTCTCGAAATCCTACGACCTGCAGGCTGAGTGATGATCGAAGAGAACGACGAGATCCAGTCCGAGATCGACCAGGCCACGCTCGCTGCCGTGGAGCGGTCACTGCCGCGCGTAACGCCGCCCGACGACATGTTCGACCGGATCCTGGCCGGCATTCGACCCGAAGCGACGGTCGTCCCGCTCCGACCGAAGGTTCACCGGCGCCACGCGATGCCGATCGCCGGGACGCTCGCCGCGATTGCTGCCGTGGTGTTGATCGCCGTTGTTGCACTGGGCCGCGACGATCTCGGATCACCGGACGCGCGAGCAGCGATCTCGGGGAAGAGCGATCCCGATGTGAGGGGCGAAGCCATGCTCTACGGGGCCACCACCGACGGAGGCAAGGTGCGCGTCTCGCTCCGCAACGTCCCGCCGGCACCAAGCGGCCACCATTACGAGATCTGGGTCCTACGCCGAGATGCGGGCGGCGAGATGGAGGCGGTCGGAAGCTTCACGCCCACCTCGCGCAACGTCACGTTTGATCTCCCGCTTCCCGGGCCAGGCGACTACGCCGCTGTCGACGTCTCCGTCGAGGAGAACGGCGGCCCTCCCATCCACAGCGACACAAGTCTCGCGAGCGGCGCGTTCACCTAATACAGGTCGTGAACGGCTGACGTTCGAGCTGACCTCCTTCGAGGTAGCGGGTTCCTCCGAGATCGCGGGTTCGCGAACGCATCGCTGACTCGAGGCTGACGAGGAGGATGTCCCGTCTGTCGTGGAACACTGACCGGCCCGCGTTTCACGCACAGACGGAGTCTCGGGTGATCGCGCACCGCCCGCGCCGCCGAGCTCGGCCTGAGCCCGGACGAAGTCGCTTCCCCGACGGAGATCGCAGCCGCGTCGGGGTCAGGTCAGACAGGGCCAGCCTGCCGAGTCTCACAGTCACCCGAGCACGTGCCCGGCTTCGGAACATGCTGCTAGAATTCAGCAACCGAAGGGCAGTATCCCCGAACGGGTGCCATCGTCATTCCGGCCCAAGCAGGCCCGGTGGCATCGGCCGCTAGAGCGGCGGGAGAGACCTTCGTCGACCGACAACCGGCCCGACGAAGGAGAGCTGCATGGAACTCGAACTGTGGATGTGGGGAGCGTTCGGCGTGTTCGTCGTCGCGATGCTCGTTGTCGACCTCGCCGCCTTCGGCGGCCGGGGGGAGGAGATCTCGGTCCGCCGCGCGGTCGGCTGGAGCATCGGCTGGACCGCCCTCGGGCTCGCCTTTGGCGGCCTCCTCTGGTGGTGGCAGGGGCGCGCCCCTGCAGAGGAGTATCTGGCGGGCTTCCTGATCGAGAAGTCGCTCTCGGTCGACAACCTCTTCGTATTCGCCCTGATCTTCGGCTACTTCGCCGTCCCCGCGGCCCACCAACGGCGGGTGATCTTCTGGGGCATCGTCGGCGCGATCGTCCTGCGCGCACTCTTCATCCTCGCGGGTGCCGCCCTGCTCGACACCTTCCACTATGCGATCTACGTTTTCGGGGCATTCCTCGTGCTCACGGGGATTCGCATGGCGCGCCACTCTACCGTGGAGATCCACCCGGAGCGAAACCCGGTGCTGAAGCTCCTTGGCCGCGTCCTACCGATGACCGCCGGCTACGACGGCGATCGACTGACCGTGCGCGAGAACGGCCGCCGCCTGGCGACCCCGATGATGGCCGCGCTCGTCCTCGTCGCGACCTTCGACGTCGTCTTCGCGGTCGACTCGATACCGGCGATCTTCGCGATCACCCGCGACACGTTCATCGTCTACGCCGCGAACGCCTTCTCGCTGCTCGGCCTCGCCGCGCTCTACTTCGTCCTCGCCGGGATGATGGGCCGGTTCCGCTACCTGAATGTGGGACTGGCAGCCGTGCTCATCTTCGTCGGCCTGAAGATGGCGCTCTCGGACGTCTACAAGATGTCCGCGTTCGTCTCGCTGGCGGTGATCGGCGTGCTGCTCGCCGCCGCAGTCGGGGCGTCGATCCTGCGCCCAGCACCCGATTCGGAGGTTGAAGCTGATGAGCTACGGGCTCCGGACGCTTGCGAAGCAAGGATGTGAGGTTCCCGCTCGGCGTAGTCCTCGTCACCCTTGCGGTTCACGCGCAGCGGCAGCGATGAGAAGGACTGGAACGGCGATGCGTGCGACGGAGAGTGTCGTCGTCTGGAGTCGTGGCGGGCGAAGGACGAGGGCTGCACCAAAGAGGACGAGGAGGTGGGCAGGACGGGGATCGGCGGGAGCACTAAGAGCGCGAGAACCGCGGTGAGCCCTGATCAGGCCAACAGCGGGCGCCAGACCGGCGCCGCCCTGCAACCCGGACGAATCATCGCGAAAGGCACGCACGAGGCGGCCAGTCACCCGACGAGTAACAAGCGACAGCACGAAACCAGGCCGACAACAACCCAGACGGGACGCCCACACACTCAGAGTTCAGGAATGTCGCGTGAGAGGGCGGATTCGGTGCGGCGACCGATTCCGCTTCGCTGACGCTCTTACCGAGGTGCCGTTCCTGTCGCGATCACGGCGTCGATCGGGAATGAGAAACCTTCCGGGCTGGAAAACTCCTCGAGTCGCGAGCCGAGCTCGTCGATGACGCCGGCTCGAATTCCTTCACCGGCCCTCGCGATGTGATCTGCCAGGGGCGTCCCGTCTATCTCCATCGCCACGAACATCTCCATACTCGGGTAGGTCACGGCTCCGGTGCGGGACATGACCGAAACCGCGTCGAATCCTGCTTCTTGCATGAGGCGTGCCATCGAGTCGGGATCGCCGAGAGCGTGCGGCGCGCGCAGGATCTCCGCCGCCTCGGGCCCCACGAGCTGTTCGAACACGTCGGCCGTGCGCCGGTATCCGTCACAGCGATCGATCGTCCCCCACACCGCGAACGCTGCGCGGCCGCCTGGAACGAGCACTCGGGCTGCGCTCGACAGCGCTGCCACACGATCGGGGAAGTACATGAGCGCGAACTGGCTCACTACCGCGTCGAACACGCCATCCTCGAACGGGAGCGCCGCGGCATCCCCCGCGACCCAATCGACATCTGGAGCCACACTCTCCGCGACGGCGAGCATCCCGTCGTTGAGGTCGAGCCCGATCACCCGGCCGGAGCCGCCAACGCGCTTCCGAGCGCTCCGAGCGAGCACGCCCGTCCCACACCCGACGTCCAGCACCGCGTCGCTCTCGGAGACGGCCGCCGCGTCGAGGACATGTTCCACCCACTGGACGAACAACGCCGGCACCAGCGCGGACTCGTACACCGCCGCCGCAGACCCACTCACCTGCCAGCTCTCGGTCTCGGGCATAGCGGAATTGTCTTACATCGAAGGAGCCACTTCAAGCGGTCGAAGCTGAGAGATGTGCACCCCCGTTCAGTCACTCTCGCCGTGAGATAGTCGGTCGTGCTGCCAACCTCCGAGAGCGCTGGGAAGGAGTTCCGATGAGCGAGACGATTCATGGAGCGTGCCTGTGTGGACAGGTCACGTTCGACGTGCACGAGCCCGAGGCGATGGGTTTCTGCCACTGCACGCGCTGCCAGCGGTGGAGCGGCGGCGCGGGCCTCGCCGAGATCGAGGTCGAGGGAACGAACTTCGAGGTCACGGGAGGCCAGGATCTGATCAAGCACTTCACCCAGGAAGGGTTTTCGGGTTTTGGCTTCTGCAGCAACTGCGGCTCGAGCCTGTACGCCTTCGGCGACGGGAAGTACTACGTGTGCGCGGGAACGCTCCAGGATGTGAAACTGCAGCCCCAGTACCACATGATGGTCGCCTACAGGGCCCCCTGGGACGAGATCAGCGGCGACGCGCCGCAGCACCCGGAGTTCCCGCCTGAGGACTAGTCACCTTCCGCGTCGAGCGGGCCTCGGGGCAGCGGCGGCCCCGTTCAGCCGCGCGTTGCCGTGGTGTCTCGTGAGCCGTCGAGGCCCTTCGATCCCACGTCACGCCCCTCGTTGAACGTGAACGCTGGCCCTGCTCCGCCGGCCAGTCACTTGACGAGTCACGCGCGGCACCGCGGCAACCAGGCCGGCAACGGCCCCAGGAAGACCGCCCGACGAGTCATACCGTCGCATGAGGAGGGGTGTGGATTCGCGAAGTACCACGAGCTGAGAAGCCGTCCCTCTGCGCGGATGGGCGGGGCTACGCCACCTGGTTGAGCTCGACGAGGAGGTTGCGGAGTTGGGCGAATCTCTCCAGGCCGAGTTGTTGTGCCCAGGCGGTCTCGATTTCGTCGACGGCCTCGCGGATCGCACCGATCACGGAGGTGCCTCGAGCTGTGAGGCCGACGCGCTTGGAGCGCAAGTCGTCGGGATCCGGTTGGCGCTCGAGGTAGCCCAGGCGCTCGAGCTCACCGAGCAGGTAGTTGAGGGCCTGTTTGCTGACTCCCAGTCGGGTGGCCAGCTCGGTCGGTCTCGCGCCCTGCGGCCCGGGATAGCGGAAGACGTTGAGATGGGCGGCGTCGAGGTCGTCGAAGCCCTGTTCGTGCAGCCGCTCGAGCATGTGCCGCTGCACCGCCTCCCAGGGAATGCGCAGGAGCGCCCCGATCAGCGGTGGCCCGAACGGCTCGGCTACGCCTGATTTGATAAAGCCACTTGACGAATTAGGAGTAGACATATATAGTCAAACGACTTTACCACATGACCACCCCTGAGGAGGCGCAACAATGGCAACGAGCATGCAAGAAGAGATCAAGGTTGGACCGCTGGCGATCCGATTCCTCGTCGAAGGTGCAGATTCGGGAGGGTCGGTCGCGGTCTTCGAGTTCGACGTTCCCGCCGGCGCGAAGGTCATAGCCGGGCACAGCCACGACGGCTACGAGGAGACGATCTACGGGCTCGAGGGAGTGCTGACCTGGACGATCGCGGGCAAGTCGGTCGACGTCGGCCCCGGCGAGGTCGTCTGCATCCCCCGCGGCGAGGTTCACCAGTTCGACAACCGCTACGAAAGTGACGCACGAGCGCTCGCTGTCGTGACACCCGGCATCCTCGGCCCTAACTACTTCCAAGAGGTCGCGGCCGTCCTCGACGCAGCAGCCGGTGGGCCGCCCGACTTCGATGCACTCGGCGCGGTCATGCGCAGACACGGACTCACCCCCGCCGAGTGATCCGCCTGCATGCGGCCTGAGTTGCGTCGCCCAATCGCCGAACCGGCGGCGAGTCGCACCGGCTACAGGCTCGGGCGCCCGGAGCCTGCCCCAACTGGCTAGCGGAACCCCTCAGACCCGCACTGACTCGACCACGCCGAGAGCATTCAACCGAATCAAGAGACAGGCGTCCCGCTTGCGCCAGCGTTCGGGAACGTCACATGAGGGATCCGCGCGCGGTTATTGTCGCGCTCGAGCATCCTGCAGTATCGGCCAGAGAGACGAGGTGCCCGTGGCGGATCTTGGTGGTGGCGTTTTCGTGTCGCGAGTGGATAGCGACGAATTCGACTCGGACGACGAGATCGGCGGGTTCACGCACACGCTGTTCGAGGACGGCGAGACGATGGCCGGAATCTGGAAGCCCGGCTCCGATGTCGATTCATGGCCGAAGACAGAGCAGCTCCACGCCCGCGAGACCATCGTCGTTCTGGACGGTTCGGTACGAATCGAGATCGAGGACGGACCGACGCTCGACCTCGGCGTCGGCGACATGGCCTCGATGCCGAAGGGCGCCGTGACGACGTGGCACCCATCGGCCGACTTCAAGGAGATCTGGCTCTATTCCTGAAGAATCCGGGACGCACTGCACCAGCATGCGGGGATGTCACTTGAGCGGGTCTGCCGCGCGGGCCGTCTGGGTGTTCGTGTTCAGCGCGGATCGCTCATTGCGGCGTAGAGTCGCCAGGTGTCCGGGACGCCCTTGAGTTCGTGTTCGCCTGCCGCCTCGAAGGTGAGTCCGCTTCCTGCGACGAGGTCTTTCACCGTCTGCGAGACGAGGACCTGGGACGGGCTGGCCAGCGCCGAGATGCGGGCGCCGGTAGCGACGGCGATGCCTCCTACCTTGCCGTCGATGAGCTCGCACTCGCCGGTGTGCACGCCCGCCCGGATTTCGATTCCAAGGCCACGAACGCAGTCGCGGATCTCGATCGCGCAATGGATTGCGCGGGCAGGGCCGTCGAAGGTGGCGTAGAACCCGTCACCGGCCGTGTCGTTCTCGACACCGCGCCACTGCGCCAGAGCGTCGCGCACGACCGCATGGTGGCGCTCGACCAATTCCTTCCAGCCCCGGTCGCCGAGGCTGGACTGCCGCTCGGTCGAGCCGACGATGTCAGTGAACAGCACCGTCGAGAGGAACGTGTCGATGGACGCATTGCGTGGCTCGATGCCGAGGAACCGCTGCACCGCTTCGAGGCGCGGCCGGTTCACTCGATCGATCTCGTCCCTGGTCGTCGGCCACCCACTGTCGGGGAAGACCTCGACGACAGCGTGCGGCATCAAGGACGCCACGTGCTCAGCGACCTCTCGTGACATGCCCTCGCCGTCGTCGACGATCAGGAGCGTCGGAACCTGCACAGCGGGAAGCACTCCGCGGATGTCCGTCTGCCACCAGATCCTGTTGAGCTCGATCGCAACGTCCGGCGTACACGTGTTGCGACGGCCTTTCGCTGTCCACCGCACTGCCTCCTCGGGAGGTTGGATACCGAGCCTCCGCTCGAACGCATCCGCCCACACCGCCGCGCCCTCCATCGTCCCCCAGTGCTTGAGCTCCTCCAATTCGCGAGCTACTTCGTCCGGGCCGTTCCCCCACGGGTAGTCGGGCGCCCAGGTCGTGCGCGGTGTTGGACTCCACCACACGAGTGCCCGTACCCGATCAGGATCGCTCGCTGCCAGTAACACACACGGTGCCAGACTCTCGTACCACGCCCCCATGACCGCGCGCTGCGACCCAGCTGCATCGAGCACCGAGCGTAGATCCGCCGCCCGCGTCTCCAAGGTTGGAACCGCAATGTTTCGGCTCGACAGGCCCGTCGCACGCCAATCGTGCAAGATCAACCGACCGAACGACGCCAACCCCTCGAACCACGCTCGATCCCACGCCGACTCCCACCACACGTCGATATTCCCGCCGAAGTCGAACTGCCAGGCGATATCGATAGGACCATCACCCACAACCTGATAGGCGATGTACGCGCCGTCGGCGGTCTTCACATAGCGAGGATCGGGGATCTCCATCGGCTCTCCGGAGAGCCTCGCCCTCCCACAACCCGATGTCAACCACGCGCCCGCACGCATCGCTCGTATGCGCCACAGGTTGGGAATGCTCCCTGAGGGCCGGACGCGAGATCTGGTTAGAGCGGATCGGATACGGCCAGCGGTGGGCCGAGAACCTCCATCCCGACGTCGCGCCCGAGACGTGCGAAGACACCCGGGTCGATCGAACCGGGCGGCAACTCGGCGAACCGATCGAAGAACGCCTCCATGCCTGCAGGGGAGAACAGAACGAGGATGCGTGCCGCGGCATCACCAACGTTCTGGAAGCAATGCGGTACAGCCGGCGGGACGTACACGAACGAGCCGGCCGGAGCTTGGCGTATCTCTCCGTCGAGTTTGAACCGAAGGCTCCCCTCGATCACGAACCACGACTCTCCTTCCCGCTGATGCGTGTGCAGCGGCGGACCATCTCCGGGGGCAATCACGTTCTCGAAGGCCGTCAGCGCACCTGCGGTCTGGGTGCCCCGCACCTTGAACGTCAGCGGGCCTCCGGCAGGGCCCTCGATCGTCGTCCCCTCGCCCTTCGCGAGGACGACGGGCCTATCGTCATGCGGCATTCGACCTCCTCCGCGATTTGCGTTCAGATTCAGTTCAAGAGCGTAGTGCACGCCCGTCCACGATGAGGACGGGCCGCGTCACCCCCGGATAAGGGGATCGGCGAGCCCAAGAGAACGGCGACTGGCTCTTACCGGCGCGCCCTCACTCGAGGCGGGAATCGACTTGCCCCGGATGGCCGGCGAGCGTCCCGCCTGTCGGTCATCCGCGAGCCATCTCTCGAGATCCTCAGCTGTCTCCGAAAGCTCGGCGGGTACCACGTGCGCGTAGCGTCGGGGCACGAGCGACGCGTCCGAGTGTCCGAGTAGGTCACCGACGGCTCGCGCCGTCCGGTGGGTGCGGAGCATGCTACTCGCGTAGGTGTGCCGAAGGTCGTGCGGAGTCGGAGCGGCGCTGGGCATGCGCGCACTCGTCCTCGTCGCTCTGAGGCGGCTCCTGGAGCAAGGGCGCGCGCCACCACATCGGAACCGGACATCACTGTGATCGGCTGCCCAACTCAACCCAGCACCCGAAGACCGCGAGCACCTTCAGGCAGGCCGACCTGACAAAGGCGAAGCCGACATCAGGGCCCGTTCCAGGGCAAGCTGTTCGCCTACGAAAGCAGAGTCGCCATCCACCGGGGATCGCTCGCATCCCCGGTGGGCTACCCTACGTTCCTCTCGCCGACGTATACGACAACCGAAAGCCACGAAGATGAATCAAAACCCCACGGACGACCTGCCGTTCAGGCGTCTGCGCCGATGGAACATCATCGTCGGCCTGATCCTCGCCGCCCAGGCTGTCGCTATTGCGTTTCTCACGAACGGCTTCAGCCTTCCCGTGACGTCCACGTTCATGACCGGCCCTCCGGGCACGCCGGCCGAGCTCGACACGCTGTTCGACGTCCCGCTCGGCTGGGGCGTGTTCGCATTCCTCGCGATCTCGGCCGGGGCTCTGCTCATCATCGCCTCACCGGGCGTCTTCGAGTGGTACGTGCGCAACCTGCACCAGAGCCGCAACTACGGGCGCTGGATCGAGTACTTCTTCAGCTCGTCGATCATGATCGTGCTGATCGCGATGATCACCGGAATCAGCGACATCGCAGCGCTGCTTGCGATCTTCGGTGTCAACGCCAGCATGATCCTGTTCGGCCTCCTCATGGAGAGGTACGAGACGCCGGGGAAACCCAGCTGGCTCTCGTTCTGGTTCGGGACGTTCGCTGGCATCGTCCCCTGGATCATCATCGTGATCTACGTCTGGAGCCCCGGGCTCGACAGCCCTGGGCCTCCCACGTTCGTGTACGCGATCATCGTCAGCCTCTTCCTCCTCTTCAACGTCTTCGCCGTCAACATGTGGCTGCAGTACAAGCAGATCGGCCCCTGGAAGGACTACCTCGTGGGCGAGAAGACCTACATCCTCCTCAGCCTCACGGCGAAAGCTCTACTCGCCTGGCAAGTGTTCGCCGCAGTCCTCGCAGGCTCGAGCCCCTAACCCGTCGCGCAGGACCATTCGCGCCGAAGCAAGAGTCAGTCTCGGCCGTTGACCTGAGCGGCGGCCGCCAGTCCCGAGAGGAACGCGCCTGCGACCCTCGGACCGCCGAAGGCGTCTCCGGCAACGATGATCCGCAGTTCCCCGGTGGCGAAGGTTCGCTCGGAGAACGACCGGCCGACATTGCGGTGACGCCATCGCTGGAGCTGGGTTTCGAGTACCGCCGCACCCTGCAGGAATGGGCGAGCCGCGTGGAGCAGGTCGTCGGTGATCGCAGAGACGGGTCGTCGAGTCGTGACGGGCGAAGTCGGAGGTCGAGTGGGAGGTGATCACCGAAGACGTTGACGTCCTCGTCGCCCGGTCCGGCCCGGCGTGTGGTGCGGCACCGCTTTCCGGGGGCCACCGCCATCGGGAACGGTGGCGCCCCCAACCCGGCCCGGACACGCCCTCTGCGCTTGTGGGTACGTTCCGGTGGTGGGTCGCCTCATCACATTGCTTGCTGTCGTGCCGTGGGCGTGGTCTGTGCTCGTGGCGCTGCTCGACGGGCGCCACCGACTGTCCCTGGACGACGTAGAGCCGTTGCCCGACGGTCCACTCGTGTCTGTCATCGTGCCTGCCCGGGATGAGCAGCGTGGCGTGCGTGCCGCGGTCGCCTCACTCGCGGCCCAGGAGTACGGGCCGCTCGAGGTGATCGTCGTCGACGACGAGTCGTCAGATGCGACGGCCGCCGAGGCTCACGCTGCGGGTACCGACCGGGTGAGCGTGCTCGCGGGCAAGCCGGTGCCACCGGCCTGGGTGGGAAAGTCGTGGGCGTGCCACCAGGGGTATCAGCTCGCCCGCGGTGAGTGGCTCCTGTTCACGGACGCGGACGTGCGCCACGCCCCCGACACGATCGCGCGGGTGCTCGCCCTGGCAGAACGGCATCGGGTTGCCGGGGTGACGTTGCTGCCCTTGATCGAGACCGCGGGGGTCGTGGAGCGGATGATCCAGCCCGCGGCGGCGGTGCTGATTCGCTCGTTCGTGGCGCCGGGCCCGCTCGTGCGCTCGCCGCGCTCGCCGGTTGCGATCGCGGCGGGCGGCTTCATTCTCGTCTCGCGCGCCGCCTACGAGGGGGTGGGTGGGCATGAGGCGATGCGGCACGAGCTCGTGGACGATCAAATGCTGGCTGTGCGGCTCAAAGCCGCCGGCACACCGCTGGCGCTCGCGGGGTCGGGGGGCCGGGTACGCGTCCGCATGTATATCGGGGCCCGGGAGAGCCTTCGAGGCTGGCGTAAGAACACCTCGGCGGGCCTGGGTGGCTCCGTCGCGTTGGCGGCGATCCTTGCCGGAGCGGGTGTCGCATCGTCCCTGGCACCAACGGTCGCGATCGTGCGGGGCCCGCGCCTGCCGGGCGCTATTGGCCTCGTTCTTCAGCTCGCCGCGCGGGCTGCCTCGAACGAGGTATGCCCGACCCCTCGTCGGGCATGGTTCCTCTTTCCGGCGGGTGCGCTGACGCTCTCGATCCTCTCGCTGCTCAGCTCGGTCGATAGGCTGCCGCGGCGGTGTCGTCTGGCGCGGCCGCCGCTACGGGCCCGATGTGACCGGCCCCGGCACGGCCTCTTCGAGGGTCTGACCCCGAAGCGCGGCCGGCCGCTCTCCGCCCCAGTGCGGCGGCCGTCTTCCCGCGCTCCCGCGACCTCCTTGGCTCGCTCGAGGCGCCTCCGACCCGATCTGAGCCAGTGGGAATACCTGCCGGAACGCAGGCGTTGATAGTGTTATGTCCATATTTTGTCCAGATACGGAGGACGCATCATGTTCGTCCTCGACGTCGACGAGCCCTCCGTGCTGATCGGCGTCTTCGAGCTTCGGTCGCTTCGCACCCTGGCCGCGGGAGTCGCTCGGGCCGGCTTCACACTCGACGTGCAAGGCGGCGACCGGCTGCTCCTCCTCACCGGTCGCGATGCCAAGACCGGGATCCTGAGCCGCCTGCTCCGCCTGCCGCGCGTCCAGCTCGGCCCACGCTTCGCCCTGCGCTCCGCTCTCGGCCGGGGTCTCCCCCGGGCCTGAGCAGGCCGACGCGATGCCCAGACTCGAGACCACCGATGCCCGCGGCGCGCACGACGCCCTCGCCGACGGCAGCCCACTAGCCGCAGTCCATGCCCACGCCGCTCTGCTCCAGGCCCCGCGCGGAGCGATCGACCTCGATGGGTTGTGGTCTCTCGTAGCCTCGGGAGACCGCCTTGCCCGTGGCCTCGCGATCCGACCTCTGGCCCGGCTTGCGGGGAGCGACTTCGACCCGGCGTTGAACGCCTTCGCGCGGAGCGATGACCTGCTGCTCAGAGAGCAGGCGCTCTGGGCACTCGCCGACCGCCCTACCACGCAGGCAGGGATCGCGGCCGCAATCGGCGCCATTGCCGAGGGCGGTCACGCGGCGATGCTCGCGCAGCTCACGATCGAGCGCTGGGCCACCTCGAACCCGGCTGTCCTGGCCGCGATCCCGGTCGCGATCGCCGAGCACCCCGAGGCCGGTGCCCGCGTCCGTCTCGTCGAGACCGCGACGGTTGCCGAACACGCCGACCTTGCCCCGCTGCTCGCCCGGTTGCTCCGCTCGACCGACGAGCCCGACGTCGTGCGTGCCGCGGCGGCGCGCGGGCTCGCGGCGCGGCCCGCCCCGATGCTGCTCGACGATCTGTGGCGTGCGGGCGCCGACGGCGGGCCCGAGCTCCGATTTGCCTGCGCCCGCGCGCTCCTGGCGATCCGCACCGCCCGGGCGGGCGAGGCCGCTGCCGCACTAGCCACAGCGGCGAGCAGCTCGCGTGAGCCATTCGACCGGCTCCTCGCCGCGCTCGTCCGCGGCCGCTCACGGTCTTCACCGGAGCGACCCGGGCTCAGGATCGCGCAGATCTTCATGCAGGGCCGGCTCGACGGCGGACTGCAAAGCGCGGGTGCGGGAGACGGTGGCGGAATCTCGACGCTACTCGTGCATCTCGCTCGCGCGCTCGGCGCGGAGCCCGAGATCGCCAGTGTGGTCACGATCGCGCGGGCTCTCGCGGAACCCGAAACGGGCTGGGGCCACGCCCGGTTGAGCGAGGCCCAACGCCCGGGAGTCTCGATCGAGCGCTTGCCGTTCGGCCCCGCGGGATACCTGCCGGCGGCAGCCATGTGGGGGCATCGGCTCGAGCTGGAGCGGGCGCTCGAGACCGCCATCTCAGAGCTCGGAGGGGTCGATGTCGCCCATTTGCGTTTCGCCGATGCCGGTGCCTTCGCCGCGGCCCGGGTCTGCAGGCGGCTCGGGATCCCGGTGGCATTCACGGCGGCACCCGATCCACACGGCGTGATCGACGCCGCAGAGCGACGTGGCGAGCTGACCCGCGAAAGCTTCCCGGCGGCAGAACTCACCGAGCACTACCTCCTCCGAGCGCAGCTCGTCGCAGATCTGCTCGGCCAGGCGGAAGCGGTGGTCGTGTTGCCTCGCCCACGCGCCCGCGCTGCCCTCCGTGAGTTGATCGGCAAGCCGTTCACGAGCGTCGAGGACGGCCGCGTGCACACGATCGCGGAAGGGATCTCGCTGGCAGAGATCGACAATGCCAGCTCCGAGCTGACAGAGGCCGAGCGTGACGGCGGCCTGCCTTCCGTCGCCAACGTCCTGCTCGACAACGTCTTTGCGCTGCCGCGGCATCGGCACGGTCGGCCGCTGCTCGTCAGCGTCGGCCGCCTTCATCGGGTGAAGGGCCTCCCGCTCCTGCTCGAGGCCTGGGCCGGCGACGACGACCTTCACCGCTCGCTCAACCTCGTGATTGTCGGCGGTGGCCTCGAGCAGCCGACACCGGAGGAGACCACGGTGCTCGGGCAACTCGAGGAGGTCTGCGCGCGCATTCCCCGTGCACGCGAGGGTCTCGTCCTCCTCGGCCACCGCGCAAATCGCGAGGTGGCCACGGTGCTGCGGATCGCCCGGGCAGGGCTCGGCAGGCTCGTCGGCCCACACGGTGTCTACGCATGCACCAGTCAGAAGGAGGAGTTCGGCGTGGCACTGCTGGAGGCGATGGCGTCCGGTCTCGCGGTCGTCGCGCCCAATGCCGGTGGGCCCGCAACATACGTGCAGGAAGGGTTGACGGGGTCACTCGCAGACACCTCGTCGATCGACGATGTGACGGCCGCTTTGCGGCGGGCCGCATCGGCCCGCACCGATGAGCCGCGCGCCCGGCGCACATCGAACCTCGTTCGTTCCCGCTACACGATCGAGGCGATGGCCGCCTCGCTCGCCGACGTCTACGCAGATGTCGTTCGTGAGCCCGCGCAGGTTGCGGCGTGATCGTCCTCGTCGTCGTCCCCGACTACGCGTCACACTGGTATCCGCTGTCAGCGGTCGCCGAGGCTCTCCGCGCCCGAGGGCACAGGGTCGTGGTCGCGACAGGGAAGACGCTTGCTCCGCTTGTCGCCGCCGACGGCCACGAGCACGTCGAGCTCACGCTCGGATCCGGGAGCAACGCCGGGGTGCGGCCGGCGGACGCAGATGCAGGGTTGGACGCGTTCTTCGCCGCGACCCGCGAGGGAATGATCGCGACCCTCAGGTACCAGGCCGAGCGACGCCGACACGACCTCCTCTGGGAACCCCAGGCGGTCGCCGAGCGACTCCGCCGCATCGTCGAGACAGTCGCACCCGACACCGTTCTCGTCGACCAGCTTGCGTTCGGCGCCACAGCCGCCCTCCGCGGCCTCCGGGTGCCGTTCCTCTCGTTCCTCCCCGGACACCCGTGCCAGCTGCCCGCCCAGGGAGAGACGTTCGGTTATCCGGAGCTCCGGCCGCCGGGCTTCGCGCCACCCGCCACAGCGCTCCGATCGCTGAAAACGCTGTGCGCCGACGTCGCGTCGGAGTTCACCGCGTCCTACAACGCCGTCACCGCCGGCCTCGATTCGACGGCGACGCCGCTCGACGACGCCTTCGCTTCCGGTGGAACCCTGGGAACGCTCGTCAACTACCCCTGGCAGATCGGCGCGCACGCCGATCGGCTCCCCGACGTCCGATTCGTCGGCTCCTGCATCCGGTCCGAGGCACCCGACGGTCTCTTCGAGCGCCTCGCCCACGAGCACAGAGAGCGACCACGAGCGTACGTCTCGCTCGGCAGCTTCCTCTCCGCCCGGACGGACGTCCTCCAGCGGATCACCGACGCGCTACGGACGCTCGGCTGGAACGCCGTCATTGCCACGGGTGCCACAGACCCGCAGGCGCTCGGCACCCCGCCGTCCGGCTGGATTGTGAAGGAGCACCTTCCGCAGGTGGCCGCGCTCGCGGCGTGCGACATCGTCGTCTGCCACGGCGGCAACAACACCGTCACCGAGGCGCTCACGGCGGGCCTTCCTGTGCTCGCCGCCCCCTTCTCGACCGATCAGTTCGCCGGAGCCGAAGACCTGCGCCGCGCCGGCCTCGGCGACGCGATCGACCCCGCCACCACGAAAGCCGGCGAGATCGTGACCGCTCTTACCGCACTGCTCGACGGCGCAACGGCTCGCCGGGCGGCCGCTCTCGGAACCGAGCTCCGACGCGTCCCCGGCGCGTTCGAGGCGGCAGCGGCTCTGGAGACCGCAGTCGCTCGTGCCGCTGCCGCCGTCTAGCGCTCACCGGCAATCGGCTGGGAACCACGGGGATTGCCGGGCTCCTGTTCGGAGTGGACTTGCGCCTGAATCCTGTCGTTCTCGCGACCGTCCGCGATTGCCGCAATGACGAGCCCGACGATCCCGGCCGCCGCGGGAATCGTGATCAGGATGCCTGCGATGAAGAGGCCGACGTCACCCATTGCGGTTGCCGCCCATCTGGAGTGCGACCGCTCCGAACGAGAGGATCGAGGGAACCCAGAGGCCGACGAAGATGCCCTCCTCGTGGCTGCCCGTGAACCACAGCGTCACGGAGAGGATGAACGAGGCGAACGCTGCTACGAGAATCGCGGCCGAAGCGCGGAGACGAATTGTGCGGTGTTGCATAGCTACAGCTCCTCATTTTGTCTATCTTTTGTCCATATTACGCCGGGAGCAGGCTCCTGGATCAGTCGAGCCGTGCGGGCGCCCCGTCAGTCGCCCGGGAACAGGACCCAGAGCGCAGGCCGACAGCAGTTGCAATAGACGAGCTCTCCCTCGGGGACGCGCTCGTGGTCGCCGACCCGGAGCGAACGCTGTACCGGGCGCTCGGCGCCCGCAGGCCAAAGCCGCTCTGGGTGCTGCGCCCCCGCGTCGCGAGCGCAGGCCTCCGCGCGCTTCTCGCCGGCGAGCGCGTCAGCGTGTCGCGTGGTGACGAAACGCTGCAACTCGGCGCCGACGTTGTCGTCAACCACGAGGGTCAAATAGTATTCCTCCACCTCGCCGCCGACGCAGCAGACCGCACTCCCCCGGAAGAGCTGATCGCCGTCCTGCGCAGGCTCGACGACACCCCGACCGCGAGCATCACCCACGAGATCCCGGCCGCAGGCTGAACGAGGCCCGAAGGGCACCTCCTCCAGACATGAGAAGCGCGCCAGACCCACAGCAGACGAAAGGACATCACGATGAACGCCTCCACCGCCCAGACCAGATCGCTCCGCGGGGAACGGATTCTGATCGTCGGGGCCTCGGGCGGCATGGGGCGGCCCCTCGCGGCCGCACTTGCGGACCGCGGCGCGCACCTTGCCATGGCCGGGCGCGACAGGAGCAGGCTCAGCGACCTCGGCGTCGGCGAGCGGTACACGTTTGCCTTCGACCTCGCCGATGAGGCTGCTGCGCAGCCGCTCATCGTCGCGGCAGCCGAGGCACTCGGAGGGCTGGACGGCTTGGTCTGTTGTGCCGGTGCAGTGGCCTTCGGCCCGCTCGAGAAGATCCCCACCGACGTGCTCCACGAGATCGTCGCAGTCGACCTCGTCGGGCCGCTCATGCTCGCCCGGGCTGCGATCCCCGTTCTGCCACGCGGCGGGTTCATCCTCAACGTCAGCGGCGTCGTCGCTGAGCTCCCGACGGCGGGCCTCGTTTCCTACTCGGCTGCGAAGGCCGGCATCTCGGCCGGCTTCCGGGCGCTTGCGCGCGAGGTACGCCCGCGCGGGGTGTCGGTGATCGACGCCAGGCCGCCGCATACCGAAACCGGCCTCGCGAGCCGCGCACTCTGCGGCGAGTCGCCGAAGATGCGCGAGGGGCTCGACCCAGCCGTGGTGGCCGAACGACTCGTGCTCGCGATCGAACAAGACGAGCGAGACGTACCCGCAAACGCTTTCGCGCCGTAGCTCTGCAGCACATCGCGTGCGTCGGCGATCGACCACTGTGTCATCTTCGTGGAGCCGCTCGGCTAGCCTGGGAGCATGGGTGGACTGATTGCGCTAACGGGTGCCACGGGCTATGTAGGCGGCCGCCTGCTGCACGCGCTCGAGGCCCGTGGGGAGCGCGTTCGCTGTCTTTCGCGCCGGCCGGAGTCACTTTCGGCGCGCGTTGGGCCCGGACACCGAGGTCGTGGCCGGCGACGTGTTGCTCCCAAGAACGCTGCGCCCGGCGCTCGAGGGGGTCGAGACGGCCTACTACCTCGTCCATTCGATGGGGTCGGGCGGCTCCTTCGTGGAGGCCGATCGCAAGGGGGCCGCGGCGTTCGGGCGCGCCGCACGCGACGTCGGTGTGCGCAGGATCGTCTATCTCGGCGGCCTCGGCGAGGGCGACCTCTCAGAGCACCTCTCCTCGAGGCACGAGGTCGGGCAGATCCTGCGCACGTCGGGGGTGCCGACGATCGAGTTCCGCGCCTCGATCGTGATCGGCTCGGGGAGCGCCTCGTTCGAGATGCTCCGCGCGCTCGTCGAACGGCTGCCGGTGATGGTCACACCACGCTGGGTGGGCACCCGTACACAGCCGATCGCGATCGAGGACGTGCTCGCCTACCTCCTTGCGGCGCTCGAGTACGAGCCGGACGGGGGCGAGGTGTTCGAGATCGGCGGCGCTGACGTCTGCTCGTACCTCGACCTGATGCACGAGTACGCCGACCGTCGTGGCCTCCGCCGGCACATGGTTCCCGTGCCGGTGCTGACGCCCCGTCTCTCGAGCCTCTGGCTCCATCTCGTCACACCGGTCTACGCCGGCATCGGACGTGAGCTCGTTGACAGCCTGCGCAACGAAACCGTCGTCAACGACCCCCGGGCGCTCGAGGTGTTCCCGGTACGGCCGCGGACATCGGCCGAAGCGGTCGCCCGCGCGCTCGCCAACGAGGACAACGAGATCGCGGAGACCCGCTGGTCGGACGAGGTGCTCACCGCAAGCCCGGGCTACGGCGGCGCCCGCCACGGCTCACGGCTCGTCGACTCGCGCGAGACGGCCGTGCCCCGTCCACCTGCCGCGGTGTTCGCTCCGATCCAGCGAATCGGCGGCGACACCGGCTGGTACGTCGGCAACGAGCTCTGGGAGCTGCGGGGCGCGCTCGACGTGCTCGTCGGCGGGCCGGGCCTGCGGCGCGGGCGCCGCGACCCGGTCGGCATCAAGATCGGCGACACGATCGACTTCTGGCGCGTCGAGGGATTCGAGCAGGACCGCCTGCTGCGGCTCGCGGCGGAGATGAAGGTGCCCGGACGCGCCTGGCTGCAGTTCGAGGTCGAACCCGACGACAAAGGTGGCTCGACGATCCGACAGACGGCCATCTTCGACCCGGCCGGGATTGCCGGCCTCGCCTACTGGTACACGCTCTGGCCAATCCACGACTACATCTTCGGCGGCATGCTGCAACGAATCGCCGCCGCTTCAGCCGCCACCTGACCCTCCGCACGCGACCCGGCTGTTACGGGTCGCGGACCCGCTGTGACGAATGGTGCCATCTCGTGTTACGCGCAACCGTGCCGCGGAACCCGGTCAGGAGGGGCGCAGGTCGATCTCGGCGGGCAGCACCCCGCGATCGTCCGCCGGCTCGAGCTCCCCTCTGGCGCGAGCATCGAAGTAGACGTACGAGGTGACGAGGGCAACGTACGGGAGCGCCAGGGCATAGACGACCCCGGCGACGACGTTGAGCAGCGCTAACGGCATGTCCGTGAGGAAGATCAGAGCCACCCCGAGCAGGGGGCCGGCGATGAGGGCGACCCCGGCACTGACGCCGACGAGCGAGCCGACCCTGATCCAGCGGCCGCGAACGAGGCTTGCGCTCCGGCGCAGAGCCGCGATGCCCCCGCGGCCCTCCAACTCGACGACGGCAGCGAGCAGGCACCAGCGGACGGCAAGCCAGAGCGCGACGGGAATCAGGAACGTGGTCAGGGTCAGGGCCATCCACGCAGCGACGGAGAGCGCAATCGTCCGTAGCAGCGGTCGGATCCGGCGGAGCGCGATCCGGTAGGCGGCGGCGGCACCGATCGGCCGTCCCTCGTCGATCTCGACGAGCGCGCACGCGGTCGCTGCCTGCACGAGCACGAGGACGAGCAGCGTCAGGGTTGTGCCGATCAGCAGGGCGAGCAGGGCGAAGATGCCGGCTCCCTGTCCTGTGAAGACGCCGACCAGGTCGACCGCCCGGTAGAGGAGCCATTGCAGCAACGTGATCACGACGGCGAACGGGAACACGAGCAGGCCGATCCCGAGGAAGAGCCGTGCGCGATGAACGTAGATGCGTCCCGAGACCGAGATGATCTGCCCCCACGATCGCCGCCGCGCGATCCGGAGCGGAGCGACGGGAGTCCACGTCGCGCGGACGACGGCGAACAGGATCAGGGCGAGAACGGCGCCGAGTGCGAGCAGCATCATGGGGGGATTGCGGAGCAGGAGCACGAGCCCCTTCGATCCCCTGGCGACGCCGCTGCAGAAGAGGTCGGTGGCGCCCGTCCCGAGGACGCCGCCTGCGGGCACGGCGTACCCCTGGTCGCGCCAGTCCCGCGACCACTCGATCGGATGCGTCCACTGGTCTTTCATGTTCGGCCCCGTCGGCCCGTTGAAGAACGCCTTCTGGAGCTCGCCCCAGCGGCCCTCGAAGACGATCCAGGGATAGGCGCTCTCCGCGGCGGTCGAGTCGCTCGGGATCGTCTTCACGACCGGTCTCACCTCGCGGTGGGGGCCGAGCGTGTAGTCGCAGCCGACTCCCGCGTCGGCGGAGCTACCCAGGTAGAGCGCGGCGGTGAACTTGTTGGCGTGCGAGCCGGCGGCGGGGTACACGACCGGGTGCGTGCCGTCGACGATCTCGAGCTTCTCGTCGCCCCACGCGGCGCGTTCCGCTCCCTCGTGCGAGCTGTACCCGACCTCGGCCGGATCCTTCGTCAGCGCCTCGCGCGCGTCGGCAGCATCGAAGACGAGCTGGGTCATCTCCCAGTCGCCCTCGTGCGTGTTGTTGAAGTCGTTGAACGGGTAGAAGAACCAGTACTGGAGCGCCAGCTTGCCGGGGTAACCCGGGTCGGTCGCGACGTGGGCGTAGACGGTCGGCGACGTGCCGGCCGTGAGGCGGCGCGCCCAGAGCTCGTACGTGCACCCCGCGTCGAGCGGGTCACCGGGGTAGTCGAGGTGGTACTCGTAGCGATTCGCGAGATCGCCCGCTTCCGGCCCGATCTTGACGAGATCGGTGCGGCTCCATGGCCCACGGAACGCGACGGTTGGCTCGTCGAAGAGCACGTCGACGTCCGTCGGGATGTACGGCTCTCCCGGCCCGCACTCCTCCGGCTGATCGACGAGGCGGACGACCGGGGCGTAGCGCGCCGCGAGATCCTCCTCCGGGCCCGCAACCGCCGGGCCGGCGAAGGCGAGAACCCCGATCAGGCAAGAGGCAGCGACGACGATCGCGCGCGTGGCCGAGAAGCTCATGCGCGGACGCTAGCCGCTCCGGCGGGCGGCCGTCGGCGTGGCGGGGAGAGTGCCGGAGAACGAGTATCCCCCGGCACTCCTGCTCTTCCGCTGTTCCCGAATCAGCTGCGCCTGGGCCTCGAGGTCGTGGTCGGGCTCGCCGCTGACGTCGAGGGCGACGCGCTGCTCGCCCACGTCGAGCTCCACAACGACGAGAGAGCGCAGACCGTGACCGGCTTCGTCGAACGCGCTCTCACCGTCTTCGCCCGCCACGGGATCGTCGCGAAGCGGCTGATGACCGACAACGACTTCAACTACGTCAAGAACCGTGGACTCCGCGAGCTCCTCGCCGCCAACAAGGTGGAGCACCTGACGACCAAGCCCTGCCGGCCCAAACCAACGGCAACGTCGAACGCTTCCACCGAACGATGGCACGCGAATGGATCCACGGCCTCCAACATCGCTCCTCTCGACACCGCACCCAGGCGCCGCTACCCTGGCTTGAGCACTACAACACGCGCAGACCACCCAACTCAACCGGAAACCGGCCAGCGCTCAGCCGCGTTCACAGCGTCTGAAGGTAGGACAATATGCGGGGCTTTCGTGAGAGCCGACGCGCGGACTCGAACCGCGGACCCCTTCATTACGAGCCATGTCGTGACCGTCCTACAGTGGCCCCAATCGGCTTCCTGTGGACGTCAAGGCATGAAGTCGGCGTCCGCGCAGGCCGACCTGAGGCTGTTGATCCTTGACCTAAGTTTTGCGTTCTTCATGGGTTACGCGCCGCCTCGCCCACAGGGGGAGCACGCAGAAAGAGGAAGGGCTCCTCGCAGCGCCCACCTCCCACTCCTTGATCTGCGTTTCAGATGCTTCAGACGAACTGCCGCGTCTTGACGCAGAGCATGAGCTCGGACGCCATCCGCTCGGCAAGATGTTCAGCCCACTCGGTGTACTCGAACGCGACGCTGTCCCACTCGACGAGCGTGCTCAATTCGGGCCGCTGGAACTCGGAACGCAACGCATTCGTGATGGCGGTCGCGAGCGACTCCATCATGCCATCGCACAGTGATTCTCCCTGTGCGGTGGGGCCTAGGTCCCTCTCCATTGTTTTCACCACCTTCCGCGCCTGTTGTTTGTGGACAAGGTGTGGCACGACCTTTCGAGCCGCCGACATTCATGCGGCGACGTCCCGAACGCATTGCGGACGCGCTCGTGAGCTGCCGCGCGGTCATAGACGTGCGCATAGATGGCGCGGGTGATGTTCGCGTTAGCGTGTCCACTGTGGAGGACGCAGCGCCGCTTGCCGAGCCGCAGGAGGAGGAGCCTGAAGAGACGATCGAGGTCGATGCCTGACCACATCGACGCGCTGGCCGCTATACACGGACGCACTCCGTATAGCACCGCTATACAACGGAGATCACCTCATCGAGTGTGAGGTGATCTCCCCGCAAAGCCTTTACCGATCAGGGTTCCCATGGCCGAGGTCAAGCGTGGGTCAAGCGAACCAGGGTGAGGACGCCGGCCGTTCACTCTCGCCGCGCGATCACGCGTCTCCAGGCGCCCCGCCACGGCAGCCCCCACCACCTCGGCGGCGCGAGACCGGCTGGGACCCCTCCTGCCCCCGACGCTCAGTCCTCGGGGTTGCCGGCGTGAAGCGTGCCTATCTCCCGCTCGGGCAGCGCCATGCGTCCGGGGTCGAGATCGTAGGTCCAGGGCAGGCCGGATGCCTTCCAGCCGTTCTTCAGGCGCATCCCGTGGAACACGCTTTCGGGGTCGTCGACCTTGCTGCCCTCCATCCCGTCGAGGATATTGTAGACGTTCGTGAACCCGGCTGCCGCGAGGGCGTTGATCGCGAATGCGGAGCGGCCACCCGACCGACACGAGACGAGGATGGTGTCGTCGGCCCGGAAGCTGTCCTCCACGAGGCCGACGAAGTCGGGGTTCAGCTCCCACGGGTATCCGTGCTTCTCGTCATCCCAGACGTAGGCCATGAACGCGACCGGGATGTTCACAGCCATCGGTGCGTGACCGACGAAGACCCACTCCTCGGGTGTGCGGACATCGAGGATCTTGACGCCATCAGGGTCTGCCTGCCAGGTGTCGTACGCCTCCTTCGCGGTGACGTACAGCCCGAGCTTCGTCTGGCGCGCTTCGGCGACCGGCCGGTCGCCGTGTGTGACAGTGGTCATCGCGTCCCCCCTTACCCGAGCCGGGTGCCTTCGACTTCGAGTCCGCCGCCCTGGGGGAGCTTGCTCCAGCTGCGGCGCTCCCACTCCTCTTTGAGGACTTCCTCCGCCGCCTGCTCGAGGAACTCCGGACGCGCCCACTCGGTGACGTCGAAGTCGTTCTTGATGTAGCCCTGGCTGACCATGAAGTCCTTGCCGATCCTGACGCACTCCAGGTTCCGTGCGCTCAGACTCGGCACCATGTCGACGTTCTTGATGCCCTGGTAGGTGTCCTCGGCGTCCAGGTAGAACGTCTGCCTGTTGAGGATCGCGCCTGCCGCGCGCTTGTTGTCGTTCGCCCAGCGGCCGACCTTGATCATCGCCTTCATGTAGGCGATCACCAGCTCGGGGTGCTCGTCGGCCATCACGTCGGTGCAGGTGATGATCGCCGGGGTGTTGGCGACCTGGATCGTCCAGTCGGCGTACCGGGAGAGATCCTCGATCATCGTGATCCGGCCTGTCGCCTCCTGGAGATGCTGGAACGGCTTGCTCTGCGTGTAGATAGCGTCGATCTTGCCACCGAGCAGCGCCGTCTCTAGGGGCCGGAACGCCAGGTCGTGCTTGTGGTCGCGACGCATCCACAACTCCGACGGGTTGTTCATCGGCGGGACCAACATCTCGGGCTTGTCGTACCAGTCGTCCGGATACGGGAACTCGACCAGCTCGATGTCGTCCATCGACATGTCGTTCAGCATCAGCATGTTCTCGATGCCCATGTGCTCCTGGATCCGCCACCAGTCGTTCTTGATCGTGTTCAGGCTCTTCGAGATCCCGATCTTCTTGCCCCTCAGATGCTCCATCCGGTGGATCCCATCGCGTGCCCGCACGGCCATGCAACCGCCCTCGTGCACCCAGGTCGCCCCCAGCAGGACAGTGCGGCGAAGGTCGGCGTGGACGTGGATCGGCGGATACAGACCGCCGAAGCGGACGAGGTTGTCGAGGTTGTGGATGTAGTGCGGGTACCAGTTGTTCTCCGGTGCGTGGCGGAAGTAGGCGTACTCGACGCCGATCTTCTTGAACTCCTCACGACACCAGCCCAACTCCTGATCGACGTTGTTGGCCGACACCATCGGGCAGTTCGTGAACCACACCTCACTCCAGTCCAAAGGAACCGTGGTGGAAACCCGCTCATGCTCTTTAGCGACACTCATTCTGGCGGCCCTCCGGTTTCGGCGTGCTCGTGTATTCGGACGATCTCGGAGGCCCAACGCGCGACCCTCCGACCGAAGCCTTTCACAAGGGCGCTCCGAGCGCATCCGCGATTTACCGAAACACCCAGTTGGGAAACACCCACGATCCGGTGTGCGCCCTAGCTGGCGAGCGGGCGTTCACGGCCCGTTCGGTGCCACCGACAAAAACCTTGCGTTCTTTCGCTCGTTTGTCGCCCCACTAGGCCCAGGACCAGCCTCATTAAGCTCGCCGACGGGCAAACCAAGCATCGCTTGCGTATCTCTCGCTTTGGTGTCTGAGATGGCGGCGGCGGTCGAGGTCGCTGGCTGTGTGTGGTCCTGCCCGGTGTGCCATGCGGTGGGCCTTCGCGGGTCGCGTGATACGGCAGGAGCGTTGGGCGTGGTGGCGAAGCGGCTAGCTTCGTGGAGAACTATTGGGGCACCAGTCGGACGGAGGCGTTCAGTGACGGCGTCTTCGCGATTGCGATCACGCTGCTGATCCTGGAGGTCGGTGTTCCTGAGACGGCGTTCGAGAATCTCTGGCGCGGCATCCTTGACCAGTGGCCGTCCTACCTCGCCTACGCGACGAGCTTCCTCACGATCGGGGCGTTCTGGCTCGTCCATCACGGCATCTTCAGGCGCTTGCAGTGCGCGAACACGCGACTGATGTTGATCAACCTGCTGCTGCTGATGTCTGTCTCGTTCTTGCCCTTCCCGACCAAGCTCCTGGCCGAGGCGATCCACAACACCGACGCCGAGCGAGCCGCGGTGATCTTCTACGGCGCAACGCTCCTCATCATCTCATCCCTGTTCAGCGCCCTCTGGGGTTCGGTTGCCCGTGACCGCCACCTCCTCAGACCGGAAGTCACGGAGCAGGAGTTCAGAGCGATCGCGGTCGCGACAACGCCGACGGTCGGCTTCTACATCGGCTTCATCGCCCTCGCCTTCATCGCGCCCCGAGTCGCCGCGGTCGGCTACCTCGTCGTCGCAATCGTGACCGTACTCCGGGCGCAGGGCGACCGCGCCGCGCCAACCGCCACGACACCCGCGTAGCCTCCTTCCGTCACCCGGTGACGCGACGGTGCGCTGCACACCGCCGACCCGCCGCGAACGACTCCGCCTGCGCCGTACCCGAGGAATCCGGCTAGTTTGTCGGCGACAGGGCAGACAAGACGGAGGAGAGGCGAATGAGTACGAGTACGCTTGAGGTGTTCGTGGCGACATACGGCAGCGAGGACGGGGCTGCGGCTGCCGCCAAGGATTTTCAGGCAGCGCAGCGGGACGGTGCGATCGATCTGATCGACGCGGCTGTGATCGTCCGCACGGCCGACGGCAAGGTCAAGTTCGAGGAGACCGCCGATCCGAGCGGGAAGAAGTGGGCGAAGCGGGGGGCGATCGCGGGCGGTGTGGTAGGCCTGATCTTTCCTCCCAGCATCATCGTCTCCGCCGCCGTGGGTGGGGGTGCCGGCGGCCTGTGGGGCAAGGTGCGCGACAAGGGCTTCAAGGATGAGGATCTGAAGGAGATCGGGAATAGCCTGCCGCCGGGATCGTCGGCGATCATTGCGGTCGCAGAGGACAGGATGGTCGAGCAGATGGAGCGGGCGCTCGGCGGCTACGAGAAGATCGCCAAGCACGCGGTCTCGGCCGAGGCCGCCGCCGCTATCGTGGCCGAGGTAGACGACTCCGAATAGCCACCGAGCTCCCCAAGGCTGAGGATGCTAATGGCTCTTTGCCGCCCTGACGCCGATCGCGTCGGGGCGGCAAAACCGTCTGGTGCGCGACCCATTCGGACGGGCGACACTGAAGGGGCAGTGGCCTCGACATGACTGCGACTCCTCGATTTCGACAGAGTTTGGAAGGGATTGACTTATGACCACGGACGAGCAGGATTCGACTGTGACCGAGAGCGAGGCGGCATCCGTCGGCGGCGGCCAGGGTGGCGAGGAGTCGTCGGCGAGGCCGAAGGGCGTGCAGCGGGTGGAGCATTTCAGCGTCGGCGAGCGGGCTGCGCGCGGCAAGGCGGCGCGGGCGGAGGTGCCGCGAGCCTCGCACGGCGAGTGGGAGCCGGCGCTGCACCGTCCTGACCCGGTCGAGCTGCTGGAGGAGCAGGCGCAGGCGAGGGTGCCGGAGCTGGTGCCGATTCGCTATGGGCGGATGCTGGTGTCGCCGTTCACGTTCTACCGTGGCGCCGCCTATCTGATGGCCTCGGATCTCGCGGCCGGCACCCGCACCGGCCTCCATACCCAGCTTTGCGGCGACGCGCACCTGTCGAACTTCGGCGGCTTCGCGGCACCCGACAGGCGGATGGTGTTCAGCATCAACGACTTCGACGAGACGCTGCCAGGGCCGTTCGAGTGGGACGTGAAGAGGCTCGTCGCCAGCTTCGCTGTTGCCGGGCGCGACCGCGGCTTCGACGTGAAGCAGCGGGAGGCGATCAATCGCGAGGTTGGTCGTGCCTACCGGGAGGGCATCCGGCGGTTCTCCGCCATGAAGACTCTCGACCTCTGGTACTTCCGACTCGACGTGGAGGATCTCCTGGCCACGATCGCTCGGGAGATGAAGCAGAAGGACATGAAGGCCTACGAGCGCGCCCAGGCGAACGTCGCTAAGGGGCGCACCAAGGACAGCACGAAGGCGTTCGGGAAGCTGACCGAGATCGTCGACGGCGAACTCCGCATCGTCGGCGACCCGCCGCTGATCGTGCCGATCGAGGATGTCCACGCCGAGCACGTACACCAGATCGAGGAGTTCCTCCGCGGCATCGTGCGCTCCTACCGGCGGACGCTTGCTGGCGACCGGCGCAAGCTGCTCGAGCGCTTCCGCTACGTCCACGCTGCCCGAAAAGTCGTCGGCGTCGGCAGCGTCGGCACCCGGGCCTGGATCTGCCTCATGCTCGGCCGAGACGACCAGGACCCACTGTTCCTCCAGTTCAAGGAGGCACAACCGTCGGTGCTGGAACCGTTCCTGGGCCACAGCGAGTTCGCGAACAGCGGCCAGCGAGTCGTCGAAGGCCAACGCCTCACACAGGCGGCGAGCGACATCATGCTCGGCTGGATCAAGGTCGACGCCCCCGACGGCGGCAAGCGCGACTTCTACGTCCGACAACTGTGGGACGCGAAAACCTCGGCGCTGGTCGACCTGATGGAGCCGCGCACGATGGCGGTCTACGCACGCGCCTGCGGGACAGAACTCGCACGGGCACATACGCGGGCGGGCGACGGAATCGCGATCGCGAGCTACCTGGGCCAAAACGACACCTTCGATCGGGCCCTGGCCCGGTTCGCGGAGACCTACGCCGACCAGAACGAACGCGACTACACCGCACTCAAGAACGCCGTCGACCTCGGCCGCATCGGCGCCGAGTTCGGCCTATAGGGGGGCCTGACCCGATCACCCTGCGAGGCGCCGCCAGCCTCGCGGGACGAACCGGCCGGACCGGTGAGCGGCAGTAACGATCCCTGCCCTCGCGCGCGTGTTGCGGAGCGTTCAGAAAGAGGAGCGCCGCGCGGGCTGCTGTGGCCGCCAGCTCGATCTCGGTCGCCGTACCTCTCCCGACCTCGGCGAGCGACGCGCGGCGCGACCCGTTCTCGACCGTCAGGATGCGCCCGTCGGCGGGCCGATGCGACGCCGTCCGTCGGGAGCGTCGGCTCGAGGAGCGCTGGACGGGACGTCATCCGGGTACGGAGCCAAATCGGGGAGGCCGTGGTTCGTCGGTCACCCCGGACGTTATGCCGATCTCCGTGACGGAGGACCCCTCACGCCCCACCGACTAGGCGTGACTCGAGGTACATCTCATTGACAAGGAGTGACACTTCGAGGCCTTTCGAGGCCCATGCCCACCTATCCCCTTGCATAGGTACGATCCGAGCCGCCGCCCCCATCGACTAGCGGCCTAGGTCACCACCCTTTCAAGCTGGAATCGTCCGAGGGTCGGTGGGATCTATCCGCCCTTATCACGGGTAGCCGCCGCAGCAATGTCGGCTCGTTCTCAATCCTTGACCTAAACCCTTGACCTACGCCGTCGAGACGCGCGTTGCGGGCTCAAAAGTCGCATGAATACCGAAGCCGACGCGCGGACTCGAACCGCGGACCCCTTCATTACGAGTGAAGTGCTCTACCAGCTGAGCTACGTCGGCGCGCCCCGCATTGTAGGGACTCTCCCGCCTCGCCCGCACGCTGGCGTCAAGCGGCTCGGGTGTAGGCGATCTCCCAGGCCGACGTCCACGTCGCGCCCGCATCGGTCGAGCGCTCCCACACCCAGCGAAAGCTGTCCGGCTCGATGTCGGAGAACACCATGCGCAGCTCGACGGGCACACCTCCGCGCACGGTCGACATCTGCAGCACGAACGTGTCGCCCTCCACCCCGCCCGCGAGCGCGAAGTAGCTGCCCTGGTCGTCCACCCACGTCTGGCGCCAGAGGTCGGCCTCGGCGTCGAACACCGAGACGCTGAGCCCCGTCAGCTCCATCGACGGACGGCCCTCGAAACGCTCGACAACGACCTTGCTGTCGAACTCACGCATGATCGTGTTGGTTCCCTCGCCACCCTCCCAGCGCGCGCGCCAGGAGCCCAGCCAGAAGTCGAGCTCGGAACCGTTCATGGGTCATCCCTCCTCGTCGTGGAACTCAGGCTTCATCCACCTCGACAGGACGTGCCGCCACAGGGATCGTTACGCGCACCGTCAAACCCGCCCCTCCGTCGCGGCCGACGTTCGCAACCGTTGCCGTCCCGCCGTGCGATTCCGCGATCGCCGCGGTGATCGCGAGTCCGAGGCCCGCACCGCCGACGTCACGTGAGCGAGACGAATCGCCCCTGTAGAAGCGCTCGAACGCGTGCTCGAGCTGGTCGTCAGTGAGGCCGGGACCTGAATCCGCCACCTCCACGACCGCCAGATCGCCGTCGCGGGCGACGCGAACTGCTGCCGCCGAACCGGCCGGCGTGTGGGCGCGCACATTCGCGAGCAGGTTGTCGAGGATCTGGCGGAGCCTCTCGCCGTCGCCCTCCACCTCCACTGGCACGGGTGCGTCAAGCTCGAGCTCGCGAAGCGGATCGAGCATCCTGGCCGACTCCACCGCATCACCCGCAACCGCTACGAGCGCGACGGGCTCGCGCTCGAGCGGCCGGCCCTGATCGAGTCGGGCCAGCAGCAACAGATCGTCGACCAGTAGCCCCATCCTCTGTGACTCGCGTTGGATGCCGGTCATCGCGCGCTCGAGGTCGTCCGGTCGCTCTCGCGCACCGCGGTCGAAGAGCTCCGCGTACGCGCGCACGGCCGCGAGAGGCGTGCGCAGCTCGTGGGAGGCGTCGGCGACGAAGCGACGAAGACGCTGCTCGGAAACGGTGCGCTCGTCGAATGCCTCCTCGATCTGACCCAGCATCGTGTTCAGCGCCCCACCGAGGCGACCAACCTCGGTCCCGGGGTCGTCGTTGTCGACGCGCTGGGAGAGATCGCCGCCTGCGATCGCGGCGGCCGTGACCTCGATCCGGCCGAGTGGGCGAAGGCCGACGCGCACGAGCCAGAGACCGAGCAGCAGCGTGGCGAGGAGCACTGAGCCCGCGACGACGATCTCGACGACGAGGAGCTGATGCAACGTGTCGTCCGCCTCGTCGAGCGGAGCCGCGACGATCAGGACCTGGCCCGTGGTGCCGAGCGGCTCGAGCGCGACACGAAAGCGCGTGCCGCCGTCGACGGCCGAAACGGTGAACGGCCCGTCCTTTCCGACCGCTGTCGCGCGCTCGGGGGAGAGGGCCGGTTGCGGGAGCGGTCGGTCGCCGGGCCGCGTCCCGATCGGGGCCCAGCGGATCACACCGGCCGAGTCGACCGACCCGATATAGATGCCCGGGTTCGCGGCGCCGAGCGCGTCGAAGCCGGCCGGCCCGCCTGGCCGTCCGCGCTCGAGCGACCGCTCGATCGCGGCGGCGCCGCCGGTCACCGTGCGGTCGACCCGGTCGACGAGGAACGAGCGCAACGACGCGTAGGTCGCAATCCCGGCCACGATGAGCCCGATCGCGGTCAGCGAGACGACGACCGTGAGCAGACGGGCTCTCAGTGACATGTGACAATCGTTCCGGGGTGGAGGCGGCAACCTGGCGACCGACGGAAGCCGGGCGCCACCCGATCGGGCGTCTGGCTCGAGCCACGCGCCGAACGCTTCGTCGCCGCGGACGCCACGGGCCGTTACCCTTCGCGCAATGCGTAGCCGACGAGCCTCACCGTCTGGATCAAGGGCGGGCCAAGCGGGTCGAGCTTCTTGCGCAGATAGCTGATGTAGGTCTCGACGACGTTGGCATCGCCGCCGAAGTCGTAGTGCCAGACGTTGTCCAGGATCTGGCGCTTCGTCAGTACCCGTCGCGGGTTCAACATCAGGAAGCGGAGCAGCTCGAACTCGGTGCGCGTCAGCTCGACCGGCTGATCGCCACGCCACACCTCACGCGTCTCCTCATCGAGAGACAGATCGGCGAAGCGCAGGCCTGTGGCCGTGCCTTCGCCGTCACCACGCGTCCGTCGCAACACGGACTGCACGCGCGCCACGATCTCGGCCAGGCTGAACGGCTTCGTCACGTAGTCGTCCGCGAGCGCGAGACCGGCGACCTTGTCCTCGGTCGCATCCTTCGCGGTGAGGAAGATCACGGGCACGCGGTGGTTACCGTCCCGCAGTCTCCGGGCAATCGAGAAGCCGTCGAGATCGGGCAACATCACGTCGAGCACGATCAGGTCGGGCCGGAAAGCGTCGATCGCCTGCTCTGCAGCGCGACCGGCGCCCACCTCCATCGTCTCGTATCCCTCGTACCGGAGGGCGGTCGCGACGGCATCCGTGATCGAGGCCTCATCGTCAACGATGAGCACGCGCGCGACGCTCGAGGGAAGGGCTGCGATCTCGGCCATCAGTCGTAGAGTGCCACGTGATTCTGTGAGCCGCCTGTGGAGCGGCTGTGGCGCGAGGAGGGACGCTCAGGCGCCGCGCGCCACCGGCAGGACGAACTCCACCGCGTCGCCGACGCTGATCACTCCAGGGGAGATGACGTCGGCGTTGAGCGCGATCCGCCCACGGAACCGACGGCCGATGTCCTTGAGCACCTCGGGATCGCGCTCGAGCGTATCGGGGTCGACCGTCGTCATGGGGCAGCGGGCCCGGAGCGAGTCGAGCCAGATCACGACGTCGCCGATGTGGAGCTCGGCTCCTTCCCACGTGCGCTCGGCTAGCCCCTCGACGCCCCCGATCACGATGTTCGGGCGCAACCGCCGGACGTCGCGGCCGAACGCCGCCACCGCACCGTCCGTCGCGACGAGCAGTGGCAGGATGTCGAATCGCGCGAGCCCGTCGAACGCCGCGAGCTCGGCGTCGTCCCCGGCAGCCTCGCGCACGGGCACGAGCGCCTCGGACGAGTCCCAGGGGCGACCGTCGACGAGCGGACGGCCAGCGGAGTCGAGCGTCCCGTGGAGGCCGAGGAGCCGGTGCTGGCGGCGCGACGTGCGGATGCCCTCCGGGCCGCGAACGTGGACGATCCGGTCTCCGGGGATGCCGTTGGCCGTGATCTCGGCCGTCTCGAGCCGCTCGCCCGCGAGCGTCTTGACGGGGTAACGCCAGAGCTGTTCGACGAAGAGGCTCACCGGGCCGCCTCGATCAGCACTGCGGCCGCCTCTCTGGCGGCGTCGATCGGCTCCGGCGAGGAGAGCACGGCCGCCTCGACCATCGCACCGTCGAGCAGCACGCCCATCATGCGGCCGATCCGCTCGGGGCGTGGGTAGCCGCCGTTCGTCGCCAGCGTGATCAGGTAGGTCAGCAGACCCTCCTTATGGGCGGCGATGATGAGCCGATGCGTGTCGTCGATCTCGGCCGTCTCGGCCGCTGAGTTGACGAAGGCGCAGCCGCGGTAGCCGGGCAAGCTCGCCCACTCGGCGATCGCGTCGAACGCCGCGAGGAGTGGCTCCTGGCCCTCCGCCGCGCGACGGTCGACCGCGCCGGTGAACCACTCCATCCACGTCGAATGCCGATCCCGGAGCCAGGCGGCGACCAGCTCGCTCTTCGACGGGTAGAGATGGTAGAGCCGGCGCAGCGACACGCCCGAGTCGTCACGGATCTCGGCCATGCCGACCCCGGCGATGCCACGCGCGTAGAAGACGTCGTTCGCCAAGCGGAGGACAGCGGCGCGTGCCGTCTCGTCGTCGATCGTGGCCGCAGGGCTCACTGGAGTGGGATCCCGCTGTCATCGCCCTCGGCCCGCGGGCCGTGGATCCGACGCTCGGACTCCGCGATCGCGACGTCGTTGATGCTCGCCTCGCGCCGCTGCATCAGCCCGTCCGCGTCGAACTCCCACAGCTCGTTGCCGTACGAGCGGAACCAGTTGCCCTCGGGGTCGTGCCACTCGTACTGGAAGCGCACGGCGATTCGATCTGACCCGAACGCCCACAGATCCTTGCGCAGCACGTAGTCCAGCTCCTTCTCCCACTTGCGCACGAGGAACGCCCTGATCGCCTCGCGGCCGGTGACGAACTCGTCGCGATTGCGCCAGACGGAATCGCCCGTGTAGGCGGCGGCGACACGATCCGGGTCGCGCGTATTCCAGGCCGCCTCGGCGGCGAGGACCTTCTGCCGTGCGGTGACAGCGGTGAACGGTGGGACGGGTGGACGGGCCGGCATGAGAGCTCCTGGGGTGAGAATGACTGTTCTCAGTCTAGAAGAACGACCGTTCTCATGTCAAGTCCATCGACACCCCACGATCGCGCCGCTCAGGCGAAGGTACGTCGAAGCCGTACGAAGAGAGCGTCGAGCCAGAGGCCCGGATTGACGTTGAACTCCTCGGCCGAGCGCCATGACTCGCGGACGAGAGCGGCGGCACGCTCGGGGCCGCGACCGAGATCGCGCGCAACATCCTCCCGCAGCTGACCCAGGTGATCTGCGTGGCTCACCGTCGTCTCCGCGCCGTTCGCGACGACGACGAGATCCCGGTACCAGGCTGCTAGCTCCTCGAGCTGGGCGAGCATCTCCTCCCGCTCGGCCCCGCGCTGCACGCGCTTGACCCGCTGCTCGGCGTCCTTCGGCGTAAGATCGAGCCCTTCCACCGCCGTCTCCTCGGCCTCCCTGGCGGACGCTCCGCTCAGGCCGATCGTCTCGAGGAGGGTGCCCGCAGCATCCGCTGATCGGAAGTCCGGATCGAGATACGGCCCGCGGGCGGTTGCGATGATCGCCGTTCGCCGATCGCGAACCGCCGGATCGATCATGCGCCCGGCCCGGTCGAGACGGCCCGCCGCGATTCGCGCGATCGCCATCGCCTCGTTCTCCGAGAGCTCGGGGGCGCGCTCGTCCAACCAGCCTCGTACAGCGCGCTCCGAGAGGCGGCGAAACGGGACGAGCTGACAGCGCGAGCGAACCGTCTCGGGGATCGGGCCGAGCTCGTCCGCGACGAGGACGATCGTCGCGTAGAGAGGAGGCTCCTCGAGATCCTTCAGCAGCGCGTCAGCCGCATCGTCGTTCAGCCGATGTGCTCCGAGCAGGAGGTACACCCTCCGGTCGGCCTCGAACGGACGAAGGTGGAGATCGTGATGCAACGCGCGAATCACGTCGATCCTGATCATGTCGCCGAGTGGCTCGACGACCTGCAGATCCGGGTGCGTGCGCTCTTCGACGCGACGCGGATCGCCGAGCAGGGCGCCCGCAAAGGCAAACGCGGCGCTCATCTTGCCAACCCCCGGCGGCCCGTGGAACAGAAACGCGTGGGCGTCACCGTCTGCGAGCGCGGCAGTCAGCAGCCTCTTCGCCTCGGCCTGTTCAGGAATCTCGTCGAAGGGCTCCATAGATCTCCTCGGCCATCACGTCCGGCGCAGCAGTCCCGTCGACGATCAGGTACCGCTCCGGGAAGAGAGCGGCGAGCTGCCTGTACGCCTCGGCCGCGCGGGCGTGGAAGCCCTCGTCCTCGCTCTCGATCCTGTCGCGCTCGCCACCCATGCGCGCAGCGGCACCACCGGACTCGATCTCGATCAGGATCGTGCGGTCGGGCATCAGGCCGCCGACCGCCGCCAGGTTGAGCTCGAGCACACGCTCGAGGCCGAGTCCCCGTGCGACACCCTGGTAGGCGACCGACGAGTCGACGTACCGATCACAGAGAACCGCAGCCCCACGCTCGAGAGCGGGACGAATCAGCTCCTCGACGTGCTGAGCTCGCGACGCCGCGTAGAGAGCGGCCTCGGCCCACGGCGCCATGTCGTCGCCGTGGAGAACGAGATTCCGGATCTCCTCGCCGAGAGGGGTACCGCCCGGTTCGCGCGTGACGACGACCTCGAGCCCCTCGGCTTCGAGGCGCGCGGCAAGCAGCGTCACCTGCGTCGTCTTGCCGGAGCCGTCCAGGCCTTCGAAGGTGATGAACATCAACCGGTAGATTACGGCGATGACAGTGGTCGTCACCGGAGGAGCCGGCTTCATCGGCTCTCATGTCGTCGAGGCGCTCCTCGCGCGGGGTGACGAGGTGCACGTCGTGGACGATCTCTCGACCGGCGCCCGGACGAACGTCCCCGCGACCGCGACGCTCCACGTGCACGACATCCGTGAGCCCCTCGACGCGATCGTGCGGGAGACGGGGGCGCGGTCGATCGTCCATCTCGCCGCCCAGGCGGACGTGCGGGTCTCCGTGTCCGAGCCAGATCGTGATGCGGCGATCAACGTGATCGGCACGGTCAACGTGCTCGAGGCAGCCCGACTCGTCGGCGCCCGCGTCGTCTTCGCGTCGACCGGCGGCGCAATCTACGGGGAGTGCGAGCGACCGGCCCGCGAGGACGACCCGTGCCTTCCCCTCTCCCCGTACGGGGCGGCGAAGCTCGCGGGCGAAGGATATCTCGGTGCGTTCGCCCGACTCTACGACGTCCCGCACGTCGCGCTGCGGTTCGGCAACGTCTACGGGCCACGCCAGAATCCGCACGGCGAGGCCGGCGTGGTCGCGATCTTCCTCGGCCGCCTCCAGAGCGGGGAGCCATGCAAGATCTTCGGAGACGGCTCGCAGGGACGGGACTACGTCTTCGCCGGAGACGTGGCCCGGGCGACGATCGCGGCTCTCGATAGCGATGTCGGCGGCGTGTTCAACATCGGCACCGGTATCGCGACCACGGTGCTCGAGCTCTACGAGATCTGCCGAACGGCCGCAGGCTCCGACGCGATGCCCGTCCATGAGGCTGAGCGCGCCGGCGAGCTCGGGCGGAGCGTTCTCGACACGCGTCTTGCGATCTCCTCCATCGGATTCCGAGCCGGGACACCGCTCGCCGCCGGTGTCGCAGCGACGTGGGACGCTCTCCCGCCAGTGCGGTAGCCGGCAACACTCAGCCGGCAGAAGAAGGAGCGCGGCGCTCGCAAGCGAACGTCTTTGCGTGGACGTCTCGTTCCATCACAACGAGCAGCTGGTTCGACCCTGGCGCGTGGCCGCGTTCGTCGCTGCCGCAGTCGCAGCGGCGGAGCTGCTCATTCTCGTCGTCGTCGGGGGCGCGCTGATCGCGAAGCCTTCGAGGGGGGCCGGCACGCCTGCGCGCGCCGCGCACGCTGTGGCCGAGCAGCCCGGCTCGTCGAGCGCAACCTCGAAGCTGCGCCCGGCCGCGGTGCCGGCTGCACACCTGAAGCGCACACGCGTCTCGGTCCTCGTCCTCAACGGCGGAAGCCGGCAGGGAGCCGCGGCGGCAACCGCTGCTCGCGTCTCGAAGCGGGGGTATCGCATCGGCGGCGTCGCGAATGCGCCGAGCTCCGACTTCACGCGCACTCTCGTCATGTACCGCAAGGGTTTCGAGGGCGAGGGTCGCCGACTCGGACGTGACCTCGGGATCGGGATCGTTGGCCCCCTCGACGGCCTCCGAGCCGCACAGCTGCACGGCTCGCACGCTGTCGTCGTCGTCGGCGGCTGAGCGACTCTACGAACCGCAGGCCGGGTTCGCCGTGTCGTTGACGGCGTCCCGTGCCCGGTCGAGCTCACTGCCTTCGTAGAAGAGACTGCTCTTCGGGTCGAGCGTGTACGCGGCGTTCAACGCGAAGTAGGCGCCACAGAGGTCTCCCGCGATGTAGCGATAGAGCCCGAGCTCGTACCACGTGGCAGGGTTCTCGGGCTGAAGCCGCGTCGCGCGGACGTGGAACGCGTCGGCCGCCGCCGGGTCGCCGGATCCCGTCGCGATGGCCGCTCGGGCGTACAGCGGTGCGGGCGAGAGCGGATTGAGGCGCTGGGCACGGAGCGCGGCGGAGTCGGCCGACTCGAATCTGTCGTCGCCGCTGTGTCGATAGGCGATATCGACGAAGCGGCTCGAGAGCGCAGGCGCCACGAGTACCCAGACGGCCGCGACCGCGGCGACGACGACGCCCGCGGAGGCGAGCCCACCGGCCCTTGCAGCAGCCGGGCGACCGGCCCCGAGGAGCACGGCCGAGACGAGCATCGTCGGCCCGGCGACGGCAAGGAAGTCGAGGTCGAGGTCGACGAGGGCGTGGAGAGCGAACGCGACCGGGAGCGATACGAGCCCGACCGCGGCGGCACGCTCGCCCTCCTCGAGGCGACGGAGACTCGCGCGGATCCCGACCGCGAGCCCACCGACGAACGTCAGGGCGAGGAGGAATCCCGGCAGACCCGTGTCCGCCAGGAGCTGCAGCGGAACGCTGTGGGGAGCGCTGACGTTCTGCGCGTCGCTCCTCACGCGCTTCCGCGCGATCTCGAACGTCGAGGCGCCTGTGCCCGCGGCCGGATTGGCGCGGAAGATCTGCCAGGCCTCTCCCCACCAGACAGTGCGGTTGTTCGTCTCGAGCTGGCCGAAACGGCCCGGGCCGTTGACGACCTCACCGGAGCTTCCCACCTGATTCGTGACCCAGGTGATCGGGTTGCCGACCGCGGCCACGAGACCAAGAAGAGAGACGATGAACACCGTCGCCGCAGCGCCGAGCAGTCCGCGGACGACCGCCTGCCGGCGGGTGGCGACGAGCCGTTCGACGGGAACCTTCCGTGTGGCAAGAAGAGCAGCTGCAGCGCCGACGAGCGCCAGCACCCCGAGGGCGGCACCATTCGAGACACGAGCAGCTGATGCCGCCCCGTCTTCCACGAGCGCCGGCCGCGTGAACGCCCAGCCCGCAACGAGGAGGCCGGGGCCGCAGGCGAGGAGCGCGAACAGGGCCGCCTCGACCCGATTCGTCGTCAGCGTGAGCACGAGAGCCATGACGGCAACCCCGGCGACGACTCCGGCCCGGGACTGCGTCAGCAGAATCACGAGCGTCGCGGCATAGAGAAGGAGGGTGCCGACGGGGCGGCCGAACCGGTCGCGTACCGTCGCCGCGAGCCAGAGGCCAAGACCGAGAGCTGCGTCGGCGAGAAGCGCAAGGGCGTTCCAGTAGCCGATCGACCCCCTCAGGCGCGCGACGCGGCCGGCGTCGTCCGGCGCGAGCGCGGGAACGATCTTTCCGAGAAGCGCCCAGAACATGACCGCAGCGAGCACCGCCGCAACGACGAGCGCCACCGCCCGAACGGGGCGTCCCGGAAGCAGGGCCGCCGCCAGACCAACGACGCCGAACGCAAGAAGAACGATCGCCTTGCCCAGGGCCTCGTAGGAACGGTCGCCGGCGATCGACCACCAGATGGTCAAACCGGTCCACACCACGAGCGCCGTCACTGCAGAGGCGGCCACGATTCCGGCGCGGTCGAGGTACGGCAGGGAGACGACGCCCCTCCCCCAGCCGACGATGAGCAGGGTCGCGACGATGACAGCTGCCGACCCGAGGGTGGCCGTCGCGTCGGCTCCGGACGCGCCGCCGTCGAACAACGCCCACCCGAGAAGCACCCCGACCGCACCCAGGATCGCCACGGCAAGGCCTGATCGCATCGAGCGAGATGCCCTGTCCATGGCGGGCCACGGTACCACCACCACAGGTCGGTTACCCGGCACGAGGGCTTACATTTCATTTACCCTCCGCTCATCCCAGCCTCAATGGCAGCCGGAAGACTTGCAACAATCCCGGCACCTCCCGGTCTCGCCCCTCGATAACCCATGTTCCGATTCCTCCACCCTTCCCGCGTCCTGCTGCTCGGCCTTGCCGTCCTGGGCTTCATGGCCCTGTCGGCCGTCGTGAGCGAGTCGGCGATGGCGAAGTCGTGTTCACAGCGGGTGATCGACGACTGGTTCGACGACGGTCGCGTCGACAAGATCTACCCGCTCCCTTGCTACACGCAGGCGATCAAGGACTTGCCGCCGGATCTGTTGATCTACGGCAACGCAGAGGAGGAGATCGGCCGCGCCCTGGCGTTCGCCAAGCAGGGCAAGCCCGACCCGGGCGGTAAGGATCCCACTTCGCCGGCCACGACCGAGACGAGCACGACCGAGACGAGCACGACCGAGACGAGCACGACCGAGACGAGCACGACCAAGACGACGCTCGAGACGGACACGATCGCGACGGACACCTCGGGGCCATCATCGGTGCCCGTCCCGCTGCTCGTGCTCGGTGGTCTCGCCGTGCTCCTGCTTGCAGCCGGCTCGGCCGGCTACCTCCGCCGCCGGATGAACGGTGACGGCGACGACCCGACGTCACCACCGCCCGTTTCGTAGCGCGCCTCACGCGCCTCCACCGGTAAACTCCATCGACCGGCTGGGTCGCCATTTTCCTGCAAATTGCGGGAAAACGGCGAAAGTTGGGTGCCGTCCGACGCACCTCCTAGCATCCCGAATCCCTCCCAGCGACGCAATGAGCGGGACGGAGGACACTTTCCCCTTGATCGAGGCACGACCGGGAGGCAGGCATGGCAACCACAAAGGCAACATCAGTGTCGGAGGCGACCGCTACGGCGCTGCCCACGACGGATGACTACGTCAACGTCGTCATCGAAGACAGCGCGAGCATCACCCCCGAGCGGTTCTTCACGATCCCCGGCCGCGACCCGTTCGACGAGATCGAGTGGGAGTCGCGCCACGCACTGATCCCCGGGAAGGACGGCCCTGCGTTCGATCAGAAAGACGTCGAGTTCCCCCGCTTCTGGTCGCAGACGGCAACGAACATCGTCGCGCAGAAGTACTTCCGCGGTCGCATGACCTCGCCGGAGCGCGAGCGCTCGGTGAAGCAGATGGTCGGCCGGATCGTCGACACGATCGGTGGGTGGGGCCGCCAGGGAGGCTACTTCGCGACCACCGACGAAGCCGACACCTTCGAGGCCGAGCTGAAGGCGATCCTGGTCAACCAGATCGCGTCGTTCAACTCCCCCGTGTGGTTCAACGTCGGCTTCGAGGAGAAGCCCCAGTGCTCCGCTTGCTTCATCCTTTCGATCGATGACTCGATGGACTCGATTCTCGACTGGATCCGCCGCGAGGGCGTCATCTTCCGTGGCGGTTCGGGCTCGGGCATCAACCTCTCGCGCCTACGGTCATCACAGGAGCAGCTTTCGAAGGGCGGCTACGCCTCGGGTCCCGTCTCGTTCATGCGCGGCGCCGATGCCTCCGCGGGCACGATCAAGTCGGGCGGCAAGACGCGGCGCGCGGCGAAGATGGTCGTGCTCGACATCGATCATCCCGACGTCGACGAGTTCATCTGGTGCAAGGCGAAGGAGGAGCGGAAGGCGCGTGTCCTCGAGCAGGCGGGCTACGACATGTCGCTCGACTCCCCCGACTGGGCCTCGATCCAGTACCAGAACGCCAACAACTCGGTGCGCGTCACCGACGCGTTCATGGAGGCCGTCGTCGAGGGCAAGGAGTGGAACCTGACCGCCCGTACCGACGGCTCGGTCGTTCGAACAGTCGAGGCGCGGGCTCTGCTGAAGGACATCGCCGAGGCCTCCTGGCAGTGCGCGGACCCGGGCGTGCAGTACGACACGACCATCAACGCATGGCACACGAGCCCGAATACGGGTCGGATCAACGCGTCGAACCCGTGCTCGGAGTACATGCACGTCGACGACTCTGCCTGCAACCTCTCCTCGCTCAACCTGATGAAGTTCCGCAAGGAGGACGGCGAGTTCGACGTGCCGATGTTCGAGCACGCGATCGACGTGATGTTCCTCGCTCAGGAGATCATCGTCGGCTACTCGTCGTATCCGACGCCGGAGATCGGCCGCAACGCCCTCAAGTTCCGTCAGCTCGGGCTCGGCTATGCCAACCTCGGCGCGCTCCTGATGGCACGCGGTCTCCCGTATGACTCCGACGAGGGCCGCGCCTATGCCGCGGCGATCACCGCGATCATGACAGGGCGTGGCTACCGCAAGTCGGCCGAGATCTCGAAGCGGATGGGCCCGCACGCGGGCTACGCCGAGAATGCCGCGGCGATGCTCGGGGTCATCTCCAAGCACCGCGCTTCCGTCGGGAACATCCAGCACACCGACTCGGTGCCGTCCGACATGCTGTCAGCGGCGCGGAAGGCCTGGGACGACGCGCTCGACCTTGGTGAGGTGGCGGGCTTCCGCAACGCGCAGGCGACGGTGCTCGCGCCGACCGGAACGATCAGCTTCATGATGGATTGCGACACGACCGGCGTCGAGCCCGACTTCTCGCTCGTCAAGTCGAAGAAGCTCGTGGGCGGCGGCGAGCTCACGATCGTCAACAAGACGGTGCCGATGGCGCTCGGAGAGCTCGGCTACGCGACACGCGAGGTCGAGGAGATCGTCGCGTTCATCGACGAGCGAGGCAGCGTGATCGGCGCACCGCACCTGAAGAACGAGCACTACCCGGTTTTCGACTGCGCTATCGGCGAGCGTGCGATCCATTACATGGGGCACGTGAAGATGATGGGCGCCGTGCAACCGTTCATCTCGGGCGCGATCTCGAAGACGGTCAACCTGCCCGAGGAGACGTCGGTCGACGAGGTCTCGCAGCTCCTGATCGAGGCGTGGCAGCTCGGCGTCAAGGCGATCGCGATCTACCGCGACAACTGCAAGGTGGCACAGCCGCTTTCCGGCTCGAAGGACACCTCGGAGGAGGGCAGGATCGCGCAGATCCACGCGCTCGGCGGTGTCGTCGCTGCCCCGAAGCGTCGCCGACTCCCGGACGACCGCACCGAGGTCGGCCGCAAGTTCAAGGTCGGCGAGTACGAGGGCTACATCCACGTCGGCATGTTCGAGGACGGGACGCCGGGCGACATCTTCGTGGACATCGCGAAGGAAGGCACCACGCTCGCCGGCCTCATGAACTCCTTCATGATCTCCGTCTCGCTCGGTCTCCAGTACGGGGTACCGCTCGAGGTGTACGTGTCGAAGTTCAGCCACATGCGCTTCGAGCCGAGTGGGATGACGAACGATGCGGACATCCGCATCGCGAAGTCGCTCGTCGACTACATCTTCCGGTGGATGGGCAAGAAGTTCCTCACCTCCGATCAACAGGAGGAGGCGGGCATTCTGACGCCCGAGGTCAAGGCGCGGCTCGCAGCCGCGTACGCCGCAGGCGAGGCCGAGGCACCCACGCACGACGCCCCTCCGCCCGGCCAGACGGCGCTCTTCAACAGCTGGGAAGACGCAGTCGAGTGTTCGAAGTGCGGTGGCCGCATGGTGCGAACCGGCAGTTGCTACACGTGCCGGGACTGCGGCACGAACACCGGCTGCAGCTGATGTGAATCGACGAAACTGTGGCACGGGATTCCTCGTCCCGTGCCACAGTTTCGTCACCAGGATGGCGCGCATGAAGTGCAGCGCTACGCCGTAGACGAGCAAGCCTGGATCCCGGTCCCCGGCGGCGTCGGCGTCGCCGAGTTCGGCCTCACCCTCGGCCTGACCTCGGCAGGCATGGAGCCCGAGGCCGCCGTCGCCGCCGTTCTCCTCTACCGACGTGGCTGGGCGACCGGATGGTTCGGCAAGGAAAGGCCCACCGTGCACCGGTATGGTACGAGCCCAACGCTCCAGCGATCTCCATCGACTGCCCGCTGCGAGGCGTTCAACGAGTGCGATCGTCACGTGATGTGAATAGTGTGCGCGAGGCGCGCTGCTGAGCGTGGCGGACGTGCAGCGATAAGGAGGTCGTGATGTCGGTACCGGAGCCTGAAATTCACGAGACGATCCGGGCGGCGAATGCCGCCGTGCGGATGAGCCTCCCGTTCGGGAACGTCGAGGACTTCGACGACGCGCGGCACGGGCACGTCGCTTCACTGTCAGAGCCGTTGATCCGCGCGACGGATGGCCGGATCATCTGGGACACGGAATGGTGGTCGTTCGTCGACGCCGAGTGCCCGGACTCGGTCAACCCGAGTCTCTGGCGCCAGGCGCAGCTGAACACGATTCACGGGTTGTTCGAGGTGTGCGAAGGCATCTACCAGGTGCGCGGCCTCGATCTCTCGAACATGACGATCGTCGAGGGTGAGGAGGGTGTCCTCGTCATCGATCCGCTCATCTCGACGGAGACGGCCGCGGCGGCGCTCGCGCTGTACCGGGCTCACCGCGGCGATCGCCCTGTAACAGCGCTGCTGTACACGCACTCTCACGTCGATCACTTCGGGGGCGCCCGCGGAGTGGTCGACCAGGAGGACGTCGACAGCGGTCGTGTTCCGGTGATCGCCCCGGAGGGCTTTCTCTCCCACGCCGTGAGCGAGAACGTGTACGCCGGTGGCGCGATGATCCGACGTGCGACCTACATGTACGGGCCGCTGCTGGAGAAAGGGCCTTGCGGCCACGTCTCCACTGGCCTGGGGCAGACGACGTCGACGGGGACGATCACGCTGATCGCCCCGACCGTCGACATCACACACACCGGCCAGGAGCTGACCGTCGACGGGATCCGGATGGTCTTTCAGCTGACTCCGGGAACCGAGGCACCGGTGGAGATGAACTTCCTGTTCCCGGATCACCGGGCACTGTGCATGGCCGAGAACGCGACCCACAACCTGCACAACGTGCTCACGTTGCGCGGTGCTCTCGTGCGCGACCCGCACGTGTGGGCGTCGTACCTCGACGAGGCGATCGTGCGGTTCTCTGGACAGGCGGACGTCGTATTCGCCCAACACCACTGGCCGCGGTGGGGGGCCGAGCGGATCGACGACTTCCTCTCGAAGCAGCGCGATCTGTATGCGTACATCCACGATCAAACGCTGAGGTTGCTCAACAAGGGGTTCGTCGCCAGCGAGATCGCCGAGCAGTTCGAGCTGCCGCCGAGCCTCGAGCAGGAATGGCACTGCCGCGGGTACTACGGCTCCGTGAACCACAACGTCAAGGCCGTCTACCAGCGCTACCTCGGATGGTTCGACGGCAATCCCGCGCATCTGTGGCCGCACCCACCCGAGGCCGCGGCAACGCGGTACGTCGAGCTCGCCGGCGGGGCGAGTGCGCTGCTGGAGCACGCCAGGCGGGCATTCGACAGCGGTGACTTCCGCTGGGTCGCCGAGGTCGTCAATCACCTCGTGTTCGCGGACCCCGAGAACCGGGACGCGCGCGAGCTCCAGGCGCGCGCGCTCGAGCAGCTCGCCTACGGCGCGGAGAACGGCACCTGGCGGAACTTCTTCCTGATGGGCGCGCGCGAGCTGCGTCTAGGCCCGGCGGGGACGGCCGTTGCACTCGCGCCGGACTTCGTCGCGAACCTGGAGGACGGCCAGCTGTTCGGCGCGATCGCGATCCAGATCGACGGCCCGCGCGCCGCCGACAAGGCGATGACGATCGCGTGGCACTTCACGGACACCGGGCGCGACTACTCGCTCATCCTTGCCAACGGCGTCCTCCGCCACCGGACGGGAGCACCGCAGGGCCCGACCAGCGCGACCGTCCAGATCAGCCGCACGGCGTTCAACCGTCTCATCGCAGGCGTGGCACAGCCGCAGGACCTCCTCGCGAGCGGCGAGCTCGTGATCGACGGCGATGCCGCCTCGTTCGGAGAGTTGCTCGGCCTGTTGGACCCGCCCGACCCGAACTTCGCGATCGTGACCCCCTGAACCCGGGAGAGCCGGAATCCGCACCGACGCGCGGTCCGGCGTCTGCGGTCGCTCCGACTCGCAGGAGGAGGGCGCCGGGCGGCGCAACGGACGGCCGCCTGCCCCGAACGCGCCCGCGGCACTGACAGGACGTACCGCCGTCCCGACCAACGGAGCCGCGCGAACGACCCGCGGCGCCGGTCGGTGGGGCGGGTCTCGGAATGTGTGCCCCATTGTGCCTCCCGCATGCGCACGTGGCCGGCGCGTGACCCGTCGCCTCAGCCGATCGCGACCATCCGCTCGATCGCGAGCCGCGCCTTCGCCGCGACGTCGTCCGGCACCGTGACGACGTGCTTGCCGTCGCGAAGGCTGTCGCGGAGCTTCTCGAGCGTCGTCATCTTCATGAATCGGCACACCGCCCGCTCCGACACCGCCTCGAAGGTCTTCTCCGGCGCATCCTTGCGGAGCCGGTGGAGGATGCCGGTCTCGGTCGCAATCAGAAAGCGGCTCTTCGGCGACGTCCGGGCGAACTTCACCATGCCCTCGGTCGAGAGGATGTGCGTCCGGTCGTTCCCGAACGCCATGCACTGGCTCGCACACCCGCACTCGGGATGGACGAGCAGCTCGGCATCCGGCGCCTCGTCCTGCCAGCGCTCGATGTCGGCCGGACGGATCCCCGCGTGGACGTGGCACTCGCCGAGCCAGATGCGGAGCGACCTGCCCGTGACCTTCTCGAGCCAGAGCCCCAGGTACATGTCCGGCAGGAACAGGATCTCCTGGTCCGCGGGGATCGCCTCGATGACCGCCTTCGCGTTTCCGGACGTGCAGCAGTAGTCGCTCTCGGCCTTCACGTCGGCCGTCGTGTTCACGTAGGAGACGACGACCGCCCCGGGGTTCTCCGCCTTCCAGGCGCGAAGCTGGTCGCCGGTGATCGAGTCCGCGAGCGAGCACCCGGCGTCGAGGTCCGGCAGCAGGACCGTCTTGTCGGGCGAGAGGATCACCGCCGTCTCGGCCATGAAGTGGACGCCGCAGAACGCGATCACGTCCGCGTCGGTCGCCGCGGCCTCGCGGGAGAGGCCGAGCGAGTCGCCGACGTAGTCGGCGACGTCCTGGACCTCGGGCAGCTGGTAGTTGTGCGCGAGGATGACCGCGTTCCGCTCACGGCGAGAGTGCGGATCTCCTCCTGTAGACCGGTGGCAGCGAGAGCCGTCATGTGAGAGTGACCTCCAGGGAGACATCGAGTGAACGAGCAGAGTGGGTGATCGCGCCGACCGAGATCTCGTCGACGCCGGTCTCGGCGACAGCCCGAACGGTGTCGAGGGTGACGCCGCCCGACGCCTCGAGCCTCGCGCGGCCTCCGACGGCGGCGACCGCCTCGCGTAGCTCGGCGATCGTCATGTTGTCGAGCAGCAGCGCATCGGCACCCGCGGCGACCGCCTGCCGCACCTGCGCGAGCGTGTCGCACTCGACCTCGACGGGCAGCTTCGTCACCGTTCGCAGGCGCGCGACCGCGTCGGCGATCGAGGGCGACGCGATGAGATGGTTGTCCTTCACGAGCACGCCGTCGTGCAGCCCGAAGCGGTGGTTGAGGCCGCCTCCGCTCACGACCGCGTGCTTCTCGAGCGACCGGAGCCCCGGTGTCGTCTTGCGCGTGTCGCGAATCACGGCCCCGGTTCCGGCGACCGCGTCGACGTACCGTCGGGTCGACGTCGCGATGCCCGAGAGCCGTCCCACCAGGTTGAGCGCGGTTCGCTCGCCGGTGAGGAGCGCCCGGGTGCCGGCCTCGATATGGAGCACGGCATGCGGAGCATCGGCGACGACGTCACCGTCCTCCGCGAGCCGTTCGAACACCGCTGATGGGTCGAGGGCTGCGAACGCCGCCTCGGCGGCCTCGAGGCCACAGACCACGCCCGGCTCCTTCAGGAGCAGCGTTGCGCGCGAGCGCGCCTCTTCGGGGACGATGGCATCGGTCGTGACGTCACCGGCTCCGACGTCCTCCGCGAGCGCGGCCTCGACGACCCGCCTGACGTCCTCCGACGTCACGCCCACGCCTCGAGCGCAGGCTCGCTGCCGCGGCGGAGGACGACGTGGCGCTCGAACGCCGGATCGTCGAGGGGGAAGTCCGTGCGGAAGTGGCACCCGCGGCTCTCCTCGTGGATCATGGCCGAGCCTGCCACGAGCCGGACGAGCTCGTTGTCGGCCGTCGCAAGGCGGACGGGAACCGCGGCCTCGCGGAAGAGCCCGCAGTCGCGCCAGACATCCTCGCGCATCCGGTCGGTCATCCGACCGTGCGACTCGACGGCACGTGCAGAGGCATGGCCTACCGAGAGCACAGGCTCCTATCAGGGGGAAGCGGGGACCGGGGGTTCGGTTGTCACGCTGGTTTTTGTCTATGAGTCGAAAACTAGATTCATTCTAGCGCACCGACCCGAGCCGCCGGGGATCGACCGGAGGGGAAGGCCTGCACGGAGCCGGGGGAAGCCGGGGCAGCGACGCCAAAAACGGCGACTGAGCGCCGGCGCCGGTCATGGGTCTGCGGCGGTCGTCCCCGGCTCGCGATGGGTGGTGGCATCGTCCGGGACGTACAGGCTGAGAAGCTCGGTGCTCACGCGGCGATATCCAGCGGTTCGCCGACGAGGTCGAGGCCACGGAAGGCCGCGTGTGCGTACGGGTGCTCGAAGACGTCGAGCGCCTCGGAGGCGCTGACGACGAGCTCGAAGGAATCGGCGTGCTCGTCGATCACGACCACGGCGAGCGAGTCGTCCGCCGGGCACCAGAGGAGAAACACGTCGATCGCGTTCGTCGAACGGTATGCGAGCTCACGGCGGGCCGGGAGTGAGTGGACTGCGGACACGACTGACCTCCTTCGAGACGGGTTGATTGCGTCTCGCACTCTCCCATCGCACGCGTCGCGGCACAGTCCGGTGGACGCGAGTCTCGAGGTACGGCTGACACCACTCTTCTGAAGGTGAGGCGAGGGACTCCTCCGCCCGCGCTTCGGCGCCGAACGCTACGCGCCGACGGAGTGCGCCTCCGCATCCCTCAGGTACTGGTGCACGAAGGCGATCGCCATGCTGCCCTCGCCGACGGCGGCTGCGACGCGCTTTACGGGGCTGAGGCGGACGTCGCCGCAGGCGAAGATCCCGGGGACGCTTGTCTCGAGAAGGTACGGATCCCGGTCGAGCGGCCACGTTCCCGAGCCGCGGACGTCTGCACCGGTGAGCACGAACCCTTTCGGGTCGAGCGCGATCTCGGGCGGCAGCCACCCCGTCTCGGCGTCCGCGCCGATGAAGACGAACAGCCCACCCGACTCGAGCCGGGTCGTCTCGCCGGTCTCGGAGTTCCGAACGTCGATCGCCTCGAGCGCCGAGTCCCCGTGCGCCGCGGTGACCTCGGTTCGGAACAGCACGTGGATGTTCTTGCGCTTCGCGAGCTGATCGACAAGGTACCGCGACATGCTCTTGGCGAGCGTCTCTCCGCGGTAGAGGATCGTCACGCTGCGTGCGTAGGCCGAGAAGAACATCGCCGCCTGGCCCGCCGAGTTTCCCGCTCCGATGATCTGGATGTCGAGCCCGTGCGTGTTCGAAGCTTCGCTTCGCGCGGCGCCGTAGAAGATCCCCTTGCCGACGAGGCGATCGAACCCCTCGATGTCTAGATGCCTCCACGAGACACCGCACGCGAGGATGATCGTACGCGCCTGCAGGACGTCGCCCCCGTCGAGATGGATCTGACGGGTCGCGGCGTCGATTCGCGCGATCGACCGGGTGACGAGAATCTCGGCGCCGAGCCTGCGCGCCTGCTGGAGCGCTTTGCTCGACAGCTCATCACCCGACACGCCCGTCGGAAAGCCGAGGTAGTTCTCGATCAGGGAGGACGTGCCGGCCTGACCACCGGGAGCCTCGCGCTCGACCGCCAGAGTCCGGAGCCCCTCGGACGCGCCGTAGACGGCGGCCGCGAGGCCGGCCGGGCCGGCGCCGACGACCACGGTGTCGTACTCCGCTGCCGTCGGCTCCGTCTCGATGCCAAGGAGCTCGGCAACCCGACGAAGGTGCGGCCTCGAGACGGTCTTCCCGCCATCCACGACCCGAATGACGGGGCAGTCTTCGTCGGCCGGGAGCGCGCCCTCCCATTGCTCTGCTTCGACCGGCACGTCCCGCTGGAGCCAGTTGGTCCGGATCTGGTTGCGGTCGAGGAAGCGTCGGAGCTCTGCACAGGCAGGGTCCCAGCGATGGCCGAGGACGACCGCCTTGTACGGCGTGGGCTCCGAAGCATAGGACCGCAGCCCTTTGGGCCCACCGATCCGGTGGTTCGCCATGCGCTCGACGTGGGCCGCGACCTCCGGGACGTTCGAGGCGAGAGCGTGATAGTCGTAGCGCCCGATCCGGACGACTCTCGCCGGCTCCACGGCCCGGAATCCCGCGGGATGTGGCATCCCGAGAGCGATAGAGATCTCCCCGAGAAGATTGCCCGGCTCCCGCTGACCGAATATGCGCTCCTGGCCCTCCATGACCTTGACAGCCTCGAGCCGGCCCTCGAGCACGGCGAAGAGAGCGGGCTCGTCGCCGTCATGCGTCGCGTACTCGCCAGGGCTCAGCGAGATATCGGCCGAGACGCGACAGAGCCACTCGAGATCAGGGGTCTCGAGATCCGCGAAGAGCGGAACCGCTCTGAGCTCCTCGGGCGTCAACATGTACGCAACCGCCAGCGGGAGATCGGGGCCCTCGCAGGCGCCGAGTCGGCTCGTACCTGCGGTACGCGAATCACCTGCTTGACCTCAGACACCACCTGAGAAACGTACCCCGTCGCAACGCGTCGCGCGCGGGTACCCGCGCCTCCGCGCAGCTCTACTGAAGCGCTCGCGGCATCACGCGCCGGCTCCGATCGCGCTGGTGGCCACTCGCGGGCCGGCGACACGCCGGGTCGAGCACGTCCGGGCCGGCCGGAATCGACGAACACGGGGCGGGCTCGGTCGGGGTCGTTCTCAGCAGGCCCGTCAAGGCCCACATCTCGGTGACCCAGCGAGCGCACTCCGAGCAGCCGTCGAGATGACGCCGCAACTGCCGTGCGCCGATCTCGTCGAGCTCGCAGTCGAGATCGAGTGAGGCCCGCATCCGCGCGCCCTCGCAGTGACCGAACCGCCTGCGCGTCGGCTCCGCGGCCATCAGAGGGATGTCTCCGGATCGAGAAGGATGCCGAGTAGCACGAGGGCGATCCCGGCGCCGACGAGGAGGCCAGAGGACGAAACGTCATCGCCTGTGCTCCTCGAGCCTTCAGGGCCCGCGAGCCTCCGCTCACGCACGCTCCGTGACGGGTAGCGCATTCCGCTCACCGCTCCCGCCACGAACACGAGCGATCCGACGATGCAGAAGCCCGCCCGAAACGCCGCGCAGGGCGGGCATCCCTGCAGCGGCGCCGACGAGCAGTCCCGCGAGAGCCGCCGCCGCTCCGAGCGCTAGAACGCCCACAACGATCGTGCGCAGACCTCGAACGATCACGGCACCAGGCCGAACTCGAACGGCGTGAGCGGCGCGTCAGAGTCTGGGCTCACCTGGAGCCCGACCGGGGCGCCCATCTCGGCGGGGGTCAGAGGCCACCGCTCGAGAGGAAAGTGGCAGGCGGTCTCGCGCCGTGAGGGGGTGAGCGTCAGGAGTTGCGGCTCGTCTACCGCACACCGCTGCTGCGCACGCGGGCAGCGCGGATGGAAACGGCATGCGCTCGGAGGGTCGATCGGGTTCGGGATGTCTCCCGAGAGCACGAGCTTCCGCCGGCTCCGGCCCAGTCTCGGATTCGCGATCGGAACAGCGGAGAGCAAGGCTCCGGTGTACGGGTGCCGCGGGGAGGCGTACAGCTCGCGCGAGTCGGCCAGCTCGACCAGCTTGCCCAGGTACATCACGGCCACGCGGTCCGAGATGTGTCGGACAACGCTGAGATCATGTGCGATGAAGACGTACGTCAACCCGAACTCCGCCTGGAGGTCGCTCAGCAGGTTGAGGATCTGCGCCTGCACCGAGACGTCGAGAGCCGAGACCGGCTCGTCGCAGACGATCAGCCGCGGTCCGGCGGCAAGCGCCCGCGCGATGCCGATCCGCTGCCTCTGCCCGCCCGAGAACTCGTGCGGGAAACGGTTGTAGTGCTCCGCGTCGAGCCCGACCACCTCGAGGAGCTCCTGGACGCGGCGTTTGCGCTCCGTCTCCGTGCCGACATCGTGGACGATCAGCGGCTCCGCGACGATGAACCCGACACGCTTCCGTGGGTTGAGCGACGCGTAGGGGTCCTGGAAGATCATCGTCACCTGCCGTCTGAACGCGAGCAGCTCCTGGCCCGAGAGCGTGGCGATGTCCCTTCCGTCGAACCGCACCGTTCCGCTCGTCGGCGCGAGCAGGTTCGTGATCACCCGGGCCAGGGTCGACTTGCCGCAACCCGACTCGCCCACGATCCCCAGGGTCTCGCCGCGTCGGACGTCCAGCGACACGCCGTCGATCGCCTTGACCGTCGCGACCTCCTTCTTGAACACGATCCCCTCCGTGATCGGGAAGTGCTTCGTGAGCTGATCGATCTCGAGCAGCGCGTCGGTCATGCCGCCTCCGGGGTAAGGCCGAGCTCGAACGTCACACGCGCCGATTCCTCGAGCTTGGTGCGCTCGTCGAGGAGGCAGGCGTCGAGGTGGCCCGGGTCGAAGCTCTGCTGCCGTTGTCTCCGGCAGCTCTGCGCGGCAGCGGTCGAACGCGAACGAGCACCGCGGACGGAAGCGGCAGCCGGCGGGAGGGCGAAGGAGGGACGGCGGCTGGCCGCGGATCTGCATGAGCCGATCGAGCGTGACGTCCACCCGCGGCAACGAGCCGAGCAGTCCCCACGTGTACGGGTGCAGGGGGTGCTCGAAGAGCTCGAGCACGGGAGCCTGCTCGGCGACGCGCGCCGCGTACATGACGACGATGTCGTCCGCGGTCTCCGCGACGACGCCCAGATCGTGGGTGATCAGGACGACTGCCGTTCCCCGCTCGGCCTGAAGGTCGCTGATCAGGTTCAGGATCTGCGCCTGCGTCGTCACGTCGAGAGCGGTCGTCGGCTCATCGGCGATCAGCAACGCCGGCTCGTTGATCAGCGCCATCGCGATCATCACCCGCTGCCGCATCCCGCCCGAGAACTGGTGGGGGTAGTCATCGACCCGGCGGGCTGCGCGGGGGATTCCCACTTCCTCGAGCCCGGCGATCGCGAGCTCCCGTGCCTTGCGAGCACTCACGTCGCGGTGCAACGTCACGGCCTCGATGAGTTGGTCGCCCACGCTCAGAACGGGATTCAGTGATGTCATCGGGTCCTGAAAGATCATCGAGACCTCCTTGCCGCGAAGCGCCCGCAGGCGGGAGTTCGACGCCTCGAGCAGGTTCTCGCCGCGGAACGACGCCGAGCCTGTCGAGACCGACACGTACTTCTTCGTCGCTCGCAGGAACTCGACCATCTGATCGGAGGCCTCCGACGCCTCCCGGGGGGAGAGACGTCCCGGCCTGGGGTTGAGCCCGAGGATCGACATCATCGTCACGCTCTTCCCCGAGCCCGACTCGCCGACCACTCCAAGTGTCTTCCCGGCATCGACGCTGAACGACACGCCGTCGACGGCCCGGACGATGCCGTCGTCGGTCTTGAAGTACGTTCGCAGATCTCGCACCTCGAGCAGCGGGACGACACCCGGCTGCTCGGTGCGTGTCGCCCCGTTCGCGCTTCCCGTCATGCGAGCCGGATCCGGGGATCGATCATGGCGTAGGTCACGTCCACGATCACGTTGAAGAGAATGATCGCGAGGGTTGCGAACACGACGACCCCCTGCATCGTCGGCAGGTCGAGGCTGAGAACGCTGTTCAGCGCGAGCCGTCCGAGCCCCGGCAGGTTGAAGATCGCCTCGGTGAAGATGGCGCCGCCGAGCGCAACCCCGACATCGAGGCCGAGCATCGTCACGACCGGCAGCAGCGCGTTCCGGAGCACGTGGCGCCGGATCACGAGGCTCTCGGGCGCGCCCTTCGCCCGTGCAGTACGGACGTAGTCCTCCCCGAGGGTGTCCATCACGTTCGCGCGAATCATCCGGGCGTAGCTCGCGGCAAAGAGGATCGCGAACGTCACCCACGGCAGGATGAGGTGGTACGCCCAGTCCGTCGGACCGCCGCACGAGGCGCCCTCGGGTGGATTGAAGACGTCGCAGTAGCCGGCGTTCGGCGTCAGCCCGAGACGGAAGCCGATGAAGTACTGGAGCAGGAGCCCGATCCAGACGACGGGCGCAGAGATCCCGATCAGGATGAAGATCATCGTCCCCCTGTCCAGCAACGACCGGGGTCGAAGCGCGGAGATGATCCCGATCGGAAGCGCGATCATCATCCACAGGATCGCGCCGCCGACGACGAGAGCCGCCGTCACCGGCACGGCCTCGCCGACCATCTCGTTCACGGAGCGGCGATTCGTGTACGAGCGACCGAGCGACTGGTCGACGACGAGGCGCTTCAGGAACAACCCGTACTGCTCGTGGAGGGGCCGATCGAGCCCGAGCTGATGCGCAACGCGATCCACGTCCTCGGCCGTGGCGGACTTCCCCGCCGCGAGTCGCGCCGGATCGGCAGGAAGCACGAAGAAGAGCGCATACGTGATGAGCGTCACGCCGATGAAGAGGACGCCGGCCCAGAGAAGTCGCCTGACGAGATAGCTGAGCACGTGAGACCGTCCTTGGTCGCAGAAGGAGGAGGGGCGGCCGATCGCCGCCCCTCCCGGGGGAATGCATCTACTTGAGGCAGATCACGTTCAGGAGCGGACCACTGCCCTGGGCCTCGTTGATCGTCATGCACCCGACGCGCGCAGACATGAAGCTGCGGTCGTTCGAGTTGACGAGAGGGGCCCACGGGGGGTCGTCCTTCATCATCGCGGCGTCGAGCTGAGCGTAGGCGGCGCCCCGCTGCGATCCGGTCAGCAGCGATGCTGCCGTCATCTGCCGGTTGTACTTCTTCACGTTGAAGTACGCGTAGTTGTTGTGCTGGGACTGCGTGACCTGGTTCCCGTCGAGCAGGATGTTGACGAAGTCGTACGGGTCCGAGTAGTCCGCTCCCCACCGCTCGACGGTGAGGTCGAAGGTGGCGGTCTTCGGATTGCCCGCGTTCGTGAACTGCTGCGCACGGGGAAGCAGCTTGATCTCGGTGTCCAGGCCGATCTGCTTCAGGTTGTACTGGATCAACTGCGCCTGCAGCGGCGCGGTACCCGAGTTCGCCGACCAGAGCACGGCCTTGCCGTCACGGAGATTGCCCTCGGCGAGCTTCTTCGCCTGCCTGGCCGAGCTTGCCGTGATCCTGATCGGGTAGGTGCTCTGCGGTTTGTAGCCGAGCATGCCCGGCGGCAGGATCTGCCCCGTTCGCTTGCCGTACAGGTAGCCGCCCTGCGCCGAGAAGGCCTGGCGGTCAACGGCCCAGTTGACAGCCTTCGCGAGGCCCGGGTTGGCTCGGAAAAGCGGGCGGGACCGGTTCATTGCGACGTAGCGGATGTCGAGGAGCGGTCGCACCTGCACGCGGCCGTCCTTCTTGTTGAGCCCGTACTTCGTGACGACGTTCTTCCATTCCGTCGCGGGGATTCCGCCCGAGGCGTAGTCCGTCGTGCTCTTCTCGACGTTCTGGTACTCGACCGTGACGTCGTTCCCGATGTTCACCTGGATCGTCTCGGGATTCGCTGCGCGCGCGCCCTTGTAGAACGGGTTGCGTTTGAGCGTGATCGAGCGACCCGGTGTCCGCGACGAGAAGAAGTACGGCCCACATGATGCGTACGAGTTGATCCCGTTCGCATCGACCTGGCCGGCGAGCTTGTTGTCGATCGCCTGCAGGAACGGCATCGTCATCCGGGCGAGGAGGTCGGGCGACGCCCTGGTTAACCGGATGACGAGCCTGTTCCCCTTCGCGGTAACACCCGAGACCGTGCTCGCCTTGCCATCGATCACGGCCTGGGCACCCTGGACGATGTCGAGAAATTGAATGCCCGTCGACTGCATCTTCGGGTTCGCGAATCGGTTGACCGCGTTGACGAAGCTCCGCGCCGTAACCGGTTGCCCGTTCGAGAAGCGGAACCCGGAGCGGATCGTGAAGGTGTACGTCTTGCCGTCCTTGGATACGATCGGGAGCCCTGCAGCAACCTCGGGCGCGACCACGGCCCCCGGCGCACCCTCCTTGTCCGGCCAGTTCATGAGCTTGCAGGCCGTGGCGGCCTCGAGCTTCCACGTCTCCCCGTAGTACGAGAGCTGGGGATCGATGTAGTCGACGTCCGTCGTCATCTCGACGACGACCGTGCCGCCCTTCTTCGCTGCGGGAGCGGCGGCCGCAACGGCAGAAGAGAGGAGGATGAGGCCCGAGACGGCGGCCATCATCCCGACGAAACGCTTGCCTGTCATTGGATGTCCTTTCGGTCGTACGGTGGTTTGGTGGGAAGCACCTCTCGCCCGATCGCGGGAGCGACGAACCGCGCGCGCCTCACCGCGAGCCTCGCGGGTCGAATGCGTCGCGGAGCCCGTCGCCGAGGAGGTTGAAGGCGAGGGTCGTCAGGAGCAGGGCAATCCCGGGCCACACCATCAGCAGCGGTCGCGCGGTGTAGTACTGTGGTGCGTCGGCCAGGAGGTTGCCCCAGCTTGCCGTGGGCAGCTGGATGCCGAGCCCGAGGAACGAGAGACCGGCCTCCGCGAGAATGAACGCAGCGACGTTGAGCGTCGCGAGCACGGTCAGCGGCCCGATCAGATGGGGGAAGATGTGCGAGCGGATGATCCGCCAGTTGCTCGACCCGACCATCCGGGCCGCCTCCACGAACTCCTTCTCGCGGAGCGAGAGGGCGAGACCGCGCATCACGCGCGCCGAGTAGAACCAGCCGAGTAGCCCGAAGACGAGGATGAGCGTGACCACGCCCTCTCCCATGAACCCGAACGTCACCTTGTTGAGGCGCGTTCCGAGAGTCGCGGCGAGTGTGATCACGAACAGGAGGTACGGGAACGCCATCGTCAGCTCGACCATCCGGGAGATCATCGTGTCGGCCCAGCCGCGGTAGAAGCCGGCTACGGCGCCTGCGAGCGTCCCGAGCAACAGCGAGAGGAACGTCGCTCCGATTCCGACCTCGAGCGACACCTGCGCTCCGTAGAGGAGACGGAGGAACTCGTCTCGGGCGAGCGTCGAGTCCGACCCGAGCACGAACAACTGCTCGTCGATCCCTCCGTCCTCGGTGAGCTGGCCGACGTGGGTCCAGGGCCCGGCCGGGAGCTGGTCGGAGTCCAGACCGCCGGAAACGAGGAATGGTTCATTCGGGCCATGCCCGAGGAAGTGCGAGGCGAGCGGCGCGCCTCCGAAAGCTGTCAGGAACAGCAATGCGATGAACACGCCGCCGGCGAGGGCGAACCTGTCGCGCTTCAGCCTCAGCCAGACCGACGCCCAGTAGTCGCGCGCCTCGACCTGCGTCTCGCCGTACTCGTCGTCGAGATCATCCTCTCTCACACCCGAGCCGAGGACGGCCTTCGCGCCGGCCGTTCGCCCGTCGAACTCGGGAGCCGCACTGTCGACCGCGTTGCTCATCGCGGAACCACCGTCGACGCCCGGGGCACCCAGTTGTCCACGACCCAACGGCTCTTTCCGGCCGTCTCGATCTTGCGCAGCTCGAGGAAGAAGACCTGGGGCCGGATGCCTGCTTTCTTGCGCGGCACGAGCGCGACCTCGAGCAGAGCGCTCTTCGTGTACGACGTGTCGACCTTGTACGGGGCGACCTCGAGCTTGTCGATCGGATACGGGACGACCGGGTTCGCCCCCGTGATCCACTCGGCGCGAGTGAGACCACCACGGAGTTGCGGGCCGACGAGTGACCACGCCTCCTCGAGATGCTCCCGGGCGACCGCTGTCTGGATGAAACGAACGGCGACCCGACGCGCTTCATCGCCGAGCGGAGCCTTGACGAGCGCTTCCGGAACATCCGCCGGGGTGTTGCTCAGGTGGACGGCAGGCGCGTTCGTGTTCGGCCCGAGGATGAGAACGAGACCTGCCCCCACCAGTGCAGCGCCGACGACAGCCGTCCACGCGACACGCCTCCGACCGCGCGGACTCTCCAGAACCTTCCGCGCACCGGCGACCGCACCGCGGCTCCGGCTCGGACGGGCGTGAGATGTGTGGGAGTCGCCAGACAAGGTCGCGCGGTAGTCGTCATCAGTGGCGCATCCGGGGATCGGAGCGACAAGACGTATCTACATCCGGCAACCTGAAAGACGCTAGGAAAGGTCGAGAAGTTCGACGTTTGGCGTCAGCGCGTTCGGGCGCTGCGCCGGGACCGCGAGGGTGCTACGCGTGCGCGGGAGGCGAGTCCGGCCCGAGCCACGACGACCGGCCGGATTGCTGGCGACGCTCACCGTCGGGCTGTGCTGCGAGCTGGGCCTCGGCGTTTGCGAGCAGTCGTAAGACGGCACGTCCGTGACTGACGACGATTCGGCCGGCAGGGGTCACGAGGATCGACCGCGAGCCGCTGCCACGAACGACAAGCGATGCACCAACCGCGGCTTCGAGCTGCGCGATCTGGTGGCTGATCGTCGAGCGGGAGTATCCGAGGCGACGAGCTGCGCCGATGAAGCTCCCTTCCTCCGCGACCGCGACGAGCGCGAGCAGCGAACGGACCTGAAGACCGAGCCAGCGGGACTTCTCGAATGGCTTCGGTTCGGCTCGCGTCTCGTGAGCGTCACGTGCGAGCCCCCGCACGCGCGCCTGGTCCGCGCGCTCCTGCGCGACCTGCACAGCCCAGCCGCGGCGGAGAGTGTCATCGAGCACGTTGCGCACCCCATCGCCAACCGGCGGCTGTTCTGCGCCCCGGCCACGGCATGGCTCGAGCGGCGACCGACCGCGTGGCCTGGAGGCAACTCACGCGTGGAGTCCCGACGCTCGACCGAATACTCATGGGCGGTGAGACGTCGGCTCGCGCAAAATGTTTGTGCCGTGTAAGGAAGGCGCGCCCTCCTCTCGATTCCTGCCGAATCAGGCGAGGGAGGGCCGCACCTCCGCGTCGAGACGTAAGGGTTCGGTGAGGAACCCCAGAGGATGATCGTCCGGGCCTCCAGGACGTCGCCCTCGTCGAGGAGCTCGGCAACCCGGCGCAGCTGTGGCCTGTAGACGGTCTTCCCGTTCACGATCCGAAATGCCGGGTAGTCCCCCTCGACCGGAAGCGGCCCTCCCCACTGCTCCGCTTCGATCGGAACGTCCGGCTGCAACCATCTGACCGGATCTGGTTTCGGTCGAGGAAGCGCCGGAGGTCCGCGCACGCGGCGTCCCACCGGTGTCCGAGGACGATCGCGCGGTACGGAGTCGGCGAGGACGCGAGTGCCTGAAGACCTCTTGGCCCGCCGATCCGGTCGGCCGCGAGGCGACCCACACACGTCGCGACCTCGGGCACATTGGCCGCGAGCGCGTGGTAGTCCTGCGGCTCTATCCGGAGAACCCTGGCCGCCTCCACAGCGCGGAACCCGGCCGGATGGGGCGTCCCGAGCGTGATCGAGATCTCCCCGAAAAGGTCGCCAGGCCCCCGCTTGCCGATCACGCGATCGACGCCGTCAACGACCTTGACTGCCTCGATCTGACCTTCGAGCAGGGCGACCAACGCAGGCGGGTCGCCGTCGTGAACGGCAAACTCTCCGGGGGCGAGGGAGATGTCTGCCGAGAAACGGCAGAGCCATTCGAGATCGGGGACCTCGAGGTTCTCGAACGCGCGTACCGCCCTGAGCTCGTCCGGCCTCACCACGCGCTCGACCACCCTCGCAGGGGCAAGCGCGTCGCGCGCGGTACACGGGGACACATCCACACGACTCCAACGTGCCTGTGCATCTCCCTCGTCACGCGGTCATCGCTACTTCGTCGTTCGACGCCGTGCTGGGACGACTGCGTGCGGCTGGAATGTGGAGCACCCCTGGCACGGGTCGGGCTGGGTCGACCGGAGTGTACGGTGCCCTGGTGCCCACCGCCTCCGAATCAGGGCGGGCGCCATTCGTCTCCCGCACTGGCTACGTCCTCGTCGCGCTGTCGGCAGCATTTGCGGCTGCGAACGGCGTCGCCGGCCGGCTCGTGATCGACTCCGGCGTGACACCCACGGAGCTGTCGGCGATTCGCATCTACGGAGCCGCACTCATCCTGTTCGTCGCGGTCGCACCGCATCTCCGGGCGATGACTCGCGGCGACATGCTCCACCTGGTCCCGTTCGCGCTGGCCGGCTTCGTAGCGGGCCAGGGGCTGTACTTCCAGGCGATTTCGCGCGTCGACATCGCCGTTGTCCTCGTGATCGTCTTCACGGCGCCGCTTGTCGTCGCCCTCTACGAGCGCCTCTTTCAAGCGGAATCGCTCCCTCGCTACGCCTACGGAGCAATGGGGGTCGCCGTTCTCGGGCTTGCTCTCACGGTTCTCGGTGCACGCGACGTCGGCTCCCTGTCGCTGCTGGGCATCGGGCTGGCGGTTCTGACGATGATCGCCTATTCGGCGACCGTGCTCATGGCTGCGCGGCCGAAGACGAACTTGCCGCCTCTCGCCCGCACCGGCGCCGGACTTGGAATCGCGGCCCTCGTCTGGCTCGCCCTGATGCCGCCCTGGACGCTGCCGTTCAGCCTCCTCGGCGAGACGACTTCCTTCGACGGGCGCGTTGGCTTCTCGCTGCCGGTTTGGGTAGCCGTCGCCTTCGTCGTCGTGGTCGGCACCGTCGCCGTCTACGCGGCCTGGGTCGCAGGAACGACCCTCGTCGGAGCGGGAGCAGCAAGCGTCGTCGGCATGGCCGAGCCGATGCTCGGAGCGATCTTCGCCTGGGCGCTCCTCGCGCAGAGCCTCACGGCCGTCCAGATCATCGGGATCGTGACGACGGCGGGCGGGATCATCGTCGTCGAGCAGGCGCGCGTGCAGTCGCTGCGGGACGACGTCAGCGACATCCCGGTCGATCTCTAGTACGGCGTCCCCTAACGTCCCAAAGCGGGTGGAGGCTCAGCTGTATTCAGCCGCGCGGTCGAGTTCGAGCTGCCGGAGCTCGATGCGACGGATCTTTCCGGTCAACGTCTTCGGCAGATCGGGCACGAACTCGATCAGACGAGGGTAGGCGTAGGCCGAGAGCCGCTCGCGAACGAACGCCTTGATCTCGGCGGCAAGGTCGTCGGACGGCTCGTAGCCCTCGGCAAGAACGACAAATGCCTTGACGACGTTCCCACGCAGCTCATCAGGCGAGGCGACGGCCGCCGCCTCTCGTACCGCAGGGTGCTCGAGGCAGGCCGACTCGACCTCGAACGGGCCGATCCGGTAGCCGGCAGCGATGATCACGTCGTCGGCGCGTCCGACGTACCAGTAGTACCCGTCCTCGTCCTGCACTGCGGCGTCCTTCGTGTGGAACCACTCGCCGCCGAAGGTCTCCTCACCCGCCGCGTCGTTCCTCCAGTACCCGAGCGGGTAGTGCGGGTTCGAGCGGGCCCGCAGGCAGATCTCGCCTCGCTCTCCGACGGCGACGGGCCGCTCGTCCTCGTCCAGGATCTGCACGTCCCAGCCCGGCATCGGCTTCCCCATCGAGCCGTCGCGCACCTTCATCGAGGGGTAGTTCGCGACGAGCGGATACGACTCGGTCAATCCGTAGTAGTCGAGCACCGTGACGCCGTACTGCTCGCGGAACCAGCGGATCGCCTCCGGGTTCAGCGGTTCTCCTGCCGAGCAGACCCGGCGGAACGACTGCGGGTACAGCGATCCAGCGTCCTCGATCGCCATCATCGAGCGCATCGCCGTCGGCGTCGTGAAGACGTTCGTCACATCGTGTCGGCTGAGAAAGGCGAGCTGCTTGCCGGGATCGAAGCCGGCCTCGCGTCGGTAGACACATTGCACGGCCCCGAGGCGCCACGGCCCGAGCAGCGGCGCAATCCCCGCCGCCCACGCCCACTCTCCCATCCCGTGGAACCGCTCGCCGTCCTGCACCTCGTGGCAGTACCGGAACTCCTCGTGGCCGAGGATGTAGCGATGCGCATGGACGATCCCCTTCGCAAGCCCCGTGGTGCCCGACGTGTAGTAGAGCTGGGCGGGATCGTCAGCGGCGGTATCGACGCACACGAAGTCGGTGGACGCGTCGCGCAGCGTCTCCGGCCCGAGCACGAGAACGTCGGGCGCCCACGGCCGGTCGAAGCGTGGAGCGTTCTCGGCGTCCGTGACGAGAAGCCTGGCCTCCGAGTCGGAGAGCCGATGCTCGATCCCATCGTCGCCGTAGAGCACCGACATCGAGAGCAGGATCGCCCCGAGCTTCCAGACACCGAAGAAGATCGCCGCCGTCTCGGGAGTGGCGGGAAGCACGACGGCGACGCGGTCTCCCCGCGTCACACCGTGCGCCGCCAGCGTGTGAGCCGCCTGGTTCGCGAGGTCCTGGAGCTCGCCCCAGTCGAGCTCGCGCGCGGTGCCGTCGAAGCTCTCCCAGATCATCGCCTGCTTGTCGCGTGGGTGTCTGTCACAGACATCCGCCGCGATGTTGTACCGCGCCGGCACTTCCCACCGATGGGCGGCGCACAGCTGCTCGTAGCTCCGGTCACCCATGCTGGCCTCCTCTTCGACTCCGCGGCACCCGGCCGGCGCGAGCTCGAGATCGGATCATCGCACGTCGCCGCTGACCCGTCGATCGTAAGCATTGGGTGAAGGTTCCCAACCTGACGAGGTTTCGCCCGTCTCTCTCAGCATGGGCGCTGAAGGCATCACTGCAGGGGGAGAAGTGGTCTACCTGCTCGCTGAGCTTCGTTCGGAGCAGGGACCGGTACATGAGATCGGCTCGCGGGCACGCGTGCTCGAAGCCGACGGCGACCAACTCACGCTCGCCCTCGGCTACGGCCGCTTCGAGAGCATCGTCACCTGCTCGCGCGCCCGCGTGGCAGCGAAGAAGCGCACACTCCCCACATGGCGCGCCATTCGCGCCGACCGCTGGTCGACGGCGTAGCGCTCGACGTGCGCGCACGAGGTTCGATCCTCCCGCTCGAGGAAGGAGAACCCCGACCGGCCGCCAACTCCCTCTCTCGCACGATGAAATCGGACGCCGACACAACCGCCGGAGAGATCGTCTACCTGCTGGCCGAGCTTCGCTGCGAAGGGCATGGCCCCGTGCTCGAGATCGGCTCGCGCGCACGTGTGATCGACGAGGACGGCGAACGCTTGACGCTCGCCGTTGCACACGGCCGGGGCGAGGACATCGTGACGTGCCCGCGCGCGCTCGTGACGCGACGAGGACGCTCGCTCCCGGGACGACGCACGCCCTGGACAGGCCTGCGCCCCGCGTCCTGACCTCCGCCGCGTGCCCGTTCGAGAAGGACGATCGCGGGATGCCTGCTAGCATTAGTTGCGCGCGCAATTACTTATGGAACTCGGCCTCTACACCTTCGCGGAGCTCACGAACGATCCGGCCACCGGTCGCGCGATGCCGCCCGCCCTGCGTCTACGCAACCTGATCGAGGAGGCGGCGCTCGCCGACGAGGTCGGGCTCGACGTCTTCGCAATCGGCGAGCATCATCGGCCGGATTTCGCCGTCTCGGCACCGACGATCGCGCTTGCTGCGGCGGCAGAGCGAACCGCGCGGATCCGCCTGAGTAGCGCGGTCACCGTCCTCAGCTCGGAGGATCCGGTACGCGTCCTCCAGCAGTTCGCGACCCTCGACCTGCTCTCCGGTGGCCGGGCCGAGATCATGGCCGGGCGCGGCTCGTTCATCGAGTCGTTTCCGCTCTTCGGCTACGACCTCGCCGACTACGACGAGCTCTTCGCGGAGAAGCTCGATCTCCTGCTCCGCCTCCGCGAGGAGGAGCGTGTGACCTGGTCCGGACGCCTCCGCCCGCCACTGGACGGCGCCGGGATCTACCCGCGGCCCGCGCAGGACCCGTTGCCGGTGTGGATCGCGGTCGGAGGCAACCCCGCATCGGCGGCCCGTGCAGGAGGGCTCGGCCTCCCGATGGCGCTCGCGATCATCGGCGGCATGCCCGAGCGCTTCACGCCATTCGCCGAGATCCACCGTCGAGCAGCGCTCGAGAGCGGCCACGCTGCTCCCGCGCTGAGCATCAACTCGCACGGATTCATTGCCGAAACGTCGCAGGGGGCGTCCGACGCCTCGTGGCCGCAGTTCAGCGCGATGATGACGAAGATCGGGAAAGAGCGCGGTTGGCCGCCGCTGACCCGGGAGGATTTCGAGGCGTCGCGTTCCCTGCGCGGGGCGAACTTCGTCGGCAGCCCGCAGGAGGTCGTCGAGAAGATCCTCTTCCAGCACGAGATCTTCGGCCACCAGCGCTTCCTCGTCTACCTCTCGAGCCTCGACCACGCAAAGACGATGCGCGCGATCGAGCTCTACGGCACCGAGGTTGCGCCCGCGGTGCGCACCGAGGTGGCGCGCCGCTCCGCCCAGTCCACGGTCTAGGCGAGGACTGGGCGCTTGGGGAGCGCCAGGGTTGCAAGGACGGAGACGATCGCCCCGACGAGCGCGATCACGAAGACGGCGTGGAATCCGGAGAGCCCCTGGCCCTCGTCCAGAAGCCGGGCGAGGGCGATCGAGCCCGCGAAGCTGCCGATATAGCGGGAGGTCGAGAACAGGCCGGCGGCGACGCCTGCCTGCTCGGGCCGGAGCGCCTCGATCGCGGAAGCCTGGAGGCCGGCGGTCGAGAGCCCGACCCCCGCGCCCATGAGGCAAAGGCAGGGGAGCAGCGCGTACGTGTCGAGGCCCGGAGCGATCGCGAGCGGCACGAGGCCGGTAGTGAGAACGACGCAGCCCGCAACCGAGGGAAACCGTCGACCGTATCGATCCGCGAGTCGACCCCCGATCGGAGAGAAGACGACCATCGGCGCAGAAAGGAGCGCGAGCGCGATGCCGATCTGCAGGCTCGACCAGTCGACATGGCGCGTGAGCAGGATCGGGGTCGCAAGCAACACGGTGTAGAAGGCGAGGTTGCTCGACGAGATGCCCGCATTGGCAGCGGCAAACGGACGGGTGGTGAAGAATCGCGGCTGGAAGACGGGATCGGGGTGACGCAGCTCCCGCCGGATGAAGACGACCGCGAGCACGACGAGCGCTGGAACACCGGGAACGAGCACCATGGGGACGTGGCCGCTCTCTATCACGAGTGCCGCCGAACCACCCAACACCGTCGCGAGGAGGCCGGCACCGAGCCAGTCGAAAGCGGTCTGAGGCACGACGCCGGGGTTCCGGGGCACGACCCGCCAGGCGATCGCGAGAGCCGCGGCGACCACCGGGACGTTGACGAGGAAGATCGCCCGCCACCCGCCGACGCCGACGAGGATGCCGCCGATGAGGGGGCCAAGCCCTGCTGCCAGGGCGATCGACCCGCCGACGATCCCGAAGGCACCGCCTCGCCGATCTGACGGGATCAGCTCACGAATCAGGCCCGCACCGTTCGGGAAGACGACGGCACCCGAGACCGCCTGCGCAACACGGAACCCGATCAGGAACGGAAGGCTCGGCGCGAGCGCAGCTCCGAGCGAGGCGACGCCGAAGACGATGAGCCCGCCGACGATGAAAGGACGCCGTCCGTGTCGATCGCCGAGCTTTCCCGCGACCGGCTGAACGACTGCGAGCGCAAGCAGGTACGACGTGACGAGCCAGCCGACGGTGCCGATCGACGAGTCGAACCCGTCGACGATGTCGGGCAACGCAACCGCGATCATCGTCGAATTGAGGGGTGCGAGAAGGGCGCCGAGCGCGACCGCGACCAACACCGCGCGCTCGGCGCCTCTCCCTCGATTCACGGCTCGACGAGCCGGATGCTGCCGTTCGTTCCGTCCACCTCGACCACCTGGCCGTCGCGAAGGATGGAGGTCGCGCGGATGGTTCCGACGACAGCCGGAATCGAGTACTCGCGAGCGACGACGGCACAGTGGCTGAGGATCCCCCCGGCGTCGGTGACGATCGCCGCCGCGCGAGCGAAGAGCGGTGTCCAGGGCGGAGCAGTCGTTTCGGCGACGAGCACCTCACCGTGCTGGAGGCTGTCTCCGTCGGCCAGCGAGCGGATGATACGAACTCTGCCGCGTGCGACCCCCGGCGATCCCGGCATCCCGTAGAAGAGATCGACCGACGCCGACTCGCGCGGCCGACCACCAAACATCTTGATCACGGCTCGCGAGACCGGGTCCTCGGGGGGTGGCCCAGGGGGAAGCGACCCGATCACGTGAGGCGCCGCAACCCCGCCGAAGGCGTCGATCTCGTCCTTGCGCTCGGTGACGATCGCGCGCAGATCCGCCGACAGATCATCGAGCTCCTCGACCCGGAGATGAAAGACGTCCTCGAGCGAGTCGATGCCTCCGTTGGCTACGAGCCGTCGGGCCAGCTCGAGGACGACGCGACGCACCTCGTACAGGATCTGCGTGTCGAGCCAGTAGTTGTGATCCTCCTGCAGGACCGTTCCCTGGCGCGCCGCGTCGAGGAGGAACTCGAACTGGCCACGAACGGCCTCGGGGAAGCCCGCGAGCTGCTCGCGCGCCGCAGCGCTGAGGCGCTCGCGCTCCTCCGCCGCCGCCGCGAGCTCGGCGTCGAAATCGCGCTCGGGCTGCGTCACGGCATCCTGCAATGCGGTGATGAGCGGGGTCGGATCCTCGATCCACGAGGGCGCGCTGATGTTGACGAACATCGACGTGCGCCGGCCGTGCTGATCGAGAAACGCGTCGAGGTTGACGAGAAAGGCGCGACCGTCGGCGAAGCCTCCGAGCTCCGAGACGACATCGCTTGCCGCCGACGTCTCGAGGACACGGAGAACGTCGGCGGAGGCGCGCGCATCGCGCGAGAGCGCGAACAACGCTCGATCGGCCACCATCGACATGTTGTCGAGACCCTGCAACAGCTTGAACGCAGCGTATTTGTCGTCCCCTCCGAGGAGCTCGGAATACAGGTCGTCGAACAGGCTCATCGAGATGAGCATGGGGAAGACGGTGTAGAAGTGGATGTGCCAGGCGCGCTCGTTCCACGCGAGCGTGTCGCGAAAGTGCGAGAGGAGCTCGGCGTCGGACGCGCCGGCGAGATCGAAGGCTCGCCAGCGGGCGAGGAGCTCCTTGATCTCGGGCAGCCGCTCACCTTCCCAGACCTCCATCTGTCGCCCGATCGCCGCACCCAGGAGCTCCTGCGCCGTGCGGCCGAGTGCCTCGAGCTCGCCGGGATCGTGGCTGACGGGGCCGAACGACTGATAGACGTACGTGTTGAACCGCGCGGTGCTGTTGCGAACAGGGAACGAGTAGTGCGCGCAGGCGGCGTTGAAGCCCGGCGTGAGGCAGTGACGGGCAATCGAGGCGTCCAGGATGGGAGTCTGGCCTGGGTAGTGCGACGTCTCGCGCTCCCAGAAGGCGAACGCCTGCTCCGGCTGCTCCCACGCGATCGGGAAGTCGTCCGGCAGTGGGATGGGTTGTGGCATGGCGGTTTGTGTCATCGAGAACCCCTTTCGGCGCCGGTTGGCCGGAGCGTTGTGATCGGTCGTGACTGCAGTACGTAGACGTCGTTGCTTTGCACGGCGCACTCGATGTCCACCGGGGCGCCGGTACTGGTCTCGAGCCGGACGGCGAGGGCGGCAAGCTCGAGTGCGACCTCGTCGGTGACGGAGGGAAGGTCGCGGAGCAGCGCCGGTGTCTCGAGCTCTCTGGTTCCGCCCGGCACGGGCACGGTCATGAGTCTCTTCTCCCCGATCGTGCGGGAGACGATCTCCAGGTCGGGCTTGCGGACGATGAACGTGTCGGGCGTCGTCGTACCACCGACGATGCTCTCGCCCAGGCCGTAGCTGACGTTGATCACGATCTCGTCGAGGCTTCCGTTGATGGGGTTGGCGCTGAAGACGACCCCTGCACTGTCCGCGAGGACCTGGGTCTGGACGAGAATCGCGAGACCGATGTGATCGACGGGCAGCCCGACGTGCAACCGGTAGTCGATCGCACGGGCAGTGAATGCGGAGGCGAAGCAGAGAACAACCGCCTCGACGATCGCGTCGACGCCCTCGACGTTGAGGAACGTCTCGTGCTGCCCGGCGAACGAGTGCGCGTCGCCGTCCTCGTCGATCGCCGACGAGCGAACGGCGACCCTGCCTTCGCCGAGGCTGACGTACGCCTCGGCGATCTGCGCCCGCAACGAATCCGGCACGATTCCGCGCGCCAGATCGGGCGCGGCGAACTCGAGTGCCTTCGCCGTGAGGGCGAAGCCCGGCGGCACGCGGTACTCCGCGGCGAGGCGGCTGAGGCTCGCGGCCTTGCCTCCGACACGGGTTGGGTCGTGCGCTTCGCGCTGTCCGAGCCAGGCAGTGTCCATCGGGGGCGGAGTATTTCACAACGCCCGCGAGTCGCTGTCTCGTGCCCTGGCTGCGCCTCAGCGAGCAGATCTGCGTTGCCGACCAGGTCGCGGCGCCGACGCAGCGATCAGGCAGCCGCGGGAGCCGGGCCGAACCACGCGTCCGCGATGCTCGCGATGTGACGGTGATCGGTGCCACAGCAGCCGCCGAGCATGACCAGGTTCGGCAGCCGCTCACCGATCGCGACGTAGTCGGCGGCGAGCTCGGCGGGATCTCCGTCATCGAGCTCCTCGGAGTTGTCGAGCTCCGCATGGCTCATCTTCGACGCGTTCGCGCGGATGCCGCGGATGCGATGCCACGGCCCCGGGATCGTCGAGCACCGACAGGAAGTGCGTTGGGTGCGCGCAGTTGATCATGAAGTAGGCCGCCGCCGAGCCTGTCTCGCGATCGACTTCCTCGATCGCCTCGGCGAGAGACTGGCCGCTCGGTAGCCGACCGTCGGTCTCGACCGTGAACGAGATGACGACCGGCATCCCGACGGACGCGGCGGCGCGGACGATCCCGATTGCCTCCTCGACGTAGGTGATCGTCAGGCCGGTGATCATGTCCGCGGCCGTACCGGCGATGATCCCCGCCTGCCAGGAGTGGTACTCCTCCGCCTGCTCGGCGGTGAGATGGCTCTCCGGGTCGTACGCGTCGCCCTCCGGCCCGAACAGCGCGCAGATCACGATAGGACACCCGGGCGCCTCTTCGCTGTCGCGGATCTCCTCGGCGAACGAGATGCAGCGACGGTTTGCCTCGGCGAGATCGTCGAGGGAGTAGCCGAGCTGTGCCCCCCAGGCGGGGTTCGCGCGCCAGGTATTGGCCCCGAGCTCGAAACCCACGCCGTGCAGCCGGGCGGTCTCGAGGTAGGGCGCGAAGTAGCGGCTCATCGCTTCGCGACCGTCCTCGTGCTCGAGCAGCGGAAACGTCGCGAAGCACGGGAGATCGAGTCCATCGTCGAAGATCAACGACGTCTCCGTGCCACCGTCACAGAGCAGCACTCTTCCGGCGAGCTGGGGCAGCGAGTCTCGGTAGCGCATCAGCTTGGGATCGTACGCAAACTCGAGACGGGATGCCGAGAGCGGCTCCCGTCGTACACTCGCACCATGCGTGAGCACGACCTCGAACTGCTCGAGCTACCCACTGTGCTGGCTCGACTGGCCGAAGCGACGACAAGCGAACCGGGAGCGATGCTCGCGGAGGCGCTTCGGCCGTTCGTCGACGGCGAGCAGGTTCGACTCCGCCAGCAGCAGACGGCAGAGGCGATCTCGCTGATCGAGGCGTCCGCAGAGCCCGAGCTGGGCGGGGCGACGGACGTGAGAGAGGCGGCGGAGCTCGCCGCACGCGGAAGCACGCTCGAAACGCGCACGCTGATGCAGATCGGGCGCACGATTCAGGCTGGGGTCACGGCACGGCGTGCACTCGCAGAGCAGGACGGCATTCCGGCACTCGCGGAGCTCGTGGCCGGGATCGACACATCGCTGTTGTCGATCGCCGAGGAGATCGGTCGCGCGGTCGAGGAGGACGGGTCGGATCTGCGCGATGGGGCCTCGCCAGAGCTTCGCCGACTCCGACGCGAGCTGCGCTCGGGACGGGGTCGGCTGGCCGATCGCCTCCGCAAGATCGCACGCGATCCGGCACTCGCCGAGTACCTCCAGGACGATTTCGTCACCGAGCGCAGCGGCCGCCCGGTTCTTGCGTTGAAGGCGGCAGCCCGCGGTCGCGTGCCGGGGATCGTGCACGACTCCTCCGGCTCGGGGCAGACGCTCTTCGTCGAGCCGTTCGCGGCCGTCGACGACTCGAATCGGCTGCGCGAGGCCGAGGTCGCCGAGCGTGACGAGGTCACACGCATCCTGCGCAATCTCTCGTCCCTCGTCGGCGCGCAGGACACCGCGCTCGCCGAGCTCGTGGCCGCGACAGCACGCCTCGACCTCGGCCTCGCCTGCGGAAGGCTCTCACGAGGCTGGCACGGAGCGGTCGTGACGCAGAGCCGCGACGTCGTCTTGCGGGGCGCGCGTCACCCCCTACTCGATCCGTCGACCGCAGTGGCCATCGATCTCGAGCTCGGCGATCTCCGTGCGGTCGTGATCAGCGGGCCGAACACCGGCGGCAAGACGGTCGCGCTGAAGACGCTCGGGCTTGCTGCCGTCCTCCACCAGTGTGGTCTACGGCCGCCGGCTGCCGAGGCTGCGCTTCCGGTCTTCGACGAGGTTCTCGTCGACATCGGTGACGAGCAGTCGATCGCGATGAGCCTCTCGACCTTCTCGGCGCACGTGCGGAACCTCGTCGGGATCCTCGAGAGCGCCACCGCGAACTCGCTCGTCCTCCTCGACGAGATCGCGGCGGGCACCGACCCTGTCGAGGGAGCTGCGCTTGCCGAGGCTCTGCTCGATGCACTCGCCGGGCAGGCACGGCTCACGGTGACGACGAGCCACTACGCCGAGTTGAAGGAGTGGGCAAGTGCAGCCGACGGTGCCGCGAACGCGGCAACCGGGATCGACCCCGACAGCCATGAGCCGCTCTATTCCGTCACGCTCGGTCGGCCCGGCACCTCGCATGCTCTGCAGACGGCCGAACGGCTCGGACTGCCCGGCCAGATCGTCGCGACGGCCCGCGGGCGAGTTGCCCCCGAGCGACTTCAGGTTGCGGAGCTCGTCGCCGAGGCAGAGGCCGCAGCCCGGGAGGCGCAGGATGAGCGCGCCGCCGCCGCGGTCGAACGCGAGGAGGCACAGGCGGCGCGTGCAAAGGCGCAGCGCGCCGCCGATGGGCTCCAGGCTGAGATCGAGCAGGTTCGGGCGTCGGCGGCCGCCGAGCGCCAGAGGGCGCTGGCACGGGCCGAGGCAGAGCTCACGGGCGTGCGCGCCGAGCTCGACGAGCTACGCGGCGAGATTCGCACGGCTCGCAAGCTCGAGCGCGAACGTGGCCGCGCCGCCACTCCGGCAGCGCAGAAGAAGGAGGCCGAGCGGGATCGAAGGCTGGGCGCGGCCTCGGATCGCGCGGCTCGGGCGGCACGCTCACTCGCCGGGCTCGACGAGCCGCTGGCTCTGACGGCGCCCCTCGCGGTCGGTGATCCGGTGGTCGCCGCGGACATCGGCGTCCGTGGCACGATCGCGGAGATCGTCGGGGACGAGGCGACGGTGCTCGGGCGCGGCGGTCTCCGGGTGCGCGTTCCCGTCGAGCGTCTCGTCCCCGACCGCGACGCCGGCCGCACGACCGAGCCGGTCGAGCCCGCGGTGACGGTTCGGGCGATGATCCAGAACGACCTTCCCGACGAGATCGACCTCCGCGGCCGCACGGCACAGGAGGCAAGGGAGGCCGTCCGCGATCTGATCGACGCCGCGGCGCTCGCCGGGCGGGTGGAGGTACGTGTGATCCACGGCCGCGGCACGGGCGCGGTGCGAAAGGCGGTGCGTGACGAGCTTGCGAAGCACCCGCTCGTCGACGGGCAGGAGTCGGACTCGGCCGACGGGGCGACCGTGGTCCGGCTCGGCGGGAGCTGAGTGAACCACCACGGGCGGCGCGCGGGTGCCGCCCCACCATCGAGGCGGTGGCGGGATAGATAGCGCCAACATCGATAAGGACTAGTGACTCGAAAGGGTGGTGACTGGGCCGCACGTCGATGGGGCGGTGCGGCCGATTCGTACCTGCGCAGGGGGAATCGGTGGGCATGGGGCGAGAAGGCATGGAGGTGTCACGTCTACGTAAATGGGCCGACGTACGATCTGGGAAATCGACCGGCTCGGCTCGACGGTGATCGTCGTTCCGGCCCTCCGTCGCGGTAGTGACGGAGAGCCGATTCAGGCCTTGGGACGCCAAACGCACGACCGCGGTAGCGTGGCTCTGGGATGGAATTCGAGAGCACAGTCTCCGATGTCGTTCGAGTCGTGGAAGCGGTCGGCGCGGTGATCATGATCGCGGGTGGCCTCGGTGCCTTCATCGTCTTCCTCGCGCGTGTCGCGAAGCCCGAACGCAGGCCCGGCTCGTACGCGGAGTTGCGGCAGGCCCTCGGCCGCTCGATCCTCCTCGGAGTCCCTCGAGCCCAGTAGATTCGCCGTGTGACGAGCGGGCAGGAAGCGGGCGAAGGGCGAGGTCGAATCGGCGCGGCCGTCGCGGCGGCGCGGTCCCGCGCGGAGCGTCTGGAGACATGGGGCGAGGCAAAGCGGGAGCAAAGCGCGTGGGCAGCCTGGCTCTACGACGTCTACGAGCGCGACCGCGAGTGCGGCGGCGGGCTCCTCGCGGGAGCCCTGGCGTACCGGTTCTTCATCTGGCTGCTGCCTTTCGTCCTCGTCCTCGTGGCCGGGCTCGGCGTCCTCTCGTCCGCGGCCTCGGAGTCACCGGACAAGCTCGCCGGTCGGGCACAGATGACCGCGATCGTGACGGCGTCGGTGCAGGACGCAGCCAGCAGCAACGCGCGCTGGTACGCCCTTCTCATCGGCCTGCCGATCCTCGTCTACACGACCCGCTCGCTCCTGCGCTCGCTGATCGGCGTGAGCAGGCTCGTCTGGACGGCGCACGTGCGCCGCGCGAGCCCCACGGTGACCCAGACCTTCGGCTTCCTGGCGATCCTGACCGCCGTCCCGGCCATGTCCGCGATCGCCGTGGCCGCCCGCGCCTCGTCCACGGCGGCGGGCGTCGCGGTCACGGTCGGGGCGACGGTCGTCTACGGCGCTCTCTGGTTCCTCACCTCCTGGTGGCTCCCACACACCGACGCGCCACGGCGGGCGCTTCTCCCCGGCAGCATCGTCTTCGCGATCGGAACGCTCGCCCTGCATGTCTTCTGGGGGTACGTCGTGGGCCCGCTGGCCACGTCGCGACACGACACCTACGGCTCGCTGGGAACCGCGGCGGCGCTTCTCCTCGGCCTCTATTTCCTGGGGCGGCTGCTCGTCGTCTCGGCGGCCGTCAACGCCACGCTCTGGGAGCGGAGGCAGGACGACCGGCCCGAAGGACCGCCACAAGAGGGGACGGAGCGACGGGAGCTCGGGTCGCTCTAGTTGTTTCTCCCAGGAGGCTGTTGACGCGTAGAGCGAGTGCGGCCGCCACCTCAGCCAGGTGCGCCTGGCACGAATCCACGCGGCCTCACTGCAGATTGACGTGCGCGGGCAGCGGTGCGGGCAACATCATTGTGGTGCTGTCGGGCTCTCCGAGTGCCGGCGCTTGCCGACGAAGAGGTAGAGAAGCACGGCGAAGAGGCTGAAGAGCAGGCCGGCGAAGATCCAGAAGACCTTGGCCCCCGCGCCGAGGTCTTTGCGACGGATCACGTCGACGACCATCCAGATGACCCCGACGTAGAAAGCGATCACGAAGATCGTGATGGTGAGCTGGGCCCCCGTCATTGCAAGCAAATTGTCCACGCTTCGCGCTCCTCCCTCGGTTCGTTGTCAGCAGATGGACCTGAGCATAGGTGCTCGGGCTCCCGACCCCGGCGTGGTCGCACTGCTGCGTGCGCTGGCCGCGGTCGAGCTCTCGGTCTTCGCTGCCAGGATCGCGACCCTGGTCATGCTCTCGACCGCATCGCTCGGCCTTCGGGCCGGTGCCTTTCCCCGGTGGCTCGCCGTCTTCACGTACGTCGTCGGGGTCGCGGAGTTCATCAACGTCATGCCGGCCGAGCCGACGCTCTACGTGTTCCCGGCCTGGATTGCGCTCGTCTCGTTCGTCCTGCTCGTGCGCCGACCGCAGATCGGCGCGGCTTGAGCGGTCAGCGCGCGGCGGATGAAGCGTCGCGCTCCTCCACCCAGTGCACGGCGTCGTCGTAGGCGCGGCGGACGGTGGCGCCGACGCGCTCGTTCCCGGAGTAGACGTTCGTGTCGCCGATCGTCTCGGTGATGTTCGTCACGATCAGCTGCTCGAGGATTCGATCGCTGTCCGAGACGATCACGAGCTTCGAGCCCACCTCCCGAAGCGAAACCGCGTAGCGGCGCACGACGTCCATGAAGGTGGTGCCGAGGTCGGAGCGCCCGCGGAGCCGGAGGATCACAACGGTCGCGCGTGACCGCTCGCCGACTGCGGGAAGCGCTGCCTCGAAGACGGGGGCAGCGGCGAAGAAGAGGCTTCCGTAGGGCTGGAGCACGACGACCTCGCCTGGCGGGAGCTCGGTGGGTGGGTCGGTCTCGATCACGTAGCCCTCGTCGTCGTAGACCCAGCGCCGGACAGAAACGCCGTTCGATTGCCGGATCACGTAGAGCACGACGGACAGCCCGACGCCGACGAGGACGGCGTACTGGAGCGGGATCAGCATCGTCAGCACGAACGTGACGACCAGCACCACCTTCTGAATGGTGCCGGTGCGCCACACCGACTGCAGATCGGCAGGCTTGATGGTGCGGATGCCGATCAGGATCAGCAGGCCTGCGAGTGCTGGCATGGCGATATGTCCGATCGCGTCGCCGAACGCGACGATCACGACGATCATCACGAGTCCGGCGATGATCGGGGCCTGCCTCGACCGCGCTCCGGCGGCCTTGTTCAGCGCCGACGCGGAGAGCGAGCCGCCGACAGGCATCCCCTGCAGCAGCCCCGATGCCACGTTCGCCGCGCCCTGGCCGACGAAGTCACGGGACGCGTCGGGATAGGTTCCGTCGGGGTTGACGAAGTTCGCCGAGATGCCTGCGCCCTGCACGAGCGCGACGAACGTCAGCGCCAGCGCCGGGATGATCAGCGCCGGCGCGGCGGCCACCGACGGCCAGACCGGGCTCGGGAGCCCGTCAACGGCGACGCCGAGGTCGTTCAGCGTCGCGACCCCCGACCAGCCGAACAAGGCAGCCACCCCGGACGTGGCAACGACCGCGACGACGAGGCCGAGCGCGCCGACCCGCGTCCGCTCGAGCATCAGGATCAACGCGATCGTGGCGAGGCCGACCCCGAGGCTCGCCCAGTGCAGTTGCCCCGGGGAGAGCACCGTGTTCACCGCCCGGAAGACGCGGTTCGAACCTTCCGCCGCGTAGCCGGTCAGGTTCGGAAGCTGGCCGAGCACGATGTTCACTCCGACCGCGTTGATGAACCCGACCATCACGGCGTTCGAGACGAACCGCAGCGCGGCCCCCAGCCGCAGCAGGCCGGCCGCGAGCATCGCAATACCCGTCAGGATCGAGAGCGTGAAGAGCGCCCGCGCGCCGTCCCCGGACCCGTGCACCTCCGGGACGTCGGCGATCACCATTGCCATCGCCCCCGTCCCCTGCACGACCATGAACGCCGACGAAGCGGCGGTCGCGCCGGCGATCGTGCCCACGAGATAGCCGTACAGCCCCGAGAGCGGGCTCACCCCCGCGAGCAGACCGGTAGCGAGGCCGTCCGGGACGCTCTGCACCCCGAGCACGAGCCCGGCCGACGCGTCTTCCCGGAACGTCTCGCGCCGGAGCCGGAGACGCCCTGTCACGTGGTGTGCCCGGCGAGCACGGTCAGCTCCCGAGCGGCGGTTGGCCCTTCGAGACGAGGTCGACTCCGAGCACGACGAACAGCATCGTCCCTGCGATCGGCGACGATGCGGGGACGACCGGGCAGACTGCCCCGTCCCGACATCTCAGGTGATGTGGAGGCGAAGATCATGCCCAGGAGCCCCAGGAGCGCGACCTTCTCGGCCAGCTCGCCCCAGACCACCCGGCCTCGGCGCAGGCGCTGGGCATAGCGCTCATGTGCATCCCGCGCCGACGTCACGAGTGGATCGGCGGCGAACCGCCAGCCCCAGGCGGAGGCGGGGAGCCGCGGGCGAACGACGAACTGCAGCACGCCTAGCAGAACGATCACGACGAGCGCGATCGCGACGCCGACGGCAGGGTCCTCGACGATCGTGTCCGTCATGTCCCGCTGGGCGAAATGAATCCAGTACTCCTGCGGCACCTTCACGAAAACCCAGAGCGCAGCGGCGGTGATGAGCCAGAGGGCACGATCAACACCATATGCTCACAGGTAGCGGTTCCGTTGCAGCCACCGCATCGCAAAGAAGCCCCACAGGGGCGGCAGGTAGAACGTCGCGATCCGGTAGAGGAGGACGGCGGCAATCGCGGACTCGGGCTCCATGCCGGCCGCTGTGAGGCCGACGGTGAGGCCGAACTCGGCAACGCCGACGCCCCCCGGCACGGGGACGAAGCTCGCGAGGAGAGAGACGCTGATGTTGATCACGAGCAGCTCGGCGAGAGAGATCTCGTAGCCGAAGCCACGGGCGAAGAGCCCGAGCGCGACGGCGAAGAGAAGCTCCGTGCCGACACTGCCGAACACGAGCAACGCCAACTTCTGTGAGGCGCGCAGGGAAGCGAGCGCGGACCGGACGTCGGGCCACCAGCGCCGGGCCTGGTCGACGATCAGCCTGCGAATGCGAGAAACGACGGTGAGGACGACTACTGACGCAACAACGATCGCGACGAGTATCCAGATGAGCGTCCCGGAGCCGCGGGACGGGTTCGGCAGATCGAGCGCGAGCGTCGACTCGGAGAAGATGAGGAGGATCCCGAGCAGGACCGCCTGCACGACCGTGCCGACGAAGGAATCGATCGCCCCCGATGCGATCGCGATGGGCGCGGTGAGTCCCTGCCGTTGGAAGAAGCGGATGTTCACCGCCATGCGGGCGAAGTTCGACGGCAGCGCGAGGTTCATGTAGCCCATGGCGAGCTGCATCGTGTAGACGGGGCCGAAGGGAAGGCTGATGGGAACGGACCCGAGCGTCGTCAGCGCCTGGGTGAGACGCGGGAGCTGGGCGACGAGGATGCCCGCGACGAGCCAGCCCCATCCCGAGTCGGCGATGCTCGATCGAACGTCGCCCCACTCCACCCCACTCGCCGCGTCGATGATCGTGTAACTCACGAACGCGAGCAGCAGAAGCTGGACCGCAGACCACCAGGTGACCCGGCGGAACTTGACCGGGTCCGGTGGCTCGATGCCGGTCGCGGCTACGACCTCGTCGCGGAGACCGTCGACGTCGGTCTCGGTCGCCGCCAGCTGACGGCGTAGCGGTGGGCTGAGGGCTGCTTCCTGCAGGTACGGGAGGAGCTCGGCGAGGCCGTCGCTACCGAGCGCGTCCATCGCACAGCGAAGCGCGCGCTCGTCCCCCGCGAGGCTCGCGGAGGTGACGAGGAGTTGGACGCGGTCGGTCACGAGCTGCATAGCGTCCGGCGCGACGTTCGCGCGCCCGAAGTCGACGAAACCGACCACGCCGTTGACCGCAGCCACGGTGGTTGGATCGATCTGCTGGTGGGCGATCTTTGCGCCGTCGAGAACCGCGAGCGCCCGCCAGGCGCCGCCGAGAAACGCATCGTCGATCTGCTCCGGGAGAAGATCCGCTGCCGGCAGCGCCTCGCCACGGAAGACGAGGAGCGCATCGTCGTCGATCGTTGCCGCCGCGGTCACAACCTCCAGCGTCGCCAACCCGGCATTCCGGGCAAGGAGCGTCACGAACGCCTCGTGCTCGGCAGCCTGCAGGCGGCCGAGCCGCAGCGGCATTCCGCTCCCGCGGTACCAGACACTGCGCCAGAGGGACGAGACGAGCTGGTTGTCGTGCGCGTCGCGCCCGTAGATCTTCACGGAGAGACGGCGCCCCGCCTCGTCCACGCCCCGTACGAGGAAGATCCCCGCGGACTGTCGCTCTTCGATCACGAGCCCCGTAGCGGCCACGCCGAGCTGGGCGAGTGCCGCCTCGACGTCGCTGATCCCAGGCCTCCCCGCCGACGTCCCGCCCGCGAGCCGCGCCCCTGCCGCCGCCCCGACGCCGATCAGCAGTGCCGCAACGGTTCCCAACGGCGTGGCCCCGGACGCGATCATCGTCCCCACAACCCCGAGTGCGACCACCCACCGTCCGAGCCGACGCCAGGGATGAGCCAGGTGGGGCGAGACGGCAACCACGACCGCCGTCGCCTCGCCGAACCGAACGTTCGGGAAACTCGGCGCGTTGGCCGTACCGAGGAGCGCGTCGGAGACATCCGGCCATGAACCGAGGGCGAGTCGCACGACGAGGAGCCCGAGGAGAGCCGCCAGCACGAGCGAGCCGAGAGCCTGCGCGACCACAGCGACGCGCCGCCGCAGAACCGAGATCACGAGAAGGAGGAGAGCGAACAGCCACGTCAGATCGGAGAGAAAGCCCCACACCGGATCGAGCCAGTGCGGGATGCTCACGATGAACCGCTGGAGAGCAAGCTCGAAGCCGCTCGGCGGGTACGCGATCACCGTCGTAACGAGCCCGAGCAGCGCAAGAGCGAGCAACACGAGATCCGTCGCTCTCCGTGTTCGAGGCTCACCACGAGGGGAGGCGAAGACCTTCAGGCCGCGAGCGAGAAGCTCGGACGGAACGTGAACACCTCGACTGCCAGGAGGCGTATCCATGACCTAGAACCCCAAGATCACCGGTACGGGGAACACGGCCACGGCGACGAATAGTGTCAGAAGCGGCAGGCCGTCGCCGTCCACGACAGCGACCCCGGCTACTCGAGCAGCGGCATGGGCAAAGGCGGCACCGTGACGCTCTACACGGACGAGCGCATGGCGGGCGAGGCCACCGTGCCGATCATCTACTCTCTCGATGCGACCGGGACATCGGGCGCGACACGGCGTCACCAGTCAGCGACGACTACACGGCGGCAGACAGCGCCTTCACCGGGACGATTGCCTGGCCCGTATCGACCTCGGCGCGATGACCAGGGGCGCCGACCTGCCCGTCGTTCGAGCAGTCCCCGCACCGTGTTCGGTGTCCATCGCGGCGCGCCTCGGAGTACGGGTACGCCCTCCGCGGTCAGTACTTCGGCAATACGGATCAGCTGTCCCAGGAGTTGGGCCAGCCGCCGACGCAACCCACCATCAATGTCCAATGCTTTCCAGGCGGGCTCCGCCCCTACGCTGCGGCCCGACGGAGGAGGGGCGCGAGCGCCTCGCGCTCCTCGGCTGACCACAGGCGCCCGAGAGCAACCTCGGCGGCCTCTTCGGCCGTCGCGCCGGCTTCGCCCGCGAGCTCGGCTCCTCGCGGTGTCAGCACGACGAGGGCGAGGCGGGCGTCGCCCGGGTTCGACTCGCGCGTGACGAGTCCGATGCGCTCGAGCGGCGCGAGCTGCCGCGCGATGCCGGAGGTCGTGACGGCGAGCCGGCGGGCGAGCTCGACCCTGCGCAGGGTGTGCGACGGCTCGGCCTTCAGCTCGAGAAGCACGGCTAAGTCGTTGAGTCCGAGACCGTGATGACCTCCGATGACGCTGTCGATGTCCCGCACGACGAGCGTCCGGGCGCGGGTGAGGCCGAGCGCGAGATCCAAGTTAGTTGACATGTCATCAATATATCATTGATCCAGCATCGTAAGGCGTGAAGCCGCCTGAGCGGGGGCGCGGACGATCACGCGCCGCATGACATCCACTGCTGCCCCTATCCTGAAAGGTTCGTGTCTGCAGCCGAGTCACTCACCCTGGACGCCGTTCCCGAGCGCGCAACGCTCGAGGTCCTGTGGCAACAGGATGTCGGCGCGACCGTGCTCGCCCGCGACGGCGACGGTTCGCTGTCCGCCGGCGATCTCACCGTCGGGATCCCCGCCGTGTCGGATCTGGCAGAGCTCGGTCACGGTGCGAGCGCCCGCCGCGTCGGTCTCGAGGAGCTGATCGAGCTCGCTGCCTCGCCGCCGGCCGAGCTCGAGCTGGGAGGCTCCGCCCGCGCCACATTCGCGCTGATCGAGCTGGCCGCACGCTCGGTCACCGAGGGCCTGCTCCACCCCCAGCTCCAGCACGGCGGACGCACGTGGCTCGCCTACTGGGGCGCCACGATCGACGAATCGGTGCAGCAGACCCTCGATGAGATCGCAGCGGCACTGCCCGCCGTCTGCGCCGACGCATTCGAAGGTGATCCCGATGCGCTCGTGCACGACCTCTACGCGTGCGCGGTCGACCAGATCGCGCGCGACCGGCTCGGCGTCGCCGGCGTGCGGCTCGGCAACCGGCTGATGCGGACCCGACCGAGCGCGCCCGAGGTCTTCCTCGACGGGCTCACCTCCGCGGACCCGGAGCTGCCACTCCATGCCGGCCTCGGCGCCCTCGAACGACGACTCACCGACTGGGTCGACCGCGGCCTCGAGCGCCGCTCGAGCCGCACCGTGGCTGCTCAGCCTGCGACTCGACGAGCAGGAGAGGCCGTCCGACGACTCGTCCGTGCTCGTCCTCGAGCTCTGGCTCCAGGCAGCCGACGACCCGACGCTGGCCCTCCCCACGTCGCTCCTCCGAACCGGCGGTGACGCGGTGTTTGCATTCCTCCGCGCCGCAGACCCGCGCATCGCGATGCATCGGCAGCTCGGGCTGATCGAGCCCGTCCTCGCCGCAGGCGGCCTTGCCTTCGATCCGATCGAGCCGACATCGATCGAACTGAGCGACGACGACGTGCGATTCGTTCTCCGCACCGCGATCCCGCGACTCGAGGAGCTCGGGGTGCCCGTGTTACTGCCGCGAAACTGGGTCACGTCCTCCAGCAAGCTTCGTGTCAACCTCACCGCCACGAGCGTCGCGAGCCACTCGAGCGGGCTGCTCGGATCCGACTCACTTGCGCGGTTCGACTGGAAGCTCGCGATCGGCGACACGACTCTCACCGAAGAGGAGCTCGTCGAGCTGGCAGCAGCCAAGGAACCGCTGATCCGGATCCAGGGACGATGGCACGCGCTCCGCCGCTCCGAGGTAGAGCGTGCACTGAAGTTCCTCGATCGACGCCTGGAGGGCTCGGTGGTCGATCTCGTCCGCGCCGTCTCGGGAATCGAGGTGGAGGACGCCGGGCTCGAGCTGGGGGAGGTCACGCTCGACGACGGGCTCGATGAGCTCCTCGCCGGCGGCGACGAACGGTCATTCGAGCCTCTCGGGACTCCCTCGACGATGACGCTGCCGCTGTTCCCGTTCCAGGCGCGCGGTCACGGCTGGCTGCGCCTGCTCGGCGACCTCGGGATCGGCGCGATCCTCGCCGACGACATGGGCCTCGGCAAGACCGTGCAGGCGATCGCGATGCTCTCCTCCGAGCGAGAGCAGTTCGGCGCCGACGCGTTCGGCCCCACTCTGGTCGTCTGTCCGATGAGCGTCACGCGCCAGTGGGCACGCGAGGTCGAGCGATTCGCTCCCTCCTTGCGCGTTCACGTGCACCACGGCGGCGAGAGGCTGAGTGGTGAGGAGCTCCAGAAGGTCGCCCGCGCGAGCGACGTCGTGATCACGTCGTACGACATCGCCACCCGCGACGTCGACGCACTCGTCGGCGTCGCGTGGGACAGGCTCATCCTCGACGAGGCTCAGGACGTGAAGAACCCGGCAACCAAGCGGGCGCGCGCGATTCGCCGACTCAATGCTCGCCGCCTGCTCGCCATGACCGGCACGCCGATCGAGAACCGCCTCGACGAGCTCTGGGCGATCATGGACATCGTCAATCCAGGCCTGCTCGGATCGCGCGAGCGATTCCAGCGGACGTTCGCGAGGCCGATCGAGGCTCACCGCGACGCACGCGCGCTCGAGCGCCTGCGGGCGATGGTCCAGCCGTTCATCCTGCGGCGCCCGAAGGACAGCCCCGAGGTCGAGCTCGAGCTGCCCGAGATCACGGTCACGAAGGAGTACTGCCGCCTCACGCTCGAGCAGGCGAGCCTCTACCGCGCGACCGTCGACCGCTGGATGCCGCGAATCGAAGAGCACGAGCGGAGCTTCGGCCGCCGCGGCGCGGTGCTCGCGATGCTGAGCCAGCTGAAGCAGGTCTGCAACCACCCCGAGATGGTGCTCGCCACCGGTCGGCCGCTCTCGGGCCGCTCGGGCAAGCTCGAGCGCCTGATCGAGCTGCTGGAGGAGATGCCGGCAGACGACAAGGCCCTCGTTTTCACCCAGTACCCGGGCTTCGATAGGCTCGTTCCCCACCTTCACGAGCGCCTCGGCCGCGAGATCGGGTTCTTCCACGGTGGCCTCCCCGCCCGAGCGCGCGACGAGCTCGTCGCGTCGTTCTCGGACCCCGCCGGGCCGTCGGTGCTCGTCATCTCGATCCGGGCAGGCGGCCGCGGTCTCAACCTGCCCGCAGCGAACCACGTCTTCCACTTCGACCGCTGGTGGAACCCCGCTGTCGAGCAGCAGGCGACCGACCGCGCGTACCGCTTCGGCCAGCACAAGGACGTCTTCGTTCACAGCCTCATCTGCACGGCGACGCTGGAGGAGCGGATCGACGAGCTGCTCGACACGAAACGCGAGCTCGCAGCGCAGGTCGTGGCCGGCCGCGCGGACGACTGGCTCGGCGAGCTCGACCTCGACGCGATCCGAGCTGCCGTAGCGCTCTCGCCGGCGGCGATCGAGGAGGCCGCATGACGATGCTCAACGACGGCCGCCCCGTCTTCGTCGAGAGCGAGGCGGAGCGAATCGGAATCGGACCGTGGGCCCGTTGGCTTGCAACGGCGGTCGTGCCCGACGAGAGCTCCCCGCGGGCCGAGCGGGGACGGGTGCTCGCCCGCACCGGGCACGTTCACAGCGTCTCCGTAGCGAGCAGCCGAGATCACCGCTCGCGTGATCGGATCGGCCGGCGCCGAGTACCACGTCGGGCTCGCGGCAGACCCGGTGGCGCCACGCGTGTGGGCGGCCGTCATCCGGGTCGCCACGTGCCAGGGCGCTGTTCGAGCCGGCGGCCGCGGGCCGCGAGCAGTCACTTCAGCTCGAGCACGTGATGACCGTGGACTGGGACGAGCCACTCATCCCTCCCGGCAAGTCGATTCGCCGTTCGTGCACGTGCCCCGATCATGAGCGGGGCGGCAGCGTGCAAGCACGTGATCGCCCTCGCCTACGTGGTCGCAGATGCGATCGATCGAGAACCCGGCGGTTCTCCTCGACTGGCGAGGCTGCAGCGACGGATTCTCCGCAGGAGGCACCGAGCCGAGCGTCCGCGGCCTGCCGCCGACGCATGGGCCGCAGGCCCACTTCCCGCGATCGGAGCGCCCCGGCCGCTGCCAGTCGGATCCGTGCTGAAGCGCCTTGGAGCAAGCGGGCTCGTCGTCGACGGCGCCGACCTCCGCGACGCTCTCGAGCCCGCCTACGCCGCATTCGCCGCCCGGCCCGTGTAGAGCAGTCGGCACGCAACGACGGAGGGCGCCGAAGCGCCCCTCCGTCCGATTCCGTGGCCGATCGCCTAAGCGAAGACGAGTGCCGCCGGGGCCGTGCTCGACGACGATCCGTCTGCAGGCGGGGCATCGCCCGGGGAGGACCGAAGCCCATTCCGCCGCCGCCCGGCCCGCCATGACCACCGTGGCCGCCATGACCGTGACCCGGACCGCGAGCACCGAAGCCCGGGAACTCGGCGTCGGCGATCTGCGCCTTCATCTCGGTCGCCTGCGCGTCCGTGATCTTCCCGTCCTTCAGCGCCTGGTCGACGCGGGCGGTTGCCTGCGCCTTCGCAGCGGAGCTGAACGCGGCGTTCAGCTTGGCCTCCGTGGTGTCGAGCGCTTTCGCGACGCCCGCCGCGGTTGCCAGCCTCATCGCGGGGATCGTGCCTTCGGCCAGAGCGTCGTTCAACGTCTCCGCCTCGTCGGCCGTGATGTCATCTGCCGCGAGCGCCGCGGCGATGTTCGCCTTCGCAGCGGCCGTCACCGCAGCGTTGAGCTTGGCCGTCGTCGTGCCGAGGTTCTTCGCAACCGCGGCCTCGAAGTTCGCCTTGCCCGTGATGTGAGCGGCGGTTCGCTTCAGATCCTTCCCACCGCCGCCGTATGCAGCGATCGCCGATCCGACGCCCACCATCAGGGCGAGCGCCGCAATCGTCGCGAACAACATGCGTACCTTGGTGATCTTCATGATCCTTTCTCCTTTCAGGAGATGTCGAGGTACGCACATGGAAGCGCCGCCAACTGAGAGCACCCTGTGCTCGCGCTAGGAGTCGAGTAGGAGTCGCACGAGCAGTCGCACTCGACCGCCTTGCAGCCGAAGGACTGCCCGGCCCGGCTCCTGACGTCCGACCCCGGCCCGGGAGGCCGACCCCCGGGAGGAAGGCTCGCCGCCCGCCAGAGATTGTGCTGATTCAACACAAGCGGCCGTGGAGACGCGTGACCGTGAGACGTGACCCAGGCGCGCGAGACGTGCCCCCGAAGCACGGCTGACCCGACCCCGAGCGTGGCTAGAGCGAGCTCGAGGTCGCCCAGAGGTTGACCGCAGCCTCCGGGGCGATGCGATCGATCTCCTGGAGCTCCTCCGCCGTGAACCCGAGGTTGTCGAGCGCCCCGAGGTTCTGCTCGAGCTGCGCCACGCTACTCGCGCCGATCAGCGTCGACGTGACCCGCGGGTCCCGTAGCGTCCAGGCGAGCGCCATCTGGGCGAGCGACTGGCCGCGCCCGGCCGCGATCGCGTTGAGAGCCCTCACCTTCGCGAGCGCCTCCTCCGTGATCGTGCTCGGCGAGAGCGAGTCGTTCCGGCTCGCCCGCGAGCCCTCGGGAATCCCGTCCAGGTAGCGGTCGGTGAGGAGCCCCTGAGCGAGGGGTGAGAACGTGATGCACCCGACGCCGAGCTCGCCGACCGTGTCGACCAGATCCGGCTCGATCCAGCGGTTCAGGAGCGAGTACGACGGCTGGTGGATGAGGAGAGGCGTTCCGAGCCCGTCGAGGATCGCGGCTGCCTCACGCGTCTTCGCCGCCGAGTAGGACGAGATGCCGACGTAGAGGGCCTTGCCCTGGCGGACAGCGCTGTCGAGCGCACCCATCGTCTCCTCGAGCGGCGTCGAGGCATCGAAGCGGTGCGAGTAGAAGATGTCGACGTAGTCGAGCCCCATCCGCCGCAGGCTCTGGTCGAGGCTCGCGAGGAGGTACTTGCGCGAGCCCCCGTCCCCGTACGGCCCCGGCCACATGTCGTAGCCGGCCTTCGTCGAGATGATCAGCTCGTCGCGATAGGGAAGGAGGTCGTCGCGCAGCAGGCGCCCGAAGTTCACCTCCGCCGAGCCGTACGGCGGGCCGTAGTTGTTCGCGAGATCGAAGTGCGTGACGCCGAGGTCGAAGGCACGCCGCACGATCGCGCGACCCGTCTCGAGCGGGGCGATCGCCACCGAAGTTGTGCCAGAGACCGAGCGAGATCGCAGGCAGCGCCAGGCCGCTGCGCACCGCAGCGCCTGAACTGCATCGAGTCGTACCGATCTTCTGCGGCAACGTAGGTCATCCGACTGATCCTCTCGGGAGTGGAAGTGGGACCCGAACCTAGCCGATCCGGACCGACCACGGTCCTCACACACGATCCCGTAGGATCGCCCGGATGGAGGAACGCCCCCTCGGCGCCAGCGGCGTCTGCGATCACCCGGATCATCCTCGGCTGCGGAAACTTCGGCGGGATCGGATCCTCGCCCGCCTTCTTCGGGCAGGGAACGCTCGAAGGACGATGCGTTCCGGCTCATGGACACGGCGTGGGATCGCGGCATCACGACGTTCGACACCGCGGACGCCTACGGCGGCGGGCCGGAGCGAGAGCTTCATCGGCGAGTGGCTCGCGGACGAAGGGCTCGGACGTGCGCGACCGCATCGTGATCGCGACCAAGACCTTCAACCCGATGGATGACGGGTGAGGATCACGGTCTCGGCCGGGCACGCATCCACCGGCAGACTCGACACGAGCCTGCAGCGCCTCGGCGTCGAGCGGGTGGCGCTGTACCTCGCTCACGACTTCGACCCGGACACGCCGCAGGAGGAGACGCTCCAGGCGTTCGACGACGCGATCCGGGCAGGGAAGATCGGCGCCGTCGGCGCCTCGAACTTCAGCGCCGAGCAGCTCGCCGAGGCGCTCGAGCTCTCGATGCTCGAAGGACTGCCGCGATACGAGTGGGTGCAGAACGGCTTCTCTCTGCTCGAGCAGGGCGACAGGGAGACGTCTTCCCGTCTGCTCCGCGAGCACGGGCTCGGCTACACGCCGTTCAGCCCGCTCGCGGGAGGCTGGCTGACGGGCAAGTACCGCCGCAACGAGCCGCCGCCCGCCGGCTCACGGATGACGCTCAGGCCCGAGCCGTACGCCGGCTACACGTCCGACCGGGTGCTTCGACGCGCTCGAGGAGCTCGAGCGCGAGCGGCCGAGCGAGGCGTCTCGATGGCCGGGCTTGCACTGGCCTGGGCGCTCTCGCTGCCCGAGCTGACAGCCGTCGTCGTCGGCCCCGGCGAGCCGATCACCTGGCGCCGGCGTTCGAGGCCCTCGACATCGACGCTCTCCGCGACCGAGCGCGACCATCTGACGGAGGTGTTCTCGTGAGCGTTCTCGTCCTCTCCGAGCACGACGTGCGCGAGCTGCTCGACATGGAGTCCTGCGTCGCGGCGATGGAGGACGTGCTCGCGCGGCTCGCGCGCGGCGAGCTGACGAACCCGTTCGGCTCGTCATGACGCCCGCCCGGCCCGGCCGCGATGGGACTGATGCCGGCACACGCGGCCGGCACAGACGCCGGTCTTCGCACTCAAGGAGATCGTCGTCGCTCCCGACGAACCCGGAGCGTGGCCTCGACCCGCACCAGGGCGCCGTGCTCCTCCACGACGGCGACGACCGGCCAGCTGATCGCGGTCCTCAACGCCTCGCCGATCACGGAGATCCGGACCGCGCCGTCTCGGCGTCGCGACGAAGCTGCTCGCGCGGCCCGGCTCCCGCACCGTCGCGGTGCTCGGCTCCGGCGTGCAGGGACGCTCGCACGTCGACGCGATGCAGACGGTGCTCGACGACCCGATCATCCGGATCTGGAGCCGCAACCCCGCGCACGCGGAGGCGCTCGCGCTCGAGACCCACTCGCTCGTCGCGGCACTCGATCGAGGAGGCGCTCGACGGGCGCCGACGTCGTCTGCACCGCGACCGTCCGCGAGCGAGCCGATCGTCGAGCTCGGCTGGCTCGCACCCGGAACGCACATCAACGCCGCGGGTGCGTTTCCGAACGGGAAGTCGCAGAGAGCTCAGCTCGCGAGACGGTCGCGGCGGCGCGGTTCTTCGTCGACCGTCGCGAGTCGACGCTGAACGAGTCGGGCGACTTCCTGCGTCGCCGCCGCCGAGCGCGGGTTCGGCCCCGATCACATCGTCGCCGAGCTCGGCGAACTGCTCAACGGCGACGCAGAGGGCCGCCGCACCGACGACGAGCTGACGGTGTTCAAGTCGCATGGGGATCGCCGTCGAGGATCTCGCCGCCGCCCAGCTCTGCGTCGCCCGCGCACGAGAACGTGGGATCGGCACCGAGGTCGACTTCTGATCCCGCTCGCCGAGATCGAGGCAGGCACGCGAGCGCATCGCGGACGTCGCGATCCGCACGCCGCTCGTGCGCCTGCAGGCGCCGGAGTCGCCCGCCGAGATCTGGCTCAAGCTCGAGTGCCTGCAGCCGATCGGCTCGTTCAAGATCCGCGGCGCCGCGAACGCGATCCGGAGCGCCGCCGCCGGGGCGATCGCGCGGCGGTGTCCTGACGACGAGCGCCGGCAACATGGCCCAGGGCGTCGCCTGGATCGCGCGTGAGGAAGGGGTGCCGGCCACCGTCGTCGCGCCCGATCACGCTCCGCAGACCAAGCTCGACGCGATCGCGCGGCTCGGCGGCACCGTGATCAAGGTGCCGTTCGAGCGCTGGTGGGAGACGATGGAGGCAGGTGCGTATCCGGGCGTCGAAGGCTACTTCGTCCATCCCGTGCTGGACGACGCGGTGATGGCGGGGAACGGCACGATCGGGCTCGAGCTGGTCGAGGAGCTCGACGACATCGACACGGTGCTCGTGCCCTGGGGTGGAGGCGGGCTGACGACGGGAATCGCGAGCGCGCTGTCGGCCCTGAGTCCGCAGACGAAGGTGCTCGCCTGCGAGCCCGAGACCGGCGCGCCTCTCGCAGCGTCCCTCGCTGCCGGGGAGCCTGTTGGGGTCGAGTACACACCGTCGTTCGTGGACGGCGCCGGCAGCAAGGCCCTGCTGCCCGCAATGTGGGACAGGGCGAGGCCGCTCGTTGCCGGCACGGTGACGCTGTCGCTCGAGGAGACCGCCGCGGCGGTTCGACTCCTGGCCGATCGCGCGAGCGTCGTCGCCGAAGGCGCCGGGGCGCTCTCGGTCGCCGCCGCGCTCTCGGGCCGCGCGGGCGCGGGACGGATCGTCTGCATCGTCTCCGGCGGAAACATCGATGCGAGCCGCCTCGCGGCGATTCTCCAGGGCAGCGTCCCTTCGTAGCCGCTCTCCGGGCCGGTCGACACCGGCCCCTCCTCCTCGCAAGAATGCGGACGTGACGACGGTCTCCCCCATCGCCCTCCGCCGGATCACGATCGCCGCACAGGGCTACGCGTCACGGTCGCGCGCCGGGACGGCCCGCGAGGTCGAGGGCGCGATCCGGCGACTGTCGTGCGTCCAGCTCGACTCGATCTCGGCCGTCGAGCGCAGCCACCGGATCGCGCTGGCCTCCCGCGTCGGGGCGTATCTGCCGGGCACCGTCGGACGTCTTCTCGCGTCCGGGCGGGTATTCGAGTACTGGGCCCACGAGGCATGCCTGCTGCCGATCGAGGATTGGCCGCTCTTCGCAGCGCAGATGCAGCAGGGTGGGCGCGGCTGGTACGGCGACGTCGGCGACACACACCCCCATCTCGCCGAGGAGATCCTCGCCGAGATCCGCGAGCGAGGCCGGCTCGGTTCGCGTCACTTCGAGGGCACGAGCGAGGGTGGCATGTGGAACTGGAAGCCGGCCAAGGCGATGCTCGACCGACTCTGGAATCACGGAGATCTCGTGATCGCCGGCCGGCAGGGCTTCCAGCGGCTCTACGACCTGCCGGAACGCGTGATCCCCCGAGCCGTTGCTCGAAGCACCCGTTCCCGACGACAGCGAGCGGCTTCGCGCGCTGGCCCTGAAGGCGGTCGAGGCCCGAGGCGCCCTGACCGAGGCGGGTGTGGTCGAGCACTGGCGACTGAGGGGCGGCGTGGCCCGCATCCGCCCGGTCGTCGATGCCCTCATCGCAGACGGACTGCTCCGACGCCTCTCGGTCGACGACGGTGGACCGGCCGTCCTCGTCCCCAGCGACGTCGATCTCGAGCCGGATGCGCCGACGGCCGCCGTGCTGCTCTCCCCGTTCGACAATCTGCTCTGGGATCGGCCGTTCGCCGAGACGCATCCTCGGCTTCGACCACCTGATCGAGGTCTACAAGAAGAAGCACGAGCGCCGCTACGGCTACTACGTCCTGCCGTTCCTGCGCGGCGATCGCATCGTCGGCCGCGCCGATCTGAAGTCCGACCGAGGTGAGGGGGTGCTCGTCCTCAAGGCGTTCCACCGCGAGCAGGGCGTTCGCGCCTCGGCCGCCCTTGACGACGCTCTCGACCGGGCGCTCGAGCGCTTGCGGCGGGCGTGCGGCCTCGAGTCGGTGCGCCGCTGAGCCTCGCGCAACTACCATCAGGGACGTGGACTTCGAAACGCGCGCCATTCACGTCGGACAGGAGCCGGACCCGGCGACGGGAGCCGTGACGACTCCGATCTACCAGACCTCCACGTTCGCGCAGGAAGCGGTCGGGGTTCACAAGGGATACGACTACGCCCGCGTCGCTAACCCCACCCGAACAGCGCTCGAGGAGTGCCTCGCATCGCTCGAGGGAGCGGACTACGGGCACGCCTTCTCCTCCGGTCTCGGTGCTGCAACCACGATCATGCATCTGGTCGATCCGGGCCAGCGTCTCGTGTGCGTGAACGACGTCTACGGGGGCATGTACCGCATGTTCTCGCAGGTCTACGAGCCAAAGGGGTATTCGCTTCGACTACCTCACGCCCGACGAGGTCTCGACGAATCTCACTGCGCACCTCGACGAGCGCACGCGCATCGTCTGGATCGAGTCGCCGACCAATCCCCTGCTCAACATCGTCGACATTCGAGCGGCTGCCGATGCCGCGCACGCAGCAGGCGCACTCCTCGTCGTCGACAACACGTTCGCGACGCCATACCTCCAGCAACCGCTCGAGCTCGGCGCCGACATCGTCGTTCATTCGACGACGAAGTACCTCGGCGGGCACTCCGACGTCGTCGGCGGCTTCACCGGCACGAACGATCCGACGATCTCGGAGCGACTCCGCTTCCTCCAGAAGTCGCTCGGCGCGGTCCCGGGGCCCTTCGACGCCTGGCTCGTTCTCCGCGGCCTGAAGACACTCGCGGTCCGGATGCGCCAGCACTGCGACAACGCGCGGGCAGTCGTGGAGTTTCTGCAGGGGCACCCGGCCGTCGACGGACGTGCTCTACCCGGGCCTTCCCGATCATCCCGGCCACGAGCTCGCCGCCCGCCAGATGCGCGACTTCGGCGGCATGGTCTCGTTCCTCCTCGAGTCCGAGGAAGAGGCTGTCGCGATGGTCGCTCGCACCAACGTCTGGACGCTCGCAGAGAGCCTCGGCGGCGTCGAGAGCCTCATCGAGCATCCCTACCGGATGACGCACGCTGCCACCGCCGACGGCCCGTTCGCGTCTCCGCGGAACCTCGTGCGGCTCTCTGCCGGCATCGAATCGGCGAACGACCTCGTCGAGGACCTCGCGCAGGCACTCGCGCCCGTTCACTCCCGTTCGGCGCGGTGACACGCTTCCGCCTGTCATCCAGGTACCGGCTCGGGTCGACGCACGGCCCGGCATGACACAGGCGTCCTGGTCGCCGATCGACCTCCACCACCGGGGCTTGTCGCCGCAACGTCGGGTGCTACCTCGTCGAGACCGACGACGGCCTCGCCCTCTTCGACTGCGGGCCTACGACGGCGGTCGCCGCTCTGCGTGCCGGCCTGGCCGAGCGCGGGCACGAGCTCGGCGAGATCCGGCATCTCCTCCTTTCGCACATCCACTTCGACCACGCCGGCGCCGCGGGCGCGCTCGTGCGCGAGTTCCCGGCCCTCCAGGTCCATGTCTCGGCAATCGGAGCGCCTCACCTGATCGACCCCACGCGACTCGAGGCCAGTGCCCGCAGGCTCTACGGTGACACGTTCGACGGTCTCTGGGGCGAGCTCGTGCCAGTGCCCGAGGAGAACATCCGGGTCGTCGGAGATCGCGTCGTCGGCCTCGAGTGCTTCCCGAGCACGGGACACGCGAGCCATCACGTATCGATGCTGCACGAGGACGGCACGCTCTACGCCGGTGACTCGGTCGGCGTTCGATCACGCCCGCGCACTTCGTGCTCGCCCCGACTCCGCCGCCCGACATCGACCTCGAAGCCTGGGACGAGACGCTCAGGGAGACCGAGCGTCGCGCGCCCGTGCGCCTCGCGCTGACGCACTTCGGTGTCTTCGACGACGTCGAGGAGCACCTCGCGAGAATGCGCGAGACGCTCCACGTCTGGGGTGAGCGTGTCGCTCACGGCATGGACGAGGCGACGTTCGTCGCTGCCGGTCGCGCAGACTGTCTCGCCTCCGATCCGGAGCACGTCGAGGCGTACGACCATGCCGCTCCCTACTCACAGTGCTTCCTCGGGCTCGAGCGCTACTGGCGTAAGCGGCGTGAAGCCGCCCCGTAGCGGTGCTCTCACCCCTACGCGAACGAGAGTTTCGCCTCCTCTTTCTGGGCCGCGTCGTCTCGTTCGCCGGTTCTGCGATGGCCCCCGTCGCGCTCGCGTTCGCCGTCCTCGAGCTCGACGGTAGCGCCACGGAGCTCGGGCTCGTGCTCGCGTTCGCGATCCTGCCGCAGGTCTTCTTCCTCCTCGTCGGCGGCGTGATTGCCGACCGCTTTCCACGCCACCTCGTCATGGTCGGCTCGAATCTCGTCGCCGGCGTGGCACAGGCCGCGGCCGCCTACCTCCTACTCACGGGCAAGGCCGAGATCTGGCAGCTTGCGGTGATCGCGCTCGTCCGGGCGGTCGCGAGCTCGTTCTTCTTCCCCGCGATGCAGGGCATCGTGCCGCAGACGGTGCCGACCGAGCAGCTCCAGTCCGCGAATGCGTTGCTCCGCCTGGCCCTCAACGCGACGAATATCGGCGGCGCGGCCCTGGGGGGAGTACTCGTCGCGACAGCCGGGCCCGGCTGGGCGATAGCGTTCGATGCGCTGACGTTCCTCGCCGCTGCAGCGATCCTGCTGCCCATGCACGTCCGCGCTCCCGAGCGCGATGTCGAAGTGAGCTTCATCCGTGAGCTCGGCGACGGCTGGCGCGAGTTTCGCTCTCGACAGTGGATCTGGGTTGTCGTCCTCGGGTTCGCGTTCGCGAACGCGGCCTGGGCATCGGGGCTCAACGTGCTCGGGCCGGTCGTCGCGGAAGAATCGCTCGGCGGTGCGTCGGTCTGGGGGCTCGTCCTCGGCGCAACCGGGGTTGGCCTCGTGGTCGGCGGTCTCGTGGCACTCAGGCTCCGGCCGAAACGGCCGCTCCTCGTGGGAGTCTCGGCGATCACACTGATCATCCCGCCGCTCGTGCTCCTCGCGATCGAGTCCCCGTGGCCCGTGATCGCTGTCGCAGCCCTCGTCTCGGGGATCGGGATCGAGCTCTTCGCGATCTTCTGGGACACCGCACTGCAGACGCACATACCGAACGAGGTGCTGTCCCGGGTGTCGGCCTGGGATGCAATCGGGTCGCTCGTCCTGATTCCCGCCGCTTACGCGATCATCGGGCCGCTCGCCGATGCGATCGGGATCGAGGAGACGCTCTGGATCTGCGCGGGCATCGCGTTCGCCGCGATCTCGGCGCAGCTCTTGTCGCGCGAGGTGCGAGAGCTGCCGCGGCTGCAGTAGGATTGGGCCGCGATGGAGCGGGAGGAACGGGTCACCCTGGAGGCGTTCAGACGCCTTTATGCGGGGGCAGTCGAACTGGACGGTGTGACCGTGCTTCGCGCGGACAGGGCTCCTGGCTCCGCAATGATGAACCAGATCATCGGACTGGGAGTCGACAGACCCGCCACCGAGCAGGTCCTGGATGCGGCTCTGGCAGCGATGGGGGACGACGTCACCTGCTATGTCGCCGTCGTGCCCGGGGCGCGGCCCGCGCAACTGGCCGAGTGGCTACAGGAGCGGGGGCTCGAGCCCGGATGGGGTTGGATGTCGTTTCGCCGAGGCATCGACGATACGGTTGTGAGGCCGACCTCTCTCACGCTGCAGCATGTCGGCGACGCCGGGGCCGAGGCGTTCGGCCGTATCGTGGCAACGGGCTACGGGCTGCCCGACGCTGCAGCCGAATGGGTCGCCGGAGCCCACCTGCGCGGCTGGGACTGCTGGCTCGCCCTGGACGGAGATGTGCCGGCGGCGGCAGCGGGGCTGTTCGTCTCCGAGGGGGTCGGCTATCTCGGCTTCGCCGCGACGCTGGCGGAGCACCGTGGCAAAGGAGGGCAGACGGCGCTCCTCGCCGCCCGTGTCCGGCAGGCGCGCGAGCGCGGGTGCGACGTCCTCGTCACCGAGACGGGTGAGCTTCGCGATGGGCTCCCCTCGAATTCGTATCGCAACATCCTCCGCGCGGGGTTCACCGAAGTCGCAGTGAGGGCCAACTGGCTCCGCCCGGCCCGCGTCACTCAAACCCCGTAACGAGCCACCGCCGCCGCCGGAAGCGCGCTCCCATCAGAAGGAGCCGCATCGCCCTCACCGAGAGGACGGTTGCCGCAAGGCCGAGCGCCGCGAGCTGCGATCTGCCGAGGTGCCCGACGACCGCCGTATCGACGAGGACGTAGAGTGGCTCTGCCGCAAGCGCGCCGAGCGCGGGGATCGCGTAGCCGACGATCCGCCTGTCGTACTCTGATCGGAATCGCAAGGCGCTAGCGCGAGCGCCTTGCGACGACCGCGGTCATGCCCGCCCGGCTCATCTCCACGCGCCCAGCTTATCGCCGCCCGCGACTGAGCAGAGTTGTGCGATCTGACGGCAGGGTCTACGCTCGGGGCTTGGCAGCAACGATGGCAGACCGTCGCCCACTCTTCTGGTGCAACGTCGGTCTCAAGACGCTCTTCGTCGGCCTGCTCGCCTTCGGCGCCTTCTCGGGCCTCGATCAGTTCGACGGGAAGGCGTTTGGCTGGCGCCTCGTCCTCTACCCGATCGCCGCCCTCATCGTCCCGGTCGCCTGGCGACTGCACGGATCACCGCAGCCCTACCCGTATGCCGCCGACATGCTGCTCGTCGCGCCGTTTCTCGTCGATGTCGCGGGCAACGCGCTCGACCTGTACGACTCGATCGTCTGGTGGGACGATCTCAACCACTTCGTGAACTGGGCGCTGCTCTGCGGAGCGCTCGGAGCGGCTCTCTTGCGGACGACACTTCGCCCCCTCGTGCTCTTCGCCGTCGTCGCCGGCTTCGGTGCGGCCGCCGCGATCCTGTGGGAGATCGGTGAGTACTTCGCGTTCATACGGGGCGGTACCGAGCTCGCGACGGCATACACCGACACCCTCGGGGACGAGATCCTGGGTCTCACGGGAGGCGCACTGGCCGCCCTCACCGTTGCGGTGATAGCCAGGCGTCGCGACGCTCGAAGGGTGGGATGAGGCCCTGCGCCTCACTCCACCCTCCGAAACGACGAGTCGGGTATCCCGGGCGGTGCGCCCGTTGACGGGCGAGGTATGCGCCTCGCCCCCACGAGATCTCGACGCGCCCGTTCACGGGCGAGGCATGCGCCTCGCCCCTACGTGATCTCGACGCGATCGAGAGTGACCGGTGTCAGCGGCTGGTCGCGGCCGTCTCGCTCGACGAGAGAGATGCGATCCACGACATCCTGTCCCGACGTCAACTGCCCGAAGACCGTGTGCTTGCCGTCGAGCCAGGGTGTCGCCTCGGCCGTGACGATGAAGAACTGCGAGCCGTTCGTATTCGGACCGGCGTTGGCCATCGCGAGCGCACCCTTGACGACCTTGTGGTCATTGAACTCGTCCTCGAACTTGTAGCCCGGGCCGCCGGTGCCAATTCCTTCAGGGCACCCACCCTGGATCATGAAGTCGGGGATAACGCGGTGGAAGATGAGCCCGTCGTAGAAGCCCTCGCCTGCGAGCCTCGTGAAATTCTCGACGGTCTTTGGTGCGTCTTCCGGGAAGAGCTCGATCTCGATCGGGCCCTCGCTTGTGTGGAGCGTTGCCTGTGTCATGGGGCGACGCTAGCAAGTGACGGCTGCTTAACGGCCGTTGAACATTCGTACTCGGTCGACGTCCTACACTCTGACGATGTCAGCGACGGTGCCGCTCTCGACCCTGCCGTCCGGGGAATCCTCCGAGGAGCTGGCACGCTCGTGGCGCCGCCTCACCCGTGTCGCGACCGTCGTCGCCGTGATGACGGCGCCGGCGCTCTTCGTCTGGTTCCTGAAGCAGAACGGCTGGAGCTGGTGGACCTCGCTCCTTGCGGCCCTCGGCATCGTGATCGTCTTCCGGGGCTTCGCGGATCTCGTCTTCCGGCGACTGATCCCCTGGCCCAGCCTCTTCGGCGTCGAGAGCGCCGAGTTGAGGGAAGCAGACGTCGTCGGTCGCCGGCGGGCCTGGTTCTGGCGTTTCTGGTTCAAGGTCGGGCTCATCTTCGTGATCGCGATCACGATCACGTGGCTCTTCGTCGGCGGCACGTGGTGGGGAGCCGCCGGAACGATGTGGGACGCGGTCGGCGGCATCCTCAGCAACCCGCTGCTGTGGACGCAGGCGATGTTCGTCTTCTTCCTGTTCTTCGCGAACTTCGCGATCATGTTCGGCCCCCTGCTGATGATGAACCTGTCGCAGATGCAGTCGTTCGAGCCGGGCGACGCCGAATGGGGCGTGAAGCTCGGGGACGTTCGTGGTCAGACCGAGGCGAAGGAGGAGGTTCGCCGCGTCGTCGATATCTGGCAGTCGGGCGACCACTTCGAGCGGGCCGGCGGCAAGCGCGAGCGCGGCCTGCTCCTCTTCGGTGCCCCCGGCACCGGCAAGACGATGCTGGCGAAGGCTATTGCCACCGGATTCAATTCCCCGTTCATCTCGATGCCGGGCTCGGGCTTTGCGGCCACGTTCATCGGGATCGACGCCATCGTCGTGCGAGTCCTTGCCCGCCGGGCCAAGAAGCTCGCCCGCAAATGGGGTGGTCAGTGCATCGTCTTCATCGACGAGATCGACGCGGTCGGAATGCGGCGACAGTCGCTTGGAACAGGCGCCGCGGGTTTCGAGCCACTTCAATCGGCAAGTGCAGAGGATCTCCTCTTCTTCGGCCCTCTCGGTGCGCGCGATCCCTCGGGTGACCTGATCGTCGAGACCCGGGCGTGGCGCGACCGGCTCTTCGACTCACGGGCTCCGCAGCCGATCGGGGTCTCCGGGTTCCAGCTGCGGATGGCGAGTGTCTTCAACTTCATGTTCCCCGGCGGCATGGGCGGGATGGGCGGTGGGATGGCCCTCAACCAGCTGCTCGTCGTGATGGACGGCATCGACAACCCACCGTTCATGCGACGCTTTCTCACGAGCAAGACCAACACGCTCCTCGATGCGACATTCATCGTGCCGAGGTCGATCGGCAAGGTGAAGCTCCGACTTCCCGCGGCTCGGCCCCGCGACGACCAGATCTACTTCATCGGCGCCACGAACGTGCCGATCGATCGGCTCGATCCTGCGCTGATCCGGCCGGGCCGGATGGGCCGGCACGTCTGGTTCCGCACGCCGAGCAAGCAGGATCGTCTCGACATCCTCGATCTCTACATCGGCAAGGTGACGCACGACGCCGAGCTGGACTTGCCGACGCGGCGGGACGAGATCGCCCGGGTGATGAGCGGCTATTCGCCCGCCATGATCGAGCAGGCGATCTCGATGGCGCTGACGATCGCGCATCACACGGGAAACCAGGGGTTCGGCTGGGACGACCTCGTCGAGGCCGTCACCACGCTCGATGCAGGCACAGCGAGTGGTTCGGAGTACATCCCGATGGAGCGCCGCGCGGTGGCGATCCACGAGGCGGGTCACGCCGTCGCCGGGCACGTCTATCTGACGGGCCGCGAGTCGACACGTCTGACGATCAAGAAGCGCGGCGATCAGGGCGTTGGTGGTCATCACTGGATGATCGAGAAAGAGGAGCGGCTGTTCTCCTTCCAGCACGAGATGTTCCACGACATCGTGTGGGGCCTCGGTGCGATGGCGGCGGAGCGCATCATCTACGGAGAGAACTCGAATGGCGTCGGTGGCGATGTCGCAGGCGTCACCGGCCGAGCAGCCCTGATGGTCGGCCGCGCAGCGATGGGGCCCGAGCCGTTCCGGGTCACACCTCGAAACGGTGAGAGCGAGGAGCAGGCGCGCAAGGACGTGCTCGACCGGTTCGAGAAGATCGGCCTTCAGATCATGTCGCGCTCGGGCGGGGGCGGGGCCTTCGATGCGGATCCGATCGCCGGCGTGCTCGGCGATCCCACGAAGAGGACGGTCGCTGCCCAGATCCTCGGCCAGGCGTACGTGACGGCCCACAACCTCGCTCTTGTCAACCGGGCCGGGATCGAGGCAATCGCCGACGCGCTCGAGAGCAAGCTCGAGATCATGGGCGACGAGCTCCTGAACCTGCTCGAATCTGCGGAGATCAGGATCCCGGAGCTCGACCTCGCAGACGAGGCGGTGTGGCCTCCGCTCGAGTTCTCGGCCGCGGTCGGTCGCGGCCCCGAGCGACTCGGCCTCGGCACGGCCACGGCGGAGCCACGACCGTGAGCCAGGCATCCACCCCGATCGCCGGCGACGGAGCTCCCGACTTCATCGATGCGGAGCCCGCCCAGCCCGTCGGCGAGCAGGAACGCGTGTCGCGGAGCGATCGCGCACGCAGCTCCGGCTATGGCTCGCGGTTCAGTGTCATCTACATCGCCCTCGCGCTCCTTGCCGGCATCGGCGTCGGCGCGTTCGTCGTCGAGATGACGCGGGCCGACCCGGCTCCGCCGGCGAAATGGTCGGACTGGCAGCCGACAGGCAGTGACACAGCTCAGGCCCGGCAGATCGCGGATCGTGTGGCGAAGCGCTATCGCCTCGCGGACGGGCGGCAGCTGGCAGCAGCGATCGTCACGCCACCCAAGATCAGCAGTTCGGAGGGAGACGTGCCCGTCAGCACCATCGCAATCCGACCCGACACGTCCACGGGTCAGAACGAGGAAGGCGCGATCGACGTGATCTCGGCGAAGGAGAACCTGCAGTTCGTGCTCTGTGGCCTTGGAGCCGGGTGCTCGATCGCGACCGGTGAGGCGTCCGATGCGCGACACGCACTCCTTCGTCGGGAGGCCCTCGAGCTCGCTCTCTATACCTTCAAGTACGTCGACGGCGTCGAGTCGGTCTCGGTCTTCCTTCCGCCACGACCCGACGGCCAGAGCGCACCCACATCCGTGTTCCTGAAGAAGAGCGACGTGAGCTCCGTACTCAATGAGCCGCTCCCCCGTTCGATCAGGCCCGAGACGCCTACGATCGGCAAGATCCCGAAGCAAGAGCTCGCTCTCGTCGATCGACTCACGCTGCCGCGGCTCTACTCGTTCGACGTCCAGCAGGCACAGGACGGCAGCGCAGTGCTCGTCTACGACCCGATTGTCCTCGGCGCCTGACCCGCGGCTCGTAGCCGCCAAGGCGCGCCTCGACCGACTCGACTGGTGGCCGACGCCAGTGCGAATCGACCATGTACGACTCTTTACTGCCCCATGGTTCTTCCGGTTGCCCTGGCTCGGCCGCTTCGACGGCTACGCGTTCCACCGGGTGATCCTCCTTCGCTCAGCTGACGGCTCCGCCGACCTCGTCACCCACGAGCTCTGCCACGTGTGGCAGATGCAGCATCGGCCGATCCGGATGCCGCTGAGCTATCTCGGCACGGGCTACGCCGCGAACCCGTACGAGCGACAGGCACGCGCCGCAGCGGACGCAACTCGATCAGCGCGTCGTCAGCACGAGACTGTTGCCTGAGGGATCCGTGACGAGGGTCGGCTCGTCGCCACCTTCCAGACCGGCAGCCGCGAGCGACACGTTCACGGCGTCGAGTGCCGCCTCGTCCGGCAGAACAACGGTGAACCGCCTCAGGCCGAGAGCCCCCCGTGGGGGCGCCGCCGCACCCTCGCCGGCCCACGTGTTGAGCCCGATGTGGTGGTGGTAGCCGCCCGCGGAGACGAACAGCGCTCCCGAGTAGCTCCGCACGACGGGATCGAAGCCGAGCACGCCGACGTAGAGGTCTTCGGCAGCGGAGATGTTCGCAACCTGAAGATGGACATGTCCGATGCGAGTTCCCTCGACCATCCCGTCACCCGCGTCCCGGCGGGTAACGCCCGCAAGTACGTCTTCGAGATCGAGCGGGAGGGTGGCCATCTTCAGCTCGCCTTCGGCCCGCTCCCACTCCTCTCGCGGCCGATCGCGGTAGATCTCGATCCCGTTTCCCTCCGGATCGTCGAGATAGATCGCCTCGGAGACGAGATGGTCGGCGGCACCCGTGAACCGTCGGCCCGCGTCGATGACCCTGTGTACCGCACGGGCAAGCTCCGCTCGCGAGGGAACGAGGAGCGCGAGGTGGAACAGCCCTGTCGTACGCGCTGGGCGCGGTGGTGCATCCGGCCGATGGACGAGAGAGACGAGCGGCTCATCGCCACCCGGCGCGCCGAGATCGACGGTGGCGCCCGTGCGCCGCAGCTCCGTCAGGCCGATCGCCTCACGGTAGAAGGCGGCCTGCGCATCGAGATCGGCCACCGTGAGCTCAACCGTCCCGAGCACAGTTGCCGGGTCGATCGTCAGAGCGGCTCGACCGCGTCGCCGACACGCACGACGCCGGGCTGCTCGACGCCGCCCCAGACGCCGATCGGAAGTGGCTCGCCACTGTCAGTCGGCCGATAGCGCTCGAGAATGCGGAGCGTGTCGAGATCGGGCACGCCCGAGTCGGGATTGTGCGTCGTCACGACGCAGCGGCCGACGACCTCCTGCACGCTGATCACGGCACCTCCAATGGCCACCGAGCGACCGAGCCAAGCGTCTTCCTCGTGGGCTTCGACGCCCGTGATCGTGAAGAGCATCCGAAACCGACGACCGTCGACCTGCTCGACTCCGGCCTCGCGTGCAAGCCGGTCGAGCGTGCCGCTCGAGACGACAGAGACGCTCCCTGCGACGCCGCGGTCCGAGCCCGCGCCGCTCTCGTCCGAACGCACGAGCATCACCTGCCTCCCGACGAAGTCAGAGAGGGCATCGTGCGAACGGACCCTCGACGAGCCGACCGCCTGCAGGTCTGCCGAAGAAGTCCGTCTCGACGGCGGTTCCGAGGGCAACTTCCTCCTCGATCACGCTCCCGTCCGGGAAGCGCAGGGCGAGGGACGTGCCGTCAAGGTCGCTCGTCGCGGCGACCTGGACGAGAGTGCCTGCCTCCTTGCCGTTGATGAGCCGGCCGTTATCGGCGATCAGGTGGAATCGTCGATTGTCGCGCACACCGGTGAGCTCGAGCTCGACCTCGTCGTGGAATCCGAGTGCGAGCCCCTTCACCGGGGAGTACGCGATCTCGTGCGGTCACCGTAGGCTCCTCGGCACGCTCTCGGGCGGGATCTGCGACCGCGGATCGGGCCGCTGCTAGCCCATCTCGATCTCGGACGGGCAGACCGAGCCGACCCATATCCCTCAGATGAAGAAAGTGCGATCGGAGGGCACGTCCGAGCGACGGGTGGAACGAGTAGCGAACGTCGTGCTTGGCGCAGTTGCGACGCACGATCTCCGCGATCTTCGGATAGTGCGTGTGCGGCACCTTCGGGAAGAGGTGATGCTCGATCTGGAAGTTGAGCCCTCCGAGCATCCACGTGAGCACGGGGTTCCGCGGGCAGAAGTCGACGGTCGTCTCGACCTCGTGGACGGCCCAGATCCGGCGGTTCGGCACGGAGCTCGTCAGCCGAGACGAAGGACGCCTCCTCGACGCAATGGGCGAGCTGAAAGGTCGTTGCCATGATCAGGCTCGTGATCATCGCGAAGAAGACGTACGCGCCGAGCACGACCCACCAGGGGTAGACGAGCAACGGGATCACGAGCGCCCAGGTGATGAAGAACGCCTTGCCGGCGATAATGCCGACCAGAGTCCATCCGCGCGGCAGCACGGAGGGTACTCTCGCCGACGGCTCCGCGTCGGAAGGCCGAGATATCGCCGATCGTCTGCCAGCGCAGACCCATCAGCAAGTACATCGGCCAGATGTAGTACTGCTGGAAGCGATACCACGGTCGCGCAGGCTGCGACGGTGCGAATCGGGCGAGCGGTACCTGAGTGGCGTCGTCGTCGAAGCCGTCGACGTTCGTGTACGTGTGGTGTGCAACGTTGTGCTTGACTCGCCACGCGTAGCTCGAGAAGCCGAGCAGCGAGTCGGTCGACCAGCCGACGAGGTGATTCCAGCGTCGTTGCCTGAAGTACGCACCGTGGTTCGCGTCATGCTGCACGCAGAACGCGACCAGCATCGCGCCGACGACGAGGCCGACGAGGCAGAGGGCAGCCGACGTTAAGGCCGGGTTGGACGAAGATCAGGACCGACCACGAGACAGCCGTCAGCGCGAGCGCAACGGGCGCCTTCGCGTACAGCAGGATCGCGCCCTTGATCCGCGTCTTGCCGCGCGAGAGATACTGCTCGACCTCGCGGCGGGTGTCCTTGATGAACGCTCCGCCACTGTCGAACGCAAGCTTCGATGCGGTTGTCTGTCACGGTCGCCTTCCGTTTACGAACGGATAGGGAGAGCGCGGTAGGCGTCGCCGAGTACTCGTCCTCGTGTGGAGTCAGGGTAGCGAACAGCGGGGATGACGGCCGGCTGGATTTCAAACGCGAACGGTCGCCGGGACGCATGGATAAGCGCCACCGCGCCTGCGCTCTCGGGGTCGAGGTCAGCCGTCAGCTCGCGAGACCGCGCGCCATCAGCTCGGCCGACTCGGTCACGACCCGGTCGGCGCCGAGACTCGAGCATGGCGGCCTGCCTGTCCACTTCGCTCGACTCCGACGATGTAGCCGAATCCGCCCGCACAGCGCCGCTTCGACACCGACGAGATCGTGCACGAAGACGGCCGATCTCGCCGGGTCCACCCCGAGTCGAACCGCGGCTGCCAGCAACGTGTCGGGCGCTGGGCGGAATGCGCAGCTGCTCGCGACGCGCATCGATCTCTCCGTCGACGATCGCGTCGAGTAGCACAGCGAGGCCGGAAAGCTCGAGCATGGCGGCCGTGTTCTACGCTGACGGAGACGACTGCCCGCCGAAGACCGGCGCGCCGCGCCGCTGAAAGGTACCGGCGAGACCCACCGAAGGCGCGCGACGCCCTGACGCGCGAGGATGGGACTGCAGAGCGGCGTTCTTGCGGTTCGCGAGCCCGTGCACCGTCTCGCGATCGGGTGGGTCATCCTCGTGGCCGGCAGGGAGGCTGATGCCGCTGCTCGCAAGAAACTCGCGCACGCCTTCGAGCCTGGGTCGGCCATCGATGTACCTGTCGTAGTCGCCCTGCGGATCGAACGGCACGACCTCGAGCTGCGTCAGCGACGACCGGCGGAAGAGCAGCTCGGCGAACGTCTCTCCCCAGGCGGCACGATGCACCGCCGCGCTGTTGGCGAGCACACCGTCCAGCTCGAAGACGCAGGCGTGCAGCGACGACGGCAGTCCCAGCATCGGGGGGCTGATCGGGCCGAAGAACAAGTGTGGCGGTGGGGAGACGAAGTGCTCGCGAGCGAAGCTCTGGAGAAGACCGAGTGTCGCGACCTCCTCCGCGACAAGGGCTTGCCGCCGTCGCCCGATCTCGTCGTGCGGAAGGTCGGCCGTGGCCGCACGAAGTGCCGTCTCGGCCGCGTCGAAGGCCGTCTGCCAGTGATCGGTCAGGTCGACGATCCCGAAGTCGAGCCTCGGCCGTACCGGCTCAGGCCCTGGCGCGTCCGCGCTCATCAACCCGAAAGATAGCCCCGTTGGCTCCGGCGGCTCGCCCGAGGAGCGCCCCTGTACCGTTCGTCGTCCGCACCGCGCCCCGGATCGTGCCCGGCTGCGAGTCGCTGGTCGATGGGTACGAGCGGTCACGCATCGGGGAAACGTGCTCGTCGGAAGGCGGTGGCGCGTCGGGTCGACGAGTGCCCTGAACATCGCGTCCTAAGGGACGAGGGCACACCCAGGGGCAACCTGGAAGATCGAGTCGATCGACGACAACTTCGACAGCCTGTGACGCGTGCAGGAGCATGCCCACCGTCCACGAACCCAGTCGGGTGGACAGATCCAAGGAACACGCCTGTCATCGAACGAATATTGGACGCCAGGGCCGCCGTGGCGCGCGCGCCGGTCAGCCCGTCGAACCGTCTGCCGTGCAGCCGCTGCCGTCGCGCCGCTGGGCTGCCCTGGCCGGTCTGACACTCGTCTTGCTCGGCCTCATCTCGTCGTCCCCCGCCTCGGCCGCCCCGCGAATGCCGGTCGGGTTCCACGACGATGCGACATTCCGCTGGAGTGCCGGCGCAGCAGCCGATCTCGACAGGGCGAGCGCCGCTCAAGCGTCGATGATCCGCACGATCGCGAACTGGCGCGCAATCGCCCCAGCCCGACCACGGAAGGCGACGGACTCGTTCGATCCGGCCTACATGTTCGGGAACCTCGACGATCTCGTGCGGAACGCTCAGAAGCGCGGGCTCCAGGTGATGATCACGATCTGGGGCACCCCACAGTGGGCAAACGGCGGCGACGGTCCCAACGTGGCGCCGACGCGCGCGAGCGACATGGCGGACTTCGGGCGGGCGATCGCCGACCGCTACTCGGGCCGGCACGCCGGCTACCCTCACGTCGGCCGCTACTCGATCTGGAACGAGCCCAACCTGGAGATCTTCCTGGCGCCGCAGTTCGACCGGAACGGCACGATCGCCAGCCCACGAACCTACGCCACGCTGTACCGGGCCGGGCACGCGGGTATCAAGGCGGGAAACCCCAAGGCGCTCGTCGCAATCGGCGAGACGTCGAATCAGGGACGCGATCGACCCGCCAGAGGCGCCGCAGCAGACTCGGTGGCGCCCGGCACCTTCGCGCGCCTCCTTGCCAGCGAGTCCAACCTGTCATTCGACGCCTACGCAACACACCCATATCCGACCCGCCCGGACGCCCCACCGACGGAACGGGTTCGCTGGCCGAACGTCACCCTGTCGCAGTTGCCGCGGTTCGAGAAGTCGCTCGACCGATGGTTCAAGCGCAGGGACATCCCTGTCTGGATCACCGAGTACGGCTACCAGACGAAGCCCGGCGATCGATTCGGGGTCACCGAAGCCCAACAGGCCCGGTACCTCTCGCTGGTCATGAACCAGCTCAGAGCCGACCAGCGCGTGCAGATGTTCATCTGGTTCATCTTCCGCGACTCCAAGCGCGGCCTCTGGCAGAGCGGCCTGACTACCCCCTCGGGTCGCAAGAAGCCGTCCTACTCGGCCTTCCGCTCGCTGGCCCAGTCGATGGGTGGGCAAACTGTGTCGATCAGGCCGGGCGTCAAACCTACGATCAAGCTGCCCCTGCCACAGCTCGCATTCGTCTCTCCTGCCGGCTCGACCATCGGCGTCACCTATCGCGTCTATCAGGGCACGAGAATGATCGCGGTCGGCCAACCTGCGCCACGGCTCCAGATCAACCAGTCCGTCAGCTTCGTTGCGAGATTCACACCGGCCCCGCGCAACAAGTACACGATCGACATCGACGCCGGCGACATGAACGGCAACCACGTCCTCGCCACCTACAGCCTCCTCACGACAGCCCCCCAGAGCGCCGGAACAACGACGCTCTCCGGGACACGGGCCTGCGCCTCCTCACCGAAATCGCCGAGTCCCGAACGGCGATCTCGGTTGTGCTGACGCGGCGCCTGGGCAGCAAGTCGATGCGGCGCCCACCGATCCTCGATTGGCGCGCCGACGAGGATGCGCTCGGCGAGCCGTACCCGGCGTGGATCCGCGTGGCACCGTAGATCCCGTCGATCTCGGCGTCCACCTCGACGGACCTGCTCGCTGAGCTTGGTGTCGGCGACTACGTTCGTGCACACGGACGCCGCCGCATCCAGGCTGGCAGTCAGCACCGCTGATACCCAGCACGCGGGCGAGCGGGGATCCCTCGGGCACCCACAGGGTTGGGAACGGCTTACACAGGTACGATCCGAGCCGCCGCCCCCATCGACTAGCGGCCTAGGTCACCACCCTTTCAAGGTGGCAGCACGGGTTCGAATCCCGTTGGGGGCATTCCTCTGTCAGTTCTTGGGAGGCAGCGTGCAGACGAACGCGATCGCCCGCTCGACCCAGCGCCGCAATGCGACTCCGCGGAGTCCTGCCGCGTCGACGTACACCATCCCCGTCATTGGCCTGCCGGTGAAGTCCATCGGTCGGACGTGCGGGCGGTCGAGGGCGCTTTCCGCTCCCTCCGCTCCGAGCCGCAGCATCAGGTCGTCGCCGACGATGCCGCAAGCCATGTGGCCGTGCACCATGAAGGCGAGCCCTCCGAACATCTTCCGCTCGGTTACGCCGTCCTCGACGTCGAGGATATTCCGGACGCGGTTCGCCAGCTTCTCGTCGTAGGCCATCTAGGGCTCCAGTTCGTCGGGGAGGCCAAATGCGGGGAAGAGTCGGAGGATATCCCGCAAATCCCGTCACGCCCCGTCGCGAGCAGGCCCTCCGAACGCCTCTCGAGGCACGCGGATAAGGATGAACGACCCGCTCCGGCGCAAGAAACTCATCGGTCTCCCCGCGCCGCAGGAAACGAAAAGGGGGCCACCGCCGAGGCCCCCTTTCGCATTGGCTCACCAGAGATGAACCGGTATCTCTCGACCTCCGCGTCCGCCGCACCGTCGCGTTCCGTCGAGGTAGCTACATCGTGCACCGATGCCCGGCGCGGCGCGCTCACCCTTTCGGAGTTGACTCATCCCCCGAACGGGGTTGACTGCGACGGTTGACGCGGACGACCGTGCCGCAACCCGTCCGATTTGCGAGAGTGCCCCCGTGAGCATCGGCGATCCGCACCCCAGCTCGAGCCATCTCGCAACTGCGACGGCGGCGGAGATCGCCGCCGATCTCGCCGCAGGACGCACCACGTCGGTCGAAGTCACGTGCACGCTCCTCGAGCGGGTCGCAGCTCTCGACGGTCCGGGCGAGACACACCTGCGGGCCGTTCTCGCGCTCGCACCCGACGCTCTCGAGGCGGCGGCGCGCCTCGACGCCGAGCGGGCTTCCGGACACGTACGCGGGCCGCTTCACGGCATCCCTGTGCTGATCAAGGACAACATCGAAGCAACGGGACTTCCCGGCTCTGCGGGCTCGCTCGCGCTCGCCGACCGACCGGTGACGCGAGATGCCCCGCTCGTCGCCCGACTGCGCGAGGCAGGGCTCGTCGTCCTGGGCGCAACGAACCTGTCCGAGTGGGCCAACATCCGATCGTCGCGCTCGACGAGCGGCTGGTCGGCAGTGGGCGGCCTGACGGGCAACCCCTGGGCCCTCGACCGGAGCGCGGGAGGCTCGTCGTCCGGGTCGGGAGCCGCGGTCGCGGGGGGCCTGACCCCTCTTGCGATCGGAACCGAGACGGACGGGTCGATCACGTGCCCGAGCTCTCTCAACGGCTGCGTTGGCCTCAAGCCCACGGTCGGCCTTCTTCCGACCAGGGGAATCGTGCCCATCAGCGGCAGCCAGGATGCGCCGGGGCCGATGAGTCGATCGGTTCGCGACGCGGCACTCCTGCTCGATGCGCTAGCGGGCACCTCGCACTACGGCGAGGCCTGCGGAACGACCTCCCTCACCGACGTCAAGCTCGGAGTGGTCGATTCGTGGCTGAGTGGCCACGCCGCGACCGACGCGCTGTTTGCCGCCACGCTCGAGCTCCTTCGAGGAAAGGGCACGACGGTGACCACCACCGCGGTGCCGCCCCTCGAGACGATCGGGCCCGACGAGCTCGTCGTCCTGCTCGCCGAGCTGAAGACCGACCTCGACGCCTACCTGGCGATGAGGCCGGGAGCCGGCCCCACCTCGCTGTCCGACGTCGTGGAGTTCAATCGCGAGCGCGCCGCGGTGGAGCTCGCGCACTTCGGCCAGGAGCTCTTCGAGCAGGCACTCGAAGCCGGAGGACGCGCCACGACGGAATACAGCGAGGCGCGTGCCCGCAATCTCGACGAGGTCCTGCACGGTTGTCTCGAGCCGGCTTTCGAGGGCGCGGACGCGCCCGACCTTCTCATCGCACCGGCGTACGCCCCCGCGTGGAAGAGCGACCTCGTCAACGGTGACACATCGATCGGCGGCGGGAATGCGAGCGCCGCGCCGTCAATCGCCGGCTGGCCCGTCCTCTGCGTCCCGATGGGCCTCGTCGGCGGGCTCCCCGTCGGGCTCGTCCTGATCGGCCCGGCCCACTCCGAGGCGACGCTCCTCTCGGTCGGCCACGCCGTGGAGAGAGCTCTCGACCTTCGTTCGACGGGCGCACTGACGCCCACCTGGACACGGCCGTCACGCGGCTGACGCGCCGCTCGCCGAGACGGTATCTCAGTCCGCTTCGACGCCCGATCCGACGGGCACGCCCGCAGCCTCGAGGCGCTGCAACCGCCAGTCCATACGCGTTGCGATCTTCTCCATCTGCTCGAGCATCTTCTCCCTGCCCTGGGCCCGCAGGCGATCGGCCTCGTCGAGACGACTCAGAATCCCCGATGTCTGGGCGAGCGGAGCGACGGCCACCAGCTGGCCCTCGACCGCCGGCGGCAGGTCACCAGACTGCTGGGCCATCACGATCGCCGAGAGCTGGTCGAGGCGCGCGCTCAGCTCGTCGAGCCGCTGCACGACTCCCTTCGAACCCGCCAGATCCGACACCGTCTTCTCGTGATAAGCGAGTCGCATGCGAAGACCCTCGACACCGATCCGGAGCCTCTCGAGCTCCTGCGGCGTCTGCTCGGGCGGGCCGCCGGTCTCGCCCTCGGAAACCACGTGGATCGGCCCCGTCATGATCAGCGCGGCCAGCTCGGAGACACGCTCCTGGAGTCCGGCACGCTCCGTCGCCCACGACGTCGCCGTCCTCGCAAGTTCGCCACGAACGGCGTCTCTGTCCGTCTCGATCTGCCGGATCCGATGTGTCAGCTCGTCGACGTTGTCGAAGAGCTCGGCGTCGATCGGTGCGGCGACGCCCGACCCGGCCGACGACTCCGGCTCGCCCAGCGTGGCGAGCCCTTCGTCGACTCGCGCCTCCAGGGATGCGAGCTCGCTCGTCCACGTCTCTGCAAGAGCCGCGAGATCGGCGACCGCCTCGCGCTCGCCTTCCATGCGAGCGAGACGACCCGGCCAGTTCGTCGACGAGGCGCCCGACGTCCGGTGCAGGCGCGCGATCCGCGGTGATCGAGGCCGCGATCTCGTCAAGCCTGATCTCGAGTGCTGCCCTCTCCTCGGCCCACGTGGACTCGACGTACGTCGCATCGCTGGCAACCGCCCGCCTGTCGTGCTCGAGAAGCTCGAGCCGGGCCGCGAGCGTCGTAAGAGCGCGGCTCATCTCGTCGGCGCCCCGCTCGGCGGTCGACGCAGCAAACGCCGCCAGATCGTCCATCCGTTGCTCGAGGTCTGCGCGACGCGCCTCCCACTCGGCCGTGATCTCGAGCACCTCGGTATGCCGTCGGGCAACCTCGGCGGCGAGAGCCTCGACCTCGCCAGACCCCTTTGCCGCAGACGACGCCGCAAATGCTGTCAGAGAGTCCATCCGTGATTCGAGGGCGGCACCTCGTGCCTCGAGGGCCCTGGTCGCTTCGACAACCTCGTTGTGCTCCTGCGCGACCGCAGCGGCAAGAGATGTGATCTCATCGCGAAGATCGTGCCCGAGTTGCTCGGTCGCGCCCGCCGTTTCGGCGAGGGTCTGCTCCAGCAGGCCGAGCTGCGAAGCGAGAGCCTCGGTCCGGGTGTCGGCTTCGGCTCCTGTCGACGCGTCCGTCGGTTTCGCCGCCGCGAGAGCGTCGATCTCCGTACGGAGCTGATTCGCTACGCCCTCGATCCGGAGACTGACCTCGTCGATCCTGCCGTCGAGGCCGGCGATCTCGGTCTCGCGGCCGGCAACACGACCGGCAGTCTGGCTGACGATCCCGGACAGCGTCCCGACTCGCGATCCGAGCGCCTCGACCGAGTTGAGGAGACTGTCCATCCGCTCGGACAGCATCGGGTCGACCTCGAGCTTCGTCTTGAAGATATCGAGGTCTCCACGCATGGAACGCAGGGCGCCCTCGGTGCGAGCGAGCGTCTCTTCGCTGCGCCGCTCGAGATCCGTAAGCGCCTCGGCGTTACGCTTCTGGAGGGTCGACAGCTCGCCGTCCGTCGCCGCCACCTTCCCCGCCGTGGCGGACGCGGTTTCGGCAATGAAGTTGACCCGGTCGACGAGGACGCCGACCTTCTCGTTGACTCGCTGCTCGAGGGCGACGTCCGGCGGAACCGGAGCGGGTGCTGCGAGGGCCTTCGCGGCCTGCTCCGATACCGACTCGAGCCGCTGTTGGATCTCGATGAATCTCGCCTCGGCGCGTGCGTCCTGTTCCGCGAGTGCCTGGGCGAGCTCCGACGTCCGGTTCTGCTCGCCGACCATACGACCCGAAGTCGAGCGAACGACCTCGCCCAGCGTGTCGATTCGAACGGCGAGCTCCGCGATCGTTTCGCGCAGAGGGTCGGAGGCGGCCTCGACGACCTGTCCCGGCCGGTTGGGACGGTCGGCAATGAATCCTCGAAGTGCTTCGAGCTCCCCGCGCAGGGCAGTGAGGTCGGCGGCTGTCCGATCGGCCCCCTGACCGCTCAGTTCCTGCAGACGCCGATCGAGCGCGGAGACCTGACCACGGCTCGCCGCCATCCCGCCGGTCGTCTCGCGCACCATGGCGGAAAGCGTGTCGACCCGCTCCGTGAGCGCGTCGAGCGACTCGCGCAGGCCATCGGACTGTGGCTTGCGCTCAGCGCGCATCGGCGGGTCCGTGCCGGAGGCGATGTCTATCGACACCGAACGCCGCAGACGCCGCAGACCGCACCTTGCCGCAGATCAACCGCCGGTCATTCCGGAAGAGCTTCGAGCCGGGATGAGTATCGATCGCGGGCAACACGACGTTTATCGCACATGGCAACCCGTTTGAAACTCCCTCGTCCGAGGGTTTCTCTCGCGAGGCGCCCGCCGCTCCGGGGTGCGCAGCACCTATCCTTGACAGCCCAGGGCGGTTAGCTCAGTTGGTAGAGCACCTCGTTTACACCGAGGGGGTCGGCGGTTCGAGCCCGTCACCGCCCATCAAGTGATGATCCTGCATCGTCTGGCACCTGACCATAACCGACCCCATCTGGCGAGCCCTTCGTTTATGCGGGTTTGCGCGCGACCTCCGACTATGCAAGTCGGGAGCCGGACAAGCTCATGCTAAAGGAGACATCCGGAGAGCCCGTCACCGCCAATCAGCGCAAAGCGTGACCCTATGCGGGGTCACGCTCGATTGCCTCGGTGTCACTGCTCATGAGGTCTCGGTCGGGATGTCCGTTGGCTCGAGCGATGAAAGCTGTGCCGACGTCAGTTCGCTCAAGACGCTCGCGTTCAGTCTGACTGACTGACGCTGGATGCTTTCTTCGACCAGGTTCCGGACGAGGCGTGCGTTCCCGAAGCTCGAGTCCCGTGCCTTCCATAGCCGCTCCAGGAGGCCCTGCGTTGCTTCTGACGCCTCGGGGGTGAGCGTGTAATCACTGTCAGCCACCATCGCGACGAAGACCTGCATCAGCTCGGATGGCGTGAAACTCGGGAACTCGATCGTGCGCGAGAAACGGCTCGCCAGACCAGGGTTGCTCGCAAGAAATCCGTCCATCTCGGCGGGATATCCCGCAGCGATGACGACAAACCGGTCTCGATCGTTCTCCATCCGGACGAGAAGCGTTTCGATCGCCTCGCGACCGAAATCCTGGCCGCTGGTTCCGTCGAGCGAGTAGGCCTCGTCGATGAAGAGGACGCCACCGATGGCACCGTCGATCACGGCGTTCGTCTTGATCGCCGTCTGGCCGATGTATCCCCCGACGAGGTCTTGGCGTGCCGCCTCCACGAGACGGCCGTGAGCGAGGAGACCAAGCGCAGCAAAGATCTCGCCGATCAGCCGGGCCACGGTCGTCTTGCCGGTACCCGGCGGGCCATGGAAGACGAGGTGATGGTTCAGATTGGGAGTCCTCAGACCATCTGCCCGCCGTTGTTGCTGCACGCGCAGGAAGGCGATCAACGCCCGCACCCGTTCCTTGACGGGCGCGAGACCGACAAGCGCATCCAACTCGGCGAGAATCCGCTCCAGCCGCTGCGCCTCTCCTGGAACGGGCGTGTCGGCCGTCGCGGCATCGGATGTCACATCATCCGATGGTTGGTCCTCAACAAGGGCGGCCACCGCAGCGGATCCTCCAGAGTCTCGCCGTTCCTGCACCTTCGTCTTCTCCCCCGGCGACCGAAGAAGGCGACCAGAGGGGTTCCCTCCTACTGACCCGACGAGGTCGGTGAGGATCCTGTCGAGCCGATCCCAGGTTTCGTCGGTCCGGCCGATTCCTTTCCACCCGTACCAGAGGAGGAAGATGTTCTTGCCGTATCGGCGCGCCGCCTGAGAGAGCCCGTCTCCGACGTCCCGCCAGTTGATCCCCCTCGAATCGAGCTGGAGAACTTCTCCATCTTCGCCGCCAAGGAGAATCTCGGGATACGACGCCTCGCCGCTCTTGACGACGAGGATCGTGAAGGTCCCATACTCGGCGGAGAGGGAGGCTTCCGAGGGCTCCAACTGGTCAAAGATGCCGTCGCTCAGATGCGAGCGGACAAGCGGTTCTCCCGTCTTTGCCCGAAAGTGGTCTATGAGTTCGGAGGTCGAGAACGCCCTTCCGCCGTCAAGGGCGTCACCCAAGGCAAACCCACTCAACGAGCCGAACCCTTCATGACAGATGGATCGGCACTCGAGCGGCAGAACATTAGAAGCTGCCGCCGCGCAGCAGCCCCCCGCGCAACTCGGGCCGATCCAGCCGACAGCCAGGGCGAGCGGGGCAGACCCCACCATTCATGGACGGGGTAAACGTGAGAAGCTCGGAGCGATCCGTGACCCGTTTGGGATGGGTCGCTTCGGACGATGAGAGACTGGAGGAGTTCCGAAGGCTGGGTGGCGGAATCAGAGCGTGTCGCATCAGAACTCGGTCTGGCCCGTTCCGGGATGAGACCGACCGGATACCTTGGCCTCATGGACCGCCCGACCGCGCGAGTGGTGTCGACGCTCGGTGCCGCTGGACGACGGCTCGTTCAGGCGCGGGAGGTGTTCCGAAGCGGGGGTGTCCGTGCGGTTGTGACGAACGCGCTTCCCGTGCTCGGCTATCACCGCATCACGTTCTTCGAGACCTCTCTGAACCCACTTTCGATCCCGGCTCCGCTCGACATCCCGCTCACGTTCGACTTCCTCGGGCGGGAGGAGGTCGATGCGCTGGCGGTGCTTCGGCCGGAGCTTCCGCGGGCGACACTCGAAGACCGCCTCGATCAGGGTCAACGTTGCTTCGTCGCCCGTTTTCGGGAGCGCCGTCGTGGGCGCTTACCGGGTGCACCTCCAGGGTGTGCCCCTCCCCGAGCTCGGCCGAACGCTCGTTGTCCCGGAGGACGCGGTCTACGTGTGCGACGCCTTCGTGGCACCTGAGATGCGCGGGCGGCGCGTCGCTCTGACGCTCTCGAGAGAGCTGAAGAACAGGCTGGCGGCGGAGGGCTTCGAGCGCTGGATCTTCTACGTCCTCGGGGGCAACGAAGCGGGACTGAAGAACGCGCATCGGGGCGGCGGCCGGGAGACGGGCCGAGCCGCCACGCTCAAGCTCGGCCCGCCGGCGCCCGTTCGCATGCCCTACCTCCGTCGACTCCCTCGATCGTCCCGAATGGCCGAGCCGGTGCGGGTCGCTACGACTGCGGCTCGAGCTCGAGCGCGCAGGAATTGATGCAGTAGCGCTCGCCGGTCGGGCCCGGACCGTCCGGGAAGACGTGGCCGAGGTGGCCGCCGCAGGCGGCGCACGTGACCTCGGTTCGGATCATCCCGTGGCTCGTGTCGACATGGGTGTCGACGCTCTCGAGCGATGCCGGCTCGACGAAGCTCGGCCAGCCGGAACCCGAGTCGAACTTCGCGTCCGAGCGGAACAGCTCGGTTCCGCACCCGGCGCAGCGATACATGCCGGGGGTCTTCTCATCGTTGTACGCGCCGGTGAAAGCCCTCTCGGTTCCCTTCTGGCGCAGGACTGCATATTGCTCCGGGGTGAGACGGGCACGCCACTCGGCGTCGGACAGCTGTGTCTTATCCATGCTCATGACCGTACCGTCCGCGCAGGGGGCCAGGCGTTACAGCACGACGAGCGAGACGGCGACGAACTGGACGGACGCCGCCGCGACGACGAGCACGTGGAAGATCTCGTGGAACCCAAAGGTGGCTGGAAACGGGTTCGGCCGGTGTGTGGCGTACACGATCGCGCCAAGGGTGTAGAGCACGCCGCCGATCATCACGAGGACCGAACCGGGCAGTCCGACACCCGAGAGCATCTGGGGAATGGTGATCACGCCGACCCAGCCGACGGCGAAGTAGGCGAGCACCGACACCCACTTCGGCGCGTCGAGCCAGACGAAGTTGAGAACGAGCCCGAGCGCCGCGCCGAACCACACCGTGCCGAGCACGATCCAGCTGATCGCTCCCTCGAAGGCGAGCAGCGCGAACGGCGTGTAGGTGCCGGCGATGAAGAGGAAGATCGTCGAGTGGTCGAGTCGCCGTGCCCACACCCGCCGCGCGGCGGACTTGAAGGGATAGCGGTGGTAGAGCGCGCTCGCCCCGAACATCGCGACGAGGGCCATTCCGTACACCCAGGCAGCGAACCGCGGCAATGCGCCGTCGGCGAGAACGACCAGCACGAGGCCCGCTGCGATCGCCACGAAGAATGCCCAGAGGTGAAACATGCCCCGCAGGCGGGGCTTCTCCACTGTCGCCATGCCCCCATTGTGCCTGGTTGCCCGGGCGCCGTTCATGGGCTGTCGCGGGAAGGTCTTTCGTAAAGAAGTACGGTATGCCTCCTGTGCACTCTCGCCACACTCCTCGGATGCCCGGGTCTCGTCGCATGAGCAGCGACCCCCTCACAGCGTCGGCGGGCGATGCACTCCCACGTGCGCTTGTTGCAGAGTTGATCTCGTGAGCTCCGCAGCGGTTCCCACGATCCCGATCTCCTGGTACGTCGACCCCGAGGCGCTATCCCGGGAGGAGAAATCCGTTCTTGCTCCTGGGTGGTCATACGTCGGCGACGCGACGGCTGTCTCGGAACCGGGAACGTTCATGTCGGCGCAGCTCGGCAACGTCCCGATCGTCATCACCCGCGACGCGGAGGGTGAACTCCGCGCGCTCGCGAACATCTGCCGTCACCGGGGTGCAGTCGTCGCAGAGGGGTGCGGCAAGCGCGCGACGCTCCAGTGCCCCTACCACGGCTGGACGTATCGCCTCGACGGGGCACTTCATCGTGCGCCGGGCATGGAGGCTCCCGAGGGAACGCGGCTGCCACGACTGTCGGTCGCGACCGTCGGGCCGCTGCTCTTCGCGTGCTCTGACCCCGACGCTGAGCCACTGAGACCGCAGCTCGCCCCGTTCCTGGAGCTCGTCCAGGGCATCGCGGGGATCGACGTCGAGGAACTGGAGCGGAGACGGCGCATCGAGCACGTCGTCAATGCCAACTGGAAGGCGGTCGTCGAGAACTTCATCGAGTGCTATCACTGCCCGCTCGTCCACGCGACGACGCTGCCGGGTTTCGGCGGGGACGACTACGTCGTCGAGCTCCACGGAGGGCTCCAGACGCAACGACTCGACGACGCGCGGTTCTCTTTCGCCTTCCTCTATCCCAACACGCTCGTGTCGGCCTACGGCGACGGCGGGGCGATCGTCGCGAGGTCGCTCTCTCCTCTCGGGCCTGGTCAGACCTCGGTCGCGCTCGACTACTGGTTCGATCCGGCGGTTGAGGCCCCCGCTTCGACCGAATGGATCGACTGGTTCGAGTCAGTGATCGCCGAAGACGTGCCGCTCTGCGAATCGGTACAGACGGGCTTCGCATCGGGAACGATCGAGCGCGGGCTGCTCCATCCGGCACGCGAGGCCGGACTCGCCCATTTCCACGAGCTCCTGCGCACCGACCTCGAGGAGTAGAGCCAGTCGCAGCGTTGCCTACACTCCTCCCCTGGGGCCGTTAGCTCAGTTGGTAGAGCAGGGGACTTTTAATCCCAAGGTCGCTGGTTCGATCCCAGCACGGCCC